>CAVSMF010000002.1:0-678634 GCA_963728975.1 uncultured Verrucomicrobiae bacterium
GAGCCGTCATTAATTGGGGTTTGATTGGAATAGGGAAGGGTAACATCAAACTCATGAAGAAAAAGACTCCTCTTTACGCCGCGTTGGACCTGCACAGCGAGCACAGTGTGCTGGGCAGTATGGACTACGATGGAAACAATCAACCCAAGGTGCGCTTTGAAACCCAAGCGGAGCGACTGCGGGCCGAGCTCAAGGCCCTGCGGGCAAGCCGGCGGGCGGTTTTTCTGACGATCGAAGCGGGACCGCTCACCCGCTGGGCCAGTGGGATCGCCCGGCCCTTGGTCGAGCGACTCCTTATCTGCGAACCGCGGCACAATCGCCTGGTCAATGCCAATCCGACCAAGTGCGATGAGCAAGACGTAGACGCGATGTGTTTGCTTCTGCGCCTGGGAAAGCTCAAAGAAGTATGGATGGGAACGGATCGTTCCCGAGAGATTTACCGGGCGCTGGTCTACGAGCTGTTGAACTGGCGCGATGCCCAGCGTGAGCTCAAAACGCTGATTAAAGCGCGTTATCGCCAATGGGGCGTGCTCAAGCTCAATGGATTAAAAGTCTTTTCCAAAACCCTGCGCCAGGAATATCTCGACCAGCTGCCGGGGGAAGAAGAACGGCGGATGCTCTTGCGCATTTACTCTCAGCACGATCAAGCCATCGAGCAGTGGAAAGAAACGCTTCGGGAAGTGGAGCGCCTGGGCAAAGAGTTTTGGGAGGTGCGCGAGTTCCAAGCCATTCCAGGAGTGGGTCCCATCGCCGCCCACGTCTTTAGCGCGATCATTGAAGCGCCGGAGCGCTTCCCCACCAAGTTCAAACTCTGGAAGTACAGCCAGCTGGGCATCACCGATCGTTCGAGCGACGGTAAAGCGTTAGGCTATCAGCGACTGGACCGAAGAGGAAATCGCGAACTAAAGAATCTCTCTTATCACGCCTGGCGCACCGCCTGCAAATCGACCACCGGTCCTAATGCGATCAAGAGTTTTTATCAGGCCAGTAAAGTGCGTACCGGCAGTGTGCGTCATGCCCGCTTGAACACTCAGCGCAAGATCCTCGAAGCGCTGTGGCAGATCTGGCTGCGTCGCCGGCCCTTTGATCCCAACCGATTTTTCCCACCAACAGCAGCCGCTTCCGCCTTGGAAGTAAAAGCAGCGCGGCGTTCTTAGACGGCTCGCTCGTGACGAAGCGAACCATCGCAACATGAACGCAGCGGTTTATGGGAAAAGCTCGAGGATACTCCCGACCACAGCGATTGCTCTGGCCGAAGCCTTTAGCGCCGGCCAAGCCCGTTTGGCGTGAATGCAGACCCCGAGTTCAGTTCTTTTTCCACTCTTCCCCATCACGACCATGCACGGTCCGCCCGAAGGGATCAGTCCCCAGAGCCTGCCTGATGGAGATATCATCGTCAGATACAAACCGCTTCGTTAGGCCACTTCGTCTCAAGCTCCGCCGATAGAAAACGATCGACACTCTTCCGCTTCCAAAAGCTAAAGCGAGAAGCCACCCGAACCCCAGACGGAAAAAATGTCCGCTCAATTGGGGCGGGAAAGAACTACACTTTTCCCTTGATTAAGAGCCTGCATCGCCTGGTTAGATCGCTCAGTCGGAGTTTATCATCCAAAAGGATACAGTGCTGGTGCGATCATCTATGGCAATCTTGGAGTAGCTAGGCCAGAAAGACCACTTGCACGGCACGTATACGAGCACGTGGCCCGAACCATCTGTCGACGGGTTTGTGTGACTAGGCGGCCCGAAGTGCTCTAAGACATAGGCCTCCGACTTTCCGTCGATTTGCAAACGACGCGCCTTATCTCCGAACGCAAATTGGGCACTTCGATTCGCCCATTCAGTGGCAAGGAATAGCATGACCGTCAGCGTTAACAATACGCTAAAGGAGACGACAGAGACGATTGCCAACCTGCGAAGTGCGCTCACGATCTAACGAGAACAAGATGAGCCACCACTGGCGAGAGCGCGCGTGGCAGCGGGATGTGAGCTTGGAGTCATGGAAAACTTGAGCGTACGCCGGCCCGCCTCAGGCGGGTTGGCTCCATCGCCTGGTTAGGTCTGATCCTTAAGGCCAATGCTCGCGTGTGGCAAAGCCCAGCGGCACCAGGAGGCGGTGAATCGAGCGAGGTTTGGCCTTCCACTGTTTCAGGGCAGCAATGGCTGCGGCGTCCAACAGAGGTGAACCGCTGCTTTTTGCGAGGTGGACCTCGCGAAGATGGCCGGTCTCATAATCAAAGGTTAGCTCGAAGTCCGCCATGCCGACAATACCTCGACGACGCGCCTCATCTGGATAATCCGGACGGGGGTGAAACAGTAGCAAATGATCACGGACGGCCTCCTTCAACGTGATTGTGTCTGAAGTAGCGGCGTTTGTGCACACTTGGCTGACGGCGAAAATCACAACAGCGACCAGTGCTTCCATGGACCTAACGAGAACAAGATCAGCCACCGCTGATGGGAGCAAGGACGAAATCAGAATGACAGAGGTCAGAAGTCACAGGTCAGGTAGGCATGTACGCGGTGAAGCGGTTGGCTGAGCCGTCATTAATTGGGGTTTGATTGGAATAGGGAAGGGTAACATCAAACTCATGAAGAAAAAGACTCCTCTTTACGCCGCGTTGGACCTGCACAGCGAGCACAGTGTGCTGGGCAGTATGGACTACGATGGAAACAATCAACCCAAGGTGCGCTTTGAAACCCAAGCGGAGCGACTGCGGGCCGAGCTCAAGGCCCTGCGGGCAAGCCGGCGGGCGGTTTTTCTGGCGATCGAAGCGGGACCGCTCACCCGCTGGGCCAGTGGGATCGCCCGGCCCTTGGTCGAGCGACTCCTTATCTGCGAACCGCGGCACAATCGCCTGGTCAATGCCAATCCGACCAAGTGCGATGAGCAAGACGTAGACGCGATGTGTTTGCTTCTGCGCCTGGGAAAGCTCAAAGAAGTATGGATGGGAACTGATCGCACTCGGGAGATTTACCGAGCGCTGGTTTACGAGCTGTTGAACTGGCGCGATGCCCAGCGAGAGCTCAAGGCGCTGATTAAAGCACGCTACCGGCAATGGGGGGTCCTCAAGCTCAACGGGCTAAAGGTGTTTTCCAAGACTCTGCGCCAGGAGTATCTGGACCAGCTCCCGGGGGAAGAAGAACGGCGGATGCTCTTGCGCATTTACACTCAGCACGATCAAGCGATCGAGCAGTGGAAAGAAACGCTCCAGGAAGTGGAACGGGTGGGCAAAGAGTTTTGGGAAGTGCGCGAGTTCCAGCGCATCCCCGGAGTGGGCCCGATCGCGGCGCACGTCTTTAGCGCGATCATTGAACAGCCAGAGCGTTTCCCCACCAAGTTCAAGCTCTGGAAATACAGCCAGCTCGGGATCACCGATCGCTCGAGTGACGGTAAAGCGTTAGGCTACCAGCGGCTGGACCGCCGAGGAAACCGCGAGTTAAAGAACTTGAGTTACCACGCCTGGCGCACGGCTTGTAAAAGCACGACCGGGCCTAACGCAATCAAGAGTTTTTATCAAGCCAGTAAGCAGCGCACGACCGTGCGCCATGCCCGCTTGAACACCCAACGCAAGATCCTGGAAGCGATGTGGCTCTTGTGGCTGCGACGCCGGCCCTTTGATCCGAACCGATTTTTCCCAACAACAGCAACCGCTTCCGTTTCTGGAACTAAAAGCAGCGCGGCATCTTGAGGCTAGCTCTGACGAAGCCGACTTAAGATGAAAACGCGGCGGTTTACGGGAAAAGACCCGGGAAACTCCCGACCATGCGATTGATCCAGCCAAGCCAGCACTCGGTCTGAGACCCGTTTCGCGTGAATGCAGACCCGGGTCACACTTTTTCCTCTCTTCCCCATCACGACCATGCACGACCACGTTCTTTTTGATGGTCAGTCCCAAGAGCCTGCCTGATGGAGATATCATCGTCAGATAAAAACCGCTTCGTTAGGCCACTTCGTCTCAAGCTCCGCCGATAGAAAACGATCGACACTCTTCCGCTTCCAAAAGCTAAAGCGAGAAGCCACCCGAACCCCAGACGGAAAAAATGTCCGCTCAATTGGGGCGGGAAAGAACTACACTTTTCCCTTGATTAAGAGCCTGCATCGCCTGGTTAGACCTTAAAGTTGCTTCGTCCATACCTCGGCAGGTAAGAGTTGGCCATTGAGTCGGGAGTAGCGCCTTGCTTGTATGCAACCTTTACTGATTGCGTCAATGAGAAACCAATCTCTTCCCGATGAACTGGAAATCGGTTTAGTGCCGTAGTGATAGATCAGTTCCAGTTTCTTCCCGCCGTAGATCCTCCAGGTGCCCGCTCCCACAACATCGCCGCCCCCGCAATAAAAGGCGTGATCGGCTCGGAAAGTGTACTCCTCAGCAATCGAAGAGCTGCCGCCGATCCATTTTCCCACAAGATCTGGAGATGTCACTTGACCGGACGTCGCAATAGCGAACCCAAGCAGAAAACCAATCAGCAACACTCGTGTGCGCACTAGGTCTAACGAGACAAAGCTGAGCTACCGCCACCGGAGGCGAGCGGGAACTGCAACGGAAGAGATGTAGTCATCTAAAAAGTAAACGCGCGACGGGTGGCGGTTAGCTCCAGCGTCTGGTTAGATCGAAACCGTGCCATCTCGCGATAGCGGCCACGGTTTCGCATCTGATCACGGGCTGAATAATCCAAAAGCTTCGTCGAAAACTGATCACGCGCTGGACTCATAATATCCGCGACTCTGCGGCGACACAAGGATGCGGACTCATCATCGCAGCGGGCGTTTCGATCTAACGAGAACAAGATAAGCTACGGCCACTTGGACTGCGGCCAAGCTGCGGAGAAAGTGAGCTAATCATCGAGGAAAATCTCAAAGCCGTACCGTAGTGGCCGTTAGCTTCATCGTCTGGTTAGACCTCTGCGTGTGCGTAACGCTGGCGAGGTGTCAGTCAGACCCCAACAAAGGCTGCTTTGTCATTTTTCCTTCAACGCCGCAGCAACCCTGTCCAAGACAACTTGGGCCGCGGGAACATTCTCCGCTACCACCATGGGCATTCTCGCTTTGTAATCAGGTCGGCGCTGTACTATCTCGGCAAAGCCATAAATGGTAGCCAGCGGTTGATGCAACAACGATACGTCTTCCGGCCCGAATATCTCCATTCTCTCGCGAAAACTCAGCCGATCCCACTTATGAAAAATAGCTGGCATCCGTCCCATCACGATAGCGAATAATGTGTCTTCGTCAGTGGTGCTGGTCAGGACGGTTAGGGCATTTCTGATGTCGGAGAGCAATCTCTGCGCTTCGAGAATGTGTTCGTTTGTCACGGGCTATGGTATCTTTAGGTCTAACGAGAACAAGATCAGCTACGCCTTCCGAGAGCGAGGCTGAACTGCAATGGAGGATACACTAATCATTTCAAAAGCGAACGTTGAACGGGAAGGTGTTAGCTGCATCGCCCAGTTAGATGCGTCATCGTACGCGTTTCCAACGACCTTCTATACTACCTTCTCTGAAAACAAGCTCATCTGAAGTGAGTTTTGTGATTCTCTCCCGTCGCGTAATGCCGGGTGGACCGACAAATGACTTAGTTTCCATCGTAAAGACGAGATAGTCGCCTTCGAGGTGCCACCGAGCGGCGGCATGCTCGTCCTGCCCCGGCACACGCCAAAACTCTTTGTGGTCGGCCCGGAAGGTAACTTCCATCACGTCGCTGCCGACGGATTGAAGTGTGCCATTTACAATCTCTTCGGTTAGAGGCGATGACCATGTTCCGATCAGCAGCTTTTCCTTTGAAGTCGGGCGATGGCACCCGGCGCAAACCAATGCTATCAGCGAGATAACGGCCTTTAGCATCTAACGAGAACAAGATGAGCCACCACTGGCGAGAGCGCGTGTGGCAGCGGGAGGTGAGGTTGGAGTCACGGAAAATTTGGTCGTACGCCGGCCAGTGGTTGGCTCCATCGCTTGGTTAGACCAGCAGCGCCCAATCGAGCAAATGGCGATCGCGAACCTAAAATCGGCCACCTCTGCCCATGAAGCCGAAGCGTGGTCAAAGGTCATGGTAAATCTTCAGGTAGCCCTGTCGGTGAGGCTGGATCCCGAGCGAGCACTTCTTCATCTGGAATCTCTGGCCGCACGATCCGGATCGGATAAAGTTCGTCGCCGCTCTGTGAAAGCTCGACCTCGCAGCCGGGAGTCCAAATCATGAGCTTGGTGATGTCGCCAACCCGGAAGGGATACGTCCGACCGCCAGAAAGTGTGACAGTAAATTTAGTCTTAGAGAAACGCTGAAAGGTCATAAGGTCTAACGAGAACAAGATGAGCTACCGCCACCGAGAGCGAGCATACAATCGGAGGACAGAGGACGGAAGACAGAGAACAGCCTGAACGCGCGACGGGTGGCGGTTAGCTCCAGCGTCTGGTTAGATCGAAACCGTGCCATCTCGCGATAGCGGCCACGGTTTCGCATCTGATCACGGACTGAATGATCCACTGGCTTCATCGAAAACAGACGACGCGCTGGGCTCACGATACCGGCAACTCTCCGGCGACACAAGAATGGCGACTCATCATCGCAGCGGGAGTTTGGATCTAACGAGAACAAGATCAGCTACGCCTGATGAGAGCGAGGCTGAATTGAAACGAAGGATACACTAATCATAATAAAATGTGAACGCGGTACCGGAAGGCGTTAGCTGCATCGTCTGGATGACATGTTGAGGATTGCCGGGTGCGGGTTTGGGACCTACACCCGACAATATGAATAGTATCAGAGATACTGAGTTGTCCTCACACGAGGGAACCCGCAGCCAGTTTAATGGCAGCACTGGGCTGATCAAGCTTGGGATTGATGTGCACCAGAACTTTTACATGGTGGTAATGCAGGAAGGAGGCACCAATCCCAAACCACCCCAGCGTTTTACTAAACCGGCGTTTCTCCACTGGGCAGCCAAGCTGGCTCGGCGGGGAACTCAAATCTACGCCGTTTACGAAGCGTGCGGATTTGGCTTCTGCCTCCAGCGTCAGCTCAGCGCTCTGGGTATCAGCTGCTACGTGGTCTGCCCGGAAAAACTCGACCGGCACAATAAACGGGTAAAGACCGATCGGGTCGATGCCAAAGCCCTCTGCTTAAAACTGGACAGCTTTGTTCAAGGCAACCGGGAAGCCATGGCGATCGTGCGCGTGCCCAGCGAAAAAGAGGAACAAGCCCGAGCGATCCACCGGCAGCGCGAACAGTTAGTCAAAGCGCGCAAACAACTCGAAGCCCAGGGCCGCAGTCTCATGGTCAATCACGGGCTGGAACCGGTCCAGCAATGGTGGAAGGGACGCACCTTTGCCAGGCTCGAAGTTCCTCAGTGGATGCGACAGCTGCTGGCAAACAGTCAACCAATCCTTGTGGCATTGGAAGAGAAGATCCGGGCGCTGACTCAACAACTGGAAGCGGCCGCCGGCCCGGGTCAGCCCCGCGGTTTTGGCAGACTCACCAGCGTGGTTATCGATCGGGAGGTAGGCCAATGGCAGCGGTTCAGTAATCGGCGGCGGGTGGGCAGTTACACCGGGCTGTGCCCCGGAGAACACAGTAGCGGCAATACCCGGCTTCAAACCTGTGTCACCAAACATGGCAATCCGCGCTTACGGGCCGCCCTGGTCGAAGCGGCCTGGCGACTGGTCCGTTTCCAGCCCAACTATAAACCGGTCGTAAAATGGAGACGAATTCTGGCTAAAGGCGCTCTGGCCACAGGCCCGGCGCGCAAAAAAGCCATCGTCGCTGTGGCTCGCCAGCTCGCCGTCGATCTCTGGCGCATCCGTACCGGCCAGGCCACACCCGAGCAACTGGGATTCACTATTTAATTAATGAGTTCGAGGGGAACAGAAAGGAGAACCACCCAACTATTATAAAGCTCAATCTCTAAATCACCTTTGGAACGTGAGGCGGCCGCTCGTTGCCTAACCTGAATCCCGCTCCTGCGGCGGGACCGACGCTTCGATTGAGCGGCCCGCCTCCCCGTTCCTCTTCCAACTGATCGCATTGATCATATTGCTGCTGTCGTTTGAAGCGACATGCACGGATAGGAGTAGGAGCCGTTCGGAAACAATCCAACGCGCAACAAGGAAGAGGAAGCGCTCCAAAAACCCCACATCAACCCTTCACCACAACACCAAATGAACTAACCACCCACCCACATCCCTCACTCACAATCCTTGACTCCTCTCATAGGGGTTAGGCGAATCGGGTTGCTTCAATGCAAGGGTTGAATGTAGGTGATATTTAGTATAGCGCGTTTATTTAGACGATAGCTGCCGAATCCCTGAAACCGGCGTTCATACGGGACGGTCTTTCCAAGATACGGCCGCGGCTGATAATGGAAAGTGCCGACCACTCGAACAGAGCGATTCTCAACACGCTTGAAATCAGCAACTCCCGGCGGCCGACGTGGGTAGTAGCGCGGATCCCAAATGTCTAGCTCCAACCAGATCGAATGATCTAAATTGCCATCCACCGCGCTTTCACTCGCGAAGAGGTTGCTGTCCTCACTGGTAGTGAGATACCAACCAGTCACGTCGATACGCTTACCGAGAAACCTCTCAGGCGTGGCAAGCAACTGCCGGACGCTCACTTTCACCGGCGCGTCTGCGGCCGCAAGGCTGTCGCAGAACATCAAAAGAATTAAGCCACAACGCACCATACGCCTAACGAGAACAAGATCAGCTACGGCTCTTTAGACCGAGCCTCACCCGAAGTGAAGATAGGTTAGTCATGATAAAATGTAAACCCGTACCGGAGAGCCGTTAGCTGAATCGCCTGGTTAGGTCTTCTTCCGTGGGAGCTCACGATGAAACATCTGCTTGCTGCCGCGATGAAGTGTGACGGACACTACGATAGCTTCGCCCGGCTTCCACAATCCGAGGTGCGATGGATTCACGTATACGAACTCAAGCTGATAACCGTCTCTAAGCGCGACAGAACCCCTGCAATTCACCACGCAGTATATCTCGGCCGCGTCGAACCCGTGGCTGTCGCGCAGAAACGGGCGAAGCTGATCCCACTGACGTGAGAATGCTTGCTTGCCGATGAATGAAGCACACACGCGCTTTAGCTGAGCAAGCTCTGAGCTGGCCGAAGGCGCGTCAGCGGCCCACGCGATCAGTGGCGCGATCACAATTGCTGCGAAGACTCGCATAGACCTAACGAGACGGAGCTGAGCGACCGCCGCCGAGGGCGAGCGCCGCTTTGGCTGGAAATGCTTTATTCATCTGAAATGTGGGCGCGCAACGGGTGGCGGTTCGCTCGAGCGATTGGTTAGATCTATTTGTCTCGCTCGAGTGCTTTAGCGATGCGTTCCAAAAGAGCCTCAATCTTTGGCATTTGGTCGATCTGGTGCTGAAGATACTCCCGCTGCAGTTTTGCTACCGGCGATTTAAGCTGTCGCCTGAATAAGAAATACAGAATCAGAAGAAAAAACGCGAGCGGCAGAAAACCGACAAGGGTCTCCGTTAAACTGGTCGCGGCGAGAGTCGGTGTGAACAGTAATGTATGCATTGTAAGGAATGGATATCAGCGATTGCGCATAGATCTAACGAGACAAAGCTGAGCTACCGCCACCGGAGGCGAGCGGGAACTGCAACGGAAGAGATTTAGTCATCTAAAAAGTAAACGCGCGACGGGTGGCGGTTAGCTCCAGCGTCTGGTTAGATCGAAACCGTGCCATCTCGCGATAGCGGCCACGGTTTCGCAACTGATAAATCGCGGAATGATCCCAAAGGTTCATCGAATCCAGATGACGCGCTGAACTCATGATACCGCGAACTCTTCGGCGAGACAAGAACGGCGACTCATCATCGCAGCGGGTGTTTCGATCTAACGAGAATAAGCTGAGCGACCGCCACCGAGGGCGAGCATGGCCTGCAATGGAAGGGATATAGTCATCTTAAAGGTCAACGCGCAACGGGTGGCGGTTAGCTCCAGCGTCTGGTTAGATCGAAACCGTGCCATCTCGCGATAGCGGCTCTCGCCTCGCTGCAAACACGAGGCAGAATGATCAGAAAGATTCATCGAAAACAGACGACGCGCTGAACTCAGGATATCGGAAACTCTGTGGCGACACAAGAATGACGACTCATCATCGCAGCGGGCGTTTGGATCTAACGAGAAAGAGCTGAGCTGCCGCCACCGAGGGCGGGCTCGGCTCGAAGGGAAAGTGTTTTAGCCATTTGAAATGTAAACGCGTGGCGGGTGGCGGTTAGCTCCAGCGTCTGGTTAGATCGAAACCGTGCCATCTCGCGATAGCGGCCACGGTTTCGCATCTGATCACGGACTGAATGATCCACTGGTTTCAACGATATCGGAAACTCTGCGGCGACACAAGAATGACGACTCATTATCGCAGCGGGTGTTTGGATCTAACGAGAACAAGATCAGCTACGGCCTTCTCCGAGGCTGAACTGGAATGAATGGTAACCTAGTCATCACAAAAGGTAAACCCGTACCGGTAAGGCCGTTAGCTGCATCGACTGGTTAGACCAACGATGAACTTAACATCAAGTGGTATTTGTCCATGACCAGGCATGACTCGCCAGCCGCTGGTGACACGTCGAAGAGCCAAGTAGCCGGTCCCACTCGCGTTCTGATGAAGAAACGAATCGCCCTCGGTGTCATCCCAGTGATCCCAGTAAGACACCTCAATACGTGAAGAGGAAAGAACCGTGACACGGAATATGACGGCCTTGGGAGCGAGTTTCGAGAGCCTGAGCCGTGTGGCATGTAGCGCATTCTGAAGATCGGACGCGGATACGAGCTCAGGGTGACCCTCGACGGGCGCTTCGACATGGCGATTCGCCGATAGTGGCGTTCCACACGAAATCAACAACCCAGCAAGCGCAAGGACAGACAAACCGTGCATAGGTCTAACGAGAACAAGATCAGCTACGCCTTCCGAGAGCGAGCATGATCTGGAATGAATGGGGTTTAGTCATTTGAAAAGTGAACGCGGTACGGGAAGGCGTTAGCTGCATCGTCTGGATGACATGTTGAGGATTGCCGGGTGCGGGTTTGGGACCTACACCCGACAATATGAATAGTATCAGAGATACTGAGTTGTCCTCACACGAGGGAACCCGCAGCCAGTTTAATGGCAGCACTGGGCTGATCAAGCTTGGGATTGATGTGCACCAGAACTTTTACATGGTGGTAATGCAGGAAGGAGGCACCAATCCCAAACCACCCCAGCGTTTTACTAAACCGGCGTTTCTCCACTGGGCAGCCAAGCTGGCTCGGCGGGGAACTCAAATCTACGCCGTTTACGAAGCGTGCGGATTTGGCTTCTGCCTCCAGCGTCAGCTCAGCGCTCTGGGTATCAGCTGCTACGTGGTCTGCCCGGAAAAACTCGACCGGCACAATAAACGGGTAAAGACCGATCGGGTCGATGCCAAAGCCCTCTGCTTAAAACTGGACAGCTTTGTTCAAGGCAACCGGGAAGCCATGGCGATCGTGCGCGTGCCCAGCGAAAAAGAGGAACAAGCCCGAGCGATCCACCGGCAGCGCGAACAGTTAGTCAAAGCGCGCAAACAACTCGAAGCCCAGGGCCGCAGTCTCATGGTCAATCACGGGCTGGAACCGGTCCAGCAATGGTGGAAGGGACGCACCTTTGCCAGGCTCGAAGTTCCTCAGTGGATGCGACAGCTGCTGGCAAACAGTCAACCAATCCTTGTGGCATTGGAAGAGAAGATCCGGGCGCTGACTCAACAACTGGAAGCGGCCGCCGGCCCGGGTCAGCCCCGCGGTTTTGGCAGACTCACCAGCGTGGTTATCGATCGGGAGGTAGGCCAATGGCAGCGGTTCAGTAATCGGCGGCGGGTGGGCAGTTACACCGGGCTGTGCCCCGGAGAACACAGTAGCGGCAATACCCGGCTTCAAACCTGTGTCACCAAACATGGCAATCCGCGCTTACGGGCCGCCCTGGTCGAAGCGGCCTGGCGACTGGTCCGTTTCCAGCCCAACTATAAACCGGTCGTAAAATGGAGACGAATTCTGGCTAAAGGCGCTCTGGCCACAGGCCCGGCGCGCAAAAAAGCCATCGTCGCTGTGGCTCGCCAGCTCGCCGTCGATCTCTGGCGCATCCGTACCGGCCAGGCCACACCCGAGCAACTGGGATTCACTATTTAATTAATGAGTTCGAGGGGAACAGAAAGGAGAACCACCCAACTATTATAAAGCTCAATCTCTAAATCACCTTTGGAACGTGAGGCGGCCGCTCGTTGCCTAACCTGAATCCCGCTCCTGCGGCGGGACCGACGCTTCGATTGAGCGGCCCGCCTCCCCGTTCCTCTTCCAACTGATCGCATTGATCATATTGCTGCTGTCGTTTGAAGCGACATGCACGGATAGGAGTAGGAGCCGTTCGGAAACAATCCAACGCGCAACAAGGAAGAGGAAGCGCTCCAAAAACCCCACATCAACCCTTCACCACAACACCAAATGAACTAACCACCCACCCACATCCCTCACTCACAATCCTTGACTCCTCTCATAGGGGTTAGGCGCTTCGTCAGGTCCCTACGTCACCAAAGGAGATGCAAGTTGGGGAACAACGCATTGAGCAGCAAAGCAAAGAGAATCAGACCAATGCCAATAGCCATCAATAAGCATGAGCCAGTTAGCCCAGCGCAGCCTGAGGAGGCAGGTGTGGGTTCACTCCTAGCGGGTTCGATCTGGTTTGTTTTCTTGGCCTTCAGCCCGCTCGCAGGTGCGGGGCGCCCCTCGTGCTGTGGTGTGGTGGCTGAGGCGCTGGTGCTCGACCCAGGAGCGAGTATCGCTCTCACAGTTTCTGCTGGGTTATCGCGAGCGCTCAGATAGAACTCGCCCACTCGCGAGTTATCTGGGATAGCATATAGTGCCTGCCCGGATTGCCAGCGCGCTGCTACAGGCTGATGCTCGACTACAACTAAGTACCTACCACCATCGCTCAGATGGATGGCTCCTCTGTCGAGCGGTTTAGTAACAATGACTTCTTCTGAATTCATACGTGTGGCATAAACGCCTAACGAGAACAAGCTGAGCCACCGCTCACGACAACGAGGCTGGATACGAATAAATGTGTGTTAGTCATCGAAAGTAAAGCTGTACACGGGTGAGCGGTTGGCTGCATCGACTGGTTAGACGGTTAGTAAAACGCGCAATTATCCATCGCAAAATACAATTCTTTTGCAGGCGCAGGAACCGCGCCCGGAGTGTAAGCAACCTCGAGCGTGTAGGTAGTGTTCGGCTGGAATTGAAAGTAGCTTTGGTCCCCGGCGTAAACTGAAAACAATCCGCGATTTTGTTCGCTCCAACCGGCACTGGATACTTTAACCTCAGCTGAATGTAATGTCGTGTGACGAGTGTCACGAACTGTGAAGCGGAAGGTTGCCGTCACGGAGGCCTGTTTTTCTCGCGCCATAGCAAGGTTCGGCTGGTAAAAGCGTAACGATATACCTGTCAGCGGACGGGAAGTTTGCGGGACATTCGAAAGCCGGTACGACGCGGAATATGGCTGAGAGGCATCGAATTTAGGAAAGTCGATCCCGTAGCCACCTCCAAAAAGATTTGAACAAGTATAAACGGTCCCATCTCCTGCGTACCGCTTCGCCTGAGCCCACATCGCGACGCTACCCGGAATGCCGCAGTTGGTTAATGCCAAGCAAGCAACCACCAGAGGGAACGTTCTCACCGTCTAACGCGAATAAGATCAGCTACACCTTCCGAGAACGAGGCTGAACTACAATGGATGATACACTAATCATTTTAAAAAGTGAACGCTGAACGGGAAGGTGTTAGCTGCATCGTCTGGTTAGATCTCATTAGTGACTAGAACCAGATCTTTCGATCTGCTTGATAATTGCAGCATCCTTCATTTCTTTCGCCCAGTCTAGCGGCGACTTCCCTTGAGCATCTCTGATATTAACTCGGGAGCCGTGCTTAAGAAGGATCGCCACAAGATCGCTGCGCTTGTTATGAACGGCATAAAAGAGCGGTGTCCAGCCATTTGTCTGCCCAAATTGGTTCTTCGCCTTGCGAAGATTGGGATTTGCCCCATGCTCTAAGAGAACCTCGGCGATCCGAGCGTCTGTGTGAGCAAATGATCCCATCGCCCACTCGAGCGGTGACGTGCCGCCAAAGGCCTCATTAGGGTTTGCGCCCTGGCGAAGCAAGGCTTCAACTTGATGCGCGTCGTTATCCATGACGGCCTGCAACAGATCGGGAACAGGCACTGGT
This sequence comes from uncultured Verrucomicrobiae bacterium, assembly GCA_963728975.1. Classification (GTDB taxonomy): domain Bacteria; phylum Verrucomicrobiota; class Verrucomicrobiia; order Chthoniobacterales; family UBA10450; genus DATFCK01. The sequence goes on from CAVSMF010000002.1 coordinate 14,238, forward strand.
GAACCGAGCGGTCCGTGCGGGTAATATGCTGCTTTCGGCCGCGCGAGGAGCGGAGGAGGACTCGGTGTTTGCGCCAGGGAGGTGCCAACTAGAACAATGCTGAGCGCGAACACACCAATAATCGAAACAGCGCGCACGAGATCTAACGAGAACAAGATCAGCGACACCTTCCGGGGCGAGGCTGAACTGCAATGAATGATACACTGGCCATGTTAAAAAGTAAACGCGGCACGGGAAGGTGTTCGCTGGATCGCCCGGTTAGGTCCCTCCGTAGCGTGCGCCATCCATAGTGAATCTGATCGGGATCTTCACTTGCGGGATACTCTTAGCAAATCCCGGTTGGAACCGCCACTCTCGAAATGTGAGAACACAGCTCCGGTCTAATACGGCGTGCCCTGTACTCTCTGCGACTTCGACCGATTTGACACTGCCATTTGGCCGAAGCCGCAGAAGGAATACTCCGCTCCCTTCCAGATGCCTGGCTCGCGCCCATTCAGGATACTCGGGCTTCGGGCAATACAACGGGACCCACCCATTGGGCCCATACCGCGGGGGCGTCGCGGATTGCTGTCCTGCAACGACGCTGTGGGTAATAACAAGGGCACTGATTATCGGCACGATCTGCCTCATAGACCTAACGAGAATAAGATCAGCGTATCGCTACTGGGAGCGGCGCTGTGCTTTTGGTGGAGGGTGCAGTCATTGAAAGCTTTGTTGCTGGCCGGGTAGCGATTCGCTGCATCGTCCGGTTAGACCGGGGCAACTTCACCTCATTTGCCGGAACAGATGAATAAAACGCCTCGACCAGATATCCCGGAATGGACCGCATCCGCTTGCGAGTCCCCCATGGCACGAATTCCCTGGTATCGAAATGCGTGACCTCTCTTCCGTCTCGCCGCTGCACCACGGTCCAAGAAATCTGAAATCCCTGTGACGTTTTCTTCAAGAGCTTCGCGTGCATAGCAACCGAGGCGAGCCGATCGGCAGAGACTTCTGAATAATCAAACTGAATGGCGGAGCCGACCGTACCGATCTCTTGAAACGAGCGGCCTTCGATCGGAAAAACGACGCGGACCAGTAAGAACGGTTGCGGGTTCGACTGCGCTTCCACCAAACCACAGCCGACAAAAAGCAAGACGGAAGCCAGAGCGTGTTTCATGAGGTCTAACGAGAATAAGATCAGCCACCGCTGATGACAGCAAAACTGGTTTGGAATGAATGTGCGTTAATCATCGAAAAGTGAGGCCGTACGCGGTGAAGCGGTTGGCTGCATCGTTTTGTTAGGTGAGAGTCGGAGGCAAATGTTCACCATCAGTCCAACGCCAATACTCCAGCGGCTCAAGGCGTCCACCACAAGCACATTTGTGAGACGGCGTATCGAACTGCGCCGTGCGGCACGCTGGACAAATCATCCGGAGCTGAATGGCTGACGGGGCGATCAAACGCCGGCCAAACAACTCATAGCGGCCGATCAACGCATGCGATAAGTAAAACAGCACGAAAGCAACAGAGAAAGTGAATAGCACAGCCGCGATGGAAGGACCAGCACGAGAATACGGCAGCAGCAACACTAAGATCGTGAGGCATGCCGAGAGTACCAATGGCCCCACGGGACTGAATCGCCGTTTATCGTTGCGGCGATCGATCGCCGCTATCTCATCATCGTTTCGTCGCACCCACATGCGTCACTCACCTAACGAGAACAAGATGAGCCACCGCTGGCGAGAGCGCGCGTGGCAGCGGGATGCGAGGTTCGAGTCATGGAAAACTTGGGCGTACGCCGGCCAGTGGTTGGCTCCATCGCTTGGTTAGACGATTGAGGTGGCATCAGAAAAAGTAATGCAAAATAACTGCAATGGCGATAGCGGCCCACAAAACAAGCATGATGATACCGCGGATTCGAACCTCTCGTTCGTGGCGCTCCGCTCGCTCATCGTATGTTTTCTGGTGCTCTTCGTGCAAGGCGAGCTGTCGCTCCCAAAGCTCTTGCGGCTTCTCCTGTCGCTGCGCTCGCTCCTCATGGCGCTCCAGTGACTGCCGCGTCAGCGCAAGCTGCTCTTCCTGCAGTGCGCACAAACGCTCCAACAATGTCTTTGTGGAGTCGTCGTCTGCCATATCGCGCGATGCTATCGTCTAACGAGAATTAGATCAGCGTATCGCTACTGGGAGCGGCGCTGTGCTTTTGGTGGAGGGTGTAGTCATTAAAAGGCTGGTCGCTGGCCGGGTAGCGATTCGCTGCATCGCCGGGTTAGATGAGAACGCCAACATAGAACTCTACGGTCCCCCAACAAAAGAGCCGATGAAAAGAATCGCACCGACAGCAAGTAAAGCGACCCCAACCCAGATAAGCGAGCCAGTATCAGACAGAGTTGCGAAACCACTGGTGTAACTACGAGGACTTCTCCCCACGCTCGGTAAACAGATCAAGCCGAACACTGCGAGAGCGGCACCGATGATCCTGATCCAAATGCGCGGTGTCATACAGTGTGCGGCATCCACATCTAACGAGAACAAGCTGAGCTACCGCCACTGAGGGCGAGCATACAATCGGAGGACAGAGGACGGAAGACAGAGAACAGCCCGAACGCGCGACGGGTGGCGGTTAGCTCCAGCCTCTGGTTAGATCGAAACCGTGCCATCTCGCGATAGCGGCTCACGCCTCGCTGCAAACACCAGGCAGAATGATCAGAAAGATTCATCGAAGATGGATGACGCGCTGGACTCAGGATACCGGGAACTCTGCGGCTACACAAGAATGACGACTCATCATCGCAGCGGGCGTTTCGATCTAACGAGAATAAGCTGAGCTGCCGCCACCGAGGGCGGACTCGGCTCGAAGTGGAAGTCTTTTAGCCATTTGAAATGCGAACGCGCGACGGGTGGCGGTTAGCTCCAGCGCCCGGTTAGGTCTTTGTGCGTGCTAATAAACAGTAATCGTTCTTTCTGCTTCGGCCGACAACGGGGATTTCTCGTCTATCTGCCATCCCGCCTGATGACGAATAACATACATGGTGGTACCACTCCAACCAGTCCGATCGCCATCGTACTCTTTGGTCTGGACACGGATGCGATCGCGCCGAACGGCATCCAATGTGATGAGAGTATGGCCAAAATGTGGCGACCTGTGCGCCAAGCGCCGAATCTCCTGAACGTCTTGCCCCGACAAAGCGGTGGCATAGCGCCCGCGGACCCGAACCGATGTCGTGCAGGCGGTGAGCAAAAGAGCGGCGAAAACAAGCTGTGGTCTCATGGACCTAACGAGAACAAGATGAGCGACGGCGGACGAGGGCGCGCGGCGCTTGTGGTGAAGCTGTGGAAGTCATCTGAAATATGAACGCGCAGCGGTCCGCCGTTCGCTCCATCGCATGGTTAGGTTTGATTCTTGTGTGTTCCTTCGGACTCACTCATAATTCGGTTGTATTCCTTGATCATCTCCGCTCGTATAGCCGAGTCGGTTACATCGCGGCCACAGTAACGGCATACGCGCGCCTCCCGCTTAATCACTTCAGCGCAGAATGGGCACTTCTTCATACCTTCAGCGAATTTTCCGCGCTCTATTGCTGCGGTGTCGGACTTAATTAGGAGCGCGGCTGGCAGGGCAACAATGAATAGAGCCGCGCCGAAAACCCACCAAAGAACGAAGTCGCGACCCTTATTTCGCGCGATCGCTGCCGGAATCAAACCAATCAGAACAGCAATGATAATGATTTCCATCTGTGCTGTGGAACCTAACGAGACGGAGCTCAGCCACCGCTGGCGGGAGCGAGCGTGGCAAATACTAGGAACTGTTTCATAAAATTAAATCTGGGCGACACACCGGCCAGCGGTTGGCTGGAGCGATTGGTTAGGTCTGTGTTTGTCTGTGGCCAGCCGGATTTGTATCTGGATGTCCCACTCCGCCTGGGGAACGGCGCGCAATGGTTTCGAGAGATCTTGAAATGTCGGTTGTAATCGTGCGAATAAAAGACTCCGTTTGCTCCTGTGATTTCCGCTGAAATGCCAGCTGTTGGTCAAGAAGCTTTTGCTGATAGCGAAAATTGAAGCAGGCGCCAGCCCACGCACCGATTAAAGCAGAAATGATTGAGATGGCAGCGCCGGTGATCGCGGAAATAACAATAGCGTTCATTTCGGTAGTCTTAAAGTATTGTTTAGGTCTTGGGTGGGATTTTCTCACTGACTAGTGTGTACAGATGCTCCGCTGCAGCACGTGTGTTGTCTTCAATGCTGAGAAACACTCGCACCAGTTCTCCGGCATAAATCATCGCTAAACCGGTAAGTGCCATGCCACCGACGAATGGCAGTGCGAGGACAGATCCAGCGCCGCTAGAGCCGCTAAACAGTCCAACGATCGCGAGCACGAAATGTATCCCGCCAAACACGAAAAGAATCCAGCCGAGGATCAACAAAAGCAGAGAAACGAATCGGAGAACAGGAAATCGCTTTTTCATGGGCCGTACTGTAGCGCGTAATACTAGACCTAACGAGAAAAAGCTGAGCTACCGCCACTGAGAGCGGGCTCGGCTCGAAGTGGAACTGATTTAGCCATTTGAAATGCGAACGCGCGACGGGTGGCGGTTAGCTCCAGCGTCTGGTTAGATCGAAACCGTGCCATCTCGCGATAGCGGCTCACAGCTCGCAGCAAATGAAAGGCAGAATGATCAAAATGCTTCATCGAAAACAGACGACGCGCTGGGCTCACGATACCGGCAACTCTCCGGCGACACAAGAATGGCGACTCATCATCGCAGCGGGAGTTTGGATCTAACGGGAACAAGATGAGCCACCACTGGCGAGAGCGCGCGTGGCGGGCGGGATGTAAGGTTGGAGTCATGGGAAACTTGGGCGTATGCCGGCCAGTGGTTGGCTCCATCGCCTGGTTAGGTCCCTTTTTGGTGTTGTGCGTCGTAGTGCTTGGCTGCTTCTGTCTGTGCTTTCTCAAGAACGTCGCTACCGAAGCGTCGCTTAATTTCTGGCTCGGAAATGGCGTTGTAGCCAAACGCGTGTCCATCTGCTTTGGGATCCACAATATCGCTTGCGACCCGACGTAGCTCAATATGATAGCGGTCCCGCAGAATATCTGCGTATTCTTGCTCCCCTTTCCGCGGGAAACCGTACTCTTCTATCACGAGACGACCGGCACGCATGTCAGTTTCCGCCTGCGCTCGACCAGCCTCATACGCGGCTCGAGAATAAGGCATGTGCTCTGAGGTGTAGGCGATGTCCGGATCCTTTGCGCCGCAACCAGCAAGAACAACGCAAGCGATCACACATACCGCGCGCATGGACCTAACGAGACCAAGATAAGCTACGGCCACTGGGACTGCGGCCAAGCTGCGGACAAAGTATATAAGTCATCGAGAAAATTCTCAAAGCCGTACCGTAGTGGCCGTTAGCTTCATCGCCTGGTTAGGCGGTCAGCCGGTGACAAGAATGTGGCGATCATTCAACTCTAGTGTCCCATGTCCGGGCGCAATTCGCCAACCGGCGGAACCTCGCTCTATAAGAAGATAACCGATCTTCGGCTTATTCTGCTCAAGGTAGGAGATACCGCCACTGAGGTCATACCGGTCCACGTAATTTGGGCAATAGAAGGCCTCAAGGCGAGAGGGGCTGACAACAATCACTCGGAAGATCGGCGACCAGGGAGCTAGTGTGGCAAGCCGGGCCCGTGCGGTAGCTAATGCAATTTGCAACTCGCCCTCTGCGATCGAATCCCGCCAGCCTGTAATGTCGGGACCCGGATTTGGCGTTTCAGCACGCTGGTTGATCGGCACAGTCTCTGCACACGACATCAGCGCCGCGAGCGGGATCACCAACGCGCATGAGTGCTTCATAGGCCTAACGAGAACAAGATCAGCCACCACTGGCGAGAGCGAGCGTGGCAGCGGGATGTGAGGATGGAAGTCATGGAAAATTGAGCGTACGCCGGCCAGTGGTTGGCTGCATCGATTGGTTAGATGTCCCGTCATTCGGATAGCAGCATGCTGATTTGCTGATCGTGATCACGAGTATCACTCTGCTTGGCTGTCCGCGACGAAGTAGCGGAACATCAGCGTCACAAACTAAGACAACTTCGCGATTGCCTATGGACACTGACTCGAGTAGATCGAACGTCGATTTCGCACCTCTGGCAGTCACGCGACGATAAAAGCTACCAATCTACCCGACGGCTCACGCATCTCTCAGACGTGACGAGCTGCCCAGCGATAACGCAGTCCATAACGGCAGATCTACTGGCCGCGTGCGAACGTAAGGTCGGGATCAGCGACGCTCGCAAGGCGCTGATCGAGTCATCATGTCGGCGAATCGGTGAGTCGGCTGCCGTGCAGCGCGGAAGATCAACGCGTCGCAGATCGATCGGCTGTCGCGCAGGACGAGCAGAACGATCGCCAATGTCGAGATCAGCAGGACAAGATGAGCGATCAAGCTAATGCATGGCGATCACGCAGTGGTCATCTAACGAGAACAAGATGAGCCACCACTGGCGAGAGCGAGCGTGGCATGCGGGATGTGAGATTCTAGTCATGGAAAATGTGAAGGCGTACGCCGGCCAGCTGGTTGGCTCCAGCGACTGGTTAGACGATTGGCTCATCGCTGTAGCGGATAGACTGTCACGAATAGTCATAGCTCGTCCAAGCATAAAAACCGAGGCTCGCGAAGAAACCATGCTCTAGATCTCGAGCTGGCGATGACTCGAGCGTGACAGATCCGCTGTACATCCACAACGCGACGGCAGCTCGGCTCGCGGCAATGCATGGAATGCGCAGAGGCGGGCAAGGCGTAGACTAATGCTCGCTCAGCGGAACGTGCCGCGAGAGCGGCTTTGCCGAGCAACTCAGCTTCCGTGGCGCGTATGCCAGCATCAGGGCGCGACCTGTAGTCGTCTAACGAGAACAAGATGAGCCACCGCCGGCGCGAGGCGCATGGCTATGCGGTGATAGTAAGATGTTCGAGTCATCGGAAAGACGCTAGGCTGCACGCCGGGCTGGATCGGTATGGCTCCATCTGCTTGGAATTAGACGCGCCTGGAGCGTGCTAATCGCAGTAGCGTACGTCAACAGTCCGCTTCTAGCGACGAAACTGTTCTGCTGCATCGAAAAAGCGATGCCACTGCGCGAATACAATCGCAGCGATACCTGAGTAGCAGTGGCAACGATTCGATGAGATGAACGAGAATAAGATCAGCGACGCCTGGTCACGGAGCTGACCCGCGCGTTGAGGTGAGTTCGGAGGCGCCATGAAAGCCACAGCGCTGGCGTGCTAGACGCAGCTGAAAATCGATCTGATGCGGTCGAAGGTCGGCAATTCCATCGCGGCGCGATCGACACTGGTGGAACGATCTCGATCGGAGTTGCTGGCTACTGATACGAGCGCAACGGATACGCTGAGGCAATGCACAAAGATGGCTACAGATGCGCGCTATTGCATCGTCTAACGAGAAGTAGACCGAATTATTCGGTAATTTAGGGTGAAAAGCTGAATCATTCGGTCTAATTCGCTTGTGTTGGTGGGCCTTGACGGACAAATCTGGGGGATGGCTATCAATTTACCTACTGAAGTTCCCCGAAGCAATCCCAAACTGCTTGATCAGGTGCGCGATGTTATTCGGCTCAAGCATTACAGTATTCGGACCGAGCAGGCTTATGTTGATTGGATACGACGGTTTGTCGAGTTTCATGCGCGCCGGGAGAAGGGAGAATCGCAAGCGGGACGCTCGCGCTACATTTGGCGGCACCCACGCGACATGTCGGAGCCGGAAATTACGGAATTCCTGACAGCACTAGCCCGGGATGGACACGTGGCTGCTGCTACCCAGAACCAAGCGCTGAGCGCGTTACTCTTTTTATACAAGGAGGTCCTGAAACAGCAGGTTGGCTGGCTCGACACCGTAGAACGAGCTAAGAAGCCGGCCCGGTTGCCGGTGGTGTTGACTCGGGAGGAGGTGCGCAAGGTTTTTGGGCATTTGCATGGGACGTATCGGATCATGGCGGGGCTACTTTACGGAAGCGGCCTGCGGTTGATGGAGTGTGTACGTTTGCGGGTGAAGGATGTCGATCTGGCTCAGCTGCGGATCGTGGTTCGGGACGGAAAAGGCGCCAAGGATCGGATGACAATGATTCCGGTGAGTGTGGCGTCGGCGTTACGGCGACATCTGAAAAAAATTCGGATGCAGCACGAAGACGATTTGGAGGCGGGAAATGGGAGTGTTTACCTGCCATTTGCGTTGGAGCGCAAGTATCCAAATGCCGACCGGGAATGGTGCTGGCAATATGTGTTTCCGTCATCGCGGTTATCGAGGGATCCGCGACGGGCTCAGCCGGAGCAAGCTGACTTTGGCGAGGGCGCCAAAGCCGGCACGCGAGGGCGCGTGCGCTCCCCGGAATGGCGGCGGCATCATATGGATGAGGGGATGCTGCAAGCGGCGGTAAGAAAAGGGGTGATAGCATCGGGAATCGCCAAGCCGGCAAGTTGTCATACGTTTCGGCATTCGTTCGCGACGCATTTGTTGGAGAGCGGGTCGGATATCCGGACGGTGCAAGAGTTGTTAGGTCACAAGGACGTCTCGACCACCATGATCTACACTCATGTGTTGAATCGGCCGGGGATCGGGGTCAGGAGTCCGATGGATGTGGGGCGGTGTTGAAGCGGACAGCGAAGCAAAGGAGAAGGTAGAAAGGCCGAACTGTTCAATCGTTACATTGTAAAACGGGTTCGCCCGCGGCGCGGATACGCTTGAACGTTACGATGCGGGCTCGCGGAGCTCGCCCCTCCACGCTTGGGGGTGGCGTGCGAATCGTTAAAACGTTGAAGCGTTGAAGCGTTGAAGCGTTGAAGCGTTGAAGCGTTGAAGCGTTGAAGCGTAAAATTGTTAAAACGTTGAAGAAAAGACAGGCGCGGAACGCGGATTTCGGATTTCGGATTGCGGATTGGGGATTTCGGGGAGGACGGAGGGTTACATCGTTAAATTGTTAAAACAGGTGTTTGGCACAAACACCTCTAGACTATAAGGGGATGGCAAGTTGGAAACATGCCCTACATTGGCAGCGAGATCGCGGCATCTGGAGATGCTGCCGCACGTGGTCGGGAACGCGTGTTCCATGGAAAATATGGGGAAATTAGGGGGGTATAAGCAAGATAAATTTGAGGGAAATGGCGAAAAATGCCGGTTTGTAGACGATCGGCTGCGCGCGCCTTGCGCGCGGATGGAGGGGAACAGTACTAAGCGCGGGACGCGCTTAGTAAGCACCAAGCCAAGCACCAAGCACCAAACCCCAATCACCAGGGAATATCTAAGATTCAATATTCAGGTGTTTGGCACAAACACCTCTACACAGGCGCGGAACGCGGATTGCGGATTGCGGATTGCGGATTGCGGATTTCGGATTGGGGAGGACGGAGGGGAACAGTGACTAAGCGCGGGACGCGCTTAGTAAGCACCAAGCACCAAACCCCAAGCACCAGGGAATATCTAAGATTCAATATTCAAAACGTTGAAGTGTAGCGCGGCGTCGCGGAGCTCCGCCCTCCACGTTGGGGGTGGCGTGCGAATCGTTAAAACGTTTAATCGTTGAAGCGTAAAATTGTTAAGACGTTAAAGAAAAGACAGGCGCGGCGTCGCGGAGCTCCGCCCTCCAGGGGAAGGGGAATTTCGGATTTCGGAATGCGGAATGGTGCTTTAAGAACTGTCGCCGCCGGAGGCGCCCCTCCCACATTGGGGAAGCACGTGACGCTTTGCTGACGTGCGGGAGGAATAAGTGGGACGAGACTAGCTCGTCCCTCCCTGCGAGGGGTTGGGTTGTTGTTAAGTTTGCTTGACGAAATCGGCGGGCGTTGTGAGCTTGGCGTGTCATCAGGGAGAGACATGGAGTATACCGACGCACCAACGACCGAAGCGCCGCCGACCGACCCGGACAAGATGTCGTGTCCGTACTGCGGTCAGCTTTTGCCCAAGGAAGCGGAACGTTGCAATCGATGTGACTGGACGCGGAGCGCGACGGAAACGGTAGAAGGGAAAGCGAGCGACGCGGTGGCGGTGCTATTGAGCATTATTCCGGGGCTGGGTCATATATATAAAGGGCATAAGGCGCTGGGGCTGCTGATTATGTTTGTGGGGACGCCGATGGCGATAGGGATCGCGGCTTTGACGTTCACGTTTACGGCCGGGTTTGGCGGGTTGCTGCTTCCGCTGTGGTGGTTCGGGGTGATGTTTCACGTTTATGGGATCGACGATCGGGTGGCGACGCCGACGGAGGACGAAGGGGAACAGTACTAAGCGCGGGACGCGCTTAGTAAGCACCAAGCACCAATCACCAAGCACCAGGGAATATCTAAGATTCAATATTCAAGAGTTGAAAGCGGCGGAGGGAAAAGTAGAAAGTAGGAGGCGGAGAGCAGGGAGCGGGAATTTCGGATTTCGGATTGGGATTGGGGAGGATGAAGGGGAACAGTGACTAAGCGCGGGACGCGCTTAGTAGGCACCAAGCACCAGGCACCAATCACCAATCACCAGGGAATATCTAAGATTCAATATTCAAAACGTTGAAAGCGTAGCGCGGCGTCGCGGAGCTCCGCCCTCCAGGGGGAGGCACGTGACGCTTTGCTGACGTGCGGGGGGAATAAGTGGGACGAGACTAGCTCGTCCCTCCGATAGTTGGAGACAGGTGCTTGGCGCACACACCTCTACACGGGCGCGGAACGCGGATTGCGGATTGCGGATTTCGGATTGCGGAACGCGGGGACAGACAGCGGGCTCGCGGAGCTCGCCCCTCCACGGGGAAAGGAATTGCGGATTGCGGAATGATTGAGCGGCGGGGGGATGAATTTTAGCGGCGGTCATAGACCGCCGCTACAAAGAGGGGGGGATTTACAGGAGGGCGGTGTGGATTTCTTCGAGGATTTCGCGGAGACCGTAACGGAATTTCCAATTTGGATAATGTTGCTGAAACTTGCGGACATCGCTGATCCACCAGATGTGGTCGCCGATCCGGTTGGTTTCCTCGTAAGACCAGGTTAATTTCCGGCCGCTGATTTCCTGGCAGAGATCGATCGCTTCGAGCATGGAGCAATTGCTATGGCGGCTGCCGCCGATGTTGTAGACTTCAGCCACGCGCGGCGCGCGAATAAACTCGGCGAACGCTTCGACGAGATCGAAGCTATGGATGTTGTCGCGGACCTGTTTGCCTTTGTATCCAAAGACCCGGTAGGGCCGGCCGGTAACGGTGCAGATCATCAAATAAGAAAGAAAACCGTGGAGCTCGGTTCCGGCGTGGGCGGGGCCGGTCAAACATCCGCCGCGGAAGGAGACGGTGGGCATTCCGAAGTAACGACCGAACTCCTGGACCAGGAGATCGGCGGCGGCTTTGGACGCGCCGAACAGGGAATGTTTTGTATAATCGATGCTCATCGATTCGGAGATACCGGGTTCGTATTCGTGGCCGGGCTCAATTTCCCAGCGTTTGTCGAGTTCCCGGAGCGGCAAACGGTTAGGGGTATCGCCATAAACCTTGTTGGTGGAAGTGAAGACGAAGGGGGCTTCGGGACAAAACTGCCGCGCGGCTTCCAAGAGGTTGAGAGTGCCGTTGGCGTTGACGGAGAAATCGGTTTGGGGATCGCGCGCGGCCCAATCGTGGGAGGGCTGGGCGGCGGTATGAACGATGGCGGTGATTTTGCCGGCGTTTTTTTTGAATAACGCGTCGATCTGTTCCCGGTTACGGATGTCGATGTTGTGATGTTCGTATTCGGGAAGATTTTTGAGGAGCCGGTCCCGGGTCCCGCCGGTGGAAGCTTCGGGCCCGAAAAATTTTGCGCGCATATCGTTATCGATTCCGACGACATGAAAGCCGTCGTGGGCGAAACGCCTGGCGGTTTCAGAGCCAATTAATCCGGCGGAACCGGTTACAATGAGGGTGCGCATGAGATGCCAAAAGCAGTAGCAACCATCAGGCCGCGGGCTGGCCGATGATCCAGGTGAGGGCACCGGCGACGGGCTGGACGCGCGAGGCGGGATATTGGGGATCGCGGGCCAGAACGCGCTCGATCAGCTGGGTGTTCTTGGCCGCGTTTACCAGGAAGCAAACATGCCGGGCGTGATTGATGAGAGGGAAAGTGAAGGTCAATCGCCAGGCCTTCAGCTTCGGCACAAAATTCGCGGCGACTCTGCGGTTTTGTTCTTCGAGCGCGGCGGTCCCGGGAAATAAAGAGGCGGTGTGGCCGTCGTCCCCCAAACCGAGGAGGATCAAGTCATGCCGATAGATGGGTTCTCCGCGTTGGGTGGCGAGAACGTCGAGGCCGTCCTGATATTCGTCGGCGGCAAGCTGCGGATCAATTTCGCCGCGCATCCGCAGGACCGATTGTTTCGGAACATCGGCCGGGCGGAGCAGGCTCTCCTCTGCCATTCGATAATTGCTTTGGTCGTGATCGGGGGCAACGCAACGTTCGTCGCCGAAACTGATGAAGATTTTTTCCCAGGGGAGATCGTGGCCGGTCCGGGCGAGTTCGGAGTAAACGGGCCGCGGCGTGTTGCCGCCGGAAAGAGCGATCCGGAATTCATCGCGCTCGGCCAGGGCCTCACGAGCGCGTTCCAAGATGAAATGGGCGGCGTCGTTCGGGAAGGTGGTGGTGCGAACGATGGAGTGGAGACATGGGGGGAGGTCAGGTTATTGGGGAAGGAAGCGGTGAAGCGTTAAAACGTTGAAGCGTTGAAGCGTTGAAGCGTTGAAGCGTTGAAGCGTTGAAGCGTTGAAGCGTTGAAGCGTTGAAGCGTTGAAGCGTTGCAACGTTACATTGTTACATTGTTAAAACGGGTGTTGGGGAAGGAACAGACGGTCGCGGCGCGGAGGCCCCTCCCACATTGGGGGGAATGGTAAGTTGGAAACTTGCGCTACTTTATTCTAGATGGCGCAGTGGGATTGGCCGCGTTTTTTGAGGTATTGCTGATGATATTCTTCCGCCGGCCAGAACTTCTGGGCGGGTTCAATTTGGGTGACCACCGGGCGGGAAAGACGGGCCTGGATTTTTTCCCGTGAGGCTTCGGCGGCCGCCTTTTGCTCGGGGGAATGGTAAAAAATCACCGAGCGATATTGAGTTCCGACATCGGGGCCCTGGCGGTTGAGCGTGGTCGGGTTATGGCTGGACCAAAAAACGTCAAGCAACCGCCCGTAGCCGACCTGGGCGGGATCGAATATTACCTGGACGACTTCAGCGTGGCCGGTTTCGTCGGTGCAAACATCTTCGTAACTGGGGTTATCCTTGGTCCCGCCGGCGTAGCCGACGGCGGTCGAAACCACACCGGTCAAAGTCCGAAATGTCTCTTCGACTCCCCAAAAACAACCGGCCCCAAAAGTAGCTTTTTGCGTTTCCATAACGGATGATGGAACGATTGGGGGCGGTGCGCAAGGGGGCGGCCGGACGTTAACCTCGATCGCGCGATCAGGCGTTCTCTACGGCGAAGTCCTGTGATACGCAACACCGCCCACAGGGCGGTGGCTACATCGGAAGCGCCTCGGCGATGCGGCCCCAACCGGCACTGCCCACAGGGCGGTGGCTACATCGGTGGCTACATCGACTGTCACGTAGGAAAAACGATGACGTTAGGTTCAGACTTGCACGCAAAGGAATTCCGGAAAACGATCTCTTCATCGATGGAAACATCCACCACTTTCGAACTGAGCCGGTCGCCTTTGCCGGTGCGGCTGGCCAACCGAATTGCAGGGTTCCTGGAAAATGGCGGAGTGGCCTTATCCAGGCCGAGCGCGCCGGACTTGATCCGGGCAGCCAAACGCCGTTGCGGGCTGGACGATTTCGGTGACGGGAGATTTTTCGAACCGCTCTCGCGTTTATTGGAGTCCTGCCGGCGGGAAGCGGAGCTAAATTTTATTGGCAAACTTGCGCTGCGGTCGGATCTGATCCGGATCTTATCGAATCGGCTATTGCTGCAACGGGACCGGAAAAACAATCCAGGTATTGGGCGCCAGGAAATTCGGCAGCCGCTTTTCATTGTTGGGTTGCCCCGGAGCGGGACGACGCTTTTGCACACGTTGCTGGCGACCGATCCGGGGCATCAAGCGCCTCTGACCTGGGAAGTGATGTTTCCTTGCCTGCCGGCGGGAAAGGATGAGCGGACCCAAATCCGGCAGGTGGAGCGGAGCCTATCTTTTTTGCGATGGCTGGCGCCGAAGTTCCGGCAAGTGCACGCTCTGGGGGCGGAGCTGCCCCAGGAATGCGTGGGTCTGATGGGGCTAAGCATGATGAGCGACCAATTCGACACCATGTACCGGGTTCCTTTCTACCGGTCGTGGTTGTTGAAACAAAATCTGCTGCCGGCCTATCAATGGCACCGGCAGTTTTTGCAACATTTGCAGGAGGGGCGCGGGGGGCGGCGGTGGGTCCTGAAGGCGCCGGTGCACATGTTCGCGCTGCCGACGTTGCTTTCGGTTTATCCCGATGCGATTTTCGTGCAAGCGCATCGCGATCCGTTACAGGCGATCACATCAGTCTCAAGTCTGGTGGCGATATTGCGCAGCGTTTTTAGCGACAGAGTCAATCCGGTGGAAGTGGGGCGGGACGCCTTGGAATATTGGTCGGCGACGACGGCGGCTTTCCTGGCCGAACGGGAGCGGCTGCCGGTCAATCGGATTTACGATCTGGATTATCGCGAAATCCGGCGCGACCCGATCGCGGCAGTGGAACGGCTCTATGCGCATTTCGGCTGGGAATTATCGAGCGGGGCGGCGGAGCGGATGCGGGCGGTGCTGGCGAATCAGCCGCGGGAACAGAACGGTTTTCATCGGTATGAGGCGTCGCAATTTGGGTTGAAGCCAGGCGAAGTGGCGGAACGTTTTGCCCGCTACATTGAGCGCTTTGGGTTGTCGGCGAGCGGCGGCCACAGACCGCGGGAAGTCCAAACGCCGCTGGCGACCCTGTGATAACTGCCCGCGGATTTTCGAATTTTGATTTTCGATTTTCGCGAGGCGGGAGACGTTAGATCGTTAAAGGAGAACCATCCGGCAACATGCCGGATGGAGCGGGCAACATGCCCGCGGTCCCCGATCCAGGGCGGGCCTCGCGACCGGGATCTTGAGTTGCCGGATCCGCGGCCTTGAATGAAGCTGGGCCCGATGCAATTCGAAGCCGGCTGCGTCATCGGCGCTGATCATCCCAGTTTGCCCGGACATTTCCCAAACGCGCCGATCGTGCCGGGGGTTGTTATTCTCGACGAAATTTTCTCGGCTTTAGCGGGGTGGCGCAAGGACTGCGAAGTCGTGATGATCCGAGCGGTGAAGTTTCTGGCGCCGTTAAAACCGGGGCAACGGTTTACGATTGGATTATGGGCGGCGGAGGATAGGGAGGGCGAGGTCGATTTTTGCTGTCGGGTCGGCGAGCTCATGATAGTTGAAGGCAGGCTTCAGATCCGTTGCCGAACCGAGTGAACTTGTGAATACCGCATCGTCTGAGGCGCCGCCGTTCAAACTCGAACCGCCGGATCCGCGGCTGGCGGAATGGTTGAAAGATTATCCGCCATCGTTTTTCAGTGAAGCGCTGCATCAGAGCATCGAGCTGATGGAGCGCTACAGCATAGAATTGGCGATCGATTTGCTGGGCCGGCTGGAGCTGATCGAGGCGCTGGGGGAGTGGCGATCGGCGGATACCCTTTGTCAGCTGTTTTCGTTTCGGCCGCAGTTCGGTTCGGCGCTGGCCTGGATCCTGGGGCGACTGGTCGAGACGGGATTCATGGAAGCGCGAACCGAGGAGAGCATTCGCTTCTATCATTTACGGCAAAACCCATGGCGACCTGATGTCGGGCGTTTTCGGGCGATGGCGCTCGAACTGGATCCGGCGAATGCCGCGACCCTGGATTTGTTAGACCACGCGGCAAGTCTTTACCCGGCGGTTGCTCGTGGCGAACAGAGCGGCGATCTGAGCCTGTTCGGGCCGCAAGGGATATCGCTCTGGCTGAATTATTTCGATAACAAGAACCCGACCTACGCCATTAACAACCGGGTGAGCGCGGTGTTGGCGGTCGACCGCCTCCCGGACAAACCGGGGCTGCGGATTCTGGAAATTGGCGCCGGGGCAGGCAGCGCCAGTGAAGCGCTCCTGCGATGGCTGGACGAACGGGGACTGCTGCCCCGGCTCGAACGTTACCTGATTACGGAACCGAACGCGTTTTTCCGGCGTCGCGGCCAGCGGGGATTGTCCGGTTTATATCCGAATCTTCCATTGGAATGGGGCGGGCTCGATCTCAATGTCCCATGGCAAAGTCAAGGTATCGGGCCGGGCGAGTTCGATCTGGTTTACGGCGTGAACGTGCTCCACGTTTCCAAAAATCTTTTGTTCAGCTTGAACGAGGCGCGCTCGGTTTTGAAGGAAGATGGCTGGCTGGTGATGGGGGAATGCCTGCGACCGCGGACCGATCAACCAATTTATCCCGAGTTGATGTTTCAAATACTGGACGGCTTCACTCAAGTGGAAACCGACTCCGAGATTCGTCCCAACCCGGGATTTTTGACCGCCGAGCACTGGCGGCGGGCGCTAAAGCGAGCCGGGTTTGAGAAGGCCGAGGTGGCGCCCGATGTCGATGGTATCCGGGAGATTTATCCGCATTTTTTTATCGGGGCGATTTGCGGACAGAACCGCCGCCGACAATGACGACGGCGGGTGCGTTGCACGCGGATCGGTGGGGGGAAATGCCTGAACGCGGCACTCCGGCGTTACTTCGGTTGATCGTTTGGATCGCGGTCCGGATGGGGCGCAGAACGGCCAGGCTGCTGCTTTATCCAATCACACTTTATTTTATGGTCCGCGCAGGGACGGCCCGCCGGGTGTCCCGGGAATATTTGAGACGGGTGCGCGGGGGCCGGGCGGGTTGGCGGGATGTGTTCCGTCACTTTTATTGGTTTGGGGCCACAATTTTGGATCGGGTTTACCTGTTAAGAGGCGCATTCGAGCAGTTTGAGGTGACTGTGCATGGTCAGGAGATTGTGCATCGACAAATTGGAACGGGAAAAGGCTGCATTCTTTTAGGATCGCATTTGGGGAGCTTTGAATTGCTGCGAACGCTTGGAATTGCGCGGCAGGACTTTCGACTCAAGGTGGTGATGGACGTTGGCCATAACGAGAATATCACCCGGCTATTTGACGCGCTGAACCAGGAGATCGCGGACACGGTGATCGTGCCCGACCGTCCGGATACGTTGTTAAAGGCCAAGGAGAGCCTGGATGCGGGTTTTCTTATTGGGATGTTAGGCGACCGGCCGACCAGCGATGGGAAAACCACCCGGTGCCAGTTCTTGGGCGGGACAGCCAGCCTTCCCGCCGGTCCGATGTTGCTCGCGGCAATGATGCATTGCCCGGTCATCCTGTTTTTCGGCCTTTATCGGGGCGGAAACCGATATGAGATTCATTTCGAACATTTCGCCCAGGAAATTGTTTTAGAGCGGGAGCGCCGGTTGGAAGAGATCCAGCGTTGGACGCAGCGTTATGTCGAACGGCTGGAACATTACGCCCGGGTTTCGCCTTACAACTGGTTTAATTTCTATCCATTTTGGGATTAAGCGCCGTTTTTGGCGAACGGCCTAACCACAGTTCGCGTTATAAACAGTTCGATTCGGAAACCGGAAATTCGCGGGCTAATCCCGCACCAGGGATCGATGTGTCTGTTGGATGAAGTGGTGGAATGGGACGAGCAATCGATTGTTTGTCTGAGCAACAGTCATCGCGATCCGGAAAATCCGTTGCGCCGGCAGGGAAGATTATCGGCTGTGCACGCTTTCGAGTACGGGGCCCAGGCGGCGGCAGTGCATGGCGGTTTACGGGCTCGAGCGGCGGGGACAACGGCGCCGCCCGGTTATCTGGCGGCGCTTCGGGATGCCCGGTTGCGAGTGAATCGGTTGGATGACATTGTCGCCCCGCTCCGGATTTACGCCGTTCGTTTATTCGGAGAGACAGTGAACACGATCTATGAGGTTCAAATTTCGGGTGGAAATCGGACCGTGGCGGAGGGGCGGGTGACGATCATGCGAAGGGAAAGCAGGATCTCTGAGGAAAGCACGAAAGCAGGAAACCAGAATTGAATCTGGAAGCCAGGAAACCAGGAACGGATTGCTAAGGAAAGCAGGAAAGCAGGAAGGGGAGGTAGTGGGGGTGGGGAAATGGAGTGTTGGAGTGTTGGAGTAATGGATAAAGGAGCGATCTGGAAGCCAGGAAGCGGATTGCTAAGGAACGCAGGAAAGCAGGAAGGGGGAGGTAGTGGGGGTGGGGAAATGGAGTGTTGGAGTGTTGGAGTAATGGATAAAGGAGCGATCTGGAAGCCAGGAAGCGGATTGCTAAGGAACGCAGGAAAGCAGGAAGGGCGAGGTAGTGGGGGTGGGGAAATGGAGTGTTGGAGTGTTGGAGTGTTGGAGTAATGGATAAAGGAGCGATCTGGAAGCCAGGAAGCGTGACATTGGAAAGCGGGAAAGGTGATTGGCGCTTGAAGATTGGTGCTTCTCTGGTGCTTGGTGCTTGGGGTTTGGGATTTGGTGATTGGAGATTGGTGCAGGCGGATGGCGATTGGGGTCAATCGCCGCTACCTTCCACATGTAGCCACGGCTACACCTCGGGCGCCTCGGCCTCTGGCTTGAAGAAGCCGACGGCTCGGAAAGAGATGCGCCCCTACCTGGTTTTCAGATTTTAAAAATCTGTGGAAATCAGGACCGAGGGAATCGGTGGATCAACTTCCCCTGCTCTCAACTCTCAACTCTCAACTATCAACTAAGTTATTTAGCCGCGGATTGATGGCGATTGGGGTCAATCGCCGCTACCTTCCACATGTTTCGGAATTCAAAATTCGCGCTGAACTCACCAATGCAAGGTGAGTAAGTGCCTGCGGGAAATTGCCGAGCTGCCGCTTTTGGACGGGGTCGTATTCTTCAGAGAAAAGTCCCAGGTCGTTTCGCAAGGTCAGTAACCGCTCGAACAACCTTTTGGCTTCATCGTTGCGGCCCAAGGCATGGAGACAGTTAGCCAGCCAAAACGAACAAGGCAGGAACACGCCCTCGCGGCCGGGCAAACCGTCAGCCGATTTTTCACCGGTCCGATAGCGGAGAACGAAGCCGTCCTCCATCAACTCGCGCTCGATGGCTTCGATGGTATTGCGCACGCGCTCGTCGCTGACCGGAAGAAAACCAGAGCGCGGCATCATGAGTAAACTGGCGTCGAGCGCGTCGGAGCCGTAGAACTGCGTGAATGCTTTTCTTTTCGGGTTGTAGCCGAGCTCACAGACCTGCTGATGGATCTCATCGCGCACCTTTTTCCATCGGACAATGTGTTCGTTGTCTGGAAACCGGCATGCCTCACTCAATTTGATTCCGCGATCGAACGCCACCCAAGCCATCATTTTGGAATGGGTAAACTGTTTCCGGCCGCCGCGGACTTCCCAGATTCCTTCATCGGGCTCATTCCAGCTCGATTCCAGGAAGCGCAAAAGCTCGACCTGGAGGCGCCAGTCCGACTCTTCCATCTCCAGTCCGGCGAGGTGCGCGGAGTGGAGGGCGAAAAGAACTTCGCCGAAGACGTCGATCTGGAACTGATTGGACGCATTATTTCCGACTCGCACCGGTTTGGAATTTTGGTAACCGGCCAGCCAGGAGATCTCGGTTTCATCCAGCCAGCGCTCGCCACAGACGCCGTACATGATTTGCATTTGGGAACCGACGCCAGCGACCGCGCGGAGAAGCCAGTCGCGCCACGATTTGGCTTCCTTGTGATAACCAACTTCAGTGAGCGCCATCAAGGTAAAGGTAGCGTCCCGGAGCCAGCAATAGCGATAATCCCAATTCCGGCTGCCTCCGATCTCTTCCGGAAGAGAGGTGGTCAGCGCGGCCACAATCCCGCCGGTGGGCGCGTAGGTTAGTCCCTTGAGGACCAGCACCGAGCGCATCACCGCATCCTTCCAGGGCCCGGAGTAACTGCATTGTCCGGCCCAGTGGCTCCAGAATTGTTCGGTATCTTTCAACGCCCGTTCCGGATCGACCTGGCGGGGCGGGTCCTTGTGCGAAGCAAACCAGGTCAGCACGAACGGGATGCGGTCGCCCTTGTTGATTGTGAACTCCGCCACGGTGGTGAGATCTTCGCCGCGCGTCTCCACCGGGGTGCGCAAAATCAAGCCGTCGGGTCCGGCAATTGCCTCCAAACCGCCGTGGGCTTTTTTTACCCATGGAATAATTGAGCCGTATTCGAAACGGATGATCAGTTCCATTTCCATTTGGACGCTGCCCTCGACTCCCTCGAGGATCCGAACCAGGTCGGGGTTGGTGCCGCGGGGCGGCATGAAATCGATTACCCGCACGAGGCCGTTGCTGGTTTCGATCTCGGTTTCGAGGATGAGAGTGTTGCCGCGATATTGGCGTCGCAGTCTTTCGATCTTTCCGGCGGGGTTAAACCGCCAACAGCCGTTTTTCTTTTCGCCCAGAAGGGAGGCGAAACAGGCGCGGGAATCGAACCGGGGCAGGCACATCCAATCGACCGAACCATCGCGGCTAACGAGCGCACCGCTCTGGGTGTCGCTCAGAAATGCGTAATCCTCGATCTTGGGCTGCATACCGGTCGGCTCTCGACTTATTTTCCGGCCAACCTGGCGATACCGTCACGGGTCAACCGGAAGATCCGCCATTCATCCAGCGGTTTTGCGCCAAGCTTGTCATAAAATTGAATGGCCGGCTCATTCCAATTCAAGACGGCCCACTCCATCCGGCCGCACCCGCGGTCATGGGCGATTCCGGCCAGATGCTCGAGCAGGGCCCGGCCGTAGCCTCTGCCGCGGAACTCGGGCTTAACGAATAGATCTTCCAGATAAATCCCGGGACGACCGAGCCAGGTCGAAAAATTATGAAAGTAAACGGCGAACCCGACCGGAACAGCTTTCTCGAATGCGAGGACGACTTCGGCGGCGGGACGTTGACCGAAGAGGACCTGGCGAAGCTGCTCCTCGGTAGCGGCGACTTCGTTCGGGGCGCGTTCGTAAGCAGCCAGGTCGCGGATCAATTGAAGAATAATCGGCACGTCCGCGACGGTTGCCGGCCGGATATTAAAGTTCGTCAGTTCGGCATTCATTTTTTTGCTCAGGTTAAATTTTGAGATGGCGCACTGGAACTCCATCCATACGCGCCTGGACCGGGCGCCGGTTCCTTCGTTGTTCTGATCGACAAGGGTCGGGCAACAACGGTCAGCATCCCGGCGGCAATTGCAACAGGACTTTCGACATTCGGGCGCTGGTGTTCGAGCATGGCGGGCTCAGGCAGAGGATCTATCTGCCTGGCATTGTCTAAACCACCACCACCGCCGGCCCCCCTGGCAGCATCCGGCTCCCAATTAAACATCCCCCCAATCCTTGGCGCATCGCAGCGATTCGCGTCTTGACAAAGCTGTTCCCAAAGTGATTCGAGTAATCGGTGCCTGATCCGAAATACGAAGTAATTTTGGCGGTGCAAAGAGAGTCTCGACGCACGCCGGTTACTCTCGGTTTGAGGGTGGCTTTGATCGGGCTGGTTTTCGGCTGGGCCGCCGCAGTTTACGCCCAGGCGCCGCCTCCGCCGGATGCACCCGAGGTGGTCGATTATCACAAACTGCTGCCGTTGTTGCCGGAAGCGCCCCAAGGCTGGAGTGCGGATGAGCCCGAAGGTTCCACCTCCGACGTCGGCGGCTTTAAACTGACTAACGTCCATCGCGATTATACCAAGGGCCAGGGCGATAACGTCCCGACCGCCTCGATCAGCATTCTTGATTCGGCTTCCAACCCCGATTACGCGACCGCCACTACCGCGGCCTGGCATTACAACAGCAAAACGCTCGAAGGATACAGCAAGTCGATCACGATCGATGGGAACCCGGGGTTCGAGGCTTACGAGACCGAAAGAAAACATGGCAGCATCTGGCTCATGATCGCCAAGCGTTATTTCGTGCAGGTGGAACTAACCGGACAAGATCCCAAGGAACTGCAGGAGTGGATCAAACGGGTGGACCTGAAGAAGCTGGCGGAAATTCAGTGAGATTTAACCGCGGATGCTTTTCGGAGATTTGGCTAAACAGGATGGGGGAAAGTAGGCTTGGCAAAGCGGAAAAACTCTCGCGGCCTGAGGCCCCTTGCTAGCAGCGGGAGGTGGTTTTTAGAGTGGGAGGGGCCTTTGGCCGCGAGAGTTCCGGCTTCTTACCCTAACAGAGTGCCAATCCGCAGGTAGCTGACGATGGAGGGCGGAGCTCCAGCGACGCCGGGCTTGGTACAGGCTCGCGGGAGCTCGCCCCTCCCAGTTGACGTTGTTTCGCGTCTTTAGCCGACCAGTCACTGATTGCGATTTCGGGGGCGGGTCATCGGCACGAAACGGACATCGACAATCGCGGCCTGCTGCATTCGACCGTTTCGTTTCATCAACAGATATAACTCCTGGGCCAACCTCGGGCCGACCGGGATTGTCATTCGTCCGCCCTCCTTCAGTTGTTGAGTAAGCGGTTGCGGGACGTGATCGGGCGCGCAGGTGACGACGATCGCATCGTAAGGCGCATACTCGGCCCAACCCTGGTAACCGTCGCCAACCTTTACCTGAACATTCCTGTATCCAAGCCGCCGAAGGGTTGCTTTGGCCTGTTTGGCCAATGGCTCGACGATTTCAACCGAGTAAACGTTGGCCGCGAGCTCTGCCAGAACTGCGGTTTGATAGCCGGAACCGGTCCCGATTTCCAAAACTCGGTCCTGCGGTTGCAAACGGAGCTGCTCCGTCATCAAGGCAACCATGTAAGGCTGTGAAATGGTTTGGCCATTACCGATCGGCAATGGCCTGTCGGCATAGCTTTCAGAACGGGATTTTTCCGGAACAAATTGTTCCCGCGGCACTTTGCTCATGGCCGCGAGCACCCGTCGGTCACTGATCCCGCGGCTACGCAGCTGTTCCGCCACCATTTGCTTGCGTTGAGGCGACAAATCCAGCGCCGGCTTCTTCGGTTGGTGGCAACCGGCAATAGCCAGGAGGAGGATCGCCATCGATGGCAACCTGATTCGCATGAAAAATACTACGCCCTGTGTTACAAAGGATGTAGCCCCAGTCGCCGCGGACACGAGGGAGGGGCGAGCTCCAGCGAGCCCGGACCAAGCCCGGCCTCGCTGGAGCTCCGCCCTCCATCGTCCTGGTTCCCGGCGGTCAAATTTCTTCGTGTCCTTCCCGGTGTTCGTGGTTAATTTTAAGGTAGGGCAAGTTTTCAACTTGCCTTTATTATCAGATCGCAACTTGAAAAAGTTGCGCCACTCTTATGGAAGAACGCAAAACCCTGGAAGAACGAGCCCAGATGACGGACCTCGAGCGGCTTCGTCACTCGGCTGCTCACGTTCTGGCCACGGCGATCCTCCGGATCTGGCCGGAAGCGCAGTTCGCGGCCGGTCCCCCGGTCGATACCGGGTTCTATTATGATGTCGATCTGCCGCACCGGATTTCGCCGGACGATTTCGAGAAAATCGAGGCGGAGATGAAAAAGGAGATCAAAGCCAATCATCCTTTCCAGCGGGTGGAAGTCTCGCGAGACGAAGCCATCGACATGGGAAAAAAAGGCCGGCTGGCCGGATTAAGCGACCGCGCTCAACCGAGCAGATACAAGCTCGACATCATCGAGAACATTCCTCCGGGCGAAATCATTTCGCTGTATCGGACCGGCGACTTCGTCGATCTCTGTGCCGGCCCGCACGTCATGCGGACCGGGAACATCGGCGCATTCAAGCTGACCAGTGTAGCCAGCGCTTATTACAAGGGGGACGAAAACAATCCGCAGTTACAGCGCGTTTACGGCACGGCGTTCAAAACCAGGAAGGAACTCGACGATTATTTTGCCATGCTCGAGGAAGCGAAGAAGCGCGACCATCGCAAGCTGGGCAAGGAACTCGAGATCTATGTCATGGACGACGAGGTCGGGCCGGGTCTGCCGATGTGGCTGCCGCGGGGGGCGGCCATTATCGAGGAGTTGGAGAAGCTGGCGAAAGAAACCGAGTTCGCGGCCGGATATCAACGGGTGCGGACTCCCCACATTGCCCGGGAAAGCCTGTACTTAAAGAGCGGTCACCTTCCTTACTACGCCGAGTCGATGTTTCCGCCGATGGAGCTGGAGGATGACGTTGAAGCGTTAAAGCGAGATGCGTTGAAGCGGGAAGAAAGCAATGAGGACGGTTCAACGCATCGTCGTGTCGGCGCTTCAACCAAGTATTATCTCAAGCCGATGAACTGTCCGCATCATCACAAGCTGTTTGCGGCGGTTCCGCGCAGTTACCGGGACCTGCCATTGCGGTTGGCGGAGTACGGGACGGATTATCGGTACGAGAAGAGCGGCGAACTGTTCGGGCTCATGCGGGCGCGCTCGCTGCAAATGAACGACGCGCACATCTACTGCACACCCGAGCAATTCGCAGACGAATTCAATGCGGTGAACCGGATGTACCTGAACTATTTCAAGCTGTTCGGAATCGACAAGTACCTGATGCGCTTCTCCACCCACGATCCGGCACGACTCGGCCAAAAGTTTGCCGATGAACCGGAGCTTTGGAAACAAACCGAAGAGATGACGCGCAATGTCCTGAAGAATTCGGGGATTAATTACGTGGAAGTCCCTAACGAGGCCGCGTTTTACGGACCGAAAATCGATGTCCAGGTCTGGAGCGTGATCGGCCGCGAGTTCACCCTTGCCACCAACCAGGTCGATTTCTCCCAGCCGCGCCGGTTCAACCTGGTTTACAAAGATCGCGATAACACCGAAAAAGTTCCTCTCTGCATCCACCGGGCTCCGCTCGGCACCCATGAACGTTTTATCGGGTTTTTGATCGAACATTACGCGGGCAATTTCCCGCTCTGGCTGGCGCCGGAGCAGGTGCGTATCCTGACCATCACCGACGACCCGGCATTGATCGAGTACGCGCGGAAGATTCACCAGGAACTGCGGGAAAATCAGGTTCGGGCCGAGCTCGACCTTAGTTCCGACAAAATCAACGGGAAAATCCAGCGGGCGGAACAGTTGAAAGTGCACACCATGTTGGTGCTGGGAAAACGCGACCTGGAAGCGGGTGCGGTGAGTGTTCGCGTCCATGGCCAGGGCAATCTCGGCGCGAAACCGCGGGCGGAAGCGGTTGCTGAGATTTTGGGGGCGATCAAGGAACGGCGCTCCTAAACCGGAGGCGGTTTAAGGTTGCCGAATTCCGGGGGCTTGAAGATTATTGGGTTGTGTTTCCTCCATCCCCGGGGCAAGCCAGGTTCACCGTAATGAGCGAAGAAGCGCCGCCATTAAATACGAACCTTTGCGTATTTCTGGTTAGGCTTATGCGTTGCTTCAACCGGTTAGCACTCGCCGCCCTTCTGATCTTGGCTTCGGCACACGTCAGCGGCAAGGAAACCGCCAACCGCGAGTTGGTCTACACGTCGCAGAGAAATTATTCAGTCATGGTGCTGGTGTCGGTCGCCGACACAGCCTCTGGTCCGAAGGGGCAAGTCACAACGGCTCTAATTGGAGGTCGTGGCCAGAGGACGACGACGTTTCCTATCAAACCCGCCCAATTTGCAAAGATCTGGTCGAGCTTCGCATCGAGTGGAATCGATCAGTTCCCGATTGAGAAAGCTCGACACGCGATCGACCTCGATTACTACTACGTTTTCATGGCTGGCGGCCACAAATACGCCGTTCCCAAGAAGAAAGCGTCGCCAGCCACGGCGGCGCTGGCAAAACAGATGGAGGCGTACGCGAATAACGCGCCACAACTTCGGAATCTGCCGAGAGCGCCGAAATCAATCGAGCCGGAGCGCGTGATCATACATTGAGGCCTAACCTTAAACATCCAAGCGCATTTCTTGTGCGTGTTTAGTGGCAAGGCGCGGGATTAATCTCATCGTGGGCAAACCCTCACTGGGCAAAGCGGAAGAACTCTCGCGGCCGGAGGCCCCTCCCACATTTGCTTAGCACACGGGAGGTGGTTTTAGAGTGGGAGGGGCCTTTGGCCGCGAGAGTTTCGGCGTCCTGGCCCAACATAGCGCCACCCCACAGATAGGATGTCGGGCGCTAAACATTTGCCGTTTCTTCCGATTGCGATGTCGCTTCTCGCTTTCTGGACTATAGACCGCAAGCACACGATTTGTGCTCGTTCCCGGTAGCAGTAACTCCGAATTCCGAAGGTCTTCGCCAGCGCGAGTATTCGCGCGTGAACCGATCTTGTTTTGGTTAGATTGAGCCTCTAATAAGCAAGGTCCCCCAAGATGAATTTCACGCTGGATGCTTCGATAGCGGTTGTTTGCGGTGGTCCGTCAGCCGAGTCTCTATCCGGATGGAGCAAAGGCGGCCGGTATCGACTTTGACAACTTGGTGGCTATGCTCATCGAAAGCGCGCTGGAATCCGGGCGAGCCTGACCGCGTGTTTGCAGCTTCGCCGAATCCAGTCGTTAGCTTTGAAAGCGCATGATTAAAATCGCTTACATTTTCCTGATCACTTCGACGGCTCTTTTGATGGGCAATGAATTTTCTGTCGCGTTCTTCATTCATCCCTCACTGACCCGAACCGATCACAAGGCATTCATTCCCGCAATCCAAGTGTTCGCAAAACTTTTCGGTAAAATCATGCCATTTTGGATGACTGGCACTCTCGGTTTCCATCTTGTGCTTGCCCTGACGGTATGGTCGTTGCACCGCGCCGCGGGTTTATTCACCCTTTATGCCGCTGCGATTTGGCTGTTGATCGTTCTTTTCAGCGTGTTTCTGCCGGTACCTATTAATAACCGGGTAAGCCGATGGAACCCTGCTGCTCTTCCGCCCAATTGGAAAACAGAAAGACGATTATGGGATATATACAACACTATCCGGGTCGTTTTTATTGGCGTTGGCTTCGTCCTTTTGCTGGTTGGGTTTGAGCATTTATCCTAGAAGCCATCTCCTAAATAGGGTGGGCCGGGTGGCTATTGATTTTCGGTTTGGACAAGGCGCGAGGAGGAAGCATATCCGAATGGATCTGCGACCGAGGAGCAACGCAGGCCAAGCCGAAAAGCGACGGTTACCCAAAGGGCAAGAACAATTTGGGGCGTCTGCCGGCGTTGCTCGCTCCTCACAGGCCGCTGAGGGCATGCTCGTCACTCGCGCCTGGCCATCCGCCCCAAATTGCTCTTGCCCGGCCTACCCTATTTATGAGATGGCTTCTAACCAGCCGATGACGCGAACGGCCCGGGCGAAACGGCGTTCGTTATCGGTAAGACCGCGTTTCACCGCGGGTCTCCGGTTTCTGCCACAGACGAAAGCCGCCCACAAACGCATTGGCGTTGTCGCCAGCGCGGCAACCCAAGGGAAGTTCTTTCAAGTTCTTTACATTGCCTCCGCCGAGCACCACATCGTCAGGTTCGAGGGCGGCGACCAGCCGCTTGACGACATCGGCGACAAGCCCCCGCCATTTTTTCCTGCCGTACTTCTTCAAGCCCCGGATACCGACGTAATCTTCAAAGGTGGCTTTTTTATAAGGGAGGTGGCCCAACTCCATCGGCTGGGCGATACCCTCTATAATCATCGCCGATCCGAGACCGGTTCCCAATCCGAGGAAGAGCATCCTGCCTCCCTTGTAACCTCCCAGCGCCTGCATGGCCGCGTCGTTAATGACCCTAACAGGGTGTTTGAACGCGGCTTCGAAGTCGAAACCGATCCACCCTTTTCCAAGATTCCACGGTTCCCGAACAGGGCTGTTCCGGAGGACCGGCGCCGGAAAACCGATCGAGATCACTTCGTACTTCCAATCCGGAACCAGTTTGCGAACTTCGGCAACGAGGCGTTTTGGGGTCAAAGCCGGTCCGGAATCAAACTCCCGGGGGACGGTTTGACCGGTGGCGAGGAGCTTTACGTGGGTACCGCCCACGTCGATTACCAGAACGTTCCTGGGATGTTTGAGGGCTCTACGATTTGCGCGAGGGCGGGCCTTGGGATCGCTCGTTTCATTCATGGAGTAACAAAGTCAGGCGCTCAAGAGGTTCCAGCTCATACCGGGCATGGTGATGGAAATCTCCTCGA
Organism: uncultured Verrucomicrobiae bacterium; assembly: GCA_963728975.1. Taxonomy (GTDB): domain Bacteria; phylum Verrucomicrobiota; class Verrucomicrobiia; order Chthoniobacterales; family UBA10450; genus DATFCK01. The sequence continues at coordinate 42,273 of CAVSMF010000002.1, forward strand.
ATGTCACGCTTGACCAGGCGCGCAAAATCAATAAGAGCGGCGGCAACGCTGTTTTTCCGGGCCTCAAGCCACACCGGTGGGTGCGCCGCGCTCGGAGGCGGTCAAGCCGGGATAAGGATCACCCGGCGACCGGTATTTTCCGGTCGAATTAACGCGTCCGGCAATTTCGCGATTCCGTTGTTCAGTTCTTCTTTCCGAGGCGTTCCAGCTCTTGCATTGTTGAATCGTCGAGCGCGATCAGGGCGGCGGCCGTGTTCTCTTCCAGGTGTTCGACTTTCGAAGTACCGGGGATCGGCAGCATCACCTGCGATTTCCGAAGGAGCCAGGCAAGGGCGACCTGGGCCGGCTGGGCGTGGAGGAGCTCAGCCGCGCGGGTCAGAGGGCCCTCTTGTTTCGCGAGCTCACCGGTCGCGAGAGGAAACCAGGGGATGAAGCCGATGTTTTCCCGGGTGCAATAGGCCAGCACGTCCTCGGAGTTTCTATCGGCCAGGTTATAGCGATTCTGGACCGAAACGATCGGTGTAATGCGCCGGACCGCTTCGATCTGTTTTACATTGACCTCGGACAATCCGATATGGCGAATTTTGCCTTGGCGCTGAAGATCAACCAAGGCGCCGATTTGATCTTCCATTGCAACTTTGGGATCGATCCGGTGCAATTGCAGCAGATCGATTCGCTGGAGACGCAACCGGCGGAGACTGCCATCGACGGCCGAGCGCAGATGCTCGGGGCGACCGTCCTCGACCCATTGGCCCGGGCCGGGGCGTTGAAGGCCGGCTTTGGTTGCGATCAAAAGACCGGCGGGATAGGGATGGAGCGCCTCGGCGATGAGACGCTCGCTGACTTCAGGGCCGTAGGAATCGGCGGTGTCGATAAGATTAATTCCGAGCTCGATTGCGCGCCGCAAGACGGCGATGGCCTCGGAATGATCGGGCGGTTCGCCCCAAACGCCATCGCCGGTCAGTTGCATGGCGCCGAAACCGAGACGGTGCACGGGGATATCATCGCCGATGACAAAGGTGCCACTCTTGACGGCGGGACGAGGATCGGTGGGGTGGGAATGTTCCCGCGTGGGAACAGTTTCAGTGGATGTGCTCATAATATATATACGCGTCCGTTTGACATAGTTGGTTGAATTATCTTCGGGTTTCCCCGGGATCGAGAATGGCGACAAGCATTTTCTGCGGACTGGATGGGCCCTGGCCGGCTCGATATCGGTGCCGTCCGTGCAGAATATCTAAAAGCAATGTAGAATTGATGGGCGCCAACCAAATATGACCTCAGAATCAGGCTGCTCGCATATTTCGTCGATTACGACAATCAAACATCCCATCCGGCAGGAGTGCGCCGAGTGCGTGAAAATTGGCTCGGACTGGGTGCATCTCCGAACCTGCCAGGAATGCGGGATCACGCTTTGTTGCGACAGCTCGCCTAACCGGCACGCCAGCAAGCACGCCCGGGCCGCGGGTCATCCGGTGATTGCGTCGGCCCAACCGGGCGAGCGATGGCTGTATTGTTATCCCGACGAAGTTTTCAAGGAGTACTAACAGCCGCCCGGACCTACTCGGTTTCCGACGAGCCGAGCGGGCTGGCAGGCCGGCTGGTGCTGCCGGCCAGGGCCAGAATCACGTCGGTTTTGGAAACGGTCCCGATCAAGCGTTGGCCGTTCAGGTCTGTAACCACCGGCAGACGCTCGCCGTCATGCTGGCTGAAACGCTGCAATGCTTCGGTCAAAGACGCGTCCGGCCGAATAACCGGAAACGGCTCCCGCAAAATATCCCCGGCGATCACGACCTTGGCCAGCTCGGGGGTGTTCAGATAATTTTTGACGTCGTGCAAGGAGACCGCGCCTAGAAACTTTCCGTTATCGGTCACGTAAAGGTAATTAAAACGGGTGGCGATAAACTTTTCGCCAATCTCGGAAAACCCGGCAACGGGGGAAATGGTCAGCGGGTCCGGTTTCATCAAGTCGCGGACGTGGAGTTCGGCGAGTTGTTTACGATAATCGCCCATGCCTTTGCGTTTGAGGGCTTCGGCGTAGATCGAGCGTTTTTCGATACTTCGGGAGGTGTAGTAACCGACCACGCAGGCGAGCATAAGGGGCAGGATAATTTGATAATCGAGGGTGAGCTCGAAGATCATGATGATGGCCATGATGGGGGCGTGGGTGGCCGCGGCCAGAAATGCTCCCATGCCGACGAGCGCGAACGCGCTTGGGTTGATGGCGGTCGAGCCGGTAAGATACTGGGCGCCGCTGCCGAAGAGAAATCCGATGCTTGCCCCGATAAAAAGGGTCGGGGTAAATACGCCCCCGACCGCGCCGGAAGCGAAGGTGGCAGTGGTGGCCAAGACCTTGAACACGAGAATGAGCGCAATGGCCTGCCAGAGCCATTGGCCGCGCATGATTCCGTTGACGGTGCTGTAGCCGTTTCCGCACACTTCAGGATGCAAGATCGCGAGCGCGCCGACGACCAGGCCGCCAAGACACATCTTAATATAGACAGGCGCGGGAATGCGCCCGGCCAATTCTTCGCTGGCCCGCAACAGTCGAATGAACCACGGCGCAATCAGACCGGTGGCGAGTCCGAGCAAAAGATAAGGAGCAATTTCCCAATTACCGTGGAGCCGGAACCGGGTGATCTCGTAAAGCGGACCGGCGCCGAGAAATCCGCGCATGGTCAGAGTGGCAATGACCGATGAGAAAACGAGCGGCCCAAAAATTTCCATGGCCATCGAGCCGAGCACGATCTCGGCGACAAAAAGGGCGCCGGCGATAGGCGCGTTGTAAGCGGAGGCGATTCCGGCCGCGGCTCCGCAGCCGACCAGCAACCGAAGCCGCGGCGTCGTCCATTTTTGGAAACGGCCGGCCAGCGACGCCACCAGGGCTGCCAACTGGACCAGCGGACCTTCCCGGCCGATCGATCCGCCGGAAGCGATGGTGAACAGAGCGGAGAGACATTTTACCAGGCTGCGTCGAGCCGAAATCTTTCCATCCCTAAGAACGACCGCTTCCATGTAATCGGCGGTAGTGACCCGGCCGTGCCAATACATGCCGAACTGCATGATTGCTCCGGCCAGGAGTCCGCCGGCAGCGGGAACAACCAGGCGGAGAAGGGGAGGCAGGCGGGAAAAACTTTCGACCAGGCCCGGCTCGGAGCTGCCGGTAAAAACTTTGTGCAGCCCGCTGGTTGCGACTCGAAATGCAATCGAACAAAGGGCGCCCCCGAATCCAATGAGTCCGGCCCAGATGAGGGTTATCTGAAGATCCGTCGGCTTGGCCCGCTCTTGAAACCAGACCCAGAACTTGAGCCGGCGAAAAGTCTGTGGTTTCGAACTGGAGGATTGGTTTCCAGCGTTAGTCACGGCCACTGTTATCCAGTCCGCGCAAAGGAGCGGACGTCAAGCAAGAAGCGCTTTGGCCGATTGAAAGGAGCGCCATTAATGCATCGGCCCCGCCGGCTGCCCGATTTTGGGAGGTTTGCAGACCCAAATGGCGGCGGCGGAAACCAGCAATCCAATGGCAATCACAAAAAACGCATCGTTGAACGCCATAATAAAAGCGTTCCTGCTAATAGTGGATTTGATTACCGCATAAGTTTGCCGGAGAGCGGTGACCGGGCCAAACCCCTTGCTCAGGAAAGCGTGTTGGAGCGCGGCCAGGCGCACTTGGGTCGCCGGAGCGTAGGAAGTGACCAGTTCCCCGATCCGTAAATCGTGGAATTGTTCGCGGCGCGTCACCAGGGTGGAAAGAATGGCGATACCGAAGCTGCCGCCGACATTGCGGAAAATATTGAAGATGGCGGAGCCGCTCCCGGCATCCTTCGGGGCGAGAGTGGCGACAGCCAATCCGGTCACGGGAACAATGGTAAAGGGCTGTCCGAACGCGCGCACAATATTGGCGATGGTGAGCTGGTCGCCGGCGGTGCTGGGGCTCATATTCGTGTTCATGAAGCAGCTCGCGGCAAATATGACGCAGCCCAGGCAGACCAGCAGCCGTTGATCGAACCGATTCATCAGCCAGGGCAGAAATGGGAAGATGAGAAATTGGGGCAGACCGACCCAGATCAGCACTTCGCCGATCTGGAGCGGGCTGTATCCCTGCACGGTGCCGAGATAAAGTGGAATCAGGAAAATGGTCCCGTAGAGGGCCAGACCGAGTCCAAACGCGACGATGGAAGTGAAAGCGAGGTTGCGGCAGGCTAACAAACGCAAATTCACAAAAGGCTTTTCCCGCACGAGCTCGATCGTAACGAACAAAGGAACGAAGATTGCCGCGAGAACGGCGCAGTTCCGGATGAAAGGGCTGCCGAACCAGTCTTTGCGTTGTCCTTCTTCGAGCATGGCGATCAGCGAGCCGAGACCGATTGCCATGCAAGTAATCCCCCACCAATCGCCGCGGAGCAGTTCCTCGAGTTTCAGTCGTTGCTTGTCCACCGCCCACAGAATCGACAAAAACATGAACGCGCCGGGGATGAAGTTAACGTAAAAGTTCCATTCCCAACCGAAATGGCCCGTTAACCAGCCGCCGAGGGCGGGACCGATTGCCGGCGCCAGAGTCGCGGTCATGCCAAACATGGCCTGTCCGACAGGCAGGAGATTTCTCGGCATTGTGCTGACAATGACGGTAAGGGCCATGGGAATAAAGACGCCGCCGGTAAAGCCCTGGCCGGCCCGAAAGACAATCATCTCGCTCAGACTGGTGGAGATGCCGCACAAGGCGGAGAAGGCCAGAAACAAAACGATGTTTACCAGCAGATAGTAACGGACAGTGAACACTTCGGAGAGCCAGGCGGTAAGCGGAATGGTGACGATTTCCCCGACCAGATACGCGGTCGAAATCCACGATCCCTCGTCGGGCGTGGCCGCGATGCCGCCCGAAATGTCGCGCAAGGATGAATTCGTGATCTGGATGTCGAGCACGGCCATGAAGGCGCCCAGCATGGTCCCGAACACTGCGATCCACTTCCGCAGATTCATGGGGGGATTTTCCTCGGCCACGGTTTTACCTCCAATCGCCCCCGAGGGCTTTGATCAACTGGACCGTGGCTTGCATGCGTTGGCCGAGGAGCTGGGTTTGCGCGCGTTGGGCCTGGAGCACGGTCCGCTCGGCATCGAGGACGTCGAGAAAATTAACCGCGCCTTTCTGATACTGGCGCTGGCTTAAATCAAACGCGCGCCGGGAGGCTTCGATGACCCGGCCTTGCGCTTCAAATTCACCGCCGATCGTTCGGATATCGCTCAGCGCATCTTCCACTTCCTGGAACGCAACCAGCAGTTGTTGCCGGTAACGGCCTAACGCCTCTTGATAACGCTCCCTCGCGCCTTCCAGATTCGCGGCGTTGCGTCCGCCCTCAAAGATGGGCAGATGAACGCTCGGTCCGATGTCCCAAAAGCGGCTTTGAGCATCGAAAAGCAAACCGAGATCCGCGCTTTCGAACCCGGCCGCGCCGGTCAGCCGGATTCGGGGAAAAAACGCCGCCCGGGCCACGCCGATCCGCTCGGTCGCGGCCGCCAGCTCGCGTTCGGCGCGGGCGACATCGGGCCGCCGCTCGAGCAATTCGCTTGGAATTCCGGGCCGGACGCGCGGAGCATTCCCGGCCAGGGGTCGGTGGGAGAAGCGGACTTCGCCGGCGGGTTTGCCTAACAACGTGGCCAGCGCGTCCTCCAGTTGGGCGCGGCCCCGTTCGACGGCGGCGACCGCTGCTTCGTTTGTGGCCAGGTCAGCCTGGGCACGGGTTACATCGAGTTCGCTGGTCAAGCCGGCATGGAGGCGCTCTTCGGCGATCCGCAATGATTCCCGCCGGGTTTTGATCGCCCGGTCGAGCACGTCCTGCTCGGCGTCGGCCGCGCGGAGGGTGAAATATGTGGAAGCTACACTGGCGGTAACACTGAGATGCATCGCCCGGTAATCGGCCATCGCCGCCTGCGCTTCCGCCCGGGCCGCGCGATATTCGTGGCGAACCCGCCCAAACAAATCGATCTCCCAGTTCAACTCCGCCGGCAGCCGAAAAAGGTTCTGGGTTGTGGAAAGCGGTTGATTAGTCAGGATCGGAGGAGTTTGACCCAGGCCACCCCCTCCGCCGAACGGGTTCCCGCCGATGAGCTCGCCTTTTTGATACGGGAGCGTATTCGATGTCCGCGTCCGCTGGCCCCGGGCGTTAACGTCCAGGTTTGGAAAAAAATCCGCTCCCGCCACTCGGGCCTGGGCGCGGGCCTGGCCGATCCGGGCCGCGGCGATTCGCAATTGTTGATTGGCCGATAACGCCTCGGTTTCGAGCCGGTCCAAATCGCCATCATCGAAGACGGTCCACCAGGTTTCGCGCGATTGTTTGCCGCCCGGCTCCGCCAGTTTCCAATTTTTACCTAAACCGTTCTTGTAAACAGCCGGAGTTTCCCGGTCGGCGGCGGGCGGTCCATGATAGATTGGGCCCAGAAAACAACCGGTTAGGCCAAGGCCGGCCCCAAAACAGATCGACCACCGGCGGGCCAGACACTCCGGTGAACGGCGGGCGCCGGCCACGGCCGCTTGCCCGATCATTGGCGCTTGCCTGTGCGCAGATCGATCTTCGGCTCGCATGATAACCCCGGCATCACCCGGTCCCGATACCCTCCCAGATTGTCGAATACGATCTTCACCGGCACGCGTTGCACGATCTTGGTGAAATTACCGGTGGCGTTGTCCGGCGGCAGCAACGCGAATGTCGATCCAGTGCCCGGTTGAAAACTATCGACATGGGCACTGAATGTATGGTCCGGCACGGCATCGATTTTGACTTCGACATGCTGTCCCGCTCGAACCCGGGCGAGCTGTGTCTCCTTGAAATTACCGAGCACCCAGACATCGGGTTGCACCACCGCCATGAGAGCCTGCCCCGGCTGAATTCGGGCCCCGGTTTCGACCGACTTCTTTCCGACGATCCCATCAACGGGCGCAATGATCGTCGTGTAGGAAAGCTGAAGTTCCGCGTTGCTTAGGGCTGCTTCCGCCGCCGCCAAATCCGCTTTGGCTGCGGCGGTCGCTCCGGTGGCGGCTTTGAACGCCGCAGTCGCATTGTCCACGTCTGCTTTCGAAACCGCTTTGATGTCGTTCTGATAAAGCCCGGTGACGCGATCGTAATCGCTTTGCGCTCGGTCGAGATTAGCTTCCGCCTGCTCGGTAGCGGCCCGCCGCTGCAATACTTGCGCGCGAGTTTGTTCCACCGCCACCTTGAAATCCCGCGGGTCGAGCACGATCAGCGGTTGACCTGCCTTGACCAACTGATTGTCATCCACATCGACGGTTTCGACCGTCCCGGCCACGCGCGCGCTGATTTCGTGGATGTGCCCGGCGGTATAGGCATCGTCAGTCGATTCAAAATTGCGCGCGTGCAGCCAGTAGAGAAACCCGCCGACCACCAAAATGGCGGCAACGATTCCGCCGATAATCAAAACCTTTTTTGAAGGATGAAATTTCCTCTTTGGGCCGTCATCCCGGTCGTTCTCGTCGCTTTCGTCCTCCCGGCTTTCACGGCCGCGCCGACCACTTGTCTTATCATCCCGTGCCCGCGGCTCCTCTCGCAGGTTTTGCGATTGGCCGTCGTCCTCGGGACTTCGGTTTGGGTCCTGGTTCTCGCTAGGCATTGGCGTTCTGACTCTTACGTGGGGTTGCTAAGTAATCGTGCTCGCCTCCCATTTTGGCCTGTTTAAGCTTCCTCTCAACCAGTCGCCCCGCCCGATTCCTGGAACAATCGTTCAAGGCGGCGGTCGGGAATGAACCAGATGAGGGCGACCAAGAGATAGAGGCAACCGGCGATCGCCGGCTGGAAGCAGGAGAGAATAACGCCGGCGATGTAGAAAAGAAGAGAGAGCTTGCCTTTGACATCGAAACCGATGGCCCGGGCAAGTTGGGAATCGCGGCCTTGCGAGGAGACGATCAAGTTTTGCAGGATGTAATAGGAAATCGCGGCCATGAACAGGATTGCGCCATAGAACGCCGACGGCACGGGCTTAAAATGGTTTTCACCCATCCAGCCGGTCACGAAAGGAAACAGTGAAAGCCAAAAGAGCAGATGCAGATTCGCCCACATGATCGCCCCGTTTATGGACCCGCAGGCTTTGAGAAGGTGGTGATGATTGTTCCAATAGATGCCGAGATAAATGAAACTTAAGATATAGGTCAGAAAAACCGGCAGCAACGGCTTCAGCGCGCCAATGCTCGGATCGTGCGGAATTTTCAATTCGAGCACCATGATGGTGATGATAATGGCCAGGACGCCGTCGCTGAACGCTTCGAGCCGGTGTGTTTCCATGCCGCATGGTAACCGGAAACCGAATTTCGCCGCAACCCGAAGAGACGACCCGGAAAGCGGCAAGGCGGGGCCGGCCACGCCTTGGAGGCCGTTGTAAACCCACGGCTGTTGCAGCAGAGTGTGTTTGCATCGCATCGCACCGTCTTGATTCCGGTGGACAATGACTAAGAAATCGCGTCTGGATAATCTTCTGGTAAGCCGGGGTTTTTTCCCGAGCCGCGAACAGGCCCGGCGCGCGATTATGGCGGGCGAAGTCAAGATCGGGACGCGCGTGGCCGCCAAACCCTCCGACCTCCTGGCCCCGGACGAGGAAGTCGTGGTCGCCGCCGCCTCGAAATACGTGGGTCGCGGCGGTCTGAAACTCGAAAGCGCTCTGGATTTTTTCCGGATTGATGTCGCCGGGAAGGTTGCTCTCGATATCGGCGCCTCTACCGGAGGGTTTACCGATTGCCTTTTGCAGCGGGGCGCGGCCAAGGTTTACGCCGTCGACGTCGGCCATGGGCAATTAGCCTGGAAGATCCGCCGCAACCCGAACGTCGTCGTTCTCGAAAAACTGAATGCGCGCTTTCTCTCGCGCGAGCATATTCCGGAGCCGGTTGCGCTTTGCACAATCGACGTCTCTTTCATCTCACTGACTTTGATCTTGCCTAACGCGTTTGAATTGCTAACTCCAGACGGTGTGATCCTTGCCCTGATCAAGCCGCAGTTCGAGCTCGAACGCAGCGACGTTGGCCGGGGAGGCATTGTCCGTGAACCGGAGCTGCACGAAAAAGCGAAGCAGAAAATTGTCGATTTTGTCGCGGGCTTTGGGAATGTGGTGGTCGGGATCAATCCATCCGCAGTGAGCGGAATGGATGGCAACCAGGAGTTTTTTGCATGTCTCCGAAGACGATCGGCCTAATTGCGCACCCCCGGAAACCGGGTGTAGCGGAGGTGATCGCCGCCGTCGCCGAAGAATTCCGCAAACTGGGGATTCAGGTGCGGCTGGAACAAGCAGCCGCCAGATTGCTGGGAGAGCGCGCGGAAACGACTATCTCGGAATTGGCGGCGGAGACCGACCTGCTCGTTGTCCTGGGCGGCGACGGCACGATTTTAAACGCCGCGGGCCACCTGGGCGACCACGTGAAGCCGATCTTTGGCATTAACGTTGGGTCTCTGGGCTTTCTCACTTGCTCGAGTTCAGCCGATTATCGAGAGGCAGCGGAGGCTGTAGCAAAAGGCCGGATCAGCTTTAGCGAGCGAACCATGCTCCAAGTCCAGGTGATCTCGCACGGCAAAGCCGGCCCCGCCGCGATTGGATTGAACGACGCGGTTTTGAGCCGCGGCAAACTTTCCCGGCTCATTTTGTTGCGCACCCGGGTAGACGGTGAAGATCTTACCGAATTCAACGCCGACGGCATTATTGTCGCGACCCCGACAGGTTCGACAGCTTATTCCCTTTCGGCCGGCGGTCCGATCATGGCACCGGAATCAGGAGTCTTCGTCATCACGCCGATTTGCCCGCACGTGCTGACCAACCGGTCGGTCATCGTCCGGGAGGAGTCGCTGATCGAGATCGAAGTCAGCGACCCCGACGATCCGGTTTATCTTGCAGTGGACGGCCGGGACCCAACGCTGCTGGAGTTTGGCGACACCGTGGCTGTCCGCCGGGCAGAAAGGAAGCTGCCGCTTGCGGTCATGCCGAATGTGTCCTTCTTCAACGTGGTCAGGCAAAAGTTGAAGTGGAGGGGAAGCAATCTCTGAACGCCGATGCCGGCGCAAGTTTTAATGTTGCGCTGCTTATCGAAGCCGGTGCGGAAAGAAACGCGACGCCTGGGACCTCCCCTTGCGCCGTTCTCGGCTTAACCGCCTGAACCGGGCGACGGAGGGGCCGGGGGCTGCGACTTTCCGCTAAGCAGCGTTGCTGGCAACGTCGTTACCGTCTTCAATAGATTACCCAGGAGGCCGCCGCCGCTGCCGCCACGCGATGTCGATGGGTTATTACTGGTCGCTGGCTGGGTGGATGTAATCGTTCCCACAACGTTTGTGACCGGGGTGGTAACAGCGGTGACAGTGGCGGCACCCGATCCGGCCGGGGACGTCACCGGAGTTGGAACTATGTTGACTATCCCGCTCGTAGCCGGGGCCACATTGCTGACCAATGAAACCAGCTCCGAACTGCTGGTCACCGGAAGCGATGCGACATTCGAAGTCGTGTTCGCCAGATTGTTCGTTACCGTGCCAACGGTTTCGGTTGTGGCAGCGACCACGGTATTGGCCACGGTCGCTGTCGAGGCCGTGGTTGTTTTGAGAGCGTCGGCCACGGTCTCCACTAAGACGGGCGCCGGCCCGCCGCTCTTCGGAGTCGAACCGGTCGCGCTGCTAACAACAGTGGGTAATGCGCCGACGATTCCGGCGGTTGGAACAAGTGGATTGGTGGCGGTGACCAGAACCTTCGTTCCATGTCCCATCACCAGATTTGTGGGGACGAGATCTCTTTTTGCGATCTGACTCTGCTGGGTTTCGATCGCGGCATCGATCAGAGGCATGCTTGGCAATACCGCTGAACCGGGAAAATTAACCAGTGTCGATGTCTGGACGATCTGGGCCAGGTCGACATCGATCGGTTCGGGGATCCGTTTGGCGTCGGGGCGCATGATCACCATTTTTCCGGGATGCAAGATCAGAGAATCGCCAAAGGTGCCGTTGCGTGAGAGGCGCAGGCTACCTTCCAGGACGAGCACCTTGATATATTGGTGGGGAATATATTCCATCATGATGGTGGTCCCGGTGATGGCCGCGGTCACGGCAGCGGTGTGAATTGTTGCGCCGCCGAGTCCCTTCGGCACTTGCAGAAGCATGGAACCTTTCTCGAGGGTGAGATCGCGGGTGCCGGTTTTGAAACTGAAGAATGTTTCAGCGCCGATACGGGTGAGAGTGTTGTCCTGGAAGAGTAATTCCGAGCGTGATCTTACGCCGGTTTGAAGGCCCAGATCGTTTTTGATTACTTCGTGGAGAGCTGCTGGGTGACCGCCTTTTGCCGGGTCGACAACGCTGACTTGATTAATGACCTTGGTGACCTGCGCGGAGGTGAGAGGGCCGGCGAGGCCGGGGTGGGGGGTAAGGAGCGAGGTGGCGGAGGCGAGTGCGCAGAGGTAAGCGAAGGAAAGATTAGGCATAGTTCGGGCGGTCTGTTGATATAAATACTATAATTACTGTATTTACTGCAACTAGAATCTCGCGGCTAGCCCCACCCCGACCCCGAAATTTATTACCTCATACCCAAACGCCCCCTTGGTAGAATCATTGCGCGCCCCCGATACCCCCCCAGTCAATCGGATCCCCCGGGTCGGAGAATAACCCAGCCCAAGCGAAAGAGTCTGGTTGTGGTCGGTTCGAGCGTCGTCGCCGTAAAACTGCCCCGTATACCGGTAAAACAGGTCGGCATCCAGGGAGCGCGTTATCTGAAGGTGATATCCAAAATAAACCCCCGCCTGGTCCCGTTGCTGGGATGCCGGAGCCGTTTCGCCTATCACCCCGATTATTCCAGCCGACAAAAAATGGGATCTGCCCAAGACAAATGTCTTTTGGGCGCCAAGTGTAAAATCATGATCCTGAAGCAGCTCCCTGCTTGCCGAGTTTAGCACTTCCGTGAAGTCGTAGCGCCCGAAGCCGACGATTCCAGGTGTATGCGGGACAAGCCAGCCAAGACCAGCGCCGAAAGAGATCCTTTCGAAATCCAACTCGTTGGCGCGGTCATACCGGAAAACTGAAAGACGCGCCGAGATGTCTGTGGCCAGCCCCCGAATCAAAGTTGGGCGCCAAACCCCGCCGACATTGGCGGTAAGAAAGGAATCGCCTCGGGTGTGGTCAGGGGTCAGATCCACATTGCTCGTCCAGGACAGAGAAACGTCGGCGAAAATGTCGAACGAAGGCGGTCGCTCCTGATTTTTGAGGATGATCTGGGTTCCGAAACTGTCGTCCCCGGAACTGGTCGCACTGTTCTTGTTCTCCGCGTCTCCAATCCCCACGAAGCGAGTGCCTTCGGGGGCGGAAGGATTAATGAAAAGACGGGACTGGGTAATCGAAGAAACCGCCTGTTGGCTTCGTCCGACGGCGACCGTGCCCAAGATCAACAGCAGTGCCAGGGATGCGGGGTTTGATGCCACTTCTAGGATTTAGCAAGCCGTATACCCAGCTTGGGGAGACGCGCCCAAGCGGCGTCGCCGCCTGTTCTGCGGGCATGGTTTCCGCTGGCTCCCAGATCATGTCGCGCAGACGCCTTGCCATCGCCTTGCTGCTTACGGCAATTTGCGTTTCCGGAGCGATACTGCTCGATCTCGCGCGACCGAGTTATTACCTCCAGGTTGAATATCGGCTCCGCGACCTGATCTCACGAGCCGGCCGGACCGCCCCGCCGAATCCCGATCTCGTTTTCCTCGCCATCGACTCCGATTCGGTGACCCTCGATCCCGAGCTCGATATTCAGAGACTGTTTTCCTCGAGCGCGGCCGAGCCTGAATGCAGGCGCGCTCTTGAGATGATGGCCAAAGGTTGGCCGTGGAATCGCGAAGTTTACGCAATGATTTTGAAGCGGCTTGCCCAGGCGGGGGCGAAGGTAGTTGCGTTCGACTGCCTCTTTCCCGGGCCTGGCCCGGGCGACGATGCCTTGCGGGCGGCCCTTGATCGATTTCAGTCGCAGGTTGTCGTTGGAAGCAATTTCGTTACTGCGACACAAGTCGGCCGGTCCGGGCGGATTCCTTCCAGTTACGATCTGCCGACCGAGACGCTTATTTCGCGCGCTCCAGCGCCGGACGATCGGATTGGTTTTACAAACTTCTTTGTCGGAGAAAGCAAGATTGTTCGCGGCGCGCAATTCCGAATTGCCTTTCAGGAGCCCGGGAAATCGATCGCCACCTATCTTTCTCTTTCAGCGCGGGCTGCTTCCAAGGCAGGGCATCCGGAACTTGTGCCTGACGATCTCATCGAACATTCGATCCGGTTCACCGGGCCGCCTCGGTTAGGCTTCCGTCCCCATTCGGTGTTTGAAATCTTTGTCCCTGAATATTGGGAACACAACTATCAGTCGGGCCAATTCTTTCGAGGCAAGATTGTTATCGTTGGCGCCGAAGGCAAATGGCAAAAGGACGAATTAGCGACACCATTCGGTTCCATGCCGGGGGCCGAGATCCACCTGAATGCTCTGAACGCGCTCTGGCACCGTGACTTTCTGGACGAGCTCTCGCTTCTGGCCCGCGACGCCGTATCGATAGGGGCGGGTATCCTCGGAGCCGCTTTTTGCCTAACCATTCGGTCGCCCTGGCTGCGCTTGCTTGCCCTAACCGCGGCCAACGCCATCACTCCTTATTGCCTTCTCTGGGTTTATAATCATCAGGGCGTTTATCTGCCTTGCATTGCCCCCGTTCTCGCGTTGAACACGACCGTTTTGTTGGGTCTGGTTTCGGATTTTGCATTCGAGCGCATCGAAAAGGCCGGACTGCGATCGACCCTGGAGCAGAGAGACGATCTCACCCACATGATCATCCACGATCTGCGTTCGCCATTGACAGTCGTTAAAGGCTACGTCGATGCCCTGGCTCACATGGCCTCGGGGAAACTGACGACCGACGAAGCCAAATGCGTCTCCGAAGCGCAACGCGGAGCGGACGATCTCCGCGATATGATTACCACCTTGTTGGACGTGGGTCGATTGGAGGCGGGTGAAATGCCCCTTCGATTGCAGCGGCACGATCTCGGGCAGATTGCGGCCAAAGCGACGGCGCGGTTCCGGCCCGTGTTGCAGGAGCGAACCCTGACTTGTGAAACAGCAATAGAATCGGCTACGGCAAGTTGCGACGCCGATGTCATTCGCCGGGTTTTGGAAAATTTAATCAGCAACGCAATCAAATTCACAAAATCAGATGGAATAATAATTGTGGGGGTGGAGGGTGACGACGCAAACATTGCCATATCGGTAAGTGATAATGGCGAAGGGATACCGCCGGAGCAGCACGCCCGGATTTTCGAAAAATTCGGTCAGACTAGCAGTGGCAGCGAGCGTCGGCATTCGACGGGAATCGGCCTGGCATTTTGCCGTCTCGCGGTGGAAGGGCACGGTGGAAAGATCGGGGTTGAGAGCAAGCCCGGAGAAGGAAGCAGATTCTGGTTTACTTTGCCCATCGGCAGCCGGTTAGAACGACAATCTCCGGAGATGCAAGTTCGCTCCTAGATGGTTGACCCTCGTCGGTTGACCGTTGGATTCGAACGGGCCGCGCCCGAATTCTTTCGGAATTGGAATCCGGTGGCGCCTCGCACCGGTTGTTAAAACCGGGTAGCCAAGCCGCATTGTCCGCCCGAGCGGGCGATTCACCTTCAAAGCCTTGAAATTCTGTTTTAATGTTCGTCCTTGATTAAAGATTCGGTCGCCGCTTCTCTTGGATGAAGATGAAGGGCGGTTTTCTCGACCAGATCTTTGTGCACGGAAAGCAATGGCTGTTGTCCTGGTTGGCGGGCGCGCCCGACTGGCTGGTCCAGGTTGTATCGGCGCTGATTAATATCGCCTCCCTTCTGGCCGTGTTTCTCACCCTGTTTGCCTTGATCTCCGTCCTGGAACGAAAAATCCTGGCCCGGATTCAAAATCGATACGGACCGAACCGCGTCGGCCCGTTTGGTCTGTTCCAACCGGTCGCCGACGGAATCAAAATGTTGATCAAGGAGGATATTGTCCCGGACCGGGCGGACAAGATCGTCCATTTCATCGCCCCGATTATGATTGCGGGGACGGCTATTTTGACGCTCAGCGTGATTCCGTATGGACGTAATATGACGCCGTTGGCGATTGATGGCGGGATCCTGTTTTTCTTCGCGATCGGTTCCACAACCGAGCTCGGTGTTTTCATGGCGGGGTGGGGGAGCAATAACAAATTCTCGATGCTGGGGGCGATGCGGGCCATTGCCCAAATGGTGAGTTACGAATTACCGCTCATCATCACCACTCTGCCCGTGGTGATGGTAGTCGGCTCGCTTTCGCCGGATAGAATCGTTGCCGCGCAGGGAGGTTACAGCTCTTGGAATTGTGCCGCATTGGTTTGTGACGACACCTTGGGGCGCGGTTGCCTTCATCTTGTTTTTTGTTTCCGGACTGGTTGAATCCAACCGCACTCCGTTTGACGTCCCGGAGGGCGAATCGGAAATCGTGGCCGGCCACATGACGGAATATTCAGGATTCAAGTACGCCACCTTTTTCATGGCGGAATATTTTGGAATGTTTGCCGTGAGCGGATTGGCGGTGACTCTGTTTTTGGGCGGATGGCATGCCCCGATCCGCATTCTCGATATCGTCCCGTCTTATCTCTGGTTTTTCGCCAAGCTCAGCGTTCTTTTGTTCGTCTTTATCTGGATTCGTGGAACGCTGCCCCGCACCCGGGTCGATCAGGTCATGAACTTCGCCTGGAAATTCATGCTGCCGATGGCGTTTACTTGTGTGATTGCCGCGGCGGTCTGGCACTACGCCGGACGGAGGTTCTCCGGTTGGTTCTCCTCTCTCGGGGTGATTGCGCTGGTATATATCACGCTGTCGACGTTTCTCGGCACCCGAAGAAGATTCGCGGCGCGCACCTATCGGTTTGCCGAATGAACAGCGTTGCCTTTGCCGCTATTTCGATTCTGACTCTCGCGGCGGCGTTGGCGGCGGCATCGTTGCGGAGGCTGATCCACGCCGCCCTGAGTCTGGTGGTGGCATTTGCCGGTATCGCTTCGTTTTATTTCTTGCTCGGCGCTGAGTTTGTCGGGCTGGTCCAGGTCTTTGTCTACGTCGGCGCCGTCGCCGTCTTGATCGTTTTCACGATTCTGCTGACTCGCCGCGACGTGGGAAAAGACCGCCGGTTTCACTGGGCCAGCTTGATCGTGGCAGCTGTGGTCTTCGCCGGTCTGCTCTGGGCCATTCTGGGCACGCCTTCTCTGTCGGGAACCGTGGCTCAACCAACCGCCCAGCTAACCGTGAAGCGAATTGGGCAAGTGCTCATGACCGATTATGTCTGGCCGCTGCAATGTGTAGGTGTGCTCCTGACCGCCGCCCTGATCGGCGCAATCATTCTGGTGATGGATGAAGACCGTTAACCAAGTTACAAAGATAGCTTCATTTTTAACAACGTATCCGTTTTAACTTTGTAACCGTTGTCCATGGTTATCACCCTTCAGCATTTTCTGATTGTTTCGGCCGCGCTCTTTTGCATCGGCCTGCTTGCCGCTCTTAGCCGGCGCAACGCCATCTTCATTTTGATTGGCATCGAGCTGATGCTGGCCGCGGCGAACCTGAATTTCATCGCCTTTTGGCGGTTCGGTCCCCAACCCCAACCGCCTACCGGCGTTATGGTCGCAATTTTTGCCATCGCCATCGCCGCGGCCGAGGCCTCGGTCGGCCTCGCTCTTGTCATCGCTGTTTATCGCCACTATCGCACAACCAATGTCGATCAGCTCGATCAGCTCAGAGGATAAATGAAGGACGCGGCGATCCATCAACCCGGAAAGTTTTCGGAATTGAGCAACGTGCTCGGGAAAACTTTCAAAGTCGGGCCTTCTCCCTTTTCCGCCCGATGACTCCCTGGATTGCCAGCAATCTTTGGCTCATTCCCGCGATTCCGTTAGCGGCGTCGTTGGTCATTCTTGCTCTCGCCAACTCGCGGCGGAAACCAGCGGTCTTCCTCGCCGTCGGCGGCCAGGTCCTTTCCCTGGCGTTGTCGATCTTTGCCCTTCTGCCGACTCTCGGAAGCCCCGGCTTCCGCGCCTTTCACAACTTGACCTGGTTCACCTTCGGCGAACAAGCGTTGCGAATCGGCTGGGTACTCGATCCCCTCGCGGCGTCCATGCTTGTCATGATCACCCTGGTCGGGCTCTGCATTTTTGTCTTCAGCGTCGGTTACATGGCTGAGGACAAAGATTTCACCCGCTTCTTCGCTTACCTTTCGTTCTTTTCCGCCGCCATGCTCGGGGTGGTAATCGCCAACAGTCTGCTTTTACTTTTTGTCTGTTGGGAACTGGTCGGGCTCGCCTCCTATCTACTGATCGGCTTCTGGATCGACCGCCCCAGCGCCGCCGCCGCCGCCCAAAAAGCGTTCATCACTACCCGCATCGGCGATCTCGGACTTTTCCTCGGCATTCTCTGGCTTTACCACGGCAGCGGCACACTGCTTTTTTACGATGGCGGCCGTGGTTGTTTGGAAAATGCGTCGCTGCTCGCGCTTGGCGGCAGCACAACTTTCATCGCCTTATTAATTTTTTGCGGCGCCGCCGGCAAATCCGGGCAATTCCCGCTCCACGTCTGGTTGCCGGACGCGATGGAAGGCCCGACGCCGGTGAGCGCATTGATCCATGCCGCCACCATGGTTGCAGCCGGGGTGTTTTTGGTGGGACGGGTTTATCCGCTTTTCTCCGCCGGCGCAATTGACGGAACCACTCCTTCGCTCACGGTGGTGGTATGGATCGGCGTGACTACCGCCATGATGGCCGCGCTTATCGCCCTCGCCCAGCCTGACATCAAGCGGATCCTTGCTTACTCGACCGTGTCGCAACTGGGCTTGATGATGGTTTCGTTAGGCGTGGGCGGAGTTGCGGCCGGAATCATGCATCTCCTGGCTCATGGTTTTTTTAAAGCGCTGCTTTTCCTTGGCGCCGGCTCCGTCATTCATGGCTGCCATCACGAACAGGATATCCGTAAGATGGGCGGTCTGGGCCGGATGATGCCGGTTACGTTTGTCACTTACGCGGCTGGCATGCTGAGTCTCAGCGGCGTCCCATTCTTCTTCTCCGGGGCGTGGACAAAGGAAGAAATTCTGCACGCGACCGGGCATTGGCCGAAGTCGCACCTGCCCCATTACCTGATGCTGGCCGGCGTCGTTTTGACCGCGCTCTACATGACGCGACAGATGGCCTACGTGTTTTTCGGCAGCAAGCGCGCCGCTTCAGAACATGCCCGGGAAAGCCCGCCGGTGATGACGCGACCGCTGATCGTCCTGGCGGTTTGCACGATCGGATTGAGCGTTCTGCTCACCCCGGCCTGGCCGTGGTTGCACGATTATCTTTTGGGCGAATCGCCGCATTTTCAACTTGGTCAATTGATTCAACCGGCCCTGTTCGTTTCGCTCCTGCTCGTCTTTGGAGGAATTGGGATTGGTCTATTGATTTATCGAAACGCCGGAGAGACGGACCCGCTCGAACGGGCCCAGCCCGCTCTCTACGGATTTCTCAATCGCCGAATGTGGCTGGACGAGCTTTACGGCCACACTGTGATCGCGTTCAGCCGGTGGATGTCGCGTTTCTCCGACTGGATGGATCGCTATTTCTGGGACAGCTTGGTGCGAGCTTTCGCTGGAATTGGTCAGCTGCTCGGGATCCTTAGCAAAGGCTTTGACGAACGAGGCATCAACGCCGGAGTCGACGATGCCACCGGCGGTGTGCGCGGAATTGGCCGGCTTCTCTCGGCCTGCCATTCGGGACAGATCCAGATTTATCTCGGCGCGATCGCTCTGGGCATGCTCGGGTTGTTGGTTCTTTACGCATGGCTCACCTGATTACGTGGCTCATTTTGGTGCCGGTGGTGGGGGCGCTGTTCGCGAGCACCGCGCGACCCAATGCCGCCCGCGTCATCGGCTTGGGGTTTAGCGCGTTTACCGCGGTTATCGCCTTTATTTTATGGCGAAACTTCGATTCGACCCTGTCCGGCCTTCAGCTGGTCGAGCGTCACACCTGGATTCCCGCCATTGGAGCCGAGTATCTTGTCGGGGTCGATGGACTAAGCCTGCTCCTGGTCATTCTTACCTCTTTGCTGTTCCCATTCGCATTTCTGACCCAGCGGATGAGCCCCGGGTTTTATGGACTCATGCTGGTAATGCAATCGGCCCTTTACGGTACTTTTACCGCTCAAAATTTCGTTCTTTGGTTTTTATTTTACGAAATGAGCCTGATCCCGGCATTCCTGCTCATCAAAGTCTGGGGCGGGAAAAACCGGGACCGCGCCGCCATAAAGTTTTTCGTTTACACGTTTTTCGGCAGCGTCGCGATGCTGCTCTCCTTTCTCGGCATTTATTTTACCAACGGCACGTTCGATTTTGCGGCCCTGGCCGAGCTCGGCAAAAACGGGCTTCTTCATGGCAATCTGGTTTGGGTGGTCTTTGCCGGGATTTTTCTCGGCCTGGCGGTGAAGGTGCCGGTATTCCCGTTTCATACCTGGTTGCCCGACGCCTATGAAACCGCGCCCACCGGAGTGGCCATGGTGTTGACCGGAGCCCTGTCCAAAATGGGGGTTTATGGATTTGCCCGTCTGCTCCTTCCTCTTTTCCCTAACGAAATCAGAGCAATCGGTCCGTGGCTTCTCGGGCTGGCTGTTTGTTCGATTGTGTTCGCCTCGCTGGCCGCCTGGTCCCAGTCCGATTTGAAACGGATGCTGGGCTATCTCTCGATCAATCATCTGGGTTACTGCATGCTGGGCCTTTTTGCCGTTGCCGCCGCGACGGCGCGACCGCTGGTCGATATCCAGGCGGCGTTGAGCGGCGTGTTTATGCAAATCTTCAACCACGGGATCACCGCTGCCGCGCTCTTTTATTATGTCGGCCTGCTCGAGCAACGGCGGGGCTTGCGCGGCATCGATAATTTTGGAGGGCTGATGCAACGGACTCCGTTACTCTGCGGCTGGATGAGCGTTGCGATGTTTTCATCGCTTGGCCTGCCCGGCCTCAACGGATTTATCGGCGAATTCCTGATCTTCAAGGGTTCGTTCGCCCTAACCGCATCCTTCACGGCAGCGGCCGTTCTCGGGCTCCTTTTCACCGCGATTGTTTTCTTGCGGGTAATGCGGGTCCTGTTCAGCGGTCCGCTGGCGGAAAGTTGCCGCGAGTTTTCCGATCTTCGATTCGGGGAAGCATCGGTGCTCGTTCCCGTGACCATGCTCATGTTCGCGGTCGGCCTGGCCCCGCAGTTTGTATTGAACATTTTCAACACTGCCGTCGTTCAGATGGCGCGTTTGTTCGGCTGATCTTTTCGGGATGCCCAAACAATTGCCTTCCCTTTTAACATTGTGACTCAATTTGACTTCCTAAACGCGCCTTGAACATCGCCTGGACCATCTACATCACGTTTGCGGGAGCGGCTGTTCTGCTTTTTCTGCCGGGCAGCGTCGCGCGCTGGGTTGCCCTTCTGACTACAACCGCCGGGTTGGGGATCACTCTGGCTGCTTTCTTCTCCCACAATATCGATCTGACCCATTTCACCACGGTGGTGCGCGTTCCCTGGGTCCCGATGCTGGGAATGGAATATCATCTCGCCCTGGATGGGGTCAGCCTCACCATGGTGCTTGGTCACCAGCCTGACCGCGATCAGCGCCGTTTTGTTTTCCTGGGACGTGACCTATCGACCTAACGAGTTCTTTTTCTGGCTCCTTCTCGTGGTCGGCGGCTCCTACGGAGTCTTCCTCAGCGCCAACTTGTTTTTGCTTTTTCTCTTTTACGAACTGGTCATCGTTCCAAAGTATTTCCTGATCGCGATCTGGGGTTCGACTAACAAAGAGTACGGGGCGATGAAGCTGACTTTGTATTCGTTCTTTGGGGGCGCGCTGGTTTTTATCGGAATTCTGGCGGCCTACACCACCGCTCAATCACTTGATCTGGAACAGCTCGGGCGGTTTCCCTTCCCGGCCCAATTGCAGGTCTGGGCCTTTCCGGTCTTGTTTTTGGGATTCGCCGTCCTCGGAGGCATCTGGCCGTTGCACACCTGGGCGCCGACCGGCCACGTGGCCGCGCCCACCGCCGGTTCCATGTTGCTGGCCGGAATCGTTATGAAGCTGGGGGCCTACGGTTGTTTACGTGTCGCGATGAACGTTTTTCCGGACGGCTTCCATTTCTGGAGCAAATGGATCGCCCTCCTGGCCGTAATTGGGATTGTCTACGCCGCAGCCGTCGCCCTCCGGCAAACGGACCTCAAATTCGTCATCGGTTACTCGAGCGTCAGTCACATGGGTTTCGTTTTGTTAGGCCTGGCCGCGGCCAATTCCCTGAGCGCTTCCGGCGCCGTCCTGCAAATGTTCTCCCATGGCGTCATCGGGGCGCTTCTCTTCGCCATCGTCGGCCTGGTTTATCGACGAACGCACACCCGCAATCTCGACGATCTGTCCGGCATGGGACTCAGGCGGGCGATGCCCTTTGCCGCATTCGCCTTCGTGGTGGCTTCGGCGGCGTCGATGGGAATTCCGGGATTCAGCGGGTTCGCCGCCGAAGTTACGATCCTGATCGGCGCCTGGAAGACCTTTCCGCTTGCCGTTTGGATCACCGGAACGCGGAATGGTATTGGTGGCCGCATTTACCTTGCGGGCATTAAAACGATCGTTCTTCGATTCCGCCGAGGACCAGGTTACGACTGGTCACAGCGCCGCGCTGTCAGGCAATCAGGAGTTTGAACCGATCAGCATCGCGGAAAAATGCGGAGCCGCGCTGCTCATCTTCAGCACTTTGGCCATCGGATTATATCCACAATTCCTGCTCGATCGCATCATTCCGGCAGTTGAAGCGATGAACTTTTTCAAAGTGGGAGGCTAGATGATGAGGGTAGAAGAGAGCGAAATCACAACCATACCGACCCTGGCGGCGAATCGGTTAGGGCGGTCTCGCGATGTAGCCTTCTTCAGCTTGTAACGGTTTAACAATGTCTTACATCGAACTGCTGAAATTGGCTTTGCCGGAAGCCATCATTGCGTTTACCGCTCTGGCTGTTCTTGCCCTGGGCCTGGCTAAAAACCGCGGGTCGCGACTCTGCTCTTTTGTTGCCGCAGCCGGCATCATCCTGGCAATCGGCGCGGTGCTCAGGTTGCCTCAGCCCACCATCCTTTTTCACGGGATGCTCGCGATCACGCCCCTGACTTCGCTGTTCAAGATTATCTGTCTTCTGCTCGCTTTTTTCACCGTCCTTTTGGCCCGGGGAAATCGCCTCCTTCGGAACCAGGGCGAATATCTCGCCATGATTCTGCTCGCCGCCATCGGTCTGATGCTGCTGGTAGGCAGCGAAGAGTTTCTCATGATCTTCATCGGCCTGGAACTAACCGGTCTCTCCCTCTATATTCTCGCCGGTTTCGACAAAACCGATGTCCGTTCGGCTGAAGCCGGCATGAAATATTTTCTGTTCGGCGGCACATCGAGCGCCTTCACCCTTTTCGGCCTTAGCCTTGTCTATGGCCTGTCGGGCTCCACCAGTCTCGCTGCCATCGCGCAAAAAATCAGCGCCCAACCTGTCCCGCCCCTGCTTGCCGTGGGTATCATCATGACCCTGGTTGGTTTCTCTTTTAAGATCGCCGCCGCGCCGTTTCATCTTTGGGCGCCGGACGCTTATCAGGGCGCGCCGGTTCCCAGTGCCGCATTCATTGCCTCGGGATCAAAGGTCGCTTCGTTTGTCGTGCTCGGGAAAATCGTGTTGACCGGGTTTGGTCCGGCTCATGGCAGCGCCGACTGGCACGGTTTCATTGCCGGTTGGGCGCCGTTGCTAGCGATTCTGGCTGCGCTCTCGATTGTGATCGGGAATTTCGTCGCCCTGGTCCAAAAAAATGTGCGCCGCCTGTTAGCCTACTCTGCTGTCGCCCATGGCGGTTATACATTGCTCGGACTCGTTGCCGGCGGTCGCGACGGATTTGCGGCAACCCTGTTTTACACCACCATTTACGCGGTGACTCTGGTCGGCGCCTTCGGGGTGGTGGCGGTGGTGCGGCGCGAAACCGGCGGAGACGATTTGAAAAATTTTGCCGGGCTCGGCTCGAGCGACCGGTTTGGTCCTGGAGGGCCGCTGTTGGCCGGATGCATGGCGGTTTTCATATTATCCCTGGCGGGTTTGCCGCCGCTGGCCGGATTTTTTGGAAAATTCTACCTGTTTAGCGCTGCGTTTCGGGCGGGTCCAGCCCACGGACTGCTTTGGCTGGTTGCGTTGGCGCTATTTGGAAGCCTCATCTCGCTTTACTATTATCTGACCGTGCTCAAGGTGATTTTTCTTGAGGCTCCCCCAGGGCAGATGACGACCGGCGCCTCACGAATCAAAGTGGATTTCCTTCAAGGGCTTTCGGTGATTTTTTTGGCGGCAGCGGTTCTGTTCTTTGGGCTGGCCCCCGAGACATTAGTCTCTCGAATTCTGGCTGCCCTGGCCTAAACAGAGAGAGGCGGCTTCCCGGTCGCCGGAAATAGATTCAGCCGAAGCCTGGGATGCCGTCGTTCGTTCCTGTTTCTGCTCGTTTGGCTTGTGCTTGACGTCCCAGCGGGGCCCGAAACAGAATCCGCTTCATGAAAACTCGATCAACTTTACCAAGCCTCGCCATTTTAAGCATCCTCGTTGCGGTAGCCTTGCCATTATTCGCTCAAGATCAGGCGTCTTCACCAACGAGTTCTTCCGTAACAACCAGTCCGGTGGCGGCGCCTGGCGCTTCGCCCAGCGAAGCCGAGATGATGAAGCAAATGACGGAAATGGCAAAACTGAACGACAACCACAAGTTGCTGGGCAGCCTCGCCGGCAACTGGAATTACACCGTCAAATTCTGGATGAACGGCGATGCAAATTCGAAGCCGCAGGAATCAAAAGGAAGGGCGGTTCGAAAACCAATGTGGAACGGGCGCTTTTACACCTTGGAGGTGGGCGGCAAGATGCAGATGCCAGGGGCGGATGGAAAGATGAAAGAATTCAATTTCAAGGGAATGGGACTGGAAGGTTATGACAACGCGAAGAAGAAGTTCGTCGGCACCTGGATAGACAACATGGGGACAGGCATGATGATGTCGGAAGGCACTTACGATCCAGCCAGCAAAACATTCACCTATGACGGCGAATACGAACCGATGCCTGGAATGATCGAAAAAATCCGGGAAACGGTAAAGGTCGTCGATAAAGACCATCATACTTTTGAGTGGTATGAGAACCGGGGTGGGACCGAGGTCAAAACGATGGAGATCGACTACACGCGAGCCAAGGGGAAATGAGCGGCCGGATGGGCTGGAAACATCAGATCGCTTCTAAGCGCGGTGCGCCGGGGAGGTCCGAGCGGTTTGCCGCCGGATTTTCCAATTCGGCGGCAGGCTTAAATGTCAGCCGCGGGATAGGTCGCGAGCGCCCGCATGTACTGAGCGCGCTCGAATGCAGCGGCGTCGGGACAATTCTTCTGGCTCATGCTGCCTTTGAGCTGTTCGATCGACTCGTACTCGTGTTCTTCCATCCATTGCCGCATCTCCTGCTCAATTACCCGGAGATGTTCGATTCCGCGCCGCAACAGGACCGAGCAAAGCATGGTGATGTCGGCCCCGGCCATCAACATTTTGAGCGCGTCCGTGGCCCGGTGAATTCCACTGGTGGCGGCGAGGCTGGCGGCGATTCGGCCGTGTAACATCGCGATCCAGCGCATGGGCAATCGCATGGCCATCGGCGTGCTCAACAGGACGTTAGGCGAGATTTCCAGCGTCTCCAGCTCGATGTCAGGCTGGTAAAAGCGATTGAAGAGGACAAGGGCGTTGGCGCCGTTCCGGTCCAGGCTCCGGGCAAACCGGGCCAGGTTCGTGAAAAACGGGCTGATCTTTATCGCCACTGGAATTTTCACCTGCCCTTTGACCGAGGTGAGAATGGTCAGATAGCCTTCTTCGATATCTTCCGCGGTCACGTCCGGATCGCTCGGGACCGAATAGAAATTTAGCTCCAGAGCGTCGGCCCCCGCCTGCTCGATCTCCCGGGCGTACTTTAACCAGCCGCCAAACGTTGTTCCGTTCAAGCTCCCGATGATGGGAATGTCCACCGCCGCTTTTGCCTTGGCGATGTGATCGAGATATGCCTCCGGGCCCACTTTGAACTCGCCTGGTTCCGGAAAATAACTTAGCGATTCCGCGTAGCTGTCCCGTCCCTGTTCAAGATAATAATGCAGGTCATGGTGATCGCGCCGCAGCTGTTCCTCGAAAAGAGAGTGGAAGACAACAGCCGAGGCCCCGGCGTCTTCCATTCGCTTGATGTTGTCGATGTGTTCCGAAAGCGGCGAGGCCGAGGGCACCAGCGGAGAGCGCAATTTGAAGCCGAGATAGCGGGTTGTGAGGTTCATGGGCTAGGAGTGGGGTTGAGTTTTCTGGCAGAGAGAAATTCGTAAAACGCCCGGCGCGTATTCGCATCGCCCTGAGCCTGGGTAGTCAGCTGTTTGGCAGCGCGCGGATTGCTCTGGCCGAGCATCCGGAATCGGTTCTCCAACTTGAAGTAATCGGCCACCTTCATCCGGGGGGCGGCGGAATCCAGTTGGAGCGGATTTTCGCCGAGAGCGAGCCGATCCGGATTATAGCGGTAGAGCAGCCATTGACCGGAGTGCACCGCGGCCTTTTGATTTTGCATGGCCGTGGCCATGTTTATGCCATGAGCGATGCAATGGCTGTAGGCGATAATCAGGGCCGGACCGTCGTAAGCTTCCGCTTCCAAAAACGTTTTCAAGGTGTGCTCGTCCTTTGCCCCCATCGCCACCGAGGCGACGTAAATCGTGCCGTAGGTCATGGCCATTAATCCGAGATCTTTCTTGGGCGCGCGTTTTCCGGCGGAAGCGAATTTGGCGACGGCGGAGCGGGGCGTCGATTTCGAGCATTGCCCGCCGGTGTTCGAATAAACTTCGGTGTCGAGCAGCAACACCTTGACGTTGCGTCCGCTGGCCAGCACGTGATCGAGCCCGCCATATCCGATGTCGTAGCCCCAGCCGTCGCCACCGACAATCCAGACGCTTTTGCGCACCAGGGTATCGGCCAGCGCCAGCAAATGCTTGGCGTCGCGTCCATCGAGCTTTGCCAATCGTCGCTTTAGCTCGGTCACACGCTCGCGTTGATCGGCGATGTCCGCTTCGTCGCGCTGTCGCGCATTCAAAATTTCGGTTGCCAATCTTCGGCCGATCTGGGGGGAAAGATGCTGGAGCAATTCGCCGGCGAATTCCTGTTGCTTGTCGATCGAAACCCGGAAGCCGAGGCCAAACTCCGCATTATCCTCGAACAGGGAGTTTGCCCAGGCCGGCCCGCGTCCCTGTTGATCTTTGGCGTAGGGCGTGGTGGGCAGATTGCCGCCGTAGATTGAGGAACAGCCGGTGGCGTTGGCGATGATCAATCGATCGCCAAAAAGTTGGGTAAGCAATTTGATGTAAGGGGTCTCACCGCAACCGGCGCATGCTCCTGAAAATTCGAAGAGGGGCTGTTGCACCTGCATATCCCGGACACTCCGGGTTGACACCTGCCGGCGATCGAGCTCTGGAATCGAAAGGAAGAAGTTCCAATTCTCGCGTTCGGTTTCACGCAAGGGCGATTGCGGCTGCATATTGATCGCCTTCAGGCGGGCTTCGGATTTGTTACGGGCCGGGCAAACATCGATGCAAATGCCGCAACCGGTGCAATCCTCGACCGCTACCTGCAGGGTGTAGCGCATTTCCTTCCATTCCGGCAGCCGGGCCTCACGCGATTTGAAGGTAGCGGGGGCATTCTGAAGGGCGGCTGGTTGGTAAACCTTGCTCCGAATCACGGCGTGGGGGCAAACCATTACACATTTGCCGCATTGGATGCAGACAGCCGGGTCCCAAACCGGGACCTCGGTGGCGAGATTCCGTTTTTCCCAACGGGTTGTGCCGGTAGGATAAGTGCCGTCGTTAGGCAGAGCGCTGACCGGAACGCGGTCGCCCCGGCCGGCAATAATCTCTCCCAGGACGTTGCGGACAAAATCGGGCGCTCCTTTGAGTCGCCCGTTGCCTCCGGGGGCCGGGCTAACCGTATCCGGAACATCGACTTCGTACAAGTGCGCCAGCGCGGCATCGACCGCGCGCAGGTTCATTTCCACGATCTCGTCGCCTTTTTTCGCGTAGGTTTTGCCAATGGAAACTTTGATCGCTTCGATCGCTTCTTTGGCCGGCAGCACCCCCGAAATGGCGAAGAAACAAGTCTGCATGATGGTGTTGATACGCCCTCCCATGCCGAGTTCGCGCGCGAGTTTGTTGGCGTCGATGACGAAGAAATGGGCCTTTTGTTCGATCAGCCTGCGCTGGGCGTTTTCGGGCAAATGGTTCCATACCTGTTGCCGATCAAACGGCGAATTCAGGAGAAACGTTCCGCCGGGTGCGAGATCCTTCAGCAGGTCATAGGTCTGGAGCAGGAATGGCTGATGGCAGGCGACGAAATTCGCGTTGGTGACGAGGTAGCTCGACCGGATTGGCCGGGGCCCAAATCGCAGGTGCGATATGGTCATTGCCCCCGACTTTTTCGAATCGTAAACGAAATAGCCCTGGGCAAACCCATCGGTGTTCTCGCCGATGATTTTTATCGATTCTTTGTTGGCCCCAACTGTGCCGTCGGATCCAAGGCCAAAGAATTGTGCCCGGACGACGTCGGTTGGCTCGATGCAGAGGTTTGGATCGAAATCAAGACTGGTATGGGTGAGGTCGTCATCGATCCCGATGGTGAAATGATTCTTGGGGGCGTCCTGCCCGAGATTATCGAAAACAGCCTGGACCATTGCCGGGGTGAATTCCTTCGAGGACAACCCGTAACGGCCGCCAACCAGGCGCACGTCGGTGCGGCCCTGCTCGTAAAGGGCATTGACACAATCCAGATAAAGCGGTTCGCCGCCGCAGCCCGGCTCCTTTGTGCGATCGAGCACAGCAATGCTGCGGACAGTTTTGGGCAGCATCTTGATGAACGCCTCGGTGTCGAACGGCCGATACAGCCGCACCTTAAGCAGACCAACCTTTTGATTATTGTTCCGAAGAAAATCGACCGTCTCGTGGGCGGCGTCACACCCGGACCCCATCAATACGATCACACGCTCGGCATCGGGTGCGCCATGATACTCAAACAGGCGATAATGACGTCCGGTGATCCGTCCAAAGCGATCCATCGCTTGCTGCACCATGGTTGGACATGCCGCGTAAAACGGGTTCACGGTTTCGCGGGCTTGAAAATAAACATCCGGATTCTGGGCCGTTCCGCGAATAACTGGATGGTCCGGCGAGAGGGCGCGGGCCCGGTGGTCCAGAATGCACTCCTCTTCGATCATCTCGCGCAGTACTTCATCGGACACGACTTCGATCTTCGAAATTTCGTGCGAGGTCCGGAAGCCGTCGAAAAAATGGAGAAACGGAACGCGCGATTGCAGAGTGGCGGCGTGCGCGATCAAAGCCATGTCCTGGGCTTCCTGAACGGATGCCGAACAAAGCATCGCCCAACCGGTGGCGCGCGCGGCCATGACATCGCTGTGGTCTCCAAAGATCGAAAGGGCCTGGGCGGCGATCGATCGCGCCGCGATGTGAAAAACCGTCGGCGTCAATTCCCCCGCGATTTTGTACATGTTCGGGATCATCAACAAAAGTCCCTGCGACGAGGTGAAGGTGCTGCTGAGAGCGCCGGTTTGGAGCGCTCCGTGAATGGCTCCGGCCGCGCCTCCCTCGCTTTGCATCTCGATCACGGCCGGAACCGTGCCCCAGAGGTTTTTCATGCCGCTGGCGGACCAGGCGTCGGCCCATTCGCCCATCGGCGACGCCGGAGTAATCGGATAGATAGCAATTACCTCATTGAGAGCGTAGGCGATGCGGGCCACGGCCTCGTTTGCGTCCACTGTTTTGTAGGCCAGCTTGGCCATGCGGCTCCGGGCTGCCTCTTTGTCGGATCTGAAATCAGCAGTGGAATGGCCTTGCGGATCTTGTCCGTCCGGCCCGGTCGTTCGTTTTGCAGTCTGTAGTTGCACGGTTGTCACGAACGTAGCCGCTCCCGCGCTAAGGCGATGCACGTCCGTTGTGTTTTCCTGTGCAATTTTTGTGCAGGCCGGAATCGGCGGCAACGACACCTGAAATCGAACTTTCCCGCGGCATGGAGCCGGGTAGGAGACTTCCGCGGTTGCAGTTTGGCCCATCCCCGTTTACAAAATTCCTTTGGCTTGGATCCCAAAGGAAATCGTATGCGCAAAGTCAACCTAAGAGATATCAAAGAGCAGGAACGAAAATCGCCGGCCGGAAAATTTCACAAATTCGTTCAGAACATATCGATCGCCCTCGGCCGGGAACCGGAGTCGCTTGACCTGGCCAAACGACACCCGTTCGACCTGGCGCTGGTGCGAATTCCCAAAGGCAAATCGTATTGTCCCTATCACTCGCATGCGGCCGAAACCGAGTTCTATCTTGTCGTGTCCGGCAGTGGGGACGTGCGTCACAAGGAGGGAACAACCAGGGTGGCCCAAGGCGATGCATTTCTTTTCCAACCCGGCGAAGCCCACCAACTGAGCAATGCAAGCGATGACGATTTTGTTTATTATGTAATCGCCGACAATCCCCGGGCGGGCGGCGGGGTGGGGGATTCTTGTTATTACCCCGACAGCGGCAAGTGGGCCGTCCTGAAAGAAGGAACCGAAGAAGTGATCGTGAAGGGAAACGAAACCGATTACTACGATGGAGAAGAGTAGGGAGCTATGGAGTAATGGAGTAATGGATATTGAGAAAAGAGCTCAGGATTTTCCGTACAAGACTTATCTCAATGTTTTGCAGGAGCCGCTTACCCTCATTGATATTCAGAAACTGGCCGATGCCTGCACGGATAAATGGTGGAACCAGACGCTTTGCCAGGTGAACGAGTCGGTGGTGCGCCTCGCGGTTGTGCAAGGCGAATATCACTGGCACGAGCATAACGAGATCGACGAGTTCTTCTATGTCGTCGAAGGACATTTTTTGATCGATCTTGAAGATCGAATCGTCGATCTGGGACCGAAGCAGGGATTTGTCGTGCCCAAGGGAGTGCGACATCGGACTCGGGCGCCGGAGCGGAGTATTATCCTGATGGTGGAACGGGCCGATATTGTTCCGACGGGTGACCGCTAGCAGCCTGTCGGTGCGGCCTGACGGCTGTCCGTATAGATCCGACGCCGTTCGGAGCTCGGTTACAATTGCGCCGTGAAAATAATCTCGGGCGGACAAACCGGAGTGGACCGCGCGGCCCTGGATGCGGCGCTGAAACATGGGCTCGACTGCGGCGGCTCGGTTCCGGCAGGTCGACTGGATGAGCGCGGCCGAATTCCGGATCGCTATCCAGTCGTCGAGTTGGAGAAGGGAAGTTTCGCGGACCGGACGCGGCAAAACGTGAGGGACTCTGACGGGACGCTGATCATCTACTCCGGTGAATTAGGCGGCGGCACGGAACAAACGGAGCGGTTTTGCCGGGAAGAAGGCCGGGCCCATCGATTGATCGATGCCACTAAGAATTCCGAAGAAGATGCGGCCAAGCTGATTGAAGATTTTGTTCGCGATTGTGATATCGAGGTTCTGAACGTGGCCGGTCCCCGCGAAAGTGAATGGGCAGAGGGGTACAGCTACGCGTTCAACGCTTTGGATGTTTTTCTTTCGCCGCCGCGGTAGCTCGATGTTTCCGGGGGCCGATATCTCCCGGCTACTCGTAGCGAAGCGCTTTTACCGGATCAAGACGGGCCGCGAAGTAAGCAGGAATAAGCGCGGCGATCGAACAGATCACAAACGCGCTCATACAAATGATCCAGACGTCCCGGGGGACTACCTGGGCGGGAATCTCGGAGAATTGATAAACTTCCCGTGGAAAAATCTCGATGTGCAGAGTGGCTGCCAGCCAATGGCTGAATTCGTTGCGATACCGGATCAAGGTCATGCCCAGGCCAAGTCCGGTCAGAGTTCCAAACAGACCCACAATCGTGCCCTGGCCCAGGAAAATCCAGATGATCTGGGACAGGTTCGCCCCCAGCGCCTTGACGATCCCGATCTCACGCCGCTTCTGGACCGTCACGGTAATCAGCGTGCTCATGATGCCGAACGCCGCCACGATCACGATGAATGAGAGAAGGAAAAACATGACCGACCGCTCCAGCCGAACCGCCTCGAAGAACTGTTTGTTCATGTCAATCCAGGTTTCGGCAAACTGCGGCGGCTCGAGATATTGTTCGATTAATTGTTTTACGCGCTCAGCCCCATACGGATTATCGGTTTTAACGGTCAGCCCGTGGAGACCGTCACCGAGCCCGTACAATTCCTGGCCAACATAAATCGGGACAAGCAGAAACTCCGAGTCGTGCATGTAATGGCCGGTCTCAAAGATTCCGGTAACAGTAAGTTCCTTTGGCAAGATGACCTGGCGCAGGTCGTCGATTGTCTGTTTTTCCTCGGGCCCCTTGGCGTTTTCGAGTTTTTTGATGGTATCAAGGATCTGTCCAAGATTTCCGGGCGAATAAACAGTCAGTTTATCGCCGACACCGATCCGCAGCTGTCGGGCGAGCTCCACTCCGAGGACGGTGGAATCGCCCTCCAGATCGAGCTTTCCCTGGATCAGAAATTTGCGCAGCGGAATGACCTTTTCTTCCTGTTCCGGATCGATCCCGCGGATCATCGGAGCAAGACGCCGGTTCTGGAATTCGACAATCACCGGCCCCTGAATGTAGGGGGCGGTTGCGACCACCCCCGGTGTCCGGTCGATTTTCGCCTTGAGCGAACGCCAGTTGTGCAAGACGTCGTCGGTCGTGACCAAAATGTGGGCGTCGAACTCAATGACTTTTTGACGCAATTCCCGGTCGAACCCGGTCATGACCGCGATCACGAGAATCAGGACGGTCACGCCCAGGGTCACACCCATGATTGAGATCAGAGTAATGATCGAAAGAAACGTGCGCTTCGGCCTCAGGTAACGAAGCGCCAGAAAAAAGCTAAACGGCAGTTTCAACTGGCGATACCGTGGATGGGTTTCGGTCAGTTTTCCAGAATGGAATTGCACCGCGCTCTAACCTAAGTTCTGGACGAGATTGTTGCCAGCGGTCAGGTTTAGAAAGCTCATTTTCCCAGCATGTTCAGACCTATTTCGACGATCGTCCCGGCAATTGTGCTTTCCGGGTTGGCGGTTGCCGGATTGCGCGCAGCCACTCAATCCGAGGCTGAGGCGAAAGAGGGTGCAGCGTTGCAACGGGTCCG
This sequence comes from uncultured Verrucomicrobiae bacterium, assembly GCA_963728975.1. Taxonomy (GTDB): domain Bacteria; phylum Verrucomicrobiota; class Verrucomicrobiia; order Chthoniobacterales; family UBA10450; genus DATFCK01. Next base: position 74,511 of record CAVSMF010000002.1, read on the forward strand.
CGACAAAGTCGATGAGATCAGCAAGGGACGTTCGGAAAAGGAGGTCGTAGCCGAGATTGCTTCCTGGAAACAACAGGAACCTGCTTCGCCGGAGCCGTACATCGTGCTCGCCAACTATTATATAAAGAAGACCGTGCAACCGACCGGGGTTTCCATCAATTCGACCAAAGGCCAATCGCCCGGCTCTCCAGGATCAGGAGGGCCAGGCGATCGGATGTCGCTCGTCGATCCGAAAACGGGAAAAGAGGTTGGGGTTCTGGAGGAGAGGCCGATCGGGCCCAGGCTTGACGCGCATTTGATCGCAAAATATCGCGCTGCGGCAGAAGCCGAGCTTGCCGCGGCCTTGAAGGTGGCGCCCAATCGCCTCGATATTATGCTGGGCCGCGCCCTTGTCTTGGATGATGCCCAGGATTGGAAGGCTCTTTCGGCTCAAATGGAGACGGCACTGCAACGCGCTTCAACCGATCCCGATTCTCTCAAGTGGCTGGAAGACAAACCTCCTCCGCGCCCGGCGCCGGTTGAAGCAGTGAATGCGTTGCACTCCAAAATTGTTGAGGCTTTTAATGAACAGAGCGCCCCAGGCGATCGACGTGGCGAAACCTTGGCCATGTTAGGGGTAAAATATTTTCCGAAGGATGTGAAACTGCTTTCGGACGCCGGCACCTCCCGGGCGTTTGCCCACGATTGGCAGGCGGCTGCGAAATATTACGAGCGCGCGGTTGCCGTCGCGCCCGACGACTCCATTGTTCTGGGCAATTTGGCGCGTACCTACCTGAAACTCGGCGATTACAAGGGAGCGGAATCCAACGCCAGGAAAGTAATTGGATTGAATCGCGATCCGAGGGCTGTCGAACAAGCCAGGGAAATTCTCCGGATCGTGTCCGGGAAGCAACCCCAAGCCTGATCGCGAATCCGGCTCTGGAATTGTGCTTTCCTTACAATCCGACTGGATGCCGGGCCTCGAAGCCCCACGTCTCGCGGCTGTAGGTATACCAACGCGGACCTACGTCGCCACCGTAGCGGAAGTCCGTAGTATCGAGGCGGAGCCCGGCGATGATGGCAAAGGTGTGTCCGCGTCGCGAATAAACGGTAATCCAGCGGCCGCGCCCGCGTTTTCCATATCGAAGAAGATCGTCCGAAGGCAAAGGCGCATTCAAAACGCCGGCGTAATGAAGAGCGAAAGAGACAGCGCCGGAACAATCGTAGCCGGAATCGTGAAACGATCCGTGTCCGCCGCCCCAGTGGTACGGCTTGTGACGAATCGCGTTCACGGCCCAGATTGCAGCTTTTACATTGGCCGGAGCTCGTGAGGGCGCGTAGGCGAGGCCGTTGCGCAGAACAGCATGATCGCCTCGGACGATCGGCCCCGAGCCGTTGTTATCGACCTGAGGCATCGCTTCGGAATTTTCTTCGTCGGAATCGTCCGATTCCAAAGGTGCCGGCCGGGGCGCGGCATAATACCGGACCGGGATGGCCGATGGTTGGGTGGATCGTTCGTCGAAGGAAAAGGGTTGCAGAGGCACGCTCACGACATGTCCGGGATAAACGGTCTCACCGTGATAAGTGTAGCGAGAGTGACTTGATTGGGCCGTGGCGTTCGAAGTCACGAATGAGGCAAGTGCGACCAGGTGGAGGGCGATGGTAACGTGACAGGACGAAATCGTTAATAACAGGCGCGACACGCCTGGTGGAATCAGCTGTTTTCAGGCCAAAGCGCCGGGCGGAGGAGTTGTCGGCCCGGGTTCGGCATAGCCGCTCGAACGTGCGCCCGGCATTGGCCGATTGGCGCCAGTTATTTTATAGCGTGCGCTTGTAACTGTTCGAGGTTCACGAATTCGAGGGCTGAGGCATGGGTCGCTTCCAGATCCACCGGAGGCGCGACGCCGCGTTCAAAAGCGTCTTTCCAGCGAGTAACGCAGACACACCACTTATCCCCGGGTTCGAGTCCGGCAAAACCCCATTCCGGACGGGGCGTAACCAGGTCGTTTCCATCCAGGACCGAGAAGTCGAGAAATTCGCGCGTGGCCTGGACACAAACCGTGTGCAAGCCGACATCGTCTGGACCGGTGCGGCAATAGCCATCGCGATAAAAACCGGTCAATGGATCCCGGCAACAACATTTCAATTCGGTTCCAAGCACGTTGGTCGGCATGGGAACACTTTGCGTTGAAGCAACGGAGTATTCAAGGCGCGGGAAGGGGTGATGGAATGGTGGAGTATTAGAGTAATGGAATATTGTTGAGCCTAACATCGACATTGGCTGCGACATTTGCTATAAGGGCCCGATGAAAAGACGGGTCGCGGCTTACTGGCTCATTCCGGCCCAGGCCGAAAAGGAGTTGTTTCTCGAGATTATCCGGATTCTCTCCCGGCAATATCAGGCGCCGCTTTTCGAGCCGCATTTGACGCTTTTTGCGGCAAACATCCCGGAGAAAGCGGCCAGAGCGAGCTTGGCGAAAATCCATTTTGCTCCCGTCCGCCTGAACGTGCGCGAAATTGATTTTTCGAGAGCGTTCACGAAAACTTTGTTCGTTCGCTTTGAATCCAACCCCGCATTACGGCGGTTGCTGCGGACGCTTGGCCGAACGGCCGGCTCGCAGGTTAGCTCCTTGCCGGATCCTCATTTAAGTCTGATTTATAAAAAATTGCCGGCTTCCGTGAAAAAAGAGCTCGCTTCGACAATTCGGCTGCCTCTGGGCAAGGTCACGTTTGATAGCGTCAAACTTACGAATTGCATCGCACCAACGCACACCGCGCGCGAAGTTGAAAACTGGCGGACGATCGCAACCAAACGGTTATCCGGATAGTGCTCGCCGGGACGTCCCCCTTCTGGCATTTCGCTGAAGCAGGCTTTGGGAAAGGTCGCCCCCGGCGGAATGCGCAACCCGGGATTGCGCGTAAGCTGGAGTCATGGCGCAGAAGGTCAGGATATTTGGCCAGCATGACGCGGCCACGATCAAGCAGATCGAAACCTGCGTGACGGCCGGCGGGGAGCGGGGGGTACTGTGCGCGGACGGGCATAAAGGTTATGCCCAACCAATCGGCGGCGTTGTCGCTTACAAAGACAAAATATCGTTGAGCGGCGTTGGATTCGATATTGCCTGCGGGAACCTTGCCATTTTGACCGATGCCAGGCGCGCCCAAATCCAATCGGAGGTTCCGCGGATCATGGAGGAGATTGTGCGGAATATCTCGTTTGGCATCGGCCGCAAAAGCAAGCGGCGGGTCGATCACGAATTGTTCGATGATCCAGCCTGGAGTTTGGAACCGATGCGCGATCTAAAAAACATGGCTGCCGATCAACTCGGGACGGTTGGAGGTGGCAACCATTACGTCGATCTTTTTGCCGATGAGCAGGATCGGATCTGGGTGGGAGTACATTTTGGCTCGCGCGGTCTGGGTCATAAAACCGCCACCTATTTTTTAAAGCAAGCAGGTGGACGGGATGGAATGGACGTGCCGCCCACGGTGGTCGAGGAAAAATCGGATATAGGCGGCGATTACCTTGCCGGAATGCAATTGGCCGGGCGCTATGCTTATGCCGGACGGGAAACGACAGGCCGGCAGGTGGTCCGGGAGATTCTCGGTGCGCAAATTCTGGAGGAAGTGCATAACCATCACAACTTCGCCTGGCGCGAGCGACACCAGGGCGAGGAATACTGGGTGGTGCGCAAAGGCGCCACTCCGGCTTTTCCGGGTCAAAAGGGATTTGTCGGTGGAAGCATGGGCGATGACGCGGTCATCATTGAAGGGGTGGACTCGCCCAATTCGCGTGAAGCGTTGTTTTCAACGATTCATGGCGCAGGTCGAATCATGTCCCGAACCGCGGCAAAAGGCCGGTTTATTAAAGTGGGGAACAAACGAATTCGGCAGGATGGGCTGGTCAGGCATGACGAGATGATGCGGTGGATGTCGGACAGAGGGATTCTCCTGCGCGGCGGCGATCTTGATGAAGCGCCTCAGGCCTATCGGCGGTTACCCGATGTGCTGGCCGCACATGCCGGCACGATTCGGGTGCTGCATACGCTGCGGCCGCTTGGTGTCGCCATGGCGGGGCCCGACATTGTCGATCCCTACAAAGATTAAGGGTTCCTGAGTTTCCGGGCAGCATCTGCCCAGGGAAAGACGCCGTCCCTGAGGGATTTTGGAAGTGCGTTCCTGAGGCGCGCGTTTACAGTTCAGCGTGAGCGATATTGTCGGAATCGATCTGGGAACAACGAATTCGCTGATCGGGATAGTGGACTCGGGTTTTCCGGTGCTGCTGGCCGATTCCGATGGACGGCGACTGACGCCTTCGGTCGTTCACGTTCCCGAGACGGGAGAGCCATTGGTCGGAAACGCCGCGAGCCGCATGCGCGTTCTCCATCCGGAGTCGACCGTCTATTCGGTCAAACGCTTTATCGGTTTACGGAGCGAGGACTTTGGAGAGGAAGACCCCGGGGTCGATTATCATTTGCTCCGGACCAAACGCGATGTCGTTCGGGTGCAAATTGGCAATCGGACCTATCTGCCCGAAGAAATTTCCGCCTTGATCCTTCAAAAATTGAAACAAAATGCGGAAACCGCGCTCGGGCGAACGATTTCGCGGGCCGTAATAACGGTTCCCGCATATTTCAACGACGCCCAGCGCAATGCCACCAAAAGAGCAGGCGAGCTGGCGGGATTTCAGGTTGAACGCGTCGTGAACGAGCCGACTGCGGCGGCCCTGGCTTATGGGATCGATAAATCCAGAACCAAAGGCCGCATTGCTGTCTACGACCTCGGTGGCGGCACGTTTGACTTGTCGATTTTGGAATTAAGCGAAGGCGTATTCGAAGTTCTGGCTACCAGCGGCAACACCCGGTTAGGCGGTGACGACATCGATAATGCGATTATGCGCGATTCCAGGTTTGAAACCGTCAACGCCACCACCCCGGAACAGAAAGCGAGAATGCGCGATGCCATTGTCGGCGTGAAACACCGGTTGTCGGAAGAGGAAGCGGCAACGATTGAAATACCGTTTTTGGATGGGCGGCGAAATTTCTCCACCACCCTGACTCGCGCGGAATTAAATCAAATTGCGCGACCAATTGTGGAACGGACGCGGCTGCATTGCCTGCGGGCTCTGGCTGACGCCCGGCTCAAACCGGGGGATCTGGAGGATGTAATTTTGGTCGGAGGCGCGACCCGGATGCCGATGGTGCGAGAATTTGTGGCCGAGCTATTTGGGCGCGAGCCGAACACAGCGCAAAATCCGGATGAAGTAGTGGGGCTCGGCGCGACCATTCAGGCCGGAATCTTATCCGGCGCGGTCGGTGACGTGGTGCTTCTCGATGTGACGCCGCTTTCACTGGGAATCGAAACCTTCGGCGGCTTGATGAATGTGATTATTCCTCGCAACACCACTATTCCCACCAAAGCCGGTGAGATGTTTACGACCGCCGTGCATAACCAGCGATCGATGTCGATCAAGGTCTTGCAAGGCGAGCGGGAAATCGCGCGGGATAACTGGACGCTTGGTGCGTTCGAAATTGACTTTGAACCCGCTCCCAAGGGAATTCCTCGAGTCGGTGTCCAATTCGAAATTGACGCCAACGGAATTTTGCACGTGCTGGCGCGCGACATCAAAACCGGAGCGGAAAAGGTGGTGGAGATGAAAAGCGCGGTCGACGTGTCGGACGAAGCGGTTGAAGCCATGCTGGCCGATTCAGTCGATCACGCTTTCGACGATTTGAACCAAAGGATTTGGGTCGAAACGAAACTGAAGTCGGAGGAAATGCTGGCGGGAGTGGAGAAAGCGTTTGAGATCGCGCGCGACAAATTGCATCCGGAAGAGCGTGAGGCGATAGAAAAGTGCGCAGAAACGGTTCGGCAAACGCTTCAATCTGGCGATCACCAGAAATTGAAACGCGCCAATGCGGAGTTGGATGCCGCCACTCAGCATCTCGCGGCGATGGTCGTTCAAACGCTCATGGCGAGCGCGGGGAAATCGGCGATGCCCGGTTAGGGCGGGCTCGGTAACGGAAGCTCGCGTTGAGGAGTGGAAGCGGACGCGGGAGAGGCCGGTGTCGGTGTTGGAGTGGCCTTGGACAGCGATAACACCGGGAGTGAAGCCGACCCGGAGGCAGTGGAGGTAGGAGCAGGCGTTGGCGATAGCGATGGCGAGGTTATCGCCTTCGATTTCGCAACAGTTTCCTCCAGCAGTTTCTTTTCTTCCGGGAAAATCGAACCGTGTCGGGCCGCGGCGATGTACTGTTTGGCTTCGTCGACCCGGTTTTCGTCCACCAGCAGGGTTGCCACGTAAACAGCCGCATGAGGATCCTTGAGCTTTTCAACCGGCTGCTTCTTGATGATGTCGAGGCCGGCAGCTGTCCGGCCGAGGTTGTAAAGCGAAAACGCGTAAGTAATGGCGCAATTCAAATTTGTTGGCGCTCTGTCGTAGGCCTGTTTGGCAACCTGGTGACCTTCCGATGCATTTTGGTCCAGCAGAAGAGCGAGACGTGCGTAGTCAGCTGCAACATTTTCATCGGCAGGCGAATTCTCATGCAAACGCTGCATGGTTCGATAAAGATTTGGGAGATCGTTCCTGGAACGGTAGAGGTGGGTCAGGGTCTCGAGCGCTTCTCCGCGGTGCGGCGGGTTTTCAATCAAGCGCAACCAAAGTTGTTCCGCCTCATCGAAGAGATCCCATTTGGTGGCCAGCCGAGCGAGATTCAACTCCCGTTCGGCATCTTCACGCGCGGCCGCTTCCGCCGATCGCCAGAGCGATTCAAATTCGGCTTCGCCCTGGTGTTGGCGTGTTTGCCGGGCGGCATAAGCCTGATAAGCCAGACGAAGGTAGTCGGCGCTTCCCCACGAACCGTTCCGCGTCCAGCGCTTCAATCGCGACCAGTTTTTAACTGAAGCAAAAGCCTCCGCCACCGCGATTGAAGCCGGTGGACCGGCCGTCGTTTCCGGTTTCAACTTTTCCGTCCACTGGAGAACTTCACCGGCCAACCCATTGTTATTCATCCAGTCCATCAGGGCGGCAAGATTGGCCGGATCGCGCGCGGCCACAGGCTTCACCTTGTTCAGCAAAGCCGAAAATTTCTTTTCATTCAGCTTACGATAGAAATCCAGGCAAAGCAGATAATCGGAAAAAGTGAGCTGGGGAGACATTTGCAGGTCCTGGGCAAGATCGGCCGCGGTCAGGAGATCTTTTTCTTTCACTGCGTCGTTCAGCAGGGCTCGGAGCGCGCCGACCCGAAATTGCAGCACCTTGGTTAGCCGCTCCAGAGTTTTTCGCGCGTTTCCGTGTTTGTTTTGGTCCTTCGACTGGATCTGTAACACCGCGAGATTGAACTGATAGAGATCGTTCCTGGGATCCCGCTTAACGGCAGCGGCGAAATGCTCCTCCTGCCCTGCGTCATCCCCCTGAGCACGGGCCAGCCAGCCCGCGACCACATGATAGGTCGCTTTGTCGCGATCCTTTGCCGGGACCTGTTGCAGCGCATTGCGCGCCGTGTCGAGCTCGCCAAAACGCAGCGCGGCCGAAGCGAGATTCAGCTGGCTCTCCAAATTCCCCGGGCGCAGTCGAGCGATTTGAGCGCGCCAGGTAACGGTGTCGATAAGATTTTGCTTTTCGGTGGCGTCCGCCAGGATGGAGTAGGCAGCCAATGAATCCGCATGCAGTTCCAGTGCTTTCTTTGCCGCGGCAGTTGCACCTTTAAAATCCTCCTGCTGCAGCATTTTTGCGGCGTGCTGAAGCAGCCGGGTCTCGCGCCAGCCTCGATAGATCTTTGACCCGTAACTGGCGCCGAGGATTGCCAGAACAATGGCGACGCCGACTATGGCGAGAAAAACTGCCAGACGTTCCGGAGAGATTCCGCGACGAAAGATCGGCAGAGACTCAACCGCAGGATAAGCACTGATCCTCCTTCGACGACGGACGCGTTTTGTCTTTTCCGGCATTTTACTTGGCTGTCCCTACGTGCCCTATCCAACAATGCAACTGCCGCCGGAGGGGACGAACTCGGCGAACCGTCTAACCGGCGGCCTCCGGATTTTCTATTAGAAGCCATCTCATAAATAGGGTAGGCCGGGCAAGAGCAATTTGGGGCGGATGGCAAGGCGCGAGTGACGAGCATGCCCGCAGCGGCCGGTGAGGAGCGAGCAACGCCCCAAATTGCTCTTGCCCTTCGGGTAGCCTCCCTTTTCGGCTTGGCCTGCGTTGCTCCTCGGTCGCAGATCCATTCGGATATGCTTCCTCCTCCGCGCCTTGTCCAAACCGAAAATCAATAGCCACCCGGCCCACCCTATTTAGGAGATGGCTTCTGTGGTCATTTCTTCAACCGGGCTCATAACCTCGGCCCGCAAACGGCGGCCCCACACGTAACGCGCCAGCAAGACTTTAATCGTCGCCGTCAACGGCACGGCCAGGATCGGTCCGAGGAGTCCTCCGATCAGCAAGCCCCACACAAAAATGGAGACGATCACTGTGACCGGGTGAAGCCCGACCGAATTGCCAACGATTCGGGGGGCGTAAAGCATTCCTTCCAGATTCTGAACGATGATGAATATAACAGTGACCCAAAATGGATGCCACCAGTCGCCATATTGGGCCGCGGCGATGAGAACCGCCGGGACCCAGCACAAAATGATTCCGATGTAGGGAATCATCGTCAAAACGACAACGAGCGCACCGATCAGCGGCGCAAAGCTCAAACCGAACAAGGTCAGGATACTGCCAATAAGCGTTCCATCCACCAGGCAGACCAGAAGCTGGCCGCGGAAGTAAGCGATGATGTAGCTGTTGATTTGAGATATCACCTCCGCGACCTCGTCCTTTAAAGGCGACGCTCGCAGGGGCAGATATTCTTTCCATCGTTCCTCAATGTTCGGTCGTTCTTTGAGAAAGAAAAAAAGATAGAGCGGCACCATAACCAGACTCAGAAGGAACCCGGTAACACCCAGGAAGCCGCCAATGCTCTTTTTCAAGATGTCCCAGAATTTCTCCATCAGAGTCGGAAACTGTCGTTCCAAACCGGGAATTTGCTTTTCCACGTAGGCCTGAATGCGCTGACGGTCCGCTAAAGTCGGCTTTGCTGGAGCCGCTGAAATTTCTTCATCGGTGTGGGCTGACGATCCGCCCGATGGCGTAGGCGACGCGTGCGCCGGCGGCGGCCCCAACAGCCAATTCACAAAGTTCTTTGTCGGCGATACCGATTTTTCCCGCGCATTTCCCGGCACGCCAAAGGTGCGATCGTATCGGTAGATCAGGTCGACCACGTGATCCCGCGCTTGTTGCGTGTAGGCGGGCAGATCTCTTGCGAAATTCGCACTTTGCACCGAAATCATCGGCACCAGCCACCCGATCAAAGCCCCCAGTCCCAGAAAAGCCACGGCGAACAACAACACCACGGCCTTGGTTCGACTCATGCCCCGCCGGCACAACTTCGTGACCAGCGGGTCAAGCAGATAAGCGAGGATCGCCGCAATCGCCACCGGAATCAGAATGGGTTGAAGAAAACTGATCAGATTCGCGCCCAACCAGACTACCGAGCCGACAGTCACAACCAAAAAAACAAGGAACAGAGCGGTCAAGGCCGCCCACATCGTCTTGGATTGCCATGGCGTGGGGTAGGTTTTCATGCCCCGGCGTTTCGGTAAGAGTTAACGACGCGCATTTTCGTTACTGGGCGAAATTGGGCTTGGGCAACGATCCTCTGCTCATCTTTGTTTTCGCTTGCTCAATTTTCTCGGCAATCTGTTTGTTTTTCGGATCGAGCACCATCGCTTTTTGCCATGCTTCGAGCGCCTGGGGAATGCGATTGAGCTTCGAATAGGTATCCCCGATATGCTCGAATACAACCGGGTCATCCCGGGTCATATTTTGGGCTGCTCGAAGGAGATCGGACAACGCCTGTTCGAATTTCCCCTGGTGAAACTCCACCCAGCCGAGGCTGTCAAGGTAGGCGCCGTTGTTCGGATCGAGCTGGAGCGCGCGTTTGATCATATCGGCTGCTTCGTCCAAATGCATGTTATGCTCGGCCCACATGTAGCCCAGGTAATTGAACGTCTCCGCGGAATTGGCAGGATCGAGCGCAATCGACTTTTTGAATAAGTCGGCCGCCTTCTCGTATAATTCGGCTTGTTCCGCGGCAACACCGTAGTCGAAATAAAATCGAGCCGTAGCGATGCCGCCGGAATCCATTTCGGTTGCGTGCAATGCTTCTTCAAATGTGGCAACGGATTGCTGACTCTTTTTCGCCTCACGCAGCGCCAAAGCCAGGTAGTAGATCAGTTCCGGCGTATCTGGAAACCGATGCCGCGCCTCGGTCAGGACCTTGGCCGCTCGTTCCGCCTGCCTGAGGGGGCCGAGGAGGATCTCCGCCAGTCGGACATAAGTGATCGCGTGGTTCGGATTGATCAGCACACTCTGTTCGTAATTGGCGGCCGCTTGCGCAAATTTGGCCTTGGCTTCATCGACCTTGTTTTCTCGCTGCAATGCTCGCGCCTGATCGTCCAAAACCTGAGCCAGCAGATCGTAGGCTTGATACTTTTCCGGCCGCTGTTTGATCGTCTCCTCCAGCAGCTCGACTGCCTTGGACCGTTGATTGGTCAGGACAAATCCGGTGGCAAGTTTCTCGCGCGCGTTGGCGTCATCCGGTTGCAACTCGATTACCCGCAGATAAAGCGGGATTGCTTGCTTGAGTTGCTGCGATGATGCGAAATAGTCGGCCACCTCCTTCAGCACCGCGGGATTGTCTGCCGCCCGATCAGCAGCTTTCTTAAAGAACTCGTTAACCCGCCTGACCTCGTTAGGCTTAGGCTCCGTGTCGGGCTTGAACACGAGCAGGGCGTAAAGTTTGCCAAGCCTGGTCCAAAACGCGGGGTCGCTGCTGGTGATCTTGGCCGCCCGATCCAATGCCTCGCGGGCTTTGTTTTCATCTCCAGCGGCCAATGCAATCTCGTAGAGCCTTTGATATCCCTCGATATTTTGCGGATCCAGGGCAATGCCGCGATTGCAGTAATCGAGCGCCTGGTCAGTTTTCTTCAGGTATTTCGCATAGATGAAGCCGAGTTGCAGATACGGTTCCGCTGCCTCCGGCGCCGCCTTCACCGCATCTTTCAGAATATCGATTGCTTCCGGAAATTGATCTTGCCGGCTCAACAATGCCGCTACCCGGCAGGCCAGCTCGGCCTGACCAGGATCGACGTTGAGAACCTCGCGATATGCATTCAGCGCTTTCTCGATTTCCCCATTGTCTTCATAGGACATTCCTTCGACAAAATGAGCGAGGGCTTCGCCTTTTCGTTGTCCTTCGCGTTTGAGGACAAGATCTCGGGCCGGTTTGAGCTGGACCGAATCATCCAGGCGGCTACTTGGTTTCGGGCTTGCAACCGGGTGGCTTCGCCGAGCCAGCAGGGTCGGGTCTCTCCCAACCGCGGCATCAGTCACAGGCAGAAAGAGAAGGGCCAGAAAAACGCAGCTGGCGCCGCCGGCCCAACGCTTCCAGTTTGTCATCCTAGCGATTGTAATCGCAGGGGGGATCGTTCGCAAACCGCGCGGGGGAAGACCCGCGAGCAAATCGCATCCCCGATTTACGCCTTGTAACGCAGACGTTTCTTGTGGCGATTCTCCTTCATGCGCTTGCGGCGTTTGTGTTTGGAGATTTTCGCTTTCCGTCTTTTTTTGAGAGAACCCATAAAGAAGTTTCAGTCAACCGTCACAGTCGATCGGCGAGAGCGATCCAAGCACGTGATCGGTCCGGATTCAACTGCCTTCTTTTGTTTCATGGAAAACTGCGAGCTTGCCGCGGAACCGGCAAACGAGACGAGGAGCAACCCCGAGCGGAAAAATTGTGGACTCGGTTTACCTAGCGGATGTGCGGAATTCCTCGGGCTGGTGGGATTTGAACCCACGGCCTCCTCGTCCCGAACGAGGCGCTCTACCAAGCTGAGCCACAGCCCGTGTGGTCTTGGAGTTCGGCAGGGGCCACTTAGCATGCTATTGGACGAAAAGCAAAAGAGGCAACGGAGTGGGGAGGCTGGGGCGGGGTGGAGGATCGGCATATTCGACTGGTGGAGGCAGGTTCGCACTTTTGAAAAACCGTCTTTGGCAAGTTCGCGGGAATGCGAGAATTCGCTGATTTGCGACAAAACAGCCCGAGACAGCCCCCATAACACTACTATAATTACCATAATTCCTTACAGAATCGGCATATCCGATGCTGTTTATGCCAACAGAAACGGGCCCGATCATGGTTCTCAAACAACTGTCACCCATCAGATCTGAGAAACGTAACTCCGGTTTTACTTTCGCCGAAGTGCTCTTCTCCATGGCCGTTTTGGCTATTGTCGCCGCCGCGGTCATCTCGCTGCTCCTTCAGATGAATACCTATGCGATGGTGGCTCGGCTCAAAACCCTGGCCGGAACGATCGCCCTCAATCAGATCGAACTCGTCTATACAGATGCGCCATTCAGTCCCCCGGACGAGCAAGTGCCGGTGGAGCTGACCCTGGGATCGCAAACAGCCCCGGTAATCATTTACGACGATCCCAACTCGGAAACAACCGTGGAAGGAACGATGACCACGGTGGTGGAGGATCCAGGTTACTGGCAAAACGGCTTTAATCTGAATCTTCGCCGGATCACGGTCACGGTCAGCTACAGTTTTCGCAACCGAAATTACAGCGTAACCATGCATAGCGTTCGCACTTCGGATGTCTAAAACGATGCGGCTCCAGCAGAAAAACTTCAATCTAGCCACCGGCTTCACCCTGGTGGAATTGCTGTTTACCATCTCCAGCGCGGCCATTATCGGAGGCGCCGCAGTCGCCATTCAGTCCAGCGCTCTAAACCTTTTTCGGACCAACGGTGTGGTTAATGCAAGCCACGAAGGTACTCGTAAAATAATCGACCGCCTGGAAAAGGAGATCCAATCCGCCATTTCGATTCCCGCGCTGGTGGGGACCGATCGAGACGTTCTCGATACCACTGGACCGGCCCCGGGGATTGCCTTTTTGCGGCAGAGCGGGCCGTGCCGTCGAATCGCGGCGACCGCGCTTGCCGGCAGCGCCACGGTTCAACTCGACGCCGGACCCACCCCGAAGATCGGACAGCGCCTGTTAATTCCGGACTACGACATTGAAGGAGATATTATCGGTGTTAGTGGCACGACCGTAACTCTGGCCGCGCCGTTACCCGAAGATGTAAAGATCACCAGTGGTAGCTTGAGCCGGAACATTGTCGCGTTGGTAACGGACCTCGTTTCTTACGTAGTCATTGACGGTCAACTGCGGGAATACCAAAACGCTTCCACGAACGACTACAACGTCATTGCCGTCGGCCTGACCGAGCCCGAACCATTCGGCCTTCCCTACAACGCTGTGCCGAATTCCACCCCTTCCCCCTGACGCATCAGCCCCCCTCAACCCCCAGAACTATGAAACATCGAACCCTTCACCTAATCGCCTCTGGAATTGTCTTCAGCTTTGCCGTTGGACTCGGCACTCCCCCGCGGGCTCTTGCCCGAAGGAATAAGGGCCGGCCGCCACCGACGCCAACCCCTACGCCACTGCCGACTGCAACGCCGACGCCAACCCCAACTCCAACGCCGAGCCCGACGCCGTCCACCTCCCCGACGCCGACTCCGACGCCGGCGAACACCTCAAGAGCGGCAAGCGCGGACACAACCATCGATAACAGATTTGTTACCATGGCCATCCAACTGGGAGATGGGAACAACCGTGTCGCCACGGATATTTATGCCAACGCCCTGGTGCACGCGAACGCCCGTATTGCTACCGCGCAGGGGTTTTACACGGCCTCCCGTCGCGGCGAATCGGGATATATCCAAAATCCGACTCCTGCGCCAACTCCGGCAATCGATCCGTCTACCTTGTTGAGAAATGATCCTCTTCCGAAGACAGCGGTCGATTGGGGCTGGCTTGGCAACAAAAAACCGAAGAAGCCGAGGAGATAGCCTGATCTCACAGAATGGTCATGCGCAGGCTCCAATCTAACCAGGAAGGAAGCGTCCTTGTCATCAGCCTTGGTTTGCTGGTGGTGACGGCCATCTTTATGGCGGCTGCCCTAACCATGACCCAGGGAACGGCCAGAAATTCGAATCGCAGCGTGGTGCGGACCACCGCAACTCAGATCGGTCTCGGTGCGACCGACGTCGCTTTTGCGAGCTGGCGGGAAATTGCCCGCCGAAACTGGAGTCACGCACCCACCACGGCGGAATTGGCCGCCATCAGGCAACCCCTACCGGCCGATTTTGGAAACGAACCGGGCTACACCGTTTCCAACGTCACCATAAGCGCGGTCACTCCCCAGTTGGCTGTCCTGTCGGGGAGCGCAACGCCGGTGCCGAGTTTTGGACCGAGCGATGCGACGACCAGTTACTTTTATCTGGCTACAGCCGACGTGACGGCGAATGCCCTTGGCAGTCCGGTCGTGACCAAGGTGCGTCGTCTGTTGGAGAAGCAGGTAATTTCGCCGTGGAACTACGCCATCTTTTATGACGACGATCTGGAGCTTCATCCGGGGCCGTCTCAGGTCATTACTGGCTGGGTCCATACCAACGGTATTCTTTACACGGGCCACTCGTCCCTGTCCTTCGGATCGCGGGTTACCGACGTTCAAGGCTGGTCGATCGGGTTCATGCCGGGTGATGGGCAGCATCCGGGTGAGACTCCGGAGTCTCCTAGCTATCAGGCGGACATCCCGCCGGCAAAAGATGTCAACCATCAGCCGTTTGGAATCGATCCCTGGGCGATTTTTGCCGCGCGATATTCGGATGGCTCGAACGATGGTTGGCGCGAGTTGGTCCAGCGCCCGGTGCCGGGCAAGGCCGATCCGCAGCCCGGTGCGCGCTACTACGGCCAGGCCGACGTTCATATTCTCGTTGACGCTAGCAACAACGTTAGTCTCACGGACATTAATGGGAATGCCATCAATGGGTGGAGCACAGGCAAGAACGCACAGCTTTATAACGTTTTTCGCAGCGGAAATGCCGTAAGCACCAACACCACCATCCAGGACAATCGGGAGGGCGCCACCGTGCGCCTGGTGACGCTGGACGTCAGCAAGATCACGACCGCCGTTAACAACGGGACTCTTTCTTTCAACGGCATTGTCTACATCGCCGATACCAGCGCCGGTTCGGGCGGT
Source organism: uncultured Verrucomicrobiae bacterium (assembly GCA_963728975.1). GTDB lineage: Bacteria > Verrucomicrobiota > Verrucomicrobiia > Chthoniobacterales > UBA10450 > DATFCK01. Next base: position 89,650 of record CAVSMF010000002.1, read on the forward strand.
GCAACTCCCAAACGCGGGATCAAGATCGTCAGTGCCAGCTCGATTCCGAGCGGCGGGTTGTCCGTCATTACCGAAAACCCGATTTACATACGCGGCAACGTCAACACCGGGCCTAACAATCCGCCATCCAACACCGTGCCCGATCCCACTCAACCGTTTGGCAGCGGATACACGCCGCAACCTACCCTTTTTGCAGCGGACTCGATCAACATTCTCTCCAACGCCTGGGTGGATGCCAACTCAACCCAGGGCACTTCCGGGAGGAAAGCGACCAACACCACGGTCAACGCCGCCCTCCTGGGCGGTAATGTCCCGACCGGGACCGTGGGCACAAATTACTCGGGAGGCGCTGAAAATTTCCCGCGCTTTCTTGAAGATTGGTCGGACATCTACCTCACCTATTACGGTTCGATGGTTTGCCTGTACGAAAGCGCTCAGGGAAGCGGTATCTGGGGCAAGTCCAATGTTTACGTTCCCCCGACCCGGCGGTGGTATTTCGATGAGTCGCTTCGCCAAAATCCGCCGCCGGGCAATCTCACCACGGTTAATTATCTGAAGGATCGATGGTGGATCGAATGAGGTTCGCAGCTCTCATGGACGTTGGCAGGATGCGGCTCGTTCTCGGCGGCGTCACGCTATTACTGGCGGCGCCGCTCGAGGCGGACCAACTAACCGTCCAGACACAAGCTGCCGAGCACACCCTGGCCGCGGCGGTGGAGAAGCAGTCACTTGATGGGGCCGTCTGCACCCAAGTCTGCTTCACCAGGGGAGAACGCGCATTTCGTTACACACCGCCGGCGGGGTGGAAAGTGCGGGCCAGTTCCGGCCAGGTCGTTTTGTCGCGCGGCAAGGTCACTGCTCAGCTTTTCATAACGGTCAAAGGTGGTTCTCGAAATTCTACCGAAGCTTCCGCGGAGGAGTTGAAGCAATTCCAGCAGGAAACTGCGGCGCGCGCGCCCGCGTCGCGGGCAGCCACCTTGAGCGTTTTCCCTTTTAAAGTCGGGAACCTCATCGTTGTCGAAAGCTCTGCATCCTACGTCGCCGGCGGACGTCCGCAGGTCCTTCATCGAATACGAACATTCGGCGGTGATTGGAAAATCCAGGCCGAGATTACCGGGCCGCAAGAAGATGTCGCGCAGTTGGACGCCCAGATTGCGCAGAGCTTGTGCAGCTTGGAAGTGCAAACACGTCAGGACGTTAGAAACGAGGCGGCCAGGCGCGAAGCCTCGGTCCTGGCCAAACTCGCCACGGTGGAGCAGGAACATCATGCCAGCCGGCGGCCCGTTCGAGGCCGGCTGCTCAGTCAATAGCTGCCGCGACCGCGGCTTACTTCCGGGTTTCATCCGGTCTCGGTCAATAAATCGGTTGACAAGACGCCCTGAGACTCGCAGAGTTTCGGCTCGTTTTTTATGGCGACGCTCGTCCCGCGATTTACCCCCGATGGCCTAACCGCCAGGGTGCCCGCCCTTCTTCAATTCCCGATAGAAGCAAACCGCACCGTCCGATCCTTGCGTAATATGACCACTCAACTTCTCCAGGAGGCAACCCAAGTCATTCCCAACCAGCAAATTCTCATTAACGTGGTCTCCAAGCGAGTGCGTCAGCTCGGGTTGGGCCATCGGCCCATGGTCGAAACCGCCCCCCGCGATTCGCTCACAGATATCGCGCTTAAGGAGATTATCGCCGGTAAGCTGGCCTACGAGGCCAAAGATTCGGGCGAGAGCGGTTCCTAGACGGGAGCGCAGGCCTTCGCCTGCGGCAATATGGCGGCTGAGTCGATCCTCAATCGCAAGGCGTTGCGGGATTACCACATCCTTGAGCGGTACGAGGCAGGAATCGAATTAAAAGGTAGCGAGGTCAAATCTGTTCGCGCCGGCAAGGCCAACATCAGCGACGCCTTTGCTCGAATCGAAAATGGCCAAGCTTTTCTTTACAACGCCGATATTCAGCCCTACGAGCGAGCCAGTCACGACATCCCGGCAGCCAAACGCGTACGCAAGCTATTGCTTCACCGGAACGAGATCGACAAACTTTACGGCGAAACGCAGGTAAACGGCCGCGCCCTGGTCGCGCTGAAGCTTTACTGGAAGAATGGAAAACTCAAAGCCGAACTGGCGGTCGCCCAAGGCAAGGTGGCACGCGACAAACGGGCCGATTTGAAAAAACGGGCGGTTGATCGCGAGACCGCCCGTGAGGTCGCCCGGTTCAACCGCAAGCACGGATGAGAACAGGCAGGCCCGGGCGATGAATCGCGGTCTGGGTTTGGAAACGCGAGGTCTGGCTCCCCGTTGGCTGACACGTTTAGCCGATCAACCAAATCAGGCGCAGCAATGAGAGCAGGGAAGAATCGTTGTGACTGGTGCCGGCCGGTTCCTGACTGAAGCGATTGAATATTGGACGTTCAAACTCGAGGGTTGAACGTTTCTTGGGAAATGACCAAGCGCCTCTTTGCAGCTATCGATCTGCCACCGACGGTTCAGGAAACACTGGCCGATCTCAATCCGCAGATCCGGGGCGTTCGTTGGACCAACCCGGACCAAATCCATCTGACTCTGGGCTTTTTTGGAGATGTGGCCGAGGAAATCGTTCTCAGGTTTCGGGAAAAACTGAGCGCGATCGAGTTCGGCGCCTTTTTTTTGCCCGTTCTCGGTTTGGGATGTTTTCCACCAAGGGGTTTGCTCAAAGTCATTTGGATCGGAGTTGGCCGCGGCCATCCTCATCTTTTTCAGGTGCACAAGCGGGTCCATGAAGCGGCGCTGGGCGCCGGTCTCGAGGTCGAACTGCATCCCTGGCATCCCCACATCACCCTGGCTCGCTGCCGCGAGGCCAACGCCGTCGCGGTGCGAAAGTTTTTGAAGGCCAACGCCGATTTTGATGCCGGACTGATCCGAGTTGAAGCTTTTCATCTCTATTCGAGCAAACTGACGCCGGCAGGTCCGGTTCATACGCGAGAGCTGACCATTTCTTGCAGCCAGCCATCATCCGATCTGCGACGACTCGGCTAGAGCAGACGACCGGAGCTGCCGCCAGCCAAAGCCAAACCTCTAAGCGGTCGGAGAGGAAATGTCATCGTCCATCACGCTGCCAGGTTCGTTATCGTCTTCTTCGGCTATTCGCGATGGGATCAAAATTGCGTCCCGCATGCCGTGCACGAATTTCTTATCCGCCGGCGCGATAGTAGCCAGTGCGCCCCTGAGCTTTACCCGATCGTCTTCCACAAAGTAGTAAGGGCACAGGCGCACCCGCCCTTTCATCGCTTTCATTTCGCCGGCATCCGGGTTCCAGGTACCTGGTGGCTGAACAGGCGGCCCTTATGAAAGCGTTGCATGATCGTGGGCGAAGAGTCGAATGTGGCAAGCGCATTTTCGATTCGGCGGTCCCACTCGGCGTGGGAGAGGTCCGATCCGAGAGCGACGCCGCGGCTGCCCCAACCCAGCGGAGAAAATCCGCTCACTTTCAAAAGCAGATCGCGATCTTTTTGGCTTAATTTAGCCGCTTCGCGCCAGCTGTGGATTTCGAGACGCGGGATTACGGCATGCTGGGGCAATGGGGCGGGATCGAGCAACCAGGAATAGGGAATGACCTCCTGCAGTTTGGCGAAATATTTCTCGCCCAGTTCGCGCCGCCAAAACTCGCGCAGCGGTTGCATCCAAAACAAGGCAAACCACATCTTCTCTTCCAGATACGGTTTGATCGGCGGGGTCACCGTGATTTTTCCCGCGGCCGCTGCGGCCAGAGTCCGGTCGATTTGCGGAATGTTCGGCAGATCGAATAATTCAAAGAACCGGTAAACGGCGCGCCCCTCTTGCGGCTCATAATTTTCAGCGGCGACAGACCGCCACGAGGGGATCGATGCCGGACCTCCGAAGGTCCCGTTTATTTTTCGATTGAGCTGCCCAGCCAACCATTCCATTTCCGGGCGGTAAGTAGATGCTTCCTGCGAAATAACGATGTCTCCACCGTGCGGCAGGACAGTTTGAAATCCGTCCAGCATCCCGGTCGGCCCGCCTACGATTTCCTGGTCGAACTGCGAATAGGTTTGATTCAGCCAGCCGGTTAGGCCGATCCCGCCCGGAACAGAGTCGATTTCGGCGATGATGTATCCGCCGTCAGTCAGAATGAGATCGGGCCGGATAATCCGCGGGAGATCGTCGCGAATTTCTTTTCGGCGGGAGAATTCAACCAGTTCGCTGGGCTTTCCCGCGTCCAGATAGCGCGCCACCCATTCTGGCTGTTTTCCCTTGAGGCTGAGTTGATAAAGTTGATTGCAGGCGCGCTGGAAAACAAAAAGTCGATGGCCGAGCTGTTCGAGTTCCGCCAGAAATTTCTTCTCGATCGGAAACGGGTCGGGCGAAAGGAGCCAGTCCTTTTCGGCAAACAGTCCCTCCGGGGGAAAAGCGGCACGGATTGCGGCCAGTTTGTCGTCAACGCCGGAGGTCATTTGAGAGATAACGTCCAACGTCCAACCTTCAACGTCCAACGCGGAATCTCACGGGGCAAACTTGTAGGGCGTCTCTGTGAGACGCCAGGGCCACTGGCAAATTATCGGCCTGCGGTCATTTGTTTAAGGGCAATTTTAACCAGGTCTTCCGCCGATTTTTCCGTTTCCTTCTCCTGCAAATCCCGAATGACCCGGTGCGCCTCGACCTGCTTGTATCCGAGGGCGATCAAAGCCAGGACCGCTTCGTTAGCGCGTCCCTGTTCGGGTGTCGGGGCATGCGCGGCGCTGGCCGCTTCCCAGGCCGCTGCGACACCGACCTTGTCTTTTAATTCCAGGACGATGCGTTCTGCGGTTTTTTTACCGAGGCCGCTGATCTTGGAAAGAGAGGCGACATCGGAGTTGACCACAGCCGCCTTGAAATTGGTTACGCTCATCCCGCTAAGGACGGCCAGGGCCAGTTTCGGACCGATTCCGGTAACATTGTTCACCAGCAGCCGAAACAAGTCGCGTTCGGCCGCGCTCATGAAACCGTAGAGGATGTGGGCATCTTCCCGCACCGCCAGGTGAGTGAGAATGCGAATCGGTTGGCCGACGGCAGGCAGTTTATCGTAACTGGAGAGTGGAATGAAGACTTCATAGCCGATACCATTCACGGCGATAACGGCCTGGGTCGGTAATGCGTTGGTGAGTTTGCCCTCTAGAAAAGTGATCATCTGGAATTGTTAAAGCGAAAAACCGTTAAATGATCAACCGGATCAGTCCGGTTTCAACATCAGGGTCAGTTCCATCCGTTTGCCTTTTGCAATATTGAATCCGCGGGTGGAAAACATTTTCCAGTTTCCCGGATGTTTTGGGAACAAGCCGGTCACGAGAGCTGTCGGCACGATAACGAACCGCGGTCCGGATCCAGCCATGTAATCGGCAGCTTTTTTTTGATTCAGCGGTGTAAGAAAACCGTTTACCCGCGAGCGAAAATACCAAACCAGACTCGGCTCGGTGTAACCGATGGCCCCAAATTCCATTTCCGGCCGCAAATACCGCCTCGATTTTTCAAAGAGAGCGTGACCTGGAAAAAAGAATCGGGCGATCAGGGGAGGACCCAGCAGGGCGATAGCCAGCCACAGAGCAGCGGTGGTCATGGCCAGACCGGTGAATCCAGTCCCGCGTTTTTCGACCATCGGCATTCGGTTGCGAATCCAACGGTGCGACTTCCTCTGCCGTTGGCGTCTCGGAAGATGTCGCGGGCCGGCCGGACCAATGGCGCGCCAGCAAGAGCGCGAGCAAAGGAAAGGCGGGGAGGGTATAGTGGGGCAACTTCGTTTTCACCAGGGTGAAAATCAGGAAAATGATCCCAATCCGGATCAGCAAATAGTTATCGAGCTTGTCGCGGCCCCTGTCACCCGGCCTCACGCTGCCCGATCCCTGGGCCCGCCACAATTTTCGGCTCAGCCATGGCAGCTTGATCGACCAGGGGAAAAAGCTGAAGAACACGGTCACCAGGTAGTAGGGGAGCAACGCCAGATATCCAATCACAGAATTTGCGCCGTGCCCTTCCATTGCCCCGAACGAGCGGGCGATCACGTGACGGCCGATTCCGATTTTGAAAAATTCGCCCCCGGTTTGGATCAGAGCCGGCGCCGCCCAGATGGCGACGATCGCCAGCATCAGCAGAACGCCGCGCACCAGTTTAAAGTGTGGATTCACCTTGAAGTGGCGGCGCGAAACCTTGGTCACACCGATGGTCAGGAGCGGCACCCAACCGATGGGGCCTTTGGCCAGGAAGGCCAGGGCCAGCGAAATGTAAAAGATCCACCACCACGATCTTTGATAAGGCGGAACTGCCCGGCGGGCGGCGGCGCTGTCGTCGGTGTTTACCGGAGCCCGGGCAAGATTCCAACCGCTCCAGTAGGCCAGGGTGATGAAGAAGACCAGCCACATGTCGGCCACGGCGGCTTTGGCGTGGATAAAGGTTTGAAGCGAAAGGGTAAAAATGACGACCGCCCACCAGCCGGTTCTTGTTCCGCCGATCCGGCAGCCCCAGACAAAAATTGCCAATCCGGTTAGCGCGGCCGCGACCGCGGACGGGAAACGCGCCGCGAAGTCAGTTTCACCGAAGACTCGGTAGCTGGCCGCCTGGGCCCAGTAGGTGAGGGGCGGTTTGTCAAAACGAACATGGTTATTGAAATACGGAACAACATAATTGCCGCGTTCGATCATTTCACGCGAAGCTTCGGCGAAACGCGGCTCGTCCCGATCGACCAGAGGCAGGGTCCAGGTCCCGGCGATGTGAAACAATACACAGCCGATAAACAAGAGAAGGCAGTTGCGGGCGCCGGATTTCAAACTAGCGATTGCAAAATAACGTCCGAAAGCCGACAACGGGAATCTAATTCGTGAACTGGAAACGCGTTTTTTACTGGCTAGTTGGTGTGCTGATCACCGCGGTCGCGGTTGTTATCGCGTTTCATTTCGACGACGCGGTGCGGGATTTCATGTTGAAACACCGCGGTCGAACGACATGGGGTTTCATGAGTAAGGTTAGCCGCTACGGCGACTGGCCTTCGCATTTGGCCCTGGGATTGGTCCTGGCGGGGATTGCATGGTGGCGGGGAAGCAAGAGATGGACGCGCGTTTTTCTAGCGATGCTGACTGCGATGACCCTGGCGGGCGTTGTTGGTCATGGGATTAAAATCGGAACCGGCCGCGCCCGCCCATCGGTGAAAACCGAACATGCGTGGAACGGACCTCGTCTCAGTTCGAAGTATCACGCCTTCCCCTCGGGACATGTTGCGGCGTCGACGGCGTTTTTTGCCATCCTGCTTTTTGCCAACCGGCGAATAGGAATTTTGTGTCTGCCGATTCCGCTGCTGATCGGTTTCGCGCGCATGTATATCGCCGCACACTATCTTTCTGACGTCGTTTGCGCGGCGCTTCTGGGGACTTTATGCGCGGCGGTCGTGGCGCGTTTTCTCCCGCTCCGCACTCCGCGCTCCGCACTCCGCAACTGAAAATGGCGGAGGGGGTGGGATTCGAACCCACGAGGGCTTGCGCCCTTCCGGTTTTCAAGACCGGCGCGATCGACCGCTCTGCCACCCCTCCGGGGGTTGCGCTGGATTGTAGCGGCGCTCCAGGAGGGTCGCAAACCTTTGACAGGAAAACGGCGACGGTCATAGAGCGCTGCTATGAAAAGAAATCTGGAAACCAGGAAGCCAGGAACCGGATTGCTAAGGAAAGCAGGAAAGCACTGGAATAAAGAAGGAGCGGAGTGCTGGAGTAACAGCGCGAAAAGGAAGTGGATTGGCCTGGACAAGCATCTACGTTCATACGAACATATGGCATGGCTGCGCGTAAAAAGACCAAGGTTCGGCCGGTTATTCAGGAAACGCCCCAAACCAGCAAACCGCTTCACGGCCGGGGGGCCTCGTGGAGCCCGGCAAATCGGTTCGAAAAACTGCACGTAGACATCACCGATCCCGATGTTGCCGATCCTGGTCCGGAAGAGATGGAACGTCCGCGCCCTTCGACCCAATTTTTCCGGGATGGATCGAAGACGATCATCACTCGCAACAACAGTCCGGATGTTGGGTTCGAGACCAGTTTAAATCCTTATCGAGGCTGCGAACACGGCTGCATCTACTGCTATGCCCGCCCTACTCACGAATATCTCGGCTTCTCGGCCGGCCTCGATTTCGAAAGCAAAATTGTCGTTAAACTGGATGCACCCGAACTGTTGCGCGGCGAACTGGAGTCGCCCCGGTGGAAGCCGCAAGTGCTGGTGATGAGCGGCGTCACCGACCCCTATCAGCCGGTGGAGAGACGCCTGAAGATTACGCGGCGATGTTTGGAGGTCCTGGCCAAGTTCCACAACCCGGTTGCGATCATCACGAAAAACCGGCTCGTTACCCGCGACCTCGATATTTTGCGGGAGTTGGCAAGCTACCATGCTGCCGCGGTGAATGTTTCCGTGACTTCGCTTGACCCGAAATTGCAACGCGTGCTTGAGCCCCGCACTTCTTCACCCACGGCGCGTCTGGACGCGATCGGTCGGCTTCGGGCGGCGGAAATCCCGGTTGGCGTAATGGTCGCGCCGATTATTCCGGGCCTGACCGATCATGAAATTCCCGCGATCCTGGGAGCGGCGGCGAAGGCCGGAGCCCAATTCGCCGGTTACACGATTGTGCGGTTGCCATGGGCCGTTGCTCCGTTGTTCGAACATTGGCTGGAAGAACATTATCCCGAGCGCAAGGAAAAGGTGCTCGGAAGGATCCGGCATTTGCGCGGCAACGGAAAGTTGAACAATCCGGAGTGGCACACCCGAATGACTGGCAGCGGAGTTTTTGCCGATCAAATTGCTTCGCTGTTCGAGGTAAGTTGTCGGCACGCCGGGTTGGGGGAGCGGCCGAAGCTTTCGACAAGCTCATTTCGGCGAATGGGCCAGCTTGACTTACTGTAATCGGGCAGGGTCGGGGCGACCCGGCGGCGCCGTTTCGGGTGTCAGGGTCCAGCAAATCAAGTCTTGAGGGGGCGGGGCTGCTTGGCCAGGTTGACTCGACCGAAGATCGTGAGCATGAGGAGGCCGCCGACCAATCCGAATGGCGCCATAAAATAGAAATAATTGTTCCAGCTCCGGTCGAGGAGGGCCCCCAGAACGATTCCGGCGAGGCTGCCGCCGAAATACTGAAATGAATCGATCACGCCGGAAGCGAAGCCGGCCATTTTTGCGCCGCCAATGTCCATGGCCGCGGCCGTGCCCAGGATCGAGTGGGTGGAATTGGCGGTGAGTGAGATCAGAACAAGAAAGAGGACCGCCATGTTCGCGGTGTGAAATTGAGCCGCGCAAAGAATGATAATCGTTTCCAGAAAGTAAAGACCGGCTGCGACGGGAGCACGCCGGCCCCGGAAAACAGTGTCCGAAATGTAACCCGACACGAGCGAACCAACCGATGCCACAAAGGGAATCAAAAATCCGAGGAATTGAAACCGGGTCGATTGAAAGTCGACGTGATGCACTTCCTGCATGAATCGAGGGAACCATTGGTCGATTCCCTGGCGGACCGCGCCGGTGCAAGCGTAGGCGCAGGCAATGATCCAGATGACGGGATTAGTGACGATGATTTTGAAGACCTCGAACACTTTGGCCTGGACGTGTCCCCCGGTTTCTTCCTGTGGATTTACCGGCGAAAAGCCTGTTTCCTCGGGCGAGTCCTTCACGATCAGGGCCATGCCGGTGCCGACCACCATGGCAATGCATGCCGGAATCCAAAACAACCAGCGCCAGTGCAATGGCGGGATTCGGATCAAGCCGAGGAAAGTAAACCCAGCCAGCAAAGCCGGACCCAGCTTGAAAATTCCGAAGCGCCCGAGATTGATCATGAAACCGAAGATACCCGCGAAACGCCCGCGTTCGGTATGACGGAACCAGGCGGCATTGATTTTGACCATGCCGGGCGCGCCGAAAGATTGGGTGTAACCGTCGATCCCACGAATGACGACAAAGAGCCAAAGCAAGCCCCAGAAGGAAGCGGCGCCGAAGAGAATGTTCATGACAACTGTTCCGGCGGTGCCGATCAGCATCGCCCGCTTTCCGCCGATCCGGTCGGTCAGCAGTCCATTTACAATTTGACCGCAGGCATAGGCGAGCAGAGCCGTGGTAATGATCGTCCCCATCTGCTCTTTGCTGAATCCGAATTGACTGCTGATCTCCTTGTTAGCCAGCGACAGATTGTAGCGGCACATGTAAAACGAGGTGTAAAGCAAGCCCACGAATGCCCAGTTCAATCCACGTCGCCGCCGAAATCCGGGCGGATGCGGAACGAAAACAGAAGCCATGGTGGATTCAGCCATGATTCGAAGATGTGTTAAAAGTGCCCGTCGGGGCAACCCGAAACAATTTTCATTCCTGCGGAATCGATCCGCGCGGTTCGGTTGCCCGGCCCTTCAGGTTTGGCGGACGACGGCTCGCGTCGCTCCCTCCACCAGAATCAGGCCACCCAGATTGTTTTGATATTCATGAATTCCCGAATTCCGTGGGCGCCGAGTTCGCGTCCAAAACCAGAGCGTTTGATGCCGCCGAACGGTAACCGGGGGTCGGAAGCAACCATGGCGTTGATAAAGACCATTCCAGCGTCGATCTCGGAAGCGAACAATTTCTGCTCTTGGCGATCGTTAGTCCACACACTTGCGCCCAACCCGAAGGTGGTGGCGTTTGCCATTGCGATGGCATCAGCCGCATTGCGAATCCGAAACAACACCGCCACCGGGCCAAAAATTTCCTCCGTGTAAGCAGGCGCTTCGGGTGGTACGTCAACCAGGACGGTCGGCTCATAATAGAAACCGGGACCGTGCACTCGATTTCCGCCGGTGAGCAATTTTGCCCCCGCGCCGACGGATTTTTGGACTTGGTCATGCACGCCGTCCAGAATCTGTTCCGAGGCCAGCGGTCCGACATCCGTTGTTTCCTGCATCGGATCTCCAAGCTTCAATCCGCGAATACGCTCGACCAAGCGCCCCAAAAATTCGTCGTAAATGTTGTCTGCGATTAAAAACCGCTTTGCCGCGATGCACGATTGCCCGTTGTTGATCATGCGTGCCTTGACCGCGGTGCTCAAGGCGGCATCGATGTTGGCGCTCGGCATCACGATAAAGGGATCGCTCCCGCCCAGCTCGAGCACGGCTTTCTTGATTTCCCGGCCGGCGACGCCGGCCACCGCGCTGCCCGCCTTTTCGCTGCCGGTCAGGGTGACGGCCTTGACGCGCGGGTCTCTGACTATTTCTTCGACCTGGGTCGCCTCGATCAGCAGCGTTTGAAAGACGCCCTTAGCAAATCCCGCCCGGCAAAAAATTTCTTCAATCGCGAGGGCGCACTGCGGAACATTCGCGGCATGTTTGAGCAGTCCGACATTCCCCGCCATCAAAGCAGGCGCGGCAAAACGAAATACCTGCCAAAACGGGAAATTCCATGGCATGACCGCCAGAACGGGCCCGAGCGGCTCATAATGCACGTAACTGCGAGCGGCGTCGGTTTGAACGGCCTCGTCCTCCAGAAATCGCCCGGCATTCTCCGCATAGTAGCGGCAGGCGCGCGCGCATTTGTCGATCTCCTCTCCGGCGGCCCGGAATAATTTTCCCATTTCGAGCGTCATGATCCGCGCGAACCGGTCCTTTTCTTGATTCAACAATCCCGCGGCGGCGATCAGTAATTCCGCCCGACGGGCAAGGGGTTGGCCCCGATGTTGATAGAAGGCGGTTTCGGCGTGGGCCAGCCGTTCCTCGATCTCACCTTTCGTAAGCGCTGAAAATTCTTTCAGTTTTTCGCCGGTAGCGGGATTGGTCGAGGCGATTGCCATATATCTTCTTAATAAACGCGTCCGAACCACCTGTCATCCTGAGCGAAGTCGAAGGATCCCGCGAGTGGGTTTCAGGCTTCGCACCGGGTTCCTCGTTTCCGCTCGGAATGACATTCCGGTGACCGCACCTACAATCGCAGCCCTTTTGGAATCAAAACGCGATCGAGCAAGTCGAAAGTCCATTGCACAAGCAGCGCCAGTAGGGCGGCCGGGATTGCGCCTTCCAGTATCGTCAGGTGATCGTTCAGGTTCAGCCCGCTTAGGATCGGCTCACCCAGACCGCCTGCGCCAATCAGCGCGGCCAGGGTGGCTGTTCCCACATTGATCACCGCGCTGGTTTTGATTCCAGCGAGAATCGAGCGCGACGCCATCGGGAGATAGATTTGCCACAGCCGGGCCGAAGGCGTGAGGCCAAGCGCAACCGCGGACTCTCGCAGGGGCCGGGGGATATCTTGTAAGCCGCTGGCTGTGTTCCGCACGATTGGGAGCAGCCCATAAAGAAAAAGGGCCGCAATCGCGGTGCGAACGCTGATTCCGAAAAACGGAACGGGCACCAGCAACGCGAGCAAGGCAAGCGATGGAATTGTTTGCACAACACTGGCAAAGCCAAGAATTCCATGTCCCAGGGCCCCGCCGCGGCTGGCTAAAATTCCGAGCGGAATTCCGGCCGCCACCGCCAGGAGCAGGGAAAATCCGGCCAGCTCGAGGTGACGCAGAGTCCAGCGGGCAAGTTTATGCGGCAACGATTCCCCCGCGGCAAGAGCGGACCTCCGGTCGCCCCTGAAATACAAACTCGCTGCTCTGGAGTAACTCTTGGTGCGCTCGGCTTCGGCGTTAAGCCGGATCATGCGCGCTTCGCTGATGGTTCCGCCCAGTGCCTGGAGACACTCCACCGCCCTGGGAGAAAGGGAAAGGCGGTAAAGAAAAACGGCGTCGTAGCGCGGGAAAAACTGCAGATCATCCTGCAACGAGACAAGATCGTATTGGCCAATCTTGGCATCAGTTGAATAAGCATCCTTGACATCGATCGAGCCATTTTCGAGCGCGGCATAACCCAGGGCGTGGTCGATCCCGATTACGTTCTGCAGACCGAGTTGATAGGCAGAAGCAAGCGGTTGCCAGCCATCGCGCCGGTCCAAAAACTCATGGGTAAGCCCGATTCGGAGTTCGGGATATTTCCGGAGATCGCTGATGGTGCGAATACCGAGCTTTTGGGCACGGTCGCGGCGCATAACCAGGGCGTAAGTATTGTTGAAGCCGAGGGGCTTGGTCATTCCTATGCCAAGTCTCTCGAGCTTAGAGCGCATTTCGCCGCGGTCTAACGATCGCTCCGATTTCAGGATTTCCTCCGTGATCGTTCCGGTGTAATCCGGATAGACATCGATCTGTTGGCCGCGCAACGCCTGCCAGAGAATGATCGTGCCGCCCATGCCCTGGCGGTGTTCGGCCGGGATACCGGCGTCGATCAGGGCGCCTTTTGCAATTTCGCCAAGGACGTACGATTCGGTGAATTTCTTGGAGCCGACGATCACCGGACTTGCCGAAACAATCCCGGTGGCGAAGAAGAAGAGAAGGGGGAGGAGGAGGAAACGGCGGCTCCTTGATCTATTCCCGCTCATATTCTTGCCAAACCGGTTTGGGCGTTGATAAACTCGGAAACGAAATCGTTGGCGGGGTTTTTTCGAAGGTCGTCAATGGAGCCGTGCTGCACGATACGGCCATCGTTCATGAGCACGATTTCATCGCCGAAGTAAGCGGCTTCAGCCAGATCGTGCGTGACTAAGAGCGCGGTCTTTTTTAAAGCCGTGAATATGTCCTTTAGATCCTTTTGCAGGGAGGCGCGAACGAGCGGATCGAGCGCGCCAAGCGGTTCATCCAAGAGAAGAAGTTCGGGAGAAAGCATCAAGGCGCGCATCAGGCCGACCCGCTGCCGTTGGCCGCCGGAGAGTTCGAGCGGATAACGTCCCAGTAATTCCTCGGAAAACCGGGTCAGCCGGCACAATTCGGAAAGCCGTTGCCGCATCCGGTCGGCCTCCTGGCCGAGGTGTCGCGCCATCAATAAAATATTGGCGCGGGCGGTGAGATGCGGAAACAAGCCGCCTTCCTGAATGACATAGCCAATTCGGCGGCGAACCTGATCGACATTTTCAACGTTTATCAGAGTGCCGTCCAACCGGATAGTACCGGAATCGGGCTCCACCAGGCCGACGATCAGCCGGAGGAGGGTTGATTTGCCGCAACCGCTGGGCCCAATCAGGACGGTGGTGCTTCCGCGCGCGATCGAAAGGCTGGTCGGATATAGCGCCGGGGTATCCGGGTATCGTTTGCTAACGTCGACCAGTTCTATCAGCGCGCTCATGGTGGCCGTGGGCGGCGCAGGCGGCCGGACCTAACAATTCCGGCTATGATCCTGTGAAGTAGAACACACCGAACAGTTTCTTCCGATCGCTCCAGATCTTCTGAAACGCAAACCCGGCGCTGGCTGCGATCCTCGCGAATCCTTCCGGCGTGTACTTGTAGGAATATTCAGTGAGAATCTTTTCACCGGCATGAAAATCGAACTGTTTTCCATCAATCCGAATGCTTTGATTGATTGCGCTAACCACGTACATCTCAATCCGCCCTTTGTCTGGATTGTAGATCGCCCGATGCGTCCAGTGCCCCAGATCAAAGTCCGCATCAAATTCGCGATTCGCGCGTGCGAGCAAATTCAAATTGAACTCGGCCGTCACCCCGGCACGGTCGTTATAAGCCCGTTCGATTATCCGGCGATCCTTTTGCAGATCCACCCCGATCAATAATCCCCCATCGCTGCCTGCGAGTTCGGCCAGGCGGCGCAGGAATGCGATCGCGGCCGCCGGCTCGAAATTACCAATGGTCGATCCCGGGAAATAAACGACGCTGCGGTCCGACGGTCGCCGGGGGAGCGGGAGCTCGAAAGGTTCAAGGTAATCGGCGCAAACCGGCAAAATTTGCAACTGGGGAAAAACCTCGCGAAACCTGGCGGCGGATCCCTGCAATTGTTCCTTGGAAATGTCGATTGGGACGTAAACGGCCGGTCGATCCATCTCTTCCAGGAGAACACGCGTTTTGGTGCCGGCGCCTGTTCCCAGGCCGATCAGTTCTACATCCGGTCCGAGGATTCGGGCAATTTCGGCGCCATGGAGCCGAAGGATCTGGAGCTCGGTTCGGGTAATGTAATACTCCGGGAGATCGCATATTTTCCGGAAAAGCCGGGCGCCTCGCTCGTCGTAGAAAAATTTGCAGGGAAGGCTCCGGGGCGAGGCGGAGAGTCCGGCCAGAGTTTCCTCCTGGAAATCCTGCCAGGCTGGTGCAGCATCGAGCAACACCGCGGAATCGTGATCGCGGTTCATTCCTGATCTTTCGCGAGTCGAATTCCCGTAAATTGCCAGCGTTTCTCGGGCTGAAAGAAATTGCGGTAGGTCGGCCGGATGTGGTTGCGCGAAGTGGCGCAGGAACCGCCCCGCAGGACGTACTGATTGCACATGAACTTGCCATTGTACTCGCCGAGAGCGCCCGGCTCGGCCCGGTAGCCGGGATAGGGAGAATAACTGCTGCGAGTCCATTCCCAGACGTCGCCAAACATCTGCCCGGGCGATTGCCGGGATGGCGGCCGGGCGGCAGGCAGAGGATGGAATTGCTCGGTTTCGACGAAGTTCCCCTCAATTGCCTGGTCCCGGGCGGCGTATTCCCATTCAAATTCGGTGGGTAGACGAGCGCCCGCCCATTTCGCGTAAGCATCCGCTTCCAGGTAACTCAGGTGGGTGACCGGCTCGGACATTTCGACCGGTCGCAGGCCGGAGAGAGTAAAGTTCCACCAGGCGCCTTCGCGCTGGATCCAGTAGAGCGGCGCTTTCCAGCGCTGTTCGTTGGCCACCATCCAGCCTAACGAAAGCCAGAACTCCGACCGCTGGTAGCCGTTCTCTTCAATAAAGGCCAGATATTCGGCGTTCGTGACCGGCCGGGAAGCGAGTGAAAAAGGCAGAACCAATGCCCGATGGCGCGGCCCTTCGTTATCGTAGGAGAAACCGTTTCCTTCGTGACCGATCTGGACGACGGCTTCGTCGAACTCGATGAAAGTGGGGCATGTTTTCAACTTGCTTTCTTTTCCCCGGGGCAAGTTGAAAACTTGCCCTACTTTTTCTCGATAAACCGGATGAAGCGGGTTTTGGGCGAATACATGCTTGATGTCCGTGAGGAGCAGTTCCTGATGTTGCTGTTCGTGATGGATGCCCAGCACCAGGATCGGCTCGATCTCATCGAGCAGGTCCTCGTTCGCCTCCGAAATCAAATCGTCGATGTAAGAATCGATGGAAGCGCGATAACGATGCGATTCTTCAACAGTCGGGCGCGAGATCAATCCCCGCAGGTCGCGCCGGTGCATGTCTCCAGCCGCATTGTAGTAGGAATTGAACAGATAGGCGTATTGGGGAATCGCCGGCTGATACTGCCGCACCCAGCGCTTCAGGATGAATGTCTCGAAAAACCAGGTGGTGTGAGCCAGATGCCACTTGGTCGGACTAACATCGGGCATCGATTGCACGACACAATCTTCCGGGGCCAGGCCGGCGGTAAGCCCCGTCGTGAAATCCCTGACCTGATGAAAACGGGATAAGAGTTCTGTCGCCCGGGAACTGCGTTGCGGGCTCTTCGTCGCAGTCAACGGTCGATTTATTGTCTCGGCCACGCCCTGGCTCAACTGGTTCCGCCCTCCTGTTCAAGCTCCTCCCGCCGGGCCTCCAGCATCTGGTCGTGGGAGGCTTCTTCCACTCCATCGCTGACCAGCTGTTCCCCGACCGTCTCTTCATTTTCGTCTACCCCGGGCCGGGGCACACGATGACCGCGATCGTCTGGAGTCACTTCCCAATCCTCTCCCAATTTAGCCGCATTTTCGGTCTCCTCCGGCGGTTGCGATCCGGGATCCCCCAGCAACTCACGGCGGGCCTGGTTCCAGTCGCTATCGGTAAACTGGTTCGGATCGCGTTCGTCGATCATCGCAATCTCACGAGCGCGTTTTTCCACTTCCTCGAGCGAGGGCACTCCCAGCCCGCCGCCGTGCACCGTGATTTTGCCTGCCGGCGGTTGTGAAGGATCGCTCATAACTGGTAATAAAAAAGGAAGCTGCTGAAACCTCCGCAGCTACACTTTGGACTAGAGATTATGGAGTTGCAACGCAAGGACAGACAATCTTTCTATTCGTCGCCGCCGGACCATTCGGTGGGTAAAAAAATTATTCGTCTCGGCAATGAATCGTCTGTTGCCCTGGCCGAGTACGGCGACCCGGAAGGGGTGCCGGTGATTTTTTGCCATGGCTGGCCCAGCTCGCGAACGATGGCCGAGCTAACCGATCAAGCGGCGATGGAAGCCGGAGTCCGAATCATATCCCCGGATCGGCCCGGTATTCGCGACTCGTCGTTTCACCCGGGCCGCAGATTGCTCGATTGGCCTCCGTTGCTCGAACAGCTGGCCGATCGGCTGGGTCTCAATCGGTTCCATCTCCTGGCCATATCCGGAGGAGCGCCCTACGCGTATGCGTCGGCCTGGATGATGCCCCAACGGGTCCGCGCCATCGCGGTAGTGAGCGGCGCGCCGCCCATCGCCGAACTGGCCGATCACCGCGGATTGTGGAAGCTCTACCGCTGGATGCTTTATTTTTATCGCAATTATCCACGGTTTTCTCGGGGCGCATTTCGTTTTGCCCGACCGCTTCTTTCGTTGCGGCCTCCCGGCCCCGGCAAGCGCCTTCTGTTGAAATTTTTGCAGCCGTGCGACGCCGATGTTCTGCGGGATGCGCGCGCGTTCGACGCCTGTTTTGAAAGTCAGCGCCAGGCCTGGCGGGCTTCGGCCATGGGCGTTTTGGCGGACGCCGAAATTTATGCACAACCATGGGGATTTCCGCTGGAAGCAATCGATGTCCCGGTGCGTTTGTGGCATGGAAAAAAAGACCGCAGTTTTTCCTTTCATCTGGCGGAAGAGATCGAAAGACGCCTGCCCCATTGCACGGCGCGTTATGTGGAAGGGGCCGGTCATTACTCGCTGCCGATCCGGAACATGCCGGCGATTTTGGCCGATTTGATCAGTGCTTAAACGCTAGTGGGTTGAGCCGGCTATTGTCATATCGTTTCGCTTCATCCGACTCTATTGCCCTGGATCCGTCGCCCGATCGCTGGTCGGTTCCGCGGTTCCGCCGCACCGGGCCGTTTGGGATCGCCTGCAGTTTTTCAGTGCGCTCGGCACGGGTCGCGCTAAAAGTCTATTGTGGAAGATTTCACCGGGGGAGCGATTCAGAACCAGCCGGGGCGCCGGATCAGCACGCTCGGGGCCGAGTGGGACGCGCGGGTGCGCCAATTGGTAGCCGAGTGGGGCCCGAACAAGAATCCCGAGTTGATCGAGGAAATGATCATGACCGCTCTCAGAATGGCCCGGGACGAGATGGGGGTGGCGGATCTCAAGCTCATTAACCGTTCGCTCAAAGAGATGCGGTACGCCGCAAAAGTTTTCGCTCGTTATTCGGAATTCCGGAAGGTCGCGGTTTTTGGGTCGGCCCGGATTCCGCCGGAAGCGGTGGAATTCCAGGTAGCGGAGAGTTTTGCTCGCCGGATGGTGGAAGAAAACTACATGGTCATAACCGGTGGGGGGGAGGGGATCATGGGAGCGGCCCAGCGGGGGGCGGGCCGGGAAGACAGTTTCGGGCTGAACATCCGGCTTCCGTTTGAACAGCGCGCCAACACGATAATTGAAGGCGATTCCAAGCTGATCAACTTCAACTATTTCTTCACCCGGAAACTGAATTTCGTAAAAGAAACGCATGCCTTTGCCCTGTTCCCAGGCGGGTTTGGAACCATGGATGAAGTGTTCGAACTCCTGACCCTGATGCAGACGGGAAAAGCGCGGGTCATGCCGGTGGTGCTGTTGGATCGGCCGGGCGGCAGTTATTGGGAAAC
Source organism: uncultured Verrucomicrobiae bacterium (assembly GCA_963728975.1). Lineage (GTDB taxonomy): Bacteria > Verrucomicrobiota > Verrucomicrobiia > Chthoniobacterales > UBA10450 > DATFCK01. The sequence goes on from CAVSMF010000002.1 coordinate 108,402, forward strand.
CTGGATGCGATTTTTGACCGACCATCTTTTGAAACTTGGGTTCATTTCGTCGGAAGATTTTCATCTGTTTAAAATCGCGCACAACGTCGACCAGGCGGTTGCGGAGATTTTGCAGTTTTACAAAATCTATAACTCGGTGCGCTGGGTCGGGGAGCAGCTTGTTATTCGTCTCTGTCAGTCGCTGACTGCCGAAGCGGTAGCTGAGCTTAACGAGAAATTTTCCGATCTCGTTCGCAAAGGCAAAATTGTTCAGGGAAGCGCGCTGCCCCAGGAAAAAAGCGAACCTGAGATCTGGAATTTGCCGCGGATCATTTTGACTCCGCATCGACGCGACTTTGGACGGTTCCGTCAGCTGATTGATGCGATCAACTGCTCGGCGGTGGGCGAAGTGCCGGCGGCAATCCCAGCGGGATGAAGATCATGGACCGGGAGATCATCCCGGTTCGAGATTGGATCCTGGTTAGGCGGCTTCACTGCCGCCAGCCGCGGCCGCAGCCGCCTGCTTTTCGACGATGTAATCGTGAATCGTGTTGACGCTCTCCAGAGCTTTGGTGGCTACTTCGGAATTGGGCACGCTTACCCCGAAGGTTTTTTCCATGCTAACCGCGAGCTCCAGGGCATCGATTGAGTCGAGGCCGAGTCCATTGGGGCCGAACAGGGGCAGGTCGTCACCGATCTGATCGACGGTGGTCTGCAACATCAGGTTCTTGACCAGCATCTCCTTGATCCGGGTGCGTAAGTTCGGGTCGGACATTAGCGACGCCGAAGCTGCCTTATTACGCCGCAACCGTCAATGGTGGGATTGCGATCGACCGGGCGGCTTCGCGTTGGACTTGGCGTGCTCCGAAGCACTGGGGCGGGGAACCAATCGGACGAGACCCGCTCGTCCCTCCATTATCAGACCTGGTCGCCTTTATCGCCGGGTGGGATCGTCCGGTTCGGATCCGGAGACGTCCCCGCGCCGGTTTGGTCCGTGGTCCGCGCAATTGTGGACTGCGGCGGTTGAGCCTCAGGTCTTGCCGCGGTCGGTTCGGTTTTGCCGGCTTTATTCAGCTCGTCGCTGAACTCGTCCTTGGCTTTCTGGAATTCCTTGACCGCCTGACCCATGCCTCGCGCCAGTTCCGGCAGCTTTTTTGCGCCGAACAGCACCAGAACGATCACCAAAATGATGATCAAATCCGGGCCCGCCAAATTGGTCAAACTGGCGAAAAGGATCATAGGCTCGGTTAAGCATCAGACCATTTGGGGAAGTTGCAAGTTCAATTCAGGGCTCCCCCCAGCGCGGGTGATCTCCATGTCCGTCGCCATCAGCCCTGTTTTACGCGCGGGGCGGGGGATGGCGCTGCCGGCAATTCCGGCCGCGACCGCCGGCGCTTAGCTTTAATTCGCCAGATTCTTTTGGCTGGTCGAACAAAAGACGACCACGAAACCGGCCAGGCCCGCCGGCCACGGGACGAGCCGTCTTTCTCAGACGTCGTAGTACATCGTGAACTCGTAGGGATGCGGCCGAAGTCTCAACGCATCGTAATCCTTTTGTTTCATATCGATCCAATTAGCGATGAAGTCGGCGTTGAAAACGTCGCCCCGCAACAGAAAGGAATGGTCGCCTTGCAGGGCCTCGATCGCTCCGCGCAGCGAATCGGGTACGCTGGCCACCTGGGCGAGCTCTTCCGGGGGAAGTTCGTAAAGATTCTTGTCCAGGGGGTCGCCCGGATCGATCCGATTTTGAATGCCGTCCAGACCGGCCAGCAAAAGCGCGGAAAACGCAATGTAAGGATTGGCCGAAGCGTCGGGAGTGCGAAATTCGATCCGTTTTGTTTTGGGATTGGCCGAATAAGTCGGGATCCGGATCGCGGCGGAACGGTTACGGGCGGAATAAGCGAGATTGACCGGCGCCTCGAATCCGGGGACGAGGCGCTTATAGCTATTGGTGGTGGGATTGGTGATGCAGGTCAGGGCCGAGGCATGTTTCAAGATTCCGCCAATAAAAAAGAGGGCCATCTCGCTCAGCCCGGCGTATCCGTTGCCGGCGAAGAGAGGTTTATCGTCTTTCCAAAGCGACATGTGGGTATGCATGCCCGAACCGTTGTCGGCAAACAGCGGTTTGGGCATGAAGGTGACGGTTTTGTTGTGGCGCTTGGCGACATTGCGAACGATGTACTTGTAGTACTGCATGCTGTCGCCCATGCGTTTGAGGGGGGCGAATCGGATATCGATCTCGGCCTGTCCCGCGGTGGCCACTTCATGGTGTTGCCGTTCGATGGCGATGCCGGCTTTCTCCAGCTCGAGGCACATTTCGTTGCGGATATCCTGCAAACTGTCCAATGGCGACACCGGAAAGTAGCCTTCCTTGGCCCGAATTTTGTAGCCGAGGTTAGGGACTTCCTCGCGTCCGGAATTCCAGTGTCCTTCGATGCTGTCGACGATGTGAAACGAGGCATTCGTGTTGTAAGCAAAACGCACATCATCAAAGATAAAAAACTCAGCTTCCGGCCCGAAGAAGGCGGCATCGGCGATGCCGGTGCTTTTGAGGTAAGCTTCGGCTTTTTCTGCGATTCCGCGGGGATCGCGGTCGTAAGGTTCGCGGGTGATGGGATCGACGATTGTGCAAATGAGGCTGAGGGTGGGCTCGGCGTTGAACACATCGATCCAGGCGGAAGCGGGATCGGGGACAACCAGCATGTCGGAAGCGTTGATTACCTTCCAACCGCGGATGCTGGAGCCGTCGAAGCCGAGGCCCTCGGTGAAAATCTCCTCGTTATATTCGGTTAGGGTAGTTGTGAAATGCTGCCAGCTGCCCGGCAGATCCGTAAACTTGAAGTCCACCAGTTTGACCCCGTGGTCCTTGATCATCTTGCTAACATCGGATGGAGTTTTTTCTTTAGGCATGGATGGAGTGAGGGATTGAGGGTTGCGCAGTTCTCAGGCTGGAAATGGAAAGGTTAAAATCATAAAATCATTTGGCCCCTGAATCCTTTTGACGGTGCGGCGATTCAGCGATGGAGCGCTCCGCGCGCACGCGTCTACACCGCTTTTTCGCCGATTTCCTCTGTCCGAATCCGGACCGCGTGTTCCACCGGAATGACGAAAACCTTGCCGTCGCCGATTTTGCCGGTCTTGGCCGCCCGCACCACTTCGCTCACTGCCTTCTCCACCATATCGTCGGCAAGCACGACCTCGACTTTTACTTTCGGCAAAAAATCAACGGTGTATTCGCTGCCACGGTAGATCTCGGTGTGGCCTTTCTGACGTCCGAACCCCTTGACTTCGGTGACTGTCATCCCCTCGATCCCGAGTTCGGCCAACGCCTCCTTAACCTCCTCGAGTTTGAACGGTTTGATGATCGCTTCCAGCTTCTTCATGTGTGGTAAAATCGCGAGTGCGGCGCGTTTTTCAATCGAAAGCTGCGCGCAGCCCGCGCTCTCATAGCAACGCCGGAGCCAACATGCAAGCACCCTTTTTCGGGCGTCCGTCCGGCCCCGAGGGACGAGCTGGTCGCCCCCCGGAATTATTCGCGAAGTGTTGTCACCCGGCCACACGAAGAAACCCGCTGCCGGAGGTGAATTGCCCCTCCCGATGGTTTTGTCCGATCCGGTGATCGGCGGCGGATCCTCCGGACGCGGAGAATGCCATGGTGACGAAAGTAAATGTGTCGGTTCCAAAATTTTTTCGAATCGCGGTCCGTTCGTCTTGATGGACTGGTTGACAAGTTTATAGTGCGGTTACATGCCCCGCGATTCCTTCGTTCATTTGCACCTTCACACCGAATACTCGCTTCTGGATGGCGCGATTCGAATGAAAGAGCTGATGAAGAAGGCGGCCGAATTCGAAATGCCGGCTGTGGCCATTACCGATCACGGCAATCTGTTTGGAGCGATCGAGTTTTATCAGGAGGCGCAAAACGCCGGAATCAAACCAATCATCGGGTGCGAAGCTTACATTGCTCGCGGCTCCCACAAGGATCACTCCAGTTCGATGCGGGAGTCCGCCTACCATTTCACTCTCCTGGCCGAGAACGAAGCCGGCTATCGCAACCTGGTGAAGCTTCTTTCCATCGCCCATCTCGATGGCTTTCATTATCGGCCCCGCATAGACAAGGAACTGCTGGCCCAACATGCGACCGGCCTCATCGGACTGAGCGGTTGTCTGGCTGGAGAGATTAACTCGGCAATCCAAGCCGACCAGATCCAAAAGGCGAAGCTGGCTGCCGCCGAATATCGGGACATTCTGGGCCGCGAAAATTTCTTCGTCGAACTGCACGATCATGGGCTCGAAGAGCAACGCCGGTGCAATCGTCTGCTGCCGGAGATTGCACGCGATCTCGGCCTCGGCCTCGTCGCCGCCAACGACGTTCATTTTTTGCGCCGGAGCGATCACCAGGCCCACGACGTCATGTTGTGCATCGGGACGGGCAAGATGGTGCAGGACGAGCAGCGCATGCGCTACAAGCCCGAGCTTTATTTCAAGTCGCCCCAGGAAATGCGCGAGTTGTTTCGGGAATTCCCGGAGTCGATCGCCAATACCCTGGTCGTCGGCGAACGTTGCCGGCTCGACCTCGAATTCGGGCGTTCAAGGTATCCGGAATATCCGATGCCGGACGGGCAGTCGCGGGAAGAGTATCTGCGCGATCTTTGCCGCCAGGGAATGGCCGAGCGCTACGGCGAACGGGCCGCGAACGATCCCGAACTGGCCAAGCGTCTCGACTACGAGCTCGGAGTCCTGGAGAAGACCGGGTTCGTCAGTTATCTGCTCATCGTCTGGGACTTCATCCACTTTGCCAAACAGCGCGGCATTCCGGTGGGACCGGGCCGCGGATCGGCCGCGGGTTCCCTGGCCGCTTACGTTCTCGGCATCACCGATATCGATCCGCTCCAATACGGGCTCATTTTTGAGCGATTCCTTAATCCCGACCGGGTGTCGCCGCCCGATATCGATGTCGATTTTTGCGAAACCCGGCGGGGCGAGGTCCTGGAATATGTTCGCCGGAAATATGGGGAGCGCCGTGTCGCCCAGATTATTACTTTCGGAAAACTAAAAGCCAGAAGCGTGGTGCGCGATGTCGCCCGGGTCATGGGTTTGAGTTACCGCGATGGCGATCGGCTGGCGAAGATGATTCCGAATGAGTTGAACATTACTCTCGACCTGGCCGTGGAAAAAAATCCCGAGCTAAAACGGGCGGTCGGGACCGAGCCGGCCACACGGCAACTGTTTGAGTATGGCCGGATCCTGGAAGGCATTTCGCGCAACGCCGGAATGCACGCCGCCGGCGTAGTGATCGGCGACCGCGATCTCTCCGATTACATCCCGCTCTGCCGGGATGTGAAAGGCAACGACGTCATCACCCAGTATTCAATGGGACCGCTGAACGATCTCGGTTTGTTGAAGATGGATTTTCTCGGACTCAAAACCTTGACCGTGATCGAGGATACTCTCCGCCTGATCCGGAAGAGCGAACCGGCTTTCTCTCTTAAAACCATTCCGTTAGACGACGCGGCCGCATTCGGTCTCTACAACCGCGGAGAAACCATCGGGCTTTTTCAGATGGAATCGGGCGGAATGACGAGCTTGTCGAAGCAGTTCGACGTCCGGAAACTCGACGACATCATCGCCTTGATCGCGCTTTATCGCCCCGGCCCGATGGAGCTGATTCCGGAATTCGTAAAAGCGAAAAAGGGAATAACTCCGATCAAATATCTGCATCCGTTGCTCGAACAAATCTGCTCCGACACCTACGGGGTAATGATTTACCAGGAACAGGTCATGGCGGCAGCCAGCAAGCTGGCCGGATACACCCTCGGGCAGGCCGATCTTCTTCGTCGGGCCATGGGGAAGAAAGACAAACAGAAGATGGCCAAGGAACGGAAGACTTTTATCGAGGGATGCGCCCGCACCAACAAAATCCCGGAGAAAAAAGCAAATGCGATTTTCGATCTGCTGGAGAAGTTTGCCGGATACGGCTTCAACAAAAGCCACAGCGCCGCTTACGGCGTGATCAGCTACCAGACCGCCTACCTGAAAGCGCATTATTCGGTTGAATTCATGGCCGGTTTGCTGAGCAACGAGATTAACGACACGGAAAAAATCTCGATCTTTGTGGCGGAATGCAAACGAATGAAGATCACGATCCTCCCGCCCGATGCGAACAAGAGCGGGTTGAAATTTGTGCCTGAAAAATGGGAAGGATTGCCCGGACCCGCCGATCGCGCTCCGGAGAGCGCTTCCACCAACGGCGCCGCCGCATTCAATGCAATTCGATATGGCCTGGCCGCGATCAAGCACGTGGGGGAAAGCGCCACCGAAACATTGATTCGGGAGCGCGAACAGAGCGGCGATTATCGGTCCCTGGAAGATTTTTGCGGCCGCCTCGGTCCGCGCGTTGCCAACCGGAAAATGCTGGAAAGCCTGATCCGCTCGGGCGCGTTTGATTTTCTTGGCCGGGATCGGGCGGAACTCTTTGCCTGCATCGACGAGGCCCTGGCCACGGCCGCCGCAGCCCAGCGGGATCGCGCCGCCGGACAGGTCTCTCTCTTCGACGAAATCTCGCGGCCGCCCATCACCGCCGCCCATAAGTCGGTAGTCCCCTGGAGCGAGCATGAAAAATTATCTTATGAAAAGGAATTGCTCGGTTTTTATGTCAGCGGACATCCGCTGGACGCCTACGCGGCTGTTTTCGCCGCGAAAAATTACCCGGCCATTGCTTCCCTGAAGGAATTTGGCGACCGGGCCCAAGTCAAGATTGGGGGGGCCATTGCCCAGCTGGAAAAGAAGTTCACCCGAAAAGAGGGAAAACCGTTCGCGGTCGTTTGGGTTGAAGATTTGACCGGCATGATCGAGGTCGTGATCTGGAACGACGTTTACCGGTCGATCGCGGATCTGCTGGAGACCGGACGGGTGGTGGAGGTCCGCGCCACTCTCGATACCCGCGGCGATTCGCTGCGGGCCACTGCGCAACAGGTGAAATTGCTCGGAACCAAGAGCGCTAACGGGAGCGCGACAGTCAGGGAAGAACCGACCGGCGCGGGTCAGGAGCCGGCGGTTCTCCTCCAGTTTTCGCGCGGCGCCACCAGCAACGAACTCCGGGAAGTGCGGCAGCTTTTGGCCAGCTCTCCAGGCGGCCGGCCGGTGCAGCTGCTATTCGACCGCGCTGACGGAAATTCGCTTCGGGTGGACGCCGGTCTCGATTGCCGGGTAAATCTCACCGCTGATTTGCAGGAAAAACTTTCCCGCTGGCTCGTGACCACCAAACTGGAGCGGCGCGGGCCGGCGCCAAGCGGTTAACGGCGCCGCGATTTATCTGCGGCGTTTGCGAGTGTGGGAATGTTTTTTCCGCTCGGACGCTTGTAATCCAAGAACCAGGGTTCCAATTTCTCCAGCGGCGGTGGAACAGAAACGGAACTGGCGCGCGGTGACGTCCCAGTTGAGCGAGCCGAGCAAAGGATTCAACTCCGGTTCGCGTAAAGCGATCGTCCATTCCGGAGCAGGGATCCCTCCGTGCAGCTCGATTGCGCCGATGATTGGACCGTCAGTCGTCGCCGGCGCCGATGTTATTTCAATCCGGCTGACACAACCGGGCGTGACCGGGCTCAATTCCAGGAGCGGCTGCATGGGCACCAGCCGAATGCCAATGCCGCTCATATTTTGGAAATCGACCCGGCCCCAAAACGATGCGACTGCATCCGGGCCCCCGAGGTGAATGAAATCAATTGCCGCCTGATAACCGGTGAAAGTGACCCGGCCCGCTATTTCCGGGATGTTTACGGCCGATTTTGCCATTCGGCCGCCGATCAATTGCAAATCCCCGGTAACGCGGGGATGGGCCGGAGTCTGGCCAATGGAAAGTTTTCCGCTCAACACCCCGGCTTCCACGGGGCCGCTCGAAAGTGGGCGGGGAAGTTCCGAGACCAACAAGGACGGAAAATCGAGAGTAACGTTGACCGGCGACCGTGAAAATGCTTCCCAATCGGCGCCGATCTGGAGAGGAAAGTTGGCGCTAAATCCGACCGGCTGCGAGAGCGGGGGATCGATGGTTCCCTGCGCGTCCCATACTCCTGAAGAGATGGTGGCATGAACCACCGCCGAGGTTGGTTTGCTCTTAGCTTCCCCGTAAATGCTTGAGAAATATTCCCGGACATCGTCGATTCGAATTTCAACCGTGCCGGAATAGTTGTGTCTGGCCGAAGTCCCGACTCGCCCCTGGGCCCATAAGTAATCGTTTTTTCGCTGCATCTCCAATCGGTCGATTTCGAGTTCGTCCGGTTTGAGATCCAATTGCGCGTTAAAAGTGTCGACCGTTTTTTTAAACATCGTCAGCGACGTGCCAGTGGCCGTTACGTAGCCCCCGAGTTTGCGATCGCGCGCGTTCATGGTCCCTTCTACGCTGATCTTACCCGCGAAGTCCGTGCGGCTACCGCCGAACAGATGAGCGAATTCACCCAGATCATCGATCGATGCGGAAATGTTTCCTCGAAAGTCCGGGTGCAGCCAACCGGATGGATTCTTTGGAAAAGAACCTTCGCCGCTGAGGGTGAGCTGGTTGTTCTTTTGTCTTACGTAAAGCTGCTGGAGTTGCAGCTGCCGGCCGTAAACAGCCACCCCCAGCATGATCACATCGGCTTTCCGATCCCGCCAGGCCGGGTCCGTCAGCTCGGTCCAAACCGCGGCCGTGGCATTCAACGGATCGGCAATGTCGCCGCGAAACGTAAATTTACCGGCGTGCAGCAATCCCGCGACGCGATCGGTGAATCCGAATGCTTCGGCGGTTTGGGGAAGCGAAATGTCCTTGGCCGACCCCGCTACGTTCCAGTTGCCGCGATGCGTGCGCCATTCATTGGAAATGCTCCCGCGAATTTTTCCCCCGAATGCATCGAGATCGAACTCGAATCCGATTCGACGCTTGCCCAGCCGGGAAAGATCGCTCGTGATCGACTGGATATCCAGGCCGCGGCTCAAGGTAATGCCGGCAATGCTGAAACGGTCGTTCTGCCAATTCGTGGCCCCGCGCAGGTCGGAAAAGGTTTGCCGAAACAAAGGGGAAGCAACAATCGCTTCAGCGGCATGGAACCGGCCGGCTTCGATCTGGCTGGCGTTAACCGAAAATCCTCTGAGCAAAAAAACGCTAGAACCGTTCTCAATCCGCACATTGGAGCGGTCGAGGTCAAAATTGTCCGGGAGAAGCCGTTGCAGGGTGTTCCAGCCACTTTCCGGGACTGGTTTTCCGCCGTAGTTCCGGCGCACCTCCGCTTCCAGATCGGTGACTGAGATTTCCCGGATGGCGCGCCCCCGCGTCCGAAGCAGGATGCTTTGAAGATTTAAACCGACAACGACCCGTGCCGCATGGGCATCGACCCGCAAAGCGGCGTCAGGCTGACTCTTGATATGCACCCCAAGCATGATCACGGGACGCAACAGCGGCGCTTCGACCTTGTCGATGGCGACGGTGCATTCGTTCGAGCGGGCCTGCCACCAAATCCAAAGGCGCAGACCGTTGGAAACCAGGAGCGGGGCGAAAACGACCGTGAGCACTCCAGCCACAATCACCAGCAGACCGCCAAGAAAGACTCGATTCTTCAGAGCCATCGCATCCTATGAACCGCTGATCGGTAAGTGATGATGATTAGTGACAATCGGTGGGTTCGGCCATGAAAAACCGTTCGCCTTCGCTTAATCGCCGGCCTTGTCCCGTCCGGTAAAGATAATGTGCAGGGGCTGAGCCGCGCCCACCCGGGCATCCAATTGTTGTTGCAGCGCCCGTTCCGATTCCGCGAGCAATCCGGTTTGAACAGCCTTCTCCCGCGCCAGCTGCGGCAGCACCCCAAGTTCTTTCTGAACGTCGTCCCCGGAAATGCGGTTCCACAGTCCGTTCTTAAACTCGAGCACGTCCACCTGCTCCTGCTCAATTCCAAGAATCTGAGCGTGGGGAAGACGAATAACGATTTCCTCGGGCCGAATATCGATCGAAAGATCCTGACGCAAATCGAATCCGGCTTTCACCGCGAAGGTGCCGTGAAGTTTGATTTCCTTCGAACTCCCTGCCCAGGTGTGCTGCATTTCATGTTCGACCTCGACTCGCCGGGACAAGATCACCAGCTCGCTCGTCGGAACCGTCTGTTCCATGTAGATCCGGTTGTTGATTTTGATCTGCGGTTGCAGATGCGCGATTTCCACAAAAGCGGAACGCAAATCCCGGCCCAGACGCTCCAGCTCCGCCGTCCCGCGGGTGGCGTTGCGGGCGGGCCAGCTTTCCAGACGAAGGAAAACGATTACCACGACCGCTGCGCAAATCAGGGCGACAAGAGTCAAGGCCAGCGCCCAGGAGAATCGCCCAGACCTGCCCGATCTCGAATGAAAAGGAGGGATTGCCTGGTCCCGACGCGCAGCCGGCTTCTGAGTCTGGCGTTCTCTACGGTTCACCCAAAAAAAGTACCGCCCCCCGCGCCCGATGGACGCGAAGGGCGGCTGTTCCCCCCAGAACACTCTTGAAAGATTGCCGTCGTAGTAACCGAGCTTGCGATTGGTGGCAACAAAATTTTACAGGAACTTATCCGGCAGACCGGCCCACTGGGCAATTTTCCGCTCTGCCCGCACCCTGGTTTCGGGGGAGCGCCCAAGGGCGGACCCCGGGTAGGGAGCGGAAGAGTGAGTCCCGCTCAATACCCTAAAAGCCGCCAAAAGAGAAGAGAAGATGCGCGACCAGGACACAAATCGATTCCTGCGTTCCTGAGCCAGTCCCTGGTTTCCTGGCTTCCAGATTCAAATTATTTCCTCTCCCCGGCGTCTCACAGAGGCGCCCTACAACTGCATTTCCTGCGTTCCTGCTTTCCTCAGAGATTTTTTCCTGGCTTCGTGGTTTCCAGATTCAATTTCCTCCCTGTCCCCGGCGTCTCACAGAGACGCCCTACAACTGCATTTCCTGCGTTCCTGCTTTCCTTAGCCGTTTCCTGGTTTCCAGGATTCCAGATTGCTAGACAGGATTAGCCCGATTTTGACGAGACCCAAAAGGAATGTCTAAGGAACGCAGGAAAGCAGGAAAGACACTTGGGTTTGAACCGCGGATTACGCCGATTGCGCGGATGGCAAGGGAGAGCAGTGATGGAGTGATGGAGACCCCATAATCCAATCCTGTAAATCCTGTTAATCCTGTCTAGTTCCAGTCTGTCTTTTGAATCTTTTCCTGCGTTCCTGGCTTTCAGATTCAATCGATCCCTGCGATTGAATTCCGCCGGAAAGCGTCAACTGTCGGTCCTGGATGCTCAAGGATCTGCACCTCCGAAGTTTTCGCTGTTTCGATTCGCTCGCTCTCGAATTGGGGCCGCGCTTTAATTTTTTTATCGGCGGAAACGGAGAAGGCAAGACCTCGATTCTGGAGGCGGTTTGCGTTCTGCTGCGTCTGCAATCGCAACGCAGCCCAAATCTGGCGCCGGCAATTCAGGTCGGCGCCAACCAATTCACCCTGACCGGAAACTACGACGGACATTTTCTGGAATTCCGTTATGCGCGACTGCATCGAAGATTGCAGTTTGATGGCGTCGAACAACGCACCGCCACGGAATATTTGCGGGTGGCGCGAGTGGTCCCGTTCTCGAATACCGATATTGAGATCGTTCGTGGCGGCTCGGAAGCGCGCCGGCGTTATCTGGATTTTGTCGGTTTGCAAATCGACGCCCGGTACCGGCCGATTTTGCGCGCTTATGAAAAAGCTCTGCGATCCCGAAACGCCTTGCTCAAAGCGACGCACCCGCGGCCGCGCGAACTTGCTGCCTACGATAAACCATTGCTGGAACATGGAAGCGCTCTCGGCCAGATCCGGGCCAAACTGATCGTGCGCCTCGCCCCCCTCATCACGGCAGCCTACCTCCAGATCAGCGATGGCAAGGAAAAAGCCGACGTCTATTTCGCTCCCGGTAATGAAACCGATTTCGAGACCCAGCTTGCCCGCTCCCTTGCTCAGGAACAGCGGCTTCGGCAAACCGTTGTCGGTCCGCATCGCGACGATCTCGATCTGTTCGTGGACGGAATGCCGGCGCAAAGTTACGCGTCCGAAGGCCAGCAACGCGCGTTTGCCTTGGCCTTGAAAATTGCCCAAGCCCGAATCTTTACCGAAGAAGGCGGAGCCCCTGTCTTATTGATCGACGACATTTTTGGCGAGCTCGATCCGGCCCGGCGGAACGCGTTGCTCGCTTCCCTGCCGGCGGCGTCGCAGAAACTGGTTACGGCGACGAACCGGCAATGGCGCACCGATCCCGACGGCTCGGTGATTTTCAGATTGGAGGATCGAATCCTGCGTCGCGAGTAAATGTTGCCGTGTGCCGGCGACAATCCGAGTGTCATATCGTTGGGCGAGAGACCCATCACCGGCGACCGGGGCGGAGGGATGCTGTGCTTGGCCGAGCCATCCCGCATCCGGGCTACACCCCGCCCTTGCGCAGCCGCCACCTGCGCGTTCTAGTTTTCCATGCGCCACCTCAAACGAGAGGTCCCGAAAAACCTCGCCGGCTCCCTGCTGGTCGCGCACCCCAACATGCTGGATCCGAATTTCCGGCGCACCGTCCTTTTCATTTCTGCGCATGACCCGGAGGAAGGCGCTCTCGGAGTGATTTTGAACCGCCCCCTCGACAAGCAGGTGAGCGAGCTGGTCAGCGAAGATCCGCCCCCCGGTCTGGCCGAAGTGCCGGTATTTCTGGGCGGACCGGTGGGACGGACCCAGCTCACATTCGCGGTCTTCGAATGGCACAAGGAAACTGGCCTGAACCTGAACCACAACGTCGGCTTGGAACAGGCCGGCGAGCTGGTCGATTACGATCCCGCGTCCATCCGCGCTTTCGTCGGATATGCCGGCTGGGAAGCGGGTCAGCTCGAGGCGGAGATGAAGCAACAGGCCTGGATCTACCAAAAGCCGACTCGGGCAACGCTTCGTCCCGATCGTTTGCCCAAACTCTGGTTTGATATCATGCGGACGCTCGGCCCATGGTACAAACTGCTGGCGGCGGCGCCGGACGATCCGTCTCTGAATTAGCAGGAGGCGATCGACGATTGGTGAACTGAACGATGGCTGGTGCTTGGTTAACCCGGGAGCGGCTTACATCAAGCAGGCAATCGCTTTCGCCGCCGGTCGCCGGGCCCGGTGCTTTGGACTTGTTACTATCCGCTAATCACTTATCACTATCACTTTCTCGATGATCATCGGCATTCCGAAAGAAATTAAAGAGCAGGAGCAGCGCGTCGGATTGCTGCCTTCGGCCACGGAACAACTCATCCGCCGGGGGCATTCCGTGTTGGTGGAAAAAAATGCCGGAGCCGGCTCAGGTTATCTGGATGAGGCGTATACTGGCGTCGGCGCGGAAATTGTCGGACAGGCCAAAGAGGTTTTTGCCCGGGCCGAGATGATTGTGAAAGTGAAGGAACCGTTGCCGGCCGAGTATCCGCTCTTGGGCAAAGGGCAGATACTTTTCACCTATCTGCACCTGGCTGCGAGCAAAAGTCTAACCAGGGCGTTGCTTGATTCGGGAGTTACCGGCATTGCTTACGAGACGATCCAGGTCAACCACCGTCTTCCGCTGCTCGAACCGATGAGCGAGATCGCGGGCCGAATGTCGGTGGTGATGGGCGCGTATTACCTGGCCAAGTATAACGGAGGCAGCGGCGTGCTTCTCGGCGGAGTGCCCGGGGTTTTGCCCGGGAGCGTCGTGATCGTTGGCGGCGGAACATCCGGGGTCAACGCGTTGCGCATGGCCAAGGGCCTCGGGGCCGATGTCACGATTCTCGACGTGGATGTCGAGCGGCTGCGATTTCTGGACCTGGCCATGGACAATCTGCATACCTTGTACTCCAGCGAAGCGAACTTGAATGAGCTGATGCCCGATTGCGATCTGCTCATCGGCGCGGTTCTCCTGCCCGGAGCGAAAGCGCCGAAACTGATTACCCGGCCGATGCTGAACAAGATGAAACGAGGCAGCGTGCTGGTCGACATTTCGATTGATCAGGGTGGCTGCGCCGAAACATCCCGCCCGACCACCCATCTCAATCCGGTTTATGTGGAAGAAGGGGTCACCCATTATTGCGTCGCGAATATGCCCGCGGCTTACGCCCGCACCGCCACTCAGGCGCTGACTAACGTGACCTATCCTTATATTCAGCTCCTGGCCGACTGCGGTCTGGAAAAAGCATGTCAAAAGCAACCGGCTTTGAGCGGCGGAATCAATACCCGCGACGGCAAGCTTACCTGCCGGGCAGTGGCCGAGGCGCATGGACTGCAATTCGAGCCGCCCTTTCCTGGAAATGGAAACGGATAGGTCCGAAAAGGATGCTTGCCCCGATTCAGCATTGCCTCAATAATGCCTTCTCAAACCATTACTATGAACAAATACATCTGCATGTTAGCTGTCGCCGCGGCCTTCGCGGCATGTGAGCAAAGCACCGAAACCGCGGCCCCGGCGGCAAGCCCGTCCTCCACGGTAACGGAAACGAGTCCCGCTGCGGAAACAACTCCCGCGACAACGGAAACAACTCCTGCGACAACCGAAACAACTCCCGCAACAACCGAAGCAATGACTCCGGCCACGACGGAAACGACCGCTATGACGCCGTCACCCACGCCGTAAGCAACCGGGAAAAAACTAAACCAAAGGCACCAGTTGATTAAATACATCTGTCTGCTCGCCACCGTGGCCCTGTTTGCCGCATGCGAACAGAAGGAAACCACAGTTACCAATCCTCCGACGGAGAACAAAACTGAAAATAACACGACCGTGGTAAAGGAATCGCCTGCCCCAACCGCCGAAACCGAGACGAAGACAAAATCGACCACCACGCTCGAGACCACTTCGTCGCCTGGCACTTCCACTGCCACAGAGACAACCACAACGACCTCTCCTGCTCCTACGCCGTAGCTCTTAAAGCTGCGAAATTGGTCGCCGAAAATCTTCCCGGAGTGCAATCTCCGGGAAGATTTTTTTTGCCGCAACCGGCCGCCCCCCCTGGTCCTCCTATCGATTGTCTTGCTTTCGCCCGTCTCCTTTGTCAGAACCAGCGTCATGAACTGGTTGGCGATTCTCTGCGCGGGCGCGGCCTACTGGGTGCTAGGTTATGTCTGGTATTCGCTCCTATTTGGAAAGATCTGGGGAGCCGAGCAAACGCGGCACCGAGGCGAACGTCCTCCCCCAACCGGCCGGGAGATGGGAGCGAAAATGCTCGGGACGTTTGTCGCGAATTTGGTCGCGGCAGCGGCAATGGCCTACTTTTTCAAGCGAACCGCCATCGCCGACGTTAACCACGCGTTTCGTCTCGGAGCCGCAGCCGGCATCGGGTTCGCCGGGACCGCGATCACCGTCGCCTATATTTGGGAAGGGAAACCAACCAAGATCTGGATGATCGATGCCGGCTACAATTTTGTCGGCGCCGTATTGTTAGCCATGATTTTGGTGAACTGGCCATAGCGGCTTGTCGGACTCGATCCTTGATTGATATTAAGGTTCGCTCGCCCGGCACGGAGTTCCAGTTTCGCGCCAGCGTGGTCGAGTGCGCCGGTCCTCCCGCCCGTTTCTTCCTGTTTGAATCCGGCGGGCGGACGGTTTTTCCCCGGGCACCTCGCAAAAAAAGGCAGAACACTGCCGCAGCCAAAGACGCAAGCGCCTATCAAGCACCAAAGCCGCCGACTTCATTTCCGTGTTCCGATCCCGGGAACAACATGCCGCCCTGGCATGAGCGCCGCGCATTCGCTATAACCGGATCACGGGCCGAACGTCCGATCCACTCCTGCCGCAAATGCCGCCCTCCCTTTGTTTCCCAAAGTTCAAGAGATTGACGCTTCCGGAGGAGTTCGATCGCGTGAAGCGACAAGGAAAAGCTTTCCGGGGCGAATTGCTTACCCTGGCGGTGTTGCCCGGCCAACCATGTGCCGCACTCCGGTCCGGAGTCGTCACTTCTCGCAAAGTCGGCGGGGCCATTTTACGAAATCGTCTCCGCCGCCGCCTTCGGCATATCGTTCGCCAGCATCAGCTCGAAGTGATAACTGGAGTCTGGCTCGTCACCATCGGATCGCCTCGCGCTGCTCGCGCAAGCTTCGGGATTCTGGAAGATGAGTGGTTGCGTCTGGCCAGACGCGCTTCTATTCTAGCGCCCTGATGCTCAGGCTCGTTCGTTTTGGAATTCGGATTTATCAGGTCACTCTCTCGCCCCTGCTTGGCTGGATCGGCGGGCCCGGTTCCGGTTGCCGATTCGAACCGACCTGTTCGCGATACTTCCTGGAAGCGCTCGAAAGGCACGGTTTCCTCCGCGGAACCTGGCTTGGGATAAAACGGCTCGGACGTTGTCAGCCATGGGGCGGCTGCGGCTCGGATCCTGTGCCGCCTCCGCTGCGCCAAACAAACCCGGTCACGCAGGGCGCTTGTGAATAGGGTGGGCCCACACCGCTTATGGATCGAACGGCATGGATTGTTGTCAGCCTGTGCGTGATTGGCCTTGTCCTATGGGAAGTCTACTCGATCAAACAGGCTCGCCCCAGAGCGGTCTCTCCCACTGAATCGGCCGCGCCCTCGCCCGCCGCCACTCTGGCGACGCCATCGGTTCCTCCCACCGTCGCTCCATCCATTTCCGCGGCAACGCCACCGCCTCCACCGGCCGCCACGGTCGCGCCTTTCCCGGAGGTCACCGAAAACTTGCGCAATTCCGACGTCGAACTCCATCTTACCAACCGCGGTGGCGGAATTGCCGAAGCAGTCCTGGTCAATCACGTAGCCGAAGGCGACAGGCACGTCACTTTAAACTCAACTGACTATATTCCGATCGGCGCGATCGTGGAGAATCCGGCGGCGCCGCTCCTGCCCGAATACCGGATGAGACAGGAAGGGGAAGCAGTCGTGTGCGAACGAGTGACTCCGGAGAAGGTCACGATTCGGAAGAAATTCTTTTTCCCATCTCCGCAGGAAAAAAAAGACAACTACTTGGCGGAAATGGATTTGGAAGTGCGCAATGACGGCAGCGCCGCTTACTCAAATCCGCCTTACTTCTTCGCTCTCGGTTCAGCCGCCCCCATTCACCCCAAGGATTATGCCACTTATACCCGCTTGGTCTGGTGTATCGGCGGACACGCCAGCGGCGTCGATGTCAACTGGTTCACCGGCAGCGGCGGAGTCCTCGGATTCGGTCATCGTCCCGCCCAGCCGTTTTACCAAAAAGATCTTGCCGGCGCCGAATGGATTGCCGTCTCCGACCAGTTTTTCACCACCCTGGTTGCGCCGCTTACCGGCAAAGCCGACAAAGTCTGGGGTCGCCGGTTCGAAGTGCCCCGCTGGAAAAGTTCGAAGGTGGGCGGACTCGAAGGAGCGCTCGGTATGCCCGGGATGAAGATCGATCCGGGGAAAACATATTCGGCCCGTTTTGAAATTTACACCGGGCCGAAACTGTATCATCGCCTGGCCACTCTTTCCCATAACGAAGCCGAAGTGATGGAGTTCGGCATTTTTAAAATCGTCTGCCAGGCGCTGCTCAATGCCCTCAACACTCTCCACAGCGTCCTGGGGAACTATGCCGCCGGCATTTTTGCCCTCACCGTAATCATCAAGGGGATCCTGTGGCCGATCCAAAACAAGGCGAACCGTTCCATGCGGCAGATGTCCGCGCTCTCTCCCAAAATCCAGGCTCTGCGGGACAAATACAAGGACGATCCCACCCGCATGAATCAGGAAGTGATGAAGCTCTACAAACAATATGGGATCAACCCGGTCGGCGGATGTCTGCCCATGGTCATCCAGATCCCAATTTTCTTTGGGCTTTTTACCATGCTGCGCCAGGCCGTCGAACTCCGCAATTCCAGTTTCCTCTGGATCAAGGATCTCTCCCAACCGGACACTGTCGCGCACATTCCCGGCCTCGGGTTCCCGGTCAACGTCCTGCCGATCCTGATGGCCGCCACCAATGTCTGGATGATGCGCATTACCCCGAAAACTGGCGACCCGACGCAGCAGCGGATGATGATGTTCATGCCGATCATCTTTGTCGTATTTTGCTACAACTTTGCAGCCGCCCTTGCTTTATATTATACAACGCAGAACCTCTTGACCATTTTGCAGCTCTATCACAACCGAAAACAGCCCATGCCGACCCTCGAAAAAATCGTTCCGGCTAAACGCAAGCGATGATGACGCCCAAGGAATTACTGGACACCATACTTGGGTACCTCGGGTTCGTGGTCCAGATCGAGGAGATGCAAAACGAAGCCGGCAATCTCGTCCTTCAAATCTACACCGAAGAGAGCCGGCGTTTGATCGGCCGCGACGGCGAAACTCTGGAAGCGACCCAGTTCCTTCTCAACCGTCTCCTCCAGGCCAAGGATCAGGAGGCGCCCAAGGTCATTGTGGATTGCGAGCACTACCGATCGATGCGGGAAGATCGAATCGTCCAGCGAGTCCGGGAATTGGCCGAGCGGGTCCGAGCAACCGGCCGCCCGCTTCAACTGGAACCGATGAACTCCTACGAACGCCGGATCGTCCATAATGCGTTCAAGGACGATCCCGATGTCGCAACCTGGAGTCCGTCCGATTCCGCCCGGATCAAGCAGATCACCCTGGTCAAGCGCCAGGCGAAAAACGAGCCCGCCCAAAAAGAAGGATAGTAAATGTAGCGCAAGCCTCTGGCTTGCGGGCAGGCTCCCCGGGGACGAGTCCGTCCGATGGCAAGCGGGACGCTTGCGCTACCTTATCCCTGAAATCGCGCCGCTTCCTTGGTCCCCCCAGGCCCTACTTCCGGTCGCCATCGGAATCGCTCCAGCAACGGATTTGGTTTTCCTTCCGCCGCGTCCGCAATCAGTTCCCCTAACAACGGGGCGAATTTGAAGCCGTGCCCGCTGTCCCCGGCGGCGATCACCAATCGGCGGCGCTCGGGATCGGGCGCGATCCAAAAGTTTCCGTCATGAGTGTCGCAATAGAGGCAGATCCGGGTGTGCACGACCGGCGCGTCACGCAGCGCCGGAAAAGTTTCGTTTACAAATTGGCGCATCGACGCTTCCTCCTCCTCCGTTACCGCGCGTTCGGGCGAATCCGGCGACATCTCCCGGCCCGGCCCGTGGTTCGCTATCTTTACCACCCCGTCCCGATTCAGGGGAAAGCCATAATAACCGGTCCTGGAAATGTCGGCCCCGAAAACCGGAAAACGTTCCGGCGCGAAAAGCTCCGGACGAGATGGGCGGAGATGAAGCACAGGATGTCCGGTGGCCCGGAAGAAACTCCGGGTGAACGGCAACAGGTAGGGCGTCCACGCTCCGGTCGTCATCACCACGACGTCGCCACTCACCCGCCTTCCATCATCCAACACGATCCCGCCCACGCCGTTGCTCTTCTCCTCGAGCTCCCGGAACCTGCCGCCTTCGATCAATTCGACACCGAGCGATTGCCCCCGCTTTGCCAGGGTCGCCACCACCCGGCCGCTTTCCGCGTACCCCGCTTCCGGCTCGAAAATTCCGTCCTCGTAAAGATCGGCATTCCAGGCCGGGTAACGCTCCCGCAACTTTGTCCGATTGAGCCGCTCGACTTTAATTCCGCACCGTTGCAACGCTCGCCAGCTTTCGTACTCAAAATCGCCCGCCCCCAGTTCTTTCCGCCGAGCGAAGATGACACCAGTCTGGTGGTAGAGTTCGATCCCGAACCGCTCGTTCCACTTTCGCCACAGCCGAATCGCCCGTTGGGCCAGCTCGGAATAGAATGCATCCGGTCCATAGCCTGCTCGAATTGCTTTGCTGATGTCGGTCGAAGCCGCCAGCGGATGCGGCAGCGGTCCCGGATCGGCCAGCACCACATCGTGCCCGCGTCGCCGCAACTCGATCGCGGCCGTGACGCCGTTAATTCCCGCTCCGACAACAATCGCTTTCATCTTGGACGGCGTCTGCGCCTGCCTGTTCGCGAAAGCTTTCGGAGCCGGAGCCCCGGAATGGAAATAGAAATCTGTATCCCCACCTCAACCCCGTTCCGCATCGAGGGAAACTATTTCTTCTGATTAACATTCCTGCTTTTCGCGTTTTTCGTGTGTTTCGTGGGTCATCATTTTCCAAACTCAAAAATGATCTTGCCGTTCCGCTTCCCTTCGGCGGCCCGGGCCAGCGCCTCTTTGGCTTCCATCAGCGGATACGCCTTTTCCACTTTGGTTTTCAAAAGGCCGCGCCTGGCCATCTCAAACAGAGGACGAAATGCTTCCATTCGCTGCTCGAGGGTCGCGTTGTCGTACCACTTGTTAATCCAGATCCCGCGGAACCGCAGATCCTTGAAGATGAGCAGGCCGGTCGGGATCTTGAGCGGCTGGAGACTCATCGCGCCGTAACTGACCAGAGTGGCGCCAAAAGCCAGGGTGTTGGACAGACGCAAAGCGCTGTCGCCGCCAACCGCGTTCAGACCGAGCCGGATCGGGCCGCCCCCGGTCGCTTCTTTGACTTTTTCCCGGAGCGTTTCGCCGTCCACCAGGACAACGTCACCGCCTTCGTCGCGAAGTTCTTCCACCAATTCTTCCCGGCGCACCACATTCGCCGTCTTGTAACCAAGTTCGTGTGCGATCTGAATAACGGCGCGACCTGCGGCTGAGTTCGCTGCATTCTGTATTAGCCAATCCCCCGGTTTCAAATCGACATAATCGTGCAGTAATCGCCATGCCGTCATCGGGTTGATCTTCAACATCGCTGCGGTTACCGGGTCGATCCCTGATGGGACGAGGACCAGTTCGTCCGCTTTGACGGCCAGGGCTTCCCGCCAGGTCCCGATATTGTGCGGCAAAATCACGAGCGCTCCGGTCTGAACCGTTTTTACGTTCGAGCCCCGCTCGACCACGATTCCAGCGCCCTCAAATCCCGGGACCGCGGGCACTTCCCGCCGGCCCGGGTACTTGCCCTCGATCGCATTCAGGTCCGCCGGGTTGATCGGAGCCGCTTTCATCGCGACCACGACCTCGTCCGGTCCCGGCTTCGGCCAGGGCTTGCTCTGAATCCGCAAAACTTCGACCGGATTTCCGTGCCTTTCGTAAATCGCCTCGCTTATATTCGATTTCATCGGATGACCGCAGCCACCCATCCTCACGCGACCGCGAAGAATCTGCAAACCGGGGCCCGGGTTGCCCTCTTTGGCATGATAGTGAATGTCGTTTTCGCGGTGGCCAAGATTCTGGGCGGCTTGTTAGGCAACGCCTATGTCCTGATCGCGGACGGGATCGAGTCGGCCCTCGATATTGCCAGCTCTTTTATCATTTGGGGCGGATTGAAGGTCGCGGCGCGTCCGCCCGATGCCACCCATCCCTACGGCCACGGCAAAGCCGAACCGATCGCCGCCGTGGTGGTGGCGGTCGGCGTTCTGACTGCCGCGGTCGGCCTGGCTATCCAAAGTGTGCGCGGGCTTTTCCTGCCGCATCACGCGCCAAAGATCTTTACCCTTGCCATTGTTGTCGTCGTTATTCTGATCAAGGAGTTTCTTTTCCGTTATGTCAATCGCATCGGCCGCGCTGCCGACAGCATCGCCATACAGACCGATGCCCTTCACCATCGCGCCGACGCCATTATTTCAACCGCCGCTTTCGTCGGTATTTCGATCGCTCTGATCGGCGGCGGGCGCTGGAGCCGGGCGGATAACTGGGCGGCTCTGTTCGCCTGCGCCGTGATCGCGGCTAACGGCATTCGTTTGTTGCGCCCCGCCATTTACGAAATCATGGATACCGCGCCGCGCGGCCGGATTGTGGAGCGGGTTCAACGCGCCGCTGCTTCTGTTCCCGGAGTAGTGGAGGTCGAGAAATGTTTTCTTCGCAAGATGGGTTTGAGTTTTTATGCCGATCTGCACATCGCGGTGAATGGCGATATCTCGGTCCGGGAAGGGCACGACATTGCCCACGAAGTGAAGCGCGCTATTCAGGAGAGCGAACCGCGGATCGCCGACGCCCTCGTTCACGTCGAACCGGCGAAGTGAAGAGTGCGGCGGTCATAGACCGCCGCTACAAAAAGGTAGGGGCATCTCTCCGAGATGCCCGGGGGGTTGACCCGCCACAGGTTAAACGTGCGTTGTTACCCATCAACCCCGGACGCATCGCCGCCTTCGCGTGTTAGGTCGAGCCAAGGCAGATGGCGTCCTTCCCTGAGGAGTGCGGCGGTCATAGACCGCCGCTACAAAAGGTAGGGCATCTCTCCGAGATGCCCGGGGGGCCACCCGCCATAAACCGCCGCTACAGGAGGTCGCTGCGCAGAAGATCGACGATTGCCTGAGTCAACGTTTGACGGACCCGCTTGATTTGCCGCGCAAATTTGGCCAACCGCCAAATGGCCGCCGGATGTTTCACAAGACAGGACAAAAGCCGCCCGGCATTTGTCCGCTGCTTTTCCAAATCGAATAGAATGGAAGCCGGTAACGGTAATGGATTGTCGCGATTGTCGCTGATCGCGCGCAACGATAACAATCGAACTCCCTCCCGGCCACAAATCTCAGCGATCGTTTCCGTTTCCATGTCCACCGCCGTAGCGCCATGTTCTTGCGCAATCTGGTTGCGTTCACCCGCCGAATCGGCAACGAACGGCGACGAATACAGCTTGCCGATCCGGACCGAATAGCCGTGCAGGACCCGTTGGGCTTCGCCTGTCAGGCCGGTATCGGAAAAATTCTCGGCTACGATCAGGTCGCCGATTCCCAGCTGTTCCCCGACGCCACCGGCAAATCCCGAACTGATCAGGAGTTCCGGCTGAGACGCGATCAGGAAATCGCGGATTCTGCCCTCACAACTTTTGCGGCCAACACCGGTGTGATATATGGCAGCCTCTCGGTTGCCCACCTTTCCAAGAACGATTTTTCCTCCCGCGCAGGCAACAATCTTTCGGCTCGTCATCCGGCGGATGAGATCGGAGCTTTCCGTGGGCAAGGCGAACGTAATCGCAATCATTGCGGGAATGAAAATCGGATCGATCGCTTCAGACTCAGGGCTGAATCGCGCCAGCGCCCGGTTCGACAACGTGAATGGTAAAACTCTCGTTTCCGGATGCGGGAGAGACCGCCGGCGCCGGGGCGGGGGAGCCCGGTATCCCCCCGCTGATCGCCGCCAGAGCGCTGCGAAATTCCGGTTCCCGGACTGCCGGAACCTCCACCAGCACACCGACCCGATGATTCTCCGGAAGCTCTTTTGTCGCCGAACCGCCCAGCCGGGTGGCCGCCGCCATTACGCTGTTGGCCACCTCGTCCAGTTTGCCTGCCGCCGCCGACACGGTGATTTCCTCCGGCCCAATCGCTGATGGGGTCAGGCTGTTCTTTGCCGCCAAATTAAGAGACTTGGAGATCTGGGCCCGGGCCTGGGCCTCGAGCAGTTTTCGATTGGGATTGGCGGATTCGTGGCGCGCAATCAACCATAAGCCGGTGGCGACGTTCATCGCCAGCAGAGCAAGAAAGACGATCGCGATATTCCGCACTATCCTGCGGCCCCGCGCCGACTTGTCCGGATCCTGGTCTAACAGGACCTCGCGGGCATCGTCGCTCATCCGTTCATGGATGGTTCTGGCCATTCTGAGCTCCCGCTGCAACCCTTCATCCCGGGCAAGCTGTTCCTCCAGCTGTTCCCGCTCGAAGCGCGGAAGTTTCCCATCCAGGTAATCGAATAATTTGTCCGGACTCATCAAGGTGCGGCTGGAACCAATCGTGCCGTCAAATAAACTCGGGTGCAAGCGTCCACCCTGTCATCCCGAGCGGATGCGCCTGCCGCGCCGGAGTCTCGCAGGCGGGAGGGATCCCGCCTTGGCCGGCAGCAGGATCGAATCGTCGCAACGGGGGGATCCTTCGGCTTCGCTCAGGATTGCAGGATTTCGTAGCCGATCGGCTGGAACCTGTAATTATTGGATTTTTCCGCCGAAGAGGCGGTTAGGCCGACGACCGTTAATGCGACGAACACCGCTTCGTGGTAAGATTGGTCGGATGATAATCGGGGCGGCAAATCGAGAATCCGCCACGGGCATTTGCTCTTTCCTTTCATGGAAATAGAGTGAGCACGGTGGGGGAAAATGGTTCCGATTCGAAAAAGAAGTTGGGCTGGTGGCGTCGCGCGTTAATCGGTGCGGGCATTTTTTGTCTGCTCCTGGTTGCCTTTCATCGCCCTTTGCTGCTCAAATCGGGGCATTGGCTGATAAACCGTTACGCCAGAGGAGAGCACCTGAAGCTCGAATTCCGGCTGGAAGGAAATGTTTTCAGCAACCTTACCATCCGCAATCTCCACGGCCTTTCCACCGGACCGGGCGAAATCGAATCGATCGATGCGGATCGGATTCATGTCGAGTACAGCCTGACCGGCCTGGTCTTTCACGGTCCGTCGCAATTATTGGAAGAATTCGATCTGCGTTCGGCGCGAATTGTCCTGGACCCATCCAAAGCCCCGGCTCAATCGCCGGCCAAGACCAAGGCGAAATCGAAAACCAGTTTGCCAACCGCGTTTCCCGAAAGGATTCGGTTGGAAGACGTGACCCTGATAATTCGCAACCAGCCCCACGACCTGGTGGTCGACCATCTCAATCTGAATCTGGATCCGCGAGGCGCTCATGAGTTGCACATCGCGAACTTGCAGCTGCCGCAGGGACAACAATGGTCGGGTATCTCCGCCCAGACTTCCTATGTCCGTCGCGATCTGGTCCTGCGGAATCTGATACTGGGTCGGGATCAGTTTCGATTGCTGGACATTGATGCGTCAAAGATCGATCAGGGCCGGCTCGGAATCGAAACTGAAGCCGAGCTTGGCGGCGGCACCTTTTCCGCGTCGATCGGGCTCGTCCAGGAGAAATCCTCGCTCCAGGCGAAGCGGATTCATCTCGTGGCAAAAAATATCGACGCCGCCGCCCTCAACATGTATGCGGGTTTGCCGCCGGGTTTTATCCACGGGCGGATCGAGCGGCTGCAAATTGACGGAAGCGGCCTGGTTGAGGTGCCGCGGAGCTGGTCGGGGGAGTTGAATGCTCAAATCACGAATTTTGGAGCGGGCGGTATGGGATTCGATCGGTCCACCTTTGCCCTGATCGCCCGGGACGGCAAAGCGGAGCTCCAAACCGCTGAGGTCGTTCAGGGCGCAAATCAATTCCAGCTTCATGGATTTGCGCAACTGCCCTCTAATCCCGACGAATTTGCCCGCGGGCCGGCCCGGCTGGAGGTGACCGGGGAGGCGCTCGATCTCGGTAGCCTAACGGGAGGAACACAGGAGCCGCTGACCGGATCGGCCCGGCTGAATGCGAGAGTCCGGGTTGAAAAGGGAAGGCTCGACGCGCAGGTGAAACTGGTGGCCGCCAAAGTCGGTTTCCGGGATGGCAGCGTTGAAAACCTGAGCGGGGCTTTCAACGCTTCCAAGAAGTTTGCCGGCTTTCCCGATAAGAGGCCCTGGTTCGCCGATTTTCAGTCAACCGGGAGTTTCCAGACCGGTTTGATTCGATTTCGAGATTACGCGCTGGACAGCTTCACCGCCTCCTTTGAAACAGCCGGAAATCAACTGACGCTCAAGCAGGTTGCGGCGGTCCGTAATCAAAACCAGCTTCGTCTGCACGGAGAATGTGAGTTGCCGGTCAGCCTCGACCAGATTGCGAAGGAACCGGCAACCGTGAAGGTGTCCCTGACCGCGCCCGACCTTGGCAATTTCTGGATTGCGGATTCGGCCGACAAGATTGCCGGTTCCCTCCAAATCGAGGGGCAATTGCAATGGCAAAACGGTTTAGCTAACGGGCAGGTTTCCGCTTCCAGCGCAAATCTCGAAACCCGCGATCTCGTCTTTCACCAATTCGATGTGAAATGTTCGGTCTCGGACAATACCGTTTACCTGAACGATTTTACTGCGCTGCTCAACCAGAACGATTTTGTCCGCGGAGCCGGCATGGTCAAGCTCCATGCGCCCTATGAGTACAACGGGAAACTATCGGTTAACGTTGCCGATCTCTCGGTCTTGACCCCGGCCCTCCGGTCGCTCGGCGACGACAAGGAATTGGCGGGATCGCTCCAGATCAATTGGGAAGGAAACGGAGAAGCAAAGAGATTCAAGAATTCCGGCAATCTCAAACTTGCGTTGAACAACGGCCGTTACGGTCAGCTCCAATCGTTACAGGCAAAAGTCGATGCCGCCTATTCGCCGGACGGCCTCAATGTCCCGATCATTTTTCTGAGCACTAACAAGATGGATTTTCAGGCGGTGGCCCAAACCAAAGATCGCACCCTGGAGATCAGCAAGATCCAGCTGGACCAGGCGGAAGCAAACTACGCCCAGGGATACGTCTCGATTCCTTTCATCTGGAGCAACATCGGAACTGGCGCGTCGCCTTTTCCGTCCGACGGAAATCTCACAGCCAACTTTCAATCGGAAAAGCTCGATCTTCGGAAAGTTTTTGCAGATGTCGGAGCCAAGCCGCCCGCCTCCGGCGAATTGAACATGAACTTCGAGGCCCGGGGTACGCTGGCCAAGCCCGATCTCCAGCTCAATCTGGAATTGCGCGATCTGCGCAGCCAGGATCTGGCCGGCCTGGAGCCGGCTCGCATCGAACTAAAAGCCCAAGCCAAAGAAGGACAGCTGACGGTGGCGGGCACACTCCAACAGGCCAAAATAGAGCCGATGCAGTTGAAGGCGGAACTGCCGTTGCCGCTCGCCCGAATCTTGCGTGACCGAACATTGCCTGACGACATACCCGTGACAGCATCGCTTCGACTGCCCCGCAGCTCGGTCAATTTTATCCGCCAGTTTGTCCCCGCCATCCAGCAACTGGACGGCGACGCCGCGCTCGATGTCGGCGTGAGCGGAACCGTCGGCCGGCCGGTCCTCACCGGATCGGCCGACATGACTATCAACGTCGCCCGGTTTGAAGATCCGACCTTTCCCGCTCTCCAGAGCTTCAAGGCCCGGCTCGTCTTTAATCGCGATACGCTTCGTTTCGAACAGTTCGGCGGGGAACTGGCCGGCGGTAACTTCACCGTCTCCGGCCGGGTCACATTGCCCAAGCTGACCCAAATCAATCTCGACCTGGCCTTGAAAGGAAACAGCGCCCTTTTGGCCCGCGACGATTCCATGACGGTCCGGACCGATGCCGACGTCAAGGTAAAAGGTCCCTTGAACAGCGCCACTGTGACCGGAACGGTGGCGTTAACCAACAGCCATTTCCTCAAGAACCTCGATTTGATTCCAATCGGGTTGCCGGGCCGGCCCGCTCCGGAGCCGCCCTCTTCCCGGCCGCAATTTTCGTTTCCCTACCCGCCCTTCCGGAACTGGAAATTCGACGTGGCGATCAAAACAAAAGATCCGTTTCAGATTCGAGGCAATCTGGCGAACGGAAAGGCGATCGTCGATCTCCACCTCAACGGAACCGGATTGCATCCCGGACTCAAAGGCCTGGTCCGGCTGGAGAATGTGGAGGCGACTCTGCCCTTCAGCCGGCTCGAAATTCAGTACGGATTTCTCTATTTCGATCCGAGCGAATCGTTAAACCCGAAGATCGATCTTCACGGCGCCTCGGTCATCCGCGATTATACCGTTCACGTTTATGTTTATGGCCGGTCCCTCTCGCCCCAAGCGGTCTTTACCAGCGAACCGCCGCTTCCTCAGGAAGAAATCATTTCCCTTCTGGCCACCGGTGCAACCCGGCAAGAATTGACCGGAAGCAGCAACGTTCTGGCTGGCCGGGCCGCCATGCTCCTTTTTCAACAGGTCTACCGGAAAATTTTCAAAAAAGGGCAGACCGACAACACCCATTCCATGTTCGAACGAGTCAGCGTTGAGTTCGGGCAGGTGGATCCGCGCACCGGCCGGCAGACCGCCACCGCCCGTGTAAAAGTGGACAAACACTTCGTTTTAGTCGGAGATATCGAGGTAGGCGGAGATTTTCGCGGTATGGTCAAGTATCTAATCCGATTCCATTAAGATGAGACGCGCCCTCCTTTTAATCCTCGGCTTGGGCTTGACCTCCGATCTTTTCGGCCAAAACGCGGTGAGCCCGCCGCGTGTGGAGGCAAAGCAGAAAGCCAAACAGCAGGCCGAAAAGGAACAAAGAAAGCGGGCCCTGACAGCGGGGATCATCCGATTCGACGGCAACACTGCTTTTAGTGAAGACGATCTCCGGACTGCGTTGAAAGAGCAGATCACCACCATATCCGACTACGGCCTCAGCGCCGCCCGGGCTGACGACGTTGCTTTTTTCCTGGAGCTTTTCTATCGCAAACACGGCTACGCCAAGGTGGATGTGCGCTACCAGATTGAGGGCGACCGGGTCGCTCTGCACATTGAGGAAGGCCCGCAATTCACCCTCGGCACGGTCCATTTCGAGGGCAACGCTCACGAGCCCGCCGATAAACTGCTCAGTTATGTCGTCGGGCCCACCCGAGAACGCTATTCCCAATTGAAAGTGGATCTGCCGTTCGTGGGGCAGGACGTGCAACAGGGAGCCGATTTGGTTCAGCGGTTTTACGTTGCCGAAGGATTTCTCCAGGCCAAGGTCGAAACCCCGACTTATCGGTATCGCCAAAACGCAACGGTGGTGGATGTGACAATTCCAATCATCGAAAACGAGCAGTACTTCTTTGGCAATGTCTCGTTCCAGGGCAATACGATTTACAGCCCCGAGACGTTGCGCGGACAGATGCTCGATCTTTTGAAACAGCCTTACACCGAAGCGCGCGTGGCCGACATCCCCCGCCGGTTGCAGGAGTATTTCAAACGCCGCGGCTATTACGATGTGAAGGTCGAAGCAACCGGCGACCCGGAGAAGGCGGTCCAGGGCCGTGTTCCCGTCCAGGTCGCTCTCTCCCCCGGCCCGGTTTATCACTTCGATTCAGCCACCGTGACCGGGCTGACCCATTTGCGGCCGGGTTATGTCCTCAGCCGCTTCGACAGGCTCAAAGGAAAAACCTATAGCCCCGACGTTTTAGACAAGAAATTCCGAGCTTTGATGAAAACCGGCTTGTT
The DNA here is from genome assembly GCA_963728975.1 of uncultured Verrucomicrobiae bacterium. Lineage (GTDB taxonomy): Bacteria > Verrucomicrobiota > Verrucomicrobiia > Chthoniobacterales > UBA10450 > DATFCK01. The sequence goes on from CAVSMF010000002.1 coordinate 137,307, forward strand.
TAACCTTCTCCAAATCAACCCAGTTCCGTTCGGTAACGACCGCCTCCATCTCCAGATTTCGGCCGAGGAAGCGAAGAGCAAGGAATTGGGTTTCTCCGTCGGTTACGGAACCTACGTCGGCGGGATTTTTGGCGTGCAATATCGCGATCTGGATCTTTTCGGTTACGGCCGTCCCCTAACGACGTCGGTCGAGATCAACCAGCGCGGCTACAAAGGCGAGGTGTTGTGGGAAGATCCCTATTTGTTCGATACTGAGTTTGCTTTCAAAGCGCGCGTCTGGGCGTTGACGTTCGATTTTGACGGATACTCGAAATTCGAACTGGGAGAACGCCTCGAGATCTCGCGCGACATCACCAAACAATACAAGGCCGGCGCTTTCTTCGCCGTGCGCCGGGTGGACCTGACCAGCGCGGATATCAGCGCGAAGTTTCTGGGGCAAACCACCTATGTCGTAAATACGCTTGGAATCAGCCAAACCCTCGATCTGCGCAAGAGCCCGCTGGTCGATCCTCGCGGTCTGGTGATCGATGGAACGATGGATGTGGCGACCAACGCCTTCGGCAGCGATATCGAGTTTGTCCGCGGCACGTCCCGGGTTAGTTATTATATGCCCTTCAGCGAGCCGCCCCGCGCTCCCGGGGTGGCGGTGGTCGAGGATGCAACCCAATCCCCGGTTGTTACTTGGTTTCGGCATAGCATGCTCTCCTTCGGCGCGCGGACTGGAATCATCCACATCCTCGGCAGCGAAAGCACGCCATTCGATTTGCCGATCGATGAGCGGTTTTTTAACGGAGGCAGCACCAGCGTGCGCAGTTTTGCCGAACGCGAGCTCGGGCCGAGCGACCGGCGGGGCCATCCGCTCGGCGGCGAGTTCTACACCATCTTCAATGCCGAGTACAACTTTCCCATTTACGGAGAGTTGCAGGGCGCTCTCTTCTTCGATGCCGGTAATTTGCTGCCGAGCTCGGAGCAACCGAGTTTGGCCCAAATGCGTTACGCGATTGGGGGAGGATTACGCTACCAACTTCCGATCGGGCCGATCCGTTTCGATTACGGAGTGAATCCCGATCCCCAAACCGGCGAAGCCGATGGAGCATTTCACTTCAGTTTTGGCTTTGCCTTTTGAGGGCAGGTTGGGGCATCTCTCCGAGATGCCCCTCCGGGGAGCGCACGCGCCCTCGCGTGTTTTTTTCGGCGCCCTCGCCGAAAAATCCCCGAACCTCGGAATCCAAACAACAGAGGGAAAGTGGGAGCAAAGTTCGCGATGGCGAGGGCGCCATCGCCAGCATGCCAGGCGCGTGCGCTCCCCCGGACAGAACACCGTGGCTCGGGCTTCCAGCCCGAACCAGTCGCAGCCAGTCTGTTCGCGAGAAAATTTCACCCACCAGAAGCCATGACTGATCGGCAAAAATCTGCTCCTAACCTCGCTGAAACTCTGGGAGATGTGCCGCCGGAAATTTTTCGGGACCAGCTCCATCAAATCGCCGATTGGATCGCCGATTATCGGGAGAACATCGCTCAGCTCCCGGTGGCGCCGAATGCCAAGCCGGGCGCGATTGCGGCCGCACTGCCGAAAGAAGGTCCGGAGGAAGGGGAGCCGTTCGAGAAAATCTTCGACGACATCAAAACTCTGATTGTTCCCGGCATGGTGCACTGGGGGCATCCCCAGTTTGCCGCCTACTTCGGATCGACCAGCAGCGCCCCCGGGATCGAAGGCGAAATGATTTCCGCTGCATTCAACATCAACGCCATGACCTGGCGGACTTCCCCCGCCGCCACGGAACTGGAAACTGTCGTTCTGGAATGGTTGCGAAAATGGCTGGGTCTGCCGGCTGCATTTGGCGGCGTGCTGTTTGACACTGCATCGATCGGAATCATGCACGCCCTGGCCGCGGCCAGGGAAGAAGCAGCTCCGGAAACACGCAGACTTGGTTTGACCCGCCCCGGTGTTCCGCGACTTCGCATTTATGCTTCCGATCAGGCTCACAGCTCCGTGGAAAAAGCCGCAATCGCGCTTGGCCTGGGCGAGGAGAATGTGCACCGCGTCCGGAGCGATTCCAGTTTTCGAATGGAATCCGCCGCCCTGGCCAGGGCGATCGACGACGATCGCGCCCGCGGTTTCACACCCATGGCTGTGATCGCAATGGTGGGCACGACTTCCACGGCCAGCGTGGATCCGGTGCCGGAAATCGCCCGCATCTGCCAGGACAATAAAATCTGGCTGCATATCGATGGCGCTTATGGCGCCGGCTTGGCCATTCTTCCGGAAGGCCGCTGGATTACCGCAGGATGGGAGGCGGCGGATTCGATCGTCGTCAATCCTCACAAAATGTTGTTCGTGCCGTTCGATTTCAGCGTCCTTTACCTGCGCGATCTCGAGCGTTTGCGCCGTGTCTTTTCTCTCGTTCCCGATTATCTCCGGGGCGATACCGTCGACGCGGAAAAAAATTACATGGACTACGGTGTCCCGCTTGGCCGGAAATTTCGCGCCATAAAAGCCTGGATGGTTTTTCGGACTTTCGGCCGAGCCGGCATGGCCGCCCGCATTCGCGACCATATGCGCCTGGCCCATTTGCTCGAAGACTGGATCAAAGCGGATCGGCGCTTCGAGCTGGCCGCGCCGGTGGTCATGGGAGTGATTTGTTTTAGACGGTCGCTGCCTGATCCGGCCGAGAGCGACCGGGTCAATAGCGAGATAGTCGAGCGGATCAATAGGTCAGGCCGGGCTTATCTCACCCGGACAAAACTAAACGGCCGAACAGTGATCCGGGTTGGCCTTGGCAATCTGCTTACCACCGAGCAGCACCTGCACAATGTCTGGGAGCTGGTCCAGCAAACCGCTGGTGATACGAAAACGATCCGCTAAACACGCCAAATCACGCGAAAAAGAGACAGGGAGTCGATCCACCACGGAACGCAATTCGTCTTTGAGCGAACAAGCACCAAGCTCCAATACCCAAACCCCAAAGAAGCACCAATCACCAATAACCAATCGCCTTCCAGCTTCTCCCCAGCGTCTATCGCCAAGGAACGCAATTGTAGGGCGTTTGTGTCAAACGCCGATCGCCCTCAATTGCAGGCCGTTTGTGCCAAACGCCGGAATCTCCCGCGACACCGTCTGTTCACCGCGGGTTTTGAAGCTTGGAGCTTGGTGATTCTCTGGTGCTTGGTGCTTGAGATTTGGTGCTTCTTTCGCGCTTGTTCGCCAAGGCCGAACTCCCCCTCCTTTAGCGTCCATTCGCGTGTTTCGCGGAGCAACTCTTTTTCAAGAAGACGGGTGTCGTCCCCCCTCTCTCCCTTCCATTTTTCGTGTCCATTCGCGTGTTTCGCGGGCCAACTCTTTTTCAAGAAGGAAAATCTCGTCCCACTTATCTCTCCCCTCCTTTAGCGTCCATTCGCGTGTTTCGCGGAGCAACTCTTTTTCAAGAAGACGGGTGTCGTCCCCTTATCTCCCTTCCCATTTTCGTGTCCATTCGCGTGTTTCGTGGGCCAACCCTCCGTCCCGATTCCGGTTCAGTGAACCGCCGCCGCCAAAAAACCATTTGGCGGAAGCCCGGCTAATCGTAAATTCCACGTTCCCTCAAAAATGGATAAAGGATTTTCAAGCTTATGATGAAGTTTCTTCGCAAGCATCGGAACACGCTCATGATCGTGATCGCGGTGCTGGCAGTCCCGTTCGTTTTCTATTTTAACAAAACGGATCTCAGCGCCAGAGGCCCCGGCGATGTCGCCCGTATTTATGGCCGCAATCTTTCCCTGGTCGAGGCGCAGCGTTACGGCAAACTTTATGGTTTAGCCATGGCCCTGGGGATGTCCGACTTTGTCCAGGATCTCGCCGCCGGAGCCCGGGACGATAACGAGCGAAGCTGGCAATTCATCATCAATCTCCTCATTCTTCGCCATGAAGCCGGCCAGCTCGGAATCCAACCCGGCGCGTCCGAGGTGATCGACTTCGTCCGGAGTTTGGCTGCGTTTCAGGGGCCTTCCGGTTTCGACATGAAGAAGTATACCGAATTCACCCAGCAACTGCTCTCGCCTAACGGTTTCAGCGAAGGCGAGGTGGAAGATCTGGCCCGGGACGCGCTCTCTTTGCGGCGCATCAAACAGATCGTGGCCATGGGCATTTCGACGCCGCAGAGCGAGATGAAGCAGAATTTCGATGAAGCTTATGGCCGGCTTTCGGCCAGCGTCATCCGTCTGAACCAAGCCGATTTTAACAAGGATATTACCGTAACCGATGAGGACGTGCGTAAATATTACGACGCCCATAAAACGGAGCTTCGGACCGACGAGAAACGCAAGGTCGCGTTGGTGGCCCTGGCCTTGAACGACAGCCAACAAAAATTAAACGGCCGGGAACGGGTCGACGCCTTGCAAAAGCTGGCCGACCGCGCGACCGATTTTACTCAGGCGCTTTTGGAAAAGGGCGCCGACTTTAACCAGGTGGCCGCCCGCTTCCAACTGCCAGTCGAGGTGACCGGCGATTTTACGGCTGCGAAACCCGATCCCAAAATGAGCCAGGAAGGGCTGGGCGCGGCCGCCTTTCAGCTGACCAGGCAGGAACCGAACAGCGACCCGATCCAGATTGCCAACGGATACGCTATTCTGCATCTGCTCGATATCACGCCTGCGCGCCCGTTGACTCTTGATGAAGCGCGCCCGAAAATCGTGGAGGCGATCAAGGCCCATCGCGCTCAGCAGGCAATGATGGAAAAAGGCGCCAAGGTTGCGCACGATGTTCGCGAAGGATTGAAATCGGGTGAGCCGCTCTCCTTTGCTCTCGAGACTGCAAACGTAAAGGCCGAGAAAGTGCCTCCGTTCACCCTTATGGATGAGTCCGATTCGAAACAACCGGGAGCGAAAAATCAGGAGAAAACGCAGAAGCCGCCCGATTTTCTTGCCATCAGAAGCGCGGCAGCTTCCCTTCAACCGGGTGAGGTGAGCGATTTTTTCCCGTGGGAAAACGGGGGGATCATCGTTGTCCTCGAAAAGCGGGAGCCCCCGGATGAAGCAAAGGATCGAGACAAGGAAAAACAATTCGCCGAGCGGATTGAGCACAACAAGAGCGAGATTGTTTTCTACGGGTGGCTTCAGCAAAAACAGCGGGAAGCCATAGCCCCGGCCCAGAATTCGGAAGCGAAAAGCTCCGCGCCTCCCCGCAAATCGTAATTGCAGGGGGCGCTTGTGCCAAACGCCGATCGTCTGATCCTGGAGGGCGTCCGCGCCGTCGGCGCCCGCAGGCTCCAACTCCCCGCTCTCCTTGATAGTTGAGCGTTCAAGATTGACTTGTATCCTGATCTCCACCGTTCCCGTATATGCCAAGCCGTGATGACATCTTCGACGACGCCAACGGCGACCTGGCGATTGGCGAGCTCGAGAATGCGGTCGAGAAATACCGGCAATGCGTCGAGCTCGACCCGGATTTCTTCGACGGCTGGCACGCTCTGGGAATGGCGCTGATGAAGCTGGGCCGTTTCCCGGAAGCAATCGAGGCTGGAAAAAAGGCTACGGAACTTCGGCCTAACGACCAGATTGCCTGGACCAGTCTTTCGTTATTTTACAATCGCGCCGGCGACATCAAGGAAGCCGAAGCCGCCGGAACCAAAGCCAAGATCCTTTCCTGGGGAGGAAAAATCGCGCCGAAGCGCGATTAAAACCCCAAACCCAGAGGATAACCAATCACCGCAACCGCACATCGTGCAAAAGACAGCGGGGACTTGCTGCTCTAAGGAACGCAGGAAAGCAGGAAATGAATGGGAGCGGAAGTTCTCCGGGATGGCCGAGCGTCCCGCCTGGCTGGGCCGGCGAGTTGAGTTTGCGGGCGCCAACCGCGCGGACGCCCTCCACGCGGTGGCTATTTCTTTCGGTTTAAATCATTAAATTATTAAATCGCTAAATCGTTAAATTGGCAGCGCTTGTTTGCTTAGTGCTTGTTAGGGTTTGGGTATTGGAGATTGAACCTTCCCTGGTGCTTGGGTATTGGGCTTTGGTGCTTCTCTAGGGCTCCGTTGTAGCGGCGGTCTATGACCGCCGCACTAAACCTCTCCCGCGAAAGGGAGCCAAGCGATGGCTACCTGTTTCCTTCACGCTACGCGCGCCGTTCAAACCGCCGGGAGGGACGAGCGCGTCTCGTCCCATTAATCTTGCCTAAGATGGCGACTTGTGGCCGTCAACCCGGGCGCCTCGGAGATGCGCCCCTACCTATCGCCCACGCGCGGGGCGCGCCTCACAACTGCTCGATTTTGTAACCCTCCCGCTCCAGAAGAGAAACCAGACCGTTCTTCCCAAGCATATGGGCCGCGCCCACGACGATTGCTGTCGGCTTGCCACTTTTCATTTCCGCTTTGATCCGAGGAATCCATTTCACGTTCCGCATATCGAGCAGCCTCACGTTAGCGCCTGGATTCAGGTTCCGCTCTCGTTGCTCCTCCGCCCATAACGTTTTTGTATCGCCATGTTTCCAGGCGTCTCGCAACCGGTTGAAATCGTCGCGTCGTTTGTCGCCCCGGACCAGCGAATCAAGGAGAAGGAGTTCCGATTCGATATCGTTCATTCCGGCCAGGACTTCCACGTGCTCCTGAGGCGTCTCAAGACCTTTCCGCTCCTTGCCCAGACGCTTGGCTTGAAACGACAGGTAATGATCCACCCCATACTCGCCAAAAACATCGTTATAGCCGCGGATCCCCCACACGTAAAAGGCGATGGCCCACGGACGAAGCTGCTCGATCCCCCCGCTGATGTGGTGAGTCCCGAATCGGTTGACGTTTCCACCAATCAGACCTGAATAGCCGAAGTTCTTGTGCAAGAACACAAACGTCTTCCCGTGCAGGTGGTGGCTTAGGTCGTCGCCTTTAGGATAAGCGGCGGCTGCGGAGAACTTCTTCTCGAATTCGATCTGGGACTGTGGTTCTGGACTGTACTCGAAGATAAGTTGCTTCGAATCGCGTAACGCCTGGTCGTACGGCTTGGGCAGGGGATAATCGGTGCTGGTCAGCGCGTGAACCGTGCCCACAAGATAAAACGGTTGCGGAACACTGGTTACCCGCCAGACGCAGCAGGTCCCCCCCTGAGCCGAGGGGCCGATCCAGGCGAATGCCAGAATGGTAAGAACGACGAAGGGGAAACGAGACGAAACAAATTGCATAACCGCAAATTTGCGAAAAATCCGCGCAATTGGCAAGTTGGTTACATTTCCGTTTCTGTAAAACGTTGAAGTAGTAATAGTTAGTTTCTTAGGCATGGCAGTACACGGAAAAAAGCAAGTTTAAGGCCGGGACGATCTCGTCACTTTTAAGTGACGCCTCCTTTGTAGCGGCGGTCTATGACCGCCGCACTAATCCAAAAAGCTCGGACGCCATTGAAACGTTGTCTGGCGTTTGTGCCAAACGCCAGCCTATCTCCCGCACGTTCGCGTGCTTCCTGCTTGGTGATCTTTCAGATTCCCTTGGCAATTGCGGGACAGGCCGCAAAGCGAAATTAATGGAACGAGACCAGCCTTCGCAAGAAAGCTACGGCTTGGCGCGCCAGCTCGATCCCTCCCGGCGTTTGGCACAAACGCCCTACAACGACTTTCCTGGCTTCCTGGTTTCCTAATTCGTTTCCTGCTTTTCCTGCTACCAAATATTCACCCGCTTGTCCGCCGGACGCACCATCGGCGAGCCGTCCGGGATGTTGAACGCCTGCTGAAACTCCGGCAGATTCGATAACGGACCGTCCACTCGATAATGGGCCGGCGAATGCGGGTCGGTGTTGACCCGCAACTTTAAGTCTTCCGGTCGAATCTTCGATTTCCAAATTGTCGCATACGACAGGAAGAACCGTTGCTCCGGAGTGAACCCGTCGATTTTCTCTTCCGGTTTGCCGGCCCGGGCTTTTTGTAACGCGGCATAGGCGATCTTTATTCCTCCCAGATCGGCGATGTTCTCCCCCTGGGTCAAAGCGCCGTTTACGTGCACGCCCGGCAGCGGCTCGTACTCATTGAACTGTTTCACGATCGCCTGGGAACGTTCCTTGAATTTTGCCGCCGATTCCGGCGTCCACCAATCCCGCAGATTCCCCTCCGCGTCGTACTGCCGGCCCCGATCGTCGAACCCATGCGTCATCTCATGACCGATCACGGCCCCGATCCCGCCATAATTAATGGCGTCGTCCGCCTTGGCGTAAAAGAACGGCGGCTGGAGGATTCCGGCCGGAAACACAATCTCGTTCAGGTTTGGATTGTAATACGCGTTTACGGTCGGCGGCGTCATACGCCATTCCGTCCGATCGACCGGTTTACCGATCTTCTTCAACTCCCGGTTAGTCTCGAATTTCTCCGCCCGAATGGTGTTGAGCACATACGGGCCGCGATCGACTCGCAACAGCGAATAATCGCGCCACTTGTCGGGATACCCGATTTTCACGTTCAAGGCCGCCAGTTTCTTTAACGCTTCTTGTTTGGTCGATTCGTCCATCCAGTCCAATGTCTTGATCCGATCGGCCAGCGCTTCCTTGAGATTGTTCACCAGTTCCAGGGCGCGCTTCTTCGCTTCCGGCGGGAAATAATCGGCCACGTAAAGTTTACCGAGCGCTTGCCCGATTTCGCTGTCGGTGGCCGTTACCACCCGTTTCCAGCGCGGTTTGATCTGTTTGGTGCCGCGAAGAACGGTTTCCTTGAACTTGAAATCTTCGTTAACGAAATCCTTCGACAGCTGCGACGCGGTGGCGTTGATCAGATGCCATCGCAGATAAGTTTTCCAGTCGTCCATCGAGGTGCCGGCAAAAACTTTGTCGACCTCCTTGAAAAAATCGGGTTGCCCGACGTTGATGTCGCCGGCCGCGGGCAGATCGATGGCATTGAAATAATCGGTCCAATTCCAATCGGGGGTGAGCCCCTGGAGCTCTTTCTCCGACATCTTATTGTAGTTCTTCTGCGGATCGCGCAGCTCCACCCGGGTCCGGCATGCCTCCGCCAGTTTGGTCTCGAACCCCAGAATCTTCTTAGCATCGCTCGCCGCCTTGCTCGCCGGCTCGCCCAGAAGAGTAAACATCTTGGTTACATGCGCGACGTACTGATCGCGCAGTTTTTTCGAGGCGTCATCGGTCTTGGTATAATAATCCCGGTCCGGCATCCCCAGTCCGCCCTGGAACGCCTGGCCAATGACCATCGTGCTGTTCTTTGCGTCCTGCCCGGAAGTGAACCGGAATGCGGCGCCCACCCCGATCGTTTGCAGGTGCGCGATTTCCTTCAATAGACCGCTGCGATCCTTGATCGAATCGATCTTCTTGAACTCGTCCTGAAGCGGCTTGGCTCGGGCGGCGTCGATCGCTTTTTCGTTCATGCCGCTGGCATAATAATCGCCCACCTTTTGGACGTCTGCCGGCGATGCCTCTGATTCCTTGGCAGCGGCGGTTTCTTTCGCTGCTGCTTCAGACGCCGCTTTCTCCGCGATGCCATGAAGCGCGTCGTTATTTTTTTCGATCAATTCGTTGAAGCTGCCCCAGCGCGAATATTCCGGCGGGATCTCCGTCTGCTTGATCCAGCCGCCATCGGCGTACATGAAAAAATCCTGACCTGGCCTGACCGAGGCATCCATGTCCTTGGGATTGAGCGGTTGCGAATTTTTCTCGATTGGCGGTTGAGAGGCGCCGGGCTTCGGCGTTTGAATCGACATCGGTGGCGGCGGCGCCTGGTTGGCCGGCGGTTTGCCCGCTTGATGAACGCCGGGGAGGGGAGGTGTGGCGGCGAGTGGGGGGCTTTTATGAGGTTCCGATTGGGCTCGTCCGGAAATGCAAAAGCTCAGCATGACTGCGGCGGCGAACAGGAATTTGATCGTGGAATTCATAGGCTTGATCTGGCTGTTTTATCCGCAACCAACGTGGGGAAACGGCGGGGTGTCGCAAGATAAACTCTCGAAGCCGTATTGCAGCAGGCGTGCCATCGCGGTGCGATCAGTCACAAGGCATTGCCGATGAGGCGCTTTCGCGGTGAGGCTTCCGGGCCTGAAATCACGATCGAACTCGCGCCTGGGATTTTGTTGTCCCGAATTCGAGACGATAACGCCCGTTGCCAACCAGCCCAACGAGATCAACGGTCCCGCGTTTACAACTGCTCGATCCTGTAACCGCGCCGCTGCAACAGGGTCACGACGCTATTGGGTCCGGCGAAATGCATCGCGCCGGCCACAATCGCCGTCGGTCTCCCTGACTTAATTTCGCGCTCAATCCGCGGAATCCATTTGATGTTGCGTTGATCAACCAGCCGGGCCGCGATCCACCACGCTTCCTTGCGAAGGCGTGCGTCCATCGCCCAAAGTTTGTTGGTATCGCCCCGTCGCCAGGCCGAACGGGTCCGGCGAAAATCGTTCTCGTCGCGATAACCGTAGATGATTTGGTCCAGGAGTAAGAGTTCGCCGTCGAGATCCGACATCCCGCTCAGGACCTGCACATGTTCGTCCACCGATTCAAGGCCGCCAACTTCTTTCCCGGCTTTGTGGGCCTGCTTCGCCAGGTAATTATCGACGCCGTTCGTTTCGGTTACATCGGCGTAACCGCGCAGATCGAAATAATGTTCGGCGATGTACCACGGCTTGTATTGGACCAGGGTGTCGAATTTGCCGACCGTGGAGTGATATTGTTTGTCTTTCTTGTCGTATTTCCACTGGATCGCCGTGGTGTTTTCGCGGAGCCACCACAGCAGTTTGCCGTGGATTTTATTCCGGATGTCCTGACCGTGCGGGTATCGGGATGCCGCCTCGAACTTTTCCGCGAATTCGTCGCTTTGTTTCGGATCGAACTCGAAAAGAATCCGCCGTGAATCGCGCAGCGCGACGTCGTAAGCCTCGGGCAACGGGTAATCCTTCTTGTTGAGGGCGTGAACCGAGCCAACCAGATAAAACGGCGCTTTGGTGTTGGTGATTCGCCAGACGCAACATTTGCGAAGTTTCGGGGGAGAAGCGCTGACCGGCCGCCGGGGCGAAGCCGCGACTGCGTCAATGGCGGCGCAGCGAACCAGGAACGCGCCAATCAGGAGAGGGAAGGAAACCCGGACGACTACTGACTTCATTAGGGGGGTATTAATAATTTACCGCGAAAGCCCGATATCCGGCAATAAGATTTTCTCCCGGTTGTCCCTGAATCGTAGGGCGTTTGGGTCAAGCGGCGGATCTTGTTCGCCGACGGATGAACTCGCCGTGGCAAGGTGTTCTTTGGGGTTTGGTGCTTTCCTCTGTTCCCCTTTAAACTTGACCAGACGCACCCGGACGCATCAATTTTGATTCCGTACCTAACCTAACCTCAACGAAAAGGATCCCATGAAAAGAATCATCATCTCTACCGTGACCGCATTTTGCGCCACCATCGCCGTCTCGATGGCCGCGCCGAACAAGGCAGACATCAAAGCCAACGAAAACGCCGCCTGGCAGGCCTTCAAAGATAAAAACGCAGCCGACTTCAAAAAGGTCGTCGATAAAGATTTTCGCGGCGTGTACGACGACGGCATGTCCACTATGAAAAAGGAGCTCTCGGACATGAAAAAGTGGGACATGAAATCGTTCGCCATCAGCGATTTCAAGATGTTCTCCGATGAGAAAGACGTCGCCGTCGCCACTTACATCGTGAAAATTGAAGGCACGTTTGACGGAAAAGACGCCTCCGGCACCTATAACTGCGGGTCCGTTTGGAAAATGGAGAACGGCGCCTGGCTGGCCATTTTCCATACCAACGTCAAACAGCAAGCGCCGGCCAAACCCGCTAAATCCAAATCGTAACTGCCAATCAATCGCTAAGGAAAGCAGGAACGGAAATTCAAATCTGGAAGCCAGGAAACCAGGAAGGAATTTGTAGGGCGTTTGTGTCAAACGCGGGGAGGGACGAGCTTGTCTCGTCCCATTAATTTCGCTTCTCCCGCAATAGCTAAGGAACGCAGGAAGACAAATCTGGAAGCCAGGAAACCAGGAACCGGCTAAGGCCTTGTAGCGGCGGTCTATGACCGTCGCATTAATCCATTTGGAACTTGCTAATTGGTGCTTCTCTGGTGCTTGGTTATTGGTGCTTCCCCTTCTGTCCCCGTCCTCTGACTTCCTATCTTCTATTTCTTGGGTGCTACGCACGCCCGCTAACCCTGCTGCGTCGAAGGGACGGCGGGAACTTTTCGCGGGCGGGAAAGACACAGCCAGGCTGCCGCGGGGCCAGGAAGGCGGTTGACGCGGAATTCGACGGAGCGTAGATCCAGAATTTCGAGCGCCGGTTCGATGGCGCCGATTATGTCCCGGGCTGATCGGCGCGGCGGTCCCCAGTCACGATCGGGGCCCTCGGTGCTGCCGATCAAGCTCAGCCAACGGCCGCCGCGGGCGAGTAGCAAAGCGACGCGCTCCGCGAACCGGGCGCGCTCTTCGGCTTTGTCGAAGACGTGAAAGCAGCCGCGATCGAAGACGAAATCGAACGGACCGCCACGAACCGTGTCGTTCAGAAAATCCAATTGTTCGAAGCGGCAGTCCAGATCCTTACCGGCCGCTTTGGCGCACGCTTTCTCGATGGCGAGTCGCGAGACGTCGATCCCGAGGACCTTGAAGCCCTGTCCGGCGAGCCAGAGCGCGTTGGTGCCGGTGCCGCAGCCGACGTCGAGCGCCCGACCCGGAGCGACAGCGCCAGAGCCGATGAACTCGACGAGATGATTATCCGGCTCTCCGGTATCCCAGGGCGCGTCGCCGGCGACATAGCTTTCGTTCCAGTCGGGGTGTGTCATTTGCGCGGAAGGATCCGGCGGTCAGTCCTCACTTCTGGCATTTTCTACAGGTCTGGGCCGTTTTGTATCAATAGTAAGGACTGAACCCCATTCTGTTTTTTATCTCACGTGAATCATTTCAAGCCGAACGCAGACCCGCGATCGGCGGATCCCACTCGGTGGACCCGAGATCGGGCGCGGGTCGGCCCCAGACATCTCCGTATTTCGCTCCTTTGATGTGGCTGACCACAAGCCGTTGGACCAGGTTCATATTGGGCAAACTGGAGTGGAATCCACTCTTCCCCAGAAGTTTGTCTTTGAATTCCCAAAAGCTGAAGTCTTTCGGCGTGACACAGACTACTTGTTCGGTCGGGATGAACCTGGCTCGCGCCCCCAGATAAGGAACTGTGTTGTCGCCGGTAAAAATGTCATTGGCTGGAGTCCCCTTGTGCCAGTCGTTGCGGGGTGCTCCCAATTCAAACCACGGCTTGCCACCACTGGTCTCGATTTGCATCGCGACACGCGTCTCTCCATCCAAACCGACGATGGAGAGCCACATTTTCGAATCGGACAGCGTCAGTTTCTCAATCCGGGTGCGATGTTTCCACGCCTGATCCAGCATCGACGTCAATAATTTAACCGCTTGTTCCTGCGGCGCACCCGGCTCCAACCCGTACATGCGAATGAATGAGGCCAGGGTTTGGATCACGCTCGGCTGCCATGCTTCCGCCACGAAGAGATCATTGGACAATCCTTCAGCGGCCGAAACTGCGTCCTTGAAAGAAGGCAGCAAATGATACAGAGCAGGCGTGACTCGAGCGGCCTCTCTTTCGCGGGAGCTACCTGGAGCTTCGCCCAGCGCGCCGACACCGCTGGTAACTTTTGCAACAGCTTCCAGAGAGCCGCGGAACGGCGAAGCGATGGTCGCTACCTTGTCCACTTTTGTTTCACCGCATTCCTGAACGTAGCCGGCGACGATGAGTCCACCCATGGAATGCGCGACCAAATTTACCCTGGCCGGGAAATCCTTCGTTCCGTAACCGGCTTTGTCGTAGTGACGCAGAAGCTTGGTCCGATCGATTACCTCATCGACAAATGTGGCAAGCTCCGCCTGGATTAGTTCCAACGGCTGACGCCAATCATAAGCGAACGGATAAACTGGAACCGGCCGATCTGCCTGCGGAGTCAGGTTGTGGCGCAATTCCTCAATGATCTCGCCATAAACCAGGACGAATACCTGATCTGCGGTTATGCGCGCCGGCTCGATGAGTTCATAACGAACATTCGATGGATGCAACGTGATCCGCTCATATGATTTGATCAGAAGCTTAAGTGGAGACCAGACCGTTTCTGGATCGACGGGGTATTGGTCTCGCAAAACGCTCCCCATGACGCCGGGGACAAAGAGGACAGGGGAGGATAATCTGGCCATAGCTGGCAAACGATGGCTGCGTAGTTGTAGTCACGAATCTAAGCGATTCGCCAGGCCGGTTCCGAGACTTTTCTTGCGTTAATTCAAAGCACGCGATTCGCGAAAACTTTCGGAGCCCCCAACGTGGGAGGGACCTCTGGTCGCGACCGTTTTCTACTTTCTATTTTCCCCCTCCGTCCTCTGGCTTCCTATCTTCTAACTTCTGCGTGCTATGCGCGCTCCTTTGCGTGACTGGAGCGGACATCCCTCCAATAATCTGCCAACCGCCCTGAGTGCGAATCCATGTGTGCGTGATTCTACTTGGCTTGCCTTCGCCGTGTCCTTGCCCGTCCACCCAGCGATCAGTGATCCAATAATAAGTCACGACTACGTTCCCGGTGGCCTGGCTCGCGGCAGGTTCCAAATCGTATGACTTTAGCCGTAACCCTTTGTTCGTGTAGTCAGCGATCCAATCCGTAATGTGATCTTTTCTTCTCGGCGTCGCGCTCGAGTTGGGCCAGCCGACAAAATTCCGGTGCCACAACTTAAGATAACTCTCCAAATCGCCCGCCTGCACATATTTCCAATAGGATGCTTCCAACTTCCAGACCGCGCGCTCGTTCGCGGATTGTTCTGCGGCAAAGGTCGAACCGGCACTCAGCATCACGGCAACAACAAGACAAACTGGTTTCATAAAAATTAAGCTCCTGGTTTTCTGAACGCCGCAGCCTGCCTGCCGGCCGGAGAGTCGCCAAGAATATTCGGAACCGCCTCCCGCGCGAATGGGCGGGTCGTGGCGATCTCCAAGGAAAGCAGGAAGCCAGGAAAATATTTGTAGGGGGTTTGTGCCATGCTTTGTAGCGGCGGTCTATGACCGCCGCATTAATCCATTTGGATATTGGTAATTGGCGCTTCTCTGGGTGCTTGGGTATTGGTGCCTGGTGCTTCTCCCTCCGACCGCTGTCCTCTATCCTCCCAAACGTGGGAGGGACCTCCGGTCGCGACCGTTTTCTACTTTCTAAATTTCCCTGGCACGCCGAAGCCTTGGCGAAGGAGGCTACTTTCTACTTCCGCTATCTGACTTCTGATTTCTGATCTCCTATCGCCTGCCGAACGGTCGCAGGGAAGTGGCTTGCGGCGCATAATAGGACTCGGTGTTAGGTTACGGTTGCAGTTTTGATTCGACCTTGGGTGCAGCAGTTAGCTACCATCCGAATATGAAAATCGTATTTTGCGCCCTAGCTCTGTTACCGCTCTCCCTCCTTGCCGAGACGGGTTTGCCCAGCCAGCCTTTCATCTACGTCGAAGGAAGAGCAGGAGTCGAGAAATCTGCCGATGTAGTGACGCTTCGTTTTGATGTGGTCGCTCGTCACCCCGATGAAAAGAAGGCGAACGCCGAAGTACAAGCCAAGGCGAACAGGGTGTTCGCGCTGTTGAAGGATCGGAAGATTGCGATTGATGATGTCATCGCCGAGAGCTTGCGTTCCTCGCCACAGTTTGAGAACGAAGAAAACTATCAAAGGCGAGGCAAGATCATCGGCTACGTGGTCACGCGGTCGTTTCAAGTGAAAGAACGAGATATCGCGAGCTTTCCAAGGCTCGTAAACGACCTGATCGCCGTGAGCGGCGCTGAATTTTCCGACATCAACAGCGGGCTGCAGAAAGAGCCGCAAATGCGGCAAGACTTGTGGATGAAAGCCGTGGCCAACGCGCATGAGCAGGCTGAAAACACGCTTAAGCCGGTCGGAATGAAGATCGACTCTGTGTTTGCAATTTCGCCCGTCCCGATTCTGGAGATTACGTCGACAATCTTTCCGAAGGATCGAGCGGACGGCGCGGAACGAGTAATTGTTACCGGCTCAAATATTCCAACGGCTGAAGAGGTAGCTCCATCCCAATACCATCTGGCCCCGGTTAGCATTACTCAGATCGTCCATGTCATCTATCTGATCTCTCCAGGGAATAAGTAGCCTCCGTGTTCGCGCATGCTCGTCGCTCGCGCCTTGCCATCCGCCCCAAATTGCTCGTGCCCGGCCCACCCTATTTATGAGATGGCCTCTAGCGTTTTCCGACTCTGGGTTCGGATTAACTTTTGAAGAACGCGAGCAGATCGGCGTTGATGACATCTGCTTGCGTCGTGATCATGCCGTGAGGCAGGTCTTTGTATGTCTTCAGCGTCCCGTTCTTGAGCAGTTTGGCGGAGAGTGGACCGGCAGCCTGATAGGGCACGATCTGGTCGTCCTCGCTGTGCATGACCAGAACCGGCACCGAGATCTTCTTCAGATCCTCCGTGAAATCAGTCTGCGAGAAGGCGACGATGCCGTCATAACCCGCCTTGGCGCCGCCCATCATACTTTGGCGCCACCAATTCCGAACGAGAGGCTCGATCGTTTTCACGCCGGGACGATTGAAGCCGTAGAACGGGCCGGCCGGCAGATCATAATAGAACTTGGCCCGGTTGGCGGCGAGCTGGGCTTGAAGATCGTCGAACACCGATTTGGGCAGGCCTAACGGATTGGCCGGGGTCTTCACCATCAGCGGCGGCACGGCGCTGATGATCGCCGCCTTCGCCACATTCTTGTCGCCATGACGAGCGAGATAACGCACCACTTGGCCGCCACCGGTCGAATGGCCGACGTGAATCGCATCTTTCAGGTTGAGATGGTCGGTAACGGCCTTCAGGTCGTCGGCATAATGGTCCATGTCGTGTCCGCCGCCGGTTTGAGTCGAGCGACCATGTCCGCGCCGATCCGTCGCAATGACGCGATACCCTTTGCTGAGGAAAAAAAGCATCTGCGGGTCCCAATCATCCGCCGAGAGCGGCCAGCCGTGACTGAACACAATCGGTTGCCCGCTGCCCCAGTCTTTATAATAGATGTCGATGTTAGCTCCGTTTTCTTTTCCAGCTGTGACGTATGGCATACTGAGTTTCCTTTCGGTTGAGTTGCACTTCGAAATGTGCCGTCCCGTGGCAGGATCGCCCTGGTCGATTGTGAAGGCTTTAACGTCCAGTTGTCACGTCACAATTATGTGACGTTAAGCCGCTGTAATTTCCACCAAGCGCGGGTGAACTCCGAAAGTCTTCGCGAGCCAGCAACAGCGATTCGAGCCGGGCAGGCATTCGTTCGGCGCTTGCTGCTTCTTCCGCTTAAAGTGTCAAAAAACCTGCTCGCGAAAGTTCTCCTAGTACAGACCCGACCCCATTTCGCTATTTCGAACCCATTTCGTTACTTCATACTTTGCAAAGTATGTCACTTGGTCCACAAAGTTCGTTCGAGGGAGTCGGAGTGGGCGCTATTTGGCGTCGTCAGGTTTGACATCAGACCTGTGACCGGTCATCGCCTTGAATTTTTTCGGATACCGAACTCCGCCACCCCGGCGGCTGCTCATGAAAATCGCCGCCAGGCCCGATTCGCCTTCCCGGAGTCCACTCAATCAATCGCTCCGCGTAGCGTTTTGACAGAGGAACTGGTGAGCCTCAGACTCTGGCAACCATGAGAACACTACGCCGATACATCACCCTGGCCGCCGCGGTCGCCTTTCTCAGCTTGATTATCCCCGCCGCGGCGGGGGATTTTGGCAATTCGAAGGATGTTCAGCAGGTGCGAAAGGTTGTGGCGAAAAAGTTTGGGAAAGTCTTGCACGTCTCCGTTTCTCACGATTGGGCGCTCTGCACCGCCTACTCCGATGAAAGCGATCTCTCGATCGTGCTGCATCGGGCCGGAACAGGCTGGAAGGTTGCCGAAAGCGACGGCGGCGCGTATGCGGCGGAGAATCTTAAGGCCCTGGGCGTTCCCTCGGCGGACGTCCCATCGCTTTTGAAAGCTTACCAGTAAGATTTTTGCGCTTGCGGCTTGGATCCGTTCAACGTTGTTCCATCGTTCCGAGCGAGTCGGAGTTGGCGACGACGGCCTATCATAGACAACCAGACTGGCGGTCCGAGGTGCGAGGTCCGAGCCGGAGATCGATTATTACTGGGAGCAACTTACCGCGGGCGGCGGGAAAGAAGTGGAATGCGGATGGCTGGCCGACAAGTACGGACTCTTCTGGCACATAATTCCGGCAAAGTTTTTCGCCGAATGGACGAAGGACCCTACCGGCCTCGAACGGGTGATCATGACCGGCGACGCTATGCCCGGGATGCGGCCACCGCCTGCTCCATTGACAATACTTACCCCGTTGTATTACATTTGTGTCGCATGAGTAACACAATTACAATTCGTGTTCCAAAAAGCCTGGCCGATTGGCTCCAGCAAAAGTCGCGACGCACCGGTATTTCCCAAGGCCAGATCGTCCGCGAGCAACTCGAGCGAGTCCGGCGAACCGACAAAGGCGCAAAGAAATTCATGCGGCTGGCCGGTACGGTGAAGAATGGCCCGCGCAATCTATCCACTCGCAAAGGTTTCTCTAACCGGTGAAGGCAATCGCAGACACGGGATTTCTCGTGGCCTTTGTCAGCGCCCGCGACACCTATCACGCCTGGGCTTTGGATGTCGCCGAGCAAATTGCTGAACCGCTCTTAACCTGCGAAGCAGTTCTGGCGGAAACGGCATTCCATCTCCGCGACGTCGCTCTGGTGCTAGACATGATCGAAGACCAACTCATCACCCTGGCCTTCGACTGCGCCGATCACCTTCCGCAGCTAACCGCCCTGGCCCGTCGCTACCGGGATCACAAACCGGACCTGGCCGACCTCTGTCTGATTCGGATGAGCGAGCTATACCCGAAGCACAGCGTCATCACCGTAGACAAAGATTTTCGCGTCTACCGACGAAACAAGCGTGAGGTCATCCCAACCATCTCCCCACCTCGCAGTTAGAATCCTCAGGCGAACGGCTGCGGCCATGCTCGGACAACAGGGATTCAATCCGGAAAAGATTCGTTAAACCCCGAGTTTCCAAGTAAAACAAAATCTCATGTCGCCCGAGCTATCCTCCGATTCGAAGTTCGAGATTGGACACGTCCTGTTCATCGACATAATCGGTTACTCGAAACTGCTGATCGAGGAACAGAAAGAGCGCCTCGCCGATCTGACGAAGATCGTGCTCGGGACGGCGCAAGTGCGCGACTCGACCGACGAACAACTCGTCAGGCTGCCGACCGTAAGCCATTTATGCAGTATCGGGATCTGATCACACTCCCGCTCGGCTTGCGCTGGCTGAAGCTGCGGTGCAAGCCGCGACCCGGCTGCGGCCCGATGCGGGCGAAACGCATTTGGCGCGCGCACAATATCTCTACTACGGGCTGCGCGACTATGCCGGCGCCCTCGCCGAATTGGAGATTGCACGGCGAGCATTACCCAATGATCCGCGTCTCTTCGAACTAAACGGCTACATTCTGCGGCGGCGCGGCCAGCAGGAGAAAGGTCTGCGCAATCTGGAGCGCGCGGTGGAACTGGACCCGCGCAACTTTTTTACTCTGCAACAGATCGCGATCAGTTACCAAATGTTGGGGCGCTATGCCGAGGCGATCGCTGCGCTGGATCGGGCGTTAGCGATCGTGCCCGACAACGCCGAAACGCGGACCAGTAGTGCAGAATTTTACGTCTTCTGGAAAGGGGACACCCGGCCGCTCCATCAGACGATCGATGCAATCCTCGCCCAAGGACCGGGAGCCATCGCCAGTGCGGCGACCAGCTGGTTCGACTGCGCTCTGGCCGAACGCGATCCGGCTGCGGCCGAACGAGCACTGGTCGCGCTGGGCGACAATCCATGCTGGGGCGATGGCGCGATTACTCTGAGCCACAGCTTTGGTGAAGGTCTGCTGGCGCGCATGACCAAAGATGAGGCAAGAGCGCGCACTGCGTTTGAAGCGGCTCGCGCCCAGCAGGAGAAGATCGTGCAGGCGCAGCCGGACTACGGCCCAACGCTCTGCGTCCTCGGCTTAATCGATGCTGCTCTTGGGCGGAAAGACCTGGCCTTGGACGAAGGCCGTCGAGCGATCGCGCTCATGCCGCTGGAAAAAGATGTCAGCAACGGCAGCTCGTCCTTCAATATTTCGCCATCACGGCAGCGTGGGCGGGGGAGAAGGAGCTTGCCTTGCAGCAACTGGAAACTGGGCTGCGTGCTCCCGCCCCAGCGCTCATGCTAAGCTACGGCGCCTTAAAACTGTTCCCGGTCTGGGACCCGCTCCGCGGCGACCCGCGCTTCGAAAAAATCGTCGCGTCGCTCGCGCCGAAAGAGAAATGAATGATCCACGAAGGCCGACGAAACGAGGCCCAGCACGCTTTCAGCTGTGATGAAGAAGCAGGTCGCAACCAAACCGAGCCTACCGATTCTCACCCTGCGCGGAGAGCGCGTGGTGATGGACTTTGCTCTGGCACGGATCTACGGAGTCGCGACCGGCCGCTTCAATGAAGCGGTTAAGCGAAACCTAAAGCGATTTCCCGCGGACTTTTCCTTTGTGGTTACGCGCCGGGAGTATGATGAATTGATATCGCAAAATGCGATATCAAAGCCAGGCCGCGGTGGCCGCACCAAGCTTCCGCGAGTCTTTACAGAGCACGGTGCCTTAATGGCGGCAAGCATTCTCAACAGCGACCGGGCGATCGCGATGAGCGTATATGTAATTTGCGCGTTTGTGCTAATTTCCCCGTTTGCCCGGATTATCGGTCGAATGGATGAACGCAGCCGCGTCATCGTGAAGGGCCTTGAGCGATTCCTGATGGGCGTAAACCATGTGGCCCGACTGATAGTAGTGATATTGAATGTGGTCCTGAAGGCGTTCTGGAATGGGCAGATGGTGCATTTCGTACCAACCCTCGTAAAACGGCGTGGCCAGATCGAAATAACCACCGGCCAGAAAGATCCTCAGATCAGGATTGTATTTCATGGCTCTGGCTAAATCGGGCATGGTGTTAGTCGCCTGCTGCAGCGGTCGATGCGCCCCCGGCGGCTGGTGTTTGAAATCCCATTTCTTCCATAACTCAATTTCGGGCCGATACATTTTTTCCTGACCAAACTTCAAAGACTTCCTGACATAATCGTTGAAAGCCGAGACATAAGCGGAACTGATGGCGGCGGCCTGCGGATCGTATTCGGCCTCCTTGCTTAGCGGATCCATGGTGGGACCGGAAAAGCGCGTATCGAGCCGGCCGGTGGTGGTGTCCGTATCGTCCTGGAGATTCTTCTCGAACTCGCCGCCATCGATGCGCAAGTTGGCCTTCAGAATGTAGCTCACGGGCAGGCCGGTGTACTGATGCAGCTTTTCAGCGATGGCCTGGCGTTCGGCTTTGGGCAGGGTCGCTCCTTCCGCCAGCGCGTGCGCGTATTCCTTCGTCGCGAAATCCTCCACTTCCTTGAGGAAAAGTTCCAACTCGGCGGGAGCATTCGGGCCGGGCAACTTGTGATGATACCAGGCGGTGGCCGCGTAGGTCGGCAGGGCCACGACATACGGCAGCTCGATTGCAGGATTGTATTCCGGTTCATCGACGCTCAAATCGAAGTTAAGAATTTGCGAGAGCAGCATGACGCCGTTCAAATCGAGGTCGTAGTCCTGTTCGAGCACGTTCGCCAGCACAGCGGAGCGCGGCGTGCCATAGCTTTCACCGAAGAGATACTTCGGCGAGTTCCAGCGCCCATATTTGTTGAGATAGGCGACGATGAATTCCGCGAACGCGTGCGCGTCCTGGTCTACTCCGTAGAACTCCTTTTCCTTGTTTTTCCCGGCGATCCGACTGAAGCCGGTGCCGGGAGCGTCGACGAAGACCAGATCGCTGGCGTCCAACAAACTGAAATCGTTGTTCCCGACCTGATACGGAGCGGCTGGCGTATGGGAATTATCCGCCGTGATCACCCGCCGGGGTCCAAAAGCGCCCATGTGTAGCCAGACGCTCGAAGAGCCGGGGCCGCCGTTGAAAAGAAACGTGATCGGCCGTTTGTCTGGCTCCGCGCGCTGTTTCGTATACGCTACGTAGAACATCGACGCTTCAGCCGTCGGGTTCTTGGACTCCCTGTCATCCTGCGACTCGTCTTTGCTCTCTTCGCTTTCCTTTGTTTTCTGGTCTTCAGCCGTTGCCGCGTCATCCCAGCCTTTGGGATGGACGACGAGCGTTCCCGCCACGGCCTGATAATCGACGCGATTACCTTCGACCGTCACGCTGGCTGAACTATTGCTGGATTCGGGTTTGAAGTGCGGCGCTGGCGCGGATTTATCGGCGGGCGCGGGCGTGGGTGTAGGGGCGACCGTAGCGTTGGGCTTGTTCGCCTCGACCTCGGAGCCCTTATGGGAAGCCGCTTCGACCGGGAAGACGAAGGTTGCGGTTGCCAAAAGGAGGGTAAAGGCGGAACCGGACAGATGTTTCCTGAAAGCAACTGGTCTTTTAGATTTCGCGCGACTATTTGAGAAAGATCTTTCCATCATGATGACGTGGTTAAGTCTGGCCGGGACTGGAGTTTCGAGCAAACTGTTTTCGATCCACTCGCGAGAGTGAGACTTCGGCTCCGCCCTTTCAGCCCCGAATGTGTGCGGGGTTGTTTCGCTGCGCGCGCTAACTTTTCAGTTTTCAGCGTGTCAGCGTTTCGGCTTGGTATTTCAACAGTCTCTTAAGGCTTACAGGGGATGTTCGTATCCTGCGCAGCCACGATCTGCCATTTCCCGGCGCGTTTCAGCCACGTGTCGGTCCAGATCAGACAATGCTTTGTCTCCTTGCCATCTTTAGCCTTGGAGACCGCGCTTTCCGCTCCATACGCGATCGCGATGGAGTCGCCGAAAAATCTCACCTTTACCTCGCCCAGTTGGCAGTCGCGCTCGAGCGCCTTAGTATCTGTGGTGATCGCGTCCTTCTTGCCGTAACGCCGTCCGCTGGGCGATGTCCCCTGGAAGTCGTCCGCAATCACGTCTTTAAGATCCGGTTGCGGGCTACAGGCCGAGTTGGCCCACTTCGCCTCGGCTGCAATGATGAACTTCACCGTCTCCTCCCCCGGCGATCCCCAGCGAGATTCCTGCCCAACGCTGGGTGAGACAAACCCACCGAGAAACAACAGTGCGAGAAGAGATGCTGGGATGATTGAGGCGAATTTCATAGGCTGAGGCTCCGGGTCCGTTTGTATTTCACCGACATCCACGGGCAAGCCTTTTCTCGCTTAGAACCAAGACGCCCTGTATGCTTGTCAGCGTTTCTGTTTTCAGCTTTCAGATTTTGCCTTTGGCCTTCTTCCATCATCCTTCTTCCTTTCCCACAGTCCCAGCTCATGAGCGACAACCTTCTCTCACGATTCCTCCGCTACGTTCAAATCGACACGCAGTCGGACGAGTCGAGCAATACATTTCCGAGCACACCAGGTCAGTTGGTGCTGCTCGAGATGCTGAAGCAGGAGCTAACTGAATTGGGCGCCGCCGACGTGCAGATGACAAAGCACGGTTACGTCGTGGCCAGCATACCCGCCAACACGCGCAAAGCCCGCGTGCCGACGGTGGCCTTCTTCGCTCACGTCGATACGGCGCCGGACTGCACCGGCAAAAACGTCAAACCGATCCTTCATCGCAAGTACAATGGCGGCGTCATTAAGTTTCCGGATAACCGTGACCTGACTCTGGATCCCGCGACCTCACCGGAGCTTCGAACGGCCGTGGGCAAAGACATAGTTACCGCCAGCGGCACGACGTTGCTCGGCTCCGACGACAAGTCAGGCGTGGCGGTAGTCATGACCTTAGTCGAAAGATTGCTCCACGAGACAAAGCGGAAACACGGACTGATCCGAGTCTGCTTCAACCCCGATGAAGAGATCGGCCGCGGCATGGACAAACTCGATCTGCGAATGCTCGGAGCGGATGTTGCATACACCCTGGACGGCGGCGCGCCGGGAGAGATTTGCTGGGAGACCTTTTCCGGCGATGCGGCCGAGGTCATCATCGACGGCGTCACGACGCATACCATGGAAGCGCGGGCCAAAGGCATGGTGAACGCGGCCTATCTCGCGGGTAAACTCCTCGCAGCGCTGCCGCGCGAACGCTACGCGCCGGAGACAACCGACGGGAGAGAAGGATTCATTCACCCGATTCATATCGAAGGCCGGACGGAACGGGCGATTGTGAAATTCATCCTGCGCGATTTCGAGCTGAACGGGCTGGCCGAGAAGGGCAAAATTTTGCAGGGCCTTTGCCGAGGGTTACAAGCCACCGAACCGCGCGCGCGCGTCCGCTGCAAGATCCGCAAACAATATCGCAACATGGCTTACTGGTTGCGCAAGGACATGCGCCCGGTCGAACTGGCGCGCGAAGCCTTCGCGGCGGCCGGACTCAAACCCTACGACCACGTCGTCCGTGGCGGCACCGATGGCTCGCGCCTCACTGAGCTAGGCCTGCCAACCCCCAACCTGTTTTGCGGCGAGCACAACGCCCACGGCCCGCTCGAATGGGTTGCAGTGCAGGATATGGAGTCAGCGGTAACCGCTTGCAGCCACCTCGCCGAGTTATGGGAACGAAAAAGCTGAATTGGTGTATGTCGTCCGCGTATTGAGATAAGCCGCGTGGAGCGAAGCGATTTACGCGGCCTGCGCCCACCTGGCTGAGTTATGGGAAAAAAAAGGCTGAGTTGAATCATTAGCGGTCACCTAGCGGGGGGCAGAGCTCAATATTGGATCGCAGATTGGCTTTATGCTCGCTTTCAAAAGTGAGCTCTGACCCCATTTCACTCCCTTTTTCCGCTGGAGCTGTGCACTTTTGCTTTGGTCAAATGTCCGGGGTCAGAGCCGCCTTTTTACACTCAATTCACGTCGATCGAGCCAATACAGAATCCATTCTGGGAGATTGCAGAATCGCAATAGCTTCTGTCTCCCGCGACCAGTAAACACTCGATTCAATCGAAGTGTTAAAAGGCGGCTCTGACCCCGCCCCGACCCCCCATCGGCTCGTCCGGTGCGAGGTTGACCTCGATCAAAAACAGATCCGTTGCTACCGACTTCGTCGCCGCGACCCTTCCGATCAACCCCTCATCGCCACTCTGCCTTACATTCTCCCACACCGTCGCTTCGATACCCGCCCGCGACATAAACATCCTCTGACGCCAATCCCCTGACACCTCAAATCCATGATAGCAGCCTGACGCCCATCACCTGACACTTGGCCCATTAGAGCCGACAAAGGGTGGAGAGATGCCGCATGACCTTGTCGCTGACCACTTCAATGTCGTCATCGCTTGTAGTTCCATTCCACTTGCACCACTCCATTAGCTCAGGTTGAGATAATACGTAGGGTTTGTTGGGGTGAATCTCTGGCCGTGGAAACATCCTGCTCAAATAATTCCAGAGCGTGCCAGAACCTAAATACAAAGCTATCCCGGCCAAATTGAGTTCACCGCGAGGAAACGCAGTTGACGTGGCAGTTGCGTTGTCTGCGGTTAGTCGCGTCTTGAGGTTGCTGTCAGGTCGGACGGGCGGTAGCGCGGCCTCAAATTGAATCATCCTTTGTGTCAGGTTCATCATTTCTTCCATTAAGGCGTTAGCTTTGAGGTCGCCTAACAGCTTTACTGCGTCTCGGGCCTCGCGAGCATCCCGTTTATAAGCAACAAAAATAACGCTACCGGGACGGAAAATGACTTCGCGGATGGCCCCGATGGCCGCGAACTGGGCCACGGCCTCGCCGGCTGAGGAATGAAGATGGTGCAACTTCTCAAAAGCTGTGACGAGTTCTTGGTCGTCCGTCCTCGGTTTTTGCGTTTCGAAGGCTGTGGCGATTTCTTGGGTTGTCATGGGTTTGTGTTTTTACTTCCAGCCTGTGCGGGCTAGTGGTTAGCTGCTGTGCTGATGGGTTTTATTCATCCGGGTGAAGCTAAGAAGGATTAAGAGAAGCTGGGGATGCAAGATAAGAGGCTACCGTTTGGCGGCTGAGACCCAGCTTCGGTGCGGCCTGCAAAGCCGAGCCAACCTTTTCGACAACAGCGCGGCGTATATGCGCGATTGACTGCATCAGCTTTTGCAATGACCCCGGCGGCGAGCTGAGTGAATGGGTTCTTTTCCGCCTCCAATCTGGCCATCCACCGCCGAAAATGCACAGTCAGCAATGGCAGTGCGAATGGCTTTTGTAGAAAGCAGTCTGCCCCCGCCATCATCGAGTCAGTACGAACATCCAAACCGCGTGCACCACTCATCACGACAACCGGCAAAAGCACATCGACCTCATGGCAAGCTCGAAGAACTTCTAAGCCGGTGGTCGCATTTTCGGGGACAAGAATTCGCTTTATGAAGATCCCAATCGAGAAGAACGATTGAAACCTTGCGTTTGCGAATCAACGCACAAGCGCCCGCACTTGAATTTGCTTCCACGATTTGAAAGCCCTCATCGCGTAAGTATTCGGCGAGCTGCGCGCGAAATTTGTCATCGTCTTCGACAACAAGGACGTTAAATTCGAATGGACTATCGGTATCAGTTTTCATCTGTCTCTGTTAATTTTCTAGACGCTATAGCCAGTTCTGTGCCAAGAAATGGCCAGACTTGCGCCAAGTGCTGTTGGCATAGTTAACACCCCCGAGAGCTAATGGTTGGGAAAACAGACAAACGGCCAGCCGGGTTCCGTTTGCCGTTCGGCGGTAGAATAACCCCGCAGCCGGCGGGCTCCTGGAGGGGTCAGAGCTCACTATTGAAAGTGATTAGGAAGTTTGAAACGGAACTGCCGGTTCCCATGTGGCGCCGATCTGCAATCCATTGCGCATCGGCCCTCACATCTGGTTTCAATCTGGGATCCTTACCAGGCTTTCAGCGGTCCAAACCGACCGATCACTTTCAAAAGTGAGCTCTGACCCCTACGAGATCCCCACGTTGGTGATACTCGGAACTGAACCCTATCCATGCTCGCCCGCTGTTCCCAGCTCCGTGGGTGTCGAGATGCGGTGCCGGTATGCCCGTTCTGCTCACCCCTCTGTGACGTATCGCGTAAATTTTGCTGTCCAAAGGATGCCTTCGTGCATAGTGTTGCCACACCGTCCGCTGCTACTCCCGATGCCTGAGCAGCGTCCAAGCTACGTTCCAATGCAACCGTTCGCGGCCGCCACCATTGAGTTCCTCACGTCCATGAGCGAGGCGGAACTGCAATCTTCCATAATCGAACCTCTGCTGCGATTACAAGGTTATACGCATGTTCGTGACACTTCGGGTCCGAACGACAAAGGTAAAGACTTAGTCGCAATCCGCCAGGAGTTCGGAAAGACTAAACTCTATGCAATCCAGGTGAAGAAATTCCGGTTTTCCGGCAAACATAGCAGCCCGAGGGCGCTAACGAACGCGCTAACTCAGTTTCGGCAAATTTTTGGCGAACCAGTAATTGATCCTACAATTAACGAGAAGAGATTTGCCGACAGAGAGGGGGAAATGCGGGGTCGCGTCTTCACTTTTGACATTCATTCCTTCAAATTCACGGGCAGCCGTTCGACATTTCCGCATACGCTTAGTAGCTAACAAAACAACTGGTCGCAGAGGTGTGGGGTCGCGTCTTCACTTTGTACTTTCGTTCCGCCACGGAGTAACGAGGCGAAAGTCCTTCGTCGGCCAATGTCAAAAGTGGAGATCCGACCCCGATTGTTTTCTCCCTCACAGCAGGAGCGGTACGCTACGCGGAAAATCTTGCTTCGATATCACCGCCTGTTCAGTCTAACACCATGAAACTCATTTGCCTGGCGTTAGTCTTTTTTCCGATTTGTTTGTTCGCTCAGAGCGGGCTCCCCAATCAGCCATATATTTATGTCGAAGGTGAGGCGGAGAACTCCAAGGCGCCCGATTTTGTTGAGCTGCGCTTCGACGTTATCGGACACAGCACTGATCGAGCAAAGGCGAACCAGGAAGCTCAGGCCAAGGTCGTAAAGGTATTTGCACTGCTGAAAGACCAAAAGATCGGGGACAATGACATCGTTGCTGAAGATCTAACCTCGGAACCGGAGTTCGAGCAGAGTGAAACATATCCGCAAACTCGTAACAAGATCATTGGCTACATGATCACACGTCCTATCGCGATAAAAGTTCGAGATGTGACTGTCTTTCCGAAGTTGGTAAACGATTTGATCGAACTGGGCGGAATTGAATTCGCGCACATAGAAGGCGGACTCAACAAGCAGAAAGAGATCGAAGATGACCTGTGGCAGAAAGCGCTAACGAACGCGCGCGAACGAGCCGAAAAAACACTTAAGACAATGGGAATGAAGATCGACTCGGTGTTCGCGGTTGCACCGATAGGATTTACCGAAATCCAGCGCAAACTTTTCCAGAGCGGTGAAAGAGTAATAGTGACCGGATCGAACGTCCCCACTTCCAAGGAACGAGCACAGCCTTCCGAGTACCGCCTGGCCCCTATCACATTCAGCCAGAGCGTTCACGTCATCTATTTAATCTCGCCGGCAAAGTGATGCTTCCGCGTCGATGCGCTACCTGCCACGCCGGAGCCTTGGCATAGGTGGGTGATTCACGGGTAACGAAAGTCCGTTTCGGCGAGACGGCGCTGCTCTTCGTGAACTTCGTTGCCTTCTGTTGAAATGTCTTGTGGTTCAAAGTTCGTTTCGGAGATCTAACATTGACCCAAAATGATTGTTCATCTCGTCGACGGCCGCGTAAAAAGCTTCGCTCCACGCAGCTGTCGAGGCCCTATGGTCGATCGATGCGCGTGACCAAGATTTCGCGCACGAAAGCGTCCAGCCAGTAAACGATCCGAACTGTTCCGACATTCTTTACGAGATAGATCCGATCACTGGGCGGCCGAATCTGCCCATCCGGCGTTTGCCACGGGTTTTCCACCAATCGCAATAAAGCGCCGCGCACAGCTCGACGCTCTGCAGGTTTGAGTCGGTCAATTTCCTCCCAGCGCACGCTGGTGGAGAACAAACTGCCACTGGCTCATTCCTCGGGCTCTTCGGCGACTTTCCAGCTTGCCTCGGCCTCGGTTTGCGACACGCGTTGACGACCAGCTCGCAAATCGCCGCGTCGTCTCTCCAGCTCAGCGAGTTCCTCGGCGGTCTGTCTCAACTCGGGTACGGAGAACATTTGATCCAGCAGATACGCCGCGATCCATTTGCGCTCCTCCGCGGTGCGCGCATCGATCATTTGCTTTAGCTCTGCGGTGCTCATCTCGTTGTTGGCGCAAGCCTAGCTTTCAGGCTGTCCATTGTCGAGATGCGCTTTCTTTGCCGACGCCGCGGACGTGCGCCGGCGTCCCCATCGGTCCGATCCCGGCCCCCAGATCGGCATCGAGACGGCCGCGGCGAGCATGTAAGCCGCAAATGTCCACGCGTAAAGGTGCGCGCCGCCCAGTTGGGGCAACGCCACCGGCATGACCGTGCTGACAATCGTATTGTCGAGCCCAGCTAGAATGATCGTGAACAGCACGCCGAGCAAGACCAGCACGCCGCTCTGTCCGGAGGAATGAGGTTCGGCCACGTTAAATCGTTAAAAGTTACAACGTTACATCAACCGTGGATAACGCGGATGCCCAATATTGGCTGCGTAGCCGCGTGGTTAGTTAGCTGACTTCCCAGGGCCCTTCTGCGCCCGCGCTGCTCGATAGTTTGCGATGTGCTCCTCGACGGAGACGCGGGCAACGGTTTTGCCGACTACATTCAAAGCCAGGTCGTCTAACGATTTGAAACGGACGCAACCTTTACCCATGTCGAGCTTCTTGCCGCTCTTCTTGTATTCGCTGACGAACCAGGCGGAGAGAGTAGGATCCATATATAAGGACGGGAAATGCAGCACCATGCCCGTCTTTTGCGAGGCGAGCGCAACCAGCGGCAGCGGCACTTTGGAATTCTCGCCGTAGCCCGCCGGGTATAACGACAGCGGGACATACCAGCCGATCATGCCGAATTGGATGCCCTCCTCGTATCCCTTCGGCAGATTCTCATTGATCACCTTGCGCACGGCGCGGATCGCCGCGCGGCGATCCGCGGGAAGTGCGACCAGATATTCGACCACCGTAGAAGCTCTCATGTTACCGAAGGTAGTCGCCAGAGTGTGCGGCAACAAGCCTCCTCGCAAAAGCTGCCGGCCCGGTACGAAGCGGCTGTCGTATCGGGGTAAACCCGGACTGTCGCGACAGCGACAATTTAACCTCGGGAGCACTGACTCGTCCGTCTAGCGCAAGGGAGCGTAAACTCGGCCGTCTAGCGCCAGGGAGCGTAAAAGCTGAGATATAGAATGTTGAAATCTAACCACGAATAAACACGAATGAAGATTCAGGCAGAACAGCCGAGCCAGTTTTGAACGGTCATTAGCGCCTGCGGCGCCGTAGCGTGCAGTTTACCCGCCGCGGCGGGCCAAGGCGGGTCCCACTCGTGGTTAAAATCTTTTCCTGAGTTCCTGCATTCCTAATCAGTGATTTTTCGAGGGGCTCGCCGGCATTCCGAGAAACGAATATTGAGAGACGCGCCCACGTCTCATTTTAGGCGGGGGTCGAGTCCTGCCGTCTCATGATCAACGATCTCTGGTACAAGAACGCCGTCATCTATTGCCTGTCGGTCGGGACGTATATGGACGCGAACGGCGACGGCATCGGGGACTTCGAGGGTTTGATGCGCCGGCTCGATTATCTGGACGGGCTGGGCGTCACTGCGGTCTGGCTGATGCCGTTCCAGACTTCGCCGTACAGGGACGACGGCTACGACGTCTCAGATTATTATAATGTCGATCCACGCTACGGGACCCTCGGCGATTTTGTCGAGTTCGCGCACGCGGCCAAGCAGCGCGGCATCCGTGTGCTGATCGATCTGGTCGTCAATCACACCTCGAACGAGCATCCCTGGTTCAAGGAGGCGCGCAAAGATCCGAACTCGAAATATCGCGACTGGTACGTCTGGTCGAAAAAGAAACCGGCCAATGCAAACACCGGGATGGTCTTTCCCGGCGTGCAGAAATCAACCTGGAGTTACGATAAGAAAGCGCGGCAATGGTACTTTCATCGCTTCTACGATTTTCAGCCCGACCTGAACACGTCGAACCCGCATGTGCAGGCGGAGATTCTTAAGATCATGGGCTTCTGGATCCAGCAGGGCGTCTCCGGTTTTCGTATGGACGCGGTGCCGTTCGTCATTTCCAC
The DNA here is from genome assembly GCA_963728975.1 of uncultured Verrucomicrobiae bacterium. Classification (GTDB taxonomy): domain Bacteria; phylum Verrucomicrobiota; class Verrucomicrobiia; order Chthoniobacterales; family UBA10450; genus DATFCK01. The sequence goes on from CAVSMF010000002.1 coordinate 168,432, forward strand.
CAAAGGCGCCAAGGTGAAAAGACCCGAGGAGCAATGGGACATGCTCCGGACGTTCCGCGAATTCCTGCAATGGCGACGGGGCGACTGCATCATCCTGGCGGAAGCGAATGTGCTGCCGAAGACGGACCTCGATTACTTCGGGGAAGAGGGCGAGCGGATGCACATGATGTTTAACTTTCAGGTCAATCAGCACCTGTTTTATGCGCTGGCCGCACGCGACACGGCGCCGCTGGCCAAGTCGCTGGAGGCGACCAAGCCGCGGCCGGCGACCGCGCAGTGGGGATTATTTTTGCGTAACCACGATGAGCTCGACCTTGGCCGCCTAACGAAAGCCCAGCGCGAGAAAGTGTTTAGCGAATTCGGCCCGGATCCGGACATGCAGCTTTACGGTCGCGGGATTCGCCGGCGTCTGGCGCCGATGTTAGGTGGCGATCAGCGCCGCCTCCAGCTGGCCTACAGTCTCATGATGACTTTGCCGGGCACCCCGGTCATTCGTTACGGCGACGAGCTTGGGATGGGGGATTGCCTCGATCTCCCGGAACGGAATTGTGCCCGGACGCCGATGCAGTGGTCGACCGAGCCGAACGGCGGTTTCACCAAGTCGAAGAGGCCGAACAAACCCGTAATCAGCAAGGGGCCGTACGGTTTTCAGCGGATCAACGCCGCGGTGCAACGGCGCCACTCCGAATCTTTGTTGAACTGGACGGAACGGATTATCCGGATGCGCAAAGAAGTACCGGAGATAGGGTGGGGCGAGTTCGAGATTCTTCGGGTGAAAGACCGGGCGGTCATGGCCATGCGCTATGATTGGCGAAATAATTCGGTCGTGGTTCTGCACAACCTGGACGAACAGCCGCGTGAGATCGCGTTGGACGTGGGTTTGGGGGACGCAGGAAAGCAGCTCATCAATCTCCTCGGCGAAGAACACAGCACCGCTAACGAGTCGGGAAATCACCGCATCGTCCTCGAAGGCTACGGCTATCGTTGGTACCGCGTTGGCGGTCTCAATTATCTTCTCAAACGCAGCTGCGTTTAGCGGTGTCCCGGGATTGCGGTCGAACCGCTCCCTTGATTCTTCCTCCATCGCACCGCCGATCTGATCTTCCCTTTGGATTCGACTCCCGAACGACCCAGCCTCGACGTAGGAGGGGGAAATGCGGGGTCGCGCCCTTCAGGGCGTGTTGCCCAAATCGGCGGCAACATCTCAGGTTGGCATTTCCTACTTTGTCATTCCGAGCGGAGTCGAGGAATCTCTCATTTTAAGAATTTTTAGCAGTAAGAGATGTCTCGACTTCGCTCGACATGACAAGAAGAGCATTTGGGCAACACGCCCTAAACATTTAACATTTAGTCACGGTGGCACAGTTCGTTACAACCTGCTTGGAACATAAACTCCGGGCGGCGATAACTGTTCCGAAGACGTTCAGTGCTAATAGTTGAGAGTTGAGAGTTGAGAGTTGAGAGCGAGCCGAAGCTAGAAAGCAGATCTTCATGTCGGGAATCAAAGACAAGGTCGTCGTCATCACCGGCGCGAGCTCCGAAAGCATTCGCCCCCCGCGGCGGGCAGGCTGAGCGGGCAGCGGAAGAGGCACGGCCACGTAAACTTCGCGGGTGGCAAGCGAACGGCGCGAAGGTCGTGCTCGGCGCGAGCTATGGCTCTAATTCGTCGCTCTTCTCCTCCGCCCGGGATGCCTGACGCATTTGATCGTGCTCGGCTTCGGTGACGCCTTCTTCGAACATCTGTGCACTCTCGCTCCGTCCCTCGGCATCTTCATCTTCTCCGAGGGAGTCTGCTGCTTGCCGTCCGGTCGAGCCCGGCACGGGGTCCCAACCCTTCGATTCGGGTATGGATTCACGACTCTCTTCCTGCGGATCCATTTCCGATTCTCCCGTCAGCTCACGTTTGGCTTGTTGATAGTCAGTCTCGGACGGTTCGGAAGAAGGGCGACCGTTAATCGCGGCTAACTCGCGGGCACGGGCTTCCACCATCTCAGACGTCACCGTCCCAATCCCAGCCGCGTTCTCCATTATAATACCTTTGTTCAGCGGATTTTTTCTCATTGTTTAACCAGCTTTCTATTCGTATTTACCTCGAGTTCCGCGACGAGCATTCAGATGAGCCTCGTTGCGAACGTCGCTCACGATTCTATCGATCCGGTCCTCATCAAATTCAACACGCATTTCGTCTAAAGGGACTTAGCCACTGGTGCGGAACTGGTCCTCTTTGTTCTTGAACAGGATGTTGAAGGTGGTGAGCGAGCCGTAACAACGCGTAATATATTGTTGCAGATCAAACTTGTCCGCGTCACTTAGTTTGTCGCTCGCATTCACCTTCTGTTCGAGAACTCGCAGATTATTCCGAATCATGACGATTTTGTGGAAGAATGTCTCGAGCGGGACTTCTTTCGGCTGAAGCGAACTGTCAGCCGATTGCATGACCAGCGTACCGCGCTGCCACCGACTCGCCAGACCTTCTACGACCACGTCTTTTTGTTCCAGGCCGAGCGCTTCGACCACAGCGTGAGCCGTATCGCGAATCAAATTCGCAAGCGGCATCTGTAGCTCGCTCAAAGCAGCGGTCGCTTCCGCCGGTTCGAGATCGCTAGAGGCCGGCGCAATTGTCCGCGGCGAATCGTCAAACGCGATCTCCGCGGTTTGCTCGGTCAGCGATCTCACCACCCCGACGCCGTATTGGGGATGGCGCACCTTCAAACCGATATGGAGCGTCTCAATATTCATGTTGCTCTCGAAGTCTGCGAGATCTTGATCGAAACCGCAACGCTGATCTCCATCATCGCTTCTTCCATGTCGCCCGGCGGTGGGCTTGCGATGGAACGCGCGCGTCGCGTGACATCCCGTCAGACGTTCTCGGCAAACAGCGCAAACTCTCTACTTCCGAGTTCTGCTCCCTAATGCTTACTCCTCGATCGAGACACCGAAGAAAGATGAAAGTTCGTAAACGCGAGGGCGCGTTCACCAGCACGCGAGGGCGCGTGCGCTCCCCGAACAAGGGACTAAAGCGAAAAAGTCGGGCGCGCTCCATTCGACTCCGCTCAGGGCGGGCTCTGCCCATCCCTCCAACATTTCGGCGGTCGCAAGTTTACTTTCGGCGGTCGCAGACCGCCGCTACAAGCTTACGTGTTGGCCCCCCTTTTTCATTCGCGTCTGTTCGCGTGATTCGCGGATAGAAATCGAAAGTGCGACGGTCATAGACCGCCGCTACAAGCTTACTTTCGACGGTCGCAGACCGGCGCTACAAGTTTACTTTCGGCGGTCACAGACCGGCGCTACAAGCTTACTTTCGGCGGACGCCGACCGCCCGCTACAAGCTTACTTTCGGCGGTCACAGACCGCCGCTACAAGCTTACGTGTTGGCGTAAACTTCCGCTCCGGTCTTCGTAAATTCGCGAGCTTTCTTTATAAGTCTTTGATCGACGGCTGCGCTCGCATCCATTCAAGGTCCCAACAATGATTGCCACGAGGTTACCGATCTGAAGCTCCGGATTTTGGGTGCGAAACGGTGAGAGAACCATCCGGTCCATAACTAAAAGTGGTCAGCTTTCCGGTCCGATCGCGGAACCTGATCATTCGCCATCGGGAATCGTAGGCGTAAGTCTCTTTTTTCCCATTCGGATAAATGTAAGCCACCTTGTGTCCGGCTGGATCGTACACCGTCCCGGCCGGCGCCGACGCGCTCTGGCCATAAACGTTCGCCGATATCAGCAAGAGCAACAGCAAGAGGCAAATAATTTGTCTCACGAAGCAAAATTTATAGGCTGAGCCGCTTCCACGCAAGAATCGAGAATGAGCGCGCCCAGCGACCTCGTTCTGGCTTGAATTTTACGGAAAGATCGTCACTATTTCGGGCTTCATGTTCCCCGTCAGGCGCACCCTAATTTTTTTGGCCATCTTGCTGGCCGCATTGGCGAACCGTTCGAACGGTCAAGGCAAACTGATCTCGCTCACGACCCGGCGAGGAATGGTCTTCGATCACGCGGGGAATTATCTTTATATCTCCACCTCGAGCGGGACGGTCCAGGCCTATAACATCTCGACTAACCAGTTCGACAACAGCTACACGATCGGCAGTTCGCTCAATGGAATAGACATCGCTCCCGACGATTCGTTCCTGCTCGCAGCCGAGGACAGCGTCGGCATTTCACAAGGCGTGTTCTACCGGCTTAACCTGTCGAACGGCACAGTCACGAATATCAATTACACCCGGGCCAGCAACGAAGGCGGCGCCTGGGATGTGGCGATCGGCTCAAATGGATTGGCGCTGGTCACCACTCAATTCCAGGGATCGGGCTGGGTTCCGTTGCGCCAAATCAATCTGGCCAACAACAGCATCTCCGTGCGAAGCGATGCGCCCGGCTCCGGTTTCAATGGACAGGTCGATCAAAACACCAGAATCGCGCGCAGCGCCGATCGAACCCGCATGTACTTACTCGAAACGAACAGCTCCAACGGCCCCGTCTTCACTTACGACGCGAGCACGAACACTTTCGGCGCATCCGTGGATATCGATGCATTCACGTATTCAGCCGGCGCGGCGGTCAATCGCGACGGGACAATTCTCGGCACGCGTTTAAACGACTATCCGTATCTCGGTGCCACCAATGCTTCTCTCGATAACGCATCGAATTATGGATTCATCCACGGTTTCAGTGGAATGAGTTCCGGGGTCGCGTTTGATGCGGTTCAGGACATTTTTTACACTATTGGAAATGGCGGCACGCAAATCATCGCGTTCGATACCAACGCGTTCAAAGAATTGTTTCGTCTGAACATCGGTGAAACCGTGCCTGAAGGTGTAACCCAGTTCGGCACTGGCACATTGGTGGCGAGTCAGGACGGGAAATATCTCGCGCTCGAGACTGCATCGGGTATTCGGCTGTTCAATATTGGCAATAACATCCAGGGACCGGGGCCCACGTTTACCGAGCCAACCGGCATGGTTTTCGATCGGTCGGGTAAATATCTCTACCTCGCGACTTATGACGGGCATGTCTGGCCTTACAATCTGGTTTCTCGACAGCTGGAAACGCCTTACACCTTCGACGGCTCGCTCCTCGGCCTCGACATTGCGCCCGACGATTCTTTCCTGATCGCCGCCCAGGCCATTACCGGAATTAAACAAGGCGCGTTTCAAAAACTTGATTTGGCAACCGGCACGATTACCAATCTGAATTACAACCGGTCTTTCGGCGAAGCCGGCGGTTGGGGTGTCGCGCTTACCTCTAACGGGACCGCTTTCGGAACAACCGAATACGCCGGCTCGGGCTGGGTCCCGCTGCATCAGATCAATCTCGCGACCGGTACCGTCGGCAACCGCTCGGATGCTCCCGGCTCCGGGCCCGGGGGCCAGATCAGAAATCATTCGCAGATTCATCGCGGCGCCGACGGAACGCGTCTTTACCTTCTCGAAGCGGACAGTTCCAGCGGGCCGCTCTTCACCTACAGCGCAGCCAGCGACACTTTCGGCCCGAGCGCGCAAACCGGGATGTCTTTGACCTCCGCGAGCGGCGCGGTTAACCGGGACGGCTCGTTGTTAGGCACGCACTTGAGCGGCCAAACCAGCGCTTCTCTCGACACCGCCCCGACCTTCAATTTTATCCATAGCTTTGGCGGTCTCGATAGCGGTGTGGCCTTCGACGCCGTCCAGGACCGCTTTTACGGAGTAAGCAGTTCCACTGATCAGATTTTTGGCTACGACACTAACAATTTCACGCAAAAGATGTCGCTCCAGATTGGCGAAAATGTGCCGGCCGGCGCGAGCCAATTCGGGCCGGGCACTTTGGTAGCCAGTGAAGACGGACGCTACCTTGCTTTGCAGACCTCCACCGCGGTCCGCATCTACGCGATTCCGCCGAGCAGCGGCCCCGCCCTCCAGCCGTGGAATGTCGCGCGCCTTTCCAACGGGCATTTTATCATCCAGGCATTCGCGACGCCGAACAGCACCAACAGCGTGAAAGCAACAACTAATCTGCAGGACGCGTTCATGACGATCGGCAGCGTCATGGCCGACGCGAACGGTTTCATCCAATTCGAAGACACGAATGCCGGAAACGCGGCCTCGAAGTTCTACGAAATCACATCGCCCTAACGGGGCGGTAACACCCTAGAACATCCGCCCGCCGTTGAAGCTATGGCGTAGCAGAAAAGGCAAGTAGCTAGGCGCCCCCCTTTTTCATTCGCGTCTTTTCGCGTGATTCGCGGATAGAAATCGAAAGTGCGACGGTCATAGACCGCCGCTACATGCTTTACGTCTTCGCGTAAACTTCTGCGCCAAATTCTTTGAACTCGCGGGCCTTTTGTTCCATACCGGCGCGCAAAGCTTCGTCCTCGGATAGTTTCTGTTCCGCTGCGTATTTTCGGACGTCTTCGGTAATACGCATGGAACAGAAATGCGGCCGACACGGCCGCCCCTACACCGCGCCGCGTGGTATGGCGCGCCGGGATGGCCTTTGGCTAAATCGACGGCGTGCGCGTCCATGAACTGGAACTATATTGAGTTCGCCCGGCTTCTTCAATATTATCATCCCGGGCATTCGCATGATTCATTTCGATGAGGCACATCGCGCGGTCTATTATCCCGATGATCGGCGTTTTCGAATTTGGATCCGTCCTTCTATCCTGATTCTTCTGCTGATTCTCGCGCTCGGTCCGTTCGTCCTGGCCTGGATGGAGAACGCAATCTTCGGCCTTCCTTACATCGCACCGGCAGCCGCTTCGCCTGAAAGCGTTACGAGCGGTCCGCATGGCTTTCCGTTCTGGATTCGCTGGAGTCATTTCTTCAATCTTTTTTTCCTGTTCATGCTCGTCCGCAGCGGTCTTTCCATCCTGATGGAACATCCTCGGCTCTATTTCAACGATCACTGCACCCCGGGCACGGAATGGATTCGCTTCACGCCCTTGCGAGTGCCGACGGACCGCATCTGGACCGCCAAGGACGATGGGCGTTATATCTCGCCGATGGTCGCGACTCCCGGTTACCGTCACACGGTCGGCGTCGCTCGCTCCTGGCACTTCATTACTGTTTATGGATTTGTTCTGACCGGTGTGCTTTTTGTAATCGGACTGTTCACCACCGAGCAATGGCGACGGCTGGTGCCGACCTCGCCCGATATCTTCGTGCAGGCCTGGAAGATTTTCGTCCATTATGGCAACTTCCGCATTCCGCCCGAACCGAATGGGTTCTACAGCTACAATCCGCTCCAGCAGCTTTCTTACTTCGCCACGATCTTCATCATGGCGCCGCTCTCGATCCTCACGGGCATGGCCATGTCGCCCGCGTTGGTGAATCGCTTCCCGCTCTACGCCCGATTATTCGGTGGCCGCCAGGCCGCGCGCTCGATTCACTTCGTCATGCTCATGGGATTCATCGGCTTTACCGTTGTCCATGTGGCGCTGGTCGCGCTCACAGGTTTTGCGCGGAACATGAACCACATCGTGTTAGGCATCGACGATCTGCGGCCGGCGGGAATGATTTTGGGATTCGTCGGGATCGCCGCTGTCGTGCTTTCCTGGATCGGTGCGCATTACGTCTCATGGTACTTTCCGCGCAAATTGCAGCACGCGCAGAAGGCCGTCACGCAACCGGCGAAATTGGTCACGCTCGATCGCCTTCTCCCGAACCAGCATTATCGCAAAGACCAGATCTCGCCCCGTCTTTGGCCCAACGGCAAGATGCCCGAACGCGAGGACTGGAAGCAGCTCGCCGCCGGAAACTTCAAGGATTACAAACTAAAGGTTGCCGGTCTGGTGGAGAATCCTGTCGAGCTCTCTCTTGTCGATCTTCGCGCGCTGGGCGGAGAAGAGTTCATCACCATGCATCATTGCATCCAGGGTTGGACCGGCATCGCCCAGTGGGGCGGGCTTTCGATGAAAAAATTGATCGAGCACGTTAAACCCAGGCCGTCCGCGAAAGTGATCGCGTTCTACTCCTTTGGCCCGTCACTTTTCAGTTCCACCTATTACGAGACGCAGACGCTGAATAACGCGCTCAAGCCGGAGTGCATGCTGGCGCTGGAGATGAACGGCGAGCGACTGCCGGCCATCCATGGTGCCCCTTTGCGACTTCGCGTAGAGAACCAGCTTGGCTACAAAATGATAAAGTGGATCGAACGCATCGAGTTTGTTGAATCCGAGAAGCAGCTTGGCAAAGGCGAAGGCGGTTCGAACGAAGACGACGAATACTTCGATCTGCTGCCGAACATCTGATCGAGAGCGAAACGCCGAGCTGACACCGCGCCCCTACACCAATCACTACGCCTTGGCGTAAACTTCAGAACCCTTCTTAACAAACTCGGCAGCTTTCTCTTCGAGGCCACGCTTAACGGCATCTTCTTCCGTCAGACTTTGTTCGACCGCGTACTTCCGCACGTCTTCGGTAATTTTCATACTGCATCCGCCTTCGCCTGGCCTACGGCGGACAGGGAAATATGGTCCGTCATGGCTTTCGTGAGCAGAAGTCTTGAATAGCAGAGATGCGGCCGACACGGCCGCCCCTACACCTACACCAAATCAATGCCTCGCCTCAGGCGGCGACGCATTTCGCGTTTCATCGGGCGCCAACGCGTTTGCCATTTGGCCAGACGAGAGGGCGTAATCCTAGTTTGCGATTTTCAGCCCGGACTTTGCCGGCCACGCGACGAAACGCGCGTTCCGCGCGGATAACAAAAAGCGGCCGCCTCTTCGGTCTATTCGTTTTTCGGTTGTTTTTCATATGCCAATCAACCTTCGAACCGAATTTACATCATCAGTCGCGGAAGTCGCGAGTCGTTTCGCGGGAAGTCCGCGGTTGTCCCAGATCGCCCAAAGCGTTGCGAGCGGCAGGTAATCATCGAGTAAATGAGCAAGACTGCGCTTGAATCGACGGCGAATATCCTTCACCGGAACGTTATGTCCACCCATACGAACACGCCGACGCACGCGGGCGATTGCTTGATCAACCTCAGGAAGCCAGAGGTAATGCAGTTCCAACTCGAACCCTAACGAAAGCGCGCGTTTGAAGATGCGGACGTATGTCTTGCCACTCAGCGTACTTTCCAACGCAAAAGTTTCGTATCGATCTATTGATTCCCGAACCTCACTCAGCAATAGCCGGCCCGCTTTCAGGGCGCCAGCAGACGGTTCAAGCGGTGATAATCCGCGCGCGATCTCGTCGGCATTGTAGAAGCGAAGGCATTTCACTTCGTTCGGCAGAAATTCCTTGGCGAATGTCGTCTTTCCCGCGCCGTTGCAGCCGGCAATGATGTAGATTGTTGGCTTTGCAGCGGGCATCTATTATCGATCTTAGGACCAAAGGTTCGTTTTGGCGAGACGCCGAAACCAGCACCCGAGACGGGCGCGCTACCCGGAGGAAGAACGCTTCGACGGAGCGAGGCGGCTACAGATTACGGCTTGGCGTAGATCTCTGCTCCAGTTTCTTGGAATTCGCGAGCTTTCTCTCTAAGTCCTTGCTCGATGGCCGCGTTGTCTTCGATTCCTTGTTGCGCGGCGTATTTCCGTACGTCCTCTGTGATTTTCATGCTGCATCCGCCTTCGCCTGGCCTACGGCGGACAGGAAAATGCGGCCGACACGGAAAGTGTGGTCCATCATGGCTTTCGTGAGCAAAAGTCTTGAATAGCAGAGATGCGGCCGACACGGCCGCCCCTACACGGCGCCGTAGACTTCGCTGCCTTTCTCGACAAACTCCTTCGCTTTTTGTTCCATGCCGGCTTTGAGCGCTTCGTCCTCGGATAGTTTCTGTTCTGCTGCGTATTTTCGGACGTCTTCGGTAATACGCATGGAACAGAAATGCGGGCCGCACATGGAGCAGAAGTGGGCCGTCTTCGCACCTTCCTGCGGCAAGGTCTCGTCGTGGAACTCGCGGGCGGTTTCGGGATCGAGCGCGAGGTTGAATTGATCTTCCCAGCGAAATTCGAAACGCGCTTTGCTAATGGCGTTGTCGCGGTATTGCGCGCCGGGATGGCCTTTGGCAAGGTCGGCGGCATGGGCGGCGATTTTGTAGGCGATGACGCCGTCTTTAACGTCTTTCTTGTTGGGTAAACCGAGATGTTCTTTCGGGGTGACGTAACAGAGCATGGCGCAGCCGTACCAGCCGATCATGGCCGCGCCGATGGCGCTGGTGATGTGATCGTAGCCGGGCGCGATATCGGTGGTGAGCGGCCCGAGGGTGTAGAAGGGGGCTTCGTCGCACCATTCCAATTGTTTCTCCATGTTCTCTTTGATCAGGTGCATCGGGATGTGGCCGGGGCCTTCGTTCATGACCTGGACATTCCGGGCCCAGGCCCGCTTGGTTAGTTCGCCCTGGGTGTACAATTCCGCGAACTGGGCTTCGTCGTTGGCGTCGGCGATACTGCCCGGCCGGAGCCCGTCGCCGATGGAAAAGCTGACATCGTAAGCGGCCATGATCTCGCAGATGTCGTCCCAATGGGTGTAGAGGAAGCTTTCCTGATGATGGGCCAGACACCATTTGGCCATGATGGAACCGCCCCGGCTGACAATGCCGGTGGCGCGCTGGGCGGTCATCGGAATAAACCGCAAAAGCACTCCCGCGTGGACCGTAAAATAATCGACACCTTGCTCAGCTTGTTCAATTAAGGTGTCGCGATAGATTTCCCAAGTCAGTTCTTCGGCGCGTCCTCCAACCTTCTCCAAGGCTTGATAGATCGGCACGGTCCCGATCGGTACCGGGCTGTTCCGGATGATCCATTCCCGGGTCGCGTGGATGTTTTTGCCGGTGGAAAGGTCCATCACGGTGTCGGCGCCCCATTTGGTGGCCCACCGCATTTTCTCGACTTCTTCCTCGATTGAGCTGGCTACGGCCGAATTGCCGATGTTGGCGTTGATTTTGACCAGGAAATTGCGGCCGATGATCATCGGCTCGGCCTCGGGATGATTGATGTTGGCGGGAATAATGGCGCGGCCGCGGGCGACTTCGCTTCGGACAAACTCGGGGGTGATAGGGTGATTGCGGAATTCGGATTGCGGATTGCGGATTGGTTCGGAGCCGGGGTGGGCGAAGGCAAGCGAATTTGTGGGGCAAGTTTCCAACTTGCCCTTTGCATTAGATCGCAAGTTGGAAACTTGCGCCACATTTTCTCGGATCGCGATGTATTCCATCTCGGGGGTGACGATGCCTTGGCGGGCGTAGGCCAGCTGGGTCACGCAATTGCCGCGCTTCCCCCGCAACGGACGGCGCTGCGCGGCTGCAGCGGATAGTTGAGAGTTGAGAGTTGAGAGATTTCCCTTCTGCCCGTTGGGCGTTGAGCGTTTCGCGGCGGTAGCCGCGTGTTTTTCCGACAGATACCCATCGTCGATCGGCTGGATTTTGCGGCCTTCGATTTCTTCGACGTCGGCGCGGTCACGGATCCATTTGTCGCGCAACGGCGGCAGACCTTGTTCTACGTCGCCGCGGAACGTCTTGTCGCCCCAGGGGCCGCTGGTGTCGTAAACGCGGACCGGCTCGTTGGGCTCCATTTTTCCGTCGAGCGTTTTGGTCGGGGCGAGAGTGATCTCGCGGAACCCTACTCGGATGTCGGGATGAAGCTCGCCGGCGACGTAGATTCTGCGGGAGTTCGGCAGTGAGTCATGGTCGCTCGTGGCATTGCGGGATCCCTCGACTTCGCTCGGGATGACGGCGGGTTGGGAATTGGGGTCGTCCACAGATTTCCGCAGATTATTGTTCTCTAAATCTGTGGATGAATTTTTGGTTTTCATCTCGGTTTAATTCTGTAAATCCTGTCCGGCTTCCTGGTCTCCTGGTTTCCAGATTAAGTTTGTCCCATTTCCTGCGTTCCTGCTTTCCTTAGCGATAAAAATTAAAGCTATGCGCGGAAGAACGCATGGCTGAGAAACTGGCCGTCCGGCTCATCCGCCTGCGCGGCTCGCACCGGACCTCCCTTCGTCGGTATTACCCGCATCAGGTTCAAGGGGTTCGTCTACAACGTCTCAGCCATTCGGCTCCCCCGCACGCTTACTACTATATAGAGGGAAAGTAAGGACGCGACTGGGCGAAGTCAATGCGGCGGGGATCGGACGGCAGAGGGGAAGGGGGGGAAGCACCAAAGCACCAAGCACCGAATGGATTAAGGCGGCGGTCATAGACCGCCGCCTCCAGACAAACGCCCTGCGAATTCTTTCCTGGCTTCCCGGTTTCCAGATTTTCCTTAGCCGGCTCCTGGTTTCCTGGTTTCCAGATTTGCTTTCCTGCGTTCCTGCTTTTCTTAGCCGGCTCCTGGCTTCCTGGTTTCCAGATTTGTTTTCCTGCGTTCCTGCTTTCCTTAGCCGGCTCCTGGTTTCCTTTGCGGCTGTATCCGCCTCCAACGAACCCGAGATTTGATCTGCAGTTTACTCGAATCCGTCGTAATGGTTCTCATGCAAAGATCGCTTTTCGTCTTGTTGGCAATTGCAGTGCGTTGCGCGGTGGCTGCGCCGGATTACAAGTCCGTCGCGGAAATCCCGATCGGCGGTGAGGGCGGTTGGGACATCCTTACCATCGACGACGTGGGGCGGCGGTTGTATTTGTCGCACGCAAGCAAGGTCGTAGTCGTCGATATCGACGCGAACAAAATCGTCGGCGAGATCACGGATACACCCGGGGTGCACGCTTTTATTGCCGTGCCGGAATTGCAGCGGGGATTCTCGAGCAACGGGAAGGAGAACAAGGCGAGTGTGGTCGATCTGAAGACGCTGAAAACGATCGAGAAAGTGGACGTGGGCAAGAATCCAGATGCGGTCGCCTACGATCCGAAACGCGCTGAGGTTTACGTGTTCAACCACGGCGACGATTCGGCGACTGTGATCGGGGCGAAAGACGCGAAAGTGTTGGCGACGATCCCGCTGGGCGGCCGCCCGGAGTTTCCAGCAATCGATGCAGCGAAAGATCGCGTTTACGTGAACCTTGAAGACAAGAGCGAAATCGCGGTCATCGATGCGGTGAAGCGCCAGGTCGTTGCTCGATGGCCACTCGCGCCGGGCGAGGAACCGACCGGCCTCGCGTTGGATGCGGCGCATCACAGGCTCTTCGCCACCTGCCACAACAAGATGATGATGATGGTCGACACCGATTCCGGCAAAGTCACCGGTAATGTTCCGATTGCCCGCGGCGTCGATGGCTGCGCCTTTGACGATGCCATGCAGCTGGTTTTCGCGCCATGCGGCGAAGGCGTGACCACCATTGCCAAGGAGGAAACACCGGACCAATTGAAAGTGGTGCAATCGCTGGCGACCGAACGGGGCGCTCGAACAATCGCGCTCGATCTAACGACGCACCGGATCTTTTTGCCCACTGCGAAATTCGAGCCGGCGCCAAGCCCGTCCCCGGGCGCATCGCCGGCCCGGCCACGGATCGTGCCGAACACGCTCAAGCTTCTCGTTTACGGTCCAGCCGAACGCTGACGGCGGTCACTCCGGCTCTGCCTTTGCGGCGGCGGGGTCAAACAGCGACAGCAGCGCAGGCAGGACAATCAGAACGAGTGGGAGCGCGAAAATCAGTCCCGAAATAATTGCGATCGCGAGTGGTTGCTGCATGGCGGATCCTCGACCGATTCCGAGAGCCAGAGGGAGCAAGGCAAGAATGGCGGCAAATGCCGTCATCAAGATCGCGCGCATCCGGTTAACGCCGGCCAGGATGAGACGGTCGTTGCTGGCCGGGAGAGAACAAAATTCCGAGTAATAGAAGATTGCAATCTCGGTAACGATCCCGACGACCATGGTCATGCCCATTCGGGAGGTAATATTGAACTCGGTGCCGGTGAGCCATAGACCGATAAAAACTCCGGCCACTGAGAACAACGGGATAAGCAGCATTGCGATCGCGATACGAAAACTTTCGTAAAGAAAGAGCAGAAGCAGAAAAACAAGGACAATCGCGGCCGCCAAAACAATCGTTAGGCCACGGAAAGCGATCTGTTGCTGCTCATAAAGGCCTCCAAAGGTGTAGAGCACGCTGTTGGGAATAACGCCGGATTTGGCCAGAGTGCGCTTCACATCGGCAATAGTCGACCCGAGATCGCGACCGCTGATTCTGGCAGTCACCGCCACCATCCGCTTGAGATCGTCGCGCATGATCTCGGGCTGTCCGGTGACAGGAACCAGTTTTGCCACCCGTTTGAGCGGGAAGAGATGTCCATCGGGAGCGCGCAAAAGAAGATTATCTATATCCCGGATCGTGGCGCGGCCGTCAGAAGGAATCCAGACACGCACGCCGATTAATTTCGGTCCCTTTTGAATATGGGTGGTGACATTCCCGGTCAGGAAATCGGCGAGCGCCTTGGTAATCGCTTCCGGATCCATCCCTTCGAGTCCGGCCTTGACCCGGTCGACCTCAATATTGAGCGCGTCGCCGGCCAGAATAATACCGTCTTTCACTTCAACGACGCCGGGCACTTTGGCGATAGAGTCGGCGACTCGCGGAGCCAGCGTACGTAAGACCTGTTCGTCATCGGAATAAATCTTGATTTCGATCGGCTGAGGGACGCTGGTGAGATCGCCGATCAGATCTTCCATTAACTGGAGAAGCTCGACCTGAAGACCAGGGACATGTTGTTCAATTTTCGTTCTGACATCGTCCATCACTTCTTCAATCCCGCGCCGGGGAAAAGGCTTTAGTCGCACAAAGAAATCACCCGTGTTCGCCTCCGTGATGCCGCCACCGAGCTGGAGCCCGGTCCGGCGTGAATAGGTCTGCACTTCCGGTGTTTTTTGGAGAATCGCTTCCACCTGGCGCAGGAGCCGATCCGTTTCCGCGAGAGAAGTGCCCGGCGGCGAAATGTAGTCGAGAATAAACCCGCCCTCGTCCATGACCGGCATGAAGCCTGAACCGACATTCTTGAACGCGATAAAGCCGACCAGGATAAGCAAACCTAAAAAGAGGGCAACAACCCAACGGCGTTGGAGCAGCCGCTGCATTTTCCGCCGATAAGTCTGGTGCAGGCGTCGGGTCAGAGCTCCATGTTCCTCGACCTCTGCATCTTTTCCTTTCAGCAAGCTCGCGCAAAGGATCGGCACGCCGATCCAGGCTACAAAAAATGAAATGATGAGACTCGCCGCCATGGTCAGGGAAAGGGCTTTGAAAAACGCTCCGGTAACTCCGGTCAGAAATGCCAGAGGAGTAAAAATGATAATGGTTGCCGCGGAAGAACCGGCCAATGGATTGCTGAACTCGCCGGCAGCGGCGACTACATGTTTGCGCGGATCCGATTCGCCTGCGCCGCGAACGCGCCGAACGATATGTTCCACCATGACAATCGCGTCGTCGATGATCAGGCCAACCGCTGCGGCCATACCACCGAGGGTCATGATGTTGAAACTCATCTTCAGGACATAAAGCAGCGCGATGGTGGCGGCTAAAACAGCCGGCACGGTCAAAATGGCGATCAGACTGACTTTCCAGTTGCGCAGAAAAACGAGGAGCACGACGGCGGCCAGCGCGATCCCGATGAGGACGGCGTCCCGGGTGCTGTCCTGCGAAGTGGTGATCAGGTCGCTTTGATCGTACCAGTCCGAAATGTTGACGCCCTTGGGAATTTCTTTTCTGATTGCACGCAACTTCGCCTTAATCCCGCTCGCAATCTCCACCGTATTTCCAGATGGCTGTTGATAGACCTGAAAAAGCACGGCATCTCGACCGTCCGCGGTGACACGAATCCATTGCGGTTCAGTGGAACGTTCGACCGTGGCGACGTCGTCAAGCAAAACCACGCCGTCAGGGTTGGACCGCAGGACGGTATGCTCGATTTGGTCGAACTGCTTGAAGCGCGTGTCCGAAACAACCAGATAGAGTTTGTCGTACTGCTCGAGACGGCCGACCGCGACGAGGACGTTGGAGGCCGACAACGCAGTCGCGACTTCAGCCAGGGTCATGTTGAAGGACTGGAGTTTATCCGGATCGACATCGACTCGGTATTCTTCCACCCGGCCTCCTTGAACGCCTACGCGGGCCACGCCCCGAACGGTCGAAAGGGCCGGGCGCAGGGTGTAAAGCGCAAAATCGCGAAGTTCGGCCAGCGAGTGCGAATCGGAAGTGAGGCTGTAAGCAATGACCGGGAACACGGTTGGATCCATGCGCTCGACCTCGAATGAAGTGCCGGCAGGCAGACTCGGCAGAATCCGGTTCACCTGCGATTGGCATTGCAGCATGGCCGAAATCATGTCGGCGCCCCACTCAAAATTGACGGAGATTTCGGCGCTGCCTCGACTAGTGGTCGATCTTACGCTGCGAACACCCGGGATGGCGCGCACGGCCTCCTCGACCGGTGTGGTGACTTCCACCGTCATTCGCTCGGCCGGCCGGTCGCCCGCGTCCAGGGTGATGCGGACGCGGGGAAAACTGACTTGTGGAAAAAGCGCTACCGGCAGGAAAAAACTGGCGACGGCGCCGGCCAGGGCCAGGGCCACGACTAGAAATAAAATCGAACGCGCATGGTTGTGCGTCCATGCAGCGAAGCTCATTTCCTGATTTCCACGGTCATCCCGTCTTTCAGCTCGTAATTGCCGACGGTCACCACCTGGTCACCTTCATGAAGATCGGTTGCGATGACCTGGAATTCCTTTTGATTCTCCGCGCCAATCTTCACCGTATGTTTGACCGCGCGATTATTTGCCACCGTAAACAATTGGAATTGCCGGGATTCGTTAGGCAGGACCGCTGACCGCGGCACGACCAGAGTATTCTTTTCCGTGCGCCAGATCTCCCCGCGGACATAACCATCGAGCAAGAGTTTCGTCCCCTGGGGCAGGGAGACGTAGACATCAACCAGGCGGGTGGCCGGGTCGATTCGGCGCGTAATCAGACGGATCGAGCCTTCCACGTTGGCCGCGGTGGGATCGTTTACCGGAACCACCGTAACCGGCGCGCCTTCCCGGGCTGCGGAAAGATCTTCAGCCTCCACCCCGAGCTTCACTTCAATTTCGTTTTCGGCCACGATCTCCACCAAGGGCCCGCCAGGCGGAACGATCTGGCCGTCCTGCGCATCGACTTTGGCAATTACCCCCGCCATGTCGGAATGAATCCGATTGTCGCCTCCGGCGCCGGCGCGTTGGAGAGCGGTGAGCTGCGCCTCCGCGTCTCGGGCCGTTTTCTCCGCAGTGCTCAGATCCTGGTTTGTGGCCAGTTTCAGATTGAAGCGTTCCTGGGTCTGTTTCAGTTCTTTGCGGGCCGCTTCCGCCGCATTTTTGGCCTGTTGAAATTGGACCTGGGCCGCCGGGCTGAGCTCCGCTTCGAGTAACGGCTCGTCCTCCTGGACGAACTGACCGGGAGCGACCAAAATGTGGCGGACGCGAGTCTCGAATGCGATCGAGACGGAGTGGGTCTTTCCCGGCTGGGCGACCACGCTTCCATAAACAATCACTTTTTCGGTGAGAGTTTTTCGTTCCAGCCTCGCCACCTGAATCTGCGGCACAGGTCCGGTGGTGGTTTCCTCGGTGCTGCCGGATCTGCAATGGGCGATCAGCAGAACGAAGGCGCCAATAACGATGAGCGAGATAGTGCCGAAGATGATTCGCTTCTTCATTTGGAGCCAAGGACGCCGTTCACAGGAAGATAACGGCCCGAAGCGATTTCCAATGCCGTGTGTGTTTCGAGCAGTTGTTCCTCCAGTTTGATCAATTGAATCCTCTTCTGCAATAGATTGCTTCGCGCAGTGTAATAACTGAGCACGTCGGCATTGTGTTGTTCAATGGCGGTCTGAGCCGAGCTCACCAATTTTTCCAGCAAAGGCAACGCTTCTTCAGCCGCCGCTATTTGCCGGTTCAGGGAATGGATATCCGCAACCGCAGTGGCGATATCGGAACGCGCCTCGAATACCCGCTGATGATACTCATCCAGCAATTTCTCGCGAGTAGCGCGTTCGGTCGCAATCACGCCCTGGTTCCGATCGAAGATGGGCACATCCACGGTGATGTTGAAGGCGCTGGTGTGCACATCGGTCGTATCGCTCGCCCTCGCAAATCCGACCGACAATCTCGGGAACTGAGCGAGAATGGCCGCTCGCACGGTTGCATCCTGACTTTCATAACCCTGGCGTAAAGCGAGAAGATCGAGCCGGCGCGACTCGAGATGGTGGGAGAGATCATCTTCGTCGGGGACCTTGAGATGTGTCGGTAAAATCAGTCCGGCGCGCAGGACGATTTTCACTTTCGGTTCTGCTCCGAGAGTCCGGTTCAGGGCAAGCCGCTGCTTATCGAATTCCTGCTCCAAAGCGAGCATGATGGCGCGCGAATCCTGGCCGGCGGATTCGACTGCAGCCAGGTCGAGCACGGTTTTCTCGTGTGCGTCCAGCGCTTTACGCATCGTTTTGGTGCTCTCCTGCAGGCCGTTGCTGGCTTCGCGGGCGCGGGATAACTGCGCGCCCAGGGCGAGGACACGGTAAACCGCGGTGCGGGCGTTAAGCGCGACCTGCCATTCCTGCCAGGCAATATCCAAGTCAACCGACTGGAAATTCTTTCGAGCTGCCGTTCGCTTCGGCAAAAGTGGCAGGAGCGAGGTCACTTCCCACCCTGAGCTGAAGCTGTACCCGGTCATCGTCCCCCTCGTATTGCCGCCGGTCACGTAGTCGCGCTCGTAGGAAACTACCGGGTTGGGCAAAATTCCCGCCTGAATCAATTGGGCGGCGGCAAGACCCCGGCGATCTCGAATCGCGCGCAATGCCGGATTCGAGTAAAGAGCGATCGTGGCCGCTTCATCAGGACCGATGCCGCCGCGCAGGTCAATAACCTGGGACGCTTCATGAGGCGCCGATTGAACCCGGGAGGCCGGGATGCGCAAAGCTTCAGCGGTTGGATCGAGAAAAAGGCGCTCCGACCGCACGTATTTCACGGCGACAAAGAGCGACAGCAACGCAATCAGGGTCCAACCATTCGCTATCCGATGCACGGCGCATGGACGATACGGCACAAACCCGGCCTGTCGCGCCGAAAAACCGCGGCAGAATTTGTCTAGCCGACGTTACTGTTTCTCCGCTTTCGCTTCGGCTGCCTGTTGCCCGGGATTTTCGGTGCTGATACTGACAATGCTTCCGGACTTAGCATCAACCAGGACTTCGGTAATGTTCTTCGTGCCAGGTTTAGAAATATCAAAGGACCAAACCAAGTGTCCCTTTTCATTCTCAATCTCGGCGCTTCGGATCGAACCATGCGACACTTTGGCAAGCGCAATTTGCTCAGCCCGAGCCTTGGTGATTTTCGCCTGCTTCTCCAACTGTTTGCTGCTGGGTTCGGCGCTGGCCGCGCAGAATGCAATCCCGAGGGAAACAATTGCAATGAGCCTTGTGATTTTCATGCGACGTTAGACAAACGCGAAGGTGCAAACGTTCAACGCCGCCAGTTAGGATGAAGCGTCGCCGATGCGCGGATGGGGAGCACTTGGGCAGAACCCGCTCGCGAGCCACTCGATCTGAGATTCTGGCCGGTGAAGCGTCGAAGTGCCAGGAACGTCGGACTTAGCGTTCGCGGAGGCGAACGTTAGTTTCGTGCGTGAGCGCCTGATGAATCGGGCAGGCGGCGGCGGTTTTCATTAGTTCGGCACGCTGCTCGGATGTGAGGGGGCCCGTTAGTTCGATTCCGACGTCGATCCGGTCAATCATGCCGTCTTCGGTCAGGCATTCTTCACAGTCGCGGGCGTGGATTCGTGAATGCCGCAGCGAAACCACAATGTTCTCCAGTGGCCATCTTCTTTTGCGGGCCTGCAATCCCACCATCATAGACGTGCAGGCTCCGAGCGATGCCATGAGGTAATCGTAGGGATCGGGGGCTGCGTCGTCGCCACCAACGTCGACCGGCTCATCGGCTGGGAACCGATGTCTGCCGGCGGATACCTCCTGGAGGAAACTGCGCCCGGTTCCGCGCACGACAACGTGTGGATTGGGGATCCCGGTATTCTGAGTTGTGGTCAAAGTGGATGTGCTGGTGTCGATAGTATCGATGGCGGCCGCGTTCATTGTCATCAACTTCGCAGAGAGATAGCCGGGCACTTCACCGAAGTTGCGAAAGGCTGGTCATTTTTTGCACTAGCGTCCCGGGGAGAAAGGCCCAGTCAACTCTTGACCGGATCGAGAAGATCCAATGCCGCTTTTATTCGCTTCAAACGGCTTCGCCAGGTTGACTGACCCTATCGCTTTCCCGACTTGGACTCATGCCCGCGCTGCCGGCGTCCTTCGGAGGCGGATTTCGCCGGAGCGGTAACCATTGGCAGAAAGCGGACCTATATCTAAAGTAAGTGCATGAGCAAGGTTGGTAGCGGAAAACAGAAGCTGTCGGCGGAACAGCGTGACGAGTTACTAAAGAGCCTGAAGTCCCGTTTCGAGAAGAATATGAACCGCCACAAGAGTCTCGAGTGGGCCAGGGTGAAGGCGAAGCTGGAGGCGCAGCCCGCAAAGCTGTGGTCACTCCATGAGATGGAAAGAACCGGCGGCGAACCGGATGTGGTGGGACAGGATAAGAAGACAGGCGAATACGTCTTCTTCGATTGTTCGGAACAAACGCCGTCTGGCCGGGTAAACCTTTGCTACGACGATGAAGCGCTGGCAGCGAGGAAAGAGCACAAGCCCAAAGGCAGCGCTGTCGGCCTGGCCGCGGCCATGGGGGTCGAACTGTTGACCGAAGAAGAATATTTCGAGCTGCAAAAGCTGGGAGAATTCGACACCAAAAGATCGAGCTGGATCAAGACGCCGCCGGATATCAGAAAACTTGGTGGCGCCCTTTACTGTGATCGGCGCTACGGCCGTGTCTTTGTGGGGCATAATGGCGCCGAGTCTTATTATAGCGGGCGAGCCTTTCGCGGGTCATTGCGGGTTTAAATCACACATATTTTCCGGCGCGGGTCTCCGCTTCTGGATTGCGTCGGGGAAGGAGCTGGCTTGGCGCAACGCCGCGCCTGACAAGTTAAAACGTTCTCTTACTGCCGAGAATTCCTAAGCTGTGAGATTCCTTCCACCTTGGCACTGCGCTTCGGCGCCGCAGGCGGCTTCGGTCGAAATGACAAACTAGGAACCCGCGGCCGCTTGGCCCAAGCAGCAATAATGCATTCGCGAAACCAGATATGAGCGGGGTCGAATCGCAGCCGCTCGTGCCAGGCCATGACCGTGCCGATGTCGGGTAATGCGACCGGCGGATCCAAAACTTTCAGGCGCAGCTGACGTGCGACCTGCCGACCTAAAGATTCCGGCACCACCCCCAGTAAGTCGGATTGCGCCACCACCGGTGGAATCGCCGAGTAATGGGGCACCGTCACCGCGATCCGGCGCGCGAGTCCATAACTGCTCAGAATCGGATCGATGATGCCGAAGTGTTCGCGGCGCGGATACATGATGCGGGCGTGCGGGATGCCGGCGAAAGCCTGCAAACTTAAGCGGCGACTCGCGCGCGGGTGCGACGCCCGCAGGATGCAAACCAGTCGTTCGGCAGAGAGACGGTGGGTGAGAAGTCCGGAGTCCGGTTCCTGGATTTCGGCGAAAAATCCGAGGGCGACGTCGATCTCGCCCATTTGTAATTCTTCAGCCGGCGGAATGAAAAGGTACTCGGTCCGCACCGTGCGCACGGCGGCGGAAGGCGCTTGGCGACGCAGCCTCCGAACCAGCGGCGGCAGCAACAGTGCTTCCACATGATCGTTGGTCGCGACCCGAAATTCGCGCTCAGACGCCTCGGGCTGAAACCGGACCTTGGTCTCGAGAGCGTCGCGCAGCGTTGAGATCGCTTCGCTCAGCGGGGGGAGCAACCGCTGAGCACGCGGGGTAGGCTGCATTTTTCCGCCAACCCGCACGAAAAGCGGATCGCTGAAGAGCTTGCGCAGGCGGGCCAAGGCGTTGCTCAGCGCCGGTTGACTGAGGCCGATCTTGAGTGCGGCGCGGGTGACGTGTCGTTCGGTCGCCAGGGCGTCGAAGACGAGCAGGAGATTGAGATCAACGGATTCGAGCTTCATTGATGCGGTGAATGAATCCTATATCGTAAATCCATTGGGCCAATACCGAAATGCGGGCAACGTTGGCTAAACATGAAGCGGCTTACCATTCTTCTCTTGTTCTTGGCCGCCGCCGCGGTGGAGGCGGAATTGCCACCGCTCATCCCGCGGGAAGTGCTTTTTGGAAATCCCGAGCGGACCGACCCGCAGATTTCGCCCGACGGCGCCCAGCTGAGCTGGCTCGGGCCGGATAAACAGGGCGTCCTCAACGTTTGGGTGAACGACGCCAATGGCGCGAACCCGCGCCTGGTTACGAATGAAAGGCACAGCCCGGTGCGCTGGTACTTTTGGGCGCCGGACGGGAAACACATTCTTTACCTGCACGACAACAATGGCGACGAGATCGACCATCTTTTCTCGGTTGACCTAACGACAGATAACGTGCGCGATCTCACGCCGTTTCGCGGCGTGCGCGCGCAGAATGTCCTGACCGACGCGCAACACCCGAAGTCGATCCTGGTTGCGCTCAACCTGCGCGATCGAACCGCCTTTGATGTGTATCGGATTGATCTCGAGACCGGCGGCGTGTTGCTCGAGGCGACCAACCCGGGCGATGTCCTCACCTGGACGGCGGACAACAATTTCGTCGTGCGCGCTGCGACCGCCTTCAACGGCACGACCGGCCAGACAATCATCCGGGTGCGCGACGCGGTCGACAAACCGTGGCGTGATCTGGTCGTGATGCCATTCGAACGGACCCTCCTCGAAGGACAGCTCGTTAACGGATCGCTTATCGCCGGATTCGCGGCCGACGGAAAGAGCCTGCTCGTCGTTTCAGCGCTCCATTCCGACAAGGCAAGGCTGGTGCGTGTCGATTCGCATGACGGCCATGAGATCGAGGTTGTGGCCGAGGACCCCGAGGCGGACGTCGCGTTCGCTTCACCCAGCCGTCTCGGCGCGATCCCTAATGTCATCTTTGATCCTGCGACAAATGCGGTGCAGGCGGTTGCGTTTGATTATCTCACGCCTCACTGGGTTTTCCGCGACGCCCGGTTGCAAAGCGACTTCGAAAAGATCAATCGGCAGGCTCCAGGTTTTATCGATCTCCTGAGTCGCGATCAGGCCGATAAAAATTGGATTCTGGCACTCCGCCGCAGCGATACGCCGCCGACTTTTTACCGTTTTGAGCGCGGGACCGGAAAACTCGCCAGGCTTTATGCCGAGAATGAGATCCTGGCAAAATATCGCCTCGCGCCGAAGAAGCCTTTACTGATCAAGAACCGTCATGGCCTGAAAATGCCGAGTTACCTAACGATTCCGCCAGGCGTGGCATCGAAGAAGTTGCCGCTCGTGCTTCTGATCCATGGCGGCCCCTGGGACCGCGATGATGATAGCTATGATCCCGAGGTGCAATTCCTTGCTAACCGCGGCTACGCGGTCCTGCAGGCGAATTATCGCGGCTCGACCGGATTCGGCCTGGCCTACTTGAACGCCGGAACGAAGCAGCTTGGTCTCGGCACCGAGGAAGATCTGTTCGACGCCGCGCAATGGGCGATCGATCAAAGCATCGCTGATCCGCACCACATCGCGGCGATGGGTGGGTCGATGGGTGGTTACGGGACTCTGCGCGCTCTCGAGCTAAAACCGGAGCTTTTTGCCTGCGGGGTGGACGCTTTCGGGCCCGGCGACCTCGCGATTTCGTTTCGTTCTTTTCCGACTTACTGGTCGAACATCGCCAATCGCTGGCGTCGCCGGGCAGGCGATGCGGATCATGACCAAGCGTGGAATCACAAGATTTCGCCGCTTTATCATGTCGACCAAATCCGCGCACCTCTTCTCATCGGCCAAGGCGAGAACGATCCCCGAGTTACGATCGCCAACACCGATGCGCTGGTCGCGGCGCTGCGGAAAGCAAAACGGCAAATCACTTACATTGTCTATCCTGATGAAGGTCACGGTTTCGCGCGCCCGGAGAACCAGCGAGACTTCTATGGCAGGATTGAAGAGTTCCTTGCCAAACACCTCGGCGGCCGTGCTCAGCCATGGAAGAAGGTTCGGGGCACGACTGGCGAAGTTCGTTAGAGTAGGCAAGATCTTACGACTGTCACGCGAGGGGATTGTCTCATCACCGTTCGAATCGCGCGCTTCAAATGATACCAGTCGCCATGTTCCCAGCAGGCTTGGAGCGGAATGTGACTGAGCCATGTTTGGAAACGCGATTATCGCACCCGCTACGAGATAAGGGACACCCGCCGTCGCTCGATTGCGAAGGTGTAGTATAATACTGATGTCGTGAGAGGGGGTTATGGTCTCTTGCTTTTGATTACAGGTGGGCTACAACGGCGCGGACTCCTACTATGGCGGCCGGGCTTTCCGCGGCTCGCTCAGGGTCTAAATCATCAACGACCGCGCTCACGTATTAAATGGAGGGATGCGCGCCGTCGCGTCCCACTTATTCTGTGTGTTTGCTCCGCTGTAGTCGCGGTCGCTGTGCGCCGTTTCCGGGGAGGACAGTCTGCCGGCCATCGCGCGCAAAAATCATCCGCAATTCCGCGGCATCGCGAGATCATCGAATTCCTCGCACGAAAGATCTGCAAAGACTTGAACATTCCCAAGCCGTGACCTCCTTTCCCTGCCGCATGAATGGAGGCGACTGGGACGAGCAGATATAGACGGGAAGGCCCGAGAGGGTGAGAGCGTAGGCAACGCTTGAGTCAATTCGTTAAGAAGGGCAGCGAAGTTCATAGTCCCGTGTAGAGGCGGCTGTCTCAGCCGCACTTTTCGCATTCCGCAATCCTGAAGCCCAGTCCGGCTCGCACTTTTTTGTTCGCTTTTGGGCGGCTTGCCCTGATATCCTGGCGGGCGATTCTGAATTCGAAGGAGGAAATACTATGCTTCATTTGATTTGGTACATCATCGTTGGTTTGATCGCCGGGTTCGTTGCAAAATCGTTCATGCACATGCACATGACCCTGCTCTGGACGATCGTGCTCGGTCTCGTCGGTTCTATTCTCGGGGGACTGGTGACACACCTGTTTTTGCGTCCCAAACAAGGCGCGCAATTTCATCCCGCGGGAATCATTGTGTCGATTCTCGGCGCATTGCTGGTGTTGTGGCTCTGGCACCACTTCAAGCTTCACATTCCTGCCGGGTAATCGATTGGCTGTAGCGGCGGCCGTGCCGGCCGTAGGAGGGGCCTGGGTCAGATCTATATTTGTTGACATGTGCAAAAATATAGATCCGGCCCCATTTCACCCGCAATGAAGAGCTTCTTCTCCGAACTGAAACGGCGCAACGTTTACAAGGTCGCGGTCGCGTATGCGGTCGTCAGCTGGTTGTTAGTCCAAGTCGCGACGCAGGTCTTTCCATTTCTCGACATTCCCAACTGGGTGGTGCGGTTCGTCATTGCCATGGTCGCGATCGGATTTCCCATCGCGCTCATCATCGCTTGGGCATTCGAGCTCACCCCGGAAGGTTTGAAGCGAACCGAAGATGTCGATCCTGCGGCGCCGGCGCGACGACCACGAAAGCACACCTGGATGTTTGTCGTGATCGTCGGAGGCGCTCTCTCGATCAGTTTGTTTTTTGTCGGACGCTACACCGCACGAAACAGTGGGAGCGCGTCTTCCACCGAATTGCCAGCCAAATCGATCGCGGTCTTGCCGTTCGATAATCTGAGTCGCGACCCCGATAACGCCTTTTTTGCTGAAGGCGTGCAGGACGAGATTCTGACCCGGCTGGCGAAGGTGGCGGATTTAAAGGTGATTGCGCGCTCATCGACGCAGAAATTCAAGAGCGCGCCGGAAAATTTGCCGCAAATCGCGAAGCAGCTCGGCGTCATGAACATCCTGGAAGGCAGCGTGCAGAAAGCGGGCGGTCAGGTCCGCGTGAACGTGCAGTTGATCAACGCACAAACTCAAGCGCATCTCTGGGCGGAGATCTACGATCGCAAACTAAGCGATATTTTCGCGGTCCAGAGCGACATCGCCAAAACCGTGGCCGACGTGTTGCAGGCAAAGCTGACCGGGACCGAGAAGCAGATGATGGCTGCGCAAGCGACGACCGACACAATCGCGTACGAACTTTATCACAAAGGCTGGTCACTGTGGGAAAAGCGTTCCGGCGACAACATTCCGAAAGCGATCGCGTTCTACGAACAGGCGATCGCGCGCGATCCAAATTATGCGCTGGCTTACGCTGGTCTGGGCCAGGCTTATATCCTGCTCCCGTTTTACACCAGCGCGGACCGGCGCGCGGTTTTGCCGAAGGCCAAAGACGCCGCGCTCAAAGCTCTTAGCCTTGATCCAGGCCTCGCCGAAGCGCATCTCGCACTCGGCAAGATACTTTTCTTTGGCGAAATCGATTTGGCCGGAAGCCTGCGCGAATACAAGCGCGCGGTCGAGCTCAAGCCCAATGACGCAATGGCACATCATTGGTTCGGCAACGACACCCTGGCCGCGCTTAGCCGCTTTGAGGAGGCTATCGCTGAGAGCAAGCGCGCGGTTGAGTTAGATCCGCTCTCGCCAATTATTAATGCGGATTTGGGCACCACCTTTTACTATGCCCGCCGCTACGACGAATCCGTTGCGCAATTTCGGAAGACGCTCGAGATCGATCCGACCTTTTTTTTCGCGTACTACAGTCTCGGTATTGCCCTGCAAAGGAAGGGCGACCTGTCCGGCGCGATCGCCGCATACGAAAAGGCAAAGCAATTGAGCAGCGACAACTTGTTGGTATCGACGCTTTGCGCCCAGGCCAAGGCCTATGCCGGTGACAAAGGTGCCGCGCGGCGAATGCTGAGCGACCTCGATAAGATCAGTCAGCAGCGCGAGGTGGTTGGCTACTTGCGCGCTTTGCTTTATCTCAGCCTGAACAATAAAGATGAAGCGCTGCGCTGGCTCGAACAGGGTTACGAGGAACGTGACGGCTCCAACATCTGCTGGATCAACGTAGATCCACTGCTCGATCCGCTGCACGGCGATCCAAGATTTGAGGCACTGGTTCAAAAGGTAATAGCACCGAAAAATTTGCAAGGACACTGAACCGCGTTTCGACTTGTCACGCCGTAGCCTTAAAGCCAGTCCGGCTCGGAACCGAAGGCGGAAGCGCTGGCCGAAAAGATTGTCCCGGCGCGGGAGTTCGCCAAAGCATCGCCCGCCTCGAAATGAACCCGGTCAGTTCCTCCGGGGGGTCGGATTCTCATATTCCACATTTCCCGTCGACAGTTTTAACGTGGCAGTCGATCGAGCCTAAACGTTTAGCCCTGCCAAAAGCAGTGCCGCTTCGATCAGACCCGCACACAGCTCCGGAACCAAATGTCAAAAAATACAGATATGACCCCATCTCTAGCCCCCTAAAGCTATGAGAGCCGCGTGGGGCGAAGCCTTTTACGCGGGAAGTTTACGCCAGGACCTGATTGTGAGATAATCTCCCCTGTGAGCACGCGCGAGTTAATCGAAAAAGAGATCTCTACCTTGCCCGAGAGCTTGCAGCGCAAGGTCTATGAATTCGCCCTGCGTCTAAGGAAGAGCCGAGGCGATGAATCCTTCAACGGCGCGGAACTCA
The DNA here is from genome assembly GCA_963728975.1 of uncultured Verrucomicrobiae bacterium. Lineage (GTDB taxonomy): Bacteria > Verrucomicrobiota > Verrucomicrobiia > Chthoniobacterales > UBA10450 > DATFCK01. Next base: position 195,902 of record CAVSMF010000002.1, read on the forward strand.
GCGAATCTGTGCTTGCCCGTGATTGGAACTCCCCAGAAGAGGACGCCGCGTGGGCAAACCTGTAGTTGGCGAAGTCGTCGTCATTCCATTCCCGCAAACGGACTTGAAAGCGGGAAAGCGCAGGCCTGCATTAGGGGGGCTGGGGTCAGATCTATATGTTTTGACATGTGCAAAAATATAGATGCGACTCCATTTCACCCAGACCCCCATTTCACCCAGACGTCAAATCAATGTAACCTTAATTTGACCCCGCTTCCGCGCAAGATCGACAATCAAGCCGGTGTTGAAGCCGAGAGTGGCATGAGTCGCTTGTTCGTTGGCGGCAAGCGCCAAGCAAAACCGATTTCCTCCAGCAGCTTTTGCTTTTCCGGCGATAGTTTCCCTCGCTTGCAAGCTGTTCGCTGCGTGTTGACCCACTTTCCTAAACGTTTGTTCTCCTGCCAGTGCTGCGGCACGTTGCAGTGGCCGTAAATCTTTTTGAATTCGCCCAAGCTTTCGAACATCGATTCCCAGGACAGGGGATCGACTAGCTGCCAACAAAAGGCAATTTCGTCGAGTCGCTTTCCCCGCTCTGCAATGATCGGTCGATTATACCGCTTGGCCGCACGCTGATTTCGCACCCAGTGCGCCAGCTCGCGGTATTTTCCTGAACGCTGCGGGACGTTCGTGTGGCCGTGCTCTCTTTTGTATTCGACCAACTGATCAAACATGTAGTCCCACTTGTTTTTAACAGGATTCCAATCAAAGCCGAGCTCGGTGAGAATCTTTTCTTGGTCAGGCTGCAGCGTACCTTTGTTCCGAAACGTTCGAATCCGAGAAACCCAATCTGCTAGCCGACTGTTTTCTTGGAACCGCTGGGGAACCCGGCAGTGGCCGCGCCCTGCTTTGAATGTTTTCAACGCTGCGAGCATCTCTCCCCATCGATCAGATCTCCGTACGACTGCCAGTTCTCGTTGCGAGCCGCGCGGTCGTCCCACGTAAATAGATGACCAAGGAAATTGAAGCGCATCGAGTCGGCTTATTTGTTCCGGCGTGAGTTTGTTTCTGCGGCGGTTTCTTCTTTGGGTCGTTACCCACCAGCCAAGTTTTCGATTTGCTTTGTATTGCTGCGGAACATGCGAGTGACCATGAGTTCGATAGAACTCCTCGAGTTGCGCGAACATTGATTCCCAAGCCGGAGTGCGAATGCCTACTTTGCCAACTCCGCCTCGCGTAGGAGTCCATTCGAATCCGAGCGAATCTAGCTTTGCGATGCGATCCTCCGAAAGGCGACCAAGCTTTCTTTGTCGTCGCTGCACCGCGACCCAGTGCCCAAGACTCCGGTTTTGTTTCCACTTCTGCGGCACGCAGGTGTGCCCAAATTCCCGATGAAATCTCGATAGCGATTCGTACATCTCATCCCACTTTTCGGCGAATGGTTCCCAACGAAAGCCAAGCGTATTTAGTCGCTGGACGTAATTACTGGCAATTTTGCCGCGCCGATGGGCCGCTCTTTGCGCTGAAACCCACGCGGCGAGTTGTGGGTTTGCATTCCAGCGTTGGGGCACATCGTAGTGTCCGTGAATCTTGAAAAATTCAAGGAGTTCGTCGAACATTTGCTCCCAAGATGCTCCTGATGCCGGCAACTCGCTGTCAGGTTCTGACGACGAAAGTCTTTGTTGCGGTGCCCAACGAAGCCCAATGCATTGAGCATCGATACTCGCTCCCCGCTAAGCAGACCGAGCCGGTGCAGCTTACGTTGCTTGGTGCACCAGTTTCTTAAGGGCCTGCTTGATTGATCACAATTTTCAAAGTTGCAAGATCCTGTTTGTTTGCTGTGGTCAGAAAGCCGACGAAACATCTCGCTCCATCTATCGGTGGCGGCAGGTGACAACCATTCAAAGCCGAGATCATTTAACTTTATGCGTCGGCGTTCGAGTAAGCGTCCGATCCGGAAGCGCCGCCGCTGCGCCTGACACCACTCTGCTAATTTACGGTGTTCGTCATCCGGTGGCACCTGGCAACTGCCATGTTCATCCTTGAACCCTTGAAGCTGCGCAAACATTCGATCCCAATCTCCCGGATTCCTCTCGCCTATCGTCCACTCGAATCCGATTTCGTTAAGGCGCCGTTCATATTCCGCCCGAATTTCTTTTAACCGCCGTGTTTGCCGCTGATGCACGACCCACGCTCCTAACTTCAGGTTCTCCGACCAATCGACCGGAACTCGCGTGTGTCCGAATCGCTCTTTGTACTCGCACAACTGCTTGAATCGATCCTCCCATGTTGCGACATCGGCTGTCCAATTAAAGCCGAGCTTGTCTAATGCTTCCACTCGGTCCGCCTGCAACTGGCCGAATTTTCGTCGATTCCGCTGTGTGTGCACCCATGTCGCCAATTTGCGATTTTCCTTCCACTTTTGGGGAACACGACAATGCCCAAACCGTTCCTTGAATTGGATGAGAGCCAAGTAATTTTCGCGCCATCCATGGCCATAGGGTTGCCATTTAAAACCGACCCGATCGAGAAGATCGATCTTCTCACGACTCAACGTTCCATCGTTTCTCGACACTCGCTGCTGAACGATCCAATTCGCCAGTTTCTTGTCTTCTTCCGACCGAGCGTTTCGGAACGTCGCAGTGACCGAGTTTTTCTTTGTAGGCTACGAGCTCTCCATACCGCTCAAACCATGTTTCACCCAACGCATCGATACACGCAGATGCAATGGAGCGTCTCAGGTTTTCGAGCGAAAGAGTCGGCCCTAACACCTCAATCCGCTCGCGGAATCGTAAATCGTTATAGCCACCTGTTCGTCCGCGCTCCATGCGCATTTCGGAAATGATCTGTGCCAGTAATCGTCGTGTTCCTTTAAGCTTTGTAGTACTCGCCAAAGATCATGGAACTTACTTCGAGCAACGGCTTGTTCGACTGTTTCGCCTCGCATTTGCTCTTGGTCGAGCGGAACCGAAACTAGCCGAAGGTTTTTCCAGGAGTTCGACGCATTGCGCGCCCCGTCGCTTGCACAATGTCCACAAGGCTCCGCCTCGGACTAAAAAATCCGACCATGTCGACTGCTGGAAATTTACACTTCGGTCAAACGTGGTCCGCTGGAAATTACCGATCTATCAGCGCTAGCAAATTACCGGAACAATGTGTCCCGGTGTTCAGCCGACAAAGCGCCTTTTACGAAGAAATACGAATAGCCTGATAGATGCTGGCGGGTCCACCTTCCGGGCGATCATTCGTGAATGATTCCGAGCCGCGATGCGCGAATGAACGTGAAAATTTCAGAACTCGTATTGTTGAACAGCATCGAAGCGCGATATGATTACCGATTTGAGCAACGTTATTCCTCGCCTTCAACTCGAACGGTCCCGCGGAAGAGGCGTTCGTTTGTAACCATAACGGAAATCCATGGAAACGACAACCTTGTAATCACTGATGATACGCAAGTTCGCCGCTTCGCTGAACGAAATGCGGTGGACGACGGGCCCATACACTTCTGGCACATCCATCGAATAAACCAATTTCGCGTAGCCGGATTTGTCTCTAACTTGAATGTCATAGTGGCGTGGCGTGGCCGTCATGAATAGACGCCGCGCGATTCGAAGGCGTTCCTCTGCCAACGCAATTCCAAATTTCGCTCCTTCACGGCCAGCTGTTTTGTGGGCTTCGTCGAATACGCCGAGATCGAAAGGTGGAAGACCTTCGGCAGCTGCCGCAACTACTCCGCTTGATTGATAGGTGCTGAAAACGAGTTTTGTGACGGGCGATTCGCGACGCAGAAATTGTCGAACTATCGAAGTCTGCGTTGTGACCTTAAAATCGATGTCGGATGGGCGAACCAGCAATTCGTCGTTGCCGCGATCAACCGATTCATCTGAACAAACGCACAAATACTCAATCTCCGGCCAGTTTGTCTCGTGCAGCCATTCGTGAAGAACTTGGCGAACCAGCGCCAACGAAGGCACGAGCACCAGAACAGATCGCACTTCGAGTCGTTCAGCAGTCCAAAGTGCAACGAGGGTCTTGCCGGTGCCGCATGCCATCAAAGCTGTTACTCGCGCTTTTGTTCGAAATGCATGAACTATTTTCTCGATCGCTTTCTCTTGATGTGGTCTTGGCGACTTCTTCGGAATCGTGACCGCGGCGCCAGCGAGCCATGCTCGGATCGCGCCAAAGTCATTCGCAGTCAGCCGATCGAGGTCACTTCCGCGAACGAAGACAACATCCCGTCGCTGCTCTGCAATTTCGGAAACGTCATCGCAATTCGTGAACAGAAGTCGCTGAGCCGCAAAATCTGCTAATCCGAAAAACGTGGCAATTTCGGTCCACACTAATGATGGCCTTCCGCTTCGGAACTTGGCCTGATAACAAACATATTCGTCGAGCGCGGTATCGAACACTCCGTCGACTCCCATGTCCTTCAGCGGCAGATGCAGTTTGCTTTGCGCTTCTGATGGAACGCTTTCAGCGGGCCAAAGATTTCGCGCTTGCGAAAGCCGCTGTGTGGCCAGCCACGCTTCAGCGAAAACTTCGAACGCAGCGCCGCGAATCCGTTCGTTTGGCAGCGCTGCAATTCTTTCTTCCAACTCCTGAAACGTTGCTACATCATCAAAGAGATTCGCAAGGGCGGGTGCACGGGCATTCGGATGCCGTGGGCGTGTGACGCGATCCATAAGTTGTCGATCTCACAGAAACTAAACCTGGCTGCCTTTCTCGACGAACCCTTTTACGCGAACATTCACCCAAAGAATGATTGTTCACCCCGTGGACGGTACTTACGAACAAAAGGCCCTTTGGGCTCAGAGGGCGCTGGGCGAGGGGTCAGTCTTAGAATCTCGGCAATCTTGCGTCGACGGCGAGTAGGGTTTCGGTGAGGTTCATGAAAGCGCTGAGGGCTTTCTGGAGAGAGACGGGTCAGGTGAGCACGCCGAGATTCTAAGACTGACCCTAAAAAGATCCCTCTGAGGCTATCAGAAGATTCGCTACGGAGCAGACATCGCCTGGCGAAGAATCATTGTTCGTTGGCCCCGATCAAAGGGGGCGGAATTCAAACGAAAGTTAAATTAGGGGTCAGTCAACAAATCTTGACAGAACGGGTGTGACCGATCTGAATGGCAGCGATGGCGCGCAGCATTCGGATCGAATTTGAAGGTGCGTTTTATCATGTCATGGCTCGCGGCAACCGGCGGGAGCGTATCTTCCGGGACGACATCGATCGGCGGTTCTTTGTTAAGACTTTAGGAGAAGCTTGCGCCCAAACCGGATGGCGAGTGCATGCCTGGGTGCTAATGGGCAATCATTATCATCTGATGGTGGAAACACCGGAAGCAAATCTGGTGGAGGGAATGAAGTGGTTGCAAAACACCTACACTCGACGGTTCAATACTAGGCACCGGCTGTGGGGACGGCTGTTCGGCGATCGGTACAAAGCGGTCCTGACCGAGGGAAGGGATCGCTTATTATTACAACACGCTAATGGATTATATTCATTTGAATCCGGTCCGGGTGGGGTTGGCGCGGATCGACCAAAATGAAAGCGTGCGGGACTATGAATGGAGCAGCGTTGCGCAGGGGTATGCTGTGCCGTCAAAGAGTCGCCCGGAATGGCTAGCCGCGGAGGAGGGATTGGCCGCGGCGCAATGCAAAGATACGGCGGCGGGCCGGCAAAGCTTTGTCGAACATTTGGACGAGCGAGGGCGGGAAGAAGGATCGCGGCGGGCTGGAGTAGTTGAGCCAGGAGCGGATCGTCGCCGCAGCCATCTTCGACATGGATGGTATTGGGGAAGCCAGGCTTTTGCGGAGCGAATGTTGAAGTTGGCAGAGAAAGGGCTGAACGCGCGCAAAAACCGGACGTATCGCAGCGCTGGGATAGCGCATTCCCACGATGAAGCGGAAGCGGAACGACTCCTGGCAGGAGGGTTGGCAGCAGCCAGACTTAACGCAGGCGAATTGGATCGCTTGCCAGGCTCGGACGCTCGTAAGGTGGCTTTGGCGGACTTACTTTTTAGTCGTACCGTCGTGGCGCAGGATTGGATAGCGACGCGGTTATCAATGGGCAGCGCAGCCAACGTCAGCCAGCAAGTGCGTCGCTATCGGATAGGAAAGCAAGCGGAGTTACCGAGACAGCTGAAAGCTTACCTTCAATCTGTCAAGATTTGTTGACTGACCCCTATCTTAGCCTTGCGGCGCAGCCCCTTCCATGAGCCGTAAAGGAAATCCTTATGACAACGCTATGATGGAAAGCTTCTTTGCCACCCTCAAAACCGAATGCTTCCAAAATCAAATTCCAAAAAGTCGCCGTCAGGCCAAATTGATCTTATTCGATTACATTGAAGGCTTCTATAACCGGTCCCGCCTGCACAGCAGTCTTGGTTACCAATCTCCACTGAAATTCGAAAATAACTTCAACCCACTACCAACTGATTAAATGATAAAAACCCTGTCCACGTTTTCGAAGAAAGATCAGTTGGCTCCGCGCTTCGGGCGTGCCCAACGGTAGAGCAATGGCGCTCGGATACCCAGTTCCGCTGCGACCTTGGCTGCGCTGCGGCCGCTGTTACGCCACAACTCCAGCGCCTGCTCTTAGTACTCTTCCGTGTATCTCGCCCTCTGGCGAGCCGGCTTACTTAACTGTGTCTTCATGTGGGCTCCTTTCGGGTTTTGACCCTTAGCCCACTGTCCGTCAAATCAATGCAACCCTAATTTGACCCCAATCCCCCACCATCCATGCCCGTTAATCGGGCTGAATGCCGCCAGAATGTCCGGTTAGCGGGCGCGCGTGTTCTGACGGTGAAATACAAACGGAAAGGGCTTAAAGCAAAGCAGCTTTGCGTAGTTGTGTCGCTGAAAGGTCTTTCGCCTTCCTCTTTTTCACTTTTTGCGCTTCTCTCGGGCGTGGACCGATGCGTCAGTTGTGAAGCACCGCTCTCCGGTGCCTATTGCGCGCAATGCGGGGAACGCCGGCCGGACCGTTCCCAGCTGAAGATCTCCACCTTCCTCCACCGCACCTTCGAGGAGGTCGCCGACTTGGAACACTCGAAGCTGATCAGGACCCTGCGCCTCCTCTTCCTGCGGCCCGGCTACCTCACTACGGAGTTTGTACGTGGTGCGGTCAAGCCCTACATCGGGCCGGTAAAACTCTACGTCACGGCTTTCGCGTTAAGTATATTCCTCTATTCGATCTACCGGCCGGCCGCACTCTACGATGTCCGTTCATTTATCGCGCGGGACCCGGGCTGGCATAAGAGGATCACGGCGATCGCGCAGAAGCGACACGCCACCGAAGAGCAGATGCTCTTCGAAGCGAATGCGCGCTGGCAAAAGTATCTCTATCTCAGCGAAATCGTTTACCCGGTCGCCCTCGCAACCGGACTGGCCCTCCTCTATGTGAGACCCCGGCGGTTTTATGTAGAGCATCTCATTTTCGCGCTGCACACTTTGGCGTTCACTTATCTGATGGGAGTTATCTTCTGGCCGATCTACGCGATTTTCGGGCTGCGAGTTGCAAGCGTCTTCACGATCGTCTCCTCGCTCAGTCTCATTTGGTCGCTCACCTACATATTCCTGGCAGTCCGCCGTGTTTATGAACAAAAGTGGGCGAAGAGCGCAGGGAAGGCGCTCGCCGTCTGTGTCCTTTACATCGTAGTCAAGAGCGTGGGGACAATTGCCAGCCTCCTCCTATCTCTTTCGGTGACGGGGCGCGCATCATAGCTGAAGTCTTAGCCAGGTGCGAGCCTGGGGGGTCGATCTTTGAATTTTGAGGGTCACGAACCGGGGTCAGTCTGGGCTTGCCCTGATTTTTCGGACAGTTTCTTGGGGATCAATTCCTTTGGTCTATTTGTGTTAGTTGGGATTCAAACTTGATTGGGCTCAAGTAAGCAAGAGCGGAGTGCATCCGGATGCGGTTGTAGAAGGTTTCGATGTAATCGAAGATGGCGGTGCGAGCCTCGGCCAGGGTAGTGAAGCGATGGTGGTAAACGAGTTCGTATTTGATGGTACTCCAAAAGGACTCGATGAAGGCGTTGTCGTAGCAGTTGCCTTTGCGGCTCATGGAAGCGAGCAGACGATGTTGAGCGAGTGTCTGTCGGTAGGCGGCGCTGGCGAACTGAGCTCCTCGATCAGAGTGAAGGATGAGAGGTTGATGAGGACATCGCTGATCTAAGGCCATGCGCAGAGCGGCAATGACGAGCTGGGCATCGAGGATTTGATGCATGGCCCAGCCGATCACGCGCCGGGTAAAAACATCCAGGACGGCAACCAGGTATAGCCAACCCTGGCCGGTTAGAACGCAAGTTGCGTCGGTTGCCCAGACTTGATCTGGACGTTGTATGGTTAAGCTACGTACGCGGTTAGGGGCAATTGGACCGCCGTGCCGGCTGTCGGTCGTTGCCACCCGATATTTGGACCGCTGCCGGGCAAAGATTCGCTCCAGGCGCATCAGCCGTGCAATGCGGTTACGTCGCCCTGGGCAACCCATCGCTTGAGCCAGCCGTGGACTGCCATAGGTCTGACGACTACGCGCAAACTCCTCTTTGATCCGCTCTCGCAAACGCTCGTTCTCCAGCTGGCGCGGGCCGGGTTGATGCTGGCGATTCTTCCAGTCGTAATAGCCGCTACGCGACACCAGCAACGCTTCACACAACCAGGCTACTTTGTGTTGGCCGCTCATCGCTTGGATTCGGGCATACCTCTGTGCGGCACTTCGGAGAGGATGCCCAGTGATTTTTTTAAGACTTCGCGTTGCTCTAAAAGTTTGGCGTTTTCCGCACGCAAGCGACGGACCTCCGCTTCAAGTGCTTCAACGCTGCGCCTGGACTTGGGTTCGCTCTTCGATGTGTTGGATTCGCGTTCCAAGTGCGCCCAACGATAAAGCAGCGGCGGGCGGATACCCAGTTCGGCCGCTACCTTGGCCGCGCTGCGTCCGCTGTTGCGCCACAGCTCTAGCGCCTCCTGTTTGTATTGATCAGAGTAACTCGCCCTCTCGCGCGCAGGTTTCCTTAACTGTGTTTTCATGTGGGCTTTCTTTGGGTTTTGACCCCAAGCCCACTGTCCGTCAATTCAATGCAACCCTAGTCCTCACTTTTGACACAAGTCCGCGAAAAGCTGGGAGTTTGACCGGCCGTTGCCAGCCTCCCTTATTCTAAAGCATCGCTTTTCACCAAAACCGAGCCACCGGCTGCCTGGATGCGCTCGCTCTGCTCGGCAACTCCCGAAAATTCCGATTCCGGTGCCCGGCCTTCACCAAGACCGCGTCGCCGGGTTCCCTAAGTGGATTCGTCCGGGTTCTCACCACTTCCCGCCGTAGAGTTCGCGCCTGCGAACCGCCGGCCTCCCGCCCAAGCATGTCCCCGTCCAGCCGTAAAGTTGGCTGCCGCCAACGCTGCCGTAAAGTTCGCTCCCCGCGAACCGTTGTTTTCACCAAAACCCCGTCGCCGACTTCCCTAGGCCCATTCGCAAAATCTCAGGGCCTCCCGTCGTAAAGTTCGCTCCCTGCGAACCGTAATTCTGCACCACCACAGTGAGCGCAGGGGAAAACGAAGAAGGTCTTGCGTCGATATACGTGAATCACGTATATCACTGAAACTCAGGTGAGCATAATACCAACCGGCGACTGGAATGAGCTGTCGAAAACGTAAAATCAACGATCATCGCGGCCAGCGAGATCCGGAAAGTTTAAGTGAGCGGATTTACCAATGGCGGGAGGCGCGCAATCTTTCGCAGAGCGAGGCCGCCATCGAACTGAACTTGTCGAAGCGCACCCTGCAGGAGTGGGAACAAGGCCGGGCGGCGCCGACGCACCTCGGATTGATTGCGCTGGAAGCGATCATTGGCCCGATTAATCGGATAGCCGGGCGCCGTCGCCGGAAACATCCGCGCAGGTGCTGATATACGTGATTCACGTATATCAAAGTCGGCCGGGTCGAATGTTGATGTTTAAGGATTAAGCGATCTGCCTCGGCCGGAAACGGCGTCATTCATCCGCTTGGTGTGCCTCGTGCAGACTGTGCGCGGGCAGCGCGAGCGCGCAGGAAAATGTTCCGGCGCTGACTGCAATCATCATCAGCAAGCCTAACCGAAATCCGCCTACGGTCGCGGCCAGGACAAACGCGCTGACGCCGAGCGCGGCGCCGATCTGCCGGATGAATTGCTGGCTGGTGGTGGCGCTACCCATGCGGGCAACCGGGACGCTATTCTGCACCACGACCGTGAGCGCGGGCGAGAGCAGTCCCATTCCTGCGCCTGAAATGAGCGCCGCGGCGACGACCCAGCCCAGTCCGTGTTCGAATGCGACCATGAAAAAGAGTAGCCCCAGAATATGCACAACAATTCCAATCACACTCGGAAGTCGTTCCCCGATTCGATGGACCAATCGCCCAGAAGCGAAGGCGAACGTGCTCCAGCCGATGGTAAACGCGCCAACCACCAGGCCTACGAACGCGCGGTTGTCGTGAAAAGCGGCGTTGGTTGCGAGTGGCAGATAAGCGCTCAGGCCGAACCCGCTGAAAAAGGCGAGGAATGACGAAGAAATCGATGACGCGTAGCCGGCATGATGAAAAAACGTCAACGGCAGAATCGGATGCGGCGTTCGTCCCTCGTGCCAGACAAAGATGGCAAACAGAATGATTCCGGCGCCAACGAGCGCGGCCTGGATCAGTCCGATTTGTCCTTCACCGAGATCGACAAACGCCCACATCAGGCAACTGCCGCCGGCGCCGGCCAGAAACGCGCCGGCAAAATCGAATTTTCCTACGCTATGTCCGATACTCTCGTGCATTCCGGCGATCACGAGGAAGCCGGCCACAATGGCAATCGGCACGTTGATCAGGAACGCCCAGCGCCATGAAACATGGGTCACGATCAGCGTTCCGAGGAGTGGTCCGGCGACACTGGCGACCGCCCAGGCGCTGCTGGCCGCGCCCAGGGCCTTTCCTCGTTTGTTAGGCGGATAAACAACTCCGAGCAGAACAAACGGAAGCGTGGCAACGGCTCCCGCTCCGATGCCCTGGATGGCGCGAGCGCCGATGAATTCCATCATCGTGCGCGCGACGGCGCAGAGCCCGCTCCCGACCGTGAACGCGACAATCCCGATGAGATACGTGCGCCGGCGTCCCCAGCGATCGGACCCCGGTCCCCAGATCGGCATCGATACGGCAGCGGCGAGCATGTAAGCCGCAAATGTCCAAGCGTAGAGGTGGGCGCCGCCAAGCTCAGGCAACGCTACCGGGATCACCGTGCTGACGATCGTGTTGTCGAGACCGGCCAGAATGATCGTGAACAACACACCGAGCAAGACCAGCACGCCGCTGTGTCTGGAGGAATGAGCCGTTCGCATGTTCCATATTGCGCGTAACGCTGCGCACTGCAAAAAAAGTTGGAACGTTGAGGGAAAGTCGGAAGAGTTTTAAGCACCAAGTTCCAACCTCGCCACGGCGAGTCCGTCCGGCGGCGGACACCAAACTCCAGGGAAATCTCAATCACCAAGCTCCAGACAGCGAATGGGGGGCAGTAACAAATCTTGACCAAGCATTCAGGCCAGAGCGCCGCGAATTTCCCTGGATCGATCGGATCGTTAGGCCGAAGTTCGCCTGGCACCCGCGGATCAGATTCGCGTGAACCGACAAAAGCGGACACGCGGACATATTGAAGCAGCGACCCGTTGATTCCTTGATCATTTTGATCACGGGAAGATACTTGGGCTCATGAATCTGAAACTCAATACCGCGAGAATCATGGGCATGTTTTTCGTCGCGCTACTCCTCCTCGTGCCGGCCGTCCCGGCTCCCGGACAACAAATTCCCGCGGATGAGCTTCCTCCTCCCGGCACTGATACCGGGCTCGTTGGCAAGTACGATCCGCAAAATGGAATCGCTCAACTGATCCGCGACAAGAGTAGTGAATCGGCTGCATCGAAGATTTTCGAAGATGAACATGTGCTCGTTTTCATGCCGCTGCCGGAGGAAGAGGTGGTCGCCCCAGGCCACGTGCTCGTGGTCCCGAAACGAATGGGCGCGCGAAATTTATTGGACCTCAAGCCGGACGAGATGTGTGCCCTGCTCGCTGCGGTTCAAAAAGCGGCCATCGCACAGAAAAAAGGACTGGGAGCAACCGGTTTCAGAGTGCAGTCAAATAACGGACTCAGCAGCAGCCAAACCGTTTACCATCCGCATTTTCACGTCATACCTTCGTATGGAGGGAAAGCGCCCGGAACTCCCGCGCCGAGAAGGAAGCTTTCGGACGCGGAGTACAAAGACGTCGCAGCGAAGCTGCGCGCAGCCTGGCCGAAATAGGAGCACACAACAGGTGCAGATCTCAACCTGTGACATTCGCGAGAGCTAAAGGCTCGCGGTTCTTGGTGAATCTTATTCGTCGGCGAAGAAGCCCGGAGCGCGGAGCGACGGCCGCATCCGATTTACCCGGGTTCGGCTCTTACTAGATGCGTTCCCAAGTCAAAACGTACCTCAATGATTCGCCACCGGATACGATGGGAGGGCTGGAGAGCAACAGGCGAGAGCCCTCGAACTTGAACTGACGGAGCTGATCGTTGCCGATCCAATTCGGGTACGATGCCCCCCGAACGTGGTGAATTACAGTTTTGTTCGCCGGATCAATCGTGTAGGTGCCGAAATAGGAAGTCATACCGTCGAATGCCGCTCGGACTTCCGCATCTGTGCCGCGACCGGGATCGTTGGCGGCGAAGCGCGGACGGTCGTTCCTCATGACATGGGCGGACATGTTGCCCGCGGCGTCATAAAACAGCTGGCCGAACACCTGTTTTCCCAGTGGGAACTGAAGCTGACCGTTCGAATCGCGCGCTTCAAATGATACCAGCCGCCATGTTCCCAGAAGACTTGGAGCGGAATGTGACTGAGCCATGTTTGGAGACGCGATCATCGCACCCGCTACGACATAACGAAATCCGAAAAAATTGGAGGCTATGAGCGGTCGCCGAGGTTTATGCGAAGGTGTAATATCTAATGTCAGGAGAGGGGACTAATTATCGAAGAGATGGATGAGCACAGTATTCGCGAGAAAATAGATCGACATTGGGCCGCTTCCGCCGCGGGCGATCAAGTTGGCGAACACGAAATCTATCACGAGGACGTTGTTTGCGAGTACCCGCAGTCAGGCGAGATAATTTACGGTCGGCGAAATCTGCAGGCGCTGCGTAGCCACCACCCGGATAAGCCATCCGAGTTTACCGTCAGGCGGATCGTAGGAGAAGGTAAGCTCTGGGTTAGCGAGTACGTGATTAACTACGGCGGCAAACGAATGTTTACCGTGAGTGTGATGGAGTTTCGAGACGGAAAAGTGTCGCACGAGACACAATATTTCGCCGATCCATTTGCTGCTCCTGCCTGGCGCGCCCAATGGGTCGGGCGCACGCCGTGATTCGCCCGGACATTCCCGAACACTCGGACCGAACCGGAGGCGAACCGGTCGCACTTTCCGCAATACAGTTACGCTCCCCGCTAGTGCATCCAGAGTGTTCCCTGGATATGGGTTGCCGCAGAGCGGCGTGATTGTAACTTTACTTTCATACTACGGGTTGGAGATTTCTCTCAGCGCCAGGTTCGTCAGGCGTCTCCGCAAGAAGAGCTCCGCCTGACCGACTTTCCGCCGGGAAACCGCGACGTTGGGTCCGGTCGCACAACTGGAGTAAACAATGAAGATACTGATGGTACTGACCTCCCATGATCAACTGGGCAACACTGGTCGCAAAACTGGTTTCTGGCTGGAGGAATTTGCCGCACCCTACTTTGTCTTTAGAGACGCCGGCGTTCAACTGACACTCGCGTCTCCCAAAGGCGGACAGCCGCCGATCGATCCCAAGAGCGACTTGCCCGAAAATCAAACTGACGCGATGACGCGGTTCAAAAAAGATTCGGCGGCGCAGCAGGCTCTGTCGCAGACCATCAAGCTGGCCGGCGCGAAATCGGAGGATTACGACACGATCTTCTATGTCGGAGGTCACGGCCCGATGTGGGACCTTGTCGATAATCCTGTCTCGATCGCATTGATCGAGTCCTTCTATAACTCCGGCAAGCCGGTCGCCGCAGTCTGCCATTCACCGGCCGTTTTCCACAAGGTCACCTATAAGGGTGAGTCACTGGTGAAAGGTAAGCGGGTTACGGGCTTCACCAACGGCGAAGAAGAAGCTGTTCATCTCACGCATGTTGTTCCCTTCCTGGTCGAGGACGAACTGAAGCGAGTAGGTGGCCGGTATGAGAAAGCCGCCGATTGGGCGCCATTCTCAATCATCGATGGACGCATCGTCACTGGACAAAATCCAGCATCGTCCACGTCCGCTGCCCGAGATCTCCTGAGTGTACTGACCACGGAACACGCGGCTTAAGATGTGACGCAGGTCAGAGGTCAGAGGTCGGAAGTCGGAGGATATCCGCAGTGACGAGTGACGAGCGACGAATGCGAGAAGAACAGGTGCGAAACGCGCCTGACGCACGATATTAGCGGCCTTATGTCATTCCGCGCACTCAATCTCTCTCCCCAAATGTTGCAGGCTGTGGACGACGCGGGCTACACCGAGCCGACTCCGATTCAGATCGCGGCGATCCCGCTCATTCTCGCGGGACACGATGTCATTGGGATCGCGCAGACGGGCACGGGAAAGACGGCTGCCTTCGTTCTGCCGATTCTAATGAAGCTCGCAGAATCGAAACAGATGGTTGGGGGAAGCAATCAGGCATCACACGAGCGGACGGTTACGGCGGGCCGTCCCTACCAAAAGAATATTCACAATCGCCAGTCCGGTCCGCCAGCCGGACGGACTCGTCCCATGGCGGGCTCGGAGCGCGGCCCGCGCGCTCTGGTGGTCGCGCCGACGCGAGAACTGGTGGTGCAGATCGAGGAGAACGTTCGCGCTTATGCGAAACACGTTCCGTTGCGCATGGCCACGGTTTTCGGCGGCGTGAGCGAACGTCCGCAGATCGAGGCGTTGCGTTCCGGTGTCGATCTGGTCGTTGCTACACCGGGGCGTTTGATCGATCTGATGGATCAGCGGGTCGCCAACCTTTCGGGCATCGAGTTTCTCGTGCTCGACGAGGCCGATCGAATGCTCGACATGGGTTTTCTTCCGCCGATCCGCCGGATCGTGAAAGCGTTGCCGCAAAAACGCCAGACGCTCATGTTCTCCGCTTCGCTCTCGAGCGAAATCGAGCAGTTGACCCACCAGTTCCAACATTCGCCCAGGATTGTGGAGATTGGCCGCCGGGCGAACCCGGCCGAAACGGTCACGCAATTTGCCTACGAAGTTCGCCCGCATTTGAAGTCGGCGCTGCTGCTGCATCTCCTGAGCGAGCCGAAATTCGACACGGTCCTTGTTTTCGCGCGGACCAAGCACGGCGCCGACAAGATCGCGCGCCGTCTCGAGGGCAGCGGGATCAAAACGGGAACCATCCATTCCAATCGTTCGCAGAACCAGCGGCTCCGCGCGCTGAAGGATTTCAAGTCCGGCGCCGTCCGTGTTCTCGTTGCCACCGACATCGCCGCCCGCGGCATCGATGTGGATGGGATCTCGCACGTGGTGAACTACGATTTTCCGATGCACTCGGAAGATTATGTCCATCGCATCGGACGCACCGGCCGCGCCCACGCCATCGGTGATGCGATCAGTTTTATTACGCCGGAAGATCAGGGGCCGTTGCGTTCGCTCGAGCGTTTCATCGGCCGCGGGATCTTACGGAAAAAGGCGGAGGGTTTCGATTACAATCAGGCTGCGCCGCCAGGCGATGAGCGGAGCCGGGGAGCGCGCGTCCCGCAGCGAAAGATCGAGCCACGATTACCGGGAAATTCTCCGCGTGGAAGCGGCGACGCCCCGCACGGCCAGGTCGGGTGGCGTTTCCGGAATGCTTCATCGAACAACCGTCCGCCGCGCAGATCTTATCGAAGGCACCGTTGATTCAGAGGTCCCGCCTAGGCCAAGGCTTCGGCGTGGCAAGCACAGGACAGAGGACAGAGGACAGAGGACAGAGGACAGAGAACAGAGGACAGAGGACAGACGTCGGAAGTCGGAGACTATTGCCGGGTTTGCGATTTCAGTTTGCGATGAGGAGACAAATTCTTTCCGGCCACCAATGTTGTTCCCTGCGCCGGCTCCTTGTTTCGAAAGAAGAGGAAGAAATGGGATTAACGCTCACTTTGGACAGTAAGTTTCAGGCGAGATTCGCATCTCACGCGCCAGGCGGCGGCAGGATTTCCAACCCGAATTTGGCTGCGATCTCTATCACGCGCGGGATGTCCTGCTGTTGCGCAGAACTCAGTGCGGCGATCTCCTCGAAGAATCCTTCGAAGCCGGAGGGCGTGATGACGCACATGAGGCGGCCGGGCGTCTGGCCGAGGTAACGGTAGGTGTGGGGGACCCCGCGCGGCGCAAAAATAGTAGCGCCCTTCCGGGCCACAAACGTTTCCCCGCCTACGGTCCACTCGTATTCGCCTTCGAGAATCTGAAATGTTTCGTCCTCGCGCTGATGGATGTGCGGTGGCGGACCGCCGCCTGGCACGTCGTGTGATTCGACCACGGCGACCGCGCCGCCGGTGTCGCGGCCGTGAATGCGAATGACCATGGGAATTCCCAGGACGTTGATCTGCTTGCCTCCCTCAGTCGGGATTTGAATTGGCTTCATAATAAAAATGGATATACGCTGGGGCTGAAATTTTTCCAAGCCAGACCAGGATAGCGCACGCGTCTCGCCTGCTCACGATTGCGCACTCGCAATCGCGAACTTTGCCTCTGCTGCCAGTGTGACCAACCTGATCGCTGCGCCAGTCGTCCATAATCCATTTTCAGTTGCCTTCTGCGATCCCAAGCTGTTAGCTACTAATCCTGTGCGGAAATTTGTTATTGTCGGAGCGTTACTGATCGCTGCGACCGCACCTCGGCTCGCCTTAGCGGCGGATGCCGGGTCTCTCGACCCGCGTTTCGATGGTCGATGGGCTGGGGTCGAGATCTTTCAGCACAATAACGGGTTTGAACGATGGGCGGGGGAAACGCCCCAGATAAAGGCTCTTGTTGTGATCGCCCACTCCGGAACAATGGTTGGCTTTTTGGCAGGATTCGCTCCCGGCCGATACATCATTTCTCCGAAATCCAGAGGCAACACCATCCGGATTGAGTCATCCCGCCGAACCTGCCGGCTGGTGTTATCAAAGGATGGAAACACGATTAAAGAGGATGGCACTGCCGCTCTCTTTGTGCGCGGGCGCGGCGGTGTCCTCTGCCAGCTCACGGCTACATTTCGGCGGGTTGGGAAATAACGAGACACGGTCGTGGCGTTGGGTGTGTCGCGCGAATTGACCCCAATGGGGAAGGGGGCCTCTGGCCGCGACCGTATGCATTCCCCCATCTTCCATCTACCAACTGCTACGGCGCTAGGTGCGTCCAATGTTTTGAAGGGGCCGCCTGCCGCGCCGTAGCTTTTTGCGAAGGTTGGGTGTGAACCGCAATTCGCGACTCTTTTGATTCGGATTTCGTTTTCCGGCAAATCCAGGCCGAAACAGTTTGCGCCGAGGTCCTCACCAGATAGCTTCCGGTGCATCTTGCCCGCAGCCATGCGCGCCCCGTTACAATCCTCACGTCCGTGCGCCAGGCCGGGTCGGCCGACCGGGTTGGCCTTCTTTGGAGTCGTTATTGCCGCGCTCGCATTTGTCCTTTGCTCGGGCAGGGCCGAGGCCCTGGATCTCGACGGCGACGGAATGAGTGACGTCTGGGAGCTGATCTTCGGAGCGCAAGGCCTAACGGCTTCGGCAGATACCGATGGCGACGGCTTCACCAATCTCGAGGAATCGCGCGCGGGAACGAGCCCTTTCGATCCGAATTCATTTCCCGGCTTATCCGTTCAGTTCGTCGGACCCGATTCGCTATCACTTTCGTGGGGAAGCGCGGCAGGAAAAACATATGACCTGGAAATGATCGATGATTTCGCGGCGCCGCAATGGGATGTTTTAACCACGTTCAGCGGAAACGGCTCCCTGATGAGCACAACTTTGGGAGTCGCCGGCGTGTCCCGACATTTTTTTCGCCTGTCGATAGGCGATAAAGACAGCGATCTGGCGGCCAATGGCGCGGCTGGGCCCGACGGCGTAACCGATTGGGAAGAACTTTCGCTTGGATTTAATCCCTATTCGGCCCACACCGGCCGGAATGACCAGACTGATCTGCAGCGCATCTCCGCGGGACTGAATTCCCCAAGTGTGATTACGGTTTCGGCGCTGGAACCGGAAATGAGCGAGCGCTGGCCTGTTCACGGCGTCGTCGCCATTCGGCGGGGCGGCGGCGGCCTGCGCCCGCTCACAGTAAGCATTCAACTTGGCGGAACAGCGACGCTGGGCGCAGATTACTCGTTAGTCAGCGGGAACGGCACCTCGGTTGTGATCCCGGCCGGCGTCCGCGAGGTCTGGGTTGAGTTCGCGCCGATCCCAGACTCGGATGATGCCGAGCCGACCGAAACAATCACCCTGACGGCGATAGCCGGGACCGGCTACTCGCTTGGAAGCACGACCGCGGCGACGGTTAACCTGCTAGACGAAACGCTCACCAGTTTGCCCTCGGCGAAAGCGGCCGCGCGATTTCTGATTCAGGCTGCTTTCGGGCCGGACCAGGATTCACCGGGAGACGCAGACGACATTCCCGAGAACGTCGAGGAAGTGATGGCGATGGGCTACGCGGCATGGATTGACGATCAATTCACGCGCCCAATCGGCTACATCCAGCCGTGGGTAGATTGGGCGGCGGCGAACGCTAACGGGATTCAACTCTACGGCAATTGGAAGGAATTCTCCTGGTGGAGCCGCGCCATGGGCGCGCCAAAACTGCGGCCGGACGACATCGCGACGGTCCTGCCCGACCCGTTGCGACAGCGGATCGCCTTCGCGCTCAGCGAAATCCTGGTCGCTTCCGACCGGCCGGAGCAGCTCTCGGTCGAGCAGCCGGGCATGGCAAACTTCTATGATCTCTTTGAACGGCACGCATTCGGCAATTACCGCGATTTGCTTCTGGACGTTGCGCTTCACCCGGTAATGGGCATTTACCTCAGCCATCTCGGCAATCAGAAGCCGAATCCGGCCGCGAACGTTTTTCCGGATGAGAATTTTGCCCGGGAGGTCATGCAGCTTTTCACCATCGGGCTTTGGCAGTTGAACCCGGACGGCACGCGCCAGCTCGATGGGCAGGGCCAGCCGATTCCGACCTACAATAATGGCGACATCACCGAGCTCGCCCGTGTTTTCACCGGACTATCATTTGGTAACAACGCGGATTTCACTCTTTATCCCCGCGACTTCACCGTGCCGATGAAAGGCTGGGACGCCTATCATGATCTTGCCCAGAAAACGCTTCTTGGCGGCCTGCAACTACCGGCGCGCACCGCCAGTCCCGGCAATACCGGGACGGCAACGATGGCCGACGTAACTGCTGCAGTGGACAATCTTTTCAATCACCAGAACGTCGGACCGTTCATCGCTTATCGGCTCATCCAGCGGCTGGTCACGTCGAATCCGAGCCCGGGCTATGTCGGCCGGGTGGCGGCGGCTTTCGCCGACAACGGCTCGGGCGTGCGCGGCGACATGAAGGCTGTAATCAAGGCGATTCTGCTCGATACCGAAGCGCGCGATCCGGCGATGATGTCGCAGCCGACATGGGGTAAGTTGCGCGAGCCGTTTCTTCGCTGCGTGAACCTGGCGCGCGCCTTCAATGCGACGTCCAGCTCCGGGTATTATTCGCTCGATCAATTCTCGCTCGCTCATCTTCAGGATCCAATGAATTCGCCGAGCGTGTTCAACTTCTTCCTTCCCAACTACACCCCGTCGGGACCGATGACTGAGCTTGGCCTAACGGGTCCCGAATTCCAGATCGTCAATGCCGCCTCAGCCGTGTCGGGAGCGAACTACTTTTGGGATCACATCTTGAGCGATCTGCAATATTGGGGCGCCGGCAACGCGAGTTATGCGGTGCGCCTGAACCTCGATCCCGAGCTGGCCATGGTGACCTCGGGCGACGTTAACGCCAACGTTCCTAGCGGCGAACTCGACCCCGATCCGCTCCTTCGCCGGCTCGATCTCGTCCTCACCGGCGGCACGCTCTCGCCGCCGCAATTTCAAATCATCCGGGAAGCGATGTTGCGCATCGGCACCGGCACCTGGCAGTGGCACCGGGAACGGCTGCGGATGGCGATCTATCTCATTACCACTTCTGCCGATTTTAATGTCCAGCGTTAACACCATGAAATCATCGATCTCCCGTCGCAAATTCCTCGGCCAGGCCAGTTGCGCCGCCGTCAGCTCGATCCCCGTTCTCAATACCCTGCTGAACCTGCGCCTGGCCCAGGACATCGCTGCGGCGACTGCGCCAGCCTCGGGCGAATATCGCGCCCTGGTCTGCCTGTTCCTCGGCGGCGGTAACGATTCCTTCAACATGCTTGCACCGTTCAGCGGGCCGTCATCTACCGCCGATGATTCTTATGCCGAATACAGCGCCAGCCGATCGAATCTCGCCCTGCTGAAAACGTCCAATCAACTCATCGAGATTCATCCCACCAACACACCGGCCCGCACCTTCGGCCTGCACTACGGGATGCCGGAAGTCGCGAATCTTTTTGAAACGGGCAAGGCCGCCCTTGTCACTAACGTCGGCACCTTGATCGAGCCGGTGCAAAACCGGACCCAGGTCGCGCAAAACCTCAAGCGTTTGCCGCTCGGCCTCTACTCCCACAGCGATCAGATTGAACAATGGCAAACCAGTGTGCCGAACAGCCGCAGTGGGATCGGCTGGAGCGGCCGAATGGTCGATTTGATCAAGGATCTGAACACGAACCAGATCGTGCCGATGCAGATTTCACTGGATGGCAGCAACGTCTGGCAAACCGGCAACACCGTGGCCGAATATGCGATCACTCCCAGCGGCGCGACCGCGCTCACCGGCTATAACGCCGATTGGGTCCAATACGCTGACGTCCAAAACGCGATGAGCGCCGCGGTGGACAGCCAACTGGCCCTGCAATACGCGAACCTGCTGTCCCAAACCTTTAACACGCGCAAGAAAGACGCGTTAGCCGCCTATCAGGTCTTCGCTGCGGCCACGGCGCCGCCGTTGCCTGACGGGGTCACGTTCCCCAATACCTACGTCGGCAACCGCCTCGCGATGATCGTTCGCACCATCCAGGGGCACGCCGCTCTCGGCGCGGTTCGCCAGACATTTTTCGTGCAATGGGGCGGCTGGGATCATCACGATAACGTCCTCGACAACCAGGCGGCCATGCTTCCACAGGTGAGCGCGGCCATCGGCGCGTTTTATAATGCGCTGGTCGCGATCGGGCTTGGGAATAACGTAACCCTTTTTTCCGCCAGCGATTTCGGCCGTACTTTGACCAGCAACAGCCGGGGCTCCGATCACGCCTGGGGAAGCAATCAACTCGTGGTCGGCGGGGCCGTGAACGGCCGGCAAATCTTCGGAGAATACCCGTCGTTAGCCCTCAACCCCGAGACCGGCCCGGAATCCAACCCGCTCGACACCGGCCGCGGCCGTTTCATCCCAACCACCAGCTGCGACCAGTTCTTTGCCGAACTGGCGCTCTGGCTCGGTGTCAGCGGCTCTAATCTTCCCCTGGTCTTGCCTAACATCAGCAATTTCTACGACACCAGCAGCGGCACAGCCCCGGTCGGCTTCCTGGCCTGATCGGTGTGGAGAGGCGGGCTTGTCGGCCGCGATCGGGGGAGCGCATGCGCCCTCGCGTGCCGGTTTCGGCGCCATCGCCGAAACCATCTTTCGACTCGTCGTCAAGACCCAAGAAATGACACACCCGTCCGGGAATACACGCTTCGTGTCCTTGCCATGGCGCCTCGTTATGGCGAACCTTAGACGCGACCCCATTTCCCAACACCCCAAAATGCGAGAGAAAAGGAGCGACCGCAAACTAGGGCTCGCTTCCTTCGATGTGACGATTTAGCGATTTTAAAGGATCACGTTAGCGAAAAGATCGCTAAGCTTCCATGCCCGACCGCTCTTACGAATTCGTCCAGGTTGACGTCTTCACCCAGACGCCGCTGACCGGTAATCCACTCGCCATTTTTTCCGATGGGCGCGGATTGAACGATGGAGAAATGCAAGCGCTGGCCCGGGAGATGAATCTTTCCGAGACGACTTTCATTTTGCCACGAGATCCAAAGATTGAAGCAGAGGAGGGGAAAAGGGTCCGCATATTTACCGTCGAAGAAGAGTTGCCGTTCGCCGGCCATCCCACTCTCGGAACGGCCCTGCATTTGTATGCCTCTGAGCCCGCCTCCGATTCAAGCGAGTCCGCCCATCAGATCACGCTTGATTTGAGAGCGGGCAAGATTCCGGTGCGTTTCACCGTTAATTCGAAGAATGCCGGACGCAGTCGAGTAGACGGCCAGGTGTTCGGGGAAATGCGCCAACGCGATCCCGAATTCGGAGCGACCTTGCCGCGAGAAAAAGTCGCGCGCATGATTGGAATCGCGACGGACGAGATTCCTCAGGAATGGCCGATCCAGATGGTCTCGACCGGGTTGCCATTCGTGATCGTTGGCATTCGCAACCTGGAAACCCTGGCGAACCTAAAGTGCCCTCCGGCGCAGGCGGAAGAAATTCTCAAGAACAGCGGCGCCAAGTTTTTTTACTTTCTCTGTCCGCAAGGGCGGAAAAATAACCAGCTGGATGTTGCGGCGCGCATGTTCTTTTATGGCGGTGAAGATCCGGCGACGGGATCAGCGGCCGGTTGCGCGGCGAGTTGGCTGGTCCAACACGGGATCGCCAAAAGCGACGAACAGGTGCTGATTCGACAAGGCGTGGAGATTCGGCGTTCCAGCGAAATCCATGTGCGCGCAAGGCGAGACGGCGAACGTATCACGAACGTCCGCGTTGGCGGCTACGCGGTGGAAGTCCTGCGCGGAACCGTACGTCTTTAGTCTGCTGACCAAAATGCAAGAAAAAGGCCGGATTTCCCCTCTACAGTCACGAGGGGAGTGGCGAGTGACCGTGCGCGGCGAGCGAGTTTCAGACGCTGCAATCCTGAGTTGCGGCAAAGAATCGACGGTCACAGACCGCCGCTACAGACCACGCTGCCTCGCCTATTTATGAGACCGCTTCTTAGTAGTGCGCGCCGACGTATTCCCACATCTGATGGTGCCAGTAAGGCCATTCGTGCCCGCCTTCCGGACCCCAATCGTCCAGATGATGGGCAATGCCGCGATTCCTGAGGATCTCGGACATTCGGTAGGTCGGCCCGCTGTTCTCCCACGGGCCACAGCCGGTCACGAGCCGGATGTCGCAACTCGCGTATTGATGGAAATACCACGGGTCACTCAGGTTGGAAACATAGTCCACCGGGTTATTGAAGTAGAAGTTGTCGTCGTACATCCCATCCATGGAATCGCGCAGGTCGTAGATGCCTGACAGTGCGTAGCAGCGCTTCACATGATCGGGATGCTTGAACAGGGTGTTGGCTGCGTGATAGGCGCCGAGCGACGCTCCCAGGGTGGTAATCGGGATGCCGGGCGTCTGGCATTGGGAGTCGATGAATGGGAAAACTTCGTTCGCCACATAGGCGTCGTACTGGGCCTGCATCCAACTCCGATGGAAGGGGTGCGCTCCCTTGTTTTGGAACGAATCGTTGTTCACGCTGTTGATGGAGAAGATGCGGATGCGCCCCTGTTCCAGGTAGGGGCTGAGGGCGCCGATCATGCCTTGACCTTCCTGTTCCCATTCGTCGCCGCCGCTGGTCGGAAAGGCGAGGACGGGCATACCGTAATGGCCGTAGACGGCGACGCCCATGTCGCGATTGAGCCGATCAGAGTACCAACGGTGATAGTCGCGATGCATGCCTTGGGAGGATACCGGGTTGAGGCTCGGGCTCAAGCCCGGGTTTGACCATCGCGCTGGCCGCGCGCGCAGCCTTGGAACACAGACAATATAGAGGGGCGTGTTGCCCAAACATCTCAGTTGGCATTTCCTCCTTTGTCATTCCGACCGGCAACGTGACGTTGCCGCCCGACATGACAGAAGTGCATGTCGGCAACACGCCCTAAATCTCGCTCGGTTCCAATTCCTGAATACCCGGGAGTCCATAGACAGCGAGCGGGGCGGCGGGAACGTCACCTTTAGTGTGAGGATTTAGAATCCATAAAAGCTCGGACTAACGCCGCAATCTGATCTGCCGCTGTATCTAATCCGAAATGACCGGCGTCGAGAACGTGCACTTCCGCCTTGGGCACATCCTTGCGGTAGCGTTCCGGCTCTCCCGGATCGAAAGAGAGATCGTACTTGCCCCAAATCACCAGCAGGCGGGGTTGCTTCTGGTGCATCCAAGCCTGCCATTTCGGGTAGGCGTCAACGTTCGTCCGATAATCGTAGAACAGATCGCTTTGGATGTCCGCCTGGCCCGGCTGGTTGAGAAAATAATATTCGTCGGTCCAAAGATCAGGGTCGTAGCGGCCCACGTTTGGATCGTTGCCGACGTGCCGGGTCCGGGTCGTCGGGAGCGAAAGCAGATTTGTGCGAAGCGCCTTTTCGTGGGCTGCCCGATCTTTCCAGAACTCGCGCCGCGTCTTCCAGTTCGCACCGAGCCCCTCATTGTGCCCAGCCGCGTCTTGAACAATGAGCGCTTCGACGCGGTCCGGGTGCGCAAGCGCCATGCGAAAACCGACCGGGCCGCCGTAATCGTGCATGTAAAGCGTGTAATGGGCGAGCCCCAGCGCTTCGGTAAAGTGATTCATGATCTCGGCAATGTGATCGAAGGTGTAGGCAAATTTCTTCGGGTCCGGCCAATCGCTGTGTCCAAAGCCCGGGTAATCGGGCGCGACGAGGTGAAACCGATCGGAAAGCCGGGCGAAGAGCGGCTCGAATTGCCGCGAAGAAGTTGGAAGTCCGTGCAGCAAGAGAATCGTGGGCGCGTCTGTCGGGCCGGCTTCCCGGTAAAAGATCGACAATCCATCGATCTGTTTCGTGCGATAAAAAGTCGGGTATCTCATGGCGGATTCCTTTCCATTAACTTGGGCGAGCGCCAGCAATTCGAACGAACAGACGAGCATAAACATTTTCTCTGCAATGGTTCGTTGCATGATCGGGCCTTCCTAATTAGACACTTCGAAAATCACGTCCAGTTCCACCGGCGTGCCCAGGGGAAGGCTGGCCACGCCATAGACCGAGCGGCAGGGGTTTTTGTTCTCTCCGAACACGTCCTGGAGCAGCTCGGAAGCGCCGTCAGCGACTTTCGGCTGATCGCGGACGTCTCCCGAAGTGGCCACCGACACGCCGAGCCGGACGATTCGCGTCACCTTGTCGAGCGATCCCAAATATTCTCGTGCAACGGCGAGCAAATTGAGCGCCGCCAGGCGAGCGGCTTTATAGCCGGCTTCGACATCGAGCTCGGCTCCGATGCGCCCGACGAATTTCGCCGCGCGACCTTCCGTGGGAAGCATGCCGGTCAGGAAAAGCAGATTACCTGTCTGGACCGCTTCCGAGTAAACGCCAAACGGTTTCGGCGGGACCGGGAGTTTGATGCCGAGTTGTTGCAAACGCTGTTCGGCGCCGTTCGGATTGGAATTTTCAGGTGTTACCATTTGCCAACGTGCGCGCCGCCATCCACGTGCAACACCTCTCCTGTGATTTGACGAGCTTCCGTCAGATAGACGACCGCGCTGGCAATATCCTCGACGGTCGAGATGGAGCCCATCGGCGAACGGGTTTCCAGGAACTCTTTTGAATTGTCGGTGTTGAGGGATGTGGCGACAATGCCCGGGGCGACGGCATTGAATCGAATGCGCTCTTTCGCGTATTCCAAAGCCAGGCTTCTCAATACTGCGTTCAGGCCGCCTTTAGTGGCCATGGAAATGGAAGCCGGTTCGCCAGCAATTGGATTGTCGACCAGCGCTGCACTGATGCTCACGATACTGCCGCCCCTCTTCTGCGCTTGCATCTGTTTGACCGCAAGTTGCGTGATGTAAATGAAGCCCGCCAGGTTGGTCGAGACCAGAGCGCGAAGGTCGTCTGCCGTGTATCCCGTGAACGGCTTCACTATGAAGATGCCGGCGTTCGCGACGACGGCATCGATCGAGCCGAACTTCTCGAGTGCGAGTTCTGTAACTTTCTGCGCCGTATCAAATTGACCAATGTCGCCGTCGACCAGGGCGAGATGGTCGGATGCTGAAAGTTCCTTCGATTTCGTCGCCTTTCGCGCGGTCCCTACCACATCGTAGCCGCGCGCGAGAAAGGCCCGGACGATTCCCGCGCCGATACCTTGTGACGCTCCGGTCACGATCACTGTCTTCCGGTTTCTTTCCATAAACTGACGCACCAATCTGGATGCTTTGAAGATCGTCCAGAAGACTGATCACTCTGTCAAGGCGAGCCGCAACCCTTTGACTCGGGTTGATATTTCGGGTGCGACACGCCGGCCGAGCGGATCTTTTTATGTCGGACTGACCCGACAACGTTCGCGCATGATTTAGGTGGGTCGAGGCCCGGCCCAATCCGTTATCCGATTAGGTAAGAACTGATCTAAACGCGGCGTGGGGAAAGCGTCCGACTAATTCGCCCGATGGATTGACACCTATTATCCCGGCGATAAGATCGAGGCCGTGTCCGAAGAGAAGACGATGCGGTCGCTCAACCGTTTTGAGACTGGCATCGCGGTCCTTGTCGGGTCCCTGGCCTTGTGTGTTTCCGGTTACACCGCCTACATGCAGCGTCAGCAAGTGCGCGCGCAGGTATGGCCAATCCTGGAATTTGACAGCAACAACGGGCCTATCCAGTTCGTTCTGTCCAACAAAGGCGTCGGTCCGGCGATCATACGGAGCGTTATTGTCAGAGTAGATAATCAGCCGGTGCGGAATTGGATTGACGTGTTGGATAAACTGGTCGGCCCCGGGCCCCACCACTATTCAGAGAGCGACATGAGCGGCCATGTGCTCGCGGCGGGTGAATCGATGACCGTTTTAACTCCGCACGATGACCAGGATAACCCGATCGCTTTCGACAGATCCAATCCGGCCTGGATAAAGATGAACGAGAGACGCTTCCATGTTTCAGTCGAGATCTGTTATTCCTCCACCCTGGGCGAATGCTGGACCTTGCACGCCGGCGGGACAACACCCAGCACCATCTCCGAGATCCGCCGGTGCCCGGGTCCGTCCGCGATCAGTTTTCAGCAATAGTTTGGGGAGTTGAGAGTTGAGTTGATTGGCGTCTCGCAGAGACGCCCTGCAAATTCGCCGGCGCTTGGTTGGCTTCTCTTACAACCGTGTTGAATCCGGTCAGTTACTTGGATACGACACCACGAGGTGCAAATAGAGTTTGCCGCCCGTTCCAGCATCTGATCGCCCAGAGCCCAACGTTTCACGCCGCGCCGGAGTCGGGTGAGATCGTCGCGCAGTTTGAGGACACTCGCTTCCAGTCCTTCGGCGGTAGTTAACGAGTGAAAGACGTGAGTGTCGGTTTGTAGTCGACGGCGATAGGCAGCTTGGAGTTCGCGCAGCTCCGCTGGCTCCGGTCGTGCGTGTCAGCGGGGAATGTCTCGTCGATGAAGAGGTCCCAGACTCTCCTGCTCCGCTTCCGGACGTAAAGCGCCTCGTATTGGGTGTAGCCGACGCGGCCAAACTCTTGATCGGACGTTGGCGGCTCCGCGCCATAATATTGCCCGACTAATTGAACAACCCCTTTTTCAATTATCAATCTGCAGGCGCAACGATGCCCGGAGGTCGCCACCTTCGGTGCCGAAAATTTCCTGCCAAACCGGTTGGTAACCGAGAAAAGTGAGCGTGTTCGCTGTCAGTTGCCGGGCACTTCTTAGTTCCCGGGAAACCGCGGAAATGAAAATGAGCGGTCTGGGCGTCACCGTCCTGGTAGAGGTAACAAGTTAGCCGCGTTTTAACAAGCAATTTGCTTCCGTTGAAAGCGATAGTATCGCAGACGTCGGGATTGCCGTTGAACCCGAAACAACGAGGTTGAGAGATGGAGATAAAACGAAATGGATCACAGCCTTCCAGCAAAGGGCCGGCGGATTGGTTTACCGGCACGGTGCGCATCGACCCGCTGTTCGAGGCGCCCGGACCGGCCCGGGTTCGGTGCGCAACCGTCACGTTCGAACCGGGTGCTCGCACTGCCTGGCATACCCATCCACTCGGTCAAACGTTGATCGTCACCTCCGGCCTGGGATGGGCGCAGCGGTGGGACGGTCCGATCGAGGAAATCCGGCCGGGCGATGTAGTCTGGTTCGCGCCTAACCAGAAGCATTGGCACGGCGCTTCGCCCACAACCGCCATGACGCATATCGCAATTCAGGAAGCGATGGACGGGAAGGCCGTCGTCTGGATGGAAAAAGTCGGCGACCAGGAATATCTGAAGAAAGCATGAAAGCAGGAAAGCAACTCTAGAAGCCATGATTGCTTCTGGAGATCTCTGCCATTATCGCTCAGGAAAGCATGGTGCCGGGTGACAAGGACGGAAGGTCAGCTTAGCAATTCGATCGGATCGCCTTTGCGAATCATTCCTTCTACCAGCACGGCAGCATAAACGCCGGCCATGCCCTCGTGCGCTTGCACGACCTGCTTCAAGATCGCCGGCGTTTTTTCCGCGGTGTCGGGATCGAGCGTGATCATCATGCAGCGCGAATCGCGCTGGAGAACCGCGACGGTCACTTTCGACCCGATCCGCAAAGAGCGCCCGACGAATTTGTCTTCGGTGAAGCCTTCCGATGAAGCTAAATCCAAATAGACATTGGCGCGGAATCGACGCTTATCGACGTTTTCTCCGGTTTCCTGGCCAAGTTTTTTCGCCGTCTGGACCGAGAGAATCGACAACGGGCGGCAATCGGTGATTGCTTTGTCCGAGCGGAGCAATGTGAGCTCGTGATTTCCGGCGATGTTTAGTCGCAGGTTGTCGATCAAAGCGGGGTTGTTAACCGCGAAAGTTTTCCCGTCCGGTGTTTCGACGTCGACCATCAAGTCGGATGCGTCAGCCGAAATCGGGTTTGCGCCTGATCCCAATTTTCCGGCTTCACTCACGTTCACCGGTCGCGCTGCTTTCTCCGGATTTCGAAAGCGCGGCCGGTAACGAATCATCTGACGTTGATCGCGCCCAGTAAAAAACGGAAACCCTTTCGGACTGGCCGAACTTTCAAAAGCAAAAAGTCGATCGCCATAAACTCCGGCGTAACCGGCGAATAATTCATCCATCTCTTCGCCGCGCATGCTTTTGACCGGATAGCGCCAAAGGCTCTCAATGTTTCCGATGATGCTCACAGGAGAAGTAGAAATAGGGAATTACAAATTACAAAGTAGGAGAATCGTTCCCATCATTCAGTGAAGGCAAGAAAAGGCCCTTCGGATGACCCGGGAAGGTCGCGGCGCTGGTGGGCGTCAACCAAGCTTTGCCGGTGGTCATCGTGTCGTGCTTGGCTTCCATTCGAGCGGCACCCTGCCAGAGGAACCCCCCGCTGTTGCCAGTTAAGTTGGCGTGGTCCCTGCCGAAATCCTCCGTCTCGATCTCCATTCAGATTCGAGGGATTACAGTGGGATTCGATCTTCACTTTCACACTTGCGTTTACATTCACTGCCTCCACTTCAGGTAGAGTGAAATGTTGAGACCGGATTCCGTTAGAAAATCGCTTTCAAGCGCGGATAATAGATCAGGCGCTCGGTTAGGCGAGCCTTGCGGAAGCAGGAATCGTCAGGCCAGAAACAGAGCCGCTGCTGATTGCGGGCCACGGCAATAACTCGGCCATCCTCCAGCAAGTCGATCACCCGGAGGTAGTTGATGATGGTGTAATAGTAGTAATCACCGCGCTCGGCCGGCCGGATGTCGTGCGCGCCCGCAGTCGGACGAACTGAGACTTCTTCCTGCCGGTAAATGACAGGCGCGCCGATTCTGAATGCAGGCTTGGCAACAGTCCGCGGCAACAGGGAAGGTTGGGAAAGTAATGCGGCCGCTGCGGGCAGCACGACGAGAAAGGCAAGGAGAAGCAGAACCATCATAAACGCCTCCGAGCAAGGGACGTGCCGACCATTGACCAGGCTTCGAAGACTGCGCCTCACCAAGAAGCGCCGTGATGACGAACGACTTGGTGCGGCGTTGACAATGTGTGGTCGAAACAGAATCATACGGCATGCGTGCAAGAACCTGGTTCATAATTCTTAGTTGCGGCGTCGCGATCATTCTGATGCAAGGGCGTGCCCTTGCTGACGAGCATGAGTTT
Source organism: uncultured Verrucomicrobiae bacterium (assembly GCA_963728975.1). Classification (GTDB taxonomy): domain Bacteria; phylum Verrucomicrobiota; class Verrucomicrobiia; order Chthoniobacterales; family UBA10450; genus DATFCK01. Next base: position 226,105 of record CAVSMF010000002.1, read on the forward strand.
CGTTTCAAGGCGCCGGACGCGAAGAGCGTCGAGTTGATGTGCGAGTTCAACGGGTGGAAATCGGTGCCGATGACCAAAGGAGACGATGGAGTCTGGACTGCGAAAGTTACTTTGTCCCCGGGCACGTATGGCTACAAGTTTCTCGTTAACGGCACCGATTGGGTGCTCGATCCCGACAATCCGGCCAAGAAAACCGTGGACGGAATCGAGAACTCATCAATCGAGATCAAGTAGCTGGCTGGGGCGGGCAAGGAGAAGTCAGAGGTCAGACGTCAGACGTCCAGAGATCACATCCGCCGATGGACGGATTCGCCGTGCGAAGGTCAGAAGGGAGCCGCCGGTTTCGCTGAAGCTTCGGTGTGTCGGGCAGAGGGCTGCTGCCCATTTACTTTTCCTTCTGCTACGGTCTCTCCAAGACATTAAAGAAGTTCCATTCCCAGGTCTTGCCTTTGTCGGCTGAAAACGCCTGACCCCAGGCCGGCCGGTCCTTATTCCGCACGTCCCATCGGAACATCACGATAATAGGTTTCCCTTTAAAGGTGTCTTTGCAAAAGAAATGCCCGACACCGTTTTCAAATGAACCTACCACCGGCGGGTCCATCACCCCGGTATTACTCGGCACCCAATACAGACTCCATAATCGGGTCTTGGGATTAAAAAGCCGGAGGGTTAGACCTTGAAACAGCTTGCCTCCCTGCCCGGGAAATTCAGTCGTGGAATAAGTATCCATGTCAGCCGAGCCGCTGAGGATTTTGGTGTCCTCATCCGAGGAATCGAACTCCGTCCAATCCTTGCAGTTTTCCAGTCTCTTATTGAGGTGGCGGTTGTGCATCTTCCATTTGCCGGTTAAGAAGTCGAAATCGTGCGGTGAGGAAGTGGCTGATGCGGTAACGACCAGGTTGCCTTTCGTGTCAAAGTGAAGTTTGGGGATTGGTATCGATTCATCAGCGGTCAGAACGGTGGACGCAGCCAATGCCAGGCTGCAACTGGAAAGCAAGAGCAAGGTCAATAGAAGTTGTTTCATAGGTATGTGCGGGTTGGCGGTCCTTCACTATTCATTGAAAATCGGGTCAGCCTTATCACGGGCGACCGACAACGCAAATGCAATACGGAAATGACCCGTGACGAGCAGGCGAACAAAGTCGAGAGCTGAGGGAAGATAGGAGCAGGGAGCGGCGGGCAAGGTCGAACCTGACACTCTCTGCTTCGGGCCGACTTCACACAGAGAACGCCGAGATCGCAGAGAACAAAACCAAAATGACTCTGCGTTCTCCGCGTGCTCTGTGATTAATCCGATGAATCCCGAAGGATTTCTGCGACTTTCACGATCGTATTCCAATTGCGCGTGGTGGCTGCGACGCCGAATTGTTTCTCGATCTTGCCGAGGTTGCCGATCGCTTTCATCTGCCGGCGATAGAGGCCCAGGACGAATCGACCCTGGATCGCAATGATTTTCAGCAGCCAGTCGTCATCCGACGGCAGAGCAAGCGGAAGTGGAAACGGTGCGCGAAGGGGTTTGTGCAAGATGTTCGCGAAACGCGTGATGTCCGGGCCCGAGGGTTGGCCTGAGAATGGATCCTTCGATGCGAGCCTGATAAGGTCGCGTGCAGGACAGATCATGATCTCGCATTTGAACGGCAGCCTCTTGGCGAACGCGGCGCGCAGAGTTGATTCGTTTACATCTTCACGCACCACAAACGTGCCAACCGCGCCGATGTTAACGACGCCGAACTGTGCCAATTGCTTCGCGATGACTGCTGGCCGGCATCGATTTGTCCCGCCGACGTTTACCGCGCGAAAAAATACGACTGATGGCATTGAAGAAACTAGAAAGATAAAAAGGCTAAAGTAGAAAAGCTAAAAGCAGGAGTCAGAAGTCGGAGGCTGGCAATCTACAAAACGCTGTCGGGATGCTTTCAAAGTCTTGATCGATAATTTATCTTGGATAGATGGATCGAAGTTTTCAGTGCATGATTAACGGGGAGAAGACCAAATGAAAGAAGTTGTCGATCTCAAGCGCTACCCGGCACCGACGGTGACTCCGCAGGCGCTGGGGTGGGACGGGAAGCAACTTTGGTTAAGCTCGCGCGATCTCGGGACGCTCTACCGGACCGACCTTGAGGACCGATTGAAAATTGTCGAGGAAATCGATCCGCCCGGCGTGGTCTGGGCGGGGGTGGCCACCAATGACGGGTGGCGGTTCACGATCGGCAAAGGCTTGAACGACGATCGTTATGTCTATCGTTACACGGCGGCTGACGGCTTCGTGAAATTGTTTGCCTGTCCCGAGTTCACCGGTTCCTATCTGAGCTTTGACAGCCAACATCTTTACCTGAGTCAGTGGTATAAGGAACGAATTGTGAAGATGGACGACAGGGGGAACATTCTGGGCCAGATCAATATTGGCGCGGAAATCTGCGGGCACACGTTTGTCGACGGACTCATCTATGTGTTGCGCGGGCGCGAAAATAAAGATGTTCCGAACAAAACCGAGGAGTGGCGGGTGGCCCGGCTCGATCCGGGCGAAAAGAATCCGATGGTGGAGGATCTCGCGGTCATTCCCTTTGCATCCCGGTCGCTGACTTTCGACGGCCAGAGATTCTGGTCGAATCATCGCGCCGCGAACGAAACGGTGGCGTTTGCCGTTCCTGGCTAGCTGATACAGGTGGCGGGACGACTACTTCGGATTGCTGCGGTTGTTTCTGTCAGCGCGCTTGTGTTCATCGGGATCCTCCGCTTCCTCGAGCACGCGTTCCTTTATCACCCGCGCCCCTATCTCGCGAGTTACCGGCAATTGTTGAACAAAGGCGTGATCGAGTTGGAGTTCAAAACGCGCGCCGGCGGACAGACTGCTTTTTATGTTCCGCCTCGCGATCGGTCCGAATTGCCCGATCGAATCTGGGTGACCTTCTGCGGTAACGGCTCGCTCGCCCTCGATTGGCTGCCGCTCACCGCGCGAGATCAAATCCCCGGCGACGCTTTTCTGCTGGTCGATTATCCCGGCTACGGAAAGAGCAAGGGCTCGCCCAGCATCGCAAACACAGAGCTGGCGGCGGATGGGGCGCTGGTCGCTTTGGCCGCCCGACTTGGAATTGGCCCGGCAATTCTGGAGCCGCGGCTGGACACGATCGGGCATTCGCTCGGCGCGGCGGTCGCGCTCGATTTCGCGAGCCATCACTTGCAGGTGCGTCGGATCATTCTGCTCGCGCCATTTACCAGCCTGCGCAATGAATTTGCCATGTTCATCGGTTCGCCCCTCTCGCACCTGCTCGGGGAAAACTACGATAATCGGGCCGCATTGCGCCAGCTGGCGCAACGCCGGCCTCCGCCACGGGTCGTGATCTTTCACGGTCTTCAGGATAATTTGATTCCGCCCGGGATGGGCCATGAATTGGCAGCGGAGTTTCCCGGTTTTGTCACCTTCCGTGGAATTCCGGGCGCCACTCACAATACGGTAGTCGCGGCGGCGGAAGATGAGATTCTCCGGTTAATGACTGATCATGCCAAGGAGCAGCGATGATTGGTGTCCTTAGCGGTCGGAGTTCTACCGAGTATTCCGGTGGCGGTACGTCCGGATAAATCGCGGGGTAGTGTTTCGCTTGTTCAAATTAGGGCACTGCCAATCGCGGAGGGGAGTCGCCGCGGCAGGCAGAAACGTTCTGGAAATCGGATTTGCCAGTTTTCAATCGAGACGTGTAACGTTTCGCTCCGCGTTTCGGTCTGGAATAAATATGAGAACAGCCTTTTGGGCGGGCACAATTGTTTTGCTGATCGCGACCGCCGATATTGGTGGGGCGAGTTACGACCCGCTCGCGGTCGGTCCGAGCGGGAGTGGCGGTAGCGATCCGAATTTCAAGCCGGGCAAACTGGAGCTGACAGTGCATGCGACGGCAGGGCGCGATCTCCCGGTGCGGGTATACCTTCCGGCCAATACCGGCCCGGCGCCGGTGGTGCTGTTTAGCCATGGCCTGGGAGGCTCCCGCAACGGCAATGCGTTTCTGGGACAACACTGGGCGGCCCGCGGTTACGTAGCGGTGTTTATTCAACATCCCGGCAGCGATACTTCCATTTGGCAAAACAAGCCTGTGTCCGAGCGAATGCGCTCAATACGCCAGGCGGCGTCGCTCGAAAATTTTATGCGCCGCGTTCATGACGTGCATGCCGTTCTCGATGCTTTGACTTCGTGGAACGCAGAACCGCAGAACCCGCTCGCAGGCCGGCTCGACCTGCAAAAGATCGGGATGTCGGGCCATTCCTTTGGGGCGATAACGACCGAGGCCGTAAGCGGCGAAAATTTTCCAACGCTGGGAACGGAGTTGACCGATCCGCGGATCAAGGCGGCAATTGCATTCAGCCCAAGTGCTCCCCGTCGCGGCACGCCCGAACAGGCCTTCGGTTCGGTGAAAATTCCGTGGCTGCTCATGACCGGGACCAAAGATGACTCCCCGCTCGGGCGTGTTGAGGCGAAGGCGCGCCTGGCAGTTTACCTCGCGTTACACGGCGCGCCGAAGTATGAAGTGGTGCTCAACAAGGCCGAGCACTCGGCCTTTACCGATCGAGCATTGCCGGGCGACCGCGAACCGCGCAATCCGAATCATCATCGCGTGATTCTGGCGGTGTCGACCGCGTTTTGGGACGCTTATTTGCAGGGCAACCGGGACGCGCTCACGTGGTTGAATGGCACTGGTCCGCGGTCGGTCATGGAACCGGCGGACGATTGGAAAGCTTCACCGGAAAAGTGACGTTTGAATTCCGGGGCGAACGCGCGATACCATTGCCGGGCGAGCGCATGGGATTCTTGAGTTGAGAATTCGGGAGCGCTCGGTACAGCGGAGGAATGCACGGCCGGGCCGAACGCCGACCAATCTCCACGAAAAGAGGGCTGATCAGCGGAGGCGTCGCCAACATGCTGGTGGCGACGTTCGCGTTCGCGGTGATGAACGTGTTCGTCAAGGAGCTAAGCCGAATTCCGGCGATGGAGATTGTGTTTTTCCGCTGTCTGGTTTCAGGCGCGATTTGCTTCGGCGGTATTGCCCGGGCCAGAGTCGATTGGAAAGGGAATAACAAGACGCTCCTGGTCGCCCGCGGCGCGTTCGGGACGATTGCTTTGTTCGCCTTCTTCGTGACCGTTCAAAACATTCCGCTGGCCACTGCGGTCACGATTGCGTATCTGTCGCCGCTTTTTACGACTCTGTTCGGCGTGTTTCTGCTTCGGGAACGGGTAAGGCCGATGCAGTGGTGTTTCTACGCCATCGCCTTTGCCGGTGTGCTGGTGATCAAAGGTTTTGATGCGGCGGTGCCAACGACATTTCTGGTTACGGGCATTATCTCGGCGGCGTGCTCGGGCATGGCTTACAATCTGGTGCGCCGTTTGAAAGAGCGGGAGCATCCATTGGTGGTGGTCTTGTATTTCCAGCTCGTCGGTGTCGCTGTCGGGTTCATCTTCATAATGTTTCACTGGACGACGCCGGCGAATGTCTGGGAATGGGTTTGTTTGCTGATGTGCGGTTTGCTGTCGCAAGTGGGCCAGATTTGTCTGACAAAATCGCTCCAAGCCGAGCGCGTTGCCCGGGTGTCGATCCTGAATTACACCGGGGTGATTTACGCCCTCGGGTTTGGGGTCGTGATTTTCGGCGAGGTTTACATGCCGCAGACCATTGTTGGAATCCTGCTGGTCATGCTGGGTGTATTGCTCAGTGTTGTTTATCGCAGAGGCAAACCACTCGAGGTGATTGAGGAGAGCGAGCTGGTGGAATGAGACGGAGATAAAAGAGGCTTCCGGGCGGTAATCAGCTGTTCTAACATCAATGGATGCGTTATCTGGCCGCGGGCATTTTGCTTCTGGGGGCGGTCGTTCAAACAGCTTTCGCCGGCGAGATCCGGGAGTTTAGTGTTCCGACTTTGGAGAAACTGGGCCGTGAGCTTTCGCACCGGGATGAGATTGCCGCCCGTGCCTCGGATATTGTGCTGGAAACGCAGCCTGCGGCTAAAGCCCTCAAACTGCGCGGCTGGATCACAGAACTCGGGCGGACGGAAGATAAGGTTTACATCATTGCCGAGACAGCATCCGGGCCGTGCCTCGCCTACGTGGTCTCGTTCGGGACGTCGGGGAAACCGCGGGTCGAAGACAAACGCGGCCAGCCGCTTCCGGCCAACATCGCGGTGCGCTACAAGGCGAGGCAAACGGCGGTCGCAGCCTTAAACGGCAAATTCTTCGATGCCAAATACAACTTCGAAGTTTTGAACGACCCCGACGGCAGCGGCTTTCTGGTCTACGGACTGGCTGCCACCGCCAAAGCGGGAGAACAAATTACCGGCGGCCACTTTCGTGTAACCGTATCCAGCGACGGTTCAAAGGCCGAACGAGTGGACGGTCTTTCGCGGTCGATTATTAAAGACACATCCAATCTCCCAAAAGGTGCGACTCCGATGGCGATGCTTAGCACACAACTCGTGAGCAACGTCCCGGTGGAGACGTTCATTTACACCAGCAACCTTTATCGGCTGCCGGTTTATGTTGGAACTCCGGATGGAGCAATGTGGCTGATTGCGAATGGCAAAATGCACAAGTTCACCAAGGCCGAGCTCAAGAAAATCCGCAAAGAGAAGAACAAGAAGAAGGAGTGATCCGGCTGATTGCTTTGTCTTCCTGCTGTCAGTCGGGTGGGCGAGGGGAGCTTATGCGGGCGAAAGCCGAGTTGTAGGGGACGCTGTCAGCGTCCCGATGATTTTCAGATGGGAAGCTATTAGATTCCCCTACGGAAGAAACGTCCACAGATTTCCGCACATTATTCTTATCGGAAACAGCGCGGTTCGAGGTTTTTTTCTTCATCTTGGTTAATGAATGTGCAGTCTTGGCGCCTTCTTTCGAGATTTCCCGGCAACCTGCGCGGGCACAACCTTCCAGTCCGGGCGCGTTTTTCACCGACAACGAAGGGGAGCGCGTTTACAAAGCGGCCCAGCGGCGCGAAGGAATTGCGGTTGCGGAACTAGAATTGACGCGGGCTGCGTTTCGGCGGAGGCGTAATTCATGTCCGGGAATAAATGGTTGCCGGTTGGTTTTTGTTGCATCGTAGTGTTGATCGTTTGCAATCCTGCCGGGGCCGCCCAACATGAGTTTCGTTACCAGGCGCCCAATGCCCAGAGCGTGGAGTTGATGGGCGAGTTCAATAATTGGAAAGCAGTGCCAATGACCAAGGGGAGCGACGGTATCTGGAGGGTGACGATGTCGTTAACGCCCGGCACGCACGCCTACAAGTTTCTCGTTAACGGCGGCGAATGGGTATTCGATCCCGAGAATGCGAGCCGCAAAACAGTAACTGGAATCGAGAATTCAGCCGTCACAATCACTGACGATACCGGGGCGTCCACGCCTGCGGTAACGGGGACTGCGAGTCCGCGGTCCGCCACAACGCCGGCGGCGGCAAACAGGGTCACGGCAGCGGCCACCTCGGAATTGTCGCCGGTGCCGGGCGAAATCCTTACCATCGAGGTTCCGCTTTCAGCCAAACGACGCGCGGAAGCGGCCAAAGATGGAAACGCGAAGCTGGCCCATGCGAAGATGGCGATCGCCGTGCCGCAAGGATTCGATCCGGCAAAGTCGTGGCCGGTGCTGGTGATTTCCAACACGGAAACCTATTCGAACATCGATTCGATGCGGCAGTTCAAACAAGCTGCTCTTGACGAAGGCTGGGTGATTCTGGCAGCCGACGCGGTCGAGGCGGAAAAAAATAAGGAAGGCTCGATGCGGTGGCCATGTATCGCGGCTGCGTTCGATTATCTCACCGGGGCATGGCCGGCGGTGAAAGACTGGCCCGTCGCGTGCGGAGGAATGTCAGGCGGAGCCAAGAACTCGACGTTTCTCGCGGCCGATCTCGTTCGTGAACATCATCGCGTCATCGGCATGCTCATGATGGGATGCAATCAGGACATGGCAACGGTTGCCTATCGAAAAACCGCGCCCGGCGGCGGTTTTCTCAATGCCGCAATTTTCCTGAGTAGCGGTAAATCCGATACGATCGCGACTCCGGCCCAACATGAGGCGGTGAAAAATTCGTTGCAAGCCAGCGGGTTTCACAAGTTGCGGCTCGAGAGTTTCGATGGCGGCCACGATATCTATCAGCCGCACATCGGGGAAGCGCTTCGCTGGTTCACGGCCCAATCGTCCCAAAGCTCCAGGTCACCGGCAGCGCGAACCTCGGACTTCGACAAGTTTTTTAAAAAGAAGCCGTGACCGGTTAGGGGGAGAAGGCAACCGTTTTGGTTCCGGCCGCTGCCGGCGTGGGCATGTTGCCCGTTTCGTCCGGCATGTTGCCGGGCGACTGCCAGCGCCCCCGGGATCTTAAAGTAGAAGCGGCGTCCCCGCCGTTTAAACCGATTAGATCCCGAAGCGGCGAGGACGCCGCTTCTACTTTACTCCACCACTGCGAAACGTGGAAGGGCGCTCTCCCGGCAGCGACCCGGGCCGGGCTGGGGTTGGGAAAGGACTAAGGATGCACGTTGGGCGGGATGGTGTTGACCTTGAATCCCTGGGTCTCCTGCATGCGCTGAAGATCCTGTCCCTCGGTTCTTTCCATCGCGTTTTGCCCCTTGTTTTTTCCAGCGAACAGATCTTTCAGATCGAAATCGACCTTTACCCAGCCGGCGGCACTGGTCTTGATGGTAGCAGCCGACTTGGGCGACTTATTGAGCAACGCTACGACTTTGTAGGTGCCGAGAGGCAGGTGACTCAAAGCATAGTGGCCCTTGTCGTCGGTTTTAGCTGTAAACGCCGGTCCTTTGGCATCCGTCCGCTCTGCGCGGATCACTGCTCCCGCCACCGGCTTGCCCCCTTTGTCTTTCACCGTCCCCCGGATGGAATTTCCTTCCGCCCACGCGGACCCGGTGGCAAGCGTCAAACCTAACAATGCCAATCCAACAACTCCTGGCCGAATTTTCATGGTAGAAACATATATTCACGCGCAGAATGGCGCAAATCCGCAGTGCTATTGATCTGAGGAACCGGCGCGCGGGGCTATGTCTCTTCGGTTATTTACGATGTCGCTGCGAGTCAGGCGCCGGCGTAGACGTATTTGGTGAAAACATCGCCAGTGATAAATGAGGTAGCCCATTTGCTGTCGTAGGCGGCGGTCGGTTTCGCAGCGATAGCTTCTTCAAGCGATTTGCCCGCCTTCTTGAGGGCGGCGACACGGTCATGAATCGTGACGAGCATGTCCCGGTATTCGGTCATCTCCGGTTTCCCGCCGATCTTGCCGTGTCCCGGGATGACGATGGTATGTTCGGTCACCCTGGCCAGGTTGGCTTCGGCGGCATTGATCATGCCCTTGATATTACCGCCGGTGGAATAATCGATGAATGGGTAGTGACCATTCCACCAGGTATCGCCGGTGTGAAAGACATCCGGCCCGACAAAGTAGGCCGATATGTCGCCGTCAGTGTGGCTCGGTCCGTAATAGGCGAGGGCAATGGTTGTGCCATTAAGATGCAATGTCTTGTCCTTATCGAAGACCTGGCCAGGAATCGCGCCCGCGGGCGATGGCGGAAAGGTATAGTTCCAACCTTCGACGCGCGTAGTCGTAGAGAGATGTTTGCGGGTGTTTTCATGGGCGAGAATTGCCGCGCCGTCCGAATGCATCCAGTCGTTGCCGTCGGTGTGATCGAAATGCCAGTGAGTATTTACCAGATGCTTAATCGGCTCGGGACTGATCTCAGCCAGGGCGGCAGTGATTTTGGCGCGTGAAGTTGCGTAGCCGGAGTCGATGATCACTTTGCCGTCCGGTCCGGTGAGGACGGCGATGTTTCCGCCCGAACCGATGAGGGCATGCACATTTCCGCGGAGCGGTTGGACGGTGATGCTGGCGGTCGCGGCATGTTTACGCGCCGTAAGAACGATGTTTTCACTTTCGGCGAGGAGACGCCGGGGGCAGAGCCATCCACCAGCGGTGAGGACTCCGGTCGAGACGATGAAATGGCGGCGAGAAAGGTGATGAGAATGGGGAGCAATCGGCTGAGGTTCCTGGCGCATATGAGGTAATGGTCTGGATGCTCCGCCAATTTGCAAGCGAAAGGTCCGAGGCCGGCTGACAGGACCGCAACGTCCCGCGCCCGACGTCACCTGAAATTTGGAAAAGCACATTCTCCGGCGGCGCACCTGTCCCGACAACTAACGGCTGTGGCCTAACTGCGAACGGCCGATGCAGCCAGCGCCATTTGCACGCCGGCAATGGCCATGCCGCCTTCGCCCACGGCGGTCGCGCAACGCTTGACCGAGCCGGACCGGACATCGCCTGCCGCGAAGATTCCCGGAAGACTGGTCTCCAGCGGGCCGGGCGCGCGTTTGTTCTTTTTCCAAGCAGGCGCTTCCGCCACCAGCGATCCGGTTTTGATGAATCCTTTCTCGTCGCGCTCGATTTCCGGCGGCAACCAATCGGTGCATGGATTGGCGCCGATCATGGAAAAAACCGCCGGTGTTCGGACGACGCGGCGCTCTCCTGTCCTGGTATTTTCCAGCTCGGCTGTTTCGAGCATTTTTCCCCCGGACATTTTCCGGATTTCGGTGTGAAAGAGAATCTCGATGTTTGGCTGCGCTTCCACCCGCCGGGAAAGATAGCGCGACATATTTTTGGAAAGATCTTCTCCCCGGACGACGAGCAGCACCTTGGCGGCGCCGTCGGAAAGAAACATGGCAGCCTGGCCTGCTGAATTGCCGCTGCCAGCGACGATGACGGTTTCTCCGCGACAGATCTGACCTTCCAGGGCGGTTGCGGCGTAGTAAACGCCCATGCCCTCGAATTGTTCGCGTCCCTCCGCATCGAGTCGCCGGTAATTGGCGCCGGTAGCGATGAGGACACTCTTCGCCCTGAGCCGCGCCGAGCAGCCTTCGATTTGAAGACAGGCGCGATGTTCCCCGTCGCCGTCGCCGTATTGAAGCGACAAAGCTTCCGCCGGCGTCGAAAATTTCGCCCCGAATCGATATGCCTGGAGCTGGGCCAGCCAGGTTAAATCGCCGCCACTGATGCCGGTAGGGAAACCAAAAAAGTTTTCGATCAAAGAAGAGGAACCAGCCTGGCCGCCCGGGGCGTAACTTTCCAGGACGACAGTTTTTAATCCTTCGGAAGCAGCATAAACGGCTGCGGCCAGGCCAGCCGGACCGGCGCCGACAATCGTCAGGTCCGACAGAATCTCGGTTTCGTTTTCGAGCGCGAGCGGACGAAGCAAACCGGCCTCCTTTGCCACTTCACGCAGGGAAGGTCGGCGCAAGGGAGCGCCCGCGGCCGTAATCAGAGTAGGCAAATCGCGTGTGGTTAGGCGGAGCCGTTTGCCGAGCGCCTGTCCCTGCTCGCTTTCAAATTCGATCAGCCGATGCGGGATATGATTTTTATCCAGGAAATCGTCGAGTTGACGTCCTTCGCGGCCGCCCCGGGCCGCGAGCACGCGCAATCCTGCAAATTCCCGATCGCGCCGGAGCCGACGTCGGCGCATGATGAGGGCGTTTACAATCGTAGTGCTTACCCCCGGCAGTTCGGCAAGGGCGCGCCGGAGTTCGCCGGCGGGTACCTGCAATATCTCCGTTTCCGGCGAAGCCACCCGGGCGGTGGCCAGAGTGGATGTGCCCTGCAACATGGCGACGTCGCCAATAAAATCGCGCTCGCGCGCGGTGGCGAGGATCTGTTCCGTACCATCGCGCGACTCGAAGACTTCAATTTCGCCGCGCAAGACGACGGTCAGCCCAACATCTCGCTGACCGGCTCTAAACACGAGTTCGCCATGGGTTAGGACACGTCGTTGGGCCAGGGGCTCGAGCAGGGAAAGCTGACGATCGTCCAGCTTGGCAAAGGCGGTGCTTTCCGTGTCGCGATAGAACTGTTCGTCCTCTTGTTCTTCGGGCGTCACTTCGAATACTGTATGCGCCGAAACGGGCGGATCAAAACGCGAAAATGCCGGCCGCGAAAAATCCGTCTTTCAACCAAAAAGAAGCTGAGCCGCCTCCAGGGCTGGGCAGTCAGGATCCAGGCGAACGGAAAAAGGGAGAGCTTCGCCTACTCGATCGTGAACTCGACGGTCTGGTCGAGCTCGCCGTTGAGATAAATGTCCACCTTGTAATCGCCGGCGGGATACGGATTGTTGTGCGAGAGCGTGAAATCGATCCGGTCGGGTTCTTTGACGCCCTTGATCGTTTCGGGAGTGATCGTTACCTCTTTCTCGAAAATCTTTTTGTCTTTCAATCCATCCGCATTTACCGCCGTCCAAATCGCTTTCACCCGGGTTCCGTTTTTAGGCTCGCTCAATTTAACCAGCACCCCAAAGGTGTCGCCAGGCTTGAAGCTTTCCACCGGCTCGAACTTGTCGCCCGCGTCGCGGACCAAGGTCACCTTTTCGATGCTGACCGCGTCTTCCGAATCTGGCGCATCTTCATCCTTTTCTTTTCCGGGCGCCGTGCCGATGACAGCGAGTGAAAGAGAGAAGAAGATCGCGAGCGTGGAAAGGCCGATTATTTTCATGGTGGCAGCATCCGGAGCTAGTTCCGAGCCCGTTGGAGGAGAGGAAAAGGTAGAAAAAGGGCTTGGGCGGGCGGAGCATCTGGCGGGATGACTATTTTAGATATTTGTCGAACCAGGCGATTGTTTGGTCCAGCCGGCCAGCCTGGTTCTCCGGCTTTACGAAGAGGTGGCCTTCGCCGGGATAAACAACGAGCTGGGTCGGAATGCCTAATGTCCGCAGGGCGTGCCAGAATTCATAGGACTGCGGGGCGGGACATTCGGCATCGCGCTCCCCGACAATAATCAGAGTCGGTGTCTTCACCTTCTTGATGAAGTGAATGGGCGAACTTTTTTCGTAAACGCCCGGATCATCATAGATCGAGGAGCCGAAGAAGGGGATCATCCATTGATCGATCAGGTTCTGGCCATAATAGCTTTGCCAATTGGCGATGCCGGCACCCGCGACGGCGCCCCGGAAACGATTGGTTTGCGTAACCGTCCACATGGTCATGTACCCGCCGTAACTCCATCCCGTTACCCCCAGACGCCCCGGGTCGATTGGATATTTTGCAATGGCGGCGTCGACTCCAGCGAGAATATCCCGAAGATCGCCGCCGCCGAAATCTTTTACGTTGGCGCGGGTAAAATCTTCTCCCTGGCCGTAGCTGCCGCGCGGATTTGGCAAAAGAACGTAATAACCTTCTGCTGAGAGAGCGGCAATGATCGCGCGCGACATTCCAAAACCAGCCGGCCACTCCGGCGTGCTGACGCCAGCAGGTCCACCATGGATCAGGACGACCATCGGGAATTTCTTGCCGGACTCCACTTTGGCGGGCGGAAGAAGCCATCCCTGAATGCTGAAGCCCTCGTTTGTCCACTCGAGGTTTTCGGTTTTGCCCCAGGTTGAAGTTTGACTCGAGTTGTTGGCGGTCAATTGTCGCCATTGGCCGATCGGTCCGGCCCAAACTTCGGGCGGTGTTTCATAACTGCTCCGGACGAGGGCTGCTGTCTTGCCGTCCCGGGAGAGAGCAAAGTTCGGAAAATTGCCAAAGGCGTGAAAGCCTTCGGGGCCGTTCCAGAGTGTCCGGACCGAGTTGTCAGCCAGGGTCAGTTCGGAAAGAGCGGTGCCGCCCCCGACATATTCCGTGAGCAGGATGCGATCTGGCGTTTGCCAGAAGAAGGAGCCGACCGAGCTCTTGCGGCCTTTCGTGCGATTCACAACGTCATGCCCGGCGGCCGACGCAGTGAAAAGATCGCCACCGTGGAATCCCTCATCGCTCATCAAGCCCTGGATGAACGCGAAAGATTTACCATCCGGCGACCACCGCGGAACCGCGACTTGAAGAGAAGGTTTGTAGATCGAGGTAGCGTTGCCTGTTCCGATATCGATGGTGTAGATCTGCGCGATCCACCAATTGTTATCGCCCGGGCCGGGAGCCGCCGTTGCAATGAAGGTTTTGCCGTCGGGAGACCAATCGAAATCGTAGATATGAAGATTGGGCGGGGAAACCTGCCGGAGCCGGCCGCCGGGAACGTCCAGAACGGCGATCCGCTGGTTATGAATGGCGGTGCCAATGACGCCAGTCGGGGTGGGGGCCGCCCTCAACGGGCCGCCGCCACCGGCTCCTTCTATATAGAGAAAGGCAATTTTCTTCCCGTCGTGCGACCAGTGAGGACGAGCGGCGTATCCCTTCAAATTGGTAAGCTTTTTGGGATTGGAACCGTCAGGGCTGACTGTCCAAAGCTGTTTCTGATCTTTTTCGCCGGCGGTGGAGAAAAGAGCGAGAGTCTTGGAATCGGGCGACCAGGCGGGATCGGAGTCGGTCCGCTCGCCCGTGTTTCCGATGTTAAGCATTATAGCTGGTTTGTTTCCCGATAGGGCGCGAGCGTAAGTCTGTTTCGCCGTGGTTGCGGCGGTGGACTGGACCCAGGCGACATGTGCGCCGTCAGGGGAAAGAGCGATATCGCCATAAAGGACGGTTTTACCCAACTTTTCAGTCAGCTGCATGCTCTGAGCTGCTATCAGTGTCGGGAAAAAACAAGCCAGAAAAAAATGTTTCATGTGATGATCCTGGCAAAGACCCGAACGGGCAGCAAGCTGACCAGTGAGAAGAAGGTGAAAAGGCCAAACTAAAAAGAAGACCAGGAGGCCGACGCCAGGGAACAGAGACGATTGAACGATTCTGTCGTGATTGGGTTCTGTTTAGCAGCGGTTCCGAATCACTTTTCAGCTACCGTCGCGGCTACGCCGGTCCGGCTCGGCCCGGTGCCTATCGGCAGTCTCAACTGTTCGATTGTCAGCGGCGGAGACAGGCGGCAGGATCGGCCTCATGAAAATCAACAAAAATATCGGCATGCTCTTGCTCGCAGTTTACTTGATCGTCGACGGCCTCCTGGGGTTCGGCTTGAATATTGGGCCGGCCATCTTCCTGCTCTACATTGTCGCCCTGGCCGCCGGCATCTTTATTTTCATCGGGAAATGAGAAGGGAAAGTCGGAGCTGGTAGGAATCCCGATCAATTTCGAAGAAGCGAGATAAACTAACTGGCGGGTTTACCCGGCTTGTAAATATCGTCGCTCTCGACGTCGAAGACTCGGTTCAAACGCGCGCGATAATTTTCAAACGCGATTTGGGCGCTCAGTTGCAATAATTGTTCTTCGGAAAACTGACTGCGCAGCCGTCCATAGAGATCGTCGGAAATATTGCAGGGGACGCTGGCCATGGAGTCGGCCAGTTCAATGACAAGGCGTTCGACTTCGTTAAACAAGGCCAAGTCGTTCCCGCGGACCGCGAGCAGTTTTTCGTCGGGTATTCCCGCTTTTCTGCCCACGGCAGAATTAATGTCTATTCAGAAAGGGCAACCGATGCGGGCGGCCGTCCGCACTTTTCCCAATTGAATGTAGCGCAGCGATATCCGACGCTTCCGGCCCAGGGCGGCTTCCATGGCGATGCCGCCCCAGATCAATCCTGGAACGCGCATTTGCAGTTTTACCGGGGTAAGATCCTTGCCGAACATCTTGCGCATGACTCCATAGAACCAGCGCAAATGCCAGGGTGCTTGCCTTTTCTCCAAACCGGAAATTCGAGCCATAAACAAGTGCTCCTAATTTCATATCGTTCCGGTCCGGAACGCCGGATTCGTTTTTTACCACCTGAATGGGAATTGGCCCAACCGCCTCTTCTGTGCGCCTATCCAGGCGGGATCTCTTCGAACTCGCCGCGCTCGCGGTTTTTCCGGACCCGGTCCCAGGGGAAACATTTGCCGTTCATGGCGACATAAACACCGGAAGGCAGCACCTGCGCGAACGAGAGGGCGCTGCCAAGATTGAAAAGACCGTCCGAGCTGCCAAAGGCGTAGGGCACCATCGCTCCGGTCAGCACTACCGTCTTTCCCGGAACCGCGCGAGCGACCGCGGCGGCGGTTTCCACCATGGTGTCGGTTCCGTGGGTAATGACGATGCGATCCTCTTCCGACTCGAGGCAGTTCTGGACGATGAGCGCGCGATCGGCATCGGTCATTTCCAGACTGTCGACCATCATCACCGTGCCGATTGTCACCTCCACTCGCGATCGTCCCAGCCGGAGCATCTCGGCGAGATGCGTATCCTTAAAGTAAAGTTGGCCGGTGCGCTCGTTGTATTCCTTGTCGAAGGTGCCGCCGGTAACGAGGATTCGAATGGACATGAGGAAGAAAGTAGAAATTAAAATTTAGAAGTTAGAAATTAGAAAGGAGCCACTTTCGCGCAAGGGTTCGGCCTGCCAAGCAGGGAGAGAAGACAAAAGACCTGCCTGGGGCCAAGACTACGGGCGGCAAGCTGAAGTCAGGTCCGCCAAAGGATGGATTTGCCGTGGCGAAGATCAGAGGATTTCTCCCGGCTCAGCCCCAGAGTTCCCGAGGCGGCACGCCTATCTTTCCGTTTTTGTACGGTATCGGGTGTTGCCGATCGCGGGCCAGGAGTAACGGACCATCCAAATCCACGTAATCTTTAGGCTCCGCCAGGAGGCGGGCCGGCGCGATTCCCAGCGAAGTGCATACCATACAGCCAAATAACAGTTTAAAACCGTGTTGGCGGGCACGTTCGGCCAGCAAGAAGGCTTCGGTTAGGCCTCCGGTTTTGTCCAACTTGATGTTGATGGCTTCGTAGCGGTTAGCCAGACGGCGTAAATCGGCCGTGGTATGGCAACTCTCGTCCGCGCACACCGGAACGGGATGATCCAACGTTTCCAGAACGTCATCGGCGTCCGCCGGAAAAGGTTGTTCGATCAATTCAACGCCTAACCGGGCCAGCTCGGAAGCAATAGTACCGATAGTGGGCCGGAGACCAAGACTCGTTAGCGTCAACGATCAGACGCGGTTTGGACGCCGCTTGTCGGACCGCTTCCACCCGCGGAAGGTCGAAGTGGTCGCCACCGAGTTTTAGCTTCAAAATCGAGGTGTTTGCATTCGTTTTGGCCGCGGCTGCCATCTTCTCCGGTGTATCCAGACTGATTGTGAACGCCGTTTCAACCGCATCGGCCATCCGGGTATTGGCCAGTTCCCACACCCGTTTGCCCGAAACCTTCGCTTCCAAATCCCACAGGGCGCAGTCCAGGGCGTTGCGGGCTGCTCCCGGTGGCAGGAGCTCTTGAATCTGCCGCCGATCAAACGCTGCCGGGCCGTGCGACGAAATTTGTTCGAGCTGGGCGGTGGCGGACTCGACAGTTTGACCATAGCGCGCGGATGGAACGGCTTCACCGCGGCCGGTGTGTTGGCCATCGCTGATTGTCGCCACGATCACGTGTGCTTCGGTCAGGCTACCGCGGGCAATGCGAAAGGGATTCTTCAACGGCCAACTTTCCTGGTTGACTCTTAATTCAAAGTTGGAAGAACTCATTCGACGACGGGAAACCTCTCAATTAAAGCAAGTCCGACGCCGCTTCCAGGAGCGGATTCGTCGCGGTATCTCGCTGCCACGAACGAAGTTTCTATCGCATCGCTCTCAGGCCACCGGGCGGAACCTGGGTTTGCGCCCGGCGCCCCCGCAACGGTTGGGCGCGGAATCGCCAGACCGGTTGAAACCGATTCTAACCGGTTGTCTCGCCAATTCGAAACGAAATTGCTTTATTTTTTCCGGTAACTCCGTCTCATTAACCCATGATCAAGTTCCTGTTCGGTCTTGTTGTTGGAGTCGGTCTGCTCCTATTGGCTGGTTATCTCTTCGCTACCCGGGGTGGAATTTTCATGGGGACGAAAGGGGGCCCGCTGCCAATGGAGCGATTCATCGCGAACAAGGCGCTGGATGCGTCCATCGGGAAAAATTCGCAGGATCAATCTACCGTTCCGGCGGACGAGACCAATCTCCTGGCCGGCGCTCATATTTATCAGCAAAACTGTTCGGGATGTCATGGCCGGCTGGATCAATCCGCTCCTCCGATGGCGCAACGGTTTTACCCGCACGTGCCGCAGTTACTCTTGCCGGGCAAAGGCGTGACCGACGATCCGGTCGGAGCGACGCACTGGGTAGTGAAAAACGGCATCCGATTCAGCGCCATGCCTTCGTTTGACGGGACACTGACCGATGGCGAGCTCTGGCAGGTCAGTATTTTCCTGCGCAACGCCGACAAATTGCCTGGACCGGTTCAGGAAGCCCTCCGCCAGCCGCACTCGGACTGAAGGATTCAAACATCTGGCAATTGCGGCCCAATCGGCCGGGTCTACGAGCGTGGTTTATTCACGGCGCCGGCCGCTGGCTCCGGGATGCCATTCACATAAACTTGCTTGCAGCTTTTCGAAAGCCGGAATGCGATAAACAACCTAAAGGGATCGTAGCCTAACGAGAACAAGGTCTACTCCCCGGTTTTTGAGAGGAAGCGAGACCCAGGCTCATCGCTTTGTCCCGACCACGATGCCATAGCCAAGAAACCGGCTCGCGAACACTCGCTCCGATTGCAAGACTCTCCCTAAGCCTCGAGGCCCCCATCGCCGCATGATCCTTAGGGCGAGTATCACCCGCCCGGTCAACCCGAGTTGTTTCCTCGATTCTTTCATCCAGCGCGGAATCAACCTGGGTTTTTCAATCGCTCTAATCTCCACCAGACCTGCCTGGTGAAACAGCCGCTGCCATCCTGGCAGCGTTTCCGGTCGCTCGCCCTCGATCTCCGCGAGCGTCCGTTTCAGATCATCGGGCGCATCGTCATTCCAGCATAGATCGTGAATGCCGACGCGTCCCCCGGGCCGGACCACCCGCGCCATCTCCGCAAGTATTCGCTCCTTATCGAGGAGGCAGAGCGTGCATTCACAGATAGCGGCGTCGAATTCCGCGTCCCCAAAAGGGAGATTACCAGCCTCGGCCTTTCTGAACTCCACCGCCAAGCCCCTTGTCCGCGCCTTCGCTTCTGCCTGCCGAATCATCCGGTCGGACCGATCAATTCCACAGACGCGCGCACCGGATTTCTGGGCAAGGAAGCAAGCCGTTTCTCCCGTCCCGGAGGCGATGTCGAGGACTCTTGAATTTTTTTCGATCTTGCAGAGCCCGGCAAGTTCCGCGGTTAACTCCAAACCGCCGGGGTGAAGGCTCTCAAGCTTCAACATCCCGGCCTCGGCCACCGCCTCCAGGGAAAGCCGCTCGGCAACCGGTTCCGGCGTCGTTTCCATCACATCGTTTCCAAAGCAGTGGTTATTTATGGCCTAACGAGAAGGCGCGGGGGGTTCGGGGCGGAATTGGGGCGGGCACTTTCCATCCCGGGTAGAGGCGAGGAGGCGACCGGATCGCCTGATGACACGCCGCATGCCATCATCGGGTTATTGATAATGCAGTTGAACCAAACGGGGAACTTGCCCGCGCACCACGACAAACAAATTATCGTAATCGTTCTCGCCGATTGCCACCGGGTTTGCGATCCCGAGGGCCTTGATCAGATCCGGAATGGTGTCGCCGTGCCCGACCACCAGCGCGTTTCCGCTTGAACGACCCAGCTTGGAAACCAGCGATGCGGTTTCTTTCGCTGGCACCACCGTAACCGAGACCCCGATTTTCCGGGCCAGCGGCGTTGCCGTTTGTTGCGTCCGCTTAAACTCGGTGGCGTAAATCGCGCTGATCCCTGCATCCTTCAATACTTCAGCCAGCCTTCGGGCCCGGGCCAAACCTGCTTTCGACAACTCAGGATCAACCCCGCCGCTTTGCCCTTTCTCGGCGTGTCGCACGATAAAAACGATCGGATCTGCTTTAGTCGCCGGCGCCAGGAGGCCGAACAATCCGACCAGCAAAAGATAAATCAGTGCCCGTTTCATGAAGAGTGCGCTGTTACACGACTAAAAAATAGAAGATAGGACAGGAGTTGAGTTCTCATCACAATTCACCAATCACCTTCTGGCTTCATTACTCCCATCCAACCCGCTTATACTTCCCTCCGCATCACAATCTCACCCGGGTTCTGTTCCACCGCCTTGAATCCAAACCGCTCGTAAAGCCGCAGAACCGGTTTGCCCGCCACCAAACTGATCGAAATTGCCGACGCTTCAGGATTAGCCCGGACCAGCTGGGTCAGCAGCGCGGTGCCGATGCCCCGGCCGCGTTGTCCCTGTTTGACGGCAAACGCCAGCTCCAACGGTGTGTTCTGTTCGGGTTGGCCGGCAGTTTGTCGCAGCCAGACCGCCCCCAGGAGTTGTCCCTGGGGGGTATCGTGGGCGGCAAAGCCGGTGTCGCCGGGCCGCCCCCAACCCTCGACGTACCGAGCCAGTTGTGGCTGGTGCACGATCTCACGCGGCGGAACAAGATCGCCTTTTTTTTTGGGTTGCACCGCCTCATATAACATCTCCCAGAGCAGCGGTTCGTCCGCAGCTGTCAGGGGCCGCAGCGCGTACTTCATTGGGGGCAGGGAAAGGTTCTCTCCTTCGAAAGGCACAGGGTACTATATATAGAACAAACGCATTTGCGATGTCGGAAAACGGAGCCCGCTAGAGGGCCGGCCGCCCCATTTTGTCCGCGAAATGCCCGGCTTCGTCCAGCGGTCAGGGGCGGGCCAGTCGCGGATAAACAGGATTTGATTGGATTCCCGGGGCGATTTGGGAGTTGCAGGTTCAGGGTTGGATGTTAACGAGAGCAGGGAATCCATTTGAGATGGCTTCTAAGCGCCTCCTCTTGCTAAGCAGCTCGATCGTATTCGGCAGCGGTTACCTCGACTACGCCGAAACCGAGATCCGCGATTTTCTTGGCAAACGTGACCGCATCCTTTTTCTTCCTTTTGCTTTGCACGATCACGACGCTTTTGCGGCGCGAATCCGAGAACGCTTCAACCGGCTTGGTTACGAATTGGATTCTCTGCATTGCTCGCCTAACATGAAGCAATCGGTGGGAAGCGCGGCCGCCATCTTCATCGGAGGTGGAAACACCTTCAGACTGCTCAAAGCGCTTTATCACTTTGATTTGCTGAGTTGCATCCGGCAACGAGTAGAGGAGGGGGCCTTGTATATCGGAAGCAGCGCCGGTTCCAATGTGGCCGGCCTTACCATTCGCACTACCAACGATATGCCGATCGTCGAGCCGCCTTCATTTGACGCGCTGGGCCTGGTCGCGTTCCAAATCAATCCGCATTACCTCGATCCCGACCCTGGTTCGCAGCACATGGGCGAAACCCGCGAAGAACGACTCTTGCAGTTTCTGGAGGAGAACCAAACGCCGGTTGTCGCGCTTCGGGAAGGCGCGATGCTGCGAATCGAGGGCAAGTCTTGTCAGGTAAAAGGGATTGCCGGCGCACGCCTTTTCCGGCGGGGCGAACCTCCGAAAGAGATAGCATCCGGCTCCGAGCTCGATCTGGGTTGAGGATTTCGAGAGGGAGCGGCGAGAAGCGTCAATCGGGCTCCTTACGCGCGGCGATTCTTTCGGCTAAAGATCCATCTGATTCTCGGTAGATAACGTAATAACATGTTGTTGCCGCTCTATTTCAGCTTGTTGCACACGGCCATGCTCCTATCAGGACGGCTCGTCCTTTACTTTAGTCCGGATAACTTCACGAAGTTTCTCCGGCACCGGTCCTGCTCATTCGATTATAGAAAATATTCCCAGCCGCTTCTCCTGACCATGCCAAAAGATTGCTTACCCCTACGACTTCAGAACTTGCAGGAACTGGCCGAAAAATTGGCCCAGGGCCTGGCCGCGCACGCTCCCTGGATTGGTTGCACCCGGGTTTCGCCCGAGCAATTCGAATCGGCAATTCAGCGGCTCAAACATGCCCAGGAGGCACACACGAACGCTCAAAACGCCAAAAACCTCGCGACAAAGCGCGTCGCCATGGCGGACAAAACGCTCAAATCCTGGCTCGAAAAAGCGCGTCTGGCAGTGATGCTGGCCCGGGGTTCCCGCTGGTCGGAGTCGTGGATCCACACCGGATTCACCGATGGCCGGACCGACATCCCAAAGCGGGCCGAATCGCGGGTTGCGTTGGGACGGGCGTTGATTTCGTTTTTCGCGCGGCATCCTGAGTTCAGTGTTTCTTTTGCCAATGTTACCGCAGCGTATGGACGTTCGGTTTACGATCGCCTCATTCAAAGCCGGGAAATGCTCCACGTCTTGACGCTCGATTCTCGTAACGCAATGCATCAGCGCGAAAGCAACAGGCAAGCTCTGGCTGATCTGATTCGCGAAACCGTGGGACTTCTCGAAGTAGCGTTGACTGATTCCGATCCGCGCTGGGCCGATTTCGGCCTGGGCTCTCAAGTGTCGCGTCGCCGCCGGTTTCACCGGGTTGCTCCCGGTCAAGCGAGGCGGGACGCACTTCCATTCTTCCCGGAGAAAAAAGCAGCCGCTTAGCGCAGGCGTCCGGCAGGTAGGGACGCATCTCCGAGGCGTCCGGGGTTGATGGGTAACAACGCGCGTCTATTACCTGACGAAGCCAACCCGCGCGGGCATCTCGGAGAGATGCCCCTACCTGTGGCGAGCCAGCGCCCCGTTTCAGGTAGGGACGCATCTCCGAGGCGTCCGGGGTTGATGGGTAACAACGCGCGTCTATTACCTGACGAAGCCAACCCGCGCGGGCATCTCGGAGAGATGCCCCTACCTGTGGCGAGCCAGCGCCCCCGTTTCAGGTAGGGACGCATCTCCGAGGCGTCCGGGTTGATGGGTAACAACGCGCGTCTATTACCTGACGAAGCCAACCCGCGCGGGCATCTCGGAGAGATGCCCCTACCTGTGGCGAGCCAGCGCCCCCCGTTTCAGGTAGGGACGCATCTCCGAGGCGTCCGGGTTGATGGGTAACAACGCTGCGTCCGCGATGTGGCGCCCACATCGAACGCATCGGATAAAATTTCGTGGTTATTCGCACAATCCGCGGTAAGAAGAAAATCGATCTTCCGACGCTCGATTACTCCAACACTCCAGTCTCGCTTTCATGGAACGCGATTATCTCCTCGGCACCCACGAACAGGAATTGGCCCGGCTCGGTCTGCAGCATCGCGTCTGGCGCCCGGTCGTGCTCGATTGCTGGCAGGGCGCCGGAATCACCGTGGGTAAACGCGTAATCGATATCGGCGCCGGCCCCGGTTACGCCACTGTGGACCTGGCTGAGATTGTCGGCGGAACCGGCTCCGTAACGGCGGTCGAACGCTCAACCAATTTTGTCCGCGCGATCCGAGAAACCTGCCAGGCCCGATCGCTCGCCCCGGTTGCGGTCCACGAGCTCGACGTCATGATCGATCCGTTGCCGCCCGGCCCCTATGACTTCTCCTGGTGCCGTTGGCTGATGGCGTTTGTTTCCGATCCCGCGCTGCTCGTAAGAAAATTGAGCGAGGTGATGCCGAAGGGAGGCATTTCCATTTTTCATGAGTACGGTCACTACGAAACCTGGCGTTTTCTTCCGCCACTGGTTCATCAGGAAAAGTTCCGCCAACAGGTGATCGCTACCTGGCGCGAGTCCGGAGGCGAACCTGATTCAGCCCCCGGTTTGCCAAAGCTGCTTACCCGGAACGGGTTCGTTATTCGCTCGGCCAGACCGCTCATTTTTTGCGTTCGTCCGACGGATTACATGTGGCAATGGCCGGCAACGTTCATCGAAGTTTACCTGCCGCGCCTGCAACAGATGGGGCGCATCGATCAAAAATTCATTGACGATTTCCTTGCCGAATTAAAAGCCATGGAAACAGATCCGAACGCGTTGATGATCACGCCGCTCGTCCTGGAGATCATCGCTGAAAAGGAATAAGCGAAGAGGACAGCGGACGGTCCGGGGAAACACGGGCGCGAACGCGAAAGGAGGAGCGGTGAAGAAGTTATTAACCGCGGATTACGTGGATGGACGCGGATTAGACGGTGGATGACAAATCGGAACCCAACACTCCATTCCTCCCTACCGAATTGCCCCGAGCCCAACGTTCTCTATTATTAGAGGATGCGCATCGACCGTTTTACTCAAAAGATGCAGGAAGCGTTGCAGGCCGCGCAGGACATTGCTTCCCAACATAATCAACAGGAAATCGCCAACGAACATTTCCTGACCGCCCTTCTTGATCAGCCGGAAGGCATAACCCGCCCATTGTTCGAAAAAATGGGAGTGCCGGTGGAAAAGCTGGAGGAAGAGTTGCGGACTCAGCTCGAGCGGCGGCCCAAGGTGACCGGAGCGGCGGTCGATATCCGGCTCGGAACCGAACTGCGGACCGTGCTCGATGCCGCGGAGAAAGAAATGGCGCGTCTGAAAGACGAATACACCAGCGCCGAGCATTACCTTCTGGCTCTGTCGGGAGCGAGCGTTCCCACTGCCAGGTTATTGAAAGATTTCGGAGTCACCCACGCCAAACTAATGCAGGCGCTCCAGCAGATCCGCGGTTCGCAGCGGGTCACCGACCAGAACCCGGAGGGAAAATATCAGACGCTCGAAAAATACGGACGCGACCTTACCGAGCTGGCCCGTCGCGGCAAAATCGATCCGGTGATCGGGCGCGACAACGAGATCCGGCGCATCATGCAGGTTCTTTCCCGCCGCACCAAAAATAATCCCGTGCTCATCGGCGATCCCGGCGTCGGCAAAACCGCTATCGTGGAAGGCTTGGCCCGGCGGATCATCAGCGGCGACGTTCCCGAGTCGCTTAAAAAAAAGCGGATCATTGCCGTGGATATCGGCGCCATGGTGGCCGGCGCGAAATATCGCGGCGAATTCGAAGACCGTCTCAAAGCGTTCTTGAAAGAAGTAACCGACGCCCAGGGGGCGATCATCCTGTTTATCGACGAATTGCATACCATCGTCGGTGCGGGCGCTGCCGAAGGTTCGGTGGACGCTTCCAATTTGTTGAAGCCGCAGCTGGCCCGGGGCGAGCTCCGAACCATCGGCGCCACCACTCTGGATGAGTACCGCAAGTATATCGAGAAAGATGCCGCTCTCGAGCGCCGGTTCCAACCGGTCATGGTGAACGAGCCGAGCGTCGAGGACACAATCGCCATTCTGCGCGGTTTGAAAGAACGTTACGAAGTGCATCACGGCGTGCGTATCCAGGACGCGGCCCTGGTCGCCGCCGCTGTGCTTTCCCATCGCTATATCACCGATCGTTTCCTGCCCGACAAAGCCATCGATTTGGTCGACGAAGCCGCTTCCCGGCTCAAGATCGAGCTCGATTCCATGCCGACTGAGATCGACGTGATCGAGCGCCAGGTCATGCAGCACGAAATGGAACGGCAGGCGCTCAAGAAAGAGAAGGATCCCGCCAGCAAAGAGCGCCTCAAGAAATTGGAAAAAGAGCTGGCCGATCTGAAATCAAAGTCCGACGCGCTCAAAGCCGAGTGGCTCAAGGAAAAGGCGGTCCTGGACGACCAGCGGAAACTGAAGGAGGAACTCGACCGCTTGCGCACGGAGTTGGAGCGGGCTCAGCGCCGGGGCGAGCTGGCCAAGGCCAGTGAGATCCAGTACGGCCGTATTCCGGAAGTGGAAGGCAAGCTGGCCGAGCTTCAGGCCAAATCAAGCAAAGGCACCCGCCTCCTTCGGGAAGAAGTCACCGAGGAAGATATTGCCGAAGTCGTATCCAACTGGACCCATATCCCGGTTTCCCGTTTGCAGGAAGGCGAGCGCGAAAAGCTCGTTAGGCTGGAAGAGCATCTGCACCAGCGGGTGGTAGACCAGGACCAGGCCATCAAGGCCGTGTCCAACGCCGTGCGCCGGGCCCGGGCCGGGTTGCAGGACGAGAATCGCCCGATCGGTTCTTTCATTTTCCTGGGGCCAACCGGCGTCGGCAAAACCGAGCTCTCCCGGGCCCTTGCCGAATTCCTGTTCGACGACGAACGGGCCATGATCCGCATCGACATGAGCGAATACATGGAGAAACACACCGTGGCCCGGCTGATCGGCGCGCCGCCCGGATATGTCGGCTATGAGGAAGGGGGCCAGCTTACCGAAGCCGTCCGGCGCAAACCGTATTCGGTGATCTTGTTCGACGAAATTGAAAAAGCGCACCACGACGTCTTTAACGTGCTTTTGCAGGTGCTCGACGACGGCCGGATCACGGATGGACAGGGGAGAACGGTCGACTTCAAGAACACGGTCATCATCATGACCTCGAACATCGGTTCGGAATTCATCACCGAAGAAGAATCGAGAGAAGCGCGGTCGCGGCTGGTCATGGACGCGTTACGCCAGCATTTTCGTCCGGAATTCCTGAACCGGATCGATGAAATCATTATTTTCGATCGGCTGAGCCAGACCGATCTGAAGAAGATCGTCCAAATCCAGCTTGCTCGTCTGACCAGGCGGCTCCAACAACAAAACATCACCCTGGAACTTACCGATCGGGCCGAAGCCTTCATTGCCGAGCAAGGTTACGATCCGGTCTACGGTGCGCGTCCGCTCAAGCGCGCGATCCAGAAGCACATTCTCGATCCGCTCAGTTTGGATATTCTTGAAGGAAAATTCCACGAAGGCCAAATCATCCAGGTCGACGAAAAGGAGGGCCGCCTCGTTTTCACCAGTAAGTGAGAATGGATCGCCCGCCCGGGCGGCGACAGGCAGGGACAAAGCGGCGCCCCATTTTCAGGTAGGGACGCATCTCCGAGGCGTCCGGGATGGAGGGGGAATAAAGCACCAAGCACCAAACCCCAAGCATCAGGGAAGCACCAATATTCAATAACTAATAACTCATTAACCAGTAACCAAGTCCCGGAGGTCAGACGTCAGCAGGTAGGGACGCATCTCCGAGGCGTCCGGGGTTGATGGGTAACAACGCGCGTCTATTACCTGACGAAGCCAACCCGCGCGGGCATCTCGGAGAGATGCCCCTACCTGTGACGAGCCAGCGCCCCGTTTCAGGTAGGGACGCATCTCCGAGGCGTCCGGGGTTGATGGGTAACAACGCGTCAAGTACCCTGACGAAGCCAACCCGCGCGGGCATCTCGGAGAGATGCCCCTACCTGTGACGAGCCAGCGCCCCGTTTCAGGTAGGGACGCATCTCCGAGGCGTCCGGGGTTGATGGGTAACAACGCGTCAAGTACCTGACGAAGCCAACCCGCGCGGGCATCTCGGAGAGATGCCCCTACCTGTGGCGAGCCAGCGCCCCGTTTCAGGTAGGGACGCATCTCCGAGGCGTCCGGGGTTGATGGGTAACAACGCGTCAAGTACCTGACGAAGCCAACCCCGCGCGGGCATCTCGGAGAGATGCCCCTACCTGTGGCGAGCCAGCGCCCCGTTTCAGGTAGGGACGCATCTCCGAGGCGTCCGGGGTTGATGGGTAACAACGCGTCAAGTACCTGACGAAGCCAACCCGCGCCGGCAGCGGATTCAGGGGATCGGCATCCGGCCGATCTGTTGGCCGAATGTTTTTCTAAAAAGCTGGGCGAAGGATATTATCGTTGTTAAATATCGATCCATGACCGCCAAGACAAACTTCGTTCGGCAACAAGGGTTTGCTGAGACATCGACGGAGACGAGCACTTGCCAATATTCAGCCTTGATGTGGCAACCGCGCATTATCGGGGTTCTGGTCGTGATCGGCTTGATTCTTCAACCCTGGCCATACTTTCTGGTTTTGTCCGCGCTTCTTTGGTGGAACGCGCTTTTACCGGCTCTGAATCCCTTCGATGCGCTTTATAATCAGCTCGTGGCAAAACCGAGAGGCCTGCCGCGCCTCGATCCAGCGCCCGCCCCGCGCCGGTTCGCCCAGGGGATGGCCGGGACTTTCATGCTCGGGATCGGACTTTCGCTTCTGTTCGACTTCCGCCCCCTGTTCTGGACGCTTGCCGCGTTGTTGCTGATTGCCTTGTCCGCTCTGATTTTCGGGCGGTTCTGTCTGGGCTCGTATCTTTTTTTCCTCTTTACCGGGAAGTCCGATTTTGCCAATCGAACGCTTCCCTGGAGCGGTTAGGCGCTGGGGAACCAGAAAAGTATCTAAGGAAATCAGGAAGGGGAATGGAGGGCGGAGCTCCGCGACGCCGGGGGATGGCGGGCAAACGCCCAACGTGGAATGCCGAATCAGGGAGGACCAGGCTTCGCCTGAGCCACGGCTGGCAAGTAAGGAGGAGGCAGGTATTGGCGATTACCGCCCGGCAGAGAGGACTTTACCGGCAGACAAGATTGAACGGCCGAAGGGGGGCATTGTCTTAGAATCCACGTATGATTAAAATCGCAGGCACAGCATTAGTCGCAGTCGCCCTCTTTTCGGCGGGCTCGGTCTTGGCGGGAAACAAGGGAGATGGTGGATGTTGCGCAAAAGGCGCTTCCCACAGCGAGAAGGTGGCGTGCGCCGATTTCTCGGCTCTCCACCTGAACGCAGATCAGAAAACCAAAATCGACGCATGGCAAGCCGAATGCGTCAAGGCCGGCTGCACCAAGGAAAGCCAGAAAACGTTTCTGAAACAGGCGAAGGGAATCCTGTCGCCGGATCAGTACGCAAAGCTGAAGCAGGAATGCAAAGGAACAAAGGGCGCAAAGAAGACTGAAGCTTAATTTTTGCGGAAGCAGTTCCGTTTTTCGAGTCGGGCGAGAAAAGAAATTTCTCGCCCGGCTTTGTTTCGACCCCCTTAGGAACCGTGGCTTGCTGAAAAAGCCGGCGTGGGCGGATCAGAAGAATCGGGGGAGCGGCGGGAACCAGTCACTTCCCTGGCGCGTGGGCGAGCGAAATTTCCCAATCGGCCGGGATTTTGACAAGGTCCATCCGAGCGGATTACCTTCCCGGTATTATGACGAAATTCATTGCGTTGGTTGCGGCGGGAATGTTTGCGGCGGGAACAATGCTGGCCGGGAATCACGGCGGCTGTACACAGCAGGCCGGGAATGAGGGGAAAGCGGCATGCCAGGTTTCGGTGGCGAATCTCAACCTGACCACGGCCCAGAAGACAAAGATGGACGCGGTGATGGCCGAACATGCCAAAGCCGGTTGCACCCAGGAGAGCGAAGCGAAGTACATGAAAGAAACCAAAGCAATCCTGACCAAAGAGCAGTTCGCGAAATTCAAGGCGGAATGCAAAGGGACAAAGGGAGCGAAGAAGACTGAAGCTTAATTTTTGCGGAAGCAGTTCCGTTTTTCGAGCCGGGCGAGAAAAGAAATTTCTCGCCCGACTTTGTTTTAATGAGGCCCTTCGGCTGATCTCCCGGGAAAGCGGGAGGAGACGGTGATTGAATCTGGAAACCAGGAAACCAGGAATGAAGATCAGATTGCTAAGGAAAGCAGGAAAGCAGGAACTAAATTGAATCTGGAAACCAGGAAACCAGAAAAGGAGAATCGCTAAGGAAAGCAGGAAATGCCGTTGTAGGGCGTCTCTGTGAGACGCCGGGAGAGGAGATTGAATCTGGAAACCGGGAAGATCGGCGGTGGGGTGATGGAGCAGGTAGCGGCGATTGACCCCAATCGCCAGGGGTTCCAGGGTCAGGACGGGCGGCAGTGAAGTGCTGGAGTAATGGAGTATTGGGAAAGTGATTCGTGATCAGTGATCTGCCTACCGCGCCGGAGCCTTGCGCGCTCTGTCCCCCGATCTCCCCTGGCGATTGGGTCAATCGCCGCTACCTGGACAGACTCTTTTCCAGCAGGTCGGCCAGCCGCCAGCCGGCCTTGTGCAATTCTTGACGAACGGTTTCAGCCGCCCATTTGCGGTAAGCGCCCTGTCCGGATTCCGGTTTCTCTTCGACCTCGCCGGCGGCTACCACGCGATCCTCTTCCTGCAAGGGGGCCACATGCTGGAAGGCAAGACGTTCGTGCGCTTCGCGGGCAACCGGCAATATTTCGTCAGCCCAAGCTTCACTGTATTTTTCGAGTGGAATATCGGACGGCAGCTTCCAGTTTTTCGGTTCTTCCGTGGCCATTTCGTGTGCCAGCTTCTTTTCGGCGGTCTCCATCGCGCTGTGGCGTTCTTCCTTTGACATCGTTTCCGGCAAACTGGGCAAAAGCGCGTTCACCGCGTCCAAATCCCAGAAGCCATGAAACTTTTTTTTGTGGACGCCTGACCGGCGCGCCGGCTCATCGTTTAATTCCAGAGTGAAGGTGTTTCCGCCCTCGTCGGCCAAGGCCGACTTCTCCGAGTCGGGATCGGCCACTTTACCGCTGCCATCGAAATATTCCGCGCCCACATGCAAGGGCTGGTGAATGTCGCCCACCAGATGGGCCAGAAGAATGATTGCGATCGGTTTGGTGATCTTGCGTTCGTTCTGCTCGGGAATACGGCCGCGCAGGACATCGACGCAATAGGAAATCATATGCACAATATCCCATTTGCTTCGGCCGGCCTTGCCGTCTCCATATTTTTCAGGCCGGCTCACCGGCACATCGGTGTAATGAAACCAGTGATGCGACGGGGTCGATGAATTGGGATCGTGGGTGGGAGGATTGGCTCGCCAAAAATCGCGCAGTTGAGCATCGATTCGAGGGTGCCGGGAATAGTGGAAAGCTTTGGGATCGTCCGGGCCGTTCTTGTCCCAGCCTTTGATTTCGTCGGCGATTACCGATGCTTTTCGAAGGGTGATGCCGTTGAGCAACGCCGAGACCTGCCGGCCGGTCTCGGTGCCGGCGAGGCGTTCATCGGCGATGGCGCCGACTATTTCATGTCCGATCGGGCCGTAGGCGCTGACTCGGCCGGTGGCTGCGAGAGTGACCGCGGAAAGGAGAAGGAAAATGCGGCGGGGCAAGGGTGTCATGGCAAGTTGGTGACAATATCACAGTTTCCCGGGAAAGGAGTTTGTCGATCCACAGATTTCGCAGATTGACCCGGATTTGAGGTAAGCGAGTGAATCGAAAAATGCGATTAACTGGGCGTGGTACGCTTCCTCCGGGTTTGTCTAATCGGCGGAAAATTTGGCGCCGAGCTGTTGCAATGAGGCTTGCAGTTTAGGGAAGTGTGAGCCGGCCCAGTAAACTTTTCCACAGCCGGGGCATCGTCGAAAACGGTTGTAATAGATGCGGGTGAGCGGTTCCAGCTGGTCCAGCACTTCCGATTTCGCTACATCCTGGAGAAGGGCGTTACATCGAAGACAGCGGGTAAATGGCCGTATTTTGGCGGCGAGCTTAAAACGGTGGATGACTTCGAGCGTTTGGTTCGCAGGATCGTGAGAGCGGGGGCAATAACCGCTGGTGACGACAGCATGCATCAGGAGGCGGCGGTCGCGGGTAAGCAGGGCGCGCTGGTCCCGTTGCATAATGTCGATCAATTGCCGGTCATCGGGGTCATTATCATAAGCCACGTCGAAGCCGAGGAGGCGCAGGTTGCGGGCGAGTTTTCCGAGGTGTCCGTCGGCTACGAACGCGCCGCGATCAAATTGCTGGAGATACGTGCCAGGGGAAACCGCCGATCTAACATTAACGGGATAAACCTCGATCGCGCTATTTTTGCGTAATACAAATGAAAAATCAACGGCCGTACCGTCGACCGTGATTCCCCCAATCTCAGGGTGCGGGACGCCGCAGGCTTCAATCGCGTCCTTGACCGATGTCGGCACCAACAGTGTCCGCTCAATCGTTTGCTCCACGGTCGACCTGGAACTGGCCGACCCGTTCTCGATCCGAACTGGCGGGCGATTCAACCGCGGCACCCGAAGAAAAAAAAGAAGCCCGCTATGAAAAGTGAGGCTGGCCCGGAACGGTTCGCCCCGCGTCACGCGCGACTCGGTTTGAGCATGCCCCGGTAAAAGCCCGGAGTTGAGTCCGCGATTGGGACGCCGCCGACCTCTTTTTGGTAAAAATCGAGGGAGGTAGTAGCCCCGATGATGCAATAAGCATAGCCCTGACTGGCCATATCCTGGAGCGTGGCCGTGAGCAGGGCCCGCCCGATGCCTTTATGCCGCGCCTCCTCCATTACTCCGGTCGGGCCGAAGAAGCCGCGCGCGGTAGCATCGTAGGTAGCGAAGCCCATGACTTCGAGGTCGTTGGTGGCGATGAAACAGGCGACCGGCTGGCGGGCGAAGGAGATCTCGCATTCGCTGGCCCAGCGTTCTCCAAAATGGGTGGCGACCCATTGAGCGACGAGCCGCTTTTCTGCCGCGAAAGCACGGCGGACGGTGACACCGGGCGGCGGCGGATGTTGCGCAATTTTGAGATCGTAGAGTTTAACCAGCAGATCGGCCATTGCTCTGGATCTTAGAACCGGCTCGACCAACATCAATCCTTAATTGTTTGGACCACTGCTGTTGAATAGGGGAAAGCGGCGGGGACGCCGCTTCTACGTAGACGCGATCTCTGGTCGCATGGGGTGCGAGGGGAAAGCGGCGGGGACGCCGCTTCTACGTAGACGCGATCTCCGGTCGCGTGGGTGCGAGGGGAAAGCGGTTATTTCTGCTCGAAGATCTGGCGGCGGGCCACGTATTCCCCCTTCATCATCACCACTGAGATCGAGGAGAGAGCGTGCACGTCTTGAAGAGGATTGCCGTCGACAATAATAAGCGAAGCTTCCTTTCCTTTTTTAATCGTGCCGATGCGATCGTCGGCCCGTAAAAGTTTGGCGGCGTTGCCCGTTGCCGCTCGCAAGGCAACATCAAGCGGAATGCCGGCGGCGACCCAGAGCTCGATTTCGTGTTGGACGGTCGGTCCGTGCAGGACGAGAAAATTCCCGGCGTCGGATCCGGTAACGAGAGTGACGCCGGCGTGCCACGCTTTCAGGAGATTATTAGAGCCGATTTGGAGCGAAATCGGATAATGACTCAATCCTTCCCGCAATGATTTGTATTGGTCGCCGGTCACGGCGTGTTCGGTGCCAACCAGCAGATCTTTTGGCGTGACTTGCTGGACTAACGAGCGTTTCAGCAGGCTGGCGTCGCCATGGGCGAAACTGGTCAGGCCTTCCGCCACGCTCAGGGTCGGATCGAATACGGTCCCTTTTGCCTTCATCGCCGCGATCGTTGCGTCGGGAATTTCATCGACATAGGAGCCGTGTTCGATGGAATCGGCTCCAAGAGCGACCGCATCGGCCACATCGGCGGCGTTGCCGCAGTGAATGGCGACCGGAAGTTTCTTGGCATGCGCTTCATCGACGACCGCGCGCAGAATATTCACGTCCATGCGGTTGAACCGGTAGCCGGGGGAGCCGCTTTCCAGAACGCCTTTGATCGCATCGACCCCCTGGGCAGCGAGATCGTCCACTTGTTTGCGCGCTTCCGCCGCGGTCTTCGGTGTCCGGACAAATTGGGCGTTAAACGATGGCCGCATCACTTCCGGCAGATATTTTGCGTATTCGGTTCCGTGCCCGCCTGGGGCGGTAAAGAGCGGTCCGCAAAAGAACAGTTCGGTGCCGAGTTTTTCACCGGTGCCGAATTCTTTTCGGAACCGCAGCATGTAATCGAGCCGGTCTCCCGTGCTGCGGACGGCGGTTACACCGCAGTAGAGATAGGCTTCGAGCGCGCGCTCGGAAGCCTTGTTTGGATCGAAATTTGTTTGATCCTCGGGAAATCCTCCGGTAACTCCCAAATGGATGTGGGCGTCGATCAATCCGGGGAGAACGGTTTTGCCGGCGGCATCAATCTCCTCGGCGTTCAACGATTTTGGATCGGGCGATGTCCCGCGAAATATCTGATCGATTTTCCCGCGCCGAACCAGGATTGCGCCCGATTCGATTACTTCGCCGTTCCCGACAAAGATGCGAGCGTTCTGGATCAACCAGGTGTGAGAGCGCTCGCGGTCCCGGGCCAGGATCCGGGCTTTGACCAGATCCTGCCGGCTCCAGGATTCGTATCCGCCCAATAGAAAGAAGGGCAACAGAGCGACCAGGACCCAGAGTTTGGCCGAGGCCCGAAGTTTCTCTTCCTTTTCCCAGCGAAAAAGTTTCGTAGCGATGAAGAGGGCGACGAACATGGTGACGATGAGGGCGCATACCGACTTCGAATTTTGCCAGAGGCTCTCCCCATGTTGGAGAATGCCGGCCATTCCGGTGACGAGATAAGTTGCGGGGATAAATTGGGTGACGATTTGGAGCCAGTTAGGCATGAAAGAAAGCGGAAAAGTGGCGCCGCTCAGGAACAGCATCGGCATATAGACGAGCTGGATCAGGATGTTGGCTTCCTGCGATGAGTTGACCACGGCGGCGATGATCAACCCGAGCGCTCGAAAAGCGGCGGCACTGAAGCAGACGAACAGAAAGAGCGACAACAGATTTCCGGGCACCGGCATCCCATACAGTTGGTGGGCGAGAATGAGCATTACCGTGACCGTCGGAAGATAGAGAATCACGCCCATGGCGACGGAAGCGAACAGCAGCGGCAGGGGAGTGATCGGCGTTACCTTGTAGCGGCGAAGAATGTTTTCCTCGCGTTCCTGCACCGCGCGCATGCCTGCGCCAAAAAATCCGCTGCCCAGAATTCCGATGGTGGTGACCATGGTAACCACGGCCACGGCGGCGCCTCCCTGTTTGGCGCTGAAGGCCCAGGCAAAAACGAAAAAGAAGCCGAGCGGGAAGAGGTAATTGAAGAAAAGAACGGCGCGGTTTCGCATCGCCAGTTTCAAATCGACAGTAAGGAAAGCGAGGAAAGCTTTCATCAATCGCGCAATTTCTTCCCAGTCAGCTCGATAAAGACGTCTTCCAGGGTCGGCCGGGAAAGATGGACGTCATCGAGCTCATAATCGTTGGCATCGATCCATTTCACGATTTCGACCAGGGTGCGGGCCGGCCGATTTGAATAAACCGTGATGCTGCACCGATCCTCGCTGACGACCGAACGAATCGAATCGCTCCACTGCGGCAGGGCTGTTTCTCTCAATGGCGGCAGGAGCTTGATCTCGATGGCCGATTGGTTCGCGCTTTTTTCCCGCAGCTCGCCCGGC
Organism: uncultured Verrucomicrobiae bacterium; assembly: GCA_963728975.1. Lineage (GTDB taxonomy): Bacteria > Verrucomicrobiota > Verrucomicrobiia > Chthoniobacterales > UBA10450 > DATFCK01. The sequence continues at coordinate 260,765 of CAVSMF010000002.1, forward strand.
GTGCCCAGAGCAATGATCTGGCCCGCATCAATGATCGCCACCCGATCGCACAGCCGCTCGGCTTCTTCGATGTAATGAGTCGTTAGGAGAATCGTCCGTTTTTCCGACCGCAGCTCCTCGATCAGATCCCGAATTTCAAGGCGCACCTGCGGATCGAGCCCGGTCGTGGGCTCGTCGAGAAAAAGCATCTGGGGATCGTTGATCAATGCCAAAGCGAGAGCGAGCCGCTGCTTTTGTCCGCCCGACAGCGTGGCATACCTGGCATCCCTTTTTTCCTCGAGTTGCAATCGCTTCAGCAAGGTGTCGGCATCCGCTTTGCGCGAGTAGAGCGACCCGAAGAAATCGAGTGCCTCGCGCACGGTAATTTTGTCGGGAAGATTGGTCGCCTGAAGGCACGCTCCAATCCGGTCTTTCAGTTGTTTCTTCTGCCGGTCCGGGTCGAAATTGAGCACTCGGACCTCGCCCGCGGTGCGGGGCCGCAGACCTTCCAGGATTTCGACGGTGGTGGTTTTGCCCGCGCCGTTGGGACCGAGCAGGCCAAACACCTCACCGGCCTGGACCTCGAAATCGATTCCTTTTACCGCCTCGAGGTTACCGTAGGATTTGCGCAAGCCGTGAACGTATATGGCGGAATCGGAATTCATCTGGAAAGCAAAGGGTCAACGAGTCTTAGCACGTCAGGTCAATCGGAGCGATGGCGAAATCAACCGTAAAGGCAGCCGCTGTAAAAACAGACGCGATCGGATAAACTCCGGGGAGCGCACGCGCCCTCGCGTGTGCTTGGCGGCGCCCCCGCCGCCAAGCTAGGGAGGTCTCGATCCAGGAAAAAAGTTTGGTAATACCCTCTGCTTATGTGGGGTTCACCGGTTGCCAGCGGGGGCGCTGCCAACTGCACGCGGGGGCGCGTGCGCTCCCCGAATCTTCTTCGACGCTAAATTGCCTGGCAACAGAAGGTAAACACAAACGTAGGCCGCTTCTATTTTACGGCGGCTGCGAAGCCGCCGTTCCTGGATCAGGAGATGGGCGTCGAAACCATCGGCCGGCAATGATTAGAACGAGAGCGAGGCACGTTATGGCGGCGCACAACTTTGGGAACCATTCGCCATGCTCCACATAGAACGTCAGCCGGCCGGTCGTCGGCACGTTGACCTCGCCCACCAGCACGCCCTCGGTAAAGGTGCTGCCGGTTTCGTCTTGCAGGACCTGGGTGACGCGCCCGAACTCGTTAACAAAACAGGTGATGCCGGTGTTGGCCGCGCGCACCATGGGACGCCGCGTTTCCACGCAGCGAAAAATTGCGTTGGCCAGGTGCTGTTGGGATCCGGCCGAATGCAAAAACCAGCCGTCATTGGTGACGTTAACGAGCAAGTTGGCGCCGCCCCGGACGAAATGCCCGGTTAATTCGCCGATTGTATCCTCGAAACAAATCAGGGGCGCGATCCGGACATCCTGGTTTGGGAGTGCAAAGACAGTGTAATCGTGGCCGCGGTCGAAATCGCCCGGAACCCATTTGCCGGCAACGGCGGCAAAAAGTGGAAATGATTTTCTGAGCGGAATGTATTCACCGAACGGGACGAGATGCAGTTTCCGATACACTTGCATCTGCTGGTCCTGGGCCGAGACCAGCACAGCCGCGTTATAGACATGTTGATCCTCGAAATCGAGCGTTCCCAGGAGCAGGTTTGTCCGGGTGGAGAGAGAAAAATCGATCACAAAACGGTAACTTTCGGAGTTCGGATCGCGGACCGGGTCAGGAGTGGAACTTTCCGGCCATACTACCAGCTCCGGGCGCGGGCTGGAACGCAGCCCGATTTCGCTGAGCCGAGTCAATTGCGAAAAAATTTTTCGGGTGAATTGAGGATCGAATTTTTCGTGTTGCGCGATATTGGCCTGGACCGCGGCAACCTGGAGGAGGCGGCCGGAGCTGGGGCGGCGCACCGTATTCCAGCCGAAGAGGAGGACGGCGAAAATGCCGAGGACGGTAAAGTTGATGTCCCAATGCACTCGCATCTTATGGGTCTTTGCTTCCTGGAAAAGACGCACCGGCACAGCGACGGCGATGATATTGGCGAACGCGATCAGGAAAGACAATCCGGTGACGCCGGTGATCTCGGCGATTTGAATGAACAGCCAGTTGCCATGGAGGGAAACGCCCAGGCCATCCCAGCCAAAGCCGCCGAACAACCAGCCGCGTATCCATTCCTGGGCGACCCACGCGCTCGCACCCAGGAACGCGGCCAGGAGGTTTCGCCAGGAGCTTACAAAAGTAGCCGGCCGAATCAGACCGGCGAACCAAACCCAGAAGGCAAAATACAGGGCCAGGTAAAACGCGAGCAGCAAAGGCAACCCATGCAGCCAGGCATTTTCAAACAGGGTTCCGAGCGAACCGAGCCAGCGGAACGCGACTGTGAAAGAAATGATCCCGGTCAGATAGCCCAGGAGAAGGTTGCGGAGCCAGCGGCGTTTCCCATTTCTTGGGGAGAACCAGACAGCGGCGATTGCTGGAGCCAGCGCAACCCAGCAGAACCACGGCTGATCGAATGGTGGAAAACAGGCGGCGTAAAGAAAACCGCTTAGGGCCGCAGCCGGCCACGGCCAAAGCCGCACCAGTTTAAGGAGTCCGGCTGGCGTGCGCATCAACTCGCGAAAGGTTTCGGAGTCAAGCGCGGCGGCGGCGCTGCGGCCGGTCGCGATGGTCGCGACGCCGGCCGGGCCGGATGGCGTCGCGGAGGTCGTGCGAATAGGATGGATTTACCCGAAAAGCGGAACGCTCGAGGTCTTCCGCTGAATGAACGATCGCTTTGCTGGAGAGGACATAACCCATTGTGATCAACCCATCGAGCGCGTCGATCAGCTCGGCCGGTTCCATTCCTCCGGCGCGTTCCCCCAGGAGTCTGCCCGGGACCGGGGCGCCGTCCAATCCGAGCGCTTTCAGAATGGAGATTTCGCCGCCGCTCAAATGAATGTCCCGTTGCACGCTGACAATGTAGCGCAAGTTTCCAACTTGCCATCTCACTCAAACAAGAAGTTGAAAACTTGTTCTACCCGGTCCCTTGGACGGCGCGGGAACACCCGGGCGTCCCCCCAGCCGAAAAGCGCTCAGGGCTGCTTACCCCCTAACCGGTCCTGCGCATCCTGTCGCAGCCACTCCCATAGCCGATCGAGCCGGCTTCCCACTTCTTTTTTAGTCTCGGCCAGCTCGGCCGGCTCGAACTTTTTTGTTTGGGGCCGCCGCTGGGCGAAAAGATAATACTTTATCTTAGGCTCGGTTCCGGAGGCGCGGACAGCGATGCGGGTATGATCCTCCAACTCGAAGATCGACATCTTCTCTTTGGGAATCAGATCGCCTTCCACGTCGCGGATCGTCTCTTTTTCAAAGTCTCGCACGCGGGTCACCTTTGTTCCGAGCATTTCGGAGGGCGGGCTATTCGCATACGAATCGACCAATCGAGCAATGCTTTTCGCGCCTTCAGCGCCTTCGAATACCAGCGCTCCGTTTTTCTCTTCGAAGTAACCGAAGGCGGCGAATATTTCGTCAAGAAGCTGGTCCACCCTCTGTCCACAGGCTCTGGCGTAAGCGGCAACTTCGGCAAACATGATCACTGCGCCGTTTCCATCCTTGTCCCGAACAAAATCGGCGCCGCTATAGCCATAGCTTTCTTCCCCGCCAAAAACATAGAAAGAGGAGTAGGCCAGACGAAGTTTCCTCGTTTCGGACTCGGGCAGGCTGCGATATTTTCTTTGTGCTTCTTCCGGCAATTCACGCTCGTACTTCCCGAGCTTGGCCCCGATATACTTGAACCCGGTCAGCGTTTCGACACAGCGCAATCCGAAATGTTCCGCGATTGCCTTCTGCAGATCCGTCGTTACAAAAGTTTTGATCAAGACAGCCCGGGAAGCGTTCTCTTTCGTCAGAATGCCGAGCTCGAATAATTTCTTGGTCCGGTAATAAGCCATGAGCGAGCCGATTTGATTGCCGGTGAGCAACGCCAATTTCCCGGCCTCAGTCCGGACGGCGACTCCCATGCGATCGCAATCGGGATCGGTGGCCAGGACCAGATCGGCGTTGTTCCGTTCCGCCAGCGCGATGCCGAGACGAAGCGCCTCGGCGTTTTCCGGATTGGGCGATTGCACGGTGGGAAACGCGCCATCGAATCGGTCCTGCTCGGGCACGACGTCGAAGTGAAAACCAATGCGTTGAAGCATTGGCTTGATGATTACTCCTCCCGTGCCGTGGATGGGGGTGAAAACGATTCGCAACGATTTCGCTTCCCGGACCAGCTTCGGGTCGAGAATCAGCGACTCCAACCGCTCCATGTAGGCCTCGTCGATTTCGGAGCCGAGGACGGTGACTTTGCCCTGCCGGTCTTTTGGCGAAGCGGAAAATGTTTCGCCCTGAATTCTATTTACCTGGGCGATAATGCCGCTGGCCTGGGGTTCGACCACTTGTGCGCCATCGCTGAAATAAACCTTGTAACCGTTATCGTGCGGCGGGTTATGGCTGGCGGTAATGACGATTCCCGCGCTCGCTCCCAGATAACGCACGGCAAACGAAAGTTCCGGGGTCGAACGCGGTCCGCCGAAAACAAACGCGTCGCACCCGGTTTGCGAAGCCACCTCAGCGGCCAGTTCCGAGAACGGTCTGGAAAAGAAACGGGTGTCGTGAGCGATCACGATACTGGGTTTGGCTTGGCCGGACGCATGCAAATAGGCGACGAGACCCCGGGTCGCGCGGCTGATGTTGTAGAAATTCATCGCATTGGTTCCAACGCAGGGGAATTCAGGCGGTTCGTTCCCGGTGGCCCGGCCGCGTTCGGTCTTGGTCACGACCTGGCCGATGGTGCGTCCGCGCAGACCGCCGGTCCCGAAAGCGAGGGTCTTATAAAAGCGATCGTTCAATTCCGGCCAGGCCCGCGCCGCGATCAATTCGTTAACTACGCGCGCATACAGATCGGAAGACGCACCGGTAAGCAGGGCATGAATGTTCGTCCGGGCGGAGTCGAGGAGCTGGCCGGAGGCAACGGCCGCATCGAGAGCAGAATAAAGCGCGTCCTGGTTTGAAGACATCGCAGCAACTTTGCGGTAAGGGCGGGCAATTGCAATTCAGGCTGCCGGCCCCACATCGGGGCGCCGGTTAAGTTTTGTGCTTTAACTGAGTGGGGAAGAAAGGTGGATCGGCCGATTCCGCGGGCGATACTGACGGCAGAGCAGGGGCAGCTGCTCAAATGTGACCCCGAAAGTTCGGGGTTCGGTTTTAACATCGCCCTCGGAGAGGCCGATCCACCTAAAAGAAAAACCTCCTCACGCGGTCTTTGGCGTGTTTAGCGGATTCGTTTTCTGTGAGAACCATCCGTCAATCTTTCGGGTCATTAATGAGCAGCTCCGCTGCGCTTGGTTAACATCGCCCTCGGAGAGGCCGATCCACCTTGAGCGGCGACGTGTTGCTATCGTTAATCGGCAAGAGATGTTCATTGGAAGCGATCACTACAGCCAAGCGGTTTGGGGAGCGCCGGCTTCCAGCCGGCAGGGTTTGGCATCCTGCCAACCCCAAAAATGCGCTGAACAGGAGTACTGGTTTGGCATGCAATGAAGCTGTTCTCTCGCGGCCAGAGGCCCCTCCAGTTGGTTTTAACATCGCCCTCGGAGAGGCCGATCCACCTAAGGGGCCGCGACCGTTGCTGCGCTTGAGCCGAAGAGTTCCCCTAAACCGGTACGACCACGACGTTCCACCCTCCGCGCCGGAAAGCGTGGCGCCCCAAAACAACAAAATCGATTTGATTGCGGCCCAGTTCGCGGCTTAGTGCTCGCACGACCCGTCGATGAATATTCACGAGTATCAAGCCAAGGAGCTATTGGAAAAATTCGGAGTGGCCACCACCCGGGGCCGCGTCGCCAGCACCCCCGAAGACGCGAAAAAAATCGCGACCGAACTGGGTGCCGCCGAAACCGTGGTGAAAGCCCAGATTCATGCAGGCGGAAGAGGCAAGGGGACCTTTACCAACGGATTCAAAGGCGGCGTGCAGATTTGTAAATCGCCCGAACAAGCAAAGACAGTCGCGGCAAAGATGTTGGGGCAAACCCTGGTCACGCATCAAACCGGCCCGGCCGGCCGGGTGGTCAACAAAGTGCTGGTGGCGGAATCCGCGGAAATCGGACGCGAAATTTATTTTGCTATTTTGCTCGATCGGGCGACCGCAGCGCCGCTGATAGTGGCGAGCACCGAAGGCGGCGTCGAAATTGAAAAGGTGGCAGCCAGGTCGCCGGAAAAGATTATTCGCGAGCCGATAAATCCATTGGCCGGTTTGCAGGCCTTTCAAACCCGGAAACTCGCCCGGGAACTGAATTTTGAGTCGGCCCAACTCAAGGAGGCATCGAAGCTTTTTGGCGGATTGTATCGGACGTTTATCGGGCTCGACTGTTCAATGGTGGAGGTGAATCCGTTGGTGGTCACGACCGATGGAAAAGTCCTGGCCCTGGATGCGAAATTCAACTTCGACGATAACGCGTTGTTCCGGCATCCCGAGGTCGCGGCCATGCGCGATATTGCCGAAGAAGATCCGCGGGAAGTCGAAGCGTCCAAGCACGGTCTCAATTACATCGGGCTCGATGGAAACATTGCTTGTCTGGTCAACGGGGCGGGGCTGGCCATGGCCACGATGGACATTATCAAGTTCTACGGCGGCAACCCGGCGAATTTCCTCGATGTCGGCGGCGGAGCGACGGAGGAGCAGGTCACGGAAGCGTTCAAGATTTTGATCTCGGACCGGAAGGTGAAGGCGATTCTGGTCAACATTTTTGGCGGGATAATGAAGTGCGACGTGATTGCCCAAGGCATTATCAACGCCGTGAAAACCGTGAAACTGCCGGTGCCGTTGGTGGTGCGGTTGGAAGGAACGAATGTGGAAGCGGGCAAGAAGTTGATCGCCGATTCGGGGTTGCCGGTGATCACGGCGGACGATTTGGGAGACGCGGCCAGGAAGGTTGTGGAAGCGGCGAAGTCGAAGGCCTAACCGGTAGGAAGCATGCCCGACGAAACGCACATCCGAACGGCGGAGTTCTCGCGGTTCGGGGAGCGCGGGCATGTTGCCCGCCGTCGCCGGCATGTTGCCGGCGACCGCAGCTCGAGCATGGTTGGAAGCTTCGCGAACTTAGGTCGGGTTTCCGTCCCGTTTATCCGCCTAAACTGTCCGGCAGCATGCCGGACAGAACGGGCAACATGCCCGCGCTCCCCGAACCGCAGGAGAGCGCTGGTCTGTAATGCTGTCTGTTTTCTGCTTTTGTTGTCGAGCGTTTCCGGCGCAGAGGAGTTGCCGCGCGATTCGGCCAAGCCGCGCGAGACGTATCCGGGTCTGGACGTGCTTTACGACACGGTCCTCGCGCCTAACCGGCAAAGGCTGCGGACCATCATTACCCGACCGCATACGGTGAGCGGGAAGTTGCCGGTAATTTTCGTGGCCGGCTGGCTGAGTTGCGATTCGGTGGAGGCGCCCGAGGGAACCACCGGCGCCAGCGGCATTGTTTTCCGCCGTCTGGCCAACCTGCCCGGTTATTGCACTTTCCGTCTTGAAAAACCGGGAGTGGGGGACAGCGAAGGAGATTGCGCCAAGACCGACTTTGATGCCGAGCTGGGCGGTTACCGGGCCGCGTTCAAGTCGCTCGATCGGTACGATTTCATCGATAAAAACCGCGTTTATATTTTGGGGATCAGCAACGGCGGCGGCTTTGCGCCTCTTGTGCCCGAAACCGAGGCCGAACAGATCCAGGTCCGCGGTTACGCCGTGGTCGGCGGCTGGGTAAAGACCTGGTTCGAACACATGCTCGAGACCGAGCGGCGGCGGTTTACGTTGATGGGAAAATCACCGGGGGAAGTGAACGATCGGATGAAAGAAGCAGCCACCCTCTATCACGAATGGCTGATTAAGCGCAGACCGGTCTCGGACATTTTGGAAGTGGAACCGAAGCTGATGGAAATATGGCCCGAGGCCGGCGATCACGACCATCTTTATGGGCGTCCGCTCGCTTTTTACGAGCAGCTCCAGGAATTGAATTTGGCGGATGCATGGTCGCGGGTGAAGGTGCCGACGCTGGTTCTTCACGGCCAGTACGACTGGATCATGAGCCGGGAGGACCATGAAATGATCGCAAAAATGGTCAACGCGAATAATCCGGGAGCGGCCCGTTTCGTCGAGCTGCCGGCGACCGGCCATACCTTTCAACATTATTTGAGCATGGGCGACGCATTCCGAGGCAAGCAGGCCCCGTTCGATCCCGCGGTGATGCAGGTGCTGACCGACTGGTTCAAGGAGCGGCAGGGAACCGCGGGTAAATAGGCCTTATCCTTGTATGTCATCCCGAGCGAAGCGAAGAATCCCGCAGATGCACGTTAAAAACCGCGATAGAAGAAGGAATAATTCACTTTCCGTGCGACCCCTCATCTTGTTCGGGGCGAAATCAAAATGAAAATCAAAGGAATCGGCTTTGTTGCAATTCCGGTTACCGATATGGCTCGGGCCCGCAAGTTTTACGAAGAAGCGCTTCGACTCAAGAGCGCGGACGAAATGGCCGGTGGCAAATGGGTCGAGTACACGATCGGCGACGATACCCTGGCAATCGCGAATGTCAGCGATAGCTGGACCCCTTCGGATCAAGGGACGGGCGCGGCATTGGAAGTGGAAGATTTCGACGAAGCAATCAAGACATTGAAAGACCGCCAAATCCGGTTCGCGGCGGAACCGTTCGAGACGCCCTGCTGCCACATGGCGGTGGTGCAGGATCCCGACGGCAACAAATTGATAATCCACAAACTGAAACCGGAAAACGAGAAAGGAACGTGTTCATGATTACGAACGAAGTGGCATTCATTGCCATCGCCGTATCCGACAAGGAGCAGGCGCGGAAATTTTACCAGGAAACGCTCGAGCTAAAACCGGCCAGGACGCAAATGGACGGGGCGTGGGTCGAATACGATCTGGGCCCGGTCACTATCGGCGTCGGCTGTCATCCGGCCTGGAAACCGTCCCGGGAGGGAACGACGGTTGCGTTCGAGGTTGCCGATATCGACGCCGCAATCAAGAAACTCAAGGAACGCGGCGTCAGTTTCGACATTGAAAAGTCGGAGACGCCGGTGTGTTGGATGGCGCAGTTCCGCGACCCGGACGGGAACAAGTTGGTTGTGCACAAGCGAAAAACCAAATGACGACCGGATTGGAAAGCGGGAATTATTAGATTGAATCTGGAAACCAGGAAGCCAGGAGGGGAGCATTGCTAAGGAAAGCAGGAAAGCAGGAAATGCGGTTGTAGGGCGTCTCTGTGAGACGCCAGGGCGAGGATGGAATCGGAAGCCCGGAGGGTTGCTAAGGAACGCAGGAAAGCAGGAATTATTAGATTGAATCTGGAAACCAGGAAAGGACTAGACAGGATTAACAGGAATACGGGGCAAACATCTGGAGCATTGAAGCCTATCTCTTTTTAAAATTGTGTGAATCTGCGGGATCTGTGGACAGAAAAGATAATCTCCCATGTCTGTATTAGCCGATAAGAACACGCGACTGGTGGTGCAGGGTATTACCGGAAGCGCCGGCGGATTTCATGCCCGGCAATGCATCGAGTACGGCACCCAAGTCGTGGCCGGGGTGACACCCGGCAAAGGGGGACAGCTTTTCGACGGGAAGGTGCCGGTTTTTGACACGGTGGCCGAGGCGCGCCGGGAAACGGGATGCAACGCTTCGATGATTTTTGTGCCGGCGCCGGCAGCGGCCGATTCGATTCTGGAAGCGGTCGATGCCGGGGTGGAACTGGTGGTCTGCATCACGGAAGGAATTCCGGTAATGGATATGATGCGGGTGAAAGCGCTGATGGCCGGCAGCAAATCGCGGCTGATCGGGCCGAACTGCCCCGGGATCATTACGCCGGGCGCGTGCAAGATTGGGATTATGCCCGGGTACATTCACAAGCCCGGCAGAGTGGGGGTCATTTCGCGCTCAGGAACATTAACCTACGAAGCGGTGTGGCAGTTGACCTCGCGCGGCTACGGCCAATCGACCTGTATCGGTATCGGAGGCGATCCGATCAACGGCATGTCGCACCTGGATGCGGTGCGGCTTTTTGACGGCGATCCCGGCACGGAAGCAATGATATTGATTGGGGAAATTGGCGGTTCGGCCGAGGAAGAAGCCGCCGCCTGGATTCAGGCAAATTGCAACAAACCGGTTGCGGCCTTTATTGCCGGGATGACCGCGCCGCCCGGGCGCCGGATGGGGCATGCCGGCGCGATCGTTTCCGGAGGCAAGGGAACCGCCGCCGGAAAAGTCGAGGCCTTGAAAGCAGCTGGCATTGCGGTTGCCGATACACCTGCGACAATGGCAGATACATTGATTGAAAGAATGAAAGGCGCCGGAAAATGATTTCACGCGGTTTGGAAGGTGTGGTTGCCAATACCACGCGGCTCAGCGCGGTGGTGGGCGACAAAGGCCAGCTGGTTTATTGCGGTTACGACATCAATGAACTGGCCGGGAAAGTCAGTTACGAGGAAGTCGTCTATCTCCTTTGGAATAACAAGTTGCCCAACCGGGCCGAGCTCGATCGGTGCGCCGGGCAATTACGGACTCAGCGAAAGTTGCCGGATGGACTTATCGATCTGATCAAAAAAGCGCCCAAAGACGCGGCGCCGATGGATCTGATGCGGACGGCAATCTCCATGCTCGGCCTCTACGATCCGAACATCCGAAAGGAAGCGACCTTTGAAATTGGCAAGGAACGCGCCCGCAGTATTACCGCCAAAATTGGCGTGATCGCGGCTTATTTCCATCGGGCCCGAAACGATCAGCCATTGCCGCCGGTCCGGGAAGATTTGGGGGAAGCAGCCCATTTTCTCTATTTGATGAACGGCAAGGAGCCGTCCAAGGAAGCGGCCGACGCTCTCGACGTGGCTTTTGTTCTCCACGCGGACCATGGGATGAACGCATCGACTTTTAGCGCGCGGGTCACCATTTCCACCCTCAGCGACATGTATTCGGCCATTACCTCGGCCATCGGGACGCTAAAAGGACCGCTCCACGGAGGCGCCAATGAAGGGGTCATTCACATGCTGGAGGAAATCGGGAGCGAAGAGAAAGTCGATGCCTACATCGAGGAACAGTTAGCCCAGAAAAAGAAAATCATGGGCATTGGTCATCGTGTTTACAAGACGCTCGATCCCCGGGCCCCTCATCTCCGTTCGATGGCGATCCGATTAAGTGAGAAGATCAACGAGCCGAAGTGGATCCGAATGAGCGAACGGATTGCCCAGATAATGAAAGAGAAGAAGAACCTGAACGCGAACGTCGACTTTTATTCGGCCACGGTTTATCATTCGTTAGGAATACCGGTCGATCTTTTTACCCCGGTGTTTGCCATCGCCCGGACCTCGGGCTGGTGCGCGCACGTTCTCGAACAACTGGAGGATAATCGCCTTTACCGCCCGCTGAGCGAGTACGTCGGCGAGCCCGCCGGCAAGAAGGTAATCCCAATCGATCAACGGCCGTAGGCCCAGCTGAGGTGGATCGGCCTCTCAGGGGGTGATGCTAAAAATCTAATCCCGAACTCTTTCGGGTCATTAATGAGCAGCTCCGCTGTGCTTGGTTAACATCGCCCTCGGAGAGGCCGATCCACCTAAAAGAAAAACCTCCTCACGCGGTCTTTGGCGTGTTTAGCGGACTCGTTTTCTGTGAGAACCATCCGCCAATCTTTCGGGTCATTAATGAGCAGCTCCGCTGCGCTTGGTTAGCATCGCCCTCGGAGAGGCCGATCCACCTAAAGAACACCATCCTCACGCGGTTTTTGGCGTGTTTAGCGGACTCATTTTCTGTGAGAACCATCCGCCAATCTGCCGGCGCGCCGCATCCGGGCCGGGTAGCGCCATTCCCTTGTCCTTATTTGCCAACCTCGCCGCAGGTTAATTGCGCGGCTTTCCAATCCATGGCCATTCGGATCCTGGCCCGCCCGCTGGGATGATCGAAAAAGACGAATTCTTCCAAAGGGGCGGGATCGAGTTTTCGATAGGCTCCCAACTTTAAGGCCACGCTGGCCATGCCGTCCGGCTCCCGCGCCGTGTTCAATCCGAACGCGTCCGCTTCGCGCTCGGTTATCCGAACCATCGAGTTGGTAACCGGCGTCAGAAAGAAGAACAACACGGTTATTATCAATATAAGGAGCGGCAATCCGGCCGGATCGCCAATCCCGCGTACGCTCCATCGTTCGCCCCAGCGGCGCGTCGCCCCGCCAAACAACCAGGCGGTCACGGCGAAGACGACAAGATAAAGAATACCCTGGTACATAATGAGTTTGGCGCCGTGATTGAGAACGTAATGTCCCATTTCGTGGGCCATGACCGCGCGCACTTCCGGCAAGCTGCATCGCTTGAGCAAATTGTCGTTAAGCGCAATCCGGGTTGTGCCCAGGAACCCGGCCACGTTGGCGCTGATGCGAGTGGTCTGTCGCGAGGCATCAAACACGAAAACCTGATTGACCGGAATCTGGTTTGCCCGGGCCATGGTCAGGATCGGGTCGCGAATGGACGCATTCTGCAACGGCTTGTAGCGGTTAAACAAAGGGAGGATATAAATCGGGGCAATGAAGGAGCCGATCATCATCAGAAAGACGGCCGCTACTGTGCCCCAAATCCACCAGGACCGGGGAGCGCGTCGAAACACCGCGTAAAGAATGGTCAGGACAATCGATAAACCAATCAGGGCAACGATCAGGGCCTTGAACTGGTCCCAGAACCAGGCGGGGAAGGTTTGGGTCGATAGACCGTACTTGTGTTCGCGGAAGAAATCCTCGTAGACCAACAAAGGGAAGTTCAGGATGCTGTTCAGGATGATAAAAGGAAACGCATAAAAGACCATCTGCAGGGATTTGAATCGGGTCAGGCGTTCCGCGAAATTCCGCAATCCGGCCGAAATGCGGGACTCGAGCAGAAAAAGCGAGATGGCGACCGCCATCAGGAAGTCCCAGAGAAGCAGCCAGTATTTGCCTTCAAAGTAAGCATCCGACTCGGCCCGCTTGGCTGCCGGAACGGTTTCGAGCCAGGCTTTGGTGGCTGAAGCTGGGTCGAATGTTTCCGGATGGTCCGGGGAGAGGAGGGCGGCGGCGGGTACGGAAATTTTGGAGGGTTCCTCGGCCAATCCCGTCCGGGGGAGAGCTACGGCGGCGAGCAGCAAGACAAGTGAGAGACGAAACATGCCGAATCAATAGAAAACTCTGCCCAAAAAGGAAAGCCCACTCTGCCGAAGCGGTATCAAGGAAGGCGGCTCGCCGGCCGCCCGGCCGCGCTTTGTAATTATCCGCGAATGACCCCGATAGACGCGAATGGAAGCACTCAGCTCACAGGCAGGGCGCAATCACGAGCGGCTGAGGTGGATCGGCCTCTCCGAGGGCGATGCTAAAAAATCTAACCCCGAACGCTTTCGGGGTCATTAATCAGCAGCTCCGCTGCTCTTGGGTTAACATCGCCCTCGGAGAGGCCGATCCACCGAGACCTGGGGTCTTGCGAGCGAGCGTAGATCAACGCCCTCGCCTTCATTCTCTCCCTTCCCAAAAGGGAGAGGAGACAGCGCGGGGACGCAAAACAAATACCCTGCCTCAGGAAGGAATGAAGTGAGCGCCCGCATTTTGCCCTGCCAGCCGGGGAATTGGCTAACGCCACCGCCCAAACCGAGGCGGGTCATTAGGCTGGACGGGGCAGCCGGATTTATACAGACTGAGCTGGATGAAGGCGCGGATCGCGGTTTTGTGTCTATCGGTCGTGGTCTCGGCGGCTATCTCCGGCTGGGCCGCTGGCAGTCCTGCCGAGGAGCCGTCGCCTTGCGGGCCGTACCCAAAGCTTTACAAGGACATCGTCTGGGGATGGCTGGAAAACGTCCTGGTAGACGCGGACAGCGCCAAAATCGAGTGGGAAGGCGAGCCCAAATGTGTTGATATGGGCAAAAATGGCGAACATCTTTACGGTTGGCTCGTTAGTTTCACGATTAATTCAAGGAACCGATTTGGTTCCTATACCGGCAAACAAAAACATGGTGCGCTAATCCGCGGTGGCGCAGTAGTTAAAGGAATCGGATTCGGTTATTAATATGAAACGTAAAAATCATGATCATCGTTCTCGGACCGGCGGCGACGGGTTAATCGTTGTAATTATCCTGCTCGCGATCGTCGGGATCGGCGCGTGGTGGCTTTATTCGCATAAGAACGCAATGGACAAGGAAGGCCGCGCTTTCGGCCGGGAAATGGTCGAGCAATTGGCGGTCCACTATAATCAGGCGTTCTTCTCCAATAATTTGAGCCCGCAAGCGCGCCTGGATTATCCCCCCTCGCAGCAACAGTTCATCGTGTCGCAATTTCAGGAGCTTGGGGTGCCGGCTCAGCCGATTAAGATCGACGGAGAGATCGTGTGGGAATCGCAGTTCTTTGAACCGAAAGGATTGTTTACCGCGCATCTCGATTACCCGGCGCGGGGCGCCACCCTTGAAATTGCGATTTCACATCCCGTAGGAAAATGGCAGGTGGATAGCCTGGCCCTGACCATGAAGCCCTAACCGGAGCTGCGGGCCCGGTCAGGACCGATTGGCTGGCGTCTGAGCCAGACGGCGCTTGCCCCCCTCTCAAAGAAGGGCGGCGTTTCACAGAAACGCTCCTGCAATGCGCCTGCAAATTTTAGCGGCTTAATCCCAACAAACGGTCCAGCGAATCCAGGCAGAGCTGCGACCAGCTTTCGAGCGCGTCGCGCCGGGCCATCAACTCTTCCTTGCCCAGGAAAGCGAGGTTGGTGATCATCGCCTCGCGCTTTGTCACCTTCGGTTCGTTCAGATTGAAGACATGAACAATGCCAAGATGGACCTGGCCGACCTCGGTTGTATCGTCATTTAACAGCGCAACAATCCGGTCCTCGAAGGCGCTCTCGATGTTAATTTCCTCGTTCACCTCGCGCTCGACGCCGGCCCGATAAGCCGCTTCGTCCCAGGCAAACAGCGATTCGTCTTTATCGTTCATATGGCCGCCGATGCCGATTGAACCTTTCGCCACCAATCGCTGTTCGCCGGCTTTTTTCCCGCGGACGTAGTGCAGCACCTTTTCGCCGTGCCCAATCAAGGCGTAGGGAATGATCTGTTTGTGGGCAGGATCGTTTTCCGCCCGGGACCGCGGGATAAAGAAATTGTTCCCGCGCGACAATATCGCTTTCAGATATTTTTCCGGCTCGAACTGAAGTCCCTGAAAACTGCCAAGCTGATCGAGCAAACTGCGTTTGATCACCAGAATATTTTCCTCGGGCGGATTCATATTGGAAACGCGAAGTTTCTAGTGTGCGAAACTACACCGCCGCGGCAAGTTGGAAAATCACCTCAACCACCCGCTTAGGTGGCGCAAGCGTCTCGCTTGCTCGCAAGCCGGAGGCTTACGCTACTTTGATGCCCCACCGGCATATCGCTCGGAATGCCAGAAAAAGGCCTAAAATCGTAAACAGACGAACTCAAAAATCGGTTCTAAAACGAATAAGTTACCCCGATCTGCGGGCCGAGCAGGTTCAGGCTGGGATTGGGATCGGTCTGCCCGCCATTGGAAAGATGCTGGTAAAGCACTCCCGCGTTGATCGTCCATTGATCGTTCAGTTGATAGGAAATACCCGCTGCCGTTAAAATGTTGAACGTGAAATCCTGGCCCTGTCCGCCGGGAACATTTGTGTTGCTGTCGATCCAGCCCAGTCCCAGTCCGCCGGAAACGTACGGGCGCAATCGTCGGCCAGGCTGCACGAAGTTGTAGCGTCCGCCAAAGTTGATCCCAAAATAGTGGTTCTCGATCCCGCGAAAAATCGGTTCTGCCATTGCGCTGACGTAGAATTGATTGTAGCCGCGCAACCAATCATCCCGATCCATCACCCCCCAGCGAATGCGGGCTGTCAAAAACTCCGCGCCAATCTCGTAGCTGTGCCGGCTGTTGATGAAGCCGAATAAATAACCGGACTCGACCGCAAACTGTATGGGCGGGGGATTCAACCCCATCCCGGCCGATTGGCTCCCGAGTTCTTCAGGTCCCGCGAACGCGTGGGAGCAGGCCACGGAAATGACGGCGGCGACGGCCAGGCAAAACAGTTTCATCGGGCAGCCGGTAGGATAGGAAAATTGCCCCCGATTGCAATTTACCGCCGGGAAATTGTAGGGCGTCTGGGTCAGACGCCAGGCGTCCCGTTAACCGGCGTCAGGCCCCGGCGCCTCACAAAATTCCGCGAGATCGGCCGGCAACGCCGCCGTCCACTCGCCTTCGCCTTCTATGGCCAGCTTGGCCGAATGCAAGGCGTGTCGCGGCAAAAGCAATCGCCGCTCGAGCGCCGGTGTCCAGCTGGTAGCAATGAACTCGAGGTAAAGATTTTCGTCCGGTCCATAAATCTTATCTCCCACAATTGGATGACCAAGCGAGGCCAGGTGCACTCGAATCTGGTGGGTCCGGCCGGTGCGCGGCACCGCCAGGACCAGACTGAATTTGTCGCCGCCGGTTCTTACAAATCGGCGCTGGACGAAAAACTCAGTCTGGGCGGCCGCGCCGTGCTCGCAAATCGCCTGTTTCAACCAGATTCTGGACGGGCCGTGCCTGCCCTGGCGATCGATCGGGGAGTCGACTGTTGTTTTCTCCCAATCGGGCCAGCCCGTCACAATGGCCAGATATTCTTTTCGGATGCGATGCTCCTGCATCAGTAATCCAAACCGGCGGGCCGCTCCGGATGTTTTAGCTACCAGGACCAGACCGCTCGTTTCACGGTCGAGCCGATTAACAATGGAAACCTGGCCGCCATTCGCGATCTCGAATGCCAGGAGTTCGCGCAGTTGTTTCCAGAGGGTAGGCGCGCCAGTTGGCTTGGTCGGATGAACCAAGAGCAATGGCGGTTTATCCACCACCAGGTAATCGTCGGTTTCCGCCACCACTTCGAAATGGAGCAGGGGAGCCATAGAGTAATGGAGTAGCGAACCGCCCGGTAATCAAAAGCCCAATACTCCAATACTCCATCTCTCCCACTCCCTTCCTCCTCCCTCGATTCCGGTGCTTGACCTGGCCCGCAAAACCGCTTTACCTAAACGCCCTAGCTGGATTCCCAACCGAGCCCGACCTGTGGACCTGAAAGAGATAAAAGCCATCATCGATTTGATGAAAGAAAACGACCTTTCCGTCTTCGAGATGGAAAAGGATGGATTTAAGCTCAAGCTCCAGAAAGGGGTTAACGGGACTATCCTGAGTGTTCCATCGGCAATACTGCCTGCTTCGGCTGGGACACCCGGTCAGACCGTTTCCAAGGAAGCGACCGGGCCGGAAGGCACGGAACAAGGTGGCGCAGGCAGCCTGCTCAAAGAGATCGCTTCGCCAATGGTAGGCACCTTCTATCGGGGGCCATCGCCGGACTCGCCCCCGTTTATTGATATTGGCGCGACCGTGACCGAGGAGACGGTGGTTTGCATTATTGAAGCAATGAAGGTGATGAATGAAATCAAGGCGGAAACCAGCGGGGTCGTCGCTGAAATATTGGTCGAAAACTCCAAGCCGGTGCAATTTGGCCAGGTTTTATTCAGGGTTCGCTAACCACAGAGGGGTAGGGCGCGACTGCCAGGCGCGCCCCATCGTGCGTCGAAATGTTTGAAAAAATCCTGATCGCTAACCGGGGCGAGATTGCGTTGCGGGTAATCCGGGCCTGCAAGGAGCTTGGCACTCGGACCCTGGCTGTCTATTCGGAGGCGGACGTCGATTCCCTGCATGTGCAACTGGCGGACGAGGCCATTTGCATCGGGGCGGCCCCGAGCTCGGAAAGCTACTTGAAGATCGATCGGATCCTGAGTGCGGCCGAAGTAGGCGATGTGGATGCCATTCATCCGGGTTACGGTTTTCTGGCTGAGAACGCGCATTTTGCCGAGGTCTGCGAAAGTTGCAAAATCAAGTTCATTGGTCCGCCGGCCAAGGCGATGCACGCCATGGGCGACAAAAATTCGGCCCGGGGCTGTGCCCGCAAAGCCGGAGTTCCGGTGACGCCGGGAAGCGACGGGATCGTGGAGTCGGAAAAGGATGCGATCAAGATTGCCAAGAAGATCGGGTACCCGATCATGATCAAGGCGGTGGCGGGCGGGGGCGGCCGGGGAATGCGAACCGCGCACAACGAGCCGAGCCTGGCGACCGCTTTTCACAGCGCCCGCCACGAGGCGGATAAAGCTTTTGGCAATCCGGCGGTTTACATTGAGAAACTGATTCTCAATCCGCGGCACATCGAGTTTCAAATCATGGCCGACGAACACGGCCATATGGTGCATCTCGGCGAGCGCGATTGCTCGGTCCAACGCCGCAATCAAAAGGTGATCGAGGAATGCCCTTCACCAATCATGACCCCGGCTCTTCGAAAAAAAATGGGGAGCGCCGCGGTCCGCCTGGCCAAATCGGTTGGATATCAGAATGCCGGCACCATCGAGTTCCTGGTGGACGCGAGCCGACACTTTTATTTCATCGAGATGAATACTCGGATTCAGGTGGAACATACGATTACGGAAGAGGTCTACGGCTGCGATTTGGTCAAGGAACAGATCCGGATCGCGGCCGGGGAGCCCCTCTCCGAGCATGTCGCGCGGGCCCAGCCCCGCTCCCACGCCATCCAGTGCCGCATCAATGCGGAAGATCCGGCCCGGAATTTTCAGCCGTCCGCCGGCAAGATCGGCTTTTACTATGCGCCGGGCGGCCGGGGCGTGCGGATCGATTCCCATGTCTATAACGGCTACGTCGTCCCGCCTTTCTACGATTCGCTGCTTGCCAAATTGATCACCGTCGGCGCCACCCGGAGTTCGACTATCGACCGAATGCGCCGCGCCCTCGATGAATATTACATCGCCGGCATCAAAACCACCGTTCCGTTTCACGCCAGCGTTATGCGAAGCGCGGAGTTCCGGGATGGCAATTACGACACCGGATTTGTCGAACGCTTTATGGCTTCGGAAAACTTCGAGCTAACGGCTTCGGCCAATCGCCGGTTGCGCGAATAGAACATTGCGAAGTTTACTCGATTGTCGGCTCTACGGCATCCTCGACTTGTCGTATATCAACGTCCAGGAAATCGGCCCGATGGCGGAAGCAATGATCGGGAGCGGGATCGATCTAATCCAATTGCGCGGAAAAGGACGAACCATCAACGAACTTGCCAAGTTGGCTGCCGCCCTGCACGAAATAACCGTTCGCGCGTCGGTTCCCTTAATTGTGAATGATTACGCGGTGATCGCCGCTCAGGTGCCGGTGGAAGGCGTGCACGTTGGCCAGGACGACGATTCGGTCCGGGTCGCGCGAGAAAAGGCCGGCCGGCCGATCTGGATCGGAAAATCCACCCATAGTCTCGAACAAGCGCGCGCGGCCGACCAGGAAGGCGCCGACTACATTGGATTTGGCCCGATCTTTTACACCCCTACCAAACCTGATTACAAACCGACCGGCCTTTCCGACATCAAACGGGTTCACCATGCAGTCGGCCGCCCGATTTTTTGTATCGGCGGAATCAAGCTCGAGAACCTGGAGCAGGTGCTCGCCGCCGGCGCCAGCCGCGTTGTCATCGTCTCGGGCTTGCTCAGGTCCCAAAACATCGCCGAGTATGCTCGCGCGGCAAAACATCTGCTCGTGTCCCAATCCGAAGTTCAAAGTCCGAAATCCGAAATTTAAAAATGTCCGTTCTCGTCGTTGGATCGATCGCGCTCGACACCGTCAAAACCCCGGTTGAAGAACATTCCGACCTCCTGGGCGGCTCCGCCTCCTACGCCGCGCTCAGCGCCAGCTTTTTTTCCCCGGTCCGGCTGGTCGGTATCGTTGGCAGCGACTTTCCTCCTGCCGAGTTCGAATTCTGGAAGTCGCGCAAGATCGATATTGCCGGGGTCCAGCGCGACCAGGGGAAAACATTTCGCTGGTCGGGCGAATATTCCTGGGACCTGAACACGCGGGAAACCCGCTCGGTCGCGCTTAACGTCTTCGAAAATTTCAGGCCGGCCTTGCCCGAATCGTATCGCCAAACCGATTTCGTTTTGCTGGCCAACATCGCGCCTGCTTTGCAAGCGCATGTGCTCGACCAAATGGAACGCCCCCGATTTGTTGTCGCCGACACCATGGATCTCTGGATCGAAACGACCCGCCCCGATTTGGACGCCCTCCTGCCGCGGGTCGATCTCCTCATCCTCAACGACAGCGAAGCGCGCGAGATGACCAAGGAAACCAGCCTGATCAAGGCAGGGCGGCGCATCCGCGAATTCGGCGCCCGCTATGTGGCAATCAAAAAAGGGGAGCACGGCGCCCTCTTGTTCGGGGAACAGGATCAGTTTTTCAGCTGTGGCGCATATCCGCTGGAAGACATTCACGATCCGACCGGGGCAGGGGACACCTTCGCCGGCGGCATGGCCGGTTACCTGGCCGGGGCGGTGAAGAAAGTGCATTTCAACGATCTGCGTAAAGCAATGATTTACGGGAGTGTGCTGGCCAGTTTCTGCGTTGAGGCATTTAGTCTCGAGCGGTTGCGCAAACTTTCGATGGACGAAATAACAAAGCGTTACGAAACGTTCAAATTGATGAGCCAATTCGAGGTGCCGATTTAATGAGGCGCAATTTCTTGCCTGGAAACTCAGGCCGGCCGGCCCCGATGCCTGCCGGCAGAATAGTCGCGCTGGCCGTTGCCCTTTTTTGCCTGAGCCTAACCGGGGCCGAGGCGCGCCAGCCCTGGGTCACGCTTCAGGATTGTCATTACCTGATAAAACGGGCTAACGACGGCGACAGTTTTCACGTCAGCGTTAGCGGCAAGGAATACATCTTCCGGCTCTATTTTGTGGATACTCCCGAGACCGACACGGAATTTCGGGATCGCGTGGAAGAACAGGCCAAATATTTTGGGATCACCGTAGAGCAAACGGTACAGGTCGGGGAAGTGGCCAAGGCGTTTACCCGGGAACGGTTGAGTCATCCGTTCATTGTTCGCACCTGCTTCGCCGACGCCATGGGTCGCAGCCGGCTCCCGCGCTTTTACGCCTTTGTTCAAACTAATACCGGCGATCTGGGCGAACAACTGATCGAGAACGGCCTCGCCCGGATCCACGGAAAGAGCGCTAAACCGGTCGTCCTGTTAACAGCCGCCTCCGAACGCGCCAAATTGAAGCAACTCGAGGAAAAGGCGCGTCTCGAAAAAGTCGGCGGTTGGGGCGTGAATCAAGGGCGGATGACGGCGCGGGCTACCCAGGCGGAGAGCACCAAAGGCGTTGACCCGTTCGACGCGTTTTTTCATCCGGAAAAGGGCGCACCCGACCGACCGGCGGCGCCCCCCCGGGCCGCGGGCTCTCCGGAGCCGAAAGTCAGCCGATCGGTTAGGCCAAGCTCGCCGTTGCCAAGCCGCCCCGCCCCTTCCCGCACCGTGGCCGACACTAATGCTCTCAACCAACTCGACGTTAACACTGCATCGGCCACCGAACTGGAAAACGTTCCCGGGATCGGCCCGGTCCTGGCCCAGCGAATCGTCGCCGCTCGCCCTTTCCAAAGCGCCGACGACTTGAAAGGAGTCAAAGGAGTTGGAACGGGAAAGAAATACGAGCAGATCCGTCCCTTCTTCAAGTAGCGCCGAATTGCCAGCCAAATTCGCGCCCTGTCGTTAAGGTGGATCGAGCTGTCCCCAGCTCGATGCTAAACAATCGGCGAAGCCGCCGACTTTTCTCGCGTCCTGCACCAAACCGCCGCGTTTGAAAAAAACGGCGGTTGAAACTCGAGTCCGGTGATTTTTGGTTGGCGTTGCCAAAGCTTCAGGTAGCGGTAATCAGCTCGCGAAAGGTTCTCGGAGTTGACTTTCTCCTTGGTCTTGCCGGCCCCGTTTCAGGCGCGGTTAGGCGGTTATTAATCGTTAGGCAAGTCTATCAACACAGCGTCCCAAATCGTCTGATTTATGTCCTCACGCAAAAACGAGGCCATCACTATTCTCCGGAGGAAATATAACGGCTGCCGAACGCAGCACGTCCTTAACCAAACAACCAATGGAGAAACTGATGAAGACAAACCTGATTGCGAAATTCAAGATCAGCCTCGTCACCTTAATCGCCGGAGTTGGTCTTTCGACCAACTTGCGCGCTCAAGACGCAGGCCAGCCGGCGGCGACTGGCACGGCTGAAGCCGAGCGCGTCATCGTGACCGGTTCGAATATTCCGACCGCTGAAGAAGTCGGCCCGAACCCGGTCTTAAACCTGAACCGCGATTTGATTAACAAGTCGGGCGAACGCCAGGCGGCCGAGCTGCTGCGCGATCTGCCGGTGGCGAACGCCAACGGCGTGCCGATTTCGAACAACGCCACTGGATTTACTCCGGGCGCTGCTTCGATCTCGCTGCGCGGCTTCACTCCGGAAGCGACCCTGGTCTTGGTCGATGGCCGGCGCGTTACCCCGTATCCTCTGGGAACGGGCGGCGTCGTTTCCTTCCAGGACTTGTTTACCATCCCGCTGCCGGCCGTTCAGACGATTGAAATTCTGAAAGATGGCGCTTCGGCCGTTTACGGAGCCGACGCGGTTGCGGGCGTGGTGAACCTGAAGTTCTACAAGGAATACCACGGCGCCCAGTCCACTCTGCAATATGGCAACACCCTGGATAAGGATGCGGCCATTTACAGTGGCGACGTGCTCTTCGGTGTCGGTGACGACAAGGTGAACATTGCCGGTGACATCAATTTCTATCACCACAACTCATTGTTTAACCGCGACCGTGGCAACTCCTTGACCCCGCCGTTCCTGAGCACGAACTCGAGCCCGGAGAACCTCCAAATCAGCCAGGCAGTAGCCGTGGCCGCCGGCGGAGCGGCGGTGGGTGGAACCAGTCCAGTTGAGTTTGCTCATGCCCCCTTTGGAACCGACGGTTTGTCTCCGGCCGGCGCCTATACTTACTCGGGCGGTCGGACTTCGGTTTTTAACTACAACGCCGTTTCCGGTTCGTATCCCGAACAGGAACGCTGGGGCGGCTACGCCTCCTTCAACGACAAGATTTGTGAGGAGCAGGTCCAGCTTTACGGCGACTTCTATTATGAGGATGTTAAGACGCACAACGAGCTTGCTCCAACCGCCACCGGTTCGTTCTTTACTCCCGGCCAGGTCACTCTTGCCATTCCGCCCGGGCACGACCTCGGCGGTGCCGCACCGCCGAATACGCCTCGCTATGTCGGCCAGGGAACAGGTGCATTGCCCGGTGAGAGTGCTACAAACGTTCCCTTGGATGCCTTCAACCCATTCAACCCGTTCGATCAGATCATCTCCGGCGGCAGCCGCGCCCGTCTGGCTGAGTTCGGGAACCGCTTGTTCGATAACGAGAGCGATGCCTGGCTGACCACCCTGGGTGTGAAGGGAGACAAGCTGTTTGACGGAAACTGGGGCTACGACGCCGGGTTCCGCTACAGCCAGATCAAGAACACGTCGACCGGCACATTGGTTTCGACCTCCCGTTTTAACCGAATTCTCAATGCCAACGACCCGATCTTCGATCCGACCTCGAGTCAGTACATCGGAACCACAGTTCCGTTCAATCCGTTCACCGATTTTCGGATCCCATTTCCATCGAATGCGGCGTCGGTTAACTTCGCCACGGTGCACCCGAAAGATATCGACATTTCAAAGCTGGCTGAGCTCGATTTGAATATCTACACGATCGATCTGTTCGATCTCCCCGCGGGCGGCGTCGGCCTTGCCGTGGGCGCTCAGTTCCGTCGGGAAAACATCATTCAAAGTCCGGACCAAATTAACCTCGAGGGCGACACCATCGGCGCGTCCAAAACGGCAATAACCCATGCGGGACGCAAGGATTACGCGCTCTACAGCGAATTGAGCGTACCGATCGTCAGTCCCAGTATGGGAATCATGGGTCTGCATGCCCTCGAGCTGACCGGCTCGGCCCGGTTCGAAGAGTTCCTCAATAACAGCACCAACGTGTTGGTGCCCAAGGTGGGCCTGCGCTGGCAGCCGTTCGATGATCAGTTGACTATTCGCAGCACCTGGGGCGAAGGATTCCGCGAACCATCGCTCTTCGAGCTGTTTTCGTCGCCTACGTTCGCTCTCACCCCTACCCGGTTCAATGGAGTGACCGAGCCGGAAACGGCCACCCGATTGTCGAGCAATCCTACCTTGCAGCCGGAAGACTCCCGGGCGTGGACGGGTGGTGTGGTTTGGACGCCGAAATGGATTCCGCCGCAATACGGCGCGGTTACTCTTTCCCTTGATTTGTGGGATATCGAACGCACCGGTGTCGTAACCGCTCCCCTAAGCCAGGAAGTCGTGAACCGCTTTTCCCGCGGCGCCTTGCTTCCCGGAGAGCAAGTGCAACTCGATCCGGCAACTGGCGGCGTAAACTTTGTCGCCACTCTTTTCGAAAACGCCGGACGCCAAAATGCTCGCGGCGCCGATATGTCGGGTCAATGGCAGCTCCAGAGCGCCTGGGGGACCTTCACGGTCCTAAGTCAATGGTCCTACCTGGATCAGTTCATCTTCCAGGCCACAACCGAATCCATAACCCGCAATGTCACGGCCCAGGTTAGTAACAGTCTCGGCGGCGACGGCTGGTACCGTTGGAAAGGAGTGTCCCGGGTCGATTGGGCCTGGCACAACTTGGATCTGAACGCCACCTGGCATTACACCGGCGGTTTCCGCGAAATCATCACGAACGGGGCGGCAGCCGGCGCCAACTTTGCCAACGGCGTCCACGAACACTGGACCAATCCGACCAACTTCATCGACGTTCAAGCGGGATACACCCTGATCTTCTCTCCCCCGGTTGAATCCCAGCCGGTCGCCGGCTACTCCAAGGGCGGCAAGGAAGTAATGACCGGCAAGGATGGCAAGGCGATCGAAAGCACCGCCGCCTACACCATGCCGTGCTGGAAAACATTGTTGAACAACAGCACGCTCACGGTCGGCTGTAACAACGTGTTTGGACAGGATCCGCCCGCAATGGTCGGATTGTTCTTCGGCAACGCCAACAATTATCCGGCGTTCGAATACGACAACATCGGACGCTTCTGGTACGTCGAGCTCAAGAAGAAGTTTTAGCTCTCCCGTGTTGGTTAGGTAAAAACCAGTAAGGCAGCCCCGAACGCTTTCGGGGCTGCCTTCTTGTTTCTTTTCCGGGAGGGACGAGCTCGTCTCGTCCACTACATCGAAACGAAGCCGGGTCTCGTCCCACTTATTTTTCCGGCCCCGGAAGAATGGCCAAACCGGTGGATCGTCCTCTCCGAGGGCGATGTTAAACCCGACGCGCCGCAGGCGCTCACAATCTTGTTGGCAATCGGATTACGGCCACCAGGTAGGGACGCATCTCCGAGGCATCCGGGGTAGACGGGCAATAACGCGCTAATAAAATTCCGCGCCAACCCCCGCGGGCATCTCGGAGAGATGCCCCTACCTGCGCTGGCAGCTGCCAGGTAGGGACGCATCTCCGAGGCGTCCGGGGTTGATGGGTAACAACGCGCTAATAAAATTCCGCGCCAACCCCCGCGGGCATCTCGGAGAGATGCCCCTACCTGGGCTGGCAGCGGCCAGGTAGGGACGCATCTCCGAGGCGTCCGGGGTTGAAGGGCACCAACGTATCCCTCAACAAGTGGCGAGCCAACCCCCGGGCATCTCGGAGAGATGCCCCTACCTGGGCTGGCAGCGGCCAGGTAGGGACGCATCTCTGAGGCGTCCCGGGGTAGACGAGCAATAACGCGCTAATAAAATTCCGAGCCAACCCCCGCGGGCATCTCGGAGAGATGCCCCTACCTGGGCTGAGCGCGCTGACTTGCCTGCCGACTCTTAATTATATACCGGCGGCTTTGCTGCCTGGGCCAGGATCTTCTGGAACGCCGGCCGGTCACGGATGGGATCCCACTCCGGATTGAGTAACAGGTCGCCATATACAGGCCCGTTAGGTAGTTGCACCACTTTGGCCAGTTGGGCCAGGGCCGCGTCCGGGTCGCCGCTCAAGACATAAACCTCGGCCAGAGTGCCCATCCAATTAGCGGCGTCGATCGAATCCTGGGACATCGGCGCCAGAGTGGCTGCCCGCTGGATCGCGGCAAAAGCATCGTCCTTTTGACCCAGACCGACCTGGGTCATAGCCAGGTAGGTATAAAGGTTCGGATCGTCGGGCGCTTGTTTAATTCGAGCGTCCAAGAGTTTGCGTGCCCGCTCGAACGTCGCCTTTGATTTTTCCGCGTCCCCAAGCAGCCGTTGCACCTGGGCCTCAAACACGACCTCACTGGGCTCTTGGTCGCTCTCCGGAGTGCTGGCCACAAGCCGCACCGCTTCTGGATAATTGCGTCGGTAGAGAGCCATCGTGGCCAACATCGACGTTTTCCACTGAGCCTTGTCGGGAACGGCCCCGATAACTTCGCGCGCTTTATCCACCGCACCGGCGGCAAGCGCGAAATCGCATTTATAGGCCCACATCCCTGTGGCCTCGTTCGCGGGCAAATGAGCAATCATGTCGTTAGCCAGCTTTTCCCCCTCCGAATACATTCGAAGCACGCGATAGGTCTGGATCAGGACGTTGGCCAGACTGGGATCCCGCGGGGCCAGCTCCACTGCCTTTTTCCCGTCCCGCAATGCGTCTTTCCAATGCCCAAACCGTCTTTCGGTAAGTTGCTTTAACAGGAGAAATTCCGGTTTCCCGTTCATTTTGGAATCGGCCAGCTTAAGCTCGCGCTCCGCTCCGTAATAATCGCGCAGCCCGTGATAATAATATACGGCCTGGGCCAGGTGCGACTCCCCCAGATCGGGCGCCAATTGCAGCGCCATCGCGGCCGCTTCCTTGGCCTGGACCAATCTTTCCGGGGTGTGCTCGCGGTAACGATATAGCAGGACATGGACTTCGGTCGCAAAACAGTAGGCCAGGGCAAAATTCGGATCGCGAGTGATGGCTGCATCGATCAGGTCGAGCATTTTGTGATAGACTGCCGGAGTTACCTCCGTGTCCGTCGTCATTAGATCGCGGGCTCGCAAATAAAGATCGTAGGCCTGCATGTCTTCGGTCGGCCGCCGCTCGATCGCCGCTTTTTCTTCGGGAGACAATGTTGCTTTTAGCTGCGTCGCGATCGATTGGGCCAGCTCGCTCTGCAACGCAAACACGTCCGCCACCGTCCGCTCATACGCTTCCGACCACGTTTGGGCTTCGGTTCGAGTATCGATCAGCCGGACATTCACTCGCACCCGGTCCCCGGACTTTTGCACGCTGCCCTCCAGCACATGAGCCACGTTCAATGCCCGGCCGATGGCGCTGGCGCTCTTCTTTTCACCGCGGTAATGCTCGACCGCCGAGCGGCTGATTACCTTCAGGTCCGACACCTTCGAAAGGTCGGTCAGGATATTGTCCTGCATCCCGTCCACGAAATACTTTTCATCCGCCTGATTGCCTAAGCTTTCGAATGGCAGAACGGCAATGCTCTTCTGATCGGTAATTGCGGTTGCCGAATCCTTTGAGGGCTCACCGCCGCGCGTCCCGTTTCGCAAACCGGGGCGGATGAATAACACAAAACCTGCCAGTAAGACGATTAGGGCAGCGGCAAAACCCGCGACCGATCGCACTCCTTTGCGGCGCACCCAGAAACGCTGGAGCCGGTAAACTGCCGTCCGCGGCCGGGCCTGAATCGGGAGCGCGCTCCGATGTCGCCGGATATCCTCTTCAAATTCGTGGACGGTGGCGTACCGTTTGGCGGGGTCCTTGCGCAACGCGCACAGAACGATGTTATCCAGATCGCCTTCCAACCGGCGCCGCGCTTCGCGATCCTCCACCGTCTGGCTCGGCAACTTTGGCTCCTGGTCGCACACCACCCGCGCCAACTCCTCGGAAGAGGGGCGGGGAGTGGAAAACTGATGCGGAGTGCAGCCCGACAACATCTCGTAGAGCAACGCGCCCAGGGCGTAGATGTCGCTCGCAACCGTCACCTGTTCCCCGCGGGCTTGCTCCGGTGAAACGCACGTGGCCGTGAAACGTTGCTGGCTGGTCACGGTTTTTTCGAGCGCGTTCTGACCGGGCTCTAGAAGCTTCGCGATCCCGAAATCGAGGATCTTCGGTTCCCCCTCCGCTGTGACCAGAATATTGCTCGGCTTCAAATCGCGGTGAACAATTCGATCCCGGTGCGAACGTTCCACCGCCGAACAAACTTTCAGGAATAGTTCCAGCCGCTGGTCGATCGAAAGCGATCGCTCCCGAACAAACTGTGTGATCGGAAGACCTTCGACGAACTCCATCACGAAATAGGGCAGGCCGTCCTCAGTACAGCCCGCGTCCAGCAGCCGCGCAATCCCGGGATGGTCCAGCTTCGCCAATATCTGACGTTCGCTTCGGAACCGGCGCACGATCTCGTCGGTATCCGTTCCTCGCTTCAGTAACTTGATCGCTACCTGCTTTTCAAATTGTCCGTCGGCCCGCGCCGCCAGGAAAACGGTGCCCATTCCGCCCCGGCCGATTTCCCGCACAATGCGATACGCTCCGATTCGCTGGCCGATCCGCGGCGACCAGACGTTGCTCATCAGCGATTCGCGGAGGTTTTCGGCGCAGGCTTCGAGTGTTTCGTCGTCGGAAACAGCCAGGTAAGTGTCTACTTCCCGCCGGAGCGTGGGATCGTGGGCGCACGCTTCGGCCACGAACTTCTCCCGGGGCTCGCCCTCGTTGCGCTTTAACGCTTCGCCGAGAATTACCTTAACTTCCTGCCAGAGTTGGGGAGGCATTGGATTAAATGAGATGAATCGTTTGCTGCTATCCTGTCAGGACGATTGCATCTCCGATAAGTGCCGCTGAAGCCAGAGCTTGGCCGTCGTCCATTCGCGTTTAACAGTCGCCGGCGAAATCTTCAAGACTTTTGCGATCTCTTCGATCGTTAGTCCGCCAAAAAAACGCAGCTCAACGATCTCCCCCTGCCGCGGATCGAGCTTTTCCAATTCCGACAGGGCCTCATCGACCGCTTCCACGTTGATATCGCATCGCTGGTAGAACTCAACCGCTTCGTCCAGGGTCACCCGCACCGGATCGTCGCCCCCGCGTTTCTGCGCGCTCCGGGCCACCGCGTAATTTTTCAAAACCCGGCGCATCATCCGGGCGGCGATACCGAGAAATTGCGCCCGGTTATGCCAGTCGACCTTGTGCTGACCCCGGAGCCGCAAATAAACCTCGTGCACCAGGGCGGTAGCCTGAAGTGTATGGTTTACCCGTTCCCCGGAGAGATAGCCATGAGCCAGATTGCGAAGTTGCTCGTATACTTCGGGAATCATCTGGCCGAGGGCCTCGATCTCCTTTTGCCCGGACCATTGCCCATCGGCAGAGCCGTCGCCAATTTCTGGCTTCGCTGTCATTGGGGGCACCATTGCGGTAAGTGGGTCCGTGGGGATTGTACGATTTACCGCAAGCCGATTCCAGCCGGAAAAATATTCTTTTTCTGAGCCGTTTTTGTCGGTTTTCCTGCGTTACTGGTATGGCACAAATTTGCCCGCCAGAAAAAGACCTTCACCCCGTTTCCGGACTAAAGGCCAGGAACGGCACTTCTCATCCCCATTCGATAGCCATCGGTCCTGAACCGGGCTCCAATGGCAACCGCCGCCGAATCGGCTTTTTGGGGTTCGATGGGGTCCGAACCCTCGACCTGACCGGCCCCCTCGAGGCTTTCGCCGCCTGTCGGGCTCTCTCCGCCGCGAACAACCGAAAAGAAACCGACTATCAAATCGTCCTTATCGGGCTCACCCAAAAATGCTTCGTCTCCGAGTCGGGAATCGCTTTCAAAGCGCAGGAGACGACACAAACCGTCAGCCAGCTGGACACGATTGTCGTGCCAGGGGGTAGCGGATTGCAAAATCCCGAAATATTACGGGAAGCCTCCGCCTGGCTGTCGGCACAAGCGCCCCGGACCCGGCGCGTCGCTGCCGTTTGCGGCGGGATTTATCCGCTGGCTCAAAGCGGATTGCTCGATGGCCGCATGGTCACCACCCATTGGCGATTGGCCCATGACGTCGCCAAAAAATTTCCAGCGGTTCAAGTCAAACTGAATACGGCCTTCTTGAAAGACGGCGCTTTCTATACCTGCGGCGGCGGATCGGCTGGAATTGAAATGACGCTGTCGCTGATCAACGAAGATCAAGGCGCGGAAGTCGCCCTGGCTCTGGCCCGCGAGCTGGTCGTGCGATTGCGTCCTCCCGGCGAGGATGAGGATCAGCTCGACCTGTCCACTTACCAGTCGGGACCGGAAGAGAAAATCGCGGAGCTGCCCGCCTGGATTCTTGCTCACATCGATCACGATCTTTCCGTCCAGGTTCTGGCCAGACGGGCTTGCGTTTGCCCCCGGCATCTGCGGCGTTTGTTCAAGTCCGTGTTCAAGAAAACTCCGGCGGAATTCGTCGAACAACTGCGACTCAGGGAAGCGGGGCGCCGCCTGGAGACCTCCCGCAATAGCGTCGAGAGCATCGCCTCTTCTGTCGGCTACGCCAGCGCCGACGCCTTCCGGCGCGCGTTCGAGCGCCGGCTCGGTGTGACCCCCACTCGTTACCGGCGGCGTGCCCTCTCCGCATGAATGGAACAACATTTGTAGGCCATCCGCTGCCCCGGACGGTGCCGGCGATTCTTTGTAGCCACGTTGCTATGCGACGTGACCGCACATTCCGGGGAGCGCACCCGCCCTCTCTCCGAGCTGTAGGCTCTACAGAGCCGGAAGCGGGTGCCGGTTTTGGCGCCCTCGCCAAAACCATCTTCTCTTCAACGCGCCTAACGAACCCAGCCTCTCGTTAACGTGAACATGGATAAGATCCGCATCGGAATTCTCGGCTACAACGGAGTCGCCGCCATCAATGTGGTCGGCCCGCTGGAAGCCTTCTCCAATGCCTTCCTCCCCCCAGCTGTCGGCCCTCTGGGTCAGACGGCAGCCCCGCTCCAACAAACCCCCTGTTACGAAGTCGTAATTATCGGATGCGGCGCGGAACAATTCGTGGCCGACTCCGGGGTCACCTTTCACGCCCAACTTTCCGATTCCGGCGAATTGGGCCTGGACACCTTGATTGTGCCGGGAGGCCGCGGATTACGTTCCGAAGAAACTGCTCAACAAGTTGCCGGCTGGATCAAAACCCACGCCCAACAAATCCGACGCGTCGCGTCGGTTTGCACCGGCATTTACGGTCTCGCGCCCACCGGCTTGCTCGACGGTCATCGCGTGACAACCCATTGGCAAAACGCCATGGACGTCGCTGCCCGGTTTCCTAAACTCCAGGTCGAGGAAAGCGCGTTGGTCCTCAAGGACGGAAAGTTTTACACTGCCGCCGGCGCGACCGCTGGCATTGATCTCGCCTTGTTTTTGATTGCGGAGGATTTCGGACGCGAGGTTGCTGTGACCGTTGCCCGGCAGTTGCTCGTTTATTTGCGGCGCGACGGTGGACAGGAACAATATTCGGAGCCGGCTCGCCCGGCCGCGACTAACGGGTCCTCCAACGGCCACCAGCTCAACACCGATAGGATGAAAAAGTTGGTCACCTGGATCGGGAAACATCTCGGCGAAGATCTGCGCCTGGACATCCTGGCCAGGCATGCCTTGCTCTCGAAGAACGATTTCATTCAGGAGTTCACCGGAACGTTTGGCATTTCGCCCGGCCTTTTTGTAAAAAACCTCCGGTTTAACGAGGCCAGGCGCCGGCTCATGTCCGGACAAAACGCGACCGTAATCGCGCGCTCGTTAGGCTTCGCCGATCCCGCGTATTTTATTCAGGAATTCCGGCGTCGTTTCGGCGTGTTGCCTAACGATTACCAGCGCCGGTTTGGATCGGCCGTGGCCGACCCGGAACTGGAACCGCTGGGCGCATTCGATCAGCTCGAACTCGCCGCGGCCGGGCCAAGAGCGAAACCCGCCCGTCGTCCCCGGATCACCTCATTCACCCGATGCATCCGCCGCCACACCTGACTCCGCTGCCCCAATGTGGGAGGGACCTCCGGTCGCGACCGTTTCCCCGCATTGAGCGCTCGCCCTTGGACAGCCCCGAACTCTTTCGGGGTTAAACGTTTGCTCCCCTTGAATATTGGAGCTTGGAGCTTCCCTGGGGTTTGGGTTTTGGGATTTGGTGCTTCGCTTCCCCCGCCATGTCCCAAATCGTCGGATTCAGGTCACCCCCGCAATGCCGTCGATTAGCCTTGACTGGGGTTTGGCCGCCAAGTTATCCTGCGCACACATATGCGCGCTTACCTTCTCGGAATAGCTCTGTCTTTTTTGGTAGCCGGATTCACCGTCCACGCAGCCGATCGAGAAACTGCCACCCTCCAAGTCACGGTTAAAGACGCCCACGGCCAACCTGCTGCCTACGTCCAATTATGGCTGGAGCGATACAACAGTAAATCGGACCAGAAAAATGCCGTCACCGATTCCACAGGTCATGCCGTATTCACGCAGCTCGTGAAAGGAACTTACAAGATCAGCGCGGTCGACCGCCGGATTCCCGCTGCCGCAGCCGCCGCAGTTAAAACCTCGGCTGGCCAGACCACATCGGTCACCCTCTCCTTGGACAAAATGGTTGGAACGGCCCGCCCCACGAAAAAGAAGAAGCATTATGTCTACGTTGCGGAGGAAACCGGCACTCACATCGGAGGAGGCCGATGGGTGGAAGTCGATGACAATGCCGTCGGCACCGGCGCCAGCTCGGTAGATAAACTCAGCGGCCGTGCCGTGACCGGACCGGGCAGCAATCTTCGTCCCTTCGTAAATCCCGCGGTAGCCCCCGGCGGCGGCAACTAACCGTGCGCTGATCGGCGCATTGCGCGAACGTTTTCTGCGGGCGACGCGCTGTGCCCCGTCTGACCCCTGCCTTCCCCAAAGTGGGAGGGACCTCCGGTCGCGACCGTTTCCCCGCGTTGAACGTTGAGCGTTAAGCGTTGAACGTTGAACGTTGGACGCTCGCCCTTGGACAGCCCCGAACTCTTTCGGGGTTGAACGGTCGCCTTTGGACAGCCCCGAACTCTTTCGGGGTTGGACGTTTGCTCCCACTCCGCTCCCCTTGAATATCGGAGCTTGGAGCTCCCCTGGGGTTTCACCCCGCATCATTTTCTACTTTCTACTTTCGCTCTCCCGATCTTCCATCTCCTAACTTCCATTTTCCGCGCGCGCGTCAGGTAGCGGCGATTAACCGCAATCGCCATCAGATCTCGCGCACGCCCTTGCACCCCGTCTTCGAATAATTCGGGCAGCCCCAGAACTTGTTTCCTGGATTTGGGCCGCGTTTCGCGGTCCGCATCACCATTTCTGCCCCGCATTGCGGACAATCAGGTGTGAGATGATCTCTTTCTCGAACTCCGGGGACAACGATATTGGGGGATGTTTGCACGCTTTGCAAAAGCTCTAGCAGAGCCCTTCCGTCAAGCAGTTGAATCGGCTTACCCTCGGCAAAGGCGATGGCTTCGGAAGTAAAACTGCTCGTTGTTACTAGTTTTGTCGCGCTCGCCCGGCGATCATGCATAATTCCGTACAATTCTCGAACTGTCTGCACCCGCACAGGTTTATCCTTCCATCGCTTACATTGGACCAGCGTGACATCGCCATCGTGCCCAAGGATGAGATCCACACCGCCATCTGCCCCGCCGCCAAGTGTCTCTTCGACCTTGTAACCTTGGCGGCGATACGCTTCGCCCAACAAATCTTCGAACCGTTTGGATGGGAGCTGGCACAGCGAATCCAGCCCAGTCTGCTCATCGAGCATCCGCCTGGTTTTCCATTTCCGCAGCAGTGACATGACGGAGAGGAAAAGAAGAAACAGTGTAACAATCGGCGCGAGAAACGCCGTAGCCGGGACCAGGCGTGGCAACACCGTGAATGCGAGAACGGCCAGCCCGAAACTCATCCACCACGGCGCCAGGACCAAGTCGTCCGCCCATCCATATTTTCGTGTTCGCGTGCCCTGACGGGTTTTCTTCCGATTCGACTTGTTGGGCAGACTGTTAGCGATCCCCGCGAGAATCATCACGGGTATCATGACGATGATTACCTTTTGAAATACTTGCTCAAGTGCCGGGTTCGCCATGCTCGCCGCGTAACGCGCTAGTCCCATGCCAGCTAACATGAAATCACCGCCACCGCCGCACCTTCATCAACCTGACACTTCCGTCTTTGTGAACATGCGCGATGAAGGGCTGCGGCCGTTGTCGAGTGAAACGCTTCATCCGCGGAATGGCTTTAATCAAAATGTCGGCAATCTCCGAGCCGGGCAGGTTACTGCTTACTAAGACAAAGGTTCGCGTCTTTGACGAAAGCAGCGCCTGAATTTCATTCTGCCGATACCGAATCCGCGAGTCCTTGGTTAATAAAATCCAGCCGTTCCGTCCAACTTCGGGAAGCCACGTCAAGTCTTTGGTTCCGCTTTCGAACCGTTCGTGAAAAGCAATGACCTCTTCGCCCGCGCGTCGCAGTGCCTCCGGGACGATGTATCGGCCCAGGTTCTCGTCGGTAAAGAAAGTAACCGACTCAGGCGGCGAGAGCGAGCTCGCACCGGACCGCCTCTTCGACTTGCGCTCGTTCGCAGCCATAATCTCGTGCAAGCGCGTCCATGGAGTCGCCCGCCTTGTAACGCTCTGCTAATACACTGGTAGTTATCCCTGTGCCGGCGATGGTCGGACGACCAAATGAAACAAACGGATCGATCACGATGATCTTCGGCTGATCGAGCTCATGCTTTCGGGTAAATGGATAGAGTCGAACGGCAAATCCTGCGGCGTCATGCTCGATCCGGCGAAGATGCGCTTTAATCAGCTCACGCATGGCTAATTGTCCTTCCTCGGAAGCGGATACAAGTTTTCCGAATCGTGATACAAAGAGATTCACGCCATCCGTTTCAAACTTCTGCTCGGCGAGGGGATGTCTGGAACCAAACTGCTTTTGCACGTAGTTGACCGCCGACCGAACATTGGGGAGGGGCACATGGTGTTCGCGACGGATGGCGTCGAGCACGTGGGCCTCGACAAGGTTGACAAAAGACAAAGTTCCGAGCTTCGGATCCGGCAGAGTGATGACGGGCTGGAAATATTTCCTGCCCGCCTCGGTGGGATAGTATCGACCACGGACCCACGATCGCAGCGTGGCCAGTGGGATTCGCAGGTAATGAGCAGCCTCGCTCAGGCCGTAGGCCGGCAACTCGCGTGGATCTTGCCCAGGATCGGTTGAAGCTTTGGTATTCAGGTTTGCGGGTTGGTTCGGGCGCTTGGACATAATTGCGCGTAAGCCAGGTGAAAGCAAATCACCCGACGAACGCCCACTTCTGACATCCCTCTCCCCCAAATGTGGGAGGGACCTCCGGTCGCGACCGTTTCCCCGCGTTGAGCGCTAGCCCTTGGACAGCCCCGAACTCTTTCGGGGTTGAACGTTTGCTCCCACGCCGCTCCCTTGAATATTGAAGCTTGGATATTCCCTGGGGTTTGGGTTTTAGAACTTGGTGCTTCGCTTCCGTCCTCTTCCCCAAAGTGGGAGGCGCCTAAGTGCGGCGACCGTTTCCCCGCGTTGAGCGTTGAGCGCTAGCCCTTGGACAGCCCCGAACTCTTTCGGGGTTGAACGTTTTGCCCTCCCTCCGCCCCTTGAATATTGGAGCTTGGATATTCCCTGGGGTTTGGGTTTTAGAACTTGGTGCTTCGCTTCCGTCTTCCTTGGCACCCGCAGGCCTCGCGAAGGCGGCTGACCGCTGACGTCTGACTTCTGACCGCTGCGCGCCCCGCGCCTACTTGCCCGCTTTTTCCGCCTCCGCCACTTCCTGTTGCATCTCCTGAATGCGCTGCATTATCGGACGCACCATCTGCATCGTTTGGTTCTGCGCGTTCTGGATCGCGACAGGCAGTTTGACGACGAGACTTTGACCTACCGGGGTTTTGTAAAAGGCAATCATGGCGTCGACTTCCTCCTGGGTGAACGCGTTTTGATATATCTCGATGTAAACCGGCTCCATTTTCTCCCAGGCCAGACCCTCCTTTATTAGAGTGCGCACATCGGCACGGCATCTTGCCACGCTGGCCTTGGCCACAGGCGGAAGCGGCTTACCCTGGGATGCCTGTTGCGCCGCGGTTTCCATGAGCTTATTCATCTGGGCCGCGATCGCATCCAGCCCGTTGTGCAACTGCATGAGATTCAGCAACTGCTTGATTGACGCCTCGTTTGGCTTCGGGTCTGCGGCCCGAATCATCGGGATCGAAAAAGCCAATATTACGAGAACAAGAGCAAAATAGATTCGTCTAAACATACGGCGGAAACCTAGAACCCGATTCCTTCCATTAAAAGGCGAAACTCTGCCTCCAACTATTTCAGAATTTCCAGCCCCGAATATTTCCCGACCTGCCCGCGATGCGCGCCCCATCTCGGGGACCGCAAGCTTCCAGCCTGCCGCTTTCGGCAACCTGCCGAACGCTCCTCCTTCGATCTTCTCCACGCTCCGCACGCGCTGTTCTCCGTCCTCCGTCCCCTGACTTTGAATATCCGGCTTTCCATTCCGCAGTGGTAAAGCTGCAGCCGCACCGATCTGACGGCGCAAAGGTGGATCGCGAGCTCTGAGCGCGATGTTAATTAATATGCGCGAAGCGCCACTATCAGATCTCTCGCGTCCCGCGACACTTTGTCGTCGAATAATTCGTGGGGGCAAGCCTGCAGTTTATCGGCCTCGGCGGTAGCCGACTAGCAAGGCTGTCGATTCCTTTGTTACGATCACGGAAGGAACTTGGCAACTGCTTCGCGGACTTCGACTCCAGAATAACTCCGCCGCGCACGAATTCGAACGATTGGGATTCCTGCCGCTGCGCTTCCCAAAACCGGGGAAGCGCGCGGCGACCGTCTCACCCGTGACCTCCGACTTCTTCCCGATCTCCTAACTTGCCGCCATCGGGCGTCCCCCCGCGCGCTCGCCGCGTCCTTTTGGGAGATTGTAAGTTTAAAGCTTGGAGCTTCCCTGGGGTTTGCCTGCCCGCCGTAGCTCTCGACTCGCCGTAGCTTTATGCGAAGGCTGATCGGCGAAGGAGGGGTGATTGGGATTTGGAACTTTTTCCTTCTCCCTATCTTCGATCTCCTGCACCCAACGCGTGCCCGCTTCTTCAGCCCATCCCGAGCGAATCGAGCGTTGGCTCGTCGATCACCGCCGTTACCTGAAGTCCTTGATCGGCTTGGTAAGCGGTCAGCGCGTCGCGCGTCAACGGCCCGAGCAATCCATCGACCTCGCCTTGGTAATAGCCCATTTCCTGAAGCTCAGCTTGCACGTCCGCGATCACGCGGTCCGGCGGCTCCGCCCGATGACCGACATAGATCGGCGCATCGTAGGCATAATATTCGTGGCCGGGATCGTAACCCCACGCCGGAAACCAATAGCCGTTGTTCCAATAATAATAACCGCCACCGATCAACTCGACGCGGTGATAACGAGAGTGGTACCAATTCCGATCGTGCCGTTGCGGATGATACGAACGGAACACTTCGTATTGCGGACCCGACCAGCGATCGCTCCCTTGAATCCGATAGTTCACGCTGAACTGAACCGGCGGAACCTTATCCGGTCGCGGCTGGGCGCGAAAATTTGCGTGCTGTTTCTTGATCGTTTGTGCCTGCTGTTTCACCTGCTTCACTTTTTGCGGATCAGCATGTACGGCTTTCCCGCCCGTCGCCGCTACATTCGCATTCGCTCCGGTGTTTTGGTGACCGGTTGCTCCGGTTGCCGGAACTGATGGAGCTGCACTCGCCGATGCTGCCGTTGCCGGTGTCATGCGCGGCGCTGCTGATGCTTTTGCATTCGCCGCGCCTGCTTTCCTCCCTTTCTCACCGCGTCCGGCGTGTTTCCCGGTCGGAGCAACAGTTGCGCTCGCTTCGACGGAAGCGTTTGTTCCGGTCGCGCGGGTCGGTGCCGACCTTTCAGCTTTCGTGCGACCCTTTCCTCGACCTTTTCCCGTGCGGGTTTCGGTAGTCGCACCGGTTTGCTTTGCCGTGTTGGCTTCAGACTTGACCGCCTTTTGGCCACGCGTCTCGGCCGCTTTTCGGCCGCGCGTCTTACCCGCCTTTTCTGTTGTGCCCTGCTTTTTCCCCGGGGCTGGCGATTCTTCCGTTTGCTGCGCAAACGCCGCTCCAGCCAGCGCCAGCGCCAGTGAAAGTCCAATTAGTAAACTGGTGAATTTCTTCATAATAGTAATGTTTAGTCGTTGGACGGCTGCGGTCTATTCAAGTAACCGGCTTCGCCCTACAAAGAATTACGCCGCTCGACGGGCGGCTGGTCGCCCGATCTATGACCTCGGCCTTGGTTTTCCGGGGTGTAACGCTGTGGAGCGCCCCGGCCAGTTGGCTGATTCGATCCTGGCTGAGATTTTGGGAAAATGTCGGATTATCGATGTAATCGCGAAGCTGCTCCAGAGCCCTATGCAATGAACGGTTCCTGTAATCGCGATACGGCCCGTCCATGCCCTAACGAACCCGAGAATTCACTTTAGTGAAAAATGATTCGGTAAATGATGACGCCTAACAGTAACAGGCCTGCAACCATCAGGAAGACCCTCTTCAACTCCACCCTTGCCCACGGCGCATCTGCGACGGCTAAGGGAAAACAGTGGCGACAACGACTATCCGCAATCGCCAAGGCGTGACCACAAGTGCGGCAGGATTCTAACGACATTTAATTTCGCGAACCGGTTTGATTCGGCGGCAATGCCCGCGCCATTAGCGGCCGGCGCCTGCCTGGCACAGATTCTGGAGAAGCTTCGGCGGCCTCGCGCATCAATTGCGACTGCGTCGCCAGATCGACCATCCGGTGCAAGTTGCACTCGCCCTGCGCGGCATTGCTCGATGTCCGTTGGATATCGACGAGGGTCTTGCGTTGGTCCGCGTCAAGATTCGAGCCCCACACCATGGCCTCCTCCGTGCTGGCGAAAACCGGAACAGCGAGTCTTTTAATGCGTCCGAGCAAAGCGAGGCCGATGTCTGAACTGGCCACGTTCCCAGCCAAATCCACCAGCCATGTGGTGAGCCCATCTTTGTTTCTGAAAGCGGAAGTAATCATACCGTGAAGTCCTGTTTTGGTGCAGAGGGAAGGGGCCGGCACCTGCGCAGTGGATTGACGCTGCGATTTGTTACGTCGAGAACCTACAGCCGATATTGGTATTACCTAATGATATTAAAAGATCGACAAAGGGAACGAATCGTTCGTGTCATAAGTTTCCATTCGAGCGGGGCCTCTAATCCCAATCCGCCTTCGCAGCTGCGCGCCCACGCGTGCTCGGGGAGCGCACGCGCCTCGCGTGTTGGCGAAGGCGCCCTCGCCTTCGCGAACTTTAGCTCCTGACGGACCTCTCTAAATGCGACGCGATGAGCTTGATCTCACTGCCCGTCAACTCCGGCTGCTTATTCTCAAAGTACCTTAGCAGGCGATTAGGCGTAAGAACGCGCGTGCTCGTCGTCTGCCACCGATCCTTGATCTTCCAATCGCCCACAAATACTACGATTGGAGTCACCCAAAAATCTTTGCCGCAATGCTCTTTCAGAAGACGGTTCACATCGCCCGCATTTGACCGCGCCTGCTTTAGCGGGTCCGCTTCCTCTTGTCTCCCATCGACGAACACTCCTTCTCCATTCCGAACCTCGATTTCGCCATAGCCGCTCCGAAACTTAGTCTCGATCACGAAAACGCCGCCGGGACCGACCACGACGTGGTCAATATTATAACCCGTCCGTGCAATATCATGAATGGCGCGGTATCCGACGCTACGGAGCTCTTCAAGAATCTCCGCCATTTTGAGTTCGCCACGCTCACCCCGATTCAGGTTACGGAATCGCGGTATTAAGCGCCCGATCGCGATACCTGCGACACCCGTAACCGCGATAGCAACCATTAGCACCAGCTTTGGATGTGGCGGCTGATGAGTTTGCGATTTAAATTCTTCCCAGGCCCAAAGAATCCAGAGAAAAACGGCGGTAAAGTAAAAGGGGATTAGCCGGTTGTCAGTGAGCCATTCCTTTTCGTCCCGAATTGATTGTCCAGGCATCCGACGAACTTGAGGAGCTTTTGAATCCATATCCGCACTAAATTGCCGCTACATCCATGCCACCATTTCAAGACTTTTCGTAGTCTCCATTCCGTCACTGCTTCGCAGCGCTATGCCCTTAGCTCTTAGCCGCGCCGTCCCGCCCTTTTTAAGTTTAAAGATTCGCGTTTAGCTTCCCTGGGGTTTGGGTTTTGGAACTTGGGGTTTCGCTTCCGTCCTCTATCCCCTGCATCTCCCCCTTTTCTACTTCCTACTTTCTAATTTAGAGGACCTCTGTCCGCTGTCCTCCGTCCTCTCCAATGTGGGAGGCGCGTCCGCGCCGCGACCGTCTGACCTCTCACTTCTAGCTTCTGCAAGCGCGACGCGCTTTTTTCTTCTCATTTTCCCGATCAACCAGTAAAAGATTGATTCGTCATGAAGTTCTCCCTGTGCCGTTTCGCCCTGTTCATTTTTCTCTTCCTTCCCGTCTTCGCGCTAAACGCCGCCCTCCCCGCTTTCGATAGCGCGGCCGACCCGGTTTACGACGCCGGCTGGACCGACGGCAGCAATGGCGGATCCGGGTTCACCCCATGGTCGATCACGACCAACGCCGATAGCACCCATTTCGCCGGCACATTCATTGGCGACGCCGGCGCCAGTGGAGTAAATCCGGACGTCAATACCGGCGGCCGCGCCTTCGGCATGTACGCCAACACCCCGCCTAACACTTCCGGCGCAAGCGTGAGCGCAATGCGCGATTTCGCCGGCGGGCCGCTGCTGGCGGGTCAAAGCTTCAGTCTGGATATCGCGATCAATTATCGCGACGGCTCCAAGGGGATCTTACTCAATGGCGATGCGACTCCGTTTGGCCCAGTGCTAGGAGCATTCGAAACCGGCGGGTTCCCGCACTCGCACTCGCTCACGCTCTACGATGTGGTCACGCTCCAAAACGTGAACTACACATTTACTGACTATCATGCCGATTCCCTGTTTCATCTTACCTTCACGATGATCGATCTGACTCATCTGCAGGCGAACCTGACCCGCACCACCGCCGGCGGAACAGAAGATCTCGTTACCCTCACCGTTAATTCCCGGCCGGCCACCGGGTTCAATCTCTTTTACGGGTCCACCGCCCCGTACGCGCCCGAAGAAGACCTATTCTTCAATAACTTTGCCGTTACCGGCGCGGCCGTTCCCGAGCCTGATTCTGTCGCGTTGATTGCTGTTAGTGGAATAATCGTCGCAGCCCTAAAGTCGCGACGTAAAACCTAACAGGGTGGGGGATCGCCGGCTTGCCGTGAAGAAACTGCTGATCGTTGCGGCGCTCGCGGGGTTTTGTGTGTCGGACTTCGCCGAAGATCTGAAGATATCGCCAATCCGCATACCGGTTGTGTATGCTCCCGCTGTCAAAATTCCAGCTGAAGCCCGGGCCAAACATTTGAAAGGCCTGGGCGTTTTCATCGCGCATCTCTACCTCGACGGCAGCGTGCGCCAGGTCGAGATGGTGCGGTCGACCGGTCACGCAATTTTGGATAAAGCGGCCATGGAAGCGCTGGCCAAGTGGCGGTTTACCCCAAGGACGGCGTTAAGAGTCGTAGTCCCGATGAAATTCGACGGCAACTATCCCAAAGACCGGTTCCGCTGACTTCTGTCTTCTGCATGTCCCCTGTCTTCTACTTTCTACTTTCTAATTTCTAATTTAGAGGACCTCTGACCGCTGTCCTCTGTCCTCCGCCTTCTCCAATGTGGGAGGCGCCTTCGTGCGGCGACCGTTTCCCGCGCCTCGCGCGGCCCAGGTAGCGACGACCCGCTCGCGAAAAGTCTTCGGAGTTGACCCATTCGACTTCGCTCAGAGCAGGCTCTCAATCGCCATCTTCGCTTAAAGTTTAAAGCTTGGAGTTTGAAGCTTCCCTGGGTTTTGGGGTTTGGAACTTGGTGCTTTCCCTCCGTCCCTCGTCTTCCGTTCCCCGCCTGCAACGCTATGCGTAGCCCTGCGGGCAGGTCCGTCCTCGTAATCCCATGTCGTCCCTTCGTCCGTAGTCCTGTCGTCTGCGCTGCTTCGCAGCGCTATGCCCGTAGTCCTTTCGGCTTTTCAGCCGAAACACCTCCTGCTAGCTTCGCCGGTGCTATGTTCTCCCCGGAACAGCCGATAACCGAGAGATTGAAGCACCGGTCATCCGGCGCGG
This sequence comes from uncultured Verrucomicrobiae bacterium, assembly GCA_963728975.1. GTDB lineage: Bacteria > Verrucomicrobiota > Verrucomicrobiia > Chthoniobacterales > UBA10450 > DATFCK01. The sequence goes on from CAVSMF010000002.1 coordinate 302,944, forward strand.
TTGGCTTTTCCGGAACCGCAGCGCACCCACTTCGCTGCTTGAGGAAGGGAAACATCGACGGTTTCGCTGACCGGGAGATTTGCTGAGAGGTCGATGTGATGCGGGCCACGTCCTCGGCGGCCACTGAATATATAAGCTGCAATCGTCAAGCCACTTATATGTGCGATAAGCGGTCTTTGACAAGGGGTAAGTGGTCTTGTGATCCGGCGAAGAGGAATTCGACTTGCAAAAATAGTGATTGACATATTAACCTAAAGGTTAAAGGTATGATCATTGCTTATGAAATTAGGCGAGGAGCCCGTTTCCGTCTGATGGCAGTAGGCATCCAAGAAAATGACAAAGTCCATCTACCCTACTTGGAATTTCAACACGACGCACTGTGTCGCGCCGCAAAGGAATGGCCGAAACTTGTTCGAATCCTTGATCATACGGCCGACCACGGTCCCCCGCGAGACGAAGAAAAATCAAAGCCATTACGCGAAGGAATTTTTGAATTTAGAACGAAAGGAGGCCTAAGGCTTCTTTGGTTTTACGATGAAGGCCACGTTGTCATTTGCGTCAACGGTTACATCAAGCAGCGACAAAAGATATCAAACGCAGAAATGGACGAAGCCATTCAATGGAAAAATAATTATTTCGCGGCAAAGCGGTCAGAAACATTAAAAGAGATCACAATACAATGAAAACGATCGAGCAAGTTCACGAAGAAATTCAAGCAGCACTTAAAGCAGCGCGCGAAACACATGAATACCGCGCTGAAGGTGCATCTATCGAGTTCACCAACGCAATGGTGACTCGAATGCGTGAAGCCGGAGTGTCTCGCAGCGAGCTAGCACGCCTGATCAAAGCCACTCCTGCCTATATTAGTAAGATCCTCCGCGGCGCCACTAATTTTTCTCTTGATAGCATGGTGAAAATCGCGAATGCGTTGCATTGCGACCTCAAGATCCATCTTCAGCCTTCGGGTGCGAAATCGCAGTGGCGGAAAGTGAATTCGAGTAAAGCACGAAACGGAGCAGCTCATTTTGCAAAGAGATCGAAGCCGGGGCGAAACCTGACCCGAAGAAAGTCCGCTACCCGGTTGAACCGAAAGACCAAATTGGCTGTTGCCAAGTAACCCTCTGCTGTTCAGCTTTCCTTTCGAAAATCCGTTTTGTCCGCGTAATCCGCGGTTTCTCTTTCCGCTTTGCCGCTATCAGTTTTCCTGTCGCGTCCGTAGCCTTGCGCGAAGGCGGATCCGAGATTACCCGCGCCCCCTTATCGGCAGCGCCCCGTCGACTATCAGTGTCGTCCTGTTTAGTTTCATCCCATCGCCGTCCTCTGTCCTCCGTCCTCTTGCTCTACGAGTCCCATCGCCGTCCTCCGTCTTCTCTCCCCGCTCCGTGCTCCCTGCTATCAGCCCTGACCGGCAGTGATCAACACGGCCTGTGGTAGCAGCTTCTCGATCGCGCTCTGGAGCTTCCGCAGGTCGCGCTCGGTGTCGTTAAGTAGCGTCGCTCGATTTTTTGGTAGCTGAACTTCGGTGTTGAGGTCGAGATCGGCTCGAGCTGCGGCCACTTTGGCCAAACCCGCTTTCGCTGCTTGGAGCGCCTGTAAAAGGTGAACCTTCACGATCCCGCAAAGCTTTTGCCGTTGAAATGTCGCTTCGTCCGGCGCTTCACGCCAAAGCTCGAGAGCCGTTTCCCACTCTCCGATCTGCAGACAATGACTTGCCAAAGCGTCGCTCATCGAGGCCCTAGTAAAATCACATTCCGCCTTAGCCAGTAGCCGGGAACAGAGTCGCGCGATCTTCTTCGCCTCTTCCAAACGATCGAGTTCGAGGCAGACCTGCATCATGACCCAGAGATCGAAAAACCTCGTCGGTCGCCCAATTGGAAAAAATTGAAATGCCTTCTCCGGCTCGCCGAGGCTGAAGTAAAAGTTCAGCATGTTAGCGCGGACGCTATCATCCACCGGCTTTGCGAGGCGGGCGTAAGCTGCCTCGACTGGTTTTCGCCGCTGCTCCAGGCCATCCATCTGGAGGAGCGCAAATACGCAGATGTTAAACTCCGCTTCGCTGGTGTCTTTTTTCTCGAGGGTAGAGCGTATAAGGCCGAGGGCCTCTCCCTGCATCCCTAGCTCGAGGTATCCGTCAATTTCATTGAGCTGCGGCTCATCGCGAAGGTTGGTCTTGGTTGTCATGACGACACTGTATGACAATAGGTAGGACATGTGCTGTCCTACCAAAGAAGAATCTTGTTTCGATCAACAAAAGCTTGTCCTTCCCTAGAAATTCGCGAAAGTGTCGCAAGCATTAGGAATGGCTGTCGCGAAAGCGGCGGTCTGCCAACCGGGTAGGAGATGACCACGGTGGCTTGGCTGGGAACCGGATTCTTAGCCGATGCGCGGGACGCTGAATATGCTTCCGAACAAAATCTCCGGGCGAAGGCCGCTGTTCCTAATGTGAGCAGCGGCCTTTTTCGTTCGTTTCTAGTGCGCCTTAGTCAGGAATCGCACTATGAACAACAACGTTTCGATAATCGAAGAACGGCAGTTCATCACCAGAGAGTTCGCCGCGGCCATTGCCGGGAAACTTCCGTCACCATATTTGCGGCTCGACGATCACGTTCAGAAAGGTCTCGTCGAATTGGCGGCTACCCGAAAAGGGCAGCCCCTTGGCCAGACGGCGTATCTCGACCGGATGATCCATTTCTGGCGGGAAGTGTCGCTGGCCGGGTTACCACGCGCCGGCACGGGATTGGATGAATGTTACGCCTTGCTCTTTGAGTCAACCTTTGACCTTGCCGGGGCCGAACCGGACTGGGCTCTCGAATGCCTGGCCGAGCAATCCAGCTCCGAACGGGCTTCTGTTCCGTTAGCCGACCTTGCCCGACAAGTCACCCATTACGGCAATGAAATTAGTCATCTCAATCTGGCGACCAGCTTTACCGTTTTATATGCACCGTGGCGCGAACGTCAGGAGAAATGGGGTAACGAATTAGCTGTGGCATTTCTCGGCGATACCTGGTTCTGGGCGGCGATATTATGCGCAGCCGGGATTAACGAAAACGATTCGCTCTGGTGTTTTCGATGCGCTCTGTCCGATGCATCGGCCAACGGCTGGCGCGATAACGGCCGGCTGAACCTTCGCTTGATTCGCGAAGCCCCGCTTCGCGCGCAGATCACGTCCCGCGCGGAGTTGATGGCGCATCCGATCCTGCGCCTGGCCCGGCTTAAATATCCCGACGACAGCATCGAACAAAAGCTCATACTCAGATTTCTCAACGCGCGCTGTATCCGTGAGGGATTCGAGAGTGAAGAAGATTACCTCAGCAGCGATCTGACTCTTGGGCAATGGGTCCGCGACGCACGCTCGTGGGCCGAGGATCTTCTTCTAACCGAGCCGGATGTTTGCGAAGCCATGTTCGAGAGCTGCGGGACGGAGGCGGTCGACAGCGCTCGCGCGTTTTACTGGAACGAGGTAAGCGATCACCCCGATCGAATCGACGATCTCGATGCCACCGCGGCCCTGATGCGCTGGGGCAAACGGAAGCGCGGTTACGAATTTTCCCGGTATCGCGCCGAGCTCTGGGAATTTGTGGTTGAGATGGTCGATGCCGCGTTGTGGCTGGGCTGGTTATTCCCGCGAAGGCGCCAAGAAAATTCCACTCTGTCGGACAGCGGATGTCCCATCGGTGGTGCTACTCTGGAGACTGAACAATGAGAAAGAAAAACGGCAAGATCATCTATTCCCGGCGATCTGACGTCCGGGGAGCGCACCCGCCCTCTCTCCGAGCTGTAGGCTCTACAGAGCCGGAAGCGGGTGCCGGTTGCGGCGCCCTCGCCGCAACAGACTTCCATCCGCTATCCGAGCCATTAGCATGTTAGTCCCTTCATAGATTCCGCCGTGAGCAATTACCTTTCCAAATCGGATTTCAAAGTCGCCCGGACCTGCGCGACCAAGCTTTACTACAAGAAGCTCGGCTATCCGTCGACGCGCGACGACGACCCGTATCTCCAGTTCCTGGCGGACGGCGGTTACATGGTCGAAGCGATTGCCAAACTTTGTTACCCCGAGGGCATCGAAGTCGGATTTGAGGCGGGGCCAGAGCCATCATTCGAGCAAACCATGGCTCTGCTTCGCGACCACCAATCGATCACGCTTTTTGAAGCAACACTGATCTTCGACCGTTGCCTTGCCCGGATCGATATTCTGAAAAAGGAGAAAAACAATTTTGAGTTGATCGAAGTCAAATCGAAATCGGTCGATACCTCGAAGGGAACAAACCCGTTTCGCGGTGCCAGAGGCGGCATCACTGTCGAATTTCAGGAGTATCTGGAGGATGTGACCTTCCAATATGCGGTTCTTCGCCGGCTGTTTCCCGCGGCGACGATTGTTCCCTATCTCTGCCTGGTTGATAAATCGAAGAGCACCACCATCGAGTCCATCTTCTCAAAGTTCGAGTTCGACGAATCAGACCTGCCAACAGCGAGGGCGACAGCAAAATTCCGGCGTCCCAAAGTTTCGTATAGTGGCGATCCTGAAGAGCTCCGACGCGATAATTTTCTGGCGAAAATAGATGTCACGTCAGAGGTGACCGAGCTGTTGAGCGAAGTCGAGGCGAGCAGCACAGCTTTTCTCTCGAGCCTGACCGACCCGATAACCAGGATTCAAGTGCCGATCAATGTGAATTGCCGAGCCTGTGAGTACCGGCTGGACCCTGGGACGTTTATGGAAGACGGCCTGCCCGCTCGGAACGGCTTTGCCGAATGCTGGGGCGAGCTCGCAAATGTTAGTCCATCCATTTTGGATTATTACTACGCCAGCACGATCGGCGGTCGGAACAGTCCGACCGTGAATGCTTTGCTTGCTCAAGGGCATGCCAAACTTTCCGATATCGAAGAGAAAGATCTGGTTCGCGCTGATGGCGAGGCTGGGCCAAGAAACGTGCGTCAGCGGCTCCAACGAAAATATACGCTGACCAACCAGGAATACATCGACCCTCAATTGCCAGCTATCCTTGCGAAGTGTGCTTACCCGCTTCACTTCATCGATTTCGAGACCTCGCGCGTTGCGGTGCCGTATCACGCCGGGATGCGACCCTATGAACAGGTGGCATTTCAATGGAGCTGTAACACGATCAGGGAGAAGGGAGCTTCGTTAGGGCACGCGGAGTGGATCAACGTTGCTGACGCTTACCCGAATTTCGAGTTTGCCCGATCGCTGAGAGGCACGCTCGGCGATAATGGCAGCGTGGTAATCTGGTCCAAGTTCGAGCGCACGGCTCTGCGGGACATAAGGCGTCAACTCGTCAAATATCATGAACAGGATAGAGGTCTTGCTGGCTGGCTCGACCGGATCGTCGCAGACACGGGCCCGTTAGTTGACATGCTCGACCTGGCGAAGGAGCACTACTTCCATCCGATGATGAAGGGGCGGCTGTCGCTCAAGTTCGTTCTGCCGGCGGTCTGGCAGAGCGACGAAGCGCTCCATACCGATCCCGCCTTTGCCAAATACTACCGCCGATCAGGCGAGGGGAGGCTGCTGGACCCGTATGAGACCCTGGAAGCCTTGCCCTTCGGAAACCTCGATGAAGAGAAAGGGTCCGAGGAGGTTGTGACTGAAGGAGCCGGCGCCATGCGAGCCTACCAGGAAATGCTGTATGGTGTGTCGCGTCATAACGAAGCACAGAAAGAACAATGGCGCCGCCTGTTGCTCCAATATTGCGAGCTCGATACTGCCGCGATGGTCATGGTCTGGACCCATTGGATCTCGCGATGAGTTGCACGTCAATCGAGCTTTGATCTGGAAGCTCATTTTGAGATAAAAAGCGAAATGGCCGCGACTGAACATGAATGGGAGCGCTGGCTGGAACGCCTGTATTCCCTCCGACGGGATAAACGCGGCTCGCATGAGCGACCACACAAGCCGGTTCTTCTGCTCAGCATCATTGACCTGCTGGATCGCGGCTTGGTCAAAACGAATGCCATTCCGCTAACCGACGAACTGGTAACGACGTTCAAGCGGTACTTCGACGTGGTCAAAGGAGCGGATGACAAGCCATCCATTGAAAATCCGTTCTACTTTCTTTCCGGCGACGGATTTTGGCAGGTTGTTCCACGAACTGGGAAGGTGCCCCTGTATAAGGAGGGTTATGCTTCGGGTGCGCCGAGCGTCCGACAATTGCACTTATGAGGTTGGAACGAATGTCACCGTTCCCGCTTTGACCTGCGGCAGCAAAGCGATCAACGCCGGCATCAATGGGCGAGTGTCAGCCAATCGATTGGACCGCGCCTTAAGCGCGACGACTGCAACCTTGTATTTTCCGATGTTCTGCTGATGCACCATGTTGCTGTCCATGGTCACCAGGACATCGAATCCAGCTTCGGCTGCCTTGGCAAGTAGCTCGCCATTCTGAATGCCGGTCCAGCCTAACGAAGAAACTGATTCAGTCTGATGGCCTGGCAAGTCGCGAGTCAATCGCCAGTCGAGATTCTCATCCAGGAGAAGACGCATTCAGGAGACGGCGAGTGCGTGCTCCCGCGCTTCTTCTAGCAGTGTGATGACCTGTTCGCGCTTAACGCTCGGAAAGCCTTTTAAGAACTCCTCGATCGAATCGCCGGCTTCCAAATGATCGAAAAGGCTTTTCACCGGTACGCGCGTCCCGACGAAAACTGGCTCGCCGCCGAGAATGTCCGGATTTTGCGAGACGACCTTGCTCATTAGGGAATTATAACTCCAAACACCTAAATCTTCCAGCGTTAGAAGCTGCCCCGGATTACGCATGCAGTTTCACCTCCACGTCATTCCGCGGTGGCGAGGAGACGTCCCGGACGCGCGCGGCGGCATCCGCTGGGTTTTGCCGGAGAAGGCAAAGTACTGGTGAGCCTTCGCATACATCGTCCGAAAAGTCCTGCCAATATGCGATCCTAAATGCCTGAACCGCAAACCCCTAAACCCTGCTTGCCACGCCGTAGTCCGGCTGCTGCCGGACAAAGATGGAAGCCTCGCGCGAAACCGGGACCTCTGATTTCTGACGTCTGATTCGGCTTCCGCTAAGTCTAAAGTGTCTGGTACAGATTGAATCGTAATGCCACTCACCTTCGAATGGGATCCGCGCAAAGCGCGATCCAACCTCGCGAAACACGGTGTCGCCTTCGAAAGGGCTACTACCATCTTCGGGGATCTAACCGAACGAAACGCTTCATCACCATGGGCGAGGCCCTCGACAACAAATTGCTCGTTGTCGTCCACAGAACGCAGCGATAATATCCGCATCATTAGTGCCCGACGGGCAAACTCGCGGGAACGGAAATTTTATGAAGAAGAAATCTCGTAAATCCGAAGAACGCTCGATGAAAAGCGATTACGATTTCTCTCAAGCGGTGCGCGGAAAGTACGCGCGGCGTTATGCGCAAGGGGCGAACGTTGTGATCCTGGAGCCCGATGTCGCCAAAGTGTTTCCCACTTCGAAGGCAGTGAATTCTTCCCTGCGAAAAATCATTCGGCAGCGAGCATTGGAACCCGCCCGGTAGCAGTTTATCAGTGTTTCCGCTTTTTTGGCTTCGCCACAATCCTTCTTCCGATTACTGCCTTCTCCTTCCCCTAATAATGCAAGAAAAAAGGACCGACCCCTAGATGTCGATCCGGGATGACATTGATTTGATAGCCTTGTGAGTGGGCCGGCACTTGCTCTTAGTCCGCAAATCCGAATGCAATAGCAAATTCAACCCCGCGCAACGAATATGATTGGAGCTAAGCAGGGAGACAGTCGAGTTCAAGCTTTGCTTGACCAGTTGGAATTGAAGTACGACATCGATAGTGACGGCGACTTCAGGGTGGGATTTAATCTCGAGGACGGTCGCACCCAACTTGCCTTCATCCGATCGGAGACAACTCAGTTCGGGAAATTCGATATTCGCGAAATTTTTTCGGTGGCTCACATCTCGGAAGGTCCGCTTGACGCCGGGCTGGCGAACGCGCTGCTGATTTATAATGCGCACGTGAAGCTTGGTTCGTGGAGGGTCGAGCGGCAGGCGGACGACACATGCGTCGTCGCGTTTGCGGTCCAGATCGCCGCGAACACCGACGCCAAATCACTCTATACGGCTCTGGGTCTGGTCGTTAACACCGCCGACGACATCGAGCGCAAGCTCGACGAAGAAGACAAATTCTAATTGAGAAGCGCATTTCCTTCCACTGCGTCCATAGCACTCGGCGGCTTAACTTGTCGCGCCCGTAGTCCGGCGGCTGCCGGACGAAGGCGGAAGCCATCGACACGCGTTTTCTAACCAATCTTTCAACCGTTGGCTCTTGATCGGCCCGGCATCCCAATTTCTGTTGACGGAAGCCCGGGAGCCGCCGCCGCGCCCGCTAAAAATTGCTTGCATGAGCGGTAAAACCGCACAATTGTATGGTGTTACCGCACAATCAAACTTTCTCGCTCAGATACTGTCATCTACCGTTAAAGCCGAGATTTTCCGCCTGCTTTTCGGTTTGAATGGGCAGCCTTTACACGTCCGCGAACTCGAGCGTCGCTCCGGTTTGGCCATTGGCACTGTGCGCCAGGAACTCGCCCAACTTGCCAAGGCCGGTCTTATCGCATCCCACATGGACGGAAACAGAAAATATTACGCCGCTCGGCAAGATCATCCGTTGTACCCTGAGATTCGTGGCTTGGTTTTAAAAACAAGCGGCTTGGCCGAAGTGGTGCGCCGTGCCCTCGAAAGAGATAAGCGTATTGAGTTCGCCTTTATTTTCGGCTCGCTCGCGCAAGCTCGTGAGCAAGCCCACAGCGATGTTGACCTTCTGGTGGTCGGCGACCTCGGATTAAGAGATGTTACCAAACTTCTGAGCGGTGTAGTTGATAAAGTTGGCCGTGAAATTAATCCGAAGGTGTTTACTTCACATGAATTTAGGCGTCGAAAGAGGACCGGCGACCATTTTTTGAGTCGCGTCCTGGCCGAGCCCCGAATTTTTGTAATCGGAAGCGAAGATGAGCTTGGAACAATGGGCTAACAACGGTTGGCTTCGGACCCACCAGAGCAGCAAGCAAGAGGTCGCCGATCTTCTCGCGATTGTGGATCGCGACCTTAAAGATGCGGAAGGCAACATTTCAGCCGATTGGCGATTCGGTATCGCCTATAACGCTGCCTTAAGACTTTGCACTATCTTGTTGCATGCTTCCGGGTACCGGCCCGAGCAAAAACTCGGCCATTACCGAACGATTGCTGCCCTTCCGTTAGTTCTTGGCGACGAGCACAAAGATAATGCGGATTACCTCGATACCTGCCGGGCTAAACGGAACGCTGCTGAATACGACAGTGCCGGTGTGATAAGTGAAGATGAAGCAAAGGAATTGATCAACTTTACAAAAGAAATGCGAGAAGCCGTGAGGAAATGGTTGAACGAGAACCATCCGGAGCTTTGCTGATTGGAAGTGCTGACCGGTCCCGTATTAACGTCGCCATTTCCCGCGCCAAATGCCTTGGGGTTGTCGTTGGCGATCCGCGGTCACTGACTATTCCGGACCCGGCACATTCGCCAGCCGAACGACGTTTCATCACCATGGGCGACGCCCTCGACAACAAATTGCTCGTTGTCGTCCACACAGAACTCAGCGATAATATCCGTATCGTTAGTGCCCGACGGGCAAACTCGCGGGAACGGAAAGTTTATGAAGAAGAAATCTCGTAAATCCGAAGAACGCTCGATGAAAAGCGATTACGATTTCTCGCAAGCGGCGCGCGGAAAGTACGCGCGGCGTTATGCGCAAGGGGCGAACGTTGTGATCCTTGAGCCCGATGCCGCTCGAAGGCAGTGAATTCTTCCCTGCGAAAAATCATTCGACAGCAGAGCCTTGGAACCCGCCCGGTAACAGTTTATCAGTGTTTCCGCTTTTTTGGCTTCGGCACAATCCTTCTTCCGATTAACGAATAACCATTAAGCGCGGCCGCAAAGGTAAATTTGATCGGCTTCTTTTTACACGCGCCACTTGTTGAGTGTCATGACTTTCTTAATTCGCAAGGATAAACGGAAGCGCTCGCTTTCTTGGACTGCGAAATTCTGTTGATGTTAATTCTGCTTTTTCCTTCCCCTAATAATGCAAGAAAAAAGCACCGCCCCCCCAGATGTCGACTACTTCAATATTGCGAGCTCGATACTGCAGCAATGGTTATGGTCTGGACTTCATTGGGCCAACTGGATGGCGAATACGGCTCGCGCGGCCTGAAATTCCATTGTAAGAAAAATTTCTTCTCTTGTCCGAAAGGGAATGCTGTAATATGAGCAGATGAACATACCCACTAATAAGCGCTTGCATTCATGTGCTACTTATATTCATATATATTTGTGCCCCGCCTACTAAATGGACGTAAGTTTCTCAACGCGAGTGAAGTAGCAAATCGTGCGGGAATTCATCGCCTTACGCTGTTACGCTGGATTCGAGAGGGGAAAATGCCAGACGTTTCACGTGATCGAAACGGCTGGAGAGTTTTTTCGGAAGAGGAAGCCGCTGGGATTGTGGCATATGCCACGTCAGTCGGCGAACGTACATCGCCCGCTCAAGCATTATTATTTCCCCATCTGAGTCGATCCTTGTCGACTGCACCATCTCAGGAATCACGATCCAAATGACTGCGATCGGCGTCAATTATCGATTTTCCGGGCACGAGACATTTCCGTGCCGATACACTTGGCTGCCAAAAGCTGTCCAATCGCTCACGCAGGACCCTGCCCTCTTCCGCAATGAGGATCAGGCGATGGTGCGATTAGGAGTCGGAAAGAACATGGTTCGTGCGATACGCTTTTGGGCTGATGCGACTGGTGTATCCGTTCCCAGTGGAGACGGCGCATCGGTGGTTTCTTCCTTCGGTTCCGATCTTTTAAGCGAGACTGGATTCGACCCTTTTCTTGAGGATGCGAGAACGCTCTGGCTTATTCACTGGAGAATTGCGACCAGTGCTGAACCACTTTTTGCTTGGGATTATCTTTTGAATACGTGGCACCGACCCGACTTCACACGCAGCGAGGCGGTACAATACTTGGCGGAGGAAGCTGGTCGCATGGGAAGAAAATTCTCGCGTGTGACACTCGAGAATCATTTCACGACATTCCTTCATACCTATGTTCCAACGCGGAGTAAGAAAGGTGAGGTCTTGGAGGACAACCTCGATTGCCCTCTAGTCGAGCTCGATCTAATCGTTAAGATCGGGGAGCGCTCGGCAGCTGACTGTAGCCGGCGAGAAGGTATCTACGCTTTCCGAACCGAAGAGAAGCCTGAGATTAGCGCAGAACTCTTCGTTTATTGTTTGAATGATTTTTGGTCAACACAGCATCCTAATGAAACGACGTTAACCTTCCGTGATGTGTGCGTCGGAAAGGGCAGCCCAGGACAAATATTCAAATTGCCGGAGAACGCGGTCCGTCAACGGTTGGAGAATTTAGACAATGATGCTCGAGGATGCTTCTCCTTTCAGGAATCTGCGGCTCTTCAGAGGATAGTAAGGCGCGGAGAAGTCTCGTCTCGAAAGCTGCTAAGGAGCATCTATCGCTAGGAGGGCGCGATGATCGAACCGAAGATTTTCGATTTATTTAAAACGCAGAAGCGTTTTCTGAGATCCGCTCACTTGGAACGTGATTTTCGCGATCCTGCGGCATTGGAAGGTTACATTGTTACTCCGGAAATTCAGCGTCGACTGAATCGACTCGGCTCGGGACTAAATCCAAAATCAGGGCAGCGTGCATGGCGCGTTACCGGTGACTACGGGTCCGGTAAATCGAGTTTTGCACTGCTGCTAGCCCACGCGTTCGCAGGCAAGGACTCCAACCTACCGCCACAGATTCGACGCTCAATTGATCTTGGAGCTGTCAGAGAAACACACTCACGACTACTGCCCATCTTGATAACTGGCTCTCGCGAGCCACTCGCCGTCGCCGTCTTACGCGGATTATCGAAGTCTTTAGATGACAGTTTCGATAAGCGAGCTCAATTCCGATGCCTTTGCGAGATTCAGGAGGCATTAGCGGGTCCGTTGAAAGCAATTACCGACGAGCGTGTCCTAGCACTTATTCAACAAACCAATTCAGAAATAATCGCGAAGAATCGTGCCACGGGTCTTTTGATTATCATTGATGAGCTCGGCAAGTTTCTTGAGTTCGCGGCTCTGCACCCAGAACGGCAAGACGTCTTTTTCTTGCAGCAGCTCGCTGAAATCGCCACTCGAAGCGGGAAAGAGCCTCTGTTCACGATAGGCCTTCTGCATCAAGGATTTCATGCCTATGCAGATCAGCTCTCGCAGTCCGGGCAACGGGAATGGGAGAAAGTTGCCGGGCGATTTGAGGAAATTTTGTTCGATCAACCTTTGGAACAAATAACTCACCTGATCGGGGCGGCCCTCAATGTCACGGAGAATTCGTTCCCGCGGGGGTGGCCTGCGAGGGCCATCAATTGGACGCGGTCCGCGATCGATAATGGCTGGTTCGGCTCTGCCCCTCCAATATCGTCGCTCACTTCAGGTGCGAAGGGGATCTATCCCCTACATCCGACTGTAGTTCCAGTGTTGGTAAAGCTTTTTAACCGTTTTGGACAAAACGAACGCTCGCTTTTTAGTTTTCTGTTGGCGAATGAACCATTTGGTGCAGACAGTTTTCGGACATCCCTGCAACCGCAGAGAATGTCTATCGGATTCACCATCTTTACGACTACGCGGCTGTTAACTTCGGCCATCGCTTGAGCGCTCAGAGCTATCGCAATCACTGGAACCACATTGACTCATTGGTACGAAGCTTTCCGTCAGCAAACGCTCTCGACATCGCGGTGCTGAAAGCCGTCGCCTTACTGAATCTTATCAATTCTCCAGACATGGTGCCTACGGAGGATTCACTCGTCTTGGCCGTGGCCAACTCGAATGCTGAGAATGAAGCGGCCGTCCGAACGCAATTCGTCGACTGCACAAAGAAAGACACGTTCTGTATAATCGCGGCAAATCAGGCGGTTACTGCGTATGGTCTCATACCAGCGTCAATTTAGACCAAGCTTATGAGGCGGCTGGCCGAGCAGTCGGAATGACCCGCCGTGTGACGACGTTAATCAAAGAGAAAGCTTGATTCGCGACCTATAGTAGCTCGCCGGCATTATATCCAAACTGGGAATCTTCGTCACTTCGAAGTCCTATATTGCAGCATTCTGGACCTCGAAAAAATCGTGTCTTCGGCGCGGGCAAAGCTGATGGAAGGATCATTATTCCGCTCTGTGAATCTGCGGAAGAGGTTTATCTAGCCCGTCGCTTTGCGGCTGAATTTCGGGATCATGGCGACACGGTCATCGGAGTAACAGAGCCATTAGGCTCTTTGGTAGGGCTGATTCGCGAGGTGGAGCGATGGAATTGGGTTCAAAAAAATACTCCCGAACTAAAAGATGATCGATATGCCCTCGAAGAGGTTAGCCGTCAATTGCAGATGGCTACTCAAACATTGGAGAAACGTGTGCAGCATTACGTTGGCTTGAAACAGTCACCTACTAACGGGATAGCTGTCAGATGGTTTCATGATGGTGCCGAGTTGACGCGCATTCGAACGGCGAGCGAATTCATATCTTTCCTCTCCGATCTTTGTGATCGGCGTTATAGCAAGGCCCCTATTGTCCAAAACGAATTAGTTAATCGCCGCGTCTTGAGCTCCGCAGCCGCTGCCGCACGAATGCGCCTGCTCGAGCGGATGCTGACTCAGGCTGGCACGGAATTACTCGGCATGGATCCGACAAAAAAGCCTCCCGAGATGTCGATTTACCTTTCCGTTTTGGCGCAATCGAAAATCCACCGGCATGACGGTTATAACTGGATCATCGCCGAGCCGGAGGCTGCCAAAGACCCTTGTCGGCTTCTGCCCGGCGTTGTCGCAAATAAAACGGATTTTAGATTCGAGACCCGATGAACGAGTATGCGTAGAGTCAATTTTCGAGGAATTACGCCGCTTTCCGTTCGGAATTCGTGACGGACTGCTTCCGATTTTGCTCGTGGTCGTTCTGACCGAGCACCAACGCGAGATCGCATTATACGAAAATGGCACTTTCCTTAATCACGTAGGACCAGAAGAGGTCTTGCGGCTATCCAAGCGCCCGGCAGCCTTCGATCTGCAGATGTGCCGTCTTAAAGGTGTTCGCCTAGCGGTTTTTGAAGACTTACTCAGCGTGCTGAGCATCGAGAACATTTCACAGTCGAAATCACGTCTCTTGGATATGGTCCGCCCGCTATGCACGTTTGCGGCTGAGCTCCCGCAGTATGCTCGGACAACCGGCAATCTCTCCGAAAACGCCCGGCGGGTCCGTGATGTTATTCTTAATGCTCGTGAACCCGGTATTCTGCTGTTCAAAGAGCTCCCGACGGCTTGCGGGTTTGAGCCGTTTAATCTTGAGGCGCGCTCTCAGCGTAAAGAGGCCAGTCCACGACAATTTGCCCAAGCTCTAAAGACTTCGCTCGAAGAGCTAAGGATGTCATTCCCGCGATTGAAAGACAGAATTCGGGAAGCGATCGCTAGCGCATTCGAGGGAGCGGCCGGGTTCGACCAGGCATTCAGAGATTCGCTCGCAGAACGTAGTGAGAATTTGCTAGTTAACCTCCGCGATTTGGATTTGAAGGCGTTTTGTTTGCGTGTGATGGACAGCAATCTTCCGAGCCCGACTGGCTGGAATCTGTAGGCAGCTTCCTAGCCTCCACTCCGCCATCCCTGTGGAAAGACGGTGACGAGGTTGTTTTTAAAGAAAAGCTTCAAGAGGTGGTGCACAAGTTTCTTCGAGTTGAGAGCGTTCTTTTTGCCGGTGCTGGAAAAAGATCTGCCGACTCAATGTTTCGAGTCGCGCTAACAGCTCGGGATGGCCAAGAACGTGACCAAGTTGTTCATCTCAGCGCCAATGAGAGGCACAAGGGCAAGGAACTGGAAAAGAACATCTCTAAACTGCTTGGCGATAATACTCGCGTCTCCGCGTATGCTTTGTCGCGTTTGATGTGGGAACTTTTGGAGAAAAAGGATGAGCGAAATCAAATTTAATTCTAGTAAGCCAGTCCGACACATCCTTAGTTTGTCAGGGGGGAAAGACAGGACCGCGCTGGCGATTCACATGCGAAAAACGCGCCCAGAGTTGGAGATGGAATATGTTTTTTGTGACACGCAAAAGGAACTGACCGAGACGTACGAGTATCTCAACCGGGTCGAAGCGTTTCTCGGGAAGAAAATTGTTCGGCTGAACGCCAGGGCGGGATTTGACCATTGGCACAGCGTTTTCGGCGGCTACTTGCCATCGCCACAAATGCGGTGGTGTACAAAACTCTTGAAACTCAAACCGTTCGAGGAGTTTGTGGGCGAAGAGCCGGTTATCAGCTACGTCGGAATTCGCGCCGACGAAGATCGGATTGGCTACATCAGCCACAAGGAAAACATCAAAGCGGTATTTCCTTTCAAGGACGACGGAATTGATTATGCGGGGGTTATGCGAATCCTCAACGAGAGCGGGATTGGACTGCCGCCTTATCTAAAATGGGGACGTACACATTCAGGCTGTTACTTTTGTTTTTTCCAACAGCCAATAGAATGGTTGCGTCTCCTCGAAACTCATCCCGAACAATTCGAACAAGCGCAAGCGTACGAGAAAATTAGTGATGAACCTGGCAAGACATTTACTTGGGTTCAAGGGATGTCGCTGAGCGAACTTCGCAAACCCGAAAATGCCGACAAGATCAGAGCCCGCTATTTGGAACGAAAAGAGCGCATTCGAAAATCTCGAGGTGATAAGAAGCTAGTTGAAACGTTGGCGGGTCTTGAGGATGAGGACGACAGCCCCAAGGCGTGCTTAATTTGTCAATTATAGCGCACTTAACCGGGACCTTTATATGAACGTCAGCTTAGTGGAAAGTGGAGCGGCGCTGCAGTCGATGCGCAGTTCCGATTTTGATGTCTACAGCGCGTACGGGGAAGTAATCGACAATTCGATTCAAGCCGAAGCAAAGACCGTCAAAATCAAGATGGCTTACCGCCCGAAAACAACTTCGGTGAAAAACGAACCGATCGAATACATTGCGTTCGGCGACGACGGTAAAGGCATGCCCAGGGATATTTTGCACCGTTGTCTACAGCTCGGCTATTCAAGTCGTTTTAATGATAGGAGCGGAATTGGAAGGTTCGGAGTTGGAGCCACTTTGGCGGCCATTAACCAGTGCAAGAAGGCCGAAATCTATTCAAAGGAGGAGGGCGGCAAGTGGCTTTACACTTTTACAGATCTCGATCTGATAACCTCCACACCGCCTAAGATGTCGGAAATTCCAGAGCCCGTTGAGAAGTCTCCGCCTGAAAACCTTAAGGACCTATGCGGCAAGGTAAAGGGCACCTTAGTGGTGTGGAGCAAATATGATCGGCAACCAACAGATGCTTCAGAAATCCTAACGGAGATGAAGGTCTGGGTCGGGCGGACATACCGGAATTTCATTTGGCAAGGATGTGAGATCTTTACCAACGGGGAAAAAGTCTGCGCAATAGATCCGCTCTACGTCAAGACGGAGAATACTAAGTTCCCCGCAGATCCGAAGGCTCATGAGTTCAAAACTATCAAATTTCCATGGCCAATTCCGCAAGAGGATCGCAAGGCGGGAGGACCAGCCACGTCTGAAATCAAGGTCAGGCTAAGCCTATTGCCGCAGGAGTTCCGTCCTAACCAGGGTGCAGGAAATACCAAAGACGCGAAAGAACGCCATATCGACCGCAACAACGGAATTTCCATTATGCGCAATGGCCGAGAGGTTTACTACGACACGGTTCCACATTGGCCTGGCGAACGTTTTGCCGAGATCGATCGCTGGTGGGGTGGGGAGATCTCGTTTGACGCTGTGCTGGACAAGGAATTCACGGTCAAGAATATCAAAAGGGGGGCGCTGCCAGTTAAGCCGCTGAAGCAAGCGTTATCCGACAAGATTGAGCCGACACGGAAAACTGCCTTGGAACGAGTTCGGGAAGTTTGGACGGCCGCTACCGCGCAGGGGCGCTCGACAGCTGCGGGCGGCGTCGTTACCGGACACGAAGATGCCGAGCGCGCTGCGAATCAGACGCCGACGCCCAAGAATCTCTTGGATCAAGGCAAGAATCTCTTGGATGAGAGCGGTAAAGCGGCCGATGAATTTCTAAAAACCTCAGATGAGCGACAGAAGGCTGCCTGGAGGACGAAATTCCAAAGCCAGCCGTTTACGATCATGGACGCAGAATGGCGGGGTCCAGAATTTGTAGAGACGAATCACCTAGGCGGAAACGACGTCCTCCGATACAATATGCGACACGTTTTCTTTGCGGAGCTTGAAGGAATTCGTGACCGGTTAGTTACAAGTGGCGATGATAATTACGATGCGAAAAAACTACGGGCACTTATCGATCTCCTGCTCATCTCTTATGCAAAAGCAGAAGCCATGATTGATCCGAAGCATCAGTGGACCGCCGAACGATTATTGGAAGAGGTGAGAATGAACTGGGGCAATTACCTCAAAAATTACATTGAGACCTACAATCGAGAGAACGAGAGCCAATGACGGCACTTTCCGAGTTGGGTATCCGTTTAGGCTCGAAGGCTAACCCGCTAGTGCTAAGCCTCACCGTATACGAGGGGGTGCCTTACGTGGATATTCGCAAATGCTTTCTGAAAAAGGCAGACGGCATGCTGCAGCCTACACGAAAAGGTCTCACGCTTGGAAGTACGCTACTACGGGAGCTGCAGAAAGCTTTGCAGGAGAACCAGTCGGAAATATTTGAGTGGTTGGAATCAGGAGGAAACGAGACTCTTCAAAACGCAGCTGCAGCCATGAAGGCTCGCTCTCTGGCCCGGGACGAAGAAGCGTCGAGAGCGCGCCCATTTACAGTTGAGAGAGGCTCAACTACTGCCCCTCAATTTTGCCGGGTCGAGACCCATGGCGGAGAAGATAAACTTGTATTCAATAGCAAGCACCCACTGGAGACGTGCCTAGCGAAACACGAGTACTCCACTACTGAGGTGCGGGAAATCATCGCTCTGATTGTTGTCTCTTTCTATAGGGCGCGGCTGCGTTTTCCTGGCCAGATTGAGGCCGAGGCCGCGCCGTTTTTCGATGCCCTTGAATTCGAATGGGGTGTGATCTTGCGTAACTATCTTCAGAACATACATAAGTAAATGTCTGAAATCTGGTCGGTGCTCGGAAAAGCCCGCCTCCAAGAGTTGATTGGCGAGAAGGTTCTTGCCCGTTTGGAGGAACTTCTTCCAGCGCTCAATCCCGACTTTGACCAGGGCAAGATTTATTCTCGTGAAGGGCTGACACAAGTATTTGAAGCATTTGCCGGAGCTTCCGCGCTTGAGACAAGCGCATTCCGCAAGGAATTGTTTAACTCGTTGCCGCCTAACAAATTGGGCGAGATCGTTGAGGAACTCGTTCCGGTAAAGGCAGGAGAAGCTTGGCCTCAAAAAGTGCAAGCGTTAACTGCGCTATGGCCGAAACGCGAAGCGGCGGAGGTCATTGCACAGCATCTAGGTATCCCGAAAGACTTTGTTCCCCAGGACTTAACTCTGCCTCCGAGCGAATCGGTCCTCAAAACGGCAGATGGCCCTTATAAAACGCTGAAAGACTATCAAAGCGGAGTGTATTTTGAAGCGTGCGAAAAGCTCCAAGTACCGCTAAGTCGTTTTATCTTGCAGATGCCTACGGGGTCAGGAAAAACGCGCACGGCCGTTGAGATTATCTGCGACTTCCTGAACCGCCATGACGCGGGGATGGTCGTAGTCTGGCTCGTGCATTCAGAGGAGTTATGCGAACAAGCCTACGAGTCCTTCCTGCAGATTTGGCCTCATCTGAGTAACAAAGCGTTACGGCTGGTTCGCTGTTGGGGTGAGGGAGCCACGCTGCCTTTCGAGTTTTCTGAAAGCGCATTTATTGTAGGCAGTTTTCCGAAACTTTATGCCTTGCTAAAAAGCCGTCCCGCAGCATTCGCCGAACTCGCTCCTCGGGTCGGTTTGCTCGTTGTGGACGAGGCCCACAGGGTCTTGGCTCCCACCTACAATCAGGTGGTATCGGCGTTGATAGGTTCTGAAACGCGCGTGCTGGGTTTAACTGCGACTCCGGGTCGCAGCCTATCCGACGCTGCCGAGAATCAGTCCCTCGCGAAATTTTTCTTTAACGACATTCTGTCTATTCACAGCGGTACAACTCCAGTCATCGACTTTCTCCGAGCAAAAGGCGTGTTGTCTGAAACGGAGTATGTCCCGTTAGTAAGCGGTCGACGGTACGAGCCACCACGAGGGAGAAAGCCTATATCGAGCAATTTTTTGAACTCCCACCTGGTCTTCTGCGCAGGGTAGGAAACGATGATGCTCGGAATGTGGAAATAGTGAAACGTCTCGAAAAGGAATGCGAAGCTAATGAACAAATTATTTTCTTTGGCTGCAGCGTCGAACATTCAAAATTTATCACCGCGCTTTTGAACTTCCTTGGATTCACGGCAGCTCACATCGATGGCACGACAAGCCGTGCACGTAGGCAAGCCTTAATAAAACGCTTCAAGGCCTCTGATCTCCAGGTGCTTTGTAACTATGGGATATTATCGACGGGGTTTGATGCCCCACAGATCACGGTTGTTTTCATATCGCGACCGACCGGATCTATTGTCCTGTACAGCCAAATGATCGGTCGTGGGTTACGTGGACCCGCTATCGGAGGGACTCCGGAATGCAAAATTGTCGACGTCATAGACAATATTGTGGGCTTCTCGGACGAGCGCTCGGTCTATGATTATTTTGCTGATTATTATTCGACAAATTCCGAAGCATAGTCCTCGAATTCGCAATGGCATCTGAACTGGTATGGAATCCCGTCTACACCGCTCTTGAAGAAAGGATTCGCGGGGGAGACGACCTGCTGCTGCTCATTACTCCGTTTGCGAAACTCGAGGCGCTGCAAAGGCTCCGGTCCTTCAAAAATCGGGCAAAGCGTTGGAAGGTGGTTTGCCGGTGGAGAATCGAAGATTTGATTGCCGGCGTGTCCGATCTTTCCGTTTTCGAATATCTCAAGTCAGAAGGATGCGATTTATACGTTAACAACTCTATCCATCTAAAGCTTTATATCTTCGAGAGTAACCTGGCTTTTACTACAAGCGGGAATCTCACACTTAGAGGCTTGGGTTACTGCGAGCCAGCGAACGTGGAGAGCGGGGCGATGCTGAAGCTCGGTTCGGATGATTGGATAAGAATATATGAAATGATCAACGCTAGTCGCCGCGTTGATGAGAAGCTGTACGAGATCCTTTGCGGCTACGTGGAGAGCTGTCCGTTGCCAGTGCCGTTGTCTGTGCCTCCAGATATGTTTCCTCCAGCTTCGAAGCGGTTCACGATCGGCTCTCTTCCCGCTACAGAAAGCCCCCAGCGCCTAGCGGACTACTATTTTGGAGGTGGCCTTTCTTCATTTTCGTCAGAAGAGGTGCGTCGGGTTGCTCACGATCTCTCGGTATTCCGGATACCCGATGGCTTACAGCAAGAGGCTTTCCATAGGACTCTTCGCCAAGCATTTATAACGGTTCCGTTTGTGGTCGAGTTCGTCGCATTCCTGAAAGAGCATGGGAGCCTGCGATTCGGTGCCGTGAACGACTGGATTCATGACCAGTGCGAAGACGTCCCTCTGCCATATAGGTGGGAGATCAAGGAGAACACTCGGATCCTTTACAATTGGCTTGAGCATTTCTTTCCTGAAATCGAGTGGAATATTCCCGGAGCCCATTCCCAAGTGATCTACTGGCGCGGATCCAACAAGTCGTTGACTGGCAACGATTCAGCGATAGCGCTCGCACGATATCAGAAAATGTTCTCCACGCTTGGAAATAGAGACCGCGCGGTCGAGTGGAATGACGTTTCTATTGGCGGTGCCCCGCATCAACCACTCCTCCTGTTGGCCGTCGCGAAATTGTATGAACGGGATCCGAATCGTCCAAACTTAATACCGCTAAATAAGGACCTAGAAAACATATTCGCCGGCTATTTCGCGTCCGTCGTTGCTCCTTCCAACCCCACCTCTGTCGCCATGCCGTTTGTGGCGCTTCGAGGGGAACCATTTTGGCATTTGCTTGAACGGGAGACGGCAAGCACTTCCCATCGGACATCAGCGACAGTCCAGGAGAAAGCGAGCAACTTCTCGGGACGGATCAGGAGCCAGGCGGCCTTCGATAAGTCATATAAGGGTGCGGTTCTGGACGATGACCTCCACCTGGCTCACTTCTTCACAGGCACGAGAAGCTCTAGAACACGATCCTTAATTCCTACTTTCCGGAAGAGATACAATTGCTGCTCTCTCGCGCTCTATCCTCTCCGTAGCGGCTGACGGGAACACCCATAAACGAGTGACAATATAACATGGCGCGAATATATCCCGAAATATTTCCGGGTCCTTGGGATCCGGCGGTGCCTGAATTTGAGGTCTATCAAACACTTAAGTGTCTTCCCGAAAAGTACCACGTGTTTTACTCAAAGCGCATCATAGGCGGGCTTTTCGGTAAGCCTGAATGCGAAATTGACTTCATTGTCTTTAACGGACGAGACATTCTCATTTGTCTCGAAGTTAAGGGCGGTCTGGTCAATTACGATGGCGTCGGACGTTCGTGGCTTCAAAATGGCCGGCCTTGTAAGGACATTATCAAGCAGGCAACTGATGCTGCTCACACGTTAGAGAGAGCTGTGTCTTACGAGGTCAAAAACGCCTGCGTGGATTGGGCGGTTTGCTTTCCAAATTGCTCTCTCAAGAGCCACGCAGGGGCTCTCGAGATTCAACCGAGCCAAATCCTCGATGAAAACGCGATGCTTAACATTTCGTCAGCGTTCGAGCCTCTTGAGGCCCACGTTCGGTCCAAATATGGCTCGCGGTCGGGGTTGAATGCCCAAGAGGTCCGCGCATTAGTTGACCGATTGACTCGCAGCATTGGTTTTGTGCAGATATTAGGTATTCGCATCGCGCGTGAAGCAGAGCAGATAGTTCAAGTAACGAATGAGCAACTCGAAGTACTCGACGGATCTAGAAGTAAACCGATGCATCTTAGTTCACGGTAGTGCTGGCACGGGCAAGACGATCATCGCGCAAACATTTGCTAAGCGGCTCGCGGATAAGGGCGCCAGTGTCTTGCTGCTTTTCTATAACCGAGGGATCGCGAAACGGGCACGTTATGCCTTCGACAAAAACGGGAAGGTAACGGTTTCGACATTTGCGAGCTTTGCAAAGCGTCAAATAGAACGAGAAGATTCCGATTGGTGGGAAGCACAGACGCACAAAGGGAATGAGTTTTGGCATACTGAACTCCCGATGAGACTATTCGAATTATCTCGTGACCGGCTGCCCCGATTTGACGCCGTCATTGTCGACGAAGGTCAAGATTTTAAACCAGAATGGTACCAGTTTTTGCAACAACTACTGACACCGGGCAAAGAGTCGCACTACGTGGTGCTTTTAGATGAAAAGCAGGACATATTCGGGCACTGGAAAGAATTTCCATGCCAACCCATTCCGGCACGAAAGGTTTTGACGAAGAACTGCCGCAATACCCGAACGATCGTCGACTTCTTGAATCGGAGTTTTCCGACTGGCATGAGCAGCTTCGATCGATCCCCGGTCGGCGCACAAGTAATTGTGCGACGTGTGAGTGATGAGGGGGACGAACTGAAGCAGATTACAACCGACGTTCATCACTTAACAACCAAAGAGAAGATCAGCGCTGGCGCCATAGTGATCCTCGTTACTCCTTCCAAGGAAGAGTCCTTTTTGAGGAACGTCACGAAAATTGATCGGTTTGAGTTAGCGAGTACCTACGAGCTATACGACTCAAATTCCAACAAACTGCATTACTCTACAATTGAAGTCTTTAAAGGACTTGAGGCTGACGTAGTGCTCTTGTCCCTTAGAAACGTGGAGCCTTCGAAAATTCCTCAGGCCCTCTATGTTCAGGGATCTAGAGCCAAACACCTTCTGTACATTTATCGCCCGGATACCGCCGCTTGATTGGACCTCCGTTTGCTCTTGTTAAGCTTTGAATTGAGCCCCCGCTCTCGTAGTAGATTCAGAAACTCTGCCTCGGACGGACCCAACCCTGTTTCCGAAACAATCTCAAGCTGCCTCAGCTTCTCGCTGTACCGCCGTTGTTCCGCATACATCGGGTGACTTTCAGCAATAAATCTCTCTTTGAAATACCAAGAAGTTGACCTTCTTGCGAATGGTCAAAGACCTGAACGAATCGTGTCCGCATGTTGATTTTGATGCGGGCTTGAAGTTTAGGGAGAAACCCCGCGAAGTCATCGTAGTGTAAGAACGTCAGTTTGCCGGAACGGACATGGATCTTGATAAGATCTGCCTCATCGGGATTGCCGTACCGGACAGATCCGCAATGCACATAAACACGAAGAATTGGAGGAAGTTTTGGAAGCAAGCTCCGATGGAATGTGAAGTGCATTTCATCGCGATCAAAGACACCGTAAGTCAATTCATTAACGGCGAGTTCCAACTCATCGGGATCGCCCGCGGCAAATAAGAGATCTCGGGCTTTAGCTTGAGCCGCAACCACGTCACCAAAAAAGCTCCGAATGTCATGCTTAATGCGGAGCGGAATTTCGCGCCGGAGAAAGCGTGGTCGAAAATTGGTCATCGCCAAATATACGAGCAAATCTTCAGTTCGCGCGTTTCGAGCAATCTGCCAAAGTTCATTCCCATTTCGGGCCACGACCAAGGCTGCGGCTTTACTCAGTCCTCCTCCAGCCCTTCGAATATCAGCTAGCCGGTCGAACTCTATAAGTTCAGGAATGCGACCAAGGTCAAGCATCGTCTGCCAAAACTGATCAAAGAGCTCCTTGTGAAGTTCGTATCGGTCGACATTGCGACGATCGCGGGCGCCGGCGATAGAAAATCGCAGCTGAGCGCTTATTTCTGTCCAATCGATCCGTCGACGGTTACGTCCGGCCTCAAACAACTCTGCTTCGTTTTGATCGCGGAAAACTGCGCATACTCCAATCCCAAGTGTAATCACTTCAGTCCCGAGCGTCCGTTCAATAAGCTCCTCGAGTTCGCCAGGAGCGTAGAATTTCTGAAAGGTGTTGGTCTTAGTCAGAAAGCCGTCCCGATATGCGCGAGTATGTGCGGTGTTCTCTTGCCCCGAGACCATCGTTGACACCAAGAGGAGACGTTCAGCAAGCGAATAGGCTTCGCGTAACGCCGCAATTCGCTCAGAAGGCTCTTCGATAACGTTGAGCACATACCCGAGATTGACTACGGCAGCCGCGACCTTCGAAACATTTGGACGGAAAGCCGGATCCCATCCCGAGGCTTGATATCCGAGGTTTTGAAGTGCCTCGACGTCCATGCCATGGCCACATCCGTAATCAAAGAACGTTTCAGTTTTCCGAAACAATCCGCGCTCTAATAACTTTTTTACGGGCTTAGAGAGATCATACCGTTTTATGGCGGTCCTATGGCGAGCAATGTCAGGCTTTTCGCCATTATCCGATTCCGACTCATTGCTTCGAACCAGTAGAGGAACGAGCGTATGCCCCTCGTAACCCAAGCCGAGCCGTCTGACCAACGTTAGCCATTGCACACGCAGTCCGATCCGCGCTGTCTCACGGTAAAGTCCCGCTTCTTCCTCTTGGTCGGTTAGCGCAGCAAAGGCGGGAATCCGCGGATCGCCAGTCGGCAAGAAGGTCTCTTTGCGGTGAAGAATTGGCGGATTAGAGCGAGCGCGATAATCGGTTTTTACGATTGAGCCCGTGTTCAAATTAATCTTAGTCGCTTCTGCCAAAGCTGGATGTGGGTCAGCATCAAAGTCTGGATATGAAAGGAATGTTACAGCCGCCTTCTTCGTGTGGAGCTTAATAAGAGTCCACTTTGGATCAGGTTGTGCAGCGACCTCAGCTCTCTTAATTAGCTCAAAAACGGGACCTGGAATATCTCCGGCGGCGGGCCGAACTATGTAAAGGGCGTCCGGTAAGCGTTTCCCAAATGGAACAGCGGCGACGTACTGAAGGTAGGTTTGTAAGTGCACGTGATACGCGTCACAACACTATACCACTTGATGATACTAATCACGCGTTGATCCGCGGCTGCGAAGTGTCGCAAAATTCAGGGAGGGAATAGGGGGTCGCGTCTGTATATTTTACATTTAAGGGATGCGGGTAGTATGGAGCAATGACCCGGCCGCTGCGGATTGAACTTGAGGATGCGCACGTTTTGGATCGCCGCGATGAGGTAATCCTGGATCTGTTGCCGCCAGAGACGCCGCCAACGGGCACGTTTGAAGTGATGATTGTTAGCCGCGTCCGCAAAACTGCGCTCCATCAGATGATGGCGCCGTTTACGATCACGTCGCGCAGCGAGACTATGTGCTTGAGCACGCGCTAGATCCAGGGCCAGTTGTTTTTCGTGTCTCTGCACTGTGCGTCCATGGGAAGAGCGGGTGCATTGAGCGCGTAACACACAAACGGTAAATTTAGCGGTGCTCGAAATGATCGTTTCGATCTGCTTTTCGCGTTTGACCGGGGTCCGATCCATCGCCGCTTTTTCACGCGCAAGGTCTGCTTTGCATTCTATTGGCTTCGTCGCCAACGACAAACAAAGTCCTGTTGCGCGTCTGTTTCGGGAGATGGCAATGGCAGGACGTAATCACGGCGCAATTGCGCGAGCCAATCCAGCCGCCGGAGAAACAGATTCAAAAATGCATTTTCTGTGATTTGTTAAGGAAATTGAAGCAGCTCAAATCATCTTTAAGCGATCTCCGGGAAATTTTCGATCGAAGCGTCATGGTGAGAGATATTGCCGAACCAGTCGTCTCCTTCGATGACGATGATAATGCCGAAGAAGTGAAGACATTTATGAAGGATCGGGATTACGACTTTCTCGCGATCAGATCGCACGGCCACATCGTGGGCTACGCCATCCGAGACGAGATTGGCGCCGGTCGGCTCGGTAACTGGAAAAAGACGTTCGATGCCGAACGTTTGGTTTCCGATCGCACATCACTGTTGGAAGCTGTCTCGCGCATGCGAACTGTTAATCCTCTGTTCGTTTCCGTACACGATAAAGTTTGGGGTATCGTTACAAAAGGCGATCTCCAAAAGTTTCCACTCAGAATGTGGCTTTTTGGTGTGCTTTCATTGGTGGAAATGCAGATGTTGCGTCTTATCCGCCAACGATATCCAGACGATGCATGGAAGGCTTGTCTGCGCCCGAAAAGGATCGCCGATGCAAACAGGCTCTTCAATCTACGCGTCCGGAAGAACCAAGAAATTGATGTTGATGACTGCCTGCAGTGGTGTGACAAGGCCGCAATAATCGCAGGTAATGAATCATTGCGAAAAGCACTCGGTTTTCAAAGTAGTAAAAAGGCGAAGACGCTGCTCGCGAGCATGATGCATTTCCGAGACTGTCTTGCTCACGCCAATGATTTGTTGACTGGGAACTGGCCGAAATTAATCGATATAATCGAAGAGGCAGAACGCTTGCTTGACGCTGCAGAGCGCGTTTCCACAGCGACCTTCCAGCCTTAATGCTGAACCACGTTAGACCAACAAAATTTTGCCTGGATTTGACAGAAATAAACTGTCACTGGGTTTCCTCTCCTTTGCTCTTCCCCGTTCATTACCAGTGCGTTGGTTATCGTACTTAAAATGCGACGAGAGCTGCGGATAAAATCCGATCGCGGATGTGATTGGACGGCCTCGATCTATTGCAGCGTTTCGTGCATTTGGATGATAAAGCGCGGCTCGCTGTCTGTCACGGCATCAAACATTTGATCGAGCGACATGGCTTCGCGACCGAGGAAATTGCCCGCCTGCAAATTGATGGATCCCTCCCACGCTTCAACAAATCCCCGCAGTTCGCTCTTGAGGTGACCCGGCGAAGCTAAGAGCTGCAGCCATTCTTCCAAAAGTGCTGATCGCGTTCTTCTCGCCCACGATCGGCCGGGCGTCTGAAGGCCTGCTGCCGACTCCTTTACCTTGGATAATTCCATGGCTCGCGATATGTCGCTGCTGGCGCGATCCCATGGGTTGCCTTCATGCCGCTTGAGGGATTCGAGCTGTTCGACTACCTCCGGAAAACGATCATTTTCAATTACGTGATTACGCAAACAGGCAAGGCCGATCGCGTAATGGAATCGTTATCGTCGGGAAGGATCAGAAATGTTGGCAAGCCGCCGATCAACACCGAATCATCAATACTGTTAACAGCAAAAAGCCGACTCAGTAGCGTGACCAGCTCATCTTTCGGAGGCGTTTTTCGGCAATGCAGCGATCACCAGTCTTTCCTGCGCGAACGGATTGAGCATCTGATAATGGATAAGGCACGTTGGCGGCTGCTTCGTGCCGCAGCAGGGAAACAGTTGCAAATCGTCGGTCCCATCGGGTTGAAAATCCCATAGGCAAACAGGCCGTTCATTCACATTGCCCTAACAAATCGGCAGCAACGTGAACGGCTCGAAATTCGGCGGGTGCCGCCTCGACCGTGCCTGAACAGCGATAGGGCATCAGTATGAAAGGCTTGTCGGACCTGCTCGGCGTTCTCCCAATTCTTATAAATGTTTGGGATGATCTTTGGCTCGGATTCGACTGCTTCCAGCGCTTCGAGTCGGGGACGAATTGTTTTTAAGTAATCCGGAAAGGATGTCTGCCGGAGCCGTTTCACCGGATTATCGCTGTCGCGATAGGCTGGAACACACGTTCCACGTCCTGGACAAAAGGCACACCGGCAATGGCCGGCATGTTGTCGATAGCCGCCACGACAGAGCCAAACACCGATTCGCTGCAGCCGTTTTCCAGGCAACGCAGCCAAAATTCGACCATGGCTTCGGTGACGAGACCCGATCTGGCCCGGCTCAAGCGCAATGCGGCCTTCATCCGGGAAGTTTCTCCCAGGCATCGCAGAGTAGTGGAAGGAGCCGCTTGTCGCCGAGCAGGAGAATGCCTCCAAGCGCGTCGCCCTGACGCTCCGGGTCTTTCTCCTGGTTCATTAATGTATTCACTACAAACTTCGCGCCGGTCAGAACATCGCCGTCTTTTGGCTCAAAGAGCACTGCCAGTTGCATTGCCGCTGTGGAGCGAATTCCGGGGTTATCGTCGGCAACTAGGAACATCATGAGTCCCATGTGTCCCAACCCCTCTTGACGTTCGACGATTTCGCCGAACTGGGTGACCAGCTGCATGCGTTCGTCCCTGTCGAGCCGACTAACGGCGTAACTGTAGAGCTCAAACAGGTTGGGAATACGCCGGGCGTCCTGGCTGGCGCCATACTCCATACATTTCAGCAGCACGACCTGCTTCAGCTCGTCATCAGATAGGCCCGTCCAGGCTTTAGCGTCGTCGCCTAACCCTGAGAGCCGCTCGAATTCGCGGGTCGGTTTTTTCGTTTTACGTAGTTTCATATTGCGTGATCGGTAGAAGATGACCTCTTTAACAGCCGGCCGTTATCAAGCTCTCCGCATGCCAGCTGCGGGGTTTTGGCGGCGGGATAATACCGAGGCTCACCACTCCTCATTGCGCCTGAATTCATAATTCACGATCTACCGGAATTGCTCGAGGGACCGGTTTCCATTCTTGTCCGTCCCACTGACGATAGGCGCCGCGATATTCAATGAGATTGTCTGTTGGCCTAACGTTTGTGGGCCGGGCCGGCGTGGCTGATGGCAGCGGGACTGGAGAGTTCACCTCGACCTTTCTGGCTGACGAGTACCGACTGTGCCAGGGCCATGGCAAACAAACTGCCCAGCATGAGAACGGCTATCCTGAATCCCAACGGCAGCGGCTCGCGTTGTCCGATCGGAGCATCAATCTTGATTGATTCGCCTGTAGGAGCCGTCGCGATGTCGATACGCCTAACATTTCAACCGTAATTGCCAGATAAATCGTGCCGTTCTCAAACGCGGTGATTTCTGACCCGGCCCCGGCGCACATTCGATACCATTTATCAATGGAGCTCACGTGCCGCCTGTTGAGATTCTCGAGGTCAAGGCCGTTTTGCCTCGGGTCCGATCCAGATTGACTGGCTGAATGATTTTCATTGTCCATATGTCGTTCCCGATTGCAGGGGCGATCATGCGTTCGCCCGTATCCGGGTGAACAGCAGTTGATCCCGGCGCAATCGCGCCTCGATGAGGTTCTTGGTTTGAAGCGACGCCCGGATGCGCTGCTTGGTGAACGGGGTAGGGTGGATCGTGTAGTGGACGAACCACGTCCCGTTATTGTTCCAGAGATGATGATCCGGGTTGGCCGGATTAAGCCGAATAGCTAATGAATGTGTCATGGCGATTCGCCGCGGCGAACGCCATCAAGGGAGATTTGGTTCGCCCGGGGACATTCGCCCCGGCGCACATCGGCAAGGACCACAGGTCCCCGCCATCCACCTTGGTTTCTCCAACCAGGTTGGCAGATCGCGCCTCAATACGAGGCTCGATCACTCTTGATGTCGTTTGTATTTTCAACAGGAACCACCCTAACAAAAACCCGCTCCACTGACAAGGTCGCGGTGGCCTTTATGACACAGATTATGGACGAGGCGTGAGGCATCGTTTCAGTGCCCGCTTCATTTCCTCGATCTCGAATGGGAGCTTCATGGCGGCGGCCACGCCCGCCCGCATCAATGCTTCGACGTGCGAAGCGTCGTCAGGCATGCCGTAAAGGGCGATTATCGGCATCTTAAACAAGCGAATCATTCTTTTAAGGAGGAAGACCCCGTCAGACGTTAGTGTCGCGAGACGTCTTGCCGAATAGTACGGCGCATAGAAAACATTGTTGAGCACGATGACCGCTACGTCGAACTTCTGCTTTGCGGCCGTTGCCAGCAGGTCTCCTTCCCGAACACTTGGGGGAATCACTGTCAATACCCCGCGGGAGTTAGGCGAAACCCCGTGGATGAGCTCGGTCAAATAGTCGCGAAGCAATTCATTAACCGGGCACGAAAACAAGACCCGGAGCGGTCGCCCTTTGCTGACTGTTCGATGGATCACCGGTTTCGTCATTATAATACAACCCGTTACTCACGCTTCTGACGTTGCCGCTCCCGCTTCCAGATCGCCTGGAAGTCGGGTTGCTGGGCTTGAGCGAACTTCACGGCCGCTCGGCAAGCTTGCAGCCGAGCGGGAAGATCAGGCAGATCGACCTCCAATTCCGGATGCGAGGAGATTAGATCCTCGAGATGAGACAGGGAACGTGGATCGGAAGCGTCGACCTGGGTAGCGGCGACAAAAAGCTCGGCGGCTTCGGCAAAATCTCCCTTCGCTTGGAGTGCAAGTCCTAGGTTTTTGTAGGCGTTCGGGCGCCCGGGATCGATTTCGATCGCGCGGCGCAAATAGGGAATCGCGCCGTCATAATCTTCCAATTGGTTTAACGAGAATCCCAGGTTGTTGTAAATGAAATACCACGTCTCGTTTCGACACGGTTCCAATGCCAAAGCACGACGGTAGAATCCGGCGGCGCCTTTATAATCACGGGCCTGTTCCATGAAACAACCCAATGCCAGGTAATAGCCTCCGTGTTCCTCGGGATCGTCCGAGAGCGCGATCAATTTTTCGATGCAGCGGAACCCCTCCTTGTAGCGCCTCGCCCGTGAGTAAAGTTTTGCAAGGTTGGTTAGCGATTGGACGCATTTTCCTTCCTTTTCCTGAAGCTGTTTCAGGTATCGCGCTTCAATCTCCGCGAAGGTGAGCGCTTCGCCTTGGGGCACGGGATGTATCGAGAAGCGGAATTCAAGGTCTTGGTTCATGAAGTTTGCGGGGATTCAGTGTTGGAAATAATGTTGGTGTGCAAAACGGTATCATCACCGATTGCCTCGTCGAAAGTATCGAAGACTACGCCAGTCCGGTATGCCTTAGTCTCAATGCGTGTGCGCGGCGGTGCATTTTTACGGCCGCGCGGTTGTGTTTGGGCAGCTTGTTTGAGCCATGCCTGCACGCTTCTTTTACTGGGCACGGCTCGCTTTCCATTTTCCGCTGAAATAGCTTCGAGGATGGCGACATCGAGCAATTTTTCCCAGAGTTGGCAAAACAGCGCCGTCGATCCGTAGGTGTCAGCACTGTTACGCTCACCGTTGACGTAAAATGCGTAACCGAGAACGTCGGAACCATTGTTCGGGAGGTGCCGCAGCTTTTCCTGATATTCCCGCCTGCGTTTATCGAGATCCGGATCCTCCACGCTCAGTTGGTAGCTTGTGGGCGAACAGGCGGCGTGGACTGACTTTTTGAGCGCCGCCCCGAGCGTCTCCTGACTTTCGGCCACACTGTGCCAGACGGCATTCTGGTCGAGCGCGCGCTTGGCTGCGAGGCGCGCTGATTTCGCGTGGATTGAATGCGTTGAGTCGCTGAAGCATACCTCGTCTTCCACTCCACGTTTGTGCCACCGGCCGCTCTCGACGCAAAAGGCAGGAACAGGGACGCGGCCGGGTCGAGCTGGAACAATAAAATCAATCGCCAGAGTTCTGTCCTGGCGACCTCCCTTCAAGACGTCCCCTGCTTGGATGAAGATGTCGATTTCATCGGAAAGATTCTCAACTTCCAGTTGCCCAACGGCGCCCGTTTCATGAATGCGGACGTGCTTTTGAGCGAACGCCTGGGCAAGCGACGTATAACGGCTACCATCGAAACGGTCGGGTCCATGGAACAGGAAAATCGTAAGATTTTCGTGCGTGTAAGGTCCGGAAACACTGAGTAAAGGTTTGTTCATGCCTTAACATCGCACAGCAGGTAGGACATCGGCTGTCATACATGGGAAGAAAATTGAGAGTTTTTCGAACGGACTAGCAAAGCTGGCCTTTAGTTGAGAATAGCAGATCTGTAGGACATGCGCTGTCATATGGTCCTGAATCGGAATAAAAGGTGCTTCCCACTCATAAAACGGGCTTTTCGACCGCTTCTTCTCACCAACGATGAGAATCGATCGCAAGCTTGCGAAAAAATACCCCACATTATGAATTCTCCTGGCGCTTCTCCCGCGGCAGAGGTTATTTCCCTTATCAACCGCGACCACATCATCTCTGTAACGATCGGCGGCGGGCAGATTGTTGTGATTACCACCGCCGGCACAAGGATGACGATGTCGGCTTCTGCGGCTACTATCGCCAAGTTTGCCGACGATCTGGCAAATGCGGTTCAAAGCAATTTCGTTTCAATTGCAGCCGAGCCTACCGATAGCTCGATATAGTTACTCGGGCGATCCACTCGCTTTTGGCATCCCTACCAACTTTGCTCTTGAGAGGAGTTTTTTAATTCCTTTGAAGGAGCAAGAGGTCTACGCATTCGCTACATTGCGGACAAACAAACTCGCCATACTCGTAGGTGTAATCTCCGGAGGAAAGAGCGCTCCCTCGGCCCCTCCAGTTACACTTTCGACACTTGAATTCTTTGTTTCGCCAGCCGTCGAAGTAGTTGACCATGGGCAACGAGAAATTATGGCCACAAGCCTAGAGCGTGTCATGAATTTCGGAACAGAGCGTTAAGCATGAGAGTGAGAAAAGCTAGCCAGTGGAGTCCTGCCAGGGAGGCGGGCAGCCTTTCGTAGTCTTTGACGAGTCGGCGGAAGCGAGTCGCCCAAGCAAAGGAGCGCTCGACGACCCATCGTCTTGGGCAGGGAAAGCTGGGGTCGCGTCTGTATTTTGTACATTTCGAAGACCGTAGCTTTCAACAGCGGATCGTGAAAGCTGAAAAACCGCAGTCGTCGAAGATTTCCAAACCGCCCAGGCGCAAGTTGCCGAAATCGCAACGGATCTGGCGAAAACCGCACTCCCTCAATTCCTTAACTGAAATCGGCGGGGTAGGCGGAAGACTCCGGACCCAGCGGTTTCTCCCCCTAACGCTGCAGCCATCGCTGCGGCAAGCCATACCCGTCTTTGCGGGGTTTCGGCCTGATCTCTGCTTCTTTTATTTCGAAATGTCCTCCCATAAGAAACAGTCCACTTTCAGCGTGTATGTGGTGTTACTCGACTCGGCTGCGTTGAAGCGGAAGTCGTTCGTTCGCGAGAATCCTCACCATGACGATGCTAAGCCGTGTGTCTATGTCGGGATGACCGGACTAACGGTCGAAGAGCGTTTCAATAACCATAAGCGAGGCTACAAAGCTGCGCGAATCGTAACGGAGTTTGGCCTGCGGTCCATGCCACACCTTTACGAACACCTGAATCCAATGACTCGAGATGAAGCGGAGCGCATGGAACAAAAACTTGCTGCCGATTTAAGAGCCGAGGGATATACGGTCGCCGGTGGCACGGCGCAAAAAAGGAAACCCAGGGTATCGCTCCAACAAGTCGCGCATCGGCGGTATAACGGGCATCCAAAATCGGCCGCAATCCATAAACCTTACGTCAACAAATCGACGAAAGAGTTGGCGGATATGAGCGAAACGACCTGGAGTGATGTTGCGAATCTGGAGATGATTTACGCGGAACTGCGATTCCGAAATAACAGCAAAGCGACCCAACTCCGGGATCACATACGCGAGCGGTTAGCGCAAATCTCGCCCGAATCTTTGACGTGGCCTGACACCGCAATCCTGGCGCGACTGCAGGCGCTATCGCAGGATCAGTACTGGTATAAACAGGGCCTCCTCTCGTTCATGGGTTATCGAGCCGCGAACAGGGAAATCTCAGGCGAGCAACGGCGAAAACTTCTCGATTACGTATTTCATAAGGACATTCCACGAGTGCGGGACGCGACATACATGCGTGAGTGGGACCAGCCTCAGACCGCCGAGCGATTGAAGAAACTTGCCGGGAACCTCGCGGCGTTTGCGAATGCAGCGGCGAACAAACGCTCGGTGGATATGTCTCGCCCGATAGAAGCTTGGCAGGAAGACCTACAGTATTTGAAAAGGAGCTACTGTGACCGGCAATTCAATGATGTGTTTTCCTGGCCCCCTAAAATCGAGCCATCTCTACCGGTCAACAACACCATCACTTCGGCTAAGTTAGTCTGGAAAACGAGCATATTGACCGAGATATCGCCACGTGATGGATAAGCCCATTGATTTTCATTTTTCGATTCTTGAAGTTCCGGAGGGCGAAGCGCTCACGTGGGACGAGATGGAACAGCGCTTCTTGAAGCAGCTGGATGCTAACGGCGGTAAGTGTGTTCAGTCGCTGTTAAATCTGGCGAAGTTGTACTCGTGCGTAAAACGTATCGATGAAGCCTTCCGGTACATGGAGCGCTTGATCGAACTCTCGAACGATCCTGAGGAGCACGGCGGCTACTACATGGCGTTAGGGTGCTACATGGAAGAGGTTCGTGATTACAAAGGAGCAGTCCGGTTTTATCGGCAAGCCTTGTCGATGGAGCCGTGTCGAAATGGTGTCTGGTATTATATTCATAACAATCTCGGCTATTCGCTCATTCAGTTGGAGAATGTTGACGAAGCGATTCCGTATCTTCGGCGCGCGATCGAGATCGATCCAAGGTTGCCTAACGCCTATAAGAATCTTGCGCTGGCGCTTCAAGCTAAGGGGGATGTAGCCGAGGCCGCTGAGGTTTTCATCGTCGCCACACAGGTTGACGCTGCAGATTCGCGATCATTAAAGCACCTGGAAGAGCTGATCGCGTCGCATCCCGAGCTGGAAGTGGATATACCGGATCTATCTAGCCGAGTCGAAGCCTGCCGAAAGGCGGTAGAGATTGCACGAGCTCACCAGCCCGACTTTCGAGCAGCATGGCTCAGAGATCGCCAAAGGCAGCGGAAAGGTGCGGATTGAACCAGTATGGAAGCCGACGAGAAACTGAATGCGCCTTGTGATGGGGAGAATTGGGGCCAGAGTTAGCAAAGGCGAATTCAACTCTTATTCCGGAGTGAAAGGAGTGCTTTTTCGACGAACGTGCGCCGGGCGGGACTTTTGATTTTCTTCGCCAGGGCAAAGGCTTTCTGCCAACTGAATCGTTTGGGAAATTCAATCTCCGGAAGCTTCTTGAATAGGCGGCTGCGGGTCGGGCTGAAATAAAAGATGTCGACCAGCGCTTTCTCGGGCGTGGCAATTTTGACCATGCCCGATTCGTCCAGCTCAAATCCGAAGGCTTTCCGCACCCGGCTGATTCCGCCTGGAAATCTCTCCAATTTCTCGTTGCGGACGGCATGGGGTTGAAGTGCTGGTAAGGCTCGGGGAGTAATCCGTTTCAGGCCGGCACTTTTCATGCTCAAACGACGGCGTGCCACGTCTGGATCCTCGAACTGAGGCATTGGTTAGCCTGTCGCCGAGATCTTGCAGAACAACCATTACGTTATTTGGCCATGGAGTTCATTCCCTGTCAGCCCCCGCTAACCAGAGGAGTTGATGCTGAATTCACCGTCTGGAAGGCCCTCAAAGGGGCGCTTCAAGAACGAAGTGGCGTCGCCTTCTGGAGATTTCCGCTGTTCCTTTCCGGGAATGGGGCGGGAAGGAGAAAGGAAGCGGATATACTTATTATTGACCGCGAGTGGGGCATTGTTGTCGTCGAGGTCAAGGGTTACGAAGTCACGAACATCGTCGATGTACGTGGGCATGAGTGGGAGGTCACGGGGCGCGTTGCGCGCTCATACCCTTACCAGCAGGCCGAAGGCGTCGCATACACGCTTGCCAATGAGTTGTCTAGAGCATCGCATGGGGCGATCAAGCCAGCCCTAAAGGCGCTGATCGCCGTGCCAAATATAGTTCGTGACGATTGGCCTATCCCCCCAGGGCGACCAGGCAACCCCGCAAACGTTATTGTGTTTGGCGACGAGCTCTCGCCAAGCGTGCTGCCGCTGACTATCGCCAAGTCAACTTTCCTACGGACTGGTGGGAAACTCGACCAACGGGGCTTTCAGAAGGTTATAAATCTTCTCTGCGGGTATCGCAGTGCATCTCATCCCGTTGATTTCCATTATCTCAACAGGATTCAGCCAACAAGTAGCATGCGAGAAGCTGCGGATTTGTCGCGGCGAGTGCTTCGTGACATATCCTTGAACGACTTTGCACTAACAACGCAAATTCCACCGGGATACCAGCAAATTCGTGGAATTGCGGGCTCCGGCAAAACTGTTCTGCTATGCCAAAAGGCGGCGATCATGCATCTGGAAAATCCGGATTGGCAAATTGCAATCGTGTTCTTTACGCGATCACTTTATGCCCAGATAGAGTTGCTTGTAGATACTGAACTTCGTCGCAAAACGGCCGGCGAATGCAGTTACATAACTGCAAAGGATAAGATCCAAATCCTTCATGGTTGGGGCGCAAAGAGCCGCACAGGGCTGTATCGCGAGGCATGTTATGCAAACGATGTTGATTTCCTAAATGTGAGAAATGCACAAGGGACAGGGTTTACCAAACCAACCGACAAACAAGCCTACGTAGCGCAGCAATTCCTACAGCAATGCTCAAACCCGGTTCCCGTTTACGACGCCATTCTTCTTGATGAAGCGCAGGACTTCGTAGTCGACAATGAGGCGTTGCTTCACGAAGGGCGGCAACCATTCTTTTGGCTTGCGCGGCAACTTTGCAAAGCATGCGACAGCGATGAGCAACAGCGTCGGTTCATTTGGGCTTTTGATGAAGCCCAGTCCCTAAGCAGCTTCAAAGCACCCATAGCACGCGAAGTCTTTGGAGAGCGCATGGCGGACGTCGTTACAGGAATTCACGCGGGCGGTATTCCAAAAAGCCGCGTCATTCGCCCCTGCTATCGAAACCCCAAGAAAACCTTGCTCGCAGCCTTTGCCCTTGGTTCCGGCTTATATCGCGGCGGGCCTTTGATAATAGGTCCTACTCAGCGCAGCACCTGGGCGGATCTTGGTTTCCATGTGACTGGTCAATTCCACATCGGGCAGCAAATTACAATTTCAAGAACAGATGAGAATTGCCCAAATCCATTAGGTAGGATTTCTGCGGAGCCACAAATTACCTTCGCGCGATGCTCGGACATGAATGCAGAGCTAAATATTTTGATCAAAAATGTGAGGCAGGCATATGCGGCCGGTCTCAAGTGGCATGAGATAGCTCTCCTGTGTCCAAAGATATCACTTGCGGCCGAAGGCTCACATCGGATGCAAGCAATAGGGCAGCGGCTCAATGAAGCGGAGATACCGTTTTATCAGCCCGGAGCGGATAGACCGAATGTGATCAGCCCTAACGGCAGTACCAAACCCGACCGATTTTCGATGGCGGATCATGTCACTCTTTCCTTGCCGTTTCGCGCAAAAGGTAATGAGGTGGAAATGGCGTTTGTTATTGGCTTGGACCTATACGACCAGCATGAGAAAAACCCATTCGCCAGAAACCAGCTTTACGTGTGTATGACTCGTGCCCGATGCTGGACACGTTTAAGCGGCGTCTTTCCTATCGAAACGCCATTTCTGAAAGAGATCGAAATCTGCAACGAGCAGATTATGAGCGCTGACGAGCCTACGATCAGTTTCAGCTACAAGGGAGCGATGGTAACCAGAAACATAGAAGACGAGTCTGAGTGGCAACAATCGATCGTGGTTGATTACGATGGACAAGTAGGCATCGGTCCGATCGTCCGACGAGGAGATACCGTGTTTCAAGGTGATATTCTAGCAGCGCCAAACGGTATCGACCTTTTCTTGGAGGCGCACAGGATTGCTCGTCTGATTGCAACGCAACTCGACCTAGGAATTGCGAAATTCTACTTGATGAGGGATGGAGAACCGTATGCATGGGGAAATAGCTCACGATGAGGACACTGGGTGGTTGCGCTGCACTGCGCATACATAAGGTTCAACGGCGTTGGCGCTGAATTCGGTCGCATCACGCCATGATCACGCTCCCCGAAGATCCGGCGCAACGCGCGGCTTACTGCCTAGGCGCCGGTTGCGAAATGGAGAAGGTAGGAGACTTCGAAGCAGCCCACTGGTGGTATCGCAATGCCTTGGCGCTTGAACCGTCAGATCCCGAACTTTGCTACTCGATTCACAACAATCTGGGTTACTCGCTCATCCAGCTGCGGGATTATGAGAATGCGATTCGGTATCTGGGACAGGCCGTGACCATCAACCGGTTGCGGCAAAACGCTTACAAAAACCTCGCTCTGGCGCTTCAAGGAAAAGGCGATGTGATTGGTGCGGCGAGGCTGTTCGTCCTTGCGATTAGAGTCAATCCTAACGATTCGCGATCCCTGAAACATCTCGAGGATCTCCTGGCGGTTCATCCAGAATTGCTGGTCGACATACCAAATCTGCGACAGCGATTAGATGCATGCCAGGAAGCAGTTAATCGCGCAAAAGGCGAGCGCCAGACATAGGGAAGGGGCCAGCGGGGTCGGTCCTTTTTTCTTGCATTTCGAGAATACGAAGTCGAGGAAGATCAGCGGGTGAATCAAATTTAACATTCGTCGCTTGATTCGGGGCTTCTCTCGCCAGGTTTCGGTGAAGCCGCCAATGTTCAAGAAAATCCGGCCACTACGGCGACCGGAAAGAAGAGACGTCTCGATCTCTTCAACTCTCAACCAAGTTAAGAAAATATGCGCGACGATATCGCGCCAGAGGAGCTAGCTGCGGCCAAGGGGAGCTTGTCCTCAAGATCAG
Source organism: uncultured Verrucomicrobiae bacterium (assembly GCA_963728975.1). Taxonomy (GTDB): domain Bacteria; phylum Verrucomicrobiota; class Verrucomicrobiia; order Chthoniobacterales; family UBA10450; genus DATFCK01. The sequence goes on from CAVSMF010000002.1 coordinate 341,457, forward strand.
CATCGGCTATCATTCCAAGGAATGAACGCGACATTTACGGCCATTGTGAAGCAGCGTGGTGAATGGTGGATCGGTTGGATTGAGGAAGTGCCAGGTGTGAATGCGCAGGAACGGACCAAACCGGAACTGCTAAACTCGCTGCGCCAGGTTCTTATCGAGGCCCTCGAATTCAACCGGGAGGAAGCGCGTCGTGCCGCCGAAGGCGAGTATTTGGAAGAGCCGCTGACGGTATGAAGCGACGCGAGTTGCTGCGACACTTGCAGCAACACGGTTGCACGCTCGTTCGCGAGGGCAGCAATCATTCCTGGTGGGGTAATCCGGCTAAGAACCGTCGCTCAGCCATTCCGCGCCATAACGAGATTGACGACTATTTGGCGCGCAAAATCTGCAAAGATTTGGATGTACCGAAGCCTTGAAGATCAAATGGCACCAGAAAGCCGGGTCGCGCCTGTATTTTTGTACATTTGGGTAACGCGATTACCCGCTGCTTTCCGCATTGACCGATCTTAGCAACCAGAGACAAAGACTGAAGGCAATTGAAAGAGCCGACTGCTTTTTGCAATCAGGATGATAGCCATTCATCCGATGATCGAAATCGGAGGACCAAAGACACCTTGACGGCTTAAAGCCGTCAAGTTACAAACACTCAAAGCACTGAAAGTGAAGAGCGCTTTTTGACACCATTAACGGCGGCGGAGGTCAGGAATAGGGGTCAGTCATCAAATCTTGACAGGATAGTGATCGACGATCTCTGGATTTACGATCTGCGCACCAACCTTCATTTCACGCTCATAGAAAACACTCTCAAACGCAGCGACCTCGACGACTTCGTGAATTGTTATTTTGGAGGGACGCGCGCCGTCGCGTCCAGGGACAAGGCAGGCGCCGACAGCGCGGCGCCCTCCAGGTCGGGAGACTTCCTCCTTCGCTAAAGCGACGGCGCGGCAACGGCGCGGCAAGCAGATCGGGGGTCGGGGGACACGGGCCGGAGGGCAGAGGGGAAACGCTGACCACGAGACAACGGGCGAGCGAAAATGAAGGACGGAAGACAGAGGGCGGAATAGAAGTAGGAATTAGAAAGTAGAAAGCGGGGAGGCGGAGAGGTCGGAAGAGAAGACAGAAGACAGAGGACGGAGGACCCGCCTTCGCTAAAGCGACGGCGCGGCAAGCGGAGGACGGCGTGCGAAGCGAGCGGAGACATCTTCGATGACGCGAAAGCGTCAGTTTGAAGTCGGCCGCCGCAGGGGTAACATCCGCTGTGGTCACACGATCGTTTTGGATTGGGATTGGGCTCGTCCTGCTGTTTGGCGGCACGGCGTTTGGCGAAGGGACGTACCAGCGCACCAAAGACGGGAAGACCATTGTCTGGAACAACGATCCCAAGCCGGGTGACGCGGCAACCTGGTCCGGTCACCGTGATCCTGATGGATACGCGACCAAGTTCGGCACATTAACCTGGTACACAGCCCGCGGCACCGTTTACGTCCGGTTATACGGTAACATGGTCCACGGCAAATTTGACGGAATGGTGAATGGCCATTCCAAACAGAAAACCGCCCACGCCATTTTCGCGGATGGCCAACGAACCACGCACTGGGCCGCCGGACCGGCGCGTTCGTTCAGCGTCCCTCCGACCCCGCCGGTTGGGCCGGCGGAGAGGTTAGCCAAAACAGAAAACGCCGAACTCCGAAATCTGTCGCCCGCTAATCGCGAGCGCAAACAGGCCTCTGGGCTGAGCCCGCGGCCCAAACCCGAAAGCATTAGCGAGCATGTCGCTCCACCCGGTTCTACCGCCGAAAACCTCGGTCGCGGCGGCGATTCGATACCTACGCTAAAAAACGCTCGTGAGCAGACAGTGCGGGTTCCAATCCAAAACGCGACTGCAAAAGAATCTTCGCCGAAGCCAGTCCCGTCTGCTGCACCGGCTTTTTCGGCAGAAAACACTCCGGCTGCGCGGGCCGAGCCGGAAGCACCAGCAGAGGGGCCGCGCTTTGCCCGGGCAAAAGTTAGTCCCGTCCCGGCGAGCCCGCTCCCGAGCGAACAAACCTCAACACCCGACTCAAAAGGTTTTGGCGAGCAGCAGAAGCCCCCAATAAAACAATCGCCCTTAGTTCAGCCGGACGAAGATGAGCCAAACCGTCCGCCGATTAGTGAGCAGAAGGTGGAACCGGACGGTTCTCTGCGATCAATCGCCGAACCGCCACCCTCTCTTGATACCGTTCGAGAGGCAGCGGTTTCACCCAAGGCCAGGCCGCGTCTAACGAGTGAGGAAGTTATCAGTCTCGCCAATGGAGAAGCGCGCAAACACGGATACAACCGGGTTGATTACCGGAGGAATGAGCCGGAGTTCAACCCGAACTTCAAGACATGGTCAGTGTCGTACCAACAGAGCACGGTCGATGGAATGGTTCACCAATGTTTCAGTGTCATCGTCGATGACAAGACGAAGGGAGCGATTCTTCTGCTGCGCCAATGAGAAGACAGAGGACAGACGTCACACGTCAGAGGTCAGGAGCAGGGGAGCTGGGGTCGCGTCTGTATTTTGTACATTTGACGTGCGACAGACCACCTCTGTAGGGGCGGTCAAATCACTCACCCTCCGCTGCGACATGGCTTCCAAATTCTGCAGAAGCTGAAACGCTGAGAACGTTAGGCGCGTCATGTTTATGGATGCGCCTTTCTGTTTAAGTAGTCCGTTTATTTTTTCCGAACTGGACATGGCTCCTATCTTTGGTTTTGCTTCTTTAGGTCCGCCCGGATACACGCTCGGTTACTCACTCAACAATCCACGCCGCCAATGGTTCTCGCTACGCTCTCTGAAACTGCGCCGGTCGTGCTCGCCACCTGCACCGCCGGTGCCGCCTTTTGCCTGATCGGAGCCTGGGCCTCGAGAAAGGAAATCGCGGAGGCGCCCGGCCTGGACAAGATCGTTGCCCTGGGCAGTCTCTGTATTGCCATCCCGCTGGCTGTCTTCGGCGCGGAACACCTCTTCGGTGTCGAACTGGTGGTCGATGCCGTGCCGAAATTTATGCCGTGGCCTTTGTTCTGGGCCTATTTCGTAGGGGTCGCTTTGCTCGCGGCGGCCGTGAGCATAGCCACCAAAATTGCGGTGCGCTGGTCCGGTCTCCTCCTGGGGATGATGATGTTTCTGTTCGTGGCGATGATCGATCTTCGCGGCACGCTGGCTCACCCGCAGAACCGGTTTTTCTGGGCTTTGACCTTGCGGGAGGCATCCTTCGGCGGCGCCGGCTTGATTCTTGCCGGCCATGCCATGGCCGGGTGGCGCGGCCAGGGGACACTGATCACGATCGGCCGCATCGTGCTCGGGATTACCGCAATATTTTATGGTATCGAGCATTTCCTGCACGCGACGTCACTTCCCGGGGTGCCGTTGGAAAAGGAGATGCCGGCGTGGATTCCAGGGCGCGTGCTGATTGATTATGTGACAGGCGCAGTTCTTCTGGTGGGTGGTGGAAGCTTCCTCTTAAATTGGAAAACGCGGACCGTGGCTACCTGCGTGGGCGGTTGGATTCTAGTGCTCGTCCTTGTCGTCTATGGGCCTGTCCTGATCGATGCGCTTGCTACTCCGAAAATGGCGGTGCAGATGGTAGGTATTAACTATTTTTTCGACACCCTGCTGTTTGCCGGAGCTATTCTCGCTCTGGCCAGCGCGATGCCACGGTCGATGGAAGCGATGCAGTAACGCTAAATCGTGATCCAGGGCACGAGCTGAGAAAAGTAGAAAGTAAAAGTAGCAAATGCTGAGGACGTAAAGCTTCGCGATGTTCCCTTCTTAAAAATCGTCCAAGCTTTCCGGTTTCCTGGGCTCCGAATTTGGAATCCATTGCGAGTCTTCCGTCTGAGTTCATCGACGGACGGCCCGGCGGTCCGTCCCTACCAAGAATCTACTGAAGTGGGGCATGAATGGGATATCATCTTCAGAGAAGGAAAGCTGGGGTCGCGTCTGTGTATTTTGTACATTTGAAGGAGAGGTTTGCGGACTGACGGCTTTCCGAGAGGTGCGTTTTTACAGACAACCTTCGGCGTCTGACACAGACGCCCTACGCGGGAAGCAGCCAAGGGTGAGAGCACGATGTCGAAAAACAAGCTCGCATGAGGGCCTCAATTCTGGTTTGATCTGGCCAGGCTTATGCGGAGTCTCCTGGCTGTGATCACACTGTTGAGCTTTTGGTCTCAACCTCTTTGTTCCAGCGCTCACGCAGAAAAGAAAGACGGGCCTGCCACTCTGCGTTATCAAAATCAGATCAGCGCGATTGCTTACCAGGCGGTTATATCCGCACTGAACAAGCATCCGGAGCGTCTTGACGGCGTGTCGATGACGTTACGGTTTCGGATTGATAAACAAGGTCATGTCCGGAGTGTAAAGCTGATGTCGGGCCGGCCCCATGGCTGGGCCGAACGGACCGCACGACGAGCGCTTGGGGCTGTCCAATTTCCTCCCGTTCCCAAAGCCGTGCTCCGCGACCTCAAGATGGACCACGTTACCGCTGAGGCCAGGCTCAGATATCCGGTGGAAGAGGAGCGGGTGAAAAACAAAAGAATCAAAACAACCGTCGCCGGGTTTGGTTTTACAATTCGCTGATCATTGAGGTACGCTTAGGCGTCATGCGACGATTTGGTCGAATTGCACTTGCGACCAGCCTCGCTTTGATCGCAGGCCTGGCTACGATCAAGGCAAAGCACTTGGCCGCAGGTGTGCCCCGGCGAGTAATATATTCGTTTGTTCAGTCTGATGCGTTCGTGATTGTGACTGTTCAGGAGACGCCAGCGGGGGCGAAAGGTGATGTCGTCGTTTCTGAATTCTCAGCGAGCAACGGTTCTTCATACCGAGGCGCATTTCATATTTCACACTCAGAGTTTGAGCAGATCTGGTCCACGATCAATGCCCCGGGCGTTGTGAAACGTCGCGTTACCGGCTCGAGTATGGACATAAGCGACGATTACGTGTTCAGGGATGGTCACGAACAGCTATACTACATAGCCAAGGCCAGCTCGGCCCCGGCTATCAGCGCATTGGCTTTTCGGCTGCGAGCGTTTGCCGAACAGGCTATGACAAGGATGACCCGGATACCGCGCACGACTGTCACTGCGCTGGAGGTAATTGATCACGGCATCTACGATCGTGGGCCTATTGAAAGCGTGAAAAGCCCGTCGGACTCGCGCCTGATAAAGAAAACGGACGTGATTCCGATACGCGCCGGTTACTATTACGGTGTCCGATACCGGTTAAGGGGAGGTCCTCCTGGGGCGCCGGTGAATGTGACATATGAGTTTACGTTCCCGAAGAGTCAGGATCCCAAGACCGGTAAGTGGACGACTCACCGGCGAGAACACTATATGGTAGTCATCGGGGAGGTCTACTTCGCGGGATTATTCTTCCGGGATCAAACAGAATACGCCGAGGGCGAGAACAAGGTTCGGATATTCGTTGACTCGAAACTGCTGGTCGAACAGGTGTTTCACGTCGTAGCGGCGAAATGAGGGCGCGATCGCTCCGGTTTATCGCGGCATGTCGATGGGGGTTTTTGCCGCAAGAGAATTTGGGGTGAATCTACTAATCGACAGTGCCTGACGGCGGGTTGAAGCGTTGAAGCGTTGAAGCGTTGAAGCGTTCCAGGGCGCGATCATCCGCGACGCGCCCGCACATCGGCTGGCAGCACTGCGTCCCCCAGACGAATGACATAAATATCAACTTAAGTCCGACTCAGTCAGGCCGTTCCATCAACTACCAACTCCTTTAAGAACCCAGGCACATCCAATCGGGTGTGATTGCGCGAAATGATAATGGTATTCCGAATAAAAAGGGACCGATGACTGTCTGTAAAATGGTGGCGTTCGTTTTACATCATATCAATCGTCATGCGAAAAGGTGGAGCAAGGGAGGTTCGAATGGCTAATCGCAAACCGTACTACCAAAGATCGACCGGGCTTTCAGGGTGGATACTGAAAGCGATTGGTCTGGCCATCGCCGGTGCGACGATGATGATCGTTGCCCTGACAATCGCCAAAACGATATCGTTTAAATCAGGCTCTGCTCCAGCCGGCAAATTCACTGGAATTCGTCACCAAGCCGCGCCCATGCCGCCTGAAGCAGCCCATAACCCAACCGATGTTGCTGCGCCCACTTCCGATCCAGGCCAGGACGGCTCAGCCGCGACGGTTGTGCGAAATGGCATCACCATCGTATCACCCCAATTGCGGGTACCGATAATTGATATCGCCGCATTACAGGCGGCCAGTGGATCCGAAGTTTTCTCTTCTTCGCAAAAAGCGTCGGGCGCAGGCAAGCGCTCTCGTTACGTCAAACGTTCCCATTCTCATCGTAAAATCCGAATCGCCGCCAAGCGTTGGATGGCTTACGGGTTGGCGAATCGTTAATCTACGTTCCCATCTTTGGGATTGATCAGGCAATCGACGGTACTATTTAGCCGATGCGCCAAATCCTGCCTCGGAGATCTTTTTTCGGAGCGGCCCGGCCCAGGGGCTTGACTAGCTCGATCGCCTTGTCATAACGAGATGATCGCTTCCCGGGAAATCTGAAGGGGCAAAGAATGGGCCAACTTTCGTTCTTTTGAATCGATCAACGGTGGAGTCCGCCCGCGGAACGCCGCCGGTAGCGGGGATCGACTCCAAAATTCCGGGGGACATTAGGCTGAGTGTCAATCCTGTTCCTGGTAATGGGCGGCTATACGTGACTCACGTATAGACGACCTGGCTAGCCCGGCTCGTACTCCGAAAGCGTGCGCGAGCAGGGCTGGCCGGGCTTTCCAATTGCGAATGATCTGAAGAAATAGAGAATAGGGAAGGGGAATAGGGTCCCAATCGAACTGCAATGGATCCCGACCAACAGAAAAAGACGCTGGATACCTGGCAAACGTCCGCCCGGTATTGGGACAAGTATCGAGCGCTTATTGCCCAGATGTTCGCGCCGTTAACGTCGGCTCTCATCGAAGAAGCACGGATCGGAGTTGGCCAAAAAGTGCTCGATATCGGTGGCGGAAGCGGGGAGCCGTCGCTCACTATTTCAAAGGTTGTCGGACCAACCGGATCGATCATGTACACCGATCCCGTGGCTGGCATGGTCGAGACTGCTCAGGCCGAAGCAGGCCGGCGCGCTCTGACAAACATTCAGTTCAAGCAATGTTCCGCCGATAATTTGCCGTTTGCCGATCGTAGCTTTGACGCAGCCGTCGGCAGGTTATCAGCGATGTTTTTTGTCGATCCTGTGGTCGCGTTGCGGGAGGCGCTGAGAGTCATTGACAACGCCGGAATTGTCTCGTTTGCCGTTTGGAGTCCAAAGGAAGCGAACCCATTCTTTTCGATTATTAACGATGTGGTCGATCGGTTCGTAGAACCTTCCAAAGAGGACCCTGATGCGCCGGATGCATTCCGTTTCGCCGCGTCCGGCAAGTTGGCTGGAATCCTGGAAACTGCCGGGGCTGAAAATGTGATTGAGCGCCAGCTGAATTTTCAGATTGAGGCACCGATCTCATTTGAGCAGTTCTGGCAGTTGCGGACTGAGATGTCCGAAAGTTTACGCAAAACAATGGCCGGCCTTAGGCCCGCTCAACTGCCAACCATTAAACAGGCTGCTGCCGATGCAGCGGAGAAATATTTCGTCAGTGGGCAAGTCAGTTTCCCAGCGCAGACGTTAATCGTTAGCGGAGGAAAAGAGTAGGATCCAATCTCAAAATATTTAACATTTGGAAACAGCGCGAGAAGCACTTGATCCCTTCGAACGTGCCCGGCTTCTCTGGCACACTCAAAGGGGAACCCTGGGTGTCGCATCTGTATTTTGGACATTTCGAAGGCCGTAGATTTCAACAGCGGATCGTGAAAGCTAAAAAGTCGGAGTCGACAGTCGTTTCAACCGCCGTGAATTATCGGTTGTAAGGAGTGTGATTAAGAGCCAGGGAGGAAGTATGAGTGCGAATACGCTGACAGTCACAGACAACAGAACCGGGAAGCAATACGAGCTTCCGATCGAGAACGGAGTCGTTCGGGCGATGGACCTTCGGAAGATCAAGGTGTCGGACGATGACTTCGGACTGATGAGCTACGACCCCGCGTTCATGAATACGGCGTCGTGCAAGAGCCGGGTCACCTTCATCGACGGCGACAAAGGCATCCTACGTTATCGCGGCTACCCGATCGAGCAGCTTGCCGAAAAGAGCACGTATCTCGAAGTTGCTTACCTGCTTGTGCACGGCGAGCTGCCGACGCCTACACAGCTAACAGAGTGGTCGTGGAACATTACCCAACACACGTTCATCCACGAACAAATCAAGAAGTTCATGGATGGGTTTCACTACGATGCGCACCCGATGGGAATGCTGATCGGGACCGTCGGCGCGCTGTCGACCTTCTATACCGACGCAAAAGATATCTTCAATCCCGAATCGCGCCGCCATCAGATTTTCCGGCTGATAGCCAAGATGCCGACGCTTGCAGCGTTCGCGTATCGTCACAGCGTGGGGATGCCTTACGACTATCCCGACGACGATTTGTCCTATCCGGGCAACTTCTTGAACATGATGTTTAAGATGACCGAGATGAAGTACAAACCGAATCGAGTGCTCGAGCATGCGCTTGATGTGCTGTTCATCCTGCACGCAGATCACGAACAGAACTGCGGAACGAATGCGATGCGCAGCATCGGAAGCTCGCACGTCGATCCTTACTCGGCGGTCGCCGGCGCGGCGGCAGCGCTATACGGCCCGCTGCACGGCGGGGCAAACGAAGCGGTGCTTCGGATGCTAAAGGAGATAGGATCGAAGGGCCGTGTGCCCGAGTACATCAAGAAGGTCAAGGACGGCAAAGGCCGGCTCATGGGATTCGGACACCGGGTCTACAAGAACTACGACCCGCGCGCAAAAATAATCAAACAGATCGCCGACGAGGTGTTTGAAGTCACCGGCAAGAACCCGGTGCTGGAGATCGCTCTCGAGCTTGAGCGCATTGCGCTGGAGGATGATTACTTCGTCTCGCGCAAGCTGTATCCGAACGTGGACTTCTATTCGGGGATCATCTACCAGGCGATGGGCTTGCCGGTAGACATGTTTCCGGTGCTGTTTGCGATCCCGCGAACATCCGGCTGGCTCGCGCAGTGGGAAGAGATGCTTCTGGACGGCGAGCAGAAGATCGCGCGCCCGCGTCAGGTTTATCTCGGCTACGACGCGCGCGACTATGTCGAGATAGAGAAGAGGAAGGAACAGGAGAGCCAGACTGCAACCGCCGGACTCGACCATCAAATGCCTGGACACGCGGCGGGTGGCTGATGATCCTGCGCGAAGACACGCCGATGGAACGACGTGGGAATGTTCGGATTTCCGAGTGCAGGGCCGGGTCAGAGCTTACTCCGAAAGCATTCGCGAGCAAGGCATCTAACATTTGAGTCGGGAACCACAACCCACGTCATGGATGGTCTAACGATTGCGAAGAAAAGAAGCAGGGTCGGATCTTCGCTTTACACACTTGAAACAACTCGAAGAAGCGTCTATTTGAAAACTGGAATACTGAAACGCTGAAACCGGAAATAAAGGCCGGTCGAATTTGGCCGACGTTCTTCGTTTCGCGCCGACTAAATACCACTTATTTCAAGGCCGAGCCTTCTTCCGCGGTGTGGTGGAATCGCGCATCGATTCGAGCGCGCTCTCAACAAAAGTTCGACGCGCACGGCTCTTGATCTTTGATGCGATCTGAAAAGTCTTGGTCCAGCTAAACCGGGCAGGGAATTCGATGTCAGGAAGGCTTTTGAACAGCCGGGTCCGGGTCGGGCTTAGGTAATAAATGTCGACTAACGCTTTCTCGGGCGTGGCAATCTTAACGATTCCTGATTCATCGAGTTCGTAACCAAAGAAAAATTCGGGTTCAACGTGATGAATAGAGAACACGCCCACCGGCGTTTCATAACGCCTGGTTCGGATCAGCGAGACGGCATACGTCACGGCCGGGATCTGTGAGATCATTCCGTGATGATACAGGGCAGTTTGCAATGATACGTAAGTTGGATAGGGCGCGGTTAGATGTTCCGGAATGGCCAGTTTGTTCAGGCGACTGCGTAAGGCCCAGCGCCCGCGCCTGATCGGAATGAGCAACCCGGCATGGGCGAGTCGCGACGCGATCTTGTTGGCGTTGGAATTCTCGACTTTGAGTAATGCGGCGATATCTTTGGTTTCAAACAGCGGCAGACCTAACCGTTCAATTCTCGCAAGCGCCTCAACCTGAGTCATAGAGCCTCCAATTTGCCGGCGACGTTTTTCTGAACCTTCTCCCAGGTTCCTGGGTCACGGTAATATTCGATGTATTCCGGCAACAGATAGGCCACCACCTGACCAAGAAATTGCTCGTAGGAAACGGATGAGACGATCTCAGATGCGTTCACCAGTATCTTGTTGTCCATTTTGATAGTTGAACCGGTTGCCCCGCGTTGCGCCAGAAAATCCAAATCGAAGATATCTCGCGCTTGAGTTTCCCTCCGGCTGAAAAGGGCTTCTACCTTGTGATTGAAAGCAGTCTCAAGATCGTAGTGGCTGGCGAAGGTCGGTCGGAGATTGTATGCCGCGACAATTTCCGTGTCTGCTTGTGCGAACACAACTTCGGGATCGAATTTGCGGCGTGAAAATTCGATGCTTGTCGGAAGGTCGGCCCCGGAACCTTCAAATTGCAGATGGACTTTCCACCGTTGGGCAGTGGCTGTTTGCTTAGGCTCGGCGATTTGGGTCAGCTGAATATTGGCGGCACGAAGGATCCTTCTAAAACCAGGCGCATCGAGGATCTGTCTCACGTTTTTCTGCAGAGTCAGCTGAGCGATGGTGCGGACATCAAAGTCGATGTCTTCGGAGTATCGAATACTTTTGAAGAAAAACCGGAGATTACAGCCACCTTTGAGGGCATACAGCTTCTTATCCAGGCGGGATCCGAGCTGAGCGAGGAAGAGGAGGTGAAATTGCTCGACTGCCTGGATATTGGAGAGAGTCGCATCCATCTCCGGAGATACTACACGTAATCGACACTAATGTCGAGTGCACGTATTTACTATGGGGGATGCATTATAAGCCGCGGGCAGCTGCCGGACCGCGAGGGTAGCGGTCGAGCGCAGCGGGAAGCTGCTGAGATACAAACGCTAAGGATGTAAAAGCCTCGTACACGTCCCAGATACTCAACATTCCGCTAGAGCGGCAGCCGAAACACTGAAAGCTGAAACGCTGACAAAAGAGGTTGAAGAGCTGAGCCAGTGAGAGGTTGAGGGGTTGAGACGTTCAGGGGAGCGCAGAGTTCGATCTTTTGCTTGATCAAATCACGACGTTGTGTCGCAATAGCGGCCAATTCAACCGAAAGGTACACCATGCTCTGGACTATAGTTGTTATCCTGCTCGTGCTCTGGCTTCTTGGCTTCATCGGCCACGTCGGCGGCGGCCTAATCCATCTCCTCCTCGTGATTGTCGTCATCATCGTAATCATTAACCTGATTCAAGGCAGACGAGGACTCTGACCGGACGCAGGTCAGAGGTCACAGTGACGGCAAATCAAAGTGACCAGCGATAAGTGACCCGACTTGGCTGAAGCTTCCGCCTCCGGGCGCTTCGGCGTAACGAGCCGGCGTGGCAGCGAGTGACGAGGTTCGGGGCCGGACTGCAATAAGCGGGCTGCTTTTGGCAACATCCGGCGCGCAGTTCATCAAGCGCGGGCCGAGAGTTCACCATGAACGAACAAGTAATAAACCTGATTGTAAAGAAAACAGGGATCAGCCAGGAGAACGCCCAGAAGGCCGTGCTCGTGGTGCTTGATTTCCTGAAAACGAAATTGCCGATGCCGATCGCCAGCCAAGTGGATTCCTTCCTTAACACTGGAACCGTGAGCGCGAGCGGGATTACCCAGCAAGCCGGTGGTTTCGCGAAGAGCAAGGTCGAGGGAGTCCTCGCCGGGAAACGTTAACCAGAGTAACGTATCAACGGCACGCTTGCCGGCTCCCTGCGCGACAGCGCCCTGGACTGGCAAGGGTGTCCGTCGATCTTGAGGTTCCCTTTGGGACCGGATCTATTGAACCAATGAAAGAAGACCCGATGATCTCGAAAAGTGTTAGCCGCCCAGCTTGTCTGGCGGAACTCACTTCCAATCCTAAATCCTTCTCGAACTGCCCAGACTTGCATGGTGGTGTTCCGGATTTGCCCGTAGATACTCGTCCCAAAGGAAGCGCTGACATCGCTTTGTCAGGGTTCGGTCGAATTCGTGCACGCCAACAACTCGATTCCACAGGTTTCGGGGAACCGAATTTCGCGCTTTAACGGACGCGGGCCGGAAGCTACGGCGAGCCGAGAGGCTACGACGCGACCAGCCTATGCCGAGGCTTCGGCTTGGCAGGCAGGAACGCTGAAACCGTATTTCTTCGCGTCGCCTACGTCTTTCTCGGCGCCGCCTTCTTGGCTAATGCCTGTTGCTCTTTCTTCTGCGTCGCGCTGTTGGCTTTCGCCTGTTGCTGTGCCTTGTGCTTCTGATTCGCTTTCGGAGATTTGTCGCCCATGATGAGAAAGGCTCGTCTTGTAATCCGTTAAGTCAACGTGGCCTCGGACAGCCCAGGCCATTACGATCGCACCTTTTCGTGGGAAAGAGATGGGGTCAGATCTAAAGGGCGTGTTGCCCGAATTGGCGGCATATCGAGCAGGTTTTTGACATTTTGAGCGCGACGAACGCTGGATTAACAATCCAGCCCTGCCCGGCTTCACAAGAAGCCATCATGGCTTCCAGTTATTGGGTGGAGAAAGGATTTGAAATGGTTCTGCCGCGGTGACGGCGGCAGATACAAGGCGGCGGTTGCTACAGGGCGCCGGAATCGTAGGCGCGTTCGCCGTGCAGCGACGCGTCCAGGCCCAGGTCTTCTTCAGCTTCCGAGACTTTCACGGTCATGAATATATTGATCACCGCGAGCATGATGTAGGTGAAGAGGAAGGCGTAGAGCGATGCGCCAATGACAGCGGCGCATTGCACAACAAAGAAATGCGTTCCGCCCGCGAGCAGTCCATCGGCGCCGCTGGCGTTCATCGCTTTGGAGGCGAAAACGCCGAGCAAAATCACACCGAGGCCGCCGCCAATTCCGTGCACACCCCAGACATCGAGCGCGTCATCCCAGCCGAGTTTGTTCTTCAAGTGGACGGCGAGATAGCAGACTACGCCCGCGGCCATTCCGATGATGGCGGCCGATGGTAATGAAACAAAACCCGCGGCCGGCGTGATCGTGGCGAGTCCCGCGACTGCGCCGGTCAGAAGCCCGACGAATTTTGGTTTGCGTTGCATCGTCCACTCAATCGTCAGCCAGACAATGGCGGCGAATGACGCGGCGACATCGGTATTCAAAAAGGCAAGGCCGGTGATGGCGTTGACATCGAGTTCGCTGCCGGCGTTGAAACCGTACCATCCGAACCAGAGCAAACCGGTGCCGATGGCGATGAGCGGGATGCTGTTCGGCGGGGATTCCTTGTCCCGGCGCTGGCCGACATAAAAAACGGAAGCGAGCGCAGCAAAACCGGCGATAGCATGGACGACGATGCCGCCGGCGAAATCGAGCACGCCCCAATGCGCGAGCAATCCGCCACCCCAGACCATGTGCGCGAACGGGTAATAGACGAGCAATTGCCAGAGTACGAGAAAAGCGAGATAGGCCTTGAAAGTTATCCGATTAACAAAAGCGCCGGTAATGAGCGCGGGCGTGATGATGGCGAACATCATCTGGTAAGCCATGAAGACGAACTCCGGCAGTTTGTGATTTCCCGGAAAAGGAGAATTCAAATCCACGCCGTGCATGAACGCCTTGTCGAGATTGCCGATGAGTCCGTGCAGGGCATCGCCGCTAAAGCAGAGCGAGTAACCGCAGATGAACCACATGATGGTGGTGACGCCCATGGAAACGAAACTCTGGATCATAATCCCGAGAATGTTTCGCTTGCCCGCGAGGCCGCCGTAGAAAAAGGCGAGGCCGGGTGTCATTAACATAACGAGGCTGGTGGCCAAAAGCATGAAGCCGGTAGTTCCTGTGTCGAACATAAGAGTGGTATTTTTGGTTCCTGGCGGTTATAACCGTTCGGATTTTTTATTCCAAGCAGCAATTCTCGTTAGTTGGACATTCTCAATTTCGAGTGAAAACCGCGCGATGGCTAAAAATTCTTAAAATGAGAGATTCCTCCCATTCGACTCACGATGCTCGCTCAGGGCAGGCTTTCAGTTTGACGGCTTCGCCGCTACTTCAATTGGATGCAACGTCACGTTGCCGCTTGGAATGACAAAGGAGGAAACGCCAACCTGAGATGCTTGGGCGGCTTTTGGGCAACACGCCCACCGCACTTGACAGTCGCATGGCCAACGAGCTCGCCGCTCGCAAGCACCGCAACGATTTCTCCACGGCGGCACAAGCAAGTGCGAGCTCGCCACGTCTGCCTCAGGGCGAACTCGCCGTGGCGAGGCGACTCTTTATGGATCTTCGACCGACGAGCAACGCAGCCCCAGCGGTAAAGATCCAGCAACCCTTCGGGCTAAGCAGAGTCTTGGTGTCTCCCATCGCAAAGGTCGCCGCGGCGACCGCTAATCTCGACGACGACTTTGTGAATTGTTCCTTTGGGTAGGGCGTGATCGCCGAGCGCGCCGACACAGACGGACGGCCCGGCGGTCCGTCCCTACCGTATCTTTTTGGTATCTGGCTCGGTCGGATGATTTCCGAGGACTACCGGCAAAATAACGCCCGCGATCTGCGTGTCGCGTATGATTTCTCGAAACTGAACTTGACGCGTGTAAGGAGGGTCAGCGGCCGGCTCGCGGAAGAATGGGCGCGATCGCGAAAAAGGCGATAGGGATAATGGCAACAGCCGCAGCGGCAACAATCGTCACGATGTCGATCGACAAGGCCAGAGTCGGATCAGCCGGTTTGAGTGATAAAGCAAATGCCGCGGCTAGAAGCAGAGCGCCGATCGCTGCAGTTTCAGTGATGATAAATCCGATCAATTTGCTGCGACGACGAGATAACATTGGATAGCAGTTGATAGTTACGCTCCCGTTAGTGGATCAAGAGTGAGCCGCGTTTGTAGATTGCCGCAGGGCTGCATGATTGAAAGTTGAGAGGGCGAAGTCAGCGGCCGTTGTCGGGATGAAACTTTCTCGTGGCGTGTGAATCATCAAAGGTCCGTCGCCGGGTATCAGGCAATTGTATTCTGGCTGCAACCGCGAACCGCCGAAAATGAGTGGCACGGCGCCGGGCCGTCCTGCGGTGGGCGAAATAGAGTGCGCCGTTTTGAGATAGGGTGCGTGTTAATTGCATGGGGTGTCTCCGTTCCAGGCGAAAGCCGGATGGCAGATCGATCGGACGCAATCAATCTACATGAGAAACGCGTGTTCCCTAATTGTTTCGCAAAGGTCGAGAGTTGATGGTTTGACAGTTGAGAAAGAAAGAACCAATCAAAAAAGACAGAAGCTGCTTTTAGAGTATATTGCGGCGTGCCGACTTATATTTACGAGACTACCGATCCAACGAAACCGATTCGAAACTTTGAAGTTAAGCAAAGCATCCATGACGACCCGCTCCGGAGCGATCCGAAAACCGGCGAAGCCGCCCGGCGAATAATCTCGGCCGGCTACGGCGTTCTGATTCCGGGCAAATCAGCTGGACCTTCAGTCGGCTCGGTTGGCTCACACTGAGCCGGGAGTCGGTTGTTGATAGCTGATAGTTGAGAGCGCGGTCTTCGAAGCGGGTGAATTCTTTGAGGAAGGTGAGGAGAATTTCGCCGTGTTGCCCAAATACGAGGTGCCATTCCAAGCGGCAACGTGACGTTGCATCCAATTAAAGTAGCGGCGAAGCCGTCAAACTGAAAGCCTGCCCTGAGCGAGCGTAGTGAGTCGAATGGGAGGAATCTCTCATTCTAAGAATTTCTAGGAGTAAGAGATGTCTTCGTTCTTCGGCTCCGCTGCGCTTCGCTCAGAATGACAGAAGAATGAGGTTCACAATCTGGAGACGCTCGACATGACAAAAAAGCGTTTGAGCAACACGCCCTTTTACTTTTCACCTCGATCTAGCGACTAGCGTTCGATCCTTTTTGAACGTGGCCGGCTTCCCTAGAGACGCTGACGAAGCTCGGTGCCTCCCGCCGTAAAGATGGTAGCCGGTATCTGTGCGCCCCCAGGCGCTGGACCTCGACGCGTTCGTCCATTGTGATTTGGGTTGAAAGCACGGCTCACACAGCCGTGGCTACATCGCCAGGGGAGTCAGAGATCAGAGATCAGCGCCAGGTAAAGGAGCGGCCCAGGCTTTTCAATCGCCGCTAATTTGAGGAAGTAGAAGAAAGTTCGCGGTGGTCTAGGTTTCATGCGGGTAACATATCGGAAGACCAAGTCCTCGAAGCAACAGCAGAAAGGAACAAAAAAATGAAGATCGTAGTCATCGGAGGCACCGGCCTCATTGGAGCAAAGGTGGTAAACAATCTTCGCCAACGCGGCCATGAGGTGGTGGCGGCCTCACCTTCTACCGGCGTGAATACGCTTACAGGTGAGGGATTGGCTGAAGCGCTGGCAGGCGCTCAGGTGGTGGTTGATGTGGCGAACTCACCCTCATTCGAGGACAAGCCTGCCATGGAATTCTTCGAAACGTCGGGTGGCAACCTTCTTGCCGCGGAAGCGGCCGCGGGCGTGAAACATCATGTGGCTCTGTCGGTAGTCGGCACTGATCGCCTGCTTGGAAGTGGTCCCGGATCCTTAAGTGGTTACTTCCGCGCGAAGATGGCGCAGGAAAATCTGATCAAGGCTTCCGGGATTCCGTTTACGATCGTCCACGCAACGCAGTTCTTCGAGTTTGTGAAGAGCATCGCCCAATCCGCGACCGACGGTTCAACGATTCGGTTATCACCGGTCCTTATACAGCCAATCCTTTCGGATGATGTCGCTGCCGCGGTGGCAGATGTCGCCGTTGGCCAACCGATTAATGGGATGATCGAAGTGGCGGGGCCCGATCGGATGCGGCAGGATGAACTTGTCCGGCAGTTTCTAAATGCGACAGGCGACGCACGGAACGTGGTTACCGACGTTAATGCGCGCTACTTTGGCATAGCAGTGAACGATCAAAGCCTGGTTCCGGGCGCGAACGCCCGCCTCGGTTCGACGCATTTCAAAGATTGGCTAAAACTGAAACGCTGACGAAGCCTCGCTTCGAGTTATCGGTTAATTGTTGTCGGTTAATAGGGAGGCGGAGGTTTGCCAGGGCGAATCTGTCCATTGGCGGATCAGCGGCGGGAAAGTGAACAAACGGGGTCTTTCACTTTTTTACATTTGAAGCTCGGAATGACAAAAGAGGAAATGCCAGCCTGAGATGTTGCCGCCATTTGGGCAACACGCTCTCCACTTTTCACATTTAGGCTGCGGTCAACTAAAAGACGAACGGAATGAGTCGCTTCACGCGACCTTGGTAGGCCGCATACTCTTCCGGGAATTGTTTGAGCATGATCTCTTCTTCGTTGCCCAATTTTATCGAGAAACTGACGAACACCAGGACGAGGCCGGCGATTCCGGCCACGTGTCCTGCCACGATGGCGGTAGCCAGGGACATGGCCAGCAATCCGGTATAAATGGGATGGCGAACCAGCCGATACGGTCCGCGCTCAATTAATTCATGTCCTTCTTTCAACGTGACCGTGCCGCTCCAGTTGCGTCCGAGCGTGAGTCGCGCCCAGATACAAAAACCGAGCCCGGCGATGCATAAGATTGCGCCGGCCCACGCGATCATTTCCATATGCGGGATGACGCGCGCGCTCAACGGATAAGGCCAGCGATGGCCCCTGAAGAGGAGAAGACACCCGGCCACTAGCAAGAGCGAATAACGGAGGCGTTGGGCCCGGCTCTCCCGATAAACCGAGCGCTTGGTCGATATCGCCGCAAGCACCCAGACAACCAGAAAAATTATCCAGCAACCATCGATGATGTTGATCGCTACGGGGTAGGCGGACATGAATGAACGAACGGGCGAGAGAATCCTAACTTGCCTGCCAAAAACAGCAGCGCAATGGCGGCAGCTATTCCGATCGTTGCCATCGACGGTAAAGCGGGAAGCTAGCAGTTTCCCCTACAGGACTACGGGACGCCCGGAATGGCTTATCGCCCGCTCTGGTTCGGTCTCTGGTTCCAAAAAAAGAGCAGATAAAACACCCCGAGACAAAGCAGCCAGACCGAGAGATTGAACGTGATTCGCGTCCCTTCCGCGATCCAGGAATTATGGACGGCAAGAAAATGCGCCACCGGCCGCGACAGATGCTCTCTCGGCAGCGCGCTCAAGGCTTCGATCACGCCCTGTTTGATGTTGGCTTCGACCAGCATCTCGCCCAGAAGCACGAACATGCCGATCAGGTAGACGACAAAGCTGAACAGCTTCAGGGCGGTTCGGGCGCCGTTTAGAAAATAATAAATGGCGACGACCATGGCAAAGTTGATGGTGATCATCTGGGCGAACCATGTCACCTCGTTCTGAGTAGTGGAGCGCGCGAGGTTGAGGAGATCGAGTTCCGACATGGAAGCCAGTCTGGCACGGTTGTTACTGAATTGTCACTCGTGGAAAAAAGGAACACGGAAAAAATCCGGCGACCCCGCCGACCCGCTAAAAAGACAAAACTCAAACGACATGTCCGAAGTGCCCGACCTCTGAATTTTGATTCAGTATTGCAATCAGGCGCGTCGCGTTGGAATGTTCGGTGCGGGAAAAATGATTCATGAAGCGATTATCGGTTTGGCTTAGATCATCCATTTTCGCAACCGCTCTGGGATGGATCTCCTGTGCGGTTGCCCAGAATCAAACCGATACAGTCAGTCCGATTCTTCCCAGTAGCGGGGTCCCGTTCAGCATCCAGATCCAGCCGGCGGCTTTTTCGCTGCCAAGCGGCCTGCAATCTTTTGTCGTGGGAAAAAGCGGAGGCAAGTGGCTGCTGTTGGCGGGACGTATCAACGGCCTGCACGGGTTCGATAATACAAACAACAATTTTCCCGCGGATAAGCAGAACACCACCGTCTTTGTCGTCGATCCCGCCTTGAACACGGTCGCGACCCGATTGCTGGACGATCCAGGGTCGGGACTGACGCAGGCGCAAATCGATCTCTTGTCCGTGACCGGTGCCCAGTCGTACCAGTCGGGAAACACGCTCTACATCACGGGCGGTTATGGCGTGGACACAGCCACGGGCAATTTTACAACCAAAAATGCGTTGAGCGCGATCGATGTGAGGGGTCTCATGCACTGGGTCAGCAATCCAGGCAACGGGGAA
Source organism: uncultured Verrucomicrobiae bacterium (assembly GCA_963728975.1). Taxonomy (GTDB): domain Bacteria; phylum Verrucomicrobiota; class Verrucomicrobiia; order Chthoniobacterales; family UBA10450; genus DATFCK01. The sequence continues at coordinate 360,758 of CAVSMF010000002.1, forward strand.
ACCGCCGCGCAATATGTTCGACAAATTTTCGATCCGCTATTTCAAATAACCGGTGGAGCCATGGTGCGGGGCCGCCATCAGGCGCTGCTCGTATTTGGCCAGGACTTTGAGGGCGCGGTGACGGGGGCATCCACCGGCACCTATTCCGGCCAGGTCCGGCGGTTCCGCATCGTTGACGATGGATTGCACCTGTCGATTGTCGCGAAGGAAGCGCTCCCAGCGAGCCCCGATCCTGATTTCAAACGGGGAAACTTGAACGTTGTCCCAATTGTCGAGCAAAACCGCAAGGGTTTCGTCGCCTTTTCTGGCGTGTTTACCCCGACCAATGGAATCTGGACAGTCCCGGTCGAGATTACCCGGAGGGGCGGCTCGACGATGGCCGATCCCGCGAATGCCGCGACGTTCAAGCAGGGAATGAACAATTTCATTTGTCCGACCCTGGAACTCTACTCGCGCAAGCAAGGTAATTCCTACACGGTGCTGATGGGAGGGATCAGCTTTGGTTTTTTCCAAAGCGGGGTGTTTGCGACGGACGCCGAATTGCCCTTCATCGACCAGGTAACGACGATCAAGCGCGATGGACACGGACTATTTTCGCAATACCTGATGACCGACGAATATCCGGTGATTCCATCTACCGGATCCAATCCGGGTAACAGCCTTCTCTTCGGGGCGGCCGCCAGGTTTATTCTGGCGGATGGATTGCCTGTGTACAACAACGGCGTTCTGAAGTTCGATAAGCTGGGCAGCAGTCCGGTCGTCGCCGGCCACATTGTCGGAGGAATTCAAAGCACCCTCCCAAATACCAATACGGAAGCGGACACGGCCGCTTCACCCTATATCTTCACAGTGACTTTGGTGCCTCGCTGAACTTTGAAGGCGCAGGCGGCGAAAGTCGGCGTGTTAACGCCGGACACGGAGAGTGCGCTGCTTGGGCTTACTTCGGGGCGTTTTTTAACTCGATCTGGATGACGTCCATCGGGCGTTTGCCGACGTTCTCCGGCTGATGCGTCGTGGCCTTCATATACATGACCTGGTCTTTTTTTCCCGATACCATTTCGCTTTTGCCGTTGGGATAGGTCATTTTCGTTTTCGCGTCCGTTAGAAACACGACGACCGAAGCCGGATGCGCATGCATGACCGACTTTTCACCCGGCCCGTAATGGATGTGCAGGACGCGCACCTCTTTGTTGTTCAAAACCACGGAGTAGTGTTTTGAGTCGACTTTCGCCGGGTCTTGGGCGCGCCCAGCGGACGCGGCCGTCAGTGCCGCCACTGCCACTGCTAAGACTGAGATTTTGTTCATATGTGTTGCTGTCTTCCTGCTGATTTTGCGTTGCCGGTTTCCCTCGTTTTTCTTCCCCTGGAATCGAGGCCCGATTAATTCATTTTGGGGCGCGAAAGCAAGCGTTAACTTTCGCTGAGGAAAGGCGGAGCCCAAAATGAGGGCCGGCCCGTTGATGCTCCGCCCGGTCGTGTCCGGGCCTGCGGCAACGATCTTTTTAAAACCCCATGCCGACGTTCCTTCGAAAGTCCGGAGGAACACGCGGTGCTCGCGGTCTTCGTGCCAATTGTTGGCCGACAAAGGCAGAAAAGTCCGATCGTTATGAGCGCGACCTCGAAATCAGGTTGAGAAACGACCGCCGATGTTCTCCGCCGCGCAGGCTCATTCGCGAGAATATCCCTGAAAGGTTGGGGGACATTTCAAGGTTTGGTAAAAAGCCGGCGCTCGAAACAGGTTGTTTCGCGTTTCGGTGGTGATCGTTTAACATCGCAGTATGCGGGCCGTGGACCCCAAAGTGCGCAAAGCGCTGAAAAAGGCGCGGGTGATGGACGCGCGGCGGCATCTTCTGCTTTGTCTTGGGCCGGATTGCTGCGAGCCGGAGGCCGGTCAGGCAACGTGGGAGTACATCAAGCAGCGGACCAAGGAGCTCGATCTGCCCGTGATGCGGACCAAGGCCCTTTGCTTCCGCATTTGTCATTCGGGTCCGTGGCTGGTGATCTATCCCGAGGGGATTTGGTATGCCAAGGTCACGCCCAAGCGGTTCGAGCGGATTCTGCAGGAGCATTTGTTAGGCGGAAAGCCGGTAGCGAAATGGATCGCGGCGCGCAATCCGCTCTCCGGCGGAGCTGGTTAGAAGTTAGGAGATGGGTGGATGGAGGATTCAGAGGGCGAGTAGAAGTAAAAAACGGTCGCGACCCGAGGGTCCCTCCCACGTTGGGTGCGTCTTTCGCGCGCAGCAGATAGGAGATAGGGAAGAGGACAGACGGACAGCGCGGCCTCGAAGAGCAAAAGGCGAAAAAAGCCCTAACTTTTAGGTTCTAACTTCGGTCTTCGCCGACCAGTCAGAGTGCTACTTCACCGCAATGAGGTCGACAACGAACACGATGGAGGCGTTAGGGGGGATGCTGCCATCCGGTGTCCCGGTCTCGCCGTAGCCCAGTTCCGACGGCAGGATCATCAGCCTGCGGCCGCCTACTTTCATTGCCGGGATGGTGTCGTTACCGCCGATCCCCTGGGTGAAACCGCGAACGACCCTGGTCAGCGAAAAGCTGGTCGGGCCGCCACGTTCCCACGATGAGTCGAACTGCTTGCCGTCGGCATAGCGGACTCCCACGTACTGCACGGTCACCTTTGAGGCGGGAGTAGCGGACTCCCCTTTTCCGACGACCAGGTCTTTTACTTTCAGCTTGGCTGCCGGGAGGGTTGACTGGGCAGTGACTTTCGGCTTGCTGGACATGTTTGTGGCATCGGTCACCGTCACGTTTTCAAAACTCACTGTGTTGGGCGTGTCACCGGCCATGCTGCTAGGGGAGGTGCCGTACGAAATCAGTCCTGCAAGGGTAAGTAAGAAAACGATTTTTTTCATGGTCTTATGAAAGCGAATATCACTCTGAAAGCAGAACGTAGAAAGGAAAAAATGGAAATGCGGAAACGGCGTGTGGGCATTACGCGTGGAAGTTAGCCCCGAAAGGATTCGGGAGCGTCCCGCCGAGGCGGGCAGAAGATAGAAGATCGGGAGAGTCAGCGGTCAGAGAAGAAGAACAGAGGAGAGAAGTCAGAGGACAGGAGACGAGAACGGAGAAGGGAAGTAGAAAGTAGAATCCATTCGGCTTTGTTCAGGACAGGTTTTAGAAAGTAGAAAACGGTCGCGACCAGAGGTCCCTCCCACGTTGGGCAAGATGGAGGACAGAAGTCAGAGATCAGAAGTGGGTGCACTTGGTAGCTATATTGGAAATCGATGGACCCAATTGAAACGGAGAGACTTATTTTACGGCCGTTCGAGGAGGAGCGGGACGCGGCTTTCATGCTCGAGGTATTGAATGATCCGGGATTCATCGCCAACGTGGCGGATCGCGGGGTGCGGACAGTCGAACAAGCGGCCGGCTATATCAGGCAGAAATTTTTTCCTGGTTACGAACGATATGGGGTCAGTTACTGCGTGGTGGAGCTGAAAATGTCCGGTGTGCCGGTGGGCAGTTGCGGTCTGCTCAAACGCGATACGCTGGAAGATTTCGATATTGGTTATTCAACACTCGATCGATTTGCCGGCAACGGTTACGCCTTTGAGGCGGCCGCCGCACTGATCGATTACGGCCGGACCAAACTCGGTTTGAAGCGGATCATTGGATTGACCTCAACAGAGAATGCGAAATCGGCCCACCTCCTGGAAAAGCTTGGGCTGCGATTTGAGGGCATGGTGCAGCTCCCCGGTTACGCGACGGAGACCCGGCTGTTCGCGGCGGAATATTGAAGCGGCGAAGTCGGAACGGCGTTCAAACTGATTTTGATCGCGAAGGCACGCTTTGGGCTTAGGGTGTTTGCGCCATGTTTGGATCTAACCCAAAATCAACGCCGGCGGCGCCTGCCTCCACTAACCCGTTGCCGTCGTTCACTGAAGCGGCAAAGCCGCCAAAAAATGTGCTTTCCCAGGGAGTCTCCATCATCGGCGACGTGACCTTTGGCGATGAACTGGTGATTGACGGAGAAGTAGAGGGAACCATCACCTCGAATGGTACATTGATCATCGGTCAGAACGCCCAAATCCAGGGTGAGATCAGCGCGAGCTCAGTGACCGTGCATGGAACGGTCGAGGGCAATATAATGGCTACGGAGCGATGTGCGCTGGAAGCCGGTGCCACACTTCGCGGCGATGTCGAAGCTCCGCGGCTGGCTGTCGACGAGAGCGCTAAGTTTCAGGGTCGCGCAAATATCCCCGGCCAGCGCACCCAGGGAAGAAAACATTGAAACCGTGGAGTCTGAGCCGCACCGCGACTTAAAGTTTCGGATTCGCGAGGTCCCGTTTCCGAAGTGTTAGTCGGAAAGCTTTAATTCCTTCGCTAACTCGCGACCGGCACGCCCGCCTCTACCCCGGCGAGTACTGATGGTTTTCGGTTTAGAACCGCCATTGCCTCTTGCAGCTCGTCGAAGTCGAACGGTTTGGACATCATCATGTCCACCCCCAGCTGTTCGTAGGCTGCAATATCTTCATCCGAAAGATGAGCCGACAAGACGAGGATTTTGCCGCCGAAATTTTGCGACTTTAATCGACGCACCAGTTCCAGGCCGCCCATGCGCGGCATCCGATGGTCGGTGATGACAACATCGAAAGGCCGGTTGGCTGTTCCGACCCGAATCAGTGCCTCCCAGCCATTTCTTGTCTGGGCTACCTTGGCAGTCGGACCGCCAAGGACCATTGCAATCATGTGCGCGACGGCCTTTTCATCTTCAACAACTAAAATTTGCAGCGGATGGGTCATGGATTCCCGACCCAATCAGCAGGACGCGGGCCGCATTCTAAAAAGAGGTCCAAACGTCGGGTGCGGTCGCGAGGGGGTGGGGGGTCGCATCTTACATGGCCTGTTGGCCAACCGCTCTGGGTGTCATTTCGAGGACAGTCGCCTGCCTCGCCGTAACTTTATGCGAAGGCTGGGAGACATCGCGTCGTGCTAGAAATTCTTAAAATGAGAGATTCCTCCCATTCGACTCACTACGCTCGCTCAGGGCAGGCTTTCAGTTTGACGGCTTCGCCGCTACTTTAATTGGATGCAACGTCACGTTGCCGCTGGGAATGACAAAGGGGGAAATGCCAGCCTCAGATGTTTCCGCCCATTTGGCCAATACGCCCCTATATTGTTTAACATTCAGGTGTTGGAAAGCCTGAAACGCGGAAAAGCTGAAATCCGGATTTCAAGCCGGCTCCCGCCAAGTTGAAATAGGCTGGTTGCCCGTTCGCCACCTGCCGAAATCGCGCACTGGCCGGAGAGCGGCGGGCGATTATCTTCCAGAAGGAAAATTGAGATGATACGGATACTTTCAGGCTTCCCGGAGGAGGTGCTGGCTATTTCAGGAGTGGGCGAGGTAACAGCCGACGATTTCCGCTCCGTGGTGTGGCCCGCCATTGAAACGAGACTCAAGACCCACAAGCACCTCAGTCTCTATTATGAGCTCGGGCCGGATTTCACCGGGATGAGCCTGGGCGCGATGTGGGAGGATAGCAAACTCGACATCGCTAATTGGAATGCCTGGCGACGCATTGCGATGGTCTCCGACGTCCCATGGATCGCCAAAGGAATGGGGTTGATCGTGCCGCTCTTGCATCACCGGGTGCGCTTTTTTTCCAACGCGGAGGCGAAGGCGGCTCGCGACTGGCTTCTGGAGCCGGGTACCTCCCTCTAGTCGGGGGAGCGACGGGATCAGGCCAACCTTCCTGAATGGGAAAGTAGGAGGTCGCCTCCTTCGTCCGGGCTTCGGCGCGCCAGGGAAATTTTGACATTCGAAAACGGTCGCGACCAGGTGTCTCTCCCACGGTGGGCAAGACGGAGGACGGAGGTCAGAAGTCAGCGAATCGGGAGTAGAGCAGTTGGCGTCTGATACAGACGCCCTACAATTCGCTGGTTCTTAGTAACCCAATTCCGCTTTCCGTTGGGTGGCGGTTGGCAGGGGATCCTTTTTCGTCTCGATGGCGCCTTGCCCGGATTCCTGGATCTTTCGAGCCTCAGTCGCGTTGAATTCGATGTCGGCTTGAAACTCCGGCGGAAGGTCTCCCTCGGCGTAGATCGCGTGCACCGGACATTCATCCACGCAAGCCATGCAATCGATGCATTCCTCGGGGTGAATGACGAGTTGTTTCTCCAACTCATAAAAACAGGCCACGGGGCAGACCAACACACAGTCAGTGAACTTGCACCCCACACATTTATTGGTAACGACATGCGCCATACGTCATTTTTGTTCCAGATTCATCGGGCTTGCAAATAGAGAATTGGGTTGAATCAACAAATCTGGACAGATAAGCGAGACAAAAGCCTGGGCCAAGGGGCTACTCCGAAGCCGTTCGCGCGCAGGCGGCTGGTCAGGAAGCCTCGAAGAGCGGCTCGAACCAGACGTCAGCGATCCGATGTCAGACATCTGGCATCAGTGGGGGGCTTCGGATATTATCGCCGTCTCTACTCCCCGAACGAAGAAAAGCGGTGCCGCCGTACCGCACTCCAAGGCGCCGGGCGCAACGGATTCAACGTCATGGTTTCTCGCTCGATTTTTTGTAGGTTTCAGCCAGGCGCGTCACGGTCTTTCGGACCTGCTCCTTTAGTTCTGCCGGCGCCAGGGCCCGGGCATGGGTCCCCCAGCTTAAGATCCAGCGCTCGATTTCTTCGAGGTTGCCTAAGGTGAGGGAAAGCTCGATCCCGCCGTTTCGGAGTTGCTTGATCTTTTGCGACGGGTGCCATTGGCGTTCTTCGACGCGCGGCGCAGCGAATGCGTCGAAGGCAATTCGAATTGCCTGTTTGATTTTTGTCGGTTTGGCGAAGACTCCGAAGCTTTCACCGAGGAATTTGCCGATGGAAAATTCGATTGGGCGCCTGAACTTTGTTTTGCTCACGCGAACCTCACGGATCCGGGGGAGAGCAAAGGTACGCAGGCTGGCACGATCCAGATCGAACGCGAACAGATACCAAAGATTTTCGACGCAACCCAGGTGGCAGGGCTGGACGTAGCGTGGCTCGTAACGGGGGGCATCGGGCTTCTTGTAATTGAAGCGCACTTCGAGCTGTTTAAATATTGCGTGGCTTAACTGCTCGAACAGGTGAACGTCGGCGGTCGATCGGCCGGTAGTCCGGAAGGAAATCGCGGAGTCGAGATCGCTCCAGGTCATGGAAATGGTGTCGCGGAGGCCATCCGTGATTTTACGGAAAGCGGTGGAGAGCGGCGCCTCGAACGACGTGCCTTTGTATTGGGCCAAAGCCTTTTGGCCAACGTAGAGCGCGATCAATTCGCCTTCGGAGATCTCGATGTTTGGGAAATTAACTACCGGCTCGGTGTAATAGAACCCGAAGTGCAGCTGGTCGTACTCGATCGGCAAGCCGAGCCGGTAGCGCATAAAATCGATGTCCCGCTGGACGGTTTTTGAGCTGACTTCGAGTTCGTCAGCCAGCTTGCGGCAATTCGGATAACGACCGGCCTTGAGGCGCTCGTGCATCCGCATCATGCGTTCGAGGGGCGGCCGGGAATAAAGAGCGGCGCCGGGACGGGTGGGAGAAAGTTGGATAGGCCTGGGCGTCATAATGGAGTGTTTGAACCCGAATACTCGGCATTTTGGAGCTGGGCAAGAACTTTTCTTTATCTGTAGGACAGCATATGTCCTACCACCTGTTTCAAAGTGAGGGATATGAACAAACATCCTATCCTTCCAAACTGGCAGCTGCCGCGCCGGCAGCGGTTCACGGCTCGTCGCGGTGTGGCCTTACTTCGGGCCTGGCGGCTCCGGTTTGCCGAGCAGCCGCGCGAGCTCTACGTTCAGACGCGATTTGGGTTCGCCGTCGGCCATCGAGCGCCCCGTTGAGTTCTGGCGGATACGCGTTCCGGTGATAAAGTCGCCTGGCAAACGAGGCCATCGCTTCGGGGGAATCCGCTGGAAGCCGATCGTAAAGTCGTGGCGAAGTTTAAGGGTGCCCCCACGGTATTGCTGGATGGCGATATAAGTAGTCACGATGGCAATCATCGGAGTCAGAAGAGCGGCCAAAATTTGGATGAAGCTCATTTGCCCTTAGCGCTCCGGCTGTCGTCAGAACCACAACGGTTCATTCCACACATGTTCACACTGTGATGGATTTTCCCTATCAGCTCAACGCTGAAGAGACTCACTGCTCAAAAAAGAAGACCGAGGGTTGCAACTATTGGACCGTGCAAACCAATAACATCCGTGACCTAACAAACGGTCAGTTTAGATCGTCCGTTGCTTGCGCCGTGATGAATGACCACGGCACAAGAGAAGAAGGCTCTCGGGAAATTTTTCACAATCACAAACCCATTCGAATACGACGCTTTTGCAAAATGGAAAAAGAAGGTTCTTAGTGAAATAGAAAAATTTGATAGAATCTTGGAACCCTTCGCCGGGGCTAACAAGATCCCCGAGCTGTTAAAATCTAATAGGGGTCTCGAATCCGTTGAGTGGCAGGGAGCTGCGGGAGCGGAAGAAATGGTCGCAGGCTGACCTGTGCCGGAAGCTGTTCCTAATCGCCAAGGTATTGAGAGTTCCCCTTCAACGCTTCGACGATTGATTGCCAGGCTATGCCAGCGGGGGCACTAGGTGAAAGAATGGTGCCGCTTAAAGATCAGCTGACAGCCATCTTAGCACCCTAATTCCTCAAAAGAGAGGAAATGTCGAAAATGTAATGCCGATTTCTCTTGATCTGAGGTGCCGGTAGGCTGCATCTTGTGAGTCGAAACGGCGACATATACAACATCTTGTGGTTTAAACGGCCACATCCGATGTTGTCCTTGTCGTCCCCAAATTGAAAGTTATTCACAATCAACAGAAAGCTCCCCTTGAACACGTCCACTCCCACCCTTAACCGTGCCCCTGCTGTTAACCCACTCAGCTTCATCGACCGCTTGATAGCGGAAGTGGAGTTGACCCCCACCCAATACGAGCGGGCCAAAACGAGCTATGAAGCAGTCGCCGACGTTCTAAACAAACCAGGCTCTCCTATCTTAGTTCACACGCCTGCGATTTACCCGCAGGGCTCAATCCGAATCGGCACAACAATTCGGCCATGGGCGAAGGATGAGTTCGATCTCGATTTGCTGTGCTGGATTGCTCTGTCGGGTAAAACATACACACCGGGCCAAGTTTATCAGTTGGTCTGGGACACGCTGAGTGCCGATGGAACCTACCGGAGCATGCTGGAGAAAGGCTGCCGGTGCATTCGCATTCGGGTAAAACGACAGCTTTCGTTTTCATTTAGACGTTACTCCAGCGATCCCCGATTGGAACCGCCAAAGCAATACTCTCTACATTCCGGACCGGGAACGGAAGGTCTGGTGCTCAACCCACCCGCTGGGATTTGCAGATGATTTTTTCAAACCGATTGCCGACCGCATGCCCATTTATGAAAGAGAACTTATGGCCGCCAACTCCCGAGAGTTCTCAGCCAAATCGGCAACGGTTCAATCGCTGCCCGACCACGGGCAATTCGATAAAACTCCGCTGCAACGAATCGTCCAATTTCTTAAGCACGACAGGGATAAGTATTACGAAGAAAAGGCCGATACTCGGCCATCATCAATTCTCCTAACGACTCTGATCGCAAACTCCTACAACGCAGCCGTGGGAGTCGCCGTGCTGTCGCTTATGGCACTCGTTATTAAAGTCGTTGGCGCTCTTCCTCATTACATCGGGATAGCCGACGTTAACGGCAAATTGACGTATCGGGTCATGAACCCGGTTAACGACCAAGAAAACTTCGCAGAACGTTGGACCAGCAAACACCACCAGGATTTCATTGCGTGGCACCAGCAGGTGGTTGCAACTCTCGATGCGCTTGAAGCAACACGAGGGCGGGGAGCCGATGTTCTCCTCAACACATTTAACGCTAAATTCGGTAAGGATGCAGGCGTTCGGATCGCCAACTCGTTAGGCGTTGATGCCCGTTTTCTCCATGAAACCAAAGAGCTGAAAATCGACCGAGCTGGCAAAGTGGGACTCGCCGGATCGCTCATTCCAGGAACAATAAATTTTGGCAGCCGGTGAAAATCAGATTTCCCAAGAAGCCGCCGCTATCTATCCCGGCACAGGCTGTCGGATTGAGACAAAGCGTTGTGCCTGGGAGAACCGTCGCCAAAAGATACGGATTAAATTGGCGAGGGGAGATATGTCCCAGTGAGTGGGCTCGCACGTACAAGGTTGAGCTGGAGTATGCCATGGGAAGGCCTCCGGATGTTTGGGTCCGAGATCCGAACTTGAGGGAAATTTCAGAGGGCAGACCATTGCCCCATGTCTACGACCAGAAAACTCAGCGGTTATGCCTGTATGTGCCCGGGTGCGGTTTTTGGATGCCGTGGAAAGCCCTCGCCCGAACAATGATTCCTTGGTCCGCCCTTTGGCTGTTCAATTTCGAACTCTGGCTGGTCAGCGACGTGTGGTACACAGCCGGAATCCACCCCGATTTTGATCCACGCCACTTCGGCGGAGATGCCCCTAAGGAGAGACTGGCTTTCTAACATGGACAAATTGCACATCCTAATTTGCTCTTCGAGAAAAACTCTGCCGGTGGCGGAAGGCGTGAAGCAAAACTTGGAACGGCAATTTGTAGCAGATTTATGGACTGAAGATTTTTTCAATGAGAACAACGTCACGGCGTTGAACACGTTTTTGAAAAAACTCATCCGCTTCGATGCAGTCGTCATCGTGATGGGCCCGGACGACGTGCAACTCGATGCCACCACGAAACAACAAATTTACGTTCCTAGGGACAATGTGATTTTCGAAATGGGAGCAGCAATGGCCCGTGTCGGAACCAGGAAAACGTTCGTTCTCGCACCCGACGAACCACCCGTAAAATTGCCGACTTATTTAAAAGGTCTCGACCCGTCAACATATCACCACCGAGACGATAAAAACTTCGTTGCTGCAACGGGGACGGCATGCACGCAGATCCGAGAAGCTATTGGCCGACTTGAACAAGATGCCTTTCATTCTGACCTACCGGCCGTTGGGCTAGCCTACGGATACTTCAACAACTTTATTTATCCGCTCTACAACTCATTGCGGGAGCGCAAGTGCATCGAGTTGACCGACAGCGACCAATGTTGGGAGTTGGATGATGGCTTTACCATAACCGTACTAATGCCTGACTCGGTGATGAGCCGAGATTCCGCCGACCAGATTCTCGTCGATGAACTTGGAGCATCGAATGTTGCAGTGAAACTGAAGGACGGAAGAGACATGACCGTTTACCTCATGCCTCGAACAGAAAATAATGCGCCCCTTCAAATCGTAGATATCCCAACGACTTTGCTCACTTCATCTGAAGTGATCGCTCGGATCGATAGCTACTGGGGAGCAGGGGACCGAGAATTCAAAGAGGCTTTGGCTCGCAGAGAAATCGCTGCTTTCGGTAGGCGAGTGCGTGGATTGATACAGGAAAAGCAACTGCGCTCAGGGATGGTCAGTGTCATTGCGCTGGCTGAATTTAGAACCGCCAAATCTGAGGAAGAAAAGAGTGCCGTTTGAGCGATTGAAATAATTTCGAGCTGCTTTTAACGAAATAGAAAGGAGGAAAACAAATGCCACTAGGAAAACATCAGCGAAATGATGACGGCAGGTGGAGACGAGAAAGGGCCGATTCCAAAGTCGGGAATCTGAAGAAAGAGTATCCGGCGCTGGAAGACATTAACGGCAACATGAAGCTAGCTACTTGAGAGAAAAACTTGGAGTCGACTCGCTCAGCCAAGCAATCAAGAAGCTGGAGAAAAAGTAAATTGAAGGATCGGGAGCCAAAGCAAAAGGGCGGACATCAGATTTCCCTTCCCATATCTTTGGCTTTCGACTTCGCCTGTTTGTAATACTTCCTCATGGTATCGGGGCTTCGGTCGGTGTTGTCCATCTCCCATACGCCCATCTTGAGGACACTGTTGAGTCCAGCAATCTCTTCCTTCGTGGGAACCATTTCCTTGCTTACGTCGGGAATCTCGTCAGCGAACTTCTTGTGGAAGCGACGGCAATGATCCAAATGGGCAACCAAACCGTTAAACTTCATCAAATTCGTTGAGAATCGCACTGTCCCTTTCGTGCTCCTCAAATCGAAAATGAGATTCTCATCGCCATCAAAACTAACCGGCCAAATTCCATCATGGCCGCTTGCTCCACTTAGACTTCCCCGCAGCCATAGGTTTTCGGTTCGACGATAAAACTCGCTATACCGCTTGCCCAAAAGTCGGCCTTCGCTGCTGTCGTTAAGGGCTAAGTAGTCGCTAATTTTCGCCTCCCTAAGAGCCTCCATGCCAAACTATGCAATTGATAGAGCAGATTCTGTACAGAAGGCCTAACAAGTGACCAGGCGAGAACCTTAATTCACAAAATAACTACCTTGTAAAGTGAGCCTTCGTGGGAAGTCTTTAAGTGATTTACCGACACTTCTTTATTCTCAAATCCCATCTCTTTACAACTCCCGAGAGAGTACCGGCGAACCTCAACGTTACCATCAGTCGTTGTCATCGAGGCATCACTGATTGATGCGTTAGGGGCGGCTAAAACAAGTAATACCCCGTGGTCATGATGTTTTACTTCAGCAGTAGCCTCTTGATCCTCCCTAGAAACCTGTCCAGTCTTCAAATCTTTCCTTTCGGTAACCGACTTAATGGAGATTTTCATGTTATGAATGTTGTCGCCACCCTCTATCCACCGGGGAAGTAGATCGTCCCCTTTTAATAGATTCAAGCTGCAATTCGAAGACCACTAACCTTCGATTTCAATTGCGATGGGATGACGTGCCCATAGACCCGGAGAGCCAATACCCCACCGTCTCTATGACCGAGCATTGGGGCCACTTCTCCCGCACTTAAACTAGAAGCAAAAGCAACCGAGGCAAAGGCGTGCCGAAGGGCGTGCGGATATGAAAGATCAAGACCCAAACCAACAGAATATTTCCGTAAAATCCGACGAGCCTTTTTGATTCGGCAGTCGCCCATTTGGAAAACCAAACCACGCTTTGGCTTGCCAGCGGCAATCCAGCGAGATTCAAGAAATGCGGCCGCTTCGGGAAGAAGGGGAATGGTGGCTGCCTCGCCGCCTTTCATGACCATGGTGTACTCGGGAACCGAAAGATCTATGTTTTCCCAGCAAACCAAGCGAGCACCGGTTAGGCGCACGCCGGTATAAGCAATGAAGCGGATGAATTGCCCAATCTCCTTGTGTTCGGCTTCACACATTTTGAGCAGGTCTGAGACAACCTGAGGTGGCGGAATCTTAACCCGACGAGAGGTGACCGATTTACGAGGAAGTTTGCCGCTCACTTCTACTTCTGAGAGCCATTTACGCTCCAGACAGTAATGGGTGAACGAACGCAAGAACCAGCGAAGCTGATTCTGGGCGGCTTTACACCCTTCAGCGTCGAATTTGTTCCAGATCTCCACCGGGTGAAAATCCCTCCAGGTTTTGCAGAAGCGAAGGACGGTTCTCTTTCGAGTGCGAAGATTCAGCGAGGTCTTTGGACTCGCAAAAGCGCAATGTGCTTCATGCATTTCGAGAGCATCGACAAAGTCAGGCCTCGAAGAATTAGATGACTGAACAGGGGCACTCTGGACCAACGGAAGAACCAACCCGCCTCCAAGCCGAGCTTTCTTTAAAAGTTGTTTTGCTAAGGTTTTGTCCGCAGTCCGAAGCGACTGCTTGACCTGCTTTCCGTTAACCCGGGAGAGCGTGTAATACGTCCCGTTTTGATGCTTAAATAAATTTCTGGCGATTCGTTTCATACATAGCTTCTGCGTTCAGAAGCGGAGGGACCAAGTACAAACTGCAAAAAAGTTGCCAAAAAGTGGCCACCCAGCCATTTCCAGCCGGTCAAAAGGCCGGCGGCGTCTCGTTTTACGAGGGGCCACGAAAGCGCGCCCGTGAAGATTCGAACTTCAAACCTTCTGATCCGTAGTCAGATGCTCTATCCAGTTGAGCTACGGGCGCTGCGGAAGAGAGAGATATTTGCCGAGGAAGAGCGGCCGGTCAAATCGAGAACCGGCACAAAACGGAACCGGCTTTGAGCCGCATGCTGCGGAAGCGGATCCAAAACCGGAAGCGATTGTATTCTTCGTGAGATCCAATCCAGAACCAGGCGATAACGTCGGCTTCACGTAAACCAGTGGCGCGATAATGGTTTCCAATTCGAATGATGCAAATCCCATTCCGTCGCTCCTCGAACCCCAGGGATCCCGTTTCCAAAGCGCATATTTTTCCCGCGCCAGTTTTTGAACTGGCGGCGGCAGTATATCAAAAGATTTCCAGAAGCGGCGCTGCGTCCGCCCGGTCACGGGAGATCCTCAAGCCGACCGCTTCGAATATCGTCACTGACTTCGTTTAGCAATGGTCGAAGCCTCCCTGCATGATCGAAGTCGGCATCAATCTCGCGATCCCACGCGGCATCTTCACGTTGTCGAATAAAGGCTGCCAGTTCGGCCAGTTCAGCCGGGGACAATGTATCTACAGCAGATTTGATCTCGGCCAAGCTCATGCCTAAACATAACCAATCGTAAGGATAACCGCAATCTGTCGATCCAAGGCGGATTTGATCCATTTTTCTGGCAAATAGCCTTTAAAAGGCGAACCGATTGCGTCCTTGGAGGGGGCTCCCCCGGATGCGACCGGTGCAGGTTGGAATTGAAGTGCTCCCCAAGCGGCTTTTCAGATCCGTAGCAACTGCTCGTCGTCGAGGGAATCGCGCGCTTCCGTAGTCAGATGCTCTATCCAGTTGAGCTACGGGCGCTGAGAAAGAGGGTCTAATTTGAAGAGAAACGCCAGACCGTCAACCGGGGCCAATGTGAGACGTGGATCAACAATGCTGGAAGAAGCGGACGGTAAGCCCAAGCCGCGGACCAATGGTCGAGGCGTTCGCGCGCGCATCAGGGGAGCGAGTTTCTCGTTAGTGTGACTGATCATGGAATCGTCTAGTAATACGTTGCGTCGCATCGAGTGATACTTTAGTATCAGATTTATGCGAACGGAGCTTGTGACAAGCCTCAAACGCCGGGCAACTGAGATTCTTGCTGAATTGGCGGCCAAACGGCATCCGGTGCTTATCACCCAGCACGGCCGGCCGGCTGCATATTTAGTTGATGTTGGCACCTATGAGAATACCCTGCATCGACTCGCGATACTCGAAGGCATTGCCCGCGGCGAACGGGCAGTGGAGGAAGGACGTGTGATCAGTCACGCCCAAGCAAAGAAGCGAATGGCTCGATGGCTGCGCTGATCTGGACCGAGCCTGCGGTTCAAGATCTCGATGCCATTGCTGATTACATAGCGCTAGATAAACCGGGCGCGGCGCGCCGGCTTGTCGCACGCGTATTCCAACATGTTGAACAGCTCGCCGCGCAACCCGAGAGCGGCTCGATTCCACCAGAACTCCGACGCTCGTCCAGGCGTTACCGTCAGATTGTGGAACCGCCCTGTAGGATTTTTTATCGCTACGATCGACGCAGCAAGCAGGTGTCTATTCTTCACTTCATGCGCGGCGAGATGCGTTTGCAAAAGAGGCAACTCCGCCGACCCTGATCACTTTAAGGTGACGGTCTTGCAACGGTTTGATCTGACGATAGATAATGCTGATTTCACTACGGAGTCCGGGCTGTTCAGTCGATTCCGTAGCGAAGCGCGTGGCAACGGGTCGCCGTCGAGTCCGTAGTGAGATGCTCTATCCAGTTGAGCTACGGGCGCCCCGAGCGTCCTAATTTGCGGAGGAAGATCAGGGCGTCAGGGGAAGTTGAGAGTCCCGGGTTGCGGGTTGAGGGGTAAAGCGGAAGGCGAAGAAATGATGGGGCAAGTTTTCAACTTGCCAGTGGAGTTGGATCGCAAGTTAAAAACTTGCGCCACATTTTCGGGCGTTGCAGCGTTTCGACGGTCATAGACCGCCGCTACAGGCGCCGTTTCAGGGTGCGGGCTTCGATTTCGAGTTCGGCCAAAAACTGCCGGGCGATAGGCGATAAATTTCCCGCCCAGGCTGCCCCAATGGTGATGGTAGGGAACTGAGGCAAGGGAATGACGCGCAGTCCGGCCGCCACTTTGAAATCGGGGGTGGCCACGGTCGCGCCGATTCCGTAGCCGTTTTGGACGTAGCACTCAATCAATCGGGTGGAGTTGACTTCAATTCCCGGAAACCATTCTACTCCAAGCCGATCCAATCCCGCCTGAAAGCGGGCCTGAACCACATCGCCCCGCGGAAAGGTAATCAATGTTTCCTCAATTTTGTCGCGTTTCCACAACTGGGGCGCGGAAGTGATCCGTTGTTTTTTTGCGACAAGCAGAACGAGAGGGAGATCGATCAAAGCCCGCGACGCAGGCCCGTTCCGGGTTTTCGAATCGGTTACGCTGATGGCAACGTCGATTTCGCCCGCATCCAGCAGCCGTTCGGAATCGGTGCGGGCAGCTTCGTGAAGTTGGAGCCGGAAAGCCGGAAACGCCTTTCGCACGCGCCGGAGCAGGTCGGGAACATAATCGTGCAGGACGATGGAGGGCGCGGCGATGCGAAGTTGGGGTGAGCCGCCTCGGATCCGATCGCCAATCTTTTCGACGCCGGTGAAGAAGGGCTCGACGAACTCGAACAAATCCGCGCCTGGGGGGAGAAGAGCGAACGGGCGTCGATTAAACAGTTTGGTGCCGAGCGCTTCTTCGAGCCGGGCAATCTGGCCGCTCACGGCAGGCTGCTGGATGCCATAGGGAATTTTTCGGACGGCGGCGGCAATCCCGCCATAGCGAGCCACATAATAGAAGAGCTCGAGGTGATGAATATTCATTGATCGAATAAATCGATGGTAACGTAAAAATTTATCAATTCACGCAACCGGCCGAAACCGTGCATGCTGCCGATCAGCTTACAGGCGCAAACCCTCTATTACTACATCTATGGAAGCGATCGTTTTCCTCATTCTACTCGCAACTCTCATCTGTCTCGTTCTACCCTTGGTGGCAATCGCGAGAGCGTCCGCCGCCAGCCGCGTGGCCGACCAATTCGCAAGCCGGTTGCGCGACGTGGAAGCGCAGCTTCGGGATTTGCGCAAGGCGAAGCGCGAGGCGGTTGGGGCCGAGGCGCCCATCACCGGATCAATAGTTGCGCCCGTCATGGGATCAACAGTTGCGGCCGACATGGCCGCCTCTACCCCGCCACCGTTGCCGGCGGAAATCGGGCTGAAACCGAAGCCGGCCGAGAATGCCGCGGTCTTGCCAAAATTGGCGCCGCAGCCGAGTCCGGGTCCGGGTCCGAAATCTCAGCCGGCGGTCTCTCTGCCATCGATCGATTGGGAAAGGTTCATGGGGGCGAAGCTGTTCGCCTGGATTGGGGGGCTGGCGTTGTTTTTGGGGGTCGGCTTTTTCGTGAAGTATTCGTTCGAACACAATCTTATTCCGCCGGCAGTCCGCGTGGCCATTGGGTTTGCGGTGGGGCTCGGCCTCGTCGTTGGGGGCGTCGCGCTTAAACGCAAAGAAAACGCCGTAACCGCTCAGACGCTTTGCGCGACCGGAATTCTTATTCTCTATGCGGTTACGTTTGCCTGTCGTTCCTATTACCACTTCGCTTTTTTCGGGCAGATCCCGACCCTGCTTCTGATGACCCTGATCACGGTGGTCGCGTTCCTTCTGGCAGTGCGGCTGGACGCCATCGTGGTCGCGATCCTTGGGATGGCCGGCGGTTTCCTGACGCCGATCCTGCTCTCCACCGGTCACGACAATCCGTTTGGTCTCTTTGGTTACATCGCGTTGCTCGACATCGGTTTGTTAACCGTCTCGCGCCGAAAGCAGTGGGAAGCGCTCCCGATTCTAGGAGCTACAGGCACTATCCTGATGCAAATCGGTTGGTTAGCGCAGTTCTTCGTCCGGGAACAATATTTTTCCGGGAACAAAATCCTGGTACCGATGGCAGTTTTTCTGGGGTTCGAACTGTTGTTTTGCTTCGCGGCAGCGTGGGGTAAGCGTGGATCGAAACTCGAGAACGTGCTTTCCGCCGCGGCGCTGGCCATCGGCGGATTCGCCTTGGCCTCGGCATTTTATTTTCTGTCGTTCACCTCTTTAGGCCAGCGGCCGTTACTGCTTATCAGTTACGGATTTCTGGTCGACCTCGGGTTGCTCTCGATTGTTTTCCTGAAAGAGAAATTCGCTCCGGCCGGGGCGTTGATTGGTTTGGTGCTATTTCTCTTCCTCGGCCTTTGGACCGCTCAATATCTCACCACCAGCAATCTCTATGTCGCGCTCGGCGCTTATTTTGTGTTTGCGGTCCTGCACTCGGCAGCCCCGGTGATAATGCGGCAGATCCGACAGATCGAGGTCCCGCTCTGGAGCCATATGTTTCCAGCGCTCGCCCTGGTCCTGGTATTGATACCGATTTTTCGGCTGGCCCAGGCATCGTTTCTGATCTGGCCCCTGGTCTTGTGCGTGGATGTGGTGGCCGTTTTGCTCGCCGCGTTTACGGCCACGCTCATCCCGGTCCTGATCGTCCTGTTGCTGACCTTTGTGGTCATCGGCGGATGGATGTTCCGGCTTCCAAGCGAGCTTACCGGTTTGCCCTCGTCTCTCCTGCTGCTCGGTGGGTTCGCCGTTTTCTTTATGATCGCGGCGAGCTGGGGATGGCGCCAACTTTCTCGCGCTACCGGCCTTTCGATCCCAAAGGCCGGAAAATTATTCGGGACTTTCGACGATCCCGCCAATCTGGCGATCCAACTCCCGGCCTTATCCGCCATCCTGCCATTTCTTTTGCTGATCATGGTAACGCTTCGTTTGCCGCTAACGAGTCCGTCGTTGGTGTTTGGTTTGGGGTTGGTGCTGATCGTTCTTCTACTGGGAATGACGAGATTTTTTTCCCTGGAGTTGCTGCCGGCAGTGGGCCTGGTCTGCGTGCTGGCCCTCGAGTACACCTGGCATTTGGGCCATTTCCGACCGAATCACGCGCTGACGCCGCTCCTCTGGTATCTTGGATTTGCAGCGGTATTCACTCTTTTTCCGTTCGTATTCAGCCGGCAATTTGTGAGCAAGACGCTGATCTGGGCGATTTCGGCCGTGGCTGCTCCGTTGCACTTTTTCCTGGTGTATCAGCTCATCCGCACGGCTTATCCTAACGACATACTCGGGCTTGTGCCGGCGATATTCGCGATTCCATCCCTGCTCGGATTGATTTTTCTGCTCAAACGCGCACCGGCAAAAACGTCGGTGCGGACCGCGCAGCTGGCTCTTTTTGGCGGGGCAAGCCTGTTTTTCATTACATTGATTTTTCCAATCCAGTTCGAAAGGCAATGGATCACTCTGGGGTGGGCGCTGGAAGGCGCGGCATTGTGCTGGTTGTTTCAACGAGTGGCGCACCCCGGTTTGCGGCTGGCCGGCATCGGGCTTTTGCTGGTCGCGTTTGCCCGTCTCGCGTTAAATCCGGCGGTCCTCAGTTATCATGCGCATTCGGCCACTCCGATCGTCAACTGGTACTTGTACACCTACGGGATCACCACAATCTGCCTGTTTGCCACGGCGCGTTTCCTGGCTCCTCCGCGGAATATGATTCTCGGTCATAACGCGCTTCCGCTCCTTTACGCGCTGGGAACGATTCTCGCCTTTCTCCTCTTAAACATCGAGATCGCCGATTTCTTCAGCCGGCCCGGCTCGCACGCGTTAACGTTTCAGTTCACCGGAAATTTCGCACGGGACATGAGCTATAGCATCGCCTGGTCCGGGTTTGCTCTGTTGTTGCTGGTGATCGGGATTCACAAAGGAATAAAGGCGGTGCGCTACGCGAGCATCGGATTGTTAGGGGCCACGATCCTCAAGCTTTTCTTTCATGATTTATCTCAGCTTGAACAGCTTTACCGGATTGGCGCCTTCATCGTTGTTGCGGTTGTCGCTATCGTCGTCTCGTTCCTTTACCAGCGCTTTCTGGGGGAAGCGGAAAGGCCGGCCCGATGAAACTAAATCCAGGGGTTCGATGGTTTGGCCGGCTAACCGCGGTTTTGCTGGGGATCACATCTTTGCCCGCCGGATCGAACGGCTCGATTGCGCCTAATGAATGGAAATTCGAACAGACGGTCAACCTGCCGGGTCGCGGCCTGTTCCGGGTCGATCTGCCGGTGGAGGCGTTGAATGCGGCGCGCTCCGACCTGGCAGATTTACGTATCGTTGCTCCCGACGGTTTGGAAGTTCCTTATTTGATCGATCGACCCCGGCCGAAAGCAGAGGCCCTATTGCAACCCGGGGAATTTCGAACCGAAGTCTTGCCTTCGGAAACGCGGATACTTCTGACCACGGGAACAAAAGCGCTGATCGCCGGCGTTGCCGTAACTGCTTCATCGGATAACGACTTCATCAAAGCGGTCCGGGTGGAAGGCTCGCACGACGGTTCGAAATGGCGGTTGTTAATCGACGGTCAGCCGATCTTCAAAATGGGCACCGGCGCGAGCAGGCTGCGGGTCTTGTTTGGGCCGGCATCGTGGGAGTTTCTCCGACTGACCGTGGACGACACTCGGACCGCGCAAGTCCCGTTTATTGGCGCCGAACTGATCACACCGGCGTCCAGCGCTCCGGTGGACGCGCTCCCGATAGTCATAAAGTCTCATGATGAAAACCCCAACACGACCCGAGTCGCACTCGATCTTGGCGGAAGCAATCTGACCGTGGCTTCGCTTCGCTTGGAAACGGCGGACCCGCTCTTCATGCGTCGAATCGCCGTCGCTGTTCCGGAATTGGACGGAGACACAGTTGTTGAGAAAACGGTGGGCACCGGCGTCGTTTACCGGGTGGAGTTAAATGGAAAAATCGAGAACCAGTTGGAAATTCCAGTCGAGGCGCAGGTTCGCGGTCGTGAGCTCATCGTGCTCATCCACAATGGAGACAGTCCGCCGTTGCCGATCAAAACGATCAGTGCCGAAAGGCGGCTGACGCGGGTCCTCTTTTTTGCGCGCGACCCGGGGCAATACCGGTTGCTTTACGGGAATAGGGCATGCCACGCGCCCGAGTACGACCTGTCGGGAATCGGCACCCGGTTAAAAACGGCAGCGGCGACCGAATTGCACGTGTCTCCACTGACAACGAATCCGGAATACAAGGTTCCGGACGACCTTGGTTCGCTTCCCCTAACCGGGACAAATATTGATGTTGCCGGATGGAAGTTCCGCAAAGCGATCCAGCTGACGAAGCCGGGGGCGCAACAAGTCGAGCTGGATCCCGATGTATTGGCCCACGCCGCGCCGGACCAGCGAGACATCCGGGTGGTGCGTGATCAACTTCAGATGCCATTCCTGATCGAGAGGACATCGATCTCCCGGGTCCTTCCTTTGAGTGCCACCCAGGCGAACGAGACAAAGAAACCGAACGTCTCCCGCTGGAAATTGAAATTGCCCGAGGCCGGGGTGCCGATCGTTCGGATTACCTGCAAATCAGGATCTCCACTTTTCCAAAGAGAGGTACGCCTTTGGGAGGAAGCAACGGATGCGCGGGGCGACACGTTTTCGCACGAACTGGGAGAGGCAAATTGGAGGCATGTTCCGGCTCAGACGACAACAACGTTCGAGGTTCAACTGACTGGCGTGCCGTTGACCGACACGCTTTTTCTCGAGACCGACAACAAAGATAACCCGGCAATCGAACTCCACGATTTTCGCAGTTATTATCCGGTGACGCGATTGATCTTCGATGTGAAACCGGGTTCGACGCAACCGGTCTGGATCTATTACGGAAACGCAGCTGCGATTTCACCGCGATACGACGTGAACCTGGTGGCCGATCGGCTGCTTCGCGCGGAACGACATTCCGCCACTGGTGGGGTTGAGGAAAGGATGGAGTCAAAAGGTGAGCGAGTCGAACGGACCCTCACTGGCTGGAGCCTCTACATCTTCTGGGGCGTTCTGGCGTTGGTTGTGGCAAGCCTGCTGGCCCTAATCTCGCGATTACTGCCAAAAAACGAGTAGAATCCCGCCGCGCCAGCGTCTCTTTGCATCGAGTCGCGGTGTAACTCTGTTACGGAGGCGGAAACTGATATGCCGCCGCCTCGTCTTGACCCGCGGCTCAAATGTGATCTCGTTCCTGCGATCAATCTAAAGCCCGATGTGGAATAATTCCGTATTTGCGTTTGGTGCAGTCTGCTCAATTCCGTGGAAGCACTGCGCCGACTCGGCCGGGTTCTGTTCGACGCGGCCCGACGCGTAACGCCAGCAAAAATTGGGAGCTGGTAATAAAACGTCAAATGTGAAGACATCAGGATTGGAGCATTCGGCCAGGGACATTGAGAAGCCAGAATTGAGCATGGCGGAGGATGCGGTTCGGAAAAGCGACCAGCGTTATCGCGAGCTTCTTGATTCCGTTACCGACTATATCTATTCGGTGCGGCTTCAGGCCGGGGTGGTGGTCGATACATCGCACGGGCCGGGTTGTCTGGCAGTGACCGGCTACCTGCCCGGTGAATACAAAACCAATCCGGATCTTTGGCATCGCATGGTGCATCCGGACGACCGCGACGCGGTGGTGGCCAATGCCGCCGAGATGACGCTTGGAAAAGTTCCGCCCACGATCGAGCATCGCATCTTTCACCGGGACGGTTCCATCCGCTGGGTGCGCAATCAACGCGTTCCGCATTACAGTTCCTCGGGAGACCTGGCCGGTTATGATGGATTGGTTTCGGATGTGACGGCCCGGAAAGAGGCGGAAGAAAAACTGATGCAGGCCAATGCCCGGCTCCGGGAGGTGCTGGCGAGTCTGACCAAGTCGCACGAGGAGTTGAAAGCGACCCAGATGCAATTGATCGAATCGGAAAAGATGCAAACCGTTGGCCGACTGGCTGCGGGAGTCGCGCATGAGGTCAAGAACCCGCTGGCGGTTTTGCAAATGGGACTCGGCTATCTGACCAGGCAGATAAACACCGAGGATGAACAAAACGGCTTGGTGATAAAAGAAATGGGCGACGCAATTAGCCGCGCCGACACGGTAGTGGGCGACCTGTTGGAATTTGCCGCTCCCAAAGAACTGGAGCTGCAAGATCGCGAAATTGAGTCCCTGATCCGGCGCTCGTTAACCCTGGTCCGGCACGAGCTTCAGGCTGCCAAGGTAAAGGTCGTGACTAATTTTGCCGGCCAACTTCCTCGTTGCCCGGTGGACCGGAACAAAATGAACCAGGTCTTCGTGAACCTTTTTACCAACGCCTGCCACGCCATGCCCGGGGGTGGCGTCCTCACCGTCAGCACCCATTACCGGCGTCTCAGCGAAGAAGAAGCGGGCGCCGCCGGAGGAAATCGGTCGGGCAGCCGTTTCCGGGCGGGGGATGGCGCTGCCATAGTGGAAATCACCGATACCGGCAACGGGATCCCGTCCGATCAGCTGTCGAAAATCTTCGATCCCTATTTTACAACCAAATCGGCGGGCCAGGGCACTGGTCTTGGATTGGCGGTGACGAAAACCATCATTGACATGCATGGCGGGCGCATTCACGTCGCCAACGCCGGCGGGCGCGGTGTCACCGCGACAGTTCTCCTAAAAACTCGAAATGAAGATGAGAAAACGTAAACCGAAAATCCTGATCGTAGATGACGAAGCGAGTTTCACCAGCCTGACCCGGCTGACCCTTCGTGATTATGAAATCTGCGAGGAAAACAATTCGTCGAAGGCGCTTGAAACAGCCCGAAACTTCAATCCGGATCTTATTTTGCTGGACGTGGTGATGCCCGACTTCGACGGGGGCGATCTAGCCGCCCAATTCCGGGCCGATCCGGCTTTGCAAAGCGTGCCAATTGTTTTCCTGACCGCGATCGTAACGGAAAAAGAAACGAAAAAACGGCAGCTGTTCGGAGGCTATCCGTTCATTGCCAAGCCGGTCACACCGGAAATTCTTGTGGAAAAGATCGAACAATTCTTGCCTGAATAGGGGAGGGAAGAGTTTGACCGCTAAACACGCTAAAGGACGCGAAAATTAGGAGAAAGAAAAAAGATGGTTGATAGGTGAGAGTTGGGAGACAGTTGAGCGTTGAACGTTAAAAGGGGCCCTCACCTTAATCCTCTCGCGAGGGCTACCGGCGAAACATTTGAGAGTGAGGGAAGAGTTTGACCGCTAAACACGCTAAAGGACGCGAAAATTAGGAGAAAGAAAAAAGATGGTTGATAGGTGAGAGTTGGGAGACAGTTGAGCGTTGAGCGTTGAACGTTGAAAGGGGCCCTCACCTTAATCCTCTCGCGAGGGCTACCGGCGAAACATTTGAGAGTGAGGAAGAGTTTGACCGCTAAACACGCTAAAGGACGCGAAAATTGGAAGGCGCGGGGAGGGGCGGACGCACGATTTCGTCGATTCAGCCGTTGCGTTGATTGCCAGTCGTCAGGCGAATGAAATGCTCTCCGGCGAAACATTTGAGACCCTTTGGTCCCGAAGCGGGTGCGCGAAATCCGGTCGGCTTTCCAGAAAATTTTCGCGTCTTTTAGCGTGTTCGGCGGACCCGATCAGGGTTTCGTGGGTCCGGTCGGGGCGGGGCCGGCGGGAGGCGGCGCAGTGGATGGAGCGGGGGCTGCCGGTTTTGCTACGGCTGCGGCAGCGGCTTTTTTGGCAGCGGCAGCGGCGGCGGCTTCGGCAAGGTTGGTATCCACGGAGGCTGCTTCGATCGGATGGATCTTGTGATAGTAAGTGTTCGACTTTGAAAGTTCACCCTTCCGCATGAGCAAGGCGTCAAACCGCTCGCGCCGGCTTAACTCGAACACCTTGTCCATCTTGATCGCCTCGAAGGGGCAGACTTCGACGCAAATCTGGCAGCTCATGCAGACCGAGATGTCGATATCGAACACCGCCGGATAAAACTGGGGTTTGCCCATGTAATCGGGCTTCTTGTCTTCGCTCTTAATAATGTAGATGCATTGGGGCGGGCATTCTTTTTCACAAATCTTGCAGGCGACACAGCGCAACCCGGCTTGCGCCTCTTCGCCGTCGTAGATGAGAAAGGGAAAGTTCCGGTAATTCTCGGGGAGAGGCGCGCGTTCCTCCGGATATTGCACGGTGATGAGGCGGTCTTTCTCGAAATAACTTCCGACAAAGTTCCGGGCGGTGACCGCCATGCCTTTGAGTATGCCTATGCCGGTCATGGGTTGGGATGGTGAATGGTTAAATTGTTAAAAGGTTAAATGGGCGAAGCGTCGGAGGGGCGAGCTCCTGCGAGCCCGTTCTCGGCACCGGACGAGGCCGTCTCACTAGCTGACCGGGCTGGCACTTTTCAGCGGCGTCGCAGGAGCTCCGCCCTCCGTTATAGCAATGTAACTCTTTTAACATTTCAACGCGCTGATCCGACGGGAGCGCGGTCATCGGTCCACTTCTCCTAAAACGATATCGACGCTTCCGAGGATGACCATCACATCCGCCACGGTATGGCCGAGACAAAGATCTTCCAGGATAGTGAGGTTAATGAAGCTTGTCGGGCGCACCCGGTAACGGTAGGGATTGGCGCCGCCGTCGCTGATCAAATAAAAGCCGAGTTCGCCCTTGGGGGCTTCGATGCGCCCATAAGCTTCGCCCACCGGGGGTTTGAAGGCGCGGAGCTTGACTTTCGGATTCACAATCGGCCCGGCCGGCAATTGCTCGAAGGCCTGTTTGAGAATGCCGATGCTTTCCCGCATCTCCAGGACACGCATCATCAGGCGGTCGTAGGTGTCGCCCTGTTCGCCTAACGGTATCCGAAATTTAAAGCGCGGATAAAATCCGTAGCCATCCACTTTCCGGATGTCGTAATTCACCCCGGAAGCGCGCAACATCGGGCCGGTGATTCCCGCGCTGATGCCGAGTTCGGGGGAGAGCCTGCCGACGCCCTGGGTGCGGGCGATGACAATTTCGTTGGAAAGAATCAGCTCTTCGAACTCGTCGAGGAATTTGGGGAAGGCGGCGACGACTTTTTTGGCCCGCTCGATCCAATCGGAATCGGCATCGACCCGGCAGCCGCCGAAGCGCATGTAATCGCACATCATCCGCGACCCGGAAAGGGACTCGAACAGATCGAGGATCTTTTCGCGTTCGCGGAATGCATACATCAGCGGCGTGCCCCAGGCTCCCATGTCGCTGAGCAAAAAGCCGAGGAGGGAGGCATGATTTTGCAGCCGGGTGAGCTCGGCCAGGATTATTCTCAGATATTCGGCGCGCTCAGGAACTTCGATTCCGGCCAGCTTCTCGACGCTCAGGGCATAAGCCCAGTTGTTAGTCATGGAACAGAAATAATCAAGCCGATCGGTGTAGGGCATCGACCCGAGGTAAGTGGTGTGTTCGCCGATCTTTTCGTGGTTGCGATGGAGATAACCGAATACCGGCTTGAGCTTGCGCACGATCTCGCCGTCGAGCGCGACGTTCATACGAAAAACGCCATGGGTCGATGGGTGCTGCGGTCCCATCGACACTTCGAGCAACTCGCCTTCGATCCGCGAGGTCATGCCCCGCGAGGGCGCTTGCTGAAGTTCTTGAAACCCGGTTGCGCTCATAAATTAACAGCCACAGATGAACACAGATTTACACAGATCCGTTCTGCTGAATCCTGAATCCTGAAATCCTGTTTCATCTGTGTTTGATCGGTGTCAATCTGTGGCTGTGATGCTTTCGGCGCCATCCGCCTCGGGACGAGCGGTGTAATGCTGTTTGGCTCGCTCCAGCACCTGATCGTGCGGGGTCGGTTCGTATTCGTAGTCGTCCGGTTCCCGATAATCTTTGCGCATCGGATGATCTTCAAATTCATCCCACATCAGAATGCGCCGGAGATCGGGGTGATGATCGAACCGGATGCCGTAGAGATCGAAAACCTCCCGTTCCTGGAACTCGGCGCTGCGCCAGATCGGGGTGAGGGATGGCAAACGGACGCCCGGAGCGCGATCCGCCGTCCGCATCCGGATCACGACCGGACCCTGTTTATGGATCATCGAGTAAAGGTGATAAACTGCTTCGAGATAGCCCGCGATTTTTTCCTCGGTGATTTCGTTCACTTCCTGTTCCACGCCATCGATGATTTTCTTCAGCTTGACCGTCTTTTTCACGGTGCGATCGAGCCAATCGACGCCGGTGACATTGGAGCAGAAATCGAGGTGCAAACCCGGATCGTCCCGCAAGAATCGCGCTACGGTAGGCGCGGACATATTATCGAGCAGGAGAGAAGACTGTTGAGCAGGCCCGGGGTTGGGGATGATGGCAATGATTCCTCCCGGCACCGCGATATCGATGCGCGCTTTGATTTGGTCGAGGGATTCCATGTTTAGAGCGTCATCCTGAGCGAAGCGAGGGATCCCGTGAAGCTATCTTAAAGGTTTCGAGCGCGGGATTCCTCGACTTCGCTCGGAATGACAGCGCGGGGAGAAGCGAGGGATTCCGTTGCATCACCGTACGGGTTCCATTTCGGGATTCCTCGACTTCGCTGCGCTTCGCTCGGAATGACAACTTGCCGGGTATTCTCACGATTCTTTTTCGACGTGCGGTGGCTGAAACACGGCGCGGTTGGCGGGCGGCTCCAGGTCGTGCGCGCCGAATGCGGGCACCGGATATTCGCTCGGTTCGTCTTTTCTCAGAAAGTCGGCCTTGGCCTTACCGGTCAGTTTTTGTTCATCAATTTTGTGCTGCAATTCCATGAAAGCATGGAGAAGCGCTTCGGGCCGGGGAGGGCACCCGGGGATATAAACGTCGACTGGAATGTAACGATCGATCCCCTTCAACACGTTGTAGCCCTGCTTGAATGGGCCGCCGGAAATCGCGCATGCGCCCATGGCGATGACATATTTGGGGTCGGGCATTTGATTGTAGAGACGCACAATCTGGGGCGCCATTTTCTTGGTCACGGTGCCGGCTACGATCATGAGGTCGGCCTGCCGGGGAGATGGTCGAAACACTTCGCCCCCGAACCGGGCGATGTCGTAACGCGAGGCGGCGGCGGCGATCATTTCAATGGCGCAACAGGCGAGGCCGAATTGGAGCGGCCAGATCGAGTTGCGCCGGCCCCAGTTATAGAGGTCTTGCATCGAAGTGACCCAGATTCCTTGTCGCTGGAGCTCGGTGCGAAGCCCTTCATCGATTGGTTCGGTCATTGTAAGGTTAATATAGCGGATTACAGGGCGATTTCATTCACCATTCAGAAAACGAAAGTAATTTCAACAGCTTTGCTGGGAGGAGAAACCGAACGATGGCGTTGTGGAGCAGGTTAATCAGAGTCGGGATCAAGGAGCGGGGAGGTCGAAAAGTGGGACGAGACCAGCCTTCGCTGAAGGTACGGCCCGGCAAGCAAGCTCGTCCCTACCGGGCCCATTTAGCGATTCAACGATGAAACGATTTTAACGATCGCGCTAACGCGCCCAGTGCAAACAGCCTTTGCTCCAGGCCCAGACCAGTCCCTCAACCAGGAGGAGGAGGAAAACGAGAATGGCAACGAACGCACCCACCGGCAGACCGGTGAACGCGACCGCGAACGGGACAAAGAAAACAGCTTCCACGTCGAACACCAGAAAGATGATGCAGTAAACATAATACTGGGAACGGAATTGGACGTGGGCTTCGCCGAGCGATTCGACCCCGCACTCGTAAGTCGCGTTCTTGCGCACCCCCGGTTTGGGCGGCTGAAAAAAGTGCCGCCAGGTCCAGGCCAGGGCCAGCGGAGCCAGGGGAAAACCAAAGGCGACCGCGGCAAAAATGACAATGGTGAGATACGGGTTGGGAGTCATTACTGGTATGGCTAAGGAAAGCAGGAAAGCAGGAATTTTCTATAACTAAGGAACCCAGGAAAGCAGGAATTTTCTGACATGAGATTTAGGGGAGATCCGCGGAGATAAACGTAATCAGGAGTCCGGGAAACCAACAAGTCAGCTTTGAGCTATATACTGGCACGTCTTGGAGCGCGGCGCTGCTGCGCCGCTTTTATTTGGAGCGAGTGGGTTTGGCTCGGCGGTACATCGCACATTGGGCAACGTGCAGCCAAACCTCCAGGACGCAAGTGCGTGCGGTGCAATTGTAGGGCGTCTGTGTCGGACGCCATTTTTAACTGTCCCGACAAACTTTCCTGCGTTCCTGTAGCTAGCTAGTCTACCGTGACTGGGTTGGCGGGATCCTTCGCTCCGCTCAGGATGACAGGGACCCGGTCGCCGCGATGAGGCGCCTCCCACATTTTGGGGCAGGCAGAGGGCGCTTCGCACCTTCCAGCTTCCTTAGAGTTGGGAACGGAATGGCAGCATGATCCATTCAGTTACTCTTTCCCAAAGCGACCGGTTCCGGAATTCCCGCAGGGTATAGGGGCGCGAGTGTTTCAGGTCATTCGCGAAGATCGATTCCATCGCCCGGCCAAAGTTCGGATCGTAAATCACCACATCGAGCTCTTCGTTAATCTCGGAGGAGCGGGCGTCGAAATTTGAAGAACCGATCATGACGAACATGCCGTCAATCACCATCGATTTTTCGTGGATCATGGTTGGCTGATATTCGAATATCTTGACCCCGCCCTCGAGCATTTCGCCATAAGCCGAGCGGCCGGCAGCCTTGGTCAGCGGTTGATCGTCGTTAGTGCCGGGAAGGAGCAGCCGCACGTCGACCCCGCGTTTTACCGCTTTGACCAGTTGTTCGACCTGATTGCCGGTCGGTGTGCAATAGGAATTGGTGATCCAGATCCGTTTTTCCGCGGCGGTAAACGCTACCGCCTCCAAAAGCGGTACTGGCGCCATCGAAAACGAACGGGACAAAACGATTTGGGCGGGCAGTTCGCCCACTGAACCAAGAGGCGGAAACTGGTCGATGCCGGTTAATGCTTCGCCATAAGTCTTCACCCAATGTTCTTCGAACGCGGCTTGCAACCGGACAACCAGCGGACCTTCAATCCGGATCTGGACATCGCGCCAATGCTTGGGATCCTGGGCGTGCCCCGACCATTGCCGGGCGAATCCGACGCTGCCGGTGAAACCCACGGCGCCATCCAGGACGAGAATCCGGCGGTGCGTGCGCCGGTTGGTCCGGTCAAGCCGCCAGGAAAGGGTAGGGTGATAATAAGCGAACTTGCACCCGGCGCGTTTTAACATCCGAACGTCGGAATTATTCAGGCTCCAGCTGGAACCGATCCCATCCAGAAGCACCCGCACCTGAACGCCTTTGCGGGCGGAATCGCACAAGGCGTCTCGAAACTGCCGGCCAATCGGATCCGAATACAGAATATAAGCTTCGAAGTTAACCGTTTTGCGAGCCGCCCGGATGGCTTCGAGCATGGCCGGAAAATATTCGTCGCCATTATTGAGCACCTCGATCTTGTTGCCGCGGATCAACTCCGGATCGGCCAAGCCGAGGGCGGACCCGATAAATTCCGGATCGCGCACCGAGAAGGTGTGTTCGAAATGGTAATCGAGGGTGTGCCGCCGAATGGCGAAGAGGCAGAAAAGAAGCACGGTAACGAGAAAGAGAAGCATCAGGCCGATCCACTCGCCGATGGCGAACTTCCACAGCCGGTTGTTGAGCCAGTGGGAGGATCGAGGGTGTGGTTGAGACATTGTCACCGGGATGGGCCTGGCTAAACGACTACGCTAAACCGCCAAATTTGGCGACTAACGAAGTTCCTTGAAAGAAATCGGAGGAACGCGCCGTAGCGTCCTTATGAATTACATCAAAGGCTGGTCCACCCTGAACTTCATCGCTTGGCTGCTGGTCTCGGCAGCAACCAGCCTGGCCGCAATCCCGGATGATGCGCCGGGCATTGCCGGCGTGCTGGCCGGCGTGCCGGACGCTGCGGCAAACGGAGGGGGGCAATCCCCGGCGCCGATCGCTCTGCCGCTAAAGAAAACCGACGTCCATCTCAATATATCTGGCGGCTTGATTGAAGGCGAAGTCACGCAGGTGTTCACCAACAACACCGATACCGTCCTGGAAGCAGTCTACGTCTTTCCGTTGCCGAGCGAAGCCACGGTGATGAGCATGGAATTGCGCATGGGCGACCGCGTCATCCGGAGCGTGGTTAGGGAACGCGAGGAAGCGCGCAAACAATATGAGGCAGCCAAAAGCCAGGGGCACAAAGCTGCGCTTCTGGAAGGGGAGCGGCCGAACATTTTCACGACGTCGGTGGCGAACTTCAATCCGGGTGAGACCGTGCAGATCCGTTTCACTTATTTGCAGGCCGCCGAATATCAGCGCGGGAAGTACAGCGTTACGTTCCCGATGGTGGTCGGTCCGCGTTACATTCCGTTTCGCATCCCGGTTCCGGATGCGGAGCGAATCACGCCGCCGATTCTTCATCCGGCGATGGAGGGCGGCCATCGGGTCAGCCTAACCGCTACAATTACGGGTCTGCCTGTTAAATCGATCAGCTCGAGCACGCATGCAATCCGCACGACGTCGCCCGATAACGGGCAGACCTACGAAGTAAAGCTGCGGGAGGGCGCCACCCTGCCCAACTCGGAGTTTCATCTCGACATCCAGCTGAAGGGTGGGGGAGAACCGGAACTGAGCGTCGTCACCACCGAGGCCCACGAAGCGACGTTTGGCCTGGTCACACTTTTCCCGCCGCTCGGTCTGTCCAAGGACAAAATGCCGCCGCGAGTGCCGCGCGATGTTCTATTCCTGATCGACACCAGCGGCTCGATGAACGGCGAATCGATCGGCCAGGCCCAAACCGGCCTGTTGCGTTGTCTCGATATGCTTCAACCGCAGGACATGTTCACCATCGTCCGTTTTGCCAGCGATTATTCGGCCTTCGCGCCGGAGTTGCGGCCGGCGACCCCCGAATCTCTTGAAGCCGCCCGTTCTTACGTCCGCACTTTGGTTGCCGATGGCGGCACGGAAATGCAGACAGCGCTGGATTATACGCTATCGATCCCCAGCGAACGGCAGAACGCGTTGCGCCTGGTCGTTTTTCTGACCGACGGCGACGTCGGTAACGAGGATTCGCTCATGCGTCTCCTGAACGCCAAACTCGGCGCGGCCCGCGTCTTTACTTTTGGGATTGGCAGCGCCCCTAACGAATTTCTCATGCGACGGCTGGCCGAGCTTGGCCGCGGGCAATCCCGTTTCATTCGCTCCCATGAGGATATCGGCACCGTCATGTCGGATTTCTTTCGCACGCTCGACCAGCCCGCCATGACCAATGTTCGGCTCGATTGGCAGACAAAAGATGGGAAACCGGCAACCGATA
Source organism: uncultured Verrucomicrobiae bacterium (assembly GCA_963728975.1). Lineage (GTDB taxonomy): Bacteria > Verrucomicrobiota > Verrucomicrobiia > Chthoniobacterales > UBA10450 > DATFCK01. Next base: position 392,850 of record CAVSMF010000002.1, read on the forward strand.
TCATGGCTTATCCGCAGCTGTGTCCGGACGTGTTTGTCGATCGCCCGGTGCAAATGGTTGCGAAACTGCCGCCCGGTTTTGATGGGAGACTGGAAGTCACCGGGAACATCGCCGGCGGCCAGGTAACGAAAGCATTTTCGCTGGCGGGGGCGTCTCGGACCCAGCATGAGGGAATTGCGACCCTTTTCGGGCAGGCGGCGGTGGACGATCTGATGTATCAACGTCTTCGCACCAATGATGCGACCGAATTGCAGAACTTGCGCGACAAGATCGTCCGGACCGCGATCGACTACCAGCTGGTTACGGCGTTTACCTCGCGCGTTGCGATCGAGGAACAGATCACCCGAGCGCCGGACGGCACACTGACCCGGGTAAACGTTCCGACAATGTTGCCGCGCGGTTGGAATCCGTCCGGGTTCTTCGCCACCGGGACTAACGATCCGCTGCGACTGTTGATTGGGTTGACAGCGATCTTTGCGGGATTGTTGCTTCTGGCCTTTCGGATCGGCGGTCACAGACCGCCGCTACAGTGAAGACGAATCGGTTTTGGGCGCCGCGCGGAATAATCAGGATCATCGCCTTTCTTTTGTTATCGGCCGGGACAGGTTTAATAGCCAAACCTGTTGCGCACGGGATGGTGGAGGAGGTGAGCGCGGTCCAGGCGAAAGCGATCTGGAGGAAATGGATACGAGCGCATCGCGGCGATGTCGCCCTCTCGAGCAAACCGGGGCAACCGGTGTTTTGGATGCGTATCCGGTCGTGCCAGATTAGCACACTCGTGCTGGAGGAATCGGATGCGGCAGCGCTTCATCGTTTCCCGGCGGCGCGGCGGCTGGCTTCAGGGGCCCGGGTGGTATTGGCTCATCGGGATCTGCATTTCCGCCGGCTCTCGAGGATCGCGGTGGGGGACAAGATCGACCTGGAGTGTGCGGGCAAGCGCACCGCAGTTTACCGGGTAAACTCGATCCGGATTGTGTTACCGGAGGAGGTATCCGCGGCGATGGAGGGTGGGCAAGGGGATAATTCGGTGTATCTCTTGACCTGCTATCCGTTTCGCTACATCGGGGCGGCGCCGAAGCGTTTCCTGGTCAGCGCGGTGAAAGTGAGCGCTTAACGATTGTTTTTACGCACAAGAAATAAGGAGCAAATCCCAAATAACGGTGTCCCCGCAGTATCACTGCTGCTCCCTGGAGCGGGTAATATGAGACCCAATACATCTGCCAACTCAACAACCCTATGGGGTTCCCGACAAACGCCCCTGATAAGATACGATCATGGCCAGCCCAGCCCACGGGCCATGCTCATTCTGCTGGCGGGTATGCTGATATTACTCGGCTGGATGGCCATCCAAACGATCTATCGGGCAAACGATATCCTTCAGAACCACAAATCAAGCCACCATCACGCCATCGAAGAATGGTCTGAGTGAAAATCCTTAGCTATTCCGGCTCGTAAGCGAATAGGTAGCGACGCCTAAGCCTGCCTCGGCGCCGAACTGGTTTTTGGTAAGCGCGCCGAAACGCAGGAAAGAGCGAATCTAACTCTCCGGGAACCGAAAAGAATGCGAGCCTCCGCTCGTCCATTCGTGGTCGAGCGTAAACAGGATCCGAGCCTGCCCTGGGAGGTCAGCGTCCGATCGTTTTGAGTAACGCCATAATCGCGAAAGCGATCGTGACTTCCACAACCGCGAACGCGCCTTGGCGGGCATTTTTCCCGCGCATCGCAGAGATTGTAGCAACAATCGTCTCTGAATGTCATTAGGATTATGAAAATAGCGGACGTTCTTTTCTCTGCTCGACCTCGGTTTACCGGAAGCCGGGCTGTGGCCGGGGCGATTCGCGAGAGGCAGGGCAGGGGAGGCGCCGACGGTCGCCGTAACCCAAACCGTCGAAACAGCGCCTCTTGGCTCTTAACGTTGCAAACGAAGGCGAAGAAAGCGCTGGAGTGTCGGTTCGCCTGTGTTCGGATCGACGATCGGAACGGCATCGGTGATCGTAACGGAAACGACGTCCCCCGATCCGATCTCAGTTGCAATCGCTCCATCTTGATCTGCAACCCAATCGCCGCCGGGGGACCGCGTCATCACCGGTGACCAATCACCGGAACTCAGATCGGACCGGCCCTCGACGATGTAGGTGATGTCGGTTGCGGCGGTGTTACGGTGAAATGTCAGTTGCAAATGATTGGCGTCGATAACGGGTAACGGCAGATCTCCGACGGAAGCGACGCGGGGGTCCGAGCCAAGACCGTACTCCATCAAATTCGTAATCCCGTCGCCCTCCGGGTCGGCGGTGTCGCCTGCGATCTCGGGCGTATTGGCGTCGTTACCGAATTCCTGTAGACGCCATGAGTCGATCGGTTTGTCGTGAATGGTGACTGTGTCGTTGGTTGGCGATCCGATATTGTAGCCGCCGGAGGGAGAGACGGTAAGGACGACGGTCTGATCGCCGTCAGCGAAGTCGTTAGGTATGGGATCGATATTGATGCCGACGTTCGCCGCTCCCGTTGGTATAACCGCCATCCCGGAGAGAGAGTTATAGCGGATCCCATTCGCAGCCGTGCCGGTAATCGCATATTGAATGGCCAGATCGTAGTTAGTGCCGCCGGTGCGACTGATGGTTATCGCGCCGGAGATGGGTCCGAATTCGTAAGCATCGGGCCCCGTCGCCGAAACACTCAGCAACGGCGATGCGACCTGGAACCCGAGCGTCTGCAGATCGTCTTCCGCGAATATGTCTGCGCCTCCCATGATCGTGACCGAGCCGGAGTAATCTCCGGGTGCGGCCGATCCATTGAGCAGCACGGTAAAGATTGGGCCGGTATAAGTTTCACCGGGCAACAAGATACCGGGAACATTCGAGAAAAAACCGTTCGTGTCGGGGGTGAGCGCAGTGGAAGCGGGCCCGGTTATATCAAAGTGAATATCGTTCAGAAACAGATTGTCAGTGGCGCTGGTATTCGTCAGGGTGCCGCTGAAGGTCAGCTCCGTGCCAATGGCCGCGGAGCGAACCGCCGGGGTGAGGGTAAATTCGAGCGCGGCGAGCGCGCTGCCTGGAAAGAGAATCAGCAGCAGGAGCAAACCGCGATATCCCGGGCGCGTTTTCATTGGCCGAGAGCGAAGAGGGTTGCGTTATTGATGGCGAAGACAGTGCCGTCGATGCCGATCAGGGTGGGGGTGTAGGCTTCGCCGATACCGGGAGTGAGAGTGAGCGTTTCGGTCAACATGTTGCAGTCGAAACTCCACCGATACATCTTGCCATCCTCGTTATTGACCAGGGCCGACCTGGTCGCCGGATCGATGGCGGCGGTGTTGATGCACCATTCCCGAACCGCGTCCGGATGGCCGGAAACGTATTCGTCATCCGGAGTGGGGCCGGCAATAGTCAGAACCTCTTTCATGACCTGGGCGCCGGAGATCGGATCGGTCATTTGATCGTTCGGATCCAGAAGCGCGAGTTTATTAACGCCGTCGCCACCGGCTTCGACGTAATTGTTATACTTGGTCAGGAGCAGGTAAGGGGAACTGCCCTGGTACGATTCGACTAACGAGGCTGGCACAATGGAAGCGGTGTCATCCCAGCCGAAGGCTCCCGCCGTTTTGGTAGTGGCCAGGCTGCTGTCGAAATGAAGCAACCAGCCGCGAAGATGATTCGAGCCCAGCGAATTTTCCAGGACACCGAAATAGACGTCGCCGTCCGGCCCGACCGTGGGCGATGCGGTCCCGTCGTCGAAGAGCCAGGCGTCGTTGGAAGGATTAGCCGCGTCTTTGAGACGGACTTGGGAGATGGGCGCCAGCGTCCGGCTGTTCACCGAGACCAGGTAGCCATGTCCTGAATTGGAACTCATCGCCGGGTCCGACGTGCTCACGGCGACGTAGAGAGTTTTGTGGTCGTTACTCAATGCCGGGGCGCAGTTGTGCACCACTTTTTTAATCTGGGGATCATCGGCCAGTGTGCTTGCCGTCACCCAGGTGCCCACGCCATCGTAGCTGATCCGGGCAATGCCGCTCTGGAGGTTGAGCGGATTGCTGCCACTGACATAAAACCCGAAGAAAATGTTGCCGTATCGATCGGTTGTGATCGGCGTGTTAATGCGGACGTTAGCGTTGTAGGTCGCTGGATCGGCGTTGTAATTGGCCAGGCCGTAGAAGGCGATCTGCCCCGTAGTCGAAGAACCGGTGGCGTCGGGGTTGTCCCGGTAATAGACGGTGCCGCCGGCGCCGGGCAGGTAGAGGCGGTTTTTGGGGCTTAGAACGACCGAGAAACTGGGGATCCAGTTGTGGGCCGGCAGTGCGTAATCGGTGGTTTGGGTCCACTTGAGAGCGCCGGTTGTAGCGGCGCGGCCTTCGACCTGGAAACCATCGGAGACTCCGGTCTTGACCGGAATAATGATGGTGTTGGCGCGGGTGATCACGGGGGACCCGTAATGTATATAGAGGTCATTTCCGCTGTATTGCGGGTTCAGATCAACCGGGGTGTGCCAGAGAATCTGGTTAAGCGTCTGGGATCCGGCCGGCGAAACGGCGGTGTGCTGCGAGTCATGCCCGTAACTGCTCCAAGGGATCTTGATGCTTTGTGCCGGGAGCGACTGGATTAAGAAAGAAAGGACTGCGGTGCAAACCGTCGCTGCCTTTTTGGACGAGGCCAAGTGGAAGATCGTCGCCTGGCCGGCGCGTTTCTTGGTCCCCAGATCGGCGAGGAGGCCGCAACCACGTTCTTTTACTGCGACGGCCGCGCTGCGAATAACCCTCGCGGATTGGTCAGGCAGTAAGGATAGGTAAACGAAACGGACTCTGGGCACCCGAGCAGGGTAGCGGATGCGTTTTGTAAAAACCATATCGAAAACGCAACCAACCCTTATCGATTGGTGTTGCCTCTGATTCGGTATGGTTTTTAGAATCAGAAAGCCCTACGCTGAGGTCATGGCGCTCAAGACATGCCGGGAATGTGGTAAGGAAATTAGCAGCCGGGCTGACAAGTGTCCGCATTGCGGATACCGCCGATCTCGCGTCCTGACCGGCTGCTTGCTTATCGTGTTGCCTCTGGTGATCGTGTATCTCTTAGCGCTGATGGCACACTAAAGCGTTGGCGCATTGCGCGCCTTCGGTTTATAACATGATTCGTGGAAGATAAGGACGCCAGTCAAAAGGCTTTAGAGCAAGTCGAGAAAGCGACCGATTCCGACCGCGCCAAAGGCGAAGATTTGCTCGGCTCCGAAGACTTGAAGCGCCAACTTCGCGAGGCCAAAGAACGGTTAGTCGAGGAAAAAAGGTCGAAGAAGCACTAGACGTTACTTCTGCTTCTTTTGGTATTTCATACCCCCGAATGCTGCGCCTGGGACCGCCTGAATCTCCCCCTGCTTAGCCATATTGCTAAGAATGCGCTTCATTTGGTCGCTGTCGCGGATATGCGTAATTTCTCGGGCTTGTTTATTTTTTATCGTAGGATGTTCGTCTAGATAGTTTTTGATCGTCTGTTCCGGAGACGCCAGGGGCTCGTGCCGGATCGTCACCATGACGTCATTATCTAGTTCTTCGATCTGCGGCTCTTTGAGGCCTAGCTGATGCATTTTCTCACACGCGGTATTCCACCCTTCGCCCACGTCCCTATTCGGCGGATTCGGAAACTTATTTAGCAGCCTGACAATAGCTCCATTCCTTGCGAATCTTTCTTTCCGGATGTTCTTCGGAGTAACGTGCGCTGGCAACCTACCAGGACTCTGTATCTCAATTCGATTATCGAAAATCCGCACGTGAATATCGTCTGCGATGTTGTAATCCCTGTGAATGACAGCGTTTGTAATCATTTCATGGAGAGTTTCGGGAGGGTATTGAATTTCTTCCAAGCCGCTCGCGCCCATGAGCGGGATTTTGTTTGTTTCCTTGGTTGTAACTTCCACGGCCCCCTTGATCTGATCGTAGAGACAACCTTCCACTGTGATCGGAATGAAGGTGAGAACGTCGCGAAACCCTTCGGCTTCTTTAGTCTCGTAGCGATAAACTTTGATACCGCAGCGTTTTGGTAGTTGCGCTTGGGGTTCCTCTGAAAACAACAACACGCCAGCAACCGTCGGCATATCATTAACGATCAATGACTGCTTCGTTAGCCACGGGATAGGCTGAGCATTCGGAACTACATTTTCGAGAAACTTTCTAACGATAGGTGAATCTGTGATTACCTCTTTGGCCGTTTGAACAGGATGACCTTCAAACGAAGTAACGCCCTTGGTAAATTCTAGGCGCTTTAACTCATCCGGAGTTGTCTGTGGAAGATTTTGAGCGCCACGGCCCCGCAGGTATGCGATGCCTTCGGTCGATTTTATTACGCCCTGAGTTCGCGTTACCTGAACGTGCAAGACAAGGCCGCGATGCCTGGGGCAACGCAGGAGCTGATATTGGAAGTCTTTTCCAAGTGGGAAATGTTTTTGGAAGGCCTGTAGATGGCCGTTAGCGGATTCTGGGTCTGGAAAACCATCCCAGAAGCGACGTTTCACGTTGCCGCCTAGCACCTGCTCGCCAATACCGATGTAGAGATCGCCTCCATCCGTATTGGCAAACGCCGAGACAGTCCGGCTTAGCTTTGAGGGGCTAATCTCCTTGGCCTTAGCCTCTGAGAACTGCCCTTCCTCAATGAAGGTGACCCGCTCGGCTTGCGCCTCGTCTATCTCAATACCTGCCTGGTGGTTAGGGAATAGCTCTAGAACTTCGGACATATATTTTCCTCACTTCCGGAAAGTTTATTATTGACTTCCGGAAGTGTCAAGCCCAAGATTCCGAAGTTATGGCAAACCAGAGACTCAGCAAGGAGAAGCAAGCTTTAGTTTTGGCCGCGCTGTGCGAGGGCACACCTATTGAAGCGGTCGCTCGGATGTTCCGGATCGGCACAAATACGATCACGCGAGTCATTCGTGAAACCGGCGAAGCGTTCGCCGATTACATGAACCAAAACTTTCGCGACCTGCCATGCCAGAGGATTGAGATGGACGAGCAGTGGCAGTACGTCGGCTGTCACGCTGGCCGTATGCCCAAAACCAAAGCGGTTTGGGAGCCGAAGGACAAGACGCGCGGAGACTTCTGGCTCTGGGCCTGCATAGACGCGGACACGAAGCTCGTTTTCTCGCACAAGGTTGGGAAGCGCGACCGTTGGACTGGCCGCGAGTTTGTTCAGGACGTGCGCAACCGCGTGAAAGGCCCAGTCCAGATCGCCACCGACAATTTCAAGCAATACCCCTGGCATATCCGAGAGGCGTTCGGATACCAAGGATTCAGCTACGGAATGGAGACAAAGATATTCGGCGAGCCGGAACTGCTGGACGGAACGCTGGCCCGTCTTGGCAAGAACGAAGGCGTTCGCAAGATGGTCACAGCGGAGCGCAAGGCGGTAGTAGGCTCGCCGGACTTAGCCAGCGTTACCACTTCGCACATCGAACGCCTATTCCTGAGCGTCCGACAGGAGCTAAAGCGATTTCAGCGGAAGGGACTAGGCTATTCCAAAGACCTAGAGACTCACAAGCTGGCGGTTGCGCTCCACCTAGGCGTTTACAATTTCGTTCGAACTCACAAGACACTAGAACGACGCCAGCGGTTGCGGCGGGAGTTGAGCTTGAGCGTGGGATTTAGAACGCGTCGTGGACATGACGGAGGCATTTATGCGTCGAAAAGCGGATAGCGCTTTCGAAGAAGCCTTCGCTGAAGCCTGGGGGGATTGACACTCCCTACGCGCTTAGGGATTGACGAAAGCGGCTTTTTCGTCTCATTATTCATCTAATCAGGTGAGCAAAAATGACTCTGTTTAGGTCTAAACTAGGTGTACCAACTGCTTTAAAATCTTCGCCGCGATGACAAATCTTGCCCTTCAAGCACGCATAGAATGGAAAGTCTGTAAAGACAACGGATCGGGCTACTGGATTGCGGTTTGCAAGCCTTTGAAGCAAACCGTTTCCGGCGAAACATGGGCTGAATTGAACGAGTCAATTGGTCAAACACTGCAATTATTGTTTCGTGAATTGTTGGAAAAAAACGAGTTGGCTTCGTTTTTGCGGAGTCACGGCTGGAGGTTCGATCAGCCAGTGCCTGAAAGACGCCGCAATATTCGCTTCGACGTTCCTTGGAAATTAGTTGAACGTCGAGGGGCGCATGTCAACGAAGCAGCACTTTGTTCGTAAAGAACACTTCGTTAACAAGCTGCGGGATCTCGGATTTAAGTTCGTTCGAGAAGCTTCTAAGGTAGAACTTTGGCGGCAACGTGGTACCGGAAATCTCATCACTGTTCCACGGAGGGATTTGATACCGGAAACTCACGTAATTTGCTCGCTGAACCAATGCGGGTGCGGTAGGTCCGAAATCGAAGCGTTCCTCGCGGCGGCAAAAAGCTAATCGTTTCGGCTCAATCTGAGCCCAAACGTACCGAATTAATCCAGTACGTAATTTCCGCGAAAGCGGAAAAGACAGATCAAACCGTGTACCGAGGGGAGTTCTAATCTCCATACCGAATCGGCACCCCAACACCCATCGATTTTATATGACATATATTGTCTGATGTTATTAAACTATTTTGCCGGGGCCGAAGGATCGCGCCTCCTCCGTCCCTACTTACACACCGGTTTGCCCAGCCGCCCTATGGATGGCGGTTTCGGTGCGCCGGAACGTCTTTTGTCCTAATTTGCGTTGTTGGAAGGGCAAAACAGGCTTTCAACCCAGCGCTAATAAGCGCTTGCCGGCTACCACCGGGCCGTGGATCTCCGCGATGCGGAGTCGTACGCTCTAAGCAGACGATATTTTCGGCATCATTTATTCCGTAAACTGCCTATCGATTGGATATACAGAATTTTATTATGTAAATATCGGATGATCGTTTTGGTCGGTTTGGCCGCTTTTCCGGGCGGTTTCCTCCCGCTTTTTCGTGCTATTTGCGGCCCGCGCCTCGAGTCGAGGCGCTATCTTTCCCGATGTCCCCAATCTTGACCCGTGGACCATAGATGGTAGCCTGCCGCAACACCTCCTCCATCCGTTTCCTGCCGCTTTTTTACTCATGCGAGACTTCTTATATAGAGTTGCACTGATCACCTGCGTTTCCTTGATCTTTGCGCCCGCGTATCGGGTTGCCGGCCAGGAAGCGGTCGGCACGCAACCCGATGACGTTACCCTGGAACCGACCCCAATTCCGCAAACGCCAGCCGAAGGGCCCAAGGAAAAAAAGGCGAAGGCGAATAAAGAAGAATCGGGATTGAGCGAGCGGGAACGGCTGATCAGGGATATTCAGAAAACAATGACGCCGGAAGATTTCGAGGCTTCCGGCCTGAACAAGTTGTCGGTGGCGGAACTGAGGAACCTCCAGGGCTGGCTGCGCGGTTACCGGCAAACGACTGAAGCAAAAGCGACTAAGAAGGCGACGGCGGAAGCGGCCGCGGGTACGGCGCCGGAGACAGTGCCACGGCTCGGTCGCGATGAGGTGAGCAAAATTTATAGTCGCGTGGACGGAGATTTTAGAGGTGTGACCGGTGGCACGGTCATCAAGCTTGAGGATGGCACGGTCTGGCGGCAGGCAAATTCAGACGATCGCCTTTACGCGAAAATTACCGATCACCCGCCGGTTTCCCTTAGCCACAGCCTGTTCGGCTACAAGATGATGGTCATCGGCACCGGCGAATTCTACGTCAAGCCGGTGAAATAGCGTTTTCGGACGGCCCGGCGGTCCGTCCCTACCATTTTCTTTAGCTAAGAGGCCGCGTCGCGGTCGTGGTGGGCGCCAATCGAGCCAGGCCGAATTCCTGATGGATCGATTGAGCGGCGCGCTCGGCGTCTTTTCCATCCACGACCACCGCGATCTTGATCTCGGAAGTGGAGACTAACTGGATATTGATCCCGCCTTTGCCGAGGCATTCGAACATCCGGGCGGCGACACCGGAGTGCGATCGCATCCCGATCCCGACCACGCTCAACTTGGCGACGCCACTGGCGGTGTTGAGCCGGCTGGCGCCGATCGCGTTTACGACCGGCATCAAGACTTTGCGGGCGTCTTCCAGCTCGTCCTCATGAATCGTGAAAGAGATGTCGGTTGTTCCGCCGCTGGACGCATTTTGCACAATCATATCGACGATGATGTGGGCGGCGGCGATATTGGAAAAAATGCGGCCGGCAATGCCGGGCTGGTCGGGCACGCCGGCCACGGTAAGTTTCGCCTGGTTACGGTCGAGGCTGATCCCGCGGATGAGCACGTCCTCCATGCTTTCGGTTTCTTCCTTGGCGACGGTGCCGCTTTTTGATTTGAAACTGGAGCGGACTTCGAATTCGATCCCGAATTTCTTGGCGAATTCGACTGCGCGCGATTGCATTACTTTGGCGCCGCCCCCGGCCATTTCGAGAAGCTCGTCATAAGCAATTTCGTCGAGCTTCCTGGCATCGGTCACGACGCGCGGGTCGCAGGTGAAGACGCCGTCCACGTCAGTAAAGATCTGGCAGGCATCGGCATTGAGCGCTCCGGCGAGGGCGATGGCAGTGAGATCGGACCCGCCACGTCCCAGGGTAGTCGTTTCCCCCTCGTCCGTTTGCCCCTGGAAGCCGGCGACGATGACGATGTAATCGTCGGCCAGGAGCTCGTGGATTTGCCGCGGACTGACGTTAGCGATACGCGCCTTGGTATAACGGCGATCGGTTAGGATACCTGCTTCCGCGCCGGTCAAAGAGATCGCTTTGCCTCCGAGAGCGTTCACCGCCATCGCGGTCAAAGCGCTGGCGGCGCGCTCGCCGGTCGAGAGCAGAATATCGAATTCGCGGGGCGTAGGCTGCCCGTGGAGTTGATTTGCCAGTTTGATCAGATTGTCGGTTACCCCGGCCATGGCTGAGATGACGGCCACAACCCGGCACCCTTCCCGCTGAGTTTGAATCAAACGCTGAGCGACATTTTTAATCCGCTCCGCATCGCCGACCGAAGTGCCGCCGTATTTCTGGACAATCAAACGCATGGCGCGGGCGTAATAGTTTAAATAGGATTAACGGGATTTTGCAGGATTAAAGAGGAACGAATCCAATTCTGTTTCTGCCGTAAATCGTGTCTATTGACCTGGGCAACTGGGAAGCCGGCACTGGTTGCGAATATCCGAATGGAGTCAGCGGGACTTTGCGGCATCAAAAAAACCAATCTTGTTAATCCTGCAAATCAACCGATTCGTTTTCGCTCAACTGGGGCCAGAGTCAAATGCGGATCGATCAAGGACATCTAAAACCGGCTCGGCAGCGCCGGCTATTTTTAGACGGGATTAACAGGATTTTGCAGGATTAAAGAAGCGGATCCGGGGCGACTAGGAAGTCGCCTCTCCCAGTGGGGCTCCGCAACTACGCGATCTAGCAGCCTTTGCAGATTAAACACCCAATCCTGTTAATCCTGTCTAGTCCCTTCCATGCCCACAAAGCGATCCAGCGGAACAAATTACTGCCACAGATTCACACCGATGAAACACAGATGGAAAACCGTGAACTTAGCACTCCAAATCCGCGTCAATCCGTGTCCATCCGTGGCTTCGCTTTTGAATCCTGTTAATCCTGTAAATCCTGTCTAGGGACTGATCGCTTGAAGCACTGCCTTGGTTGTTGCCGGTACCGGATTAATCTTCGCCACCTTGGTCGCGAGCACGTCGGGATCTTTCAAGCCGTGTCCGGTAACGGTGCACACAATCCGGGTCTCGTCCGCGACCCTGGCAAAGGAATAAGCCGCCGATTCTTTCCCGCAGCATTTGAACAAACCCGCAATCGAGGCGGCGCTGGCCGGTTCCACAAAAATGCCTTCGTTACGCGCCAGCCAGGTCTGGGCCTCCAGGATTTCGTCATCGGTGACAATATCGATTGCGCCTTTTGATTCTTCGATGGCAGCGCGGGCCTGTTTCCAGCTGGCGGGGTTTCCGATCCGAATCGCCGAGGCAATCGTTTCCGGATTTTCCACCACCCGGTTGTGAAAAATCGGAGCGGCGCCCGCGGCTTGAAATCCAATCATCACCGGCGGCTCCGGTCGATTTATTTGCGGATTCGTATTCCCGATAGCCAGCCCAATAAGCCGTGATATTACCGGCATTGCCCACCGGCAAAATGTGGATATCGGGGGCATCACCGAGAACATCGACAATTTCGAATGCGGCGGTTTTTTGGCCGGCGATGCGGTCCGGGTTGATCGAGTTAACGATCGAAAAGTTCGGACGTTGGCCCAGTTCCCTAACGATCCGGAGGGCGTCGTCGAAATTGCCCTCGATAGCGACAATCTTTGCCCCGTAGACGAAGGCCTGGAGCAATTTGCCACTGGCGATTTTTCCAGCAGGCAAAACCACGGCACAACCGATGCCGGCGCGGGCGGCATAAGCGGCGGCCGAGGCGGAGGTGTTTCCGGTCGAAGCGCAAATCAAGGTTTGGGCGCCGTGTTCGATGGCCCGGGAGACCGCCACGGTCATGCCGCGATCCTTGAACGAGCCGGTCGGGTTAAGGCCTTCGTATTTCACGAAGACTTCACAACCCCGTCCAACCCGCTGACTTAGCCGCGGTGAATAAATGAGCGGGGTATCGCCTTCGCCTAACGAGATTACGGGAGTGGCATCGGAAACGGGCAGATAGGCGCGATATCGTTCGATCACTCCCCTGCCCCGTCTCAGGTTGTCGGTCGCAGCGATCATGAGCTGCTAAAGGTAGCGGCGAATGACTCAATCGCCATCTCTCAGTCTCCGCCCGCGGGCTCGCGGGAGCTCGCCCCTCCGGAAGATTCGTTTGCAGCGGCCGGATCCTTCACTCCGTTCCCGCCTTGGCCGGGTATCGGCGTGGCAAGCAGGATGAGAATTTGGAGGAGTGCTGGGGTCTGACACAGACGCCCTACAACTGGGAGCGAGCATACGAAAAGCGTTGCAAACTAGGGGCGGTTGTTTTCCCTTAGCGACGTGCTTGCATGGTAATCGCTGTGAAGAGCACAGATTTATGGCTGAGCTGAGCAAACAAGACAAATTGCGGCTTCTCCAAGTGATGCTGGAGAGCCGCCACGCGGATTTGCGGGAACAAAATCTCAATCGGCAAGGCAAAGGACATTTTCACGTTTCGGGGATGGGCCACGAAGCGCTGGCGGCCATCTCGATGCAGATGGAGGCAGACGATTACATCGTTTCCTACTATCGCGACCGCGGGCTGGTGCTTGGGCGAGGGATGACGACGGCGGAACTGGGGTTCGAATATTTCGCCAAACGCAATACCGGCAGTGGCGGCCGCCAGATGCCGTCCCATTACAGCAACGCCAGATTACATATCTGGAGTGTGCCTACGCCGACCGGCTCGCAGCTGCTCCCGGCCTGCGGGATGGCCTGGGGAATTCAGCTCGATGGCAAACCCAATCTGGTGGTGACCACAATCGGCGATGCCGCGACCCGGCAAGGTGACTTTTATGAAGCGGTCTGTTTTGCCAAGGAGAGAAAACTGCCGGTCCTCTTTGTGGTGGAGGATAACGCCTATGGCATCAGCATGCCGACCCGAAAGAAGAACCCGCTCGCGCTCAACGTCCTTCAACCGGAAGATTGGCGCCGAATCGACGGACACGACGTCCAACAGGTTTACCAGGCCGCGGCCGAGGTGTTTGAAAAGATTCGCGCCGGCAACGGCCCGTTCTTTTTCTGGGTGAAAATGGAACGGCTTTCCAGCCACACCAGCACCGACGACCAAAAGCTGTATCGCACCGCGGAAGAACTTCAATCGCTGGAAAAATGCGATCCGCTGAAGTGCTGGAAGGAACAACTGATCGGCGAAGGCGCGATCACTCCGGACGAATTTACGGCGATGGATAACGAAGTAAAGGAGCGCGTCCGTCAGGAGTACAGCGAGGCGGAGAAGGCGGAAGATCCATCTCCGAAGGAGCTTTTCACGAACGTCACGGGGTTGCCGCCGGACACGGGCAAAGAGATCTTGCCGCCGGGCAAGTACCGGATCGGCGATACCGTGAATAAAACGTTATGGGCGGGGCTTGAAGAGAATCCCGCGCGCATCATTTTCGGCGAAGACGTGGAAGACCCGAAAGGCGGTGTGTTTCGGCTAACCCAAAAACTTTCGACCAACTTTCCGAAACAGGTTTTCAATTCGCCGCTGGCGGAATCGACCATCCTTGGGGTTGCCTGCGGGCTGGCCGCTTATGGCAAACGGCCGGTATTCGAGCTCCAGTTCATCGATTTCATTTACCCGGGGTTCAATCAGCTGGTAACGAATATTTCGACGCTCCGGTGGCGCTCGTTCGGGAATTGGAAATGCCCGGCGGTGATTTACGCGCCGTATGGGGCGTATCTTCCCGGGGGAAGTTTATGGCACAGTCAGGCTAACGAGTCGGTGCTGGCGCATTACCCGGGGATTTCGGTTGTGATTCCGAGCACGCCGGAAGACGCGGCCGGTTTACTGTGGACGGCAATGCACGGTGAAGATCCGGTAATGTTTTTGATTCCCAAGCACATGGTTTGGGCCGAACGCGAATCGGCCGAGCCAATTCGGGCGGTGCCATTCGGTCAGGCCCGTAAACGAAGCGAGGGCTCGGACGTGACTCTGGTGGCGTGGGGAAACACCGTGGAAAAATCGCTCGAAGCGATGGCCAAGATCGGCGCCGAAACCAGCATCGAGCTGATTGATCTGCGTTCCATTGTGCCCTGGGACAAAGCGGCCATTGAGGAATCGGTCCGCAAAACCGGCCGGCTCGTAGTTGTCCAGGAGGACACGGAAAATTGCAGCGTTGGCCAGATGATCATTTCGCATCTGGTCAGCCAGCAGGAACTCTGGAATGGGATGAGCAGTCCGCCGGTTCTGGTCAGCAAAGGCAATGTCGTAATCGGTTACAATCCCATTTACGAATACGCTGCTCTGCCGGACGTGGAACGCATCATCGCTGCGGTCAGGCGATCAGTTTCGGCCACTGCATTTCGTTCCGAATCGCCTCTGGTCCGGGAAACGAAAACGATTCCCGCCGAACCAATGGAAGCGGCTCCAAGAAAAGCGGCTCCCGGGCAAGGCCGCGCCCAAAGCATCACTGTGCCGGTCATGGGCGAAGGAATTAGAAATGCGAAAATTGTCGCGTTACTAAAGAAACCAGGCGATCCCGTCGAGCTGGACGATCCACTTTGCGAAGTGGAAACCGACAAAGCTGTGTATCCGATCGAGTCCTCGTTCGCAGGGGTAATGGGCGACTGGAAGACGCAGGTGGGTGACACGGTCGAGATCGGCCAGGAACTGGGCACGGTTTTGGTTCGCCAACCTTCCTTCGAGGGTGTGGAGGCGGCCGTGCCTGCCGCAATGCGCCCCGAACAAACGGCTGTGCCGGCCGCAAAGGCTACTTCTGCGGCCGACACGGCCGCCTCTACATTGATCGAGCCGGCGCTTTCTCCGACCATTACCCGGAAACTAAGCCATGTTATTCCCGCTAATTTACAAATCGACGCGCGGTGGAACTCGATTCGTGACGCCCGGGAGTCAGCGAAAAAGAAGAATGGAAAGGAGGCGCCCTCCCCCAGTGTCATGATTGCCTGGGCGGTGGTTAGGGCCATGGAAAAACATGCGCCGTTTCGGCGGTTGATCCTGGAGGACGACCGGATCGTGGAGAATGAAGATTTTGATCTCGGCATTGCCGTGGCCCTGGAAAACGACCGGCTGGCGACTGCGGTGATCCGGGAAGCGAGCAAAAAGAACTGGTCGGAATTCGTGAAAATTTACAACGAAACAGTGGAAGCAACCCGGGGCGGGCGGGTCGACGCCATGAATGCTCCGGTCGTGATTACCAGTCTCGGCGCATTCGGAGTAAAAGCCGGCGCCCCCATTGTGGTGCCACCTTCGGTTGGCACGTTATTTGTCGGAAGCGCCCATCGGGAAATTGTTTCGAATGGAAAGAAAAACGAGAGTGCCGAAGTGGTTACCCTCTCCCTCACCTTCGATCATCGGGTGGTGAATGGAGCGGGCGCAGCCAGCTTCGTCCACGAGATCAAAGAGCAGATCGAAGGATTCAAGATTCCGGGGTCCGGGCGAACAACAGCGGCAAAGAAGGTCGGCCGATAGCGGCGATATGAAGTGGCGCTGGCGCGGCGAGCGTCTGGGGAGCGCGGGCATGTTGCCCGCTCCGTCCGGCATTTTGCCGGACGGCACCGAACTAGCACAACGTCCCCAATTGGGTTGCTGCGCCTAATGAGGTTCGCGGCACAATGCCGCGAACAGCGGACAACATGCCCGCGCTCCCCTTTGCCGCGCACGATTGTGCTTGCCGGAAGGATCGGGAATCCGTAACAGGCTGAGGCAGACATTATCATCCTATGACGCCACTAATCAAAATCCCGCTGTTTTTCGGACTCGTTCCGATCGTCGCCCAGGAGACCACTGAGTATGGCACGACGGCAAAAGCTCCCGGCCCGATATTCTGGATCATCTACATCGCAGTCCTGCTCTTCATGATCATCGCGATGTGGAAAGTTTTCACCAAAGCCGGACAGCCGGGTTGGGCGATCCTCATTCCGATCTACAACCTGTACGTCATGTGCAAGATCGCAGGACGACCCGGATGGTGGGTCATTCTCTTCTTCATACCCTTGGTGAACTTCATCATCATCATTATTATTTGTCTCGATATAGCCAAGCATTTCGGCCAGGGCGCCGGGTTCGGCATCGGCCTACTCTTGCTGCCGTTTATCTTTTATCCGATCCTGGGTTTCGGCAGCGCCACCTATCAAGGAGGGGCCACGCAGCAGCCGGCGTAAATGCAATTGGCGTAAAACCGGCGAGCTGAGAATCCGTGGAGCGCACGCGCCCCCCGGAAAGATGCCGGGCTGTTGGCACAACCGCCTCTACAGTTAACCGGTCCAGTTGGGCTTTCGCTTTTCGTTGAAAGCGGCGATGCCTTCGCGGGCTTCGGCTGAAATGCGCGCCTTCAGGTGATGCTGGAGCGCCAGCTCGACATCGTCCTTCACCGATCGCCCCCAAAATTCTTCGATCAATCTTTTGGTCTGCAGAACCGCCTCGGGCGCGCCTTGCAGAACGGATTCGGCAAAGAGCTCCGCCTCTTTCATGACGTCGCCGGCCGGGACCACGCGGTTGATCAAGCCCATTTCCAGGGCACGGGCCGCGTCGATCAATTCCGAGCCTAACAATAGCTCACGAATGTCGCGCTCGCGGCATTGCCGGCGTAGAAAGGTCATGACCAATCCCGCCACCAGGCCGCGCCGGACTTCGGGATAACCAATCTTCGTTTTTTCGGCAGCCACCACATAATCGCAGGCCGACATGATTCCGGCGCCGCCCGCGACGGCGGCGCCGTGCACGGCGGCAATGGTGACCAGATTGGCCTGGCTGAGGGTGATCAGGGTTTTCGCCACCAACTCGGCGGTAGCGTGCGCTTTGGTGTGATCGGCCGCTTCTTTCAAATCGAGTCCGGTGCAGAAAGCCGCGCCGGCCCCGCGCAAGATCAGGATCCGTTCCTGAGGCTGGTCGGAGGAGACTTTGATGGCGGCGCCGAGTTCGGTAAGCAGCTCAATCGACAAGGCATTGCGGCGCTCAGGCCGGTTCAGGGTTAGGACGATAACTTGCGGGCTTTTTTTTTCGACAAGAACGACAGACATGGGCGAATGTCGAAGCCCGAATCACTGATGTCGAACTAAACTTTATGTCGCGCACCCGTCCTGTTGTCATTCCGAGCGGCGCCGAGGAATCTCTTACTCTACAATGAGAGATGTCTCGACTCCGCTCGACATGACAAGCACGGAAACCGTCAAGATCATTGAGTGCCCGCGTGATGCCTGGCAGGGATTGAAGAGTCGGATTCCCACCGAACAGAAGGTGGCATATCTGCGGGCGCTGGTAACCGCAGGTTTTCGGCACATCGACGCGGTGAGTTTTGTCTCGCCTAAAGCCGTGCCCCAAATGGCTGACAGCGAACAGGTGCTCGAGCAACTTGGACCGCTGCACAATGTTGAGATCATCGGCATTGTGGTTAACGAAAAGGGGGCCGAGCGGGCGATCGCGACCGGTCGGGTGAGCACGCTCGGTTATCCCTGCTCGGTGTCCGAGACGTTCCTGCGCCGGAACCAGAACCAATCGCCGGAAGAGAACCAGGCGGTGTTGAACAGGATTAAGAATCGAGCGGACGAAGCCGGTCTGGCGATGGTTGCCTACATTTCCATGGCTTTCGGCAATCCTTATGGCGATCCCTGGAGCGAAGAGAAGGTTGCTGAAGCCGCCAGGAACATCGCCGCGACGGGTATTCGCGTCCTGTCGATTGCAGACACAGTGGGAAGCGCCGACCGGGAGCTGATTGGTCGGGTGGTAGCGGCGGTTTTGCGCGAGTGCGCTGAATGCGAAGTGGGTGTTCACCTGCACAGCACTCGCGCGGGAGCCGAGGCTAAAGTTTTGGCCGCATATGAAGGAGGATGCCGGCGTTTCGATGCCGCTATGGGTGGGCTTGGCGGCTGTCCCTTTGCCCAGGATGAACTCGTTGGGAACGTGCCGACCGAAGAAGTTTTGCGTGCCTTGGAACAGCGCGGGGTGAAACTGCCGATCGATAGCCGGCTTGCGGCGGTGGCAGCGATGAATGCCGCAATCAGCACCGAGTTTGCGAACTAACCAGGAGCGGCCCTCCCCAATATATCCGAGGGGGCCAGGACACCTTCTGAATTGCCTTTCGTTGCTCAAGTCCAAAATCTTCCGGACCGAGTATTCGTTGGGGACGCCTCGGATGTGCGCCCTACCTGGCGTGCGCGAAACCTGCAGCCGATGCCACGGCTAAACCTGAATGACGCCGGTGTGGAAATGGGCGTGCGGGGCCGGACGCGAAACATAACTTATCAAATGAACGAGAACATCACGCGTCTCGTGCGGCTGAATGATCGCATCCACCCAGCCTCGGGCGGCTCCATAACGGATATCGGTCTGCTCTTCGTAGTTTTGTTTCACTTTCAGACGGAGCTCTTCCAGTTCTTCGGCGCTCGCCTTCTTGTCGCGCTCGCGTGCTTTCTTCAGGACCGAGAACACGGTATCGGAGGCCTGGGCCGCGCCCATGACCGCGTAGCGCGCATTTGGCCAGGCAACAATAAAGCGCGGATCGTATGCCTTGCCGCAGAGGGCATAGTTCCCGGCGCCGAACGATCCCCCAACAACGACGGTTATTTTCGGCACAACCGAGTTGCTGACCGCGTTCACCAGTTTCGCGCCGCTGCGAATAATGCCGCTCTGCTCGGCGTCCTTGCCCACCATGAAGCCCGTCACATCCTGGAAAAAAATAATCGGGAGACCGGTTTGGTTGCAATCCATGATGAATCGGGCGGCCTTGTCGGCGCTATCGGCATAGATCACGCCGCCCATCTGGATCCCTTCTTTTTTGGTGCGCACCTGCAACCGCTGATTCGCGACAATCCCCACGGCGCGGCCGCCGATCCGGGCGTAGGCGGTGACGAGCGTCTTGCCGTAATCGGCCTTGTATTCGTCGGCTGATTTCTTATCGATAACCGTGCCGAGCAAGTCGCGGACATCGTATTGCTTTTGGCCATCGAGACTAACAAGATCGTAAATCGAGTCGGGATCTCCCGCCGGTTTGGGCATTTGATTGTCGATCGGCGCCCCTTTCGATCCCGCTTCCGGCAACAACGAAACCAGCGAGCGCAAACGTTTGAGACAGCTCACATCGTTTTTTTCGTAAAAATCGGCAGTGCCGCTTATTTCGGCGTGCATGCGAGCGCCGCCGAGCTCCTCTTGATCGACGATCTGTCCAATGGCCGCTTTGACCAGCGAGGGACCGGCCAGATAAAGGCCGCTGCCTTCCGTCATCAGAATTTTGTCGCATAACACCGGCAGGTAAGCGCCGCCGGCGACACAGTTGCCCATGATGGCGGCGAATTGCGGGATCCCGGCGGCTGAGATGACGGAATTGTTGCGAAAAATCCGCCCGAAATCGTCTTCATCGGGAAAGATCTCATCCTGCATCGGTAGGAAGACGCCTGCGGAATCGACCAGGTAGACGATCGGAAGCGCACACTCGAAGGCGATCCGTTGCGCGCGCAAAAGTTTCTTTACCGTCTGGGGAAAAAACGCGCCGGCTTTAACCGTCGCGTCATTAGCGACGATCATGCAGGGAACGCCCGCCACGGAGCCGATCCCCGCGATGGTGCCGGCGGCGGCGATGTTCCCCCACTCCTCGTACATTTTATAGGCGGCCCACAATCCGATTTCGAAAAAGTCGGATTCCTTGTCCAGAAGAAGGCCGACCCGCTCCCGGGCCGGGAGCCGGCCAAGCTTGCGCTGCCGCTCCAATCCGGCTTTGCCCCCGCCTTCTCGCAGATGCGCTTCCTGGCCCAGGATTTCCGCGCAGCGATCGCGCAATGTTTCAGATGAAGTTGCCGAGGCCTGGGACATGGTGGAAAGCACGCTTAATCCGCCAAGCCGCTTGAATCAAGCACGTCGAGAGACCGCGCAAATTCGACCGCCTCGGGAATGCACCTCCCAAAAGCCCGTCGCCCGGCCCCGATCAATAGCCGTCCTCGTCCGATTGATAGCCGGAGATTCCGGAACGAATCGAACGCAATCGTGCCCGGCTGCCGCGCTCTGATTCGGGCCGGTTAAATTGCTCTACCGCGAGCTTGAGGAAAAACGGGAGGGCGGCCAAGGCGCCCACCGAAAGCAGAGCGATCGCCGCGGCTTGACGCACCGGCCGCCTGATTTTGTCCGCCATTAACATTCCCAAGCCCAGCCCGAAAGCGGTGCGCGTAATCACCAACAAACTGTCGAACGAAATTGGTTCGGTTGTTTTTGGCATGGATATCGTAGGAGACATCGCCTACCCTATACGACTCGTTTTGGAAAAAGAAACGGGAATTTGCGTCCGGCCGATCCGGTTCGTATCTGTCTTTTCTTCCAAATGGAAAATCCAATTTACGCGCTGATTTTGGCCGGAGGCAGCGGAGAGCGATTCTGGCCGTTGAGCCGGCGGGCGTGTCCGAAGCAATTGCTTCGTTTGGTCTCGGACACCACTTTGCTGGAAGAGACCGTGGCACGACTCGAGGGATGGGTGCCGCCGGAGCGTATCCTGGTATTGACTAATATAGAGCAGGAAGCGGCCGTTCGTGCGCTGCTGAAAGGGTTTCCGGCGGGAAACATATTGGCGGAGCCGGCCAAACGAGACACGGCGGCGGCGGTCGCGCTCGGGGCCGGTTGGGTGGCGTTGCGGGATCACTCCGCCACCATGATGGTGCTGCCGGCGGACCATCTTATTCGGGAAAAAGCGGCGTTTCGCCAAACGATGGAACTGGCCGTAAAAGCCGCCCAGGAGACGGGCGGCTTGGTAACGATCGGGATCAAACCGACCTGGGCCTGCCCGGGATTCGGCTATATCGAACAGGGAGCCCCCGTGCGCCTGCGCAACGGCGCCGATAAGGATGCCGTGCACCATGTCCTTCGGTTCCGGGAGAAGCCCAACTCCGAGCTGGCTGAATCTTTTTTGCGCAAAGGAAATTTTCGCTGGAACGCCGGCATGTTCGTCTGGTCGGTGCCGACGGTCCTGACTGAGTTTAACCGACATACGCCCGAGCTGGCGGATTTCATTTCCCAGATTCGCGCGCCGGGAAAGATGGAAAAGGTATTGCGGGACCGGTTCGGCAAGCTCCCCCGGGTTTCGTTCGATTACGCAATCATGGAAAAAGCCGATCGCGTCCTGGTGGTGGAAGCGAGTTTCGACTGGGACGACGTGGGAAGCTGGCGCGCGGTGGCCAAATATTTCAAGGCCGACGAACAGGGCAACGCAGCCAGCGGAGCCGTGACTGCGTTGGATTCTACCAACAATATTGTTTTCGACCAAAGCGGCGCGACGATTGCCCTGCTCGGCGTCCACAACCTGATTGTGGTCAGGACAAAGGATGCCGTGCTGGTGTGTCATCGTCATCAGGCTGAAAAGATCAAAAATTTGATCGCCAAATTGCCGCCTGAATTGCAGTAGGCGGGCTGGCGGGAGATGAAGCCGATTCTTGGAATCGATTTGGGTCGGGCCCGCATCGGTCTGGCGGTTTCGGACGAGCTGCGTTTACTGGCCCATCCCCTGGAAACAATCCCGGCGGGCAAGACGGCGATCGGGCGTGTGGCCGAGGTCGTCCGGCAGAAGCAGGTTCACCAGGTGGTGGTGGGTATTCCGAAACTAATGAGCGGCGAAGTTGGGAGCGCGGCGGAGGAAGCGCTGGCCTTCGTCGAACAACTGCGCCGGGCCGTCCCCTGCGAGGTGGTGACGTGGGACGAGCGCCTAACAACCGTGGCCGCCCACCGGGCCCTGAGGGATGCCGGGAAGAAGAGCCGCAACACCCGCGGTTATATCGATCAGGTAGCGGCCCAAATGATCTTGCAAGGCTATCTCGACCGGCAACAGACAGGGGGAGGCACAGGCGAATCGCTTCGGTAGATTGATGGCACAACGGCTCAAGTTAGTGGTCGCTTACGATGGCGCTCCCTTCGCCGGGTGGCAAAGCCAGTCCCACCGCAATACCATCCAGGATCATCTGGAGCGCGCGTTTCAGCAGATCGGAGGAGAACCGGTGCGTGTCCATGGCGCCGGACGGACCGACGCCGGCGTCCATGCCCTGGCTCAATGCGCTCACGCCGATGTGGACAACGAACGGCTTACCCCGGGGCGCTGGTTGGCCGCGCTCAACGCCCGTTTGCCGCCTCGATTGCGCGTTCTGCGTTGCCAGCGCGTGGGAAAGAATTTTCATGCGCGCTTTTCAGCGCGGGGAAAAGTCTACCGCTACCGCATCTGGTCGGCCCTGGTCCTGCCGCCGTTGGAGTACGGGCGGGTTTGGCATCTCTCTTCCCAATTTGATTTCGAGCAGTTGAAAGATGCCGCCGGCCGATTCGTCGGACGCCACGATTTCTCCGGGTATGCGGCGAACCGCGGCCGGCCGGAAACAGACACCATCAGGACAATTCGTTCGGTCAAAGTTCGCAAACGGGGCCCGTTGCTGACACTGGAGTTTGATGGCGACGGTTTTCTTTACAAGATGGCCCGGCTGATGGTTGGATCGCTGGTCGAATGCGCCACCGGCAAGTGCGTTATTGACGACTTAGTCAATCGCCTGAAGGGGAAACGGAGCGGAACACGTCTGGCTGCGCCGGCTGAAGGTTTATATCTGGTTCGGGTCCGTTACTAGCTGTGCTGGGCGGATGAAGTGGAGGGGCACTAGACCAGCCGAATTGGCAGAGGACCTGCTTTCTGGTAAATACCGTTAATTATAGAATGGCCCAGACTCCTCATAGCTTCGATTCCCTCCTCCTCCAGCCGAAGCCAAGCGTCTTCCGACGCGCCGGCGATTGGCTCTTCAGCCAGCGCCATTTCCATCTTAAACTTCTCTCCGGCACCGCCGCCGGCGTTGCCGTCATCATTCTCCTCGCCGGAATCTTCTTCTACGTCACTCTGCGCAATCACGGCCAGGAAACCGTCCGCTCCCACACCATCGAGGTGATTCGCATCAGCAGTTTGATCGAAAACGATATCGCCGCCCTCGAAACCGGACACCGAGGGTTTCTCCTCACCGGAAATCAGACGTACATCCGCTCCTTCGATCGCCGGCGCGATCTGATGATGCGGCGTCTTCGCGACTTATCCGACCTGATCAGCGAGCGCCGGCAGCAACGCAAACCGGTCGCCAAAGTCCAGCAAGTTGTCGAAAAATGGATCAACAGCGTGGCCTTACCCGAAATCCAATCGCGGCTGAAACAGAATTCCGCTTCGCCCGTGGACGGGAAAGCACCCGACTTGAACCAAAGCCCGGTGCCGTTGGGCAATTCCGTCCTGGACGAGGCCCGCGAAATTCTGCAATCGCTCCAGGATGAAGAACAAATTGTGTTGAATCAGCGGATGGCGGGGCAGGAATGGGCCACTCAATCGACCCAGATTCTCAACTTTTTCCCCAAGCTCGAACGTTCGGTGGTGGAGATGGAAAAGGAAAAACGGGGATATCTTCTCACCGGCGACTCGAAATTTGCGGAAGCCTACGGCCGGGCCGTCACCGATTTTTCCACTTACAACGGTTATCTTTCGGTCCTGGTGGCCAACACTCCGAGCCAGGCCGAGTTGCTCGCGAACATTCGAGCCAACGTGGAACGCTGGATCAATGTTTCGGTGCCGGTGATGGAGATGAAGCGAGCCGGTAAAACCGTCGAGCAGCCCGTAACCGACGAAAAGGGCGAGCCTCTGATGGCTAACATTCGACAGATGCTGGCTACTTTTGAAAAGAGGGCCCTGGGCGCCTACGAATTGCGGATGACCGTGGCCAGTCGGGCGCGAATTATCAAGACCCTGCTTCTGGCGGCGCTCGCCGTCCTGGCGGTTGCCTTGCTGGTTGTTTCCAACATGTACAGCTTCGTCCTGGTCGGCCGTCAGCTGGCAACTCTGGAAGGAGTTGAAGCCCGGATCCGTTCGATCATCGAGAGCATTCTCGACGGCATGATCACGGTCGACGAAAACGGAATGATTTGCTCGATCAATCCCGCCGCGGAAAAGATGTTTGGTTACACTGCGTCCGACCTGGCCGGGCATAAGTTTTCCAAGTTGGTCCCGAAGCTGAACGGCATCGAACCCGACGCCAAACCGATTAACTGCACCTGGGAGCAGATGGCCAAGCGGACCGGGAGCACGGTCCTGGCTCTCGGGCGCACTCGAAAGCTGGTGACGTTTCCAGTCGAGATTTCCCTGAGCCAGATGGAAGTGGACAACCGGAAGCTTTTCGTCGCCATGGTGCGCGATGTCACCGAACAAAAGCGGTTTGAGAAAGAGATCGCCGCCGAAAAAGAAAGTCTGGCCGTTACTCTGCGTTCGATCGGGGACGGAGTCATCACCACCGACGTCCAGGGCAAGATTATCATTCTGAATAACGAAGCGGAGCGAATAACCGGCTGGTCCTCGGCGGAAGCGATCGGCAAACCGCTCAAATCGGTGTTCAACGTCACGATCGACGTAGCGGCTCAGGCTCGGGCGCAGCGAAGCGGCTATCGGAATGAAGCCCAATCCATTTTGTTGAGTTTGCCCGAGAGCGCCACCCTGATTTCGCGCGATAAGAACGAATACATTATCGAGCAGGTCGCCTCGCCCATTCGGGACAGCAAAAACGAAATCGCAGGCGTGGTTTTGGTTTTCCGCGACATAACCGAAAGACAACGCAACGAAGCCGAGCGGCGCAAGGCAGAGACCCTGGAACAGCTCGGGCTGCTGGCCGGCGGGATCGCCCACGACTTCAATAATCTCCTCACCGCCATCATCGGCAATATTTCCCTCGCTTCCCTGCTCCTTCCCCCGAATGACGAAATGGCAGTACGTTTGGTTGACGCCAAAAACGCCTCGATGCGGGCGCGCGATCTGGCCCAGCAACTTCTTACTTTTGCCCGGGGCGGCGCACCGATCAAGAAAACGACATCGATCGGGAAACTGATCCAGGACACGGTCAGCTTTTCGCTTCGGGGCAGCCACAGCCGGAGCGAGTTTTCCTTTGGCGCGGAATTGTGGGCGGCCGAGATCGACCCCGGCCAAATCAGTCAGGTGATTGCCAATCTCGTGGTCAACGCCGATCAAGCCATGCCTAACGGAGGCACTTTGCAAGTCAGCTGCGACAATTTCACTTATGAACCGTCGAAGGGACCGGACATTCCCGATCTTAGCCCGGGCGAGTACATCCGGATCACGATTCGCGATGAAGGCGTCGGTATTCCGGAGGATTATCTGAAGCGCGTTTTCGATCCTTATTTTACGACGAAACCAAAAGGGACCGGCCTTGGTTTAGCCACGACTTATTCGATCGTTAAGAATCACAATGGATTGATCACGGTGGATTCGGAATTGCATCACGGTTCCACTTTTGCTGTCTATCTTCCAGCGGCGACGTTTCAGGACCTGCCAGTCGAGCAGGTCGGCCCGATCACAACCGCCTTGAACGGGACCGGCCGGATCCTGGTGGTTGATGACGAAGAAGCGATTCGCGCCCTGGTGGATTTTACCCTGTCTCATCTCGGCTACGAGGTGCTTCAGGCCGCGACCGCGTTGGACGGCGTCAATATTTACCGGGAAAAGCTCGAAGCCGGGGAACGAGTCGATGCGGTCATTCTCGATCTGACCTTGCCCGGCGGAATGGGCGGGAAGGAAGCGCTCAAGAAATTAATCGAAATTGATCCTACGGTAAACGCGATCGTCTCCAGCGGTTATGCGACCGACGCGACCATGAGCCGCTACCAGGATTTCGGTTTCCGCGGCGTTATTGCCAAACCGTATGAAGCAGCCGAGCTCGGCAAGATCATTCACGAAGTGATCAGTTCCAGCCATGTGAATTTTACGACCGAGCATTACGACGGCGGCCGCCTGGCAACCCGGGTTGCCTGAAGCCAGGAACGGCAGTTCCCAGCCGCTCCTTGCTCAATCGGCCAGAACCGGGAGATCCTTTACGAATCGAAAGCCGTTTCTGACGTAGCCCAGCCGCTCGTAGAAGTCGTGCGCCCGTTTGCGGTCTAACCGGGTATTGACGGCGACGCGGCTGATGTTCCTGGCCATGAAGTCGTTCTCCGCCGCGCGAACCAGTTCCCGGCCCACTCCCAAGCCTCGCATCTCCTCGGCCACGACCAGAGCCAGGATGCGCGCGCCGACGTCGTTATGCTCGTAACTGTGTTGCACAACAGAGCCAATCATCCCGCACACTTTTCCGCCACGCACCGCCACCAGCGTTTGATAATCGGGATTGCTGACAATCGATTCCAGGCGCATTTCCATTTCGGCGGTCCGGGTCTCATACCCGAGCTCCGTCATCAGGCCGGCCAGGCTGGCGGCGTCGCTCAGCTCAGTCCGGCGGATAGCCAGATCAGATAACTGGCTCATCCGACCTCAGCCTCGGCAGCAGCTGCTCGAGTATGGTTGCGATGGATTCGTCCACGCTTTGGCGGTCCGTATGGACAACGATCTCCGGACCTTCCGGCGGTTCGTAGGGCGCGTCGATGCCGGTGAAATCCCGGATTTCTCCCGCCCGCGCTTTTTTATAAAGCTGTTTGGGATCACGCGCTTCGCACACGGCCAGGGGCGCGTCAACGAACACCTCAATAAACTCAGCGTTGCCTTCGAGGGCGATTTCCCGCGCCCGGCGCCTGTCCATGCGGTAGGGGGAAATGAAAGCTGTGATCGTGACCGCGCCGGCGTCCGCCATCAGTTTTGCCACTTCACTGACACGCCGGATATTTTCCACCCGGTCCTGCGGTGAAAAGCCAAGATTCGAATTCAAACCGTGCCGGATATTGTCGCCATCCAACACGTAAGTATGAATGCCGCGACTGAATAATTCGCGTTCGAGGGCCTGGGCAATGGTCGATTTCCCGGCCCCGGACAGACCGGTAAACCAGACCACCGCGCCGCGATGGCCAAGCTGGGCGGCGCGTTGGCGCGGCGTGATCTTCTCTTCAATCCAGAAGATGTTCTTGCTCTTGGCCACTGTGCGATCGGTGTAAACCCCGCCGAAAATGGTGCCGCCGGCGCAGATTTCGTCCTCCTCGACCAGAACAAAGCGGCCGAGATGAGGGATGCGATCGTGATTATCGATCACCAACGGTGCGCGGGTTTGGACGATTACTCGGCCCACTTCATTCCGTTCCAACCGGCTATGGCTGCCGGGTTTCGCCGCCAGGCTGGAGGAATCCATAACCCTCTCGATCGCGACGATCTGACATTTCACATCCTGCGTAGCCAGGCGGATGTTGAGGAGGCGCCCGATCTGCATCGGTTGACGCGCGATCCAAAAAATGTCGGCATGAAATCGGTTTGTCTCGATCGGAGTTTCCGCCTGATGGGAAGCGACATACCCGCGTTCCACAAAAATCTGTTCGCTCAGAGTGACTCCGATCGAGTCACCGGCAATTGCTTCGGCGCCGTTGCCGGCTCCAGGCCAGCTTTCGATCGAGTGGACGACAGAAGTCTTGTTAGCCGGGGAAAAGACCAGTTCGTCCCCTACCCGCAATCTTCCGGTTTCGATTCGACCGGCGATGATCCGGCGTTCGTCGAACCGATAGACGTCCTGCACACAGAACCGGAGCGGAAGATCGAACCGCGACGGCGTCGCTACGGTGGCATCGAGCCCTTCCAGAACCGTGGGCCCGTCGTACCAGCTCATCTTTTCGCTGCGGCTCGCGACATTGTCACCGGTCCGGGCCGAAACCGGAATGAAGCAGCGCGCTTCCAGTCCGAGATCGGAAAGAAACTTTTCGTAATCGGTTTTGATTTCCTTAAACCGCGATTCGGAATAGCCGGCCAAATCCATTTTGTTCACGGCCACAATCACCTGGTTGATTCCGAGTATGCTCAACAGATAGGCATGGCGGCGGCTCTGTTCCCGCACCCCTTCGTTTGCGGCGATGACCAGAACGGCGGCATCCGCGCTGGCCGCTCCCGTAATCATGTTCTTGAGGAATTCCTTGTGTCCGGGCGCGTCAATGATGGCGTAACGGCGGCGGGGAGTCTGGAAAGGTATACGAGTGGTATCGATGGTGACGTTTTGCTCCTGTTCCTCCAGTAAAGCGTCGAGCAGGAAAGCAAATTCGAATTCCATCCCCTCTGCGGCGCACGCTTTTTGGATTTGTTCGATCTTGCCGTCCGGAAGCGAATCGGTGTCGTGCAAGATCCGGCCGATCAAAGTGGACTTGCCATGGTCCACGTGGCCGACGAAGACGACTTTCAGCGATGGAGCCGCTGCCGATTGCGGATTCGGGATTGCCGATTGCAGATTGTTGCCTTGTTTCATTGATTCGCGTCCCGTTTTCGACGACGCGCGGTCATCGCCATCCAATAGGAAGATTCATCGCATTCCTTTTCGACAATGTTCTGTCCTAATCTCTTTTGCAGTCATATCGGCAAGTCCAAAAAAACACCGCGGGCGACGACGCAAGCCACAAATTGCGTTAATCACGCGTTCAATCCCCAATCACAAGAAGCCCTTCGCCCGCAGTTTCTGCATCGCGTTTCGCTCATGATAGTCCTGGGCTCGCCCCGCCCGTTCGCTGGTCCGTGTCGTCTCCAGTTCGGCGATGATCTTGTCGATGGTATCGGCGTCGCTCACCACCGGATGCGTGATCGGACTGCACCCGAGCGAGCGAAAGCGCTTGCCGTTACGCGCAAAATACATTTGGGGGATAGGAATTTTCTCCCGCTGGATATAGCGCCAGATATCGACCTCGGTCCAGTCCAGCAAAGGTTGGACCCTGACGTGCTCCCCTTTTCCTGACGCCACCGCGAACTGCCCCCAAAACTCCGGCGGCTGATCCTTATAATCCCATTCGAACTGGGCATTCCTCGGCGAAAAGTAGCGCTCCTTGGCCCGGGTCGGATCTTCATCCCGGCGGATCCCGGTGATCAGCGCATCCCATTTGTATTCGGCCAGGACTTGTTGCAACGCGACCGTCTTTAGCTCGTGGGTCACTGTCACCGGGTCGTGCGTTTCATATCCAATGCCGCGCGCCCGCGCTTCGGTATTGATCTTCACAACCAGATTGAGCTTGTAATGCGCGGCCGCCCAATCACGAAACTCCAGCATTTCCGGGAACTCGTAAGTCGTATCGATATGCAGAACGGGGAACGGCACCCGCCCAAAGAAAGATTTCAAGGCCAGCCAAACAAGGACGTTGGAATCTTTTCCCATCGACCACGGCATGGCGATATTCTTGAAGGCGCGATATGCCTCTCGAAAAATGAAAATGCTCTGGTTCTCGAGTTGGTCGAGATGGGTTCGGGTTATCTGGTTCATTACGGGTCGCAGTGGCTGAAATAAGCCACAGGTAAGCACAGATTTACACAGATGATTGCGGATTGGCATGTCCAGATTGCGAAAAATTGGTGTCCATCTGGGTCCATCGGCGGCCGTTTTCTCTTGCGACGAAGGTAGGCAATCTTAGTGTTGGGCGTGCCACAGATTGCCGCCTACGATTCCAAAATCGAAGGAAACGTCATTTTTACCCAATTGGATGCCGCTCTCAACTGGGTGCGCAAAAACTCGCTTTGGCCAATGCCGATGGGGCTGGCCTGCTGCGCCATCGAACTGATGGCAACGGCCGCCTCCCGGTTCGATATCGCGCGGTTCGGCGCCGAGGTGATGCGTTTTTCTCCCAGACAATGCGATGTCATGATCGTAGCCGGCACCGTCACCTACAAAATGGCCCTGGCCGTAAAAAGAATCTACGAGCAAATGCCCGAGCCGAAATGGGTCATTGCCATGGGGGCGTGCGCTTCGACCGGCGGCATGTACCGCTCCTATGCCGTGTTGCAGGGAATCGATCAGCTTCTGCCGGTGGACGTTTATATTTCCGGTTGCCCGCCCCGCCCGGAAGCGCTGCTGGCCGGCCTGATCAAATTGCAGGAAAAGATTTCGGGGCAACCGGCTTTGCTTCAACAAAAGCCGAAACTGGCAAAGCAACTAACCGAAGCGACAAGCTAGACCATGACCGGCACGGAATTGCTCGACTCGCTCGCCCAGCTCCTCGGCGAGAAACTACAGGAAAAATCCGCTTTCCGCGGCGAAACGACTTACACGATCCTGGCTGCGGATTTGCGTGAAATATCCAAATTCTGCCGGGACGATCTTTCCTTCGATTACCTGCTCGATATTACCAGCGTCGATCATTCCGGGCAGGAGCCGCGCTTCGAAATCGTTTACGAACTTTATTCCATGACCTTGTCCGTCCATTTGCGGCTCAAACTGCGCGTCTCGGAAGAGGTTGGCGCGGTCGACACCGTCTCGGACATCTGGCCGACCGCCAACTGGCACGAGCGCGAGATTTACGACATGATGGGAATTAAGTTTAACAATCACCCCGATCTCCGTCGCATTCTGATGTGGGATGGTTATCCCTTCTTTCCTCTCCTGAAAGAATTCCCGCTGGAGGGGCTTCCCAGCGATATGCCGGATGTCGCTTTTACTGAAGCCGCGCCGATGGAGGGAGGCCCGTTCGTAACGGTGCCGACCACTGCCACGACCAAGGATCGCGAACCGCGGGCGCGCGGCCCAAAGTTGTAGTTCGCTCCCGCGCCTCGCCGGTCGCGGCCGACATCATCCCTACAAACCGTCGATCATGCGGCTGTCTTCCGACAGCGGCGGCCCTGGAATAATTCGCCAAAATCCGTCTTCGTCCTGGACCACGTGTCTTTCCCCGGAATCGCTGCCCGGAAATTCAATGATCCGGCGCGTCAAAGCGCGTTCCGCGGCGGCCTGATCGGCATAAGTTTCGTGTAAAATTCTATCGACCCGTTGATCGACCGGTGTCTCCAGCATCTGCTTCTGCTCCTCTGAAAGCGAAATTAGAGGTCGCTCCGGAAGTTTGAAAGGCGGTGTTTCGGCAACCTCGGGTTGCGAATCCGGGCGTCGTCGGAAGAATTTCATGAAGATTGTTTTACGACTCGAGCTTCCAGCTTAGTTCGTGCCACGATGCAGGCGATCGGCAGCATCCGCGCCCACGAATTCTCCCGCGCGGTTTCGCGGGCCTAACGGGAGCTGGCTTTGCGCGTCGATTCAGCCGGCCGCTCCATCACCGCCGCGTTCCGGATGGACTCCGGGCGAAGTAGAGCCGCGCTCATGTTCCTTCCCGACGACCTGGGACCCCTGATGTTTTTCGGATTGTGCGTGTTCGTCCAACCGTTGGATCGCGGTTCGGACCCGGGGCAGACTTTCGGGGTATCGTTGGCGCAGAAATTCTATCAATCCCTCTCTGACTTCGCACCGCAGGTCCCAGGCTGTGCCGGCGCTGGCGCTGCTAACCAGGGCGCGAACTTCAATCGCAGTTTGTTTGGTGTCGGTAACCTGCAAGCCACACACCTTGCGGTCCCACTTAGGATTGTTCTCGACCAGCCGTTTTAACTCCCTTCGCAGCTCGCCTAACGGCACCTGATAATCGAGGTAAAGAAAAATGGTTCCCAACAGCTCGGTCGATACCCGGCTCCAATTTTGGAACGGTTTCTCGATAAAATAAGTGATCGGCAGGATCAATCGGCGCAGATCCCAGGTCCGGATGGTGACATAAGTAAGAGTGATTTCTTCAATTTGGCCAAACTCCCCTTCGACTACCACCACATCGTCGATGAGGATCGGCTGGGTAAGCGCGATCTGGATTCCGGCGAGAATATTGCCGAGCGTCTTCTGAGCGGCGAAGCCCAACACCACTCCGGCGATGCCGGCCGAAGCCAGAATGCTGGTTCCGAACTGCCGGACCGGATCAAACAGCATGAGAATCGATCCGGTGGCGATTACCACGACGCCGGTAACGGCAATCTTCCGGATGACCGAGACCTGGGTATAGATCCGGCGCGCTGCCAGATTGTCTTTCACGTCGAGGCGTTTGCCGGTCAAGAGTCCGGCCTGAACCGCGCCCACTCCCCGAATGATTAGAAAGGAGATGCCGACAATCAGCAGAATGCCGAATCCTTTTTGCGTCACCCAATTCCAGTCCCGTGGAAGTTTAAGCAAGGGCAACAAGAGCACGATCGCCAGCAACGGCACCAGGAACTGCAAAGTCTGGCCGATCACAGGCACGAGAACATTGTCCAAGACGTTACCGGTCCGCTCGGCCCAGCGACGCATTCGTTTTTCGATTGCACGAATTGTCTGGAAAATGAGCCACTGGACCGAGACGACGCCGCCGGCATAAAGAACCGCGGTTAGGACATTGGCCAGGAACAGCCGGGTCGGCCGTGAGCCTGTTCCCTCGACAATCGGAATGAGCGCGAGAAAGCCGCAAACGACCCAGGCAAAAAGAGCCAGCGGTTTTCGAATTGCCGCCGCGATAAGAGCGAGCCAGGATTGGTGTTCGTTCGATTCAATTTTTCCGGCTTTCCGCCGAACGATCCAGAGGAACCATCCGGTCAGCAGTCCCAACAGAACCAGTCCCCCGCCGCATGCCAGCAGGCGCATCCAGGTAACGCGGTCGAAGACTCGCTTCTGGAGAAATGGGTTGCCGCTCTTTTTGGCGATTCGATCGATCCAGCGACTGTAGGCGACGCCCGCCCGATACATCTTGCTCCGCTCCGAGGCCGCATGTTCGGCCGACAAGGCCGAGATCGGTTGCTGGAGAATAGCGGAAGGCGATTGGGTGGGAGTTGGCGAAGGACTCGCTTCCGCTCCAAGCCCGACTGGGCTCAAAGCGACTAACGAGAGGGCTATGAAGAAAAGCCGGACTGGGCGCCGGAATTGGCCGGCGAGCTTCGCTGATTTCATCGAAAACCATCGCACCCGTCGCTCAGGAGGCAATGGTGGAAATCGGTGATCCGCTAAACCGCGAGGGGAGGGACGACCTTGTGTCGTCCCACTTATCCTCCCCCTTTTGGCGGGATTAGCCCACGGTTAAAGTTCGTCCAGGGCGGCGCCAAGCAGACGGGAGAACGAAGCAGCGGCTTTTTTCCCGGTAGCGAGCACTTCCTCATGAGTAAGTTTGGCCGGTGAAATTCCGGCGGCGAAATTCGTTAGGCAGGAAAACGCCGCAACCTCGAGACCGAGGCTGCGCGCCGCAATTACTTCGAGAACCGTGGACATGCCCACGGCATCCGCCCCGAGTCGCTGCAGCATCCGGACTTCGGCCGGGGTTTCATATTGGGGGCCAAGCAGCCCGGCATATATGCCTTGGTGGAGCACCATATCGATCTTTTGCGCCGCTTCCGCGAATTGTTTTCGCAACCGCGATGAATAGGCGTCGGTTAGGTCGAGAAATTGCGGGGTCTGGATTTCGGTAGGGTCAGCGCGCTGCGCTGACTCCCGGGTTGCGGGAAGGCGCGGCGTCCCTACCAGCGGGCTGGTTCCGGTTAAATTGATGTGATCGCTAAGCATCATCCAATTCCCCGGCTTGAACTCCGGATTCAGGGTGCCGGCGGCGTTGGTGACAATCAGTTGCTTGATTCCGGACGCGGCCAGAACCCGAACGATCGCTGTCACCTCTCCCGCGGTATGGCCTTCGTAAAGATGAACCCGTCCCTGAGCAAAAATGAGACGAGCCCGGCCGATCTGCCCAAGGACGAACCGGCCGCTGTGTCCCGGCACCGAGGGCGCCGGAATCTGGCTGAACTCCGAATAGGGAATCGTATTCGCGTCATTCGGATTTGGAACGATCGAGCCGAGACCGGACCCAAGAATGATGGCCAAGTCTGCACGATGTTTGCGCAATCGCTCTGATGCGGAGCTCTTAGTTGTCATAATTGCTCGGCGCACTCGGCGGTCGGCGCCCTATCAATACGGCCCTACCTATGCCGCTGATACCGGCGGCGCGGACGCCGGCCTGCGGGTTGCCGCCATCACATCCGGGCGAACATCTTCATCGCCATCGCGCGGCGTCGAGAACTTCGATTCCGGTTTGGGATAAGCAATCCGGCTGTGGAGCATGTTCATCAGGGTAAAGCGGAACCGCTCTGCGATCACGCGCAGATCTCCCAGGGTCAGGTCGCACTCGTCCAGTTGGCCGTCGGCGATGCGTTCTTCAATCAATTCGTTAACCAGTTGCTCGATCTTTTGCGGAGTCGGTTTTTCCAGGCTTCGGGACGCGCTCTCCACGATGTCGGCCAGGCTGATAATCGCGCTTTCCTTGGTTTGCGGCTTGGGACCGCTATAACGGAAACTCTCCTCCCGAACCTCCGGAATATCTTCCTCGCGAATATTCGTGATTTTCCCGCCGACCCGGGCTTCCTCCTGCTGTTGCAAGGCGCGCTGGTAAAAATAATAAACGAGCGATGTGCCGTGATGCTCCTGAATAATATCGATGATGCGGTGGTTGAGTTTATGTTTGAGGGCCAGGTCCACCCCCTCTTTTACGTGGGCCAGAATAATCAGAGCGCTCATGGTGGGAGCGAGATCGTCGTGCGGATTTCGCTCGAAGCTCATGTTTTCGGTAAAATACTCCGGCTTAACCAGTTTGCCGACGTCGTGAAAATAGGAGCAGACGCGGCAGAGGGTGGCGTTGGCTCCGATGGCTTCAGCGGCGGCTTCGGCCAGGTTGGCAACGACCAGGCTGTGGTGATAGGTGCCGGGCGCTTCGATGGTCATGCGCCGCAACAACGGGTGGTTGAGATCGGAGGCTTCCAACCACGAGATATCGGTCGTGACCTGGAACAATTGTTCCAAAATCGGCAGGGCGCCTCCCACGATCATGGCCGTAATAATTCCGTTGCCGATGGCAAATGCACTCTGGACTCCGAGCATCTTCCAGTCGTTGCCCACCACGGAAAACAAATTGATTGGGCCGATCAATCCAAAGGCCAGCGACAACAGCCAGATAGCGAGGCCGACGCCGATTCCAGCCCGAATCAGCTTGCCCCGCCGGCGCACCTGCAAGGTCAACGAGACGGCGGTGAAGCCGCTGATCAAGCTGGTGAATAACAACGGGGCTTCCATTCGGCCAAACAGCAGGCTGCTCCAGAGACTCACGAAAACCGCCGCATACAGACCATGGTTGCGGCCAAGCAAAACGCTCAGGACCAGGGGAGCAAGGGCGTAGGGCGTGATCAGGCCACCCATCTGAGGAGTGAGAAACCGGTAGCTCCCGCCGTTGCAGAGAACGAGCAAAAATTTGGTGACAGCCAGTTGCAGCAGGATCGTTCCAAAAACCAGAATCAGCAGCGATGTCTTGGAAAAAGTCTTGGGCTGGTTGATCCAAAGCTGAATCACGGCGGTCGCAAAAACAATCAGGGCAAACAGGAAGTTCTTGGTCGGCTCAGGCTGTTGGCCGCTAAAAACAAGAAAAGCGAGCCCGGCAACAAAGGCAGCGAAAACCAGCACCTTGACGTAAAACGAATATTCCAGACTGCGGAGCAATTCGTTCCGCGCCCGACGGCGCCGAAATTTCTTGGAGGCGAGGCCCCGCCGGACGAGCTGACTGCGTTTAAGAAAATCGAACATGTGAATTTTACTTGCGCGGGGAAGGCGCGGGCGAACGCAACTGTTGATAGGCGCTGATGATGGCCCGGACCAGTTCATGCCGGACAACGTCGCGTTCGGTGAAATAGACTATCGCGATGCCGGCCGTGTTTTTCAATGCCTGCAAT
Source organism: uncultured Verrucomicrobiae bacterium (assembly GCA_963728975.1). Classification (GTDB taxonomy): domain Bacteria; phylum Verrucomicrobiota; class Verrucomicrobiia; order Chthoniobacterales; family UBA10450; genus DATFCK01. Next base: position 428,879 of record CAVSMF010000002.1, read on the forward strand.
GCTTCCACCAGTCCTGAGCGCTTGTTGGGGGGCAAATCGATCTGGGTGACATCTCCCGTCACCACACACCGGGAATGGGGCCCGATCCGGGTCAGAAGCATGAACATCTGCTCAGTCGTCGTATTCTGGGCTTCATCCAGGATCACGAAAGCGTTCCCCAACGTCCGGCCCCTCATGTAGGCCAGGGGCGCAATCTCGATCGTCTGCCGCGTCATCAACCGTTCCAGTTCTTCCGGCTCGAGCATGTCGCGCAGGGCGTCGTAAAGCGGCCGCAAATAAGGCGTGATTTTTTCCTGGAGATCGCCCGGCAAAAACCCGAGCGCTTCACCGGCTTCCACCGCCGGCCGGGTCAGGATAATGCGGCCCACCTGCTCTTTCTTCAATGCCGCCACCGCCATCGCCACTGCCAGATAGGTCTTGCCGGTCCCGGCCGGACCGATCCCGAAAACCACATCATGTTTTTGGATCGCTTCGACGTAGTTTCGCTGACCTGCGGAACGCGCCACGATGGGAGGTTTTCGCGGCGAAGTCATGATTTTGGCCGAGATCACGTCGGAGAGGCCTTCCTCGCGCGCTTCCGCCACCGCGTTCAATGCATAATTGAATTCGTGCTTCTGAATGTTGATCCCCTGCTGGCGGGCTTCCTCCAGTTGATCGAATACGCGCTGGGCCCGCTCAATCTGCTTCGGTTCGCCTTCCAGTTTCACCCAGCCTTCCCGGGTGGTCACCTTCACCCCAAGGGAATCTTCCAGATTTTTGAGCAGCTTGACGTCGTTGGCGAAAAGCGACTGCAAAGCGCGCGGGCTTTCAAACTCCAGAGTTCGTGTTTCCGTCATCGGTTAGACCGGCTGATCCGGACCTCGGCCGCCGCCCAATTCGGAATGGGCTGGGCCAGTTTCGGGCATTTCCCATGCCGCCATTGTTTAACGGAAACCGTAAACCAGCGCCCAGTGGGTCCGCTCTTCCGGCGATTCTTCAACCGCCACGATAATGAAATAACTGCCGGTGCTCTTTGGAACAATATGGGCCGCGGCGAAATGTCCTTTTTCCCAGGCATCCGGCTCTTCGGCCAGTTTCCCTTCGGAATCGTAAATGTGAACGGAGATCCTGGCGCGTTCGACCTCGGTGCCCATCCAAAACCAGTATTCGTTTCCCTTGAACAATTGCTGGCGAACAGCTTTCTTTTCGCCGGACCCCAAATCGCCGCCCCAATAATCCTCGCGCACCTGAAAGCCTTCCTTTACGTACGGTTCCGCCGCCTGGAGAGCGAACGATTGCGCGTCATCAACCGAAGCGCGTCCGACCACCACCAAGGCAAGCAACGGAGCGATGAACAAGGTCCGCCGAACGAGCAGTGATAAACAGCCCTTCATGGTTGTTCTCCTATTCCTTGGTCACAATCGCGTAATCCAGGCGCGTCGTGATCTGGTTGATTTTTTTGACTGCCGCAGGCGAGATCTTCTTGTTAGTCGCGATCAGGGGCTTGACCTCGACCAGCGCGCCCTGAATCTGCTGGATGAGGCCGGTTTCCGTTTTGAATTCGGGCATGGCCTTCAATTGCGACTCGAAATAACCGAGCAAATCCGGCTGATGCAGCAATTCGGCGCCGCCGGGCGAGAAGTTTTTCGTCACCACTGAGGTCAACACCTCGGTGCCGCGCAACCAGCCTCCCAAACTGACGAGTTGCGAAAGCTTTTCATCGTGCAATTCGTTCATGGCCGCCTGGACGCTGTTCTGGGTCCGATCGAGCTCCTGCCGCACGCTGTCCCAGTTTTTTTTGTCTGCGCCCTCGATGATCGCTTTCGCGTGCTCGGTGATGGAGCGTTTCACATTGATTCGTTCGGCCAGGGCCTGGACCCGGTGGCCGATCTCTTTCACCGCCGGTGTGTCTTCGGCCTGCACCGCGATGAATCCATCGGCTATGACCGATCCAAGGAGGAGCGCGATCCGCGCCCGCTCGGTGAAATTGCTGCCCCGGTCCGTGCGCACGTATTCCTTCCAATTCACCCCGTTAATCTTGTTCAGGGCCGTGAACACTTCCCCCGGCAATGGAACAACCACGTTGTCGATCGTCTCGGACAGCTTGGGGACATCGATTTGTTGCGGAACCCGGGCCGCTCCCGCCGGGACGGTCAGACCAAGCGTCACTACCGCGCCGTATCGTAAATATTTGAGAAATTGGATCATTGGGACTCTTCGACTGTTGATTTCACCTGCCTATTCAGGATTAATTGGGGAACTCTAAGCAGAACTTGCCGCTGCACAAATTTGTCACACCCACTACTTTGACACCATGATTCGGGCCAGCCGCGGTCGGCTTCAGCCCTAAACTGCCCAATGACGCCCAAACGCCTTGCCGAAATTATCGAACGCGCCGCCTCCCGGCGTTTCCTGGTAATAGGAGACCTGATGCTGGACGAGTTCGTCTGGGGCAAAGTCGGCCGGATTTCGCCTGAGGCGCCCGTGCCGGTCGTGGAAGTCACCAGCGAATCGTTCTATCCCGGCGGGGCGGCCAATGTCGCTAGAAATCTTCGGGAATTTTGCGACCAGGTCGCGGTCATCGGGCTTTTGGGAAAAGACCCGGGCGGCCAGCGTCTGCGTGCCCTGCTTGCCCAGGAAAAAATCGAGACCGTTGATTCGGTCGAGGACCCCGGCTTTCACACCACGGTGAAAACGCGAATTATCGCCCGTCACCAACAGGTCGTGCGAGTGGACCGCGAGCGAATCGCCGGGCCCTCTCCCCAACAAATCGAGGAGGTGATCGCATCGGTCCGGAAAAAACTGCCGGCGATCGACGCAATCATCTTCGAGGATTACGGGAAAGGATTTCTGAGCTCGGAACTGGTCGCCCGCGTGACAGCCGAGGCGCGGGCCGCGGGCAAAATCGTCGCGGCCGATCCCAATCCGCGGCACGCCATCGACTGGCTCGGAATGACGGTGGTGAAGCCGAACAGGTTCGAAGCTTTCCTGGCCGCCGGCATTCCCTGGCGCGATTCCGATGAGGCCCCGGAACAGGATGCCGACCTTCGGCGGGCCGGCGAAATATTGTTGAAGAAGTGGGACGCCAAGTATCTCCTGATTACCCTGGGAGAACAGGGAATGATCCTGTTTGAGGGGAACGCGCCGCCCCATCACGTTCCGACCAGAGCACGACAGGTATTTGACGTCTCCGGCGCGGGAGATACCGCGATCGCGCTCTTTACCTTGGCCCTGAGTGGTGACGCCACCCCGATTGAGGCCGCCGAAATCGCGAACCACGGCAGCGCTGTCGTAGTGGGAAAACTTGGCACCGCCACGGCCAGCCGCGACGAACTTCGCGCCAGTTTTCACGATGACCTGTAGGGGGGCGAGTTTTCATCTTGGCTATTATTCAGCTGGTCAGGTGGAGCATCCGTTTTGGGTGGATCGGTTTGGGCCAGGGCGATGTTAACCCAAAAGCAGAGAAAATTAATGACCCCGAAACGTTCGGGGTTAGACGCTTTAGCATCGCCCTCGGAGAGGCCGATCCACCTCAGCTTACTGCCGCGCCTGTTATCGGTTAGGGCGTGTTGCCCAGAATGAGAGATTCTTCCCATTCGACTCACTCCGCTCGCTCAGGGCAGGCTTTCAGTTTGACGGCTTCGCCGCTACTCTAATTGGATGCAACGTCATGTTGCCGCTCGGAATGACAAAGGAAGGAAAACGTCGCCTGGAATGGCGCCAAACCCCTGCCAAATTGAAACCGTAGGCCACTTTGCTCGATGAACCCGCCGCCTAACAAAAAGTCTGCCGCCGTCTTCCTCGACCGCGACGGTACCCTCATGCGGGACGTGGATTACTGCGGCGACCCAAGAAATGTGAATATTTTTCCCGGCGTTCCCGTAGCATTGGGCAAACTGAGAAATCGCGGCTACAAATTGATCGTGATCACCAACCAAAGCGGGATCGGGCGCGGGTTTTTCAACGAAAAACAATATCGCGCCGTCGAGGAAGAAGTTTCTCGACAACTCGGCCAAGGCGTTATCGAGGGAACTTATTATTGTCCGCATTTGCCGGGAGCAGGTTGTAAGTGCCGGAAACCGTCGCCGGAAATGATCTTTGCCGCAGCCCGAGATCACAATATCGACCTGGCTCGCTCGTTTTTTGTCGGCGACAAGCAAACCGACATCGACTGCGGACGGAATGCCGGAGTAAAAACAGTTTTGGTCCGGACCGGCTATGGGAACGAAACGGCCGAGCGCCTGGCCGATTTTGTTGCTCCGGATTTGAGGGAAGCCGCCGATTTTATTTTGGGGGAGGCGTTATGTTAAAATTGTCATCCCGAACGGAGAAAGGGATCTTCCCTCGGAGCCGGTGGCACCCAAACCATCGGTTAGGCGACCGATCAGTATCGGCGGGATTCTTCCCGCCTACGCCGAGGCTCCGGCGGGGCAGGCGCTCTTCTCAGAATGACAGCGCGCTTAATGCCGGCTGCGGCGCAGACACCAGAAAGACGTTCGGATGACTAAGGCTGTTGGAATTATTCCCGCGCGCTGGGGTTCCACCCGTTTTCCGGGCAAACCACTCCATTTGGTCGCTGGGAAACCGTTGCTTCGACATGTCTGGGAAAGATGTTGCCGGGCCACCCGCCTCGATTCCGTCATCATTGCCACCGACGATATGCGGATCGCGGAAAGCGCCTTCAACTGGGGCGCCGAAGTGGCGCTCACCTCTCCCCGGCATCAAAGCGGCACCGATCGAATTGCCGAGGTGGCAAGGAAAGCGCCGCAATTCGGTTATGTGATCAATATCCAGGGAGACGAACCGTTGATCGATCCGCGATTGATCGATCGGGTTGTGGAAAAATTACGGAGCGATGGCAAGATCGCGATGGTAACGGCGGCGCATCCTTTCGCCGATCCGGAGGATGCCTCCTCGCCGCATCAGGTAAAGGTGGTCGTCGATCGGCAAGGGCGCGTCCTCTATTTTTCCCGCGCCCGGATCCCTTTTACGGGGGGCGGCGGCTTTCCAGCGCCCGACAGGGACCGTCGGCGGCGGCCGGGAACCGGCCACTCCTTGTTGCGGCACCAGGGCATATACGGATTTCGTCGTGAAACGCTCCTCCAATTCGTGAGGTGGAAGCCGAGTCCGCTGGAGCGCGCCGAATCGCTCGAGCAATTGCGCGCATTGGAAAATGGTGTAATTGTTCATGTGCTCGTCACTAAACATGGATCGCCCGGCATCGACACGCCGGCAGACGCGAAAACGCTCGAACAAACGCTTGTTCGAGCGCGAAAGAGGAGACGCCGGCCGTGAAATACATTTTCGTTACCGGCGGTGTAGTTAGCTCGCTCGGAAAAGGCCTGGCCGCCGCTTCGCTGGGGACGCTGCTGGAGCTGCGCGGTCTGCGCGTGGTTTTCCAAAAGTTCGATCCTTACCTGAATGTCGATCCGGGAACGATGAATCCGTTCCAGCACGGCGAAGTTTATGTCCTCAACGATGGAGCCGAAACCGATCTCGATCTCGGCCATTACGAACGTTTTACCAATTGCGTCCTGTCGCGCCATAACAACCTGACCAGCGGCCAGGTTTACGAAAGCGTCATCCTGAAGGAACGCCGCGGCGATTATCTCGGAAAGACCGTGCAGGTCATTCCGCATGTCACCGATGTGATCAAAGAGCGGATTCGCGAGCTCTCCGACGAAAGCAAATATGACGTCGTCATTACTGAAATCGGTGGGACCACCGGCGACATTGAAGGGCTTCCGTTCCTGGAAGCGATCCGACAATTCATTTTGGAAGTGGGCGCGGAAAATGTAGTCAACATGCACGTGACCCTGGTGCCGTATATCAAGGCAGCCGGGGAACTGAAGACCAAGCCGACCCAGCAGAGCGTGGCCAAGCTGCGCGAGATCGGGTTGCAACCCCAGGTTTTGATCTGCCGCTCGGAACGTTCTCTCGAACGCGAAGTGCGCCAGAAATTGTCGATGTTTTGCAGTGTCTCGGAAAAGGCCGTGATCGAAGCGCGCGATGTCGAGCACACCGTTTACGAAATGCCCCTGATGCTTCACGAAGAAGGCCTGGACAAGCTGGTTTGCGACTTGTTGCGTCTCCAGACCTGCGAGCCCGATCTGACCAATTGGCGCAAGTTCGTCGAACGGGTCGTTAGTCCCAGGAAGCAGATAAAAATCGCCGTGGTCGGCAAGTACATCGATCTCCAGGACGCCTATAAGAGCATTTACGAATCGCTGACTCATGCCGCCGCCAGCCAGGATTGCGGGATTGATCTCAAACTGATCGATGCCGAGGCCCTGGAAGATGGCGTGGACGGTCAGCTCCAGGACGTGGCGGGAGTGTTGATCCCGGGCGGTTTCGGGGAGCGCGGAGTCGAGGGAAAGATCAAAGCCGCCAGGTTCGCCCGGGAGAATAAGATTCCCTATCTTGGACTCTGTCTCGGGATGCAGGTGGCCACGATCGAATTTGCCCGCAATGTCTGCGGGATCGAGGAGGCAAACAGCACTGAGTTCGACAAAAAAGCCAAGGAACCGGTGATCTCGTTATTAGAAGAGCAGCGTGGGGTGACCAACATGGGCGCGAGCATGCGGTTAGGGACCTGGCCCACCAAGATCGCCAAAGGCACTTTGGCCGAAAAGGTTTATGGACGTGACGAAGTGCTGGAGCGGCATCGGCACCGCTACGAGTTCAACATGAAATACCGCGAAAAGATGGGTGAGAAAGGGTTTACGATTTCGGGGACTTCGCCCGACGGCACGTTGGCGGAGCTGATTGAGCTGCGCGATCATCCTTATTTTTTGGCCTGTCAATATCATCCTGAATTTCAAAGCAAACCGACCAAGCCCCATCCCCTTTTCAAGGGCTTTGTGGAAGCGTGTCTGGCGAAGAAAAAGGCGTAGCGGCGGCCCGAAAAACGGCGGGCGGCGGGGGTTGCGGCTGGCGGGTGGGTTGTCGGAAGTGTTTCTGCGGACGCTGGCTGGCAAGCACGTAAGTAACTCCAAAACGGGATGTTACGTTACGAAACCCGAGATCCCGTGCTCAACCCCAGCTCGACCTTCTAGAATTACTATAAATTCTATATTGACGAATTGTGCCCGATTGTTTCATCATCAAAATCGTTCCTATGAGAAAGATCTACGACCTTCTGAAAACCGTGAAACAAACGCAACTCCCGGGTGCCACCCGGGCCGACGATCATGATGCCCACGTTTACATGGGTAACATGTATCTCTCGCTGGGGCATACTAAACGGGCCGAGACTGAATTCGCAGCCGCCTATGAGCTCCGTCCCTCCGCCCAGATTTATCAGCAGCTCGCCGCCATTCGAAACGGCACCGCGACGACAAAACCTTCCACCACCGGACTACGATCCTTTTCTTCCCGCGCGGCGTAAGCGATCGTTGATCGCAATACCGATCCCCACCTCCGGAACTCGCTCGGCTACGATCACGTCGAGCGCGAAAGAGTCCAGCTCGCGCAGGCAAGAAAACAGATTCGCCGCAGCCTCACGCAGATCGCCGCTCTCGCTCAGCGTCCGAACCGCCGCATAATTCTTTTGAGGGATTTTCCAGGCCAACAGACCAACCGATTGATCCTTGGATGGCGAATAGCGGTTCGCATCGTCGATTAGCAGAAGCGGAGTCCTCGGCGCGTAGTGCACAGGCAATTGGCCCGGCGCCGAGATCGTGGTGGAATGCGCATTCCGCCCCTCAGCCACAAGCGGGAAGCCCATCCCCGTCAGTTGCTCTTCCGTGATCGGTCCGCGCCGGAGGATTTCAATCCTGCCGTCTCCAACCAGCACGATTGTTGATTCGATGCCATGGAGCGTCGGTCCACCGTCGACAATCAACGGGATTATTCCACCCAGCTCTTCCATTACATGCTCGGCCCGGGTAGGGCTGATCCGGCCAAACCGATTGGCGCTCGGAGCGGCCAAAGGTTTTCCGAAAGCGCCTATGATTTCCGAAAAATCGGGATGGGCGCTGATCCGAATGGCCACGGTATCGAGGCCGGCGGTGACAATATCGGGAACGAGTGGCCGTTTGGGGAGAACCATGGTCAGCGGCCCGGGCCAGAACGCGTCAGCCAGTCGCTCAACTAATTCTTTTTGGTCAGTAGGAACCTCGGCAATCCGTTCCAACCAAGTCTTATCCGGCAAATGCACGATAAGCGGATCGAACCGCGGCCGATCCTTCGTCTCGAAAATCTTGACCACCGCTTCCGCCTTGAGCGCGTCCGCGGCCAGCCCGTACACCGTCTCGGTCGGTAGAGCCACCACCTCCCCCATCCGAAGCAGTTCGACCGCTTCCACTGTAGCGGCGGTCTGTGACCGCCGATTCCCTGTGTCGCCCTCCGGAGCAGCACGACGGTCATGGACCGCCGCTACAATCTTTGTCTTCACCCCGGCAACTTCGCCGACAGAACGCTTTGGGTTTGCTTCCTCCGAAACGCTTCAAGGTTCTCGCGGACCTTCTCGTCGGAGAGTGCCAGAATGGCGGCCGCCAGCAGAGCGGCGTTTTTTGCGCCAGCGCCCCCAATGGCCAGCGTCCCAACCGGTATCCCGCCCGGCATCTGAGCGGTGGAAAGAAGCGAATCGAGTCCGTGCAAGGCCTGCGATTGCATCGGCACCCCCAGGACTGGCAGCCACGTGTGCGCCGCAATCACACCGGCCAGATGCGCCGCACCGCCGGCGGCGGCGATGATCACACGAATTCCGCGTTCCGCGGCTCCTCGGGCGAACTCCGCCGTCGCTTCCGGAGTGCGATGCGCTGAAAGCACTCTCGCTTCATTCGGAATTTCCAATTCGTCGAGCATTTTTGTGCAGCCCGACATCGTATCCCAGTCGGATTTGCTGCCCATAATAACGGCGACCAACGATTTTGACTCAGCCATGACAGGATTGTAGGGCGTTTCTGCGAAACGCAAAACGGGCGCGGCTCTTTCGTTCGCTCCCTGGTCTCTGTCTGCTCGGCGATGCATTCATGCTATCGCGCATGCGGTGGCGCTCCCCTTTTCAAGCAGCGCTTTTGCCGGCATATTAGAGAAAGTGACTTCGACCCGATCGATCATCCTCATCGGATTCATGGGAGCAGGAAAATCTTCGGTTGGACGATGGCTGGAACGACGCACCGGGCTCGCTCGCCTCGATACCGACGAAATCGTCTCAGCCGAATTCGGCATCTCGATTCCGGAAATTTTTTCCAAACACGGCGAAGGCCGGTTCCGCGACGCCGAGACCGAGGCCCTTCGCAACTTCGCGCCGGAAAAATCGTCCATCATCGTGACTGGCGGCGGCATTGTTCTGCGCCCGGAAAACGTCGAAATCATGAAGCGTCTCGGCACGATTGTCTGGCTGGCCGGGGACGAGAAAAAGCTTTTCCAGCGGGCGTCGCGCCGGCGCAACCGTCCGTTGTTGCAAACCGAGAACCCGAAAAGCACATTCTCCGAACTTTTTCGAAAACGGGAATCGCTTTATGAACAAGCGGCTGACTTCAGGGTGGACACCTCGTTTCTTACCCATGGCGAAGTGGCGGAAGCCATTCTGAGCAAGATCGAGATGTCGATCACGGTCCACCAATGAACTTGTCGCCCGGCCAGGGGACGAAAGCGCCATCGGTCGCCTCCGCGGCCGCCCTCAAGGAAGAGGTGGCAAGGTTCGCCTGTGAACTTGGTTTTGACGGCTGCCGGGTTGCGGAATGCAGTCCCCCACTCCATCGCGATCAATTCCGCGACTGGCTCCGTGAAGGCGCGGCCGGTGAGATGACCTACATGGAACGCGGCGAAGAAAAGCGGCGCGACCCCCAGAAGATCTTGCCGGGCGCACGCTCCGTCATTGTCCTGGCGCTTAATTATTGGCAAGGTGTAGAGGCGGCCGTGTCGGCCGCAATCCCGAACCCGGCCGTGCCGGCCGCAACCCCGGACCCGCGCCCAGCCGCTACCGGCCGGATCGCGCGCTACGCCTGGGGCGACGATTATCATGGCGTTGTCTCGGCCAAGCTGGAGAAACTCGACCGGTTCTTAAGCGACCGGGGCGGCACCCAAAAGTGCTACGTGGATACCGGACCGGTATTGGAGCGAGATCATGCCGCTGCCGCCGGAATTGGATGGCACGGCAAGAGCACCATGCTGATCGATACCAGCCTGGGAACCTGGTTTTTCCTGGCGGAAATTTTAACTACGCTCGTGCTCCCGCCCGATCCGCCGGTGCCGGATCGTTGCGGAACGTGTCAGCGTTGCATCACGGCCTGCCCTACCGGGGCCATCACCGCACCCCATCATCTCGATGCTCGTAAGTGCATTTCTTATCTCACCATCGAGCACAAGACCTCCATTCCACTCGAACTCCGGCCGCTTATCGGCGATCGCATCTTTGGCTGCGACGATTGCCTTGATGCCTGCCCCTGGAACCGCTTCGCCAGTGAGTCGCGTGAAACCGCTTTTCGGGCACGCCCATCCACAACCGGGCGGATCCTGCGGGATTATTTGAGCCTGACCGAAGAACAATTTCGGGAAATGTTCCGTAACTCACCAATCAAGCGAATTAAACGGCGAGGGTTTCTTCGCAACGTCTGTGTCGCGCTCGGCAACGTGGGCGGAGCGGACGATCTCCCGGCACTCGAACGCGCTGCTTCCGAACCCGACCCCTTGATTGCCGACCACGCCGGCTGGGCCATTACCCGGATTCAGAGCAGGTCCGGGTTGGCGGAATCCCGGCTTGGGCATGGCCGCCCTATTTCATGAATCCGAGCCCGGCCGCCGCTGCATCTATTATAGTGTGCCGTGAACGCGATTTACTTGGCAACAGTCTAAATAGCCATTATTTGTGACCCCGATCTCGCCATTCCGAGCCTCTCCCCGATGCACCAAACCATAGCCACGCCCGCCAGTATCATGTCGCCCTCGAAAAAGAGACGGTCTCGCCGCCGGCGTTACATCATTTTTGGATCGATTGGCCTGCTGGTGCTCTGGATCGTCGTTTCCGCCATTTTGGGCAAACGGGAAAAACCGATTCCAGTCACGACCGAAAAAGCAGCGCGCCGAACCATTGTCCAGACCGTCTCGGCCACGGGAAAGATCCAGCCTGAAACGGAAGTGAAAATTTCCCCGGAAGTGGCCGGCGAAATCATCGATCTGCCGGTGGAAGATGGGAAGCGGGTGAAAAAGGGAGATTTGCTGGTGCGGATCAAACCCGATTCCTACAAGGCGCAGGTGGAGCAGCAGGAAGCGGCGATCAGCTCGGCCAAGGCGACGAACCTCGAGCAGAAAGCGACCATGATGAAAACCGAGCAGGATTTCAAGCGGGCCGAGGAAATGTACAGCAAGAAAACGATTTCGGTGCAGGAATACAACACCGCGCAGGCCGCCTACGAGGTGGCCAAGAACATTTACGAAAGCTCGCTCCACGAGATCGAGCGGGCCCAGGCCGGATCGAGTCAGGCGCGCGATCAACTTGCCAAGACCACCATTTACTCGCCGATCGACGGGACGGTGACAATTTTAAACAGCAAACTCGGCGAACGGGTCGTTGCTACGAATCAGTTTGCCGGCACCGAAGTGATGCGCGTGGCCGATCTCGGACACATGGAAGCGGTGGTGGACGTTAACGAGAACGACGTCGTCAATGTGAAGGACGGGGACAAGACCAAGGTCAAGATCGACGCGTATGGCGATCGTGTTTTTCATGGAACGGTTCACCAAATTGCCAACACCGGTAAGACAACGGGCACCGGGACCCAGGAGGAAGTGACCAATTTTGAAGTGAAAATTGGAATCAACGATCACGATGTGCTCCTGCGGCCGGGTCTGAGTTGCACCGCCGACATCGAGACCGACATGGTCAAAGATGTGGTGGCCGTTCCGATGCAATCAGTGACAATTCGAACCGGCGATGCCAACTTGAGTCCGGAGGAAATCGAAAAGAAGAAGCTGAAAGCGGCCCGGCGGGACAAGGCCGACAACAATGCCGAATTCGTCAACGAACGACTGGAGAAACAGGCCGAAAAGGAGGAGCGGGAAAAATTGCAGAAGGTGGTCTTTTTGAAGAAGGGCGGCAAAGCCCAAATGGCTAAAGTGACAACTGGAATTGCCGACGACACGTATATGGAGATCAAGAGCGGGGTTCAGCCGGGGGACGAAGTGATCTCAGGGAGTTACAGCGCCATTAGCCGTAAACTCAAAAACGGCGCCAAAGTCGTCTACGACAAGGAAGCGACCAAATAATGGAGTGATGGAGTGTGGGAATAATGGAGGAATGAGATCCATTTAGAACCATCACTCCCCTGCTCCGCCACTCCATGTCCGGGCCCGGCGCCATCGTTATCGATATCGAGAACATCACGAAGAATTACGTGATGGGCGAAGAAATCGTTCACGCATTGCGCGGGGTCTCGCTGCAGATTCGCCGCAACGAATACATCGCCATCATGGGCCCGAGCGGCAGTGGCAAGTCCACTTTGATGAACATGCTCGGATGCCTGGATACACCCAGCTCGGGCCGGTACGAATTTAACGGCCGCAATGTGGCTGAGATGGACGATGACGAGCTGGCCGCGATTCGAAACCGGGAGATCGGCTTTGTTTTCCAGACATTTAATCTCCTCCCGCGTTCGACCAGCCTGCGCAACGTCGAGCTGCCTCTGATTTATGCCGGCGTCGATCCGGAAACGCGCGAAGAACGGGCCGCCCAGGCATTGCGGGACGTGGGTCTGGGGGACCGGCTCGATCATAAGCCTAACGAGCTGTCGGGCGGGCAACGGCAGCGCGTCGCCATCGCCCGCGCCCTGGTCAATAACCCATCCATTATTCTGGCAGACGAGCCGACCGGCAACCTCGATTCCAAGACGGGCGAAGAAATCATGCTCTTGCTTGAGGATCTTTATGGCAAAGGCAATACCATCATCCTGGTCACCCATGAACGGGACATCGCCGCCCACGCCCGGCGAACCGTGCATTTGCGGGACGGTTTGATTGAGAGCGACGAGGTGGGAAGCGATAATGTGGGGCAAGTTTTCAACTTGCCCCCTACCACCATCGCAAGTTGAAAACTTGCGCCACTTTTCTAGCCAGAGCATGAAACGGCTGCTCTACGAATTAAGCGAGAGCTGGAAGATCGCGGCCGCGCAGATGCGGGCCAACAAGACGCGCTCAACCCTCACTGCCCTGGGAGTAATCATCGGGATTGTGGCGGTGACTCTCATGGGCACCGCCATCAGCGGGATCCAGGTCGGGTTCGACAAGAGCATGGCCGTTCTCGGAGACGACGTTCTCTACGTGACCCAGTGGCCCTGGAAACCGGTCAGAGACTGGTGGAATTATCGCGACCGCAAAAAGATCAAGACCGAATACGCGCAGACGCTCAACCGGATGATTGAGAAGACGCCCAATTCCAACCTGATCGTGGCGGTGCCGACCTCGAGTTTGCTTCGGTCGATCAAGTACGGCGGGAACCAGGTCGATAACGTTTTCGTTCTTGGAACCACCTCCGATTTTCTTCTCACCTCGACGGTCGATTGCGCCCAAGGCCGTTTTTTCAGCGAGATGGAATCGCGCAGCGGCGATAACGTTTGTGTGATCGGCTACGACGTGGCGGATGCGCTGTTCCCCTCCCAAAGCCCGATCGATAAAACGGTCCTGATCAACGGACAGCTCTTCAAAGTGATCGGGGTAAACCAACGGCAGGGCACTTTTCTCGGCATTTTCAGCTGGGACTCGATGGTGGCGATGCCGCTCGGGGCATTCAACAAATACTTCAGCTCAAAAAGCGAATCCGATGTCCGGGTAAAGGTGAGAGACAAGACCAGGTTAGCGGAGGCCAAAGATGAATTGACCGGGCTGATGCGGCGGGTGCGGGCTCTGCCTCCGGAGAAAAAGGACGATTTCACCATCAACGAGCAGGAGGCGTTCAAGAGCACGCTCGACCCGGTCAAGAATTCGATTGCCGCCGCGGGCATCTTCATCACCGGGCTTTCCCTTTTTGTCGGCGCCATCGGCATCATGAACATTACTTTTGTCAGCGTAAAGGAGCGAACGAAAGAGATCGGGACCCGTAAAGCGCTGGGAGCCCGCCGCCGGACGATTCTTCTCCAATTCCTGATCGAATCGACCGCGCTCTGCCTGTTAGGCGGTTTTATCGGTCTTTGTCTGGCCTACGCATTCTGTTTTTTGATCGGCAAAGCGGTGCCCTCGTTCCCAGTTCAGTTTTCGCTCGGTCTGGTCTTTGCCAGCATGCTGGTTTCGATCCTGACCGGGCTGGTCTCCGGTTTCGCTCCTGCCTGGTCGGCCTCTCGCCTCGATCCGGTGGCCGCGCTTCGCTATGAGTAAGGGAGTAATGGAGTTCTGGAGTGAAGGAGTAATGAGGAGCGCCGGCATGCTGCCGGACGGTTACTTCACCGCTCCAATACTCCACTACTCCAATACTCCAATCTCCGGGTATGCGATTTAGCGAAACCATAAAAATGGCCCTGAGCTCGTTAGGCGCGAACAAGCTCCGTTCCGCGCTTACCATGATCGGCATCACCATCGGCGTCTTTTCCGTCATCTCGGTCATGACCGCCATCGGCGCCCTCCAGAATTCCATCGAAAACGGAATCAGTTTCCTGGGCTCGAATATTTTCCAGTTCGCAAAATATCCCGTCAATATCGATGCCGGCGGCGATGTGAGACGGAAATATCAGAACCGGCACAACATCACGTATCGCCAGGCCCTGCGCTATTACGAACTCATGGAGGGAAACGCCCGGGAGATCTGCCTGAAATGTTTCGGACGCGACCTCAAGGGGCAGGCCGTCTACAACGGGGCCAAGACCACCCCCAGCCTTACTGTCGTCGGCACCAACCGCAGTTTTCTGACCGCAAACGCTTACACCCTCGGTTATGGGCGCAATCTCACCGATGAAGATGTCGCCCTCGCCCGCAACGTCCTGGTCGTCGGCAAAGAAGTTGAGAAACAACTCTTCCCGCACGAATCGCCCATCGGCAAAGTCATCCGCCTGACCGGGCACACTTACTCTATCATCGGGGTCCTGGCTGAAAAAGGCAGCGCTTTTGGCCAAAGCCAGGACGACATCTGCCTGATGCCGATCACGCGATTTTTTGAAAACTACGGCGAAGCCAATCGAACGGTTAACATTGCCACCCAATCCTTTTCCCAGGCGACTTATAATCGCGCCCTGGATCGCGGCATCAGTGCGATGCGAATCGCCCGTGGGCTTCGGGCCAAGCAGGAGAACGACTTTGAGATCTACACCAACGACTCGCTCAAGAGCGCGTTTGTCTCGGTGGCCGGCTATGTCCGGGTAGGCGCTTTCGTGATCAGTTTGATCGCCCTGGTCGCCGCCGGAATCGGGATCATGAATATCATGCTCGTTAGCGTAACCGAACGGACAAAGGAAATTGGCGTGCGCAAATCCATCGGCGCGCGCAGCAGCGATATCTTGCGCCAGTTTTTAACCGAAGCGGTTTTCATTTCCGAAGCCGGGGGGATTCTGGGGATTCTCCTCGGAGTGCTGGGCGGCGATCTCCTGGCGGTGTGGCTCAAGGCGGACTTGATTTTTCCCTACGGCTGGGCTTTGGCGGGATTGCTGGTTTGTTCCGGGATTGGCATCGGCTTCGGCCTCTACCCGGCTTACCGGGCCGCGTCTCTGGACCCGATCGAGGCGCTCCGCTACGAATAGCCGGACCTCCGCGCAGCGGGCATGAATTCTCAACGATCGCGCAAAGAATAAGTGAGCGGTCTCCACCCGTCTGGGTTTGCGATCGAGGGGAGAACGCTCGATCCCCGGCCAATTTTCCGCGCAAATCCTACCTTCTCCAGCGAAGCGCCCGCAAAAAGGCACGCAACTTGCACCTCGTCGCCTTGAACATGCTACCCGCTTCTCCTATGCTCGCGTTTCAGAGCCGTTGCCGTCGTGCCTTCAGCATCTCAATCTCCTACTGGGACGACGTCGCAAGGTAGCATCCTTCTCATCGAAGAATACGATGCCCTGGCGGCGGCGATCAGCTCCGCTCTGCGCAAATTCGCGCCCGCTCACTCCACCCATGTGGCCTGCTCTTTGGCCGACGCCAAAGCGATCGTCCGAAAAATCGATCCCGCCCTTTTCGTCATCGATTTCGATCCCCCTTTCCCCGGCCTAACCGTTTTCCTGCAAAAAATGCAGGAGCTTCATCCCGAAGCCAAGGTGCTGATCATCGCAGGCAAAGTTCCGCGCGATATTGTAGCGGAAGCGCGCTCGGCCGGCGCATTGCATTTTGTCGGAAAACCATTCGATGTGCCCGAGTTCGGCGCCGCCGTGCAGGCCTTGCTCGGACCCTGGACCGAACCCGAAACCGCGACTCCACGCGCCACTCTGGAATCCCTTGGCCTGCCCGACGTTCTTCTGGCCCAATGCGCCGGAGCACGAACAGTCGCCTTGGAAATCAAGAACGGTTCCGGCAAATCCGGCGAGATCGTTTTACGCGATGGCCGGCTTTCACATGCCGAGACCGGCAGAAAAAGCGGACCCGATGCCTTCCGGCAAATGATGGTCTGGCGGAATATCGAGATTCGTGAACGCGAGAAACCGCGTCAGACCGGCCGGAGCATCGAAGACGATTGGACAGGCCTGTTGATCGAAGCGTTCCGGGAGATCAAAGCGAAAAGGCCCCGGCCCCCGGCGGAAAAGATTGCTCAGTCAAAGCCTCGGTCCAAAACAGGCAAAAAAATCGTGATCGTTGACGATACCGAGATGCTGCTGATCTTCGTCGATGATGTGCTAATGAGGGCCGATCCCGAATTGCAAATCACAACGGCTTCGAATGGAACCAGCGGGATCAAGGAAATCGAGCGCATCAATCCCGACCTGGTCCTGCTCGATTATAGCTTGCCGGACCTCAACGGAGATGAAGTTTGCCGCCGGCTGTTGCAGAACAACCTGACCGCGCAAATTCCGATTTTGATGATGTCAGGGCATGTCCTGGAAATGTCCAAAGCGGCCGCCTCCCTCGATAACGTGGTCGCGACCATCGCCAAACCGTTCTTGTCGGATGCGTTGATCAGCCTGGTGCAACAAACCTTAACCGAACCGCGGCCGGCTCGGAAAAAACCGGCGGGATCAAAGAAGCAAGCGAGCCAGCCGCCGCCTCCAATTTTGGCGCCGCCTCCAGCCGTCGTGCCTCCCCCTGTTGCAACCAAAGAACCGCCCCCGGCAGTGGCCACGATCGCCCCGCCGCCAGCGGCTCCGCTTACTCCTGCCCCGCCGCCGCTAATCGTGCCAGCGCCGCAACAGGCAACACCGCCAATTCCACCAGCAGCGCCAGTTATTCCACCGCCCGCCCCGCCCCTGGTCCCTGAAGCAACACCCATCGCGAAGGAACCTGAGTTAGAAGTCCCGCGCCCAGCGCTCGCCCGAGAAACGGTCGAACCGGCTCCGCCTCCACCTCCGACCCAGGCCCCGCCGGAGGAGGCCGCCGCTTCTCCGCCACCGTCCCTTTGGCCAACCGCAGCAAGGTTGCGGGCAAAATTTCTCCCGAAGCCACCGCGCCAGGTAACGCCGGAACGCGTCCCACCAGTGAAGCCGCCTCGGGAGGTTGTTTCCGCCCCTCAACCGGTCGCGTCCACCGCCGCGCCTGAGCAAATCGTGGAAGCGACTCGTCCGTTCGAGCCGGGGCTGATTGCGGCGCCGGTCATGCCGCTGGGAGCGCACGATGTTGTGCTCGGTATTTTCCTGGACGTGGTATCGGTTCAACTCACTCCCGAGCTTCGAATGGGATCGATTCGGGCCAGGCCTGCTTCTCTCGAAGTCTCTCTTCATGTCGCCTCACCCGCGATGCGAGCCGCGCTTCCCCAGACCGGCTTTCAACTGGGCCGGATCGGCCTGGATGAGAATGGGCAAATCGCCACCATGCGTTTGATCCCGCGACGTGAACCGTTCAAAGGCGTTCAAACTCGGAATGCTTTACAGATTGGCGGGGTGGCGGTTGTCCCGATTGACTCCACCACTCGCATGCAATTAACGCCGACCGCCGACTGCCGAATGACCATGCATCTTCTGGCTCATCTGGAATTGGCCGGCGTGGAACTTTCTTCGACCTTCCAGGTTTCGCAGCTTGTCTTGAAGACCCGGAGTAACGCCGTCCAGGTAACCCTCAATCCCGAGGCGGCCGGCCAGGCAAACACGGGCACGAAATGCGAAACGTTGTCCGTGAATTTGGATCACTCGGCCCAAATCACCGAGCTGCTCCTGAATCCGATTCGCTGACCAGCGAGACGTCCGTGGAAGATGGATCGACCGCTCCGCCGGGCGGCGGTCTAACAGGGGCGCCGGCGCTCATTGCAGCGTCGCCCTGGTTCAATCCAGGCCCAGCGCCTTGAAAGTTGCATCAACGTGTTTGAAATGAATGTCGTTGGAGCAAAGCCGATCGATCTCCGCCTCCGATAGCTTCGAATTGATTTCCGGCTCCCGTTTTGCGTTTTCGGCGAATGTCCCTTCGTCTTTCCACGTTTTCATCGCGGCGCGTTGCACTGCTTCATACGCTTTTTTCCGTTCCAGGCCGGCCCGGGTAAGGGCAAGCAGAACAGACTGGCTGTGATGCAGGCCCTTGGTCAGGCCGAGATTCTTTTCCATTCGCTCCGGATAAACCTGCAGCCCGGCAACCAACTCCCGCAGCTTTACCAGCATGTAATCGAGCAGAGTAGAGGAGTCCGGCAGAATGATTCTTTCCGCGCTGGAATGACTGATATCGCGCTCGTGCCAGAGGGCTACGTTTTCCAGGGCGGTGACGGAGTGACCCCGAATGACCCGGGCCAACCCGCTTAATCGCTCGCCTGTTATCGGATTTCGTTTGTGCGGCATTGCCGAGCTCCCCTTTTGTCCTTGACCGAAGAACTCCTCTACCTCGAGCACTTCCGTTCGTTGCAGATGCCGAAACTCTGTTGCCCAGCGATCCACACTCGACCCGATAATCGCCAGAGTGGTCAGGAATTCCGCATGGCGGTCGCGCTGCACAATCTGCGTGGAAATCGTTGCCGGCTTTAACCCAAGTTTCTCGCACACCTTTTTTTCAATCGCCGGATCGAGATGGGCGTGCGTCCCCACTGCCCCGCTCAACTTGCCGACACGAATTCGCTCCCGCGTCTGCCGAAGCCGTTCGTCGGCCCGGCCGAACTCGTCGAACATCAAGGCCAGCTTCAGGCCAAACGTAATCGGCTCGGCGTGGATACCGTGACTGCGTCCAATCATCGGCGTCATCTTGAACCGGCGAGCTTGCTCCGCGATCGCGCCGCGCAGCTTCGTGATGTCGTCAATCAGGATCCCGGACGACTCGGTTAGCTGAACAGCGAGAGTCGTGTCCAGGATGTCGGATGAAGTTAGCCCCTGGTGGACCCATCTCGCAGCCGGCCCAACCGATTCGGCGACATTCTCCAGGAAGGCGATAACGTCATGGTTGGTGCGCTTCTCAATCTCCAGAATCTCCGAAACGGAAAAACGGGCACGCTTGCGAATCTCAACCGCATCTTGCTTCGGAATCTGGCCCAGCTCGGCCATCGCTTCGCAGGCTGCCGTTTCGATCTCCAGCCAGATCTCGAATTTCCGTTGATCCGACCAGATCGCGCTCATTTCCGGCCGGGAGTAACGATCGATCACCGGCGAAACATAAAAGCGGGTATCGAACGGGAAAAGTCTTTTATCAGGACCAGCCAGGAAAAGCTCGCCCCGGCGAGTCGCCTTTGGCAACACAAACCTGGGGGGAGATTAAGAGATTCGATTGGGGTTAACCGTAGCGGCGGTCTCTGGCCGTCGATCAACAAATTTGAAACCCTTCGCCAGACCCTCGATTCGCTTCCTGCTTTCCTGCTTTCCTGGGAGATCGGGCGTTCTGCCCAAAAAGAAATCGCTCCGGGGGGAACACCGCCGGAGCGATTAAAAATTGGTTCTGATTAGCCTGTTCAGCAAACCCGCGCGCGGTTAAAGCGGCCGTTGCTCTCGACTCGGACCTGGCCGCTGGCGAGAAGATCAGCCACGGTGGCAACCGTTTCTTTGGTATTCTTGGTGCAGGAGCTTACCGCCAGAATGAGATCGCCGAGTGAAAGCTTGGGACGAGGCTTCAATATTTGTTGTGTCTTTTTCATGAGTAACTCGCAGAATTAGAGCAGATGTGGTGCCATTTCGTTCAAACATAACTATACCGAGGGCTGATGGCAGTCCGCCTGCATCGTTCCTTCCTGGAAGGCGGCGCCTTCCTGACACTAGTGTCACGTTTTTGAACATCAGCCGGCTGGAACGGACGTCCGGGCACGCCCCGAAAAGAAGAGTGAGCGCCGCTGGCCTCGACCTCAAGCGGCGAGCGCTCGACTTGCCCGGCTAACTGGGATTATCGAAACCGTACGTGTTTAGGGGCAAGGCACGGGATCAATCGCATCGTGGGCAAACCCTCGCTTGGCAAAGCGGAAGAACTCTCGCGGCCAAAGACCCCTCCCACTTTGAAACCACTCCCGCGTGCTAAGGAAATGTGTGGAGAGTTTCGGCCGTCCCGGCCCAACATAGCGCCACCCCACAGATAGGATGTCTGGCGCTAAACACTTACTCCAAACCACTCCCCCTGTCCGGAATGCTCTCGCGCTTGGCACTACCGCCGCATCAGCCGCATAGCCAGGAGGTAAAGCGCGGCGAAGACCAACACGATGAGCGCGATCCAGTGCGATTGGCCTTTGACGAAATGGAGCATCGCCTCGGGATTCGACAACAAATCGGGCTGCCGACGATATGCCTGATCGCCCAGATAACCGAGGATGGAGCAAGCGACGGCCGATCCGATGATCGTTACCACACTAAAGACCCCAAAGCGCATTCGCACGATGCCGCATGGAATCGAAATCAGATGACGGATCACCGGAAGAACCCGGGCAAAGAAAACGCCCCCGGCCTCGTAACGTTCGAGCCAGATCTCGGCGTGCTCGAGTTTTTCGGGGCTCATCAAGATGAAGCGGCCATAGTGAAGAAGAAGGGGCCGGCCGAGCCAGCGCGAGAGCCAGTACATCGCCGCCGCGCCCAGGTAGGACCCGAATGCGCCGGCAATAATCACTCCTGTAAAACTGAGATCGCCCCGGGCCGCCAGGAACGCCGCCGGCGGAATCACGGCTTCGGCCGGGACTGGCAGCGGAGTGCTTCCCATCGCCATCAGAACGATGATACCGAGATAACCGCCGCCTAAAACCCAGTTGAACCACGTCTCAAGAAGATGATGCATGCCAGAATTTCGGATTTCGGATTTCGGATTTCGGACTTAGCCTCAGCGAATTGACCGGGGCTTATTTCATCCGAAATCACTGGTTCGCAATCTCAAACTGATATGTCGATCTACCGGCGCGTGCTTCAATACTACCGGCCGTTTCTGGTTCAAACGGTCGGCGCGCTCCTTCTTTCCCTGGTCGGCATCGGACTGAACCTGCTCAAGCCGTGGCCGTTCAAGATCATTGTCGATCGCGTTCTGCCGGATCCGAACAACGGTTGGTTTCCCGGCCAGCCGGCACGGACCGTCCTTTTGCTCTGTCTCGCTCTGGTCGTGATTCAGCTGAGCTGGGGAGCCGTCAATTGGGTCACTAATTATGTTTTTGTGAAGGTCGGGCTTCAGGCGCTGCTTCAATTGCGCACCGAGATCTATTCTCATTTGCAGCGGCTTTCCCTCAAGTTCCACGATACCCGCCGATCGAGCGATTCCACTTTTCGGGTGGCCTACGATTCCCAGTCCATTCAGACGATCTACAACAAGGGATTTACCAACATTTTCGCCTCGGTCCTGACCCTGGCCGGCACTTTTGTAATCATGGTCCGGCTCGATTCGGAGCTGGCGCTGCTTTCCCTGGCGGTTGTTCCCCTGCTCATAATCGCGATTTATTTCTTCGCACACCGGATCCGGCGCGAGTCGACTTCTATTCAAGAGCAGGAAAGCGCCGTGCTTACCCTGGCCCAGGAAGGTCTTAGCTCGATCCGGATGGTGCACGCCTTTGGACGGGAGGACTGGGAGGTGAGCCAATTCCATCTTCAGGCCCGCCAAAGTTTGCAGGCGAACCTGCGCCTCACCCTGACCAACTTGAACAGTGCGCTGGTGATCAGCAGCCTGATGGTTCTGGGAACAGCCGCTTTATATTACGTCGGCACAATGCACGTGCTTGAGGGCAGGCTCACCCTCGGATCGCTCCTGGTCTTCAGCGCGTATTTGTTGATGCTTTATCAGCCTCTGGAATCGCTCACCTACACGACGTGGGCCATGGAAGGCGCCACCGCCGGGGCGAGGCGTTGCTTTGAAGTGCTGGATCGGGCCGATGATGTAGCTGATTCGCCTAACGCTCTCAACATAGTCAGTACCCAGGGCGCCATAACATTCGAACACGTTAGCTTCACCTACGGACAGGATCGGCCCGTCCTTTACGATGTCGATATGGTGATTGCTCCGAATCAAATCGTCGCTGTCGTTGGCGGAACCGGGGCGGGTAAAAGCACGTTGCTCAGTCTGGTTGCCCGGTTTTACGATCCCGCTTCCGGCCGGGTTGCTCTGGATGGACGCGATCTTCGGGACCTGACCAAAAAATCGGTGCGCGCCCAGATAGGAATGGTGTTGCAAGACACGTTGCTTTTCTCGACCACCGTGCGCGAAAACATCGCTTACGGCCGCCCGGAAGCGAGTGAAGAGGAAATCAGGGAGGCAGGCCGCCGGGCCCAGGCGGACGACTTCATCCGTCAACTGCCCCACGGTTATGAAACTCCCGTCGGCGAGCGGGGCGGTCATTTGAGCGTCGGCCAGCGGCAACGGATCGGGATCGCCCGCGCATTTTTAAAAAACGCGCCGATCCTGCTGCTCGACGAACCGACCTCGGCGCTCGATCCGACAACTGAATCCGCCATTATGGAAACGATCAAGGAACTGATGAGCGGCCGCACGACGCTGATCGTCACCCATCGCCTGGCCACCATCCATCGGGTAGACCAGATCGTCGTCCTCGATCACGGCCGCATTGTTGAGAAAGGCAGCGGCGAGGAACTCGTTAGGCAAGGCGGAGTTTACGCCAAGCTCTATGCGTCCGGAAATTTTCCAACAGGCAGGGGCGATTGATCTCAATCGCCATTCGTGAAAGCAAGGGGAGGGACGAGCTTGTCTCGTCCCATTTATTTTTTGTTTCTTTTGGCGTCTTTTCGCGTGCTCGTGGGCAGGAATCCGCTTTGGATATCAGGAAAATTGCCGTCTCACAGAGACGGCCTACAATTTGGGGTTTTCGCGTGTTTCGTGGGCAAGAATCCGTTTTGGATATCAGTTTGATGGGTGTGATCTATAAAGGAACAGGGCCCGGCACCTCCGAAAAATGTGGGACGAGACAAGCTCGTCCCTCCCGAAAACAAGCAGGATGAAACGCAAACGGATCGTGGTCATGGGATTCATGGGATCGATGCCGATCGCGGGTGTGATCTGGCAGCATATCCATTATATCGTGGGACTTCAGCAACTCGGCCACGAAGTCTATTATATCGAGGATTCGGCGCGGTTTCCTTACAACCCGGAAACGTTCGAGATCAGCAGCGCCTTCGAATACGCCGCCACTATTTTGAACCAGCTCTCCCGCGAGTTCGGCTTCCGCCGGCGATGGGGCTTCTGTGCCCGTTATCTCAAGGGCAAACCGACCGCCGGATTGTCCCTGAAACGGATTCGGCAGCTTTACCGTGACGCCGACGCCATCCTCAACGTTTGCGGGAGCCAGGAATTCAATGACGATCTTCTGGCCAGCGATCGCATTCTCTACGTCGAAAGCGATCCCGGGGTTGAGCAAATCAAAGTCGACAAAGGCCTGCGATCGACCGTCAAGTATCTCCGGAGGCATCGGGCCCTTTTTACCTTTGGCGAAAACGTCGGCACCAAAAGTTTTCCCGTGCCCAACCACGGATTTCGATGGCAACCGACCCGTCAACCGGTAGTGACCGATCTCTGGAAAACCACTCGACTCCCGTCCCGAGCGGCCGTGTTCACTTCGGTGGCCAATTGGTCGACCAGCGGGCAGAAAGATATCGCCTGGCGGGGAAAGAAATATCTCTGGAGCAAATCCCGGGAATTTTTGCGTTTCGTCGCGGCGCCGAAAAAGTCAGGCGAGACATTCGAGCTTGCCACCGACATCAAAGACGAGCCGACGCGGAAAAAATTTCTGAAGAACGGCTGGCGTTTGTTCTCGCCGCTCCAGTTGAGCGTCGATTACTGGCTTTACCGCGATTATATTCGCCGGTCGAAAGGCGAATTCACGGCGGCCAAGGATCAATATGTGCGCCTTAACACCGGCTGGTTTAGCGACCGAAGCGCCTGTTATCTGGCAGCCGGGCGTCCGGTTATCACTCAGGAGACCGGATTTCGGCAGCATTACGGCGGCGACCACGGTTTGCTCTCTTTTGGGTCGCTGGCTGAAATCGCCGAGGCGGTCAAATCCGTTAACGCCGATTATGCCGCGCACTCGCGGGCGGCCCGTGAACTGGCCCGTGAAATTTTCGAAGCGAAAAAGGTCCTTGGTTCGCTCCTGGAGCGGGCCG
Organism: uncultured Verrucomicrobiae bacterium; assembly: GCA_963728975.1. GTDB lineage: Bacteria > Verrucomicrobiota > Verrucomicrobiia > Chthoniobacterales > UBA10450 > DATFCK01. The sequence goes on from CAVSMF010000002.1 coordinate 453,391, forward strand.
GAGTGTAAAACCAGTCAGTGAGAGGCGGCTTGCCAGTCACCGCAAGTAGAAGCGGCGTCCCCGCCGCTTACGCTTTCCTACAAATCGTAAAAGCCTGCGGCTGGGAGAGCGATCGCGTCTCCCGCAGCGAATAAGACGCCACGGTTACATGTTTTCGATCAAACGGTTCGGAATCTGCACTGTCAAACCGGTGAATGCGATTTGATTTCTTGGCGCTTCGCTTGATCTTCACGACTTTGTCATGAGACGCGACACGATCCTGATTCTTTCTCTTTGCTTGTTCGCGTCGGGCAGCATCCGGGGGCAGCAGACAGCGCCGCCGCCGCCGAGAGCCCCTCGGGTCTCGGCTACACCGACCAAGGCGCCCCAGGCCGTTGTCCCCGTTCCGGTGAGCCCCCAGCGCCGGAATCATAATATCCAGCGAAGTCTCGTTCGCATCACCACCACCGCGGTGGAGCCCGATTATCGGGCGCCCTGGAACGCCGGTGCGATCGGGCGCGGGGTCGGAGCAGGATTTGTGATCGACGGTTCGCGCATTTTGACCAACGCCCATGTGGTCAGCAATGCCCGCTATATCGTGGTCGACCGCGAGGGTGATCCCAATAAATATCCGGCCAAAGTCCAGTTTGTGGCCCACGACTGCGATCTGGCCCTGCTCACTGTCGATGCGCCGAATTTTTTGAAAGACATGGTCCCGCTGCAATTCGGCGGCATCCCCGAGCTGGAGTCGGTCGTCTCGGCCTATGGTTACCCAATCGGGGGAGAACGCATGTCGGTAACGACCGGGATTGTATCCCGGATTGATTTTCAACTTTATACCCACTCGTCCATCGATCAGCACCTGGCGATTCAAATCAGCGCCCAGATTAATCCCGGCAACAGCGGCGGCCCGGTGATGCAGAATGGAAAAGTGGTCGGGGTAGCCTTTCAAGGTTATAGCGGCGAAGTCGCCCAGGGCGTGGCTTACATGATCCCAACCCCGGTGATCCATCGCTTCCTTACCGATATCAAGGACGGCCACTACGATAAATATGTCGATCTCGGCCTGACTTATTCAAAGCTGCAAGACCCGGCCCAGCGTCATTTTCTTGGATTAAAAGACGACGGCGGCGGCGTTCTTGTCGGCACCGTCGTTGCCGCCGGTCCTTGCGAAAAGAAAGTTCAGCCCGGCGATGTTCTGCTTGCGATTGACGATCATCCCATTGCCAGTGACGGAAATGTGGAACTGGAAGGCGAGCGCGTCGAAATGCCGGAGATCGTCGAGCGGAAGTTCAAAGGCGATAAAGTGAAGTTGGACTTGCTCCGGGGGAAACAGCCGGTCACGGCCACGATTGAGCTGACGACAGTTTGGCCCTATCTGATCCAGGGTCACAGCTACGATGTGCGGCCGCGCTACGTTCTTTACGGCGGCCTCCTTTTCCAGCCGTTAAACCTCGACCTGATGCAGGCCTATCAACCAGCCGATCTGCGGGTCCGCCATTTTTTTGACTTCTTCGTCCTGGAACAAATCTATCTCGAGCACCCGGAAGTCATTATTTTGACCAACATTTTGCCAGACCCGATCAACACCTATCTCTCTCCCTACCGCTACGGGATCGTAGATGAAATTAACGGGCTGAAAATTCGCACGCTCAACGATCTGGCCAAGGCGTTCGCATCCACACCGGAGCGTTTTGTTGTGAAGATGGTTGGGGAAGGACCGCCGTTGGTGTTGGACCCGAAACAGGTGGAAGCCGCTCGGGAACGAATCAAGACGCGTTACAACGTTCTCCAGGAACAAAACCTGGAGGAACAACCCGTCGCCAGTCCGGCGATGGCTCAAAAGAAAAGCTGACATGGGCAAAGCATTACCCCTCGTTTTAGTTTGTCTGCTCATTGGCACAGGCGCGGCGCCGGCCAAAAAGGAACCTTTGCCCACGGCCAAAAAAACCCGGCAACTTTCATTGGTCCGGGTGAATGTGACCGGACAGCATTATGATTATTTTCGGCCGTGGCAAAAGAAGGCGCCCTTTTCCAAACGCGGGCTCGGCACCGTTTTGCCTCAGGGCCGGGTCCTGGTCACGGCTGATCTGGTTGAGAACCAGAACTATGTCGAACTGGAGCGGGCCGAGTCGGGAGAAAAATGCGCCGCCGACGTTCGCGTGATCGATTACGAATCAAACCTTGCTTTACTGGAGCCGACCGAGAAAAAGTTCCTCGACGGTCTGGTTCCGATGGAAATCACGTCGGACACTACGGTGGGGGATCGGCTTGCCGCCTGGCAACTGGAGCCAACCGGCGCCCTCGTGGTAACCGAAGGGTTGGTCACCAGCGTGCAAATGATGCGGTATCCGGCCGACATCGGACAATTCCTTGCCTATCGAATGAGCATCTCGATGCAATATCGGGAAAACAGTTATACCGTTCCCCTGGTCAAGAGTAACAAGTTGGCGGGGCTGCTCCTCCGCTACGATCCGCGTTCCCAGGTCCTCGACGTCATTCCAGCTCCGATCATCACCCATTTTCTCAAGGAAGCCGCCACCCAACATTATCAGGGGTTTCCTTCCGCAGGATTTTCATTTTTCCCGACGCGCGATCCGCAGCTGCGCAAGTATGCCGGGGAAACCCGGCCGGGCGGCGTTTACGTCAGCAGTGTAGATCCGGGTTCGCCGGCGATGAAAGGCGGGTTGCAGGCTGACGACATCATTACCGCGATCAAAGGCAACGAGCTGGATCAAAATGGGAATTACGTTGACCCGCTCTACGGGAAAATCGAGTTCACCAACCTGCTCACGGCCCATGCCTTCGCCGGCGACACCGTGCCGTTTCAAATTCAGCGGGCAGGCAAGCCGATGCAGCTCAATATCACGCTCGAGCATCGATCCGCCCAGGATTATGTCATCCCCCCTTACAGCCTCGATCAGGCTCCCTCTTATTATGTTTTGGGCGGCCTCATTTTCATCGAGCTCTCCCGTGAGTATCTCGAGGAATGGGGCGGTAACTGGCAGAAGCAGGCGCCCCCGCGGTTCGTCTATTTCGATCACTTCCAATCCGAGCTGTTCCCGGAAGGCAAACGTCGCATTGTGATTCTGAGTCAGGTTTTGCCCGCCAATACCACCATTGGATATGACGATCTCGCTTTCCTGACCGTTACTCGCGTCAATGGCAAAGAAATAAAGTCGTTAGCCGATTTGGCTGAGGCCGCCAAACATCCCTTGGGCGACTTCATTAAAGTGGAGACGGAAGAAGATCCCAAACAGATCGAGTTGAATGCCAAGGAAGTCGCCCAGGAAGCGCCCTTGTTGCAGGAAAACTACGGCATTTCCTCCCTCCAGCGCCTCCAATAATCCGCCGCATCGCACGGCGTCTGTGAGTACCGACCGCGCAGCGGACGCAGGCCAACACCATTCGGGAGGGACGAGCTTGTCTCGTCCCACTTATTTTTGTAGACGCGACGTCCCCGTCGCGTTTTCCAAACCCCAAAGCGGCGAGGACGCCGCTTCTACTTTCTCCCCAATCAGGCAGGGGCGCATCTCCGAGGCGCCCGGCGAAGCGCGCAAGCGCGAGCACCGACCGCAGACGCGGAAGCACCAAATCCCAATACCCAAGCTCCAAAGAAGCCACCAATCACCAAACACCAAAACGTCCCCCGACGTGTCTCAGACGCGCCTTCCCCTACCTTGTCATCCTGAGGCCGCAAAGTCGGCCGAAGGATCCCGCCTATCCCCTGCGATCACCCAAACCATGGGCTGCTGGGTTACCAGTTATTGGTTATTGGAGCTTCCCTGGGGTTTGGTGCTTGGAGCTTGGTCCTTTCCCCCCCCGTCCCGCCTACCCTTCGCTCGGTTGCGACCGACGTTTGGCCGCCAGGAATTTGCTTACTTCTGTCGTATAAGTCTCGAATGGATCGCCCATCACCAGGAAATCCCGGCTGTCGTAGGCGATCGAGTCCCAGTTAATTACGTAAGGTTTATCGCTCTTCTGAAAATGTGCCACCGCCCGGGCTCGGCCTGCCGCCCGGGTATTGAGCGGCGGCTGATAGCTCGCATCCGGTCGCCGGATGCTGTTGTTCCATTCACCGATCCGTTTGCCCGGTTTGACTCCGAAAAATAATCCCCGGGCCGGATCGATGTTATGATATTCAAGATCGATACTTTGCAGCCAGGGATCGCCCCAGGTTAACCCCTCCGATTCGATCAGTGTCTCCAACAGCCATTTCTTCGTAATCCAATCGACTCCGCCGATCAGTGCTTCGTGATTTCGCTCCAGCGCCTCAAGAGTGAAGCTCCAATTTTCCAGTAACCAGTCGGTTTCGGCGCTTCGATTTCGCAAATGTTTTTGGGCCAGTTCATGGAATTGCCATTGCACGTCGAGCGCTCCGATCGATTTCCCATTCTCCAGGTCGACCAGCCACCGGCCGGTGCGGTCCCGTGAAATGTCGCGGGTGCTTCGCACGGCATCGTTCAGGACGAGATTACGCGGCAAATATCCGTCCTCGAGCAAACTCAACACGCACGCGGTGGTGCCGATCTTCAGCGCAGTCGCGAATGGGCTCATGTTGGAATCGCCGATGAGCAAATGGAGCCGGCGGTACTTTCGGTAATCCGCCAACGGCTCGTCCCGGGCGTTGATGATGGCGCGATTGAACTGCACCCACTGGTAGATGTCGTTTACGATGTGGTCGGCTCGCTGGCTCAATTGGAATTCCACCTGCGCTTCGGCCCGAGGCGGCTCGAAATCGAATGCCAGGGGGTTGGCCTGTCCGACCCGACCCGCCCCGGTAAAGATCTGGCGCGTTGCCAGAAAAGTCAGCAGGGTCCCAAGAATCGGCGGCGTGAACTGGGCTTCCCGGCGCATTAAATAATTCTCGTGACACCCGAACGTGGCTCCGGTGTGGTGATCGATGTTGTTCTTAATGAACGAAACCCGGCCTGCTCCGCCGGTGGCGGCGAGCGCCGTTTGCAACAGCTCGTCACCCGCCAGATCGAATGTGACCAGGTCGCGCAAATGCAAACATTCCGGCGACGCGTACTCGATGTGTCCCATGTCGAGATAGAGCCGGCCGCCGTTAAGCAAAAAACCGCCGTTCCCCGGGGGCTCTTCATAATCACGATAGTGGAGGTCTATTGCCCCCACCGCTGCCTTTCGGAAGAGATAATTCTTTACCTTGGCCGGCCACAGGTCCGAACTGGTATGCAAACCGTCCTCGCTTACCAGACAGCCATATTCGGTTTCGACCCCGACAATCCGATCCATCGCTAACGAGCATCCCTCAGCGATCCGCTCCGGACAAGCAGGAATCCGCCGAATAGGCGGAAGACGCCAACTCTATTCGGGAGGGACGCGCTTGTCTCGTCCCTCTTATTCCTGTAGACGCGAAGTCCCCGTCGCGTCTTCCAAAACCCAAAGCGGCGAGGACGTCGCTTCTACTTTCTCCCCCATCACCAAACACCAAAACGTTCCCGACGGATCTCAGACGCGCCTCCCCCTGCCGTGTCATCCCACCCGCCACGTCCGAAGCCAGCCGGCGAAACCGGGATCAGAGCGAAGGATCCCGTTATCGGTTATTAGGTTATTGGAGCTTCTCTGGGGTTTGGTGCTTGGTGCTTTCCCCTCCTCCCCGCCCCCATCCCACTCCAAAGCTTGAAAAACTCGCCTAAGTTTAGCAAAATGGTTGAACGTGCAGAATTTAGGTATCCGCAGCCCGTTCGCCAAGGTCGGCGGCCTTGTCTATTTCGGACGAATGCTGGACAAGATCCGCACTCATGCCCGGGGCCAGCTCGGCCAGGATTACCAGGCGAACCTCGGGAAAGGGTTCGACGAATTTTGCGCTCGTTTTCTGCAGGTCGAATACGGTCGCCTGGTCGAGCGGGTTAAGGCCGGCGGAAGCGATGAGGAAATTCTTCATTGGTGTCTCGATGCCGGACGTCGGCCGACCGACGAGGAAGTTTATGTTTGGAACGAATTCATGCGGAAACGCGGCTGGAACGACGAGGTCTCGGAAACTTTGAAGCGGCGCAAAAAAGAAGCAGGAATGGCGGGCCGCTCCGAGATCGAGACCATGTTTGCCTTCATTGACGCCGACGAAGGGCGCTCGCTGGCGGCGATTAACCATCAGTAAGTAATTTCCGCAAGATCGCTGTTGTCTGATCGCTTGCCCTGCCATAGGAGTCCCGGGTGAAAATTGTTATTGCAGCGGCCCTGGCGGTGGCGATAACCGGCTGTTCCTCAGTCGGCACGCCTATTGCCAAAGAGAAGGTAAACCGAATCCAGATCGGCGTTACCACCGAGCCTGATCTGATTCGAATGTTTGGAGTTCCTTCCACAAAGACCCTTGATCTAAACGGCAACGTCGTCCTCAGCTGGGTCTATTCGGCGGCGCGCACCAAACCGGAGACCTTTGTCCCCGTGGCCGGCGCTTTCATTGGGGGCATCAACACCCGCATGGAGCAGCTGACCGTGCTTATCGACGGCAAGGGCAAAGTCGAGCGTTACACTCTGAACGAACGGCCGGGCGAAGTGAAATACGGCCGCACCAGATAACGGGCGTCGTCTTCAGGGAGGGCCGCACCTCGCTCCGAGAGGTCGGCTGGACAAGCGAGAGGCCGGAGGGCGTTCCCCAGGTTACGGTTCCGCAAATTACTGATCGCCACCCGTCTTCTCTACCGGCGCGGCCAGTGGCAGCGGTGGCGGCGGCGGGGGGCGCATCCGAAAATCGATAAACTTCCAGACCACAACCACGAGCAGGATAACGATTACCGTCACGATCCAAAAGCGCATGGCGGACATCTAATCAATCTACTCTATTTAGAGCAGCTCTCTCTCTCTGCATGAAGGACGCTGGGAAAGCACCAAATCCCAACATCCAAGCTCCAGAGAATCACCAAACACCAAGATGTCCCCCACGTGTCTGCCGCCGCTTGGTTATTGGTTATTGGTTATTGGAGCTTCCCTGGGGTTTGGTGCTTGGTGCTTGGTGCTTTTCTTCCCACTCCGCAGTCCGAAATCCGCAATTCCTCCCCACGCTTGGTTATTGGTTATTGGAGCTTCCCTGGGGTTTGGTGCTTGGTGCTTGGTGCTTTCGCTCCGCCCTCCCATTTAAGGGTGAGGAAAGCTCGGGGCTTCCTCCCCCTCCCTACTCTGCCAGGGTATCAATCCGCTCGGCTAACGCAAAATCCAGCTCGGTCAGACCACCCTTGCTATGGGTCGACAAAACCAAACGCACTTTGTTGTAGCGAATATCGATGTCAGGATGGTGCTCCTCTTCTTCCGCCACTTCCGACACCGCGTTCACAAAATCGATCGAATCCGAGAAATCATCGAACTCAAACGTGCGCTCGATGTGCTTCTTCTCCAATTCCCATTCCGGAATCTTTTTCAGGCGCTCCTTCAACTCACCTGTTTTCATCAAATCAGCCATACTCTGGGAATGAGTAACACCCCAAAATTGTTTTGCAACGCCGAATCCAACGCCTTTTTTTCGGGTCCAAAAACGTAGGGGCTCGCCCCCTGTGCCATACCCGTCAAGGGGCCGGTTCCCGCGAACCCAACCGCGCGGACCAAAAGCACCAAATCCCAATACCCAAGCTCCAGAGAATCACCAAGCACCAAGACGTCCCCCGACGTGTCTCAGACGCGCCATCCGCTGCCTTATTGGTTATTGGTTATTGGTTATTGGTTATTGGAGCTTCCCTGGGGTTTGGTGCTTGGTGCTTGGTGTTTTTCCTCCCCTTCCCAATCCGAAATCCGAAATCCGCAATTCCTCCCCCCTCCCTCCATCACTCTCCCAAAATCCTCCGCAAATTCGTTACCGAATCGAACACCTCCACCGCACAGCGCCGTGCTCGCTTCGATTCCCGCGGCCAATCCGCAATTACCTTTCTCGCCGCCTCACTCGCTTGATCCAAATCCTTCACCCAATGAAACCCGCTCTCTTGCGGCAGAAACTTCGCCGCCCCGGTCGGTTCGGTGATAACCGGCCTGCCTAACGCCAGGAATGCCGCCGCGCGATCGCTCACCCATCCCGTTTGCCATCGCACATCGACTCCTTTGATCGCGGTGAATTCGCCGAACGCGCTCGCCAGATAACGCCGGTAAACCCGGGGCGTCCGTGCAACCCGGTGGGGATCGACAACCTGCCACCCTCGCTTGCGCAAACGTTCCTGGTCGGGGTCGTCCGCGGGCATGTTCATGGCCAGCTCGAACCGCGCTTCCGGAACCCGTCCCGGCAAATCGAGATAAGGTTCAAACGCGACCTTTTTCGACAAATCCGGAAACTCCCCGTCCACTTCTAACGATCCGCCCCAGGTACCATTGCCCGATCGTGGTGAACTTCGGTCCTCGAGGCCGGGGCTGGGGCCGGAGAAGCCGGGTGTCAGCCAGTGGGAAAAATGTGTTCCACTTCAATCCGGTGTTCGGCAGCCGGCAATCTTTTCCCCCGGCGTTCACACCAATCGTCCAAAATTCATGATGATACGACTGCCCCATCTCCATCTTCGTCATCCAATAAAAGATTTCGCTCGGATCCAGATCGCAGAATACCCGTTGCTCGAACTCGAGGAGCAACGGCGGATGAATCGAATAACTGAGATTGAGCAACCGATTAGGCCCGGCCAACCGATCGAGGAGCTCACGCTTCGACATTCCAATGCAATCCATTTCGCTGAGATCGTGTTCGTTTCCTGCCGCTTTATCCACAAGCAGACAGTACCGGCCGCCTAATCCATGCTCGCGCAGCCGGCGCTGAAAACTGCGGATCTTGCCTTGGTCATCCCGGCGATCTCCGGTCAAAGGCAGGTACTCGAGCCAAATGGCATCGCGTTGCAACCGTTGCAGTCCCAACATCCACTGCAATGGAACCGAAAAATTGCCGCCGCCTTCCCGATATTTCGCGGCGAATCCGCACCCGAGAAAAATTGTCACCTGCCCACCATGCCATCGGCCACCCCAACTTTTAAGTTTTAAGTTTCAAGCGTTTGTGTCATCCTCGTAAAAAAGCACGGCACCTCTCCCTACCCTTCAACGCTTCACCCTGCCTACCTTCTCCGTTTTCAAAAACTCCCTTGACGGCATCCCTAATGCTCCCATTTTCCCGCATCAAGCTTGTTACTTAACCGGATGAATTTCTTCGCTCTCAGAACCCTGGTTTTCACTTTGGTCCTGCCCGGTTCGATCTTCGCCGAAAACTGCGTCGTTAACCTGTCCCATTACGACCTGATGCGTCCGGATTTTCACCGAATGAAGGGCGAAGGGATCATGGCGGTGATTCACGAAGCCAGCTATCCCTCGTTCGAGCGCGATGCGATGTATTATGGCCGAGAAAAGGCTGCGACGAGCGCAGGTCTGCTCTGGGGCGCCTATCATTTTGCCAACGCCGGCGATCCCATCCGCCAGGCCGATTATTTCCTGAGCGTAGTTGAGAACTCCTGGTCGCATTCCGGCCCGGCCCGGCCCGACTCGGTCCTGTTGGTCCTGGATTTCGAGAAGAACGGCCATTACCCGGGTGGAAGCATGCGGGTCGATCAAGCAGCCCGATTCGTGGAGCGGATCCGTGAGCGCACCGGCAAGTATCCCGGCATTTACGGAAGCGAAAATTGGCTGCGGGCCGCGCTGAACAGTCCGAGGGTGAACCCGGCGCAACGGCGAATGCTATCGAACTGTTGGCTCTGGATCGCCAATTATCATTACACGCCGCGCCCCACCCATCCCTGGGACCAATGGCATCTTTGGCAATACACCGGCGATGGACACTGCGATTTGCGCCCGCGTCGATCCTTTCCCAGAAGCGTGGCCAATATTCGCTGGGCGGAGCGCAACATCTTTAACGGCAGCCGGTCCGATCTCGAATCGTTCTGGCTCGATAACGGCTGGCAGCCCGGCGGCCAAACCGTCAGCCGATAAGGCGCATCTTCTATTCCGGAGGGACGAGCTTGTCTCGTCCCACTTATTCCTGTAGACGCGAAGTCTCGTCGCGTTTTCCAAAACCCCAAAGCGGCGAGGACGCCGCTTCTACTTTCTCCCCAATCAGGTGGAGCGCATTCCCCAATCAGGCCCGGGCGCATTCCCCAATCAGGTAGGGGCGCATCTCCGAGGCGCCCGGCGAAGCGCGCAAGCGCGAGCCCAACCGCGCATAGCAAAAGCACCGACCGCAAGCGGAAGCACCAACGAAAGCGGAAGCACCGACCGCAAGCGGAAGCACCAAATCCCAATACCCAAGCTCCAATGAAGCACCAATCACCAAGCCTCAAATGGATCCTCCTCTCCTTGACGCGCCTTCCTCTGCCTTGTTGTCATCCCACCCGCCACACCCGGAGCCAGCCGGCGAAACCGGGATCAGAGCGAACGATCCCGCCCATTCCCTGCGATCACCCAAGCCATGGGCTGCTGGGTTAATAGTTATTCGGTTATTGGGTTATTGGGTTATTGGAGCTTCCCTGGGGGTTTGGTGCTTGGTGATTGAAGCTTCTCCTCCCCTTCCCAATCCGAAATCCGCAATCCGAAATTCCTCCCTTCCCCCCCATCACTCCCTTACTCCATTACTCCACCAGAGTTTCTGCTTTTCCTAACTCCCTTTGCCTTGTCCGATCACCTTCTCCGCTTGAGCAAGGTCGGCCTCCAGCTTTTTCTCGCCCTCCTTGGCCTGCTGATCGAGTTCGCGAAACACGGCCTCCTGTGCTGCCGTTGGCCGATCGTAGGCCAGGTCAATGTCCGCCGCCAGGTAAGCGAGGTGATCGCGCAGCTTGGTTTCATAAAGCAGGCTGCCCTCGCTCGATTTCATCGCCATCTGGGCAAGGTTGCCGATGTCGCGGTTGAGAGCGGTTAGGGCGGCCCCGGCCTGCGCGCTGGTGAGACTGTGAGTAGAGACGGCCTGCTCCAGCTTGTCGCGCGCGGCCAGCGCTTGATTGATCTCTTTATCCAATGCGTCGAGATCGGCATGGATCTGCAGGTCTAACGTCAGGTGCGCTTCCAGGTCTTGTTGGGTAACATGAAGCCGCGGATCGAGACCGACCGTTAAATTCTGTTGCGTTTTTTGTCCGCCGTAATCGAGCACAACCGAATAGGCCCCCGGCACGACGATTGGACCCTCGACCGAGTCTTCCAGCCCGCCCGCCGCGATCGGAGCATGGTAGCCGGTTACCTCGGTCGCATACGGATAGCGCAGATCCCATTGCAGCCGGTTCATCCCCGGCTCGACCGCCGCCAGCTTCGCTTCCTTTTTCTGGATCTTCAGGTCGGTGCTTTGCTCGCTCTCGGCTTCTTCGGTGGCGTTTTCCAAATGCGTGTTCGCTTGCGGCTCGCTGGCCTTTGCTTTTTCCTCTTTCTCTTTTTCCGTGGCCAGATGCAGTGGAATGCTGCGGATCACTTTTCCATGGGCATCGCTAAACTCGAGCGTTGCCGGTGTCTTGCCATCGTAGTTCTCAGGAATGTGAAAGAAGAGTGTCGCGCCGAACGGCGGATTGTAACCGGCATCGGGCGGACGTCTGCGGTCGGGGTCGGGAAGGCCGTAATCATGAGTCAGCCAGGCTTGTTCAGGCGCGAACAGGAAACTGGCGTTGGATTGCACGGCCGGGTTCTTGGTCAGCTGCTCGAGCAACGTCAGATTATCGAGAACCCAAAACGCGCGTCCGTGCGTAGCGGCAACGATCTGACCCTGCCGCGTATTGATCGCTATGTCGCGCACCTGCGCCACAGGCAGGTTCAACGTCAGCGGCTGCCAGTGCGCGCCCGCGTCCGGGCTAAAATAAACGGTGCTGCGCGTGGCCAGGAACAAGAGCTTGGATTCATTCGGGTCCTGCCGGATATCGAAAACAAATTCATCCTGAGGCAAGCCCGTCGTAATCGCGTTCCAATGCTTGCCCAAATCGGTGGTCTCGAAGACATACGGCTTGAAGTCGTCCCACATGTAACGCCGGGCCGTCAGATAGGCGGTTTGTTTGTCGGTGTGGGAGGGCTCGATGCAACTGATCCAGGACTCGGGCAGCCCGGGCGGAGTCACTTTCTGCCAGGTTTTACCGCCGTCCGTGCTCACGTGGGCCAGACCATCGTCGGACCCGGCCCAGATGAGATCGCCGTCGAGAGGCGAGACCGCCAGCGCCGAAACCAAAGGATAAATTTCCGCGCCCGATTGGTCGAGATCGACCGGCCCGCCGCTGGGCGCTTGCTTGCTCCGGTCGTTGCGAGTGAGATCGGGCGAGATTTGCTTCCAGGTCGCGCCGTAATCGTCGCTCTTGAACACATACTGGGCGGCGATGAACAGTTCCTTCGAGTTCGCCGGCGAAAACAGAATCGGATGCGTCCAACCAAATCGGTTCTTGAGCTCGCCGGATGATGCGCCTTCCTGATAATGCGGCCATGGGCTCACGCTCCGGTATTCGTGAGTCTCCTTATCATATCTCAGAAAGATGCTGTAGTAGCCGCTGCCATAGGTGATTTTGGGATCGCCCGGTTGCGGCACGGTGTAGGTGCTCTCGCCGTACGCGACGCTGTGCCACGCCCGTAACGGGATTACTCCCCCGGCCTGCGCGCTCGGTCCTTCAAAGGAACCTTCATCCTGCTGTGCCCCGTAGATATGATAGGGAAACTGGTCGTCGATGTTAACGTGGTAAAACTGGCCGGTCGGCTGGTTGTGCTCGGTGCTCCAGGTTTTACCGCCATCGGTCGAGACGGTCGCACCGCCATCGTTGCCTTCGAGCAAAATCCGGGTGTCGTCCGGGTTGATCCAGATTACGTGATTATCGCCGTGCGGCGTTTTCAGTTTTGTGAAGGTTTTGGCGCCGTCGTGCGAAACCCACAGCGCATCCACCTCCGGCGCGTAAACGGTGTTGGGATCTTTCGGGTCCACATAAATCGTCATGTAATAAAAGGCGCGTTGCCGCAGTTTCATTTCTTCGTTGACCCGGTTCCAGGTCGCGCCCGCGTCATCCGAGCGGAACACGCCGCCTTCTTTGGCCTGAATGATGGCATACACCGTGTCCGGTTTGCTGGGGGCTACGGATAAACCGACTCGCCCCAGAACCGTCTGCGGCAAACCAGGGTTGTGTTTGATACTGGTCCAGTGCGCGCCGCCATCGGTCGTCTTGTAAATGCCGCTGCCCGGACCGCCGCTGGTCAGGCCCCACGGCATGCGGGCCGCCTGCCACATCGCGGCGTACATCACCTCCGGATGATTCGGGTCCGATACCAGACAGATGGCTCCGGTATTGTTGTCCACGAACAAAATTTTGTTCCAGGATTTCCCGCCATCGGTGGACTTGAAAATGCCGCGGTTAGGATCGGGAGCGAACACGTGCCCCATCGAAGCCACATAGACAATGTCGGGATTTTTCGGATCGACCAGGATGGCGCTGATCGAGTGGGCGTCGCGCAAACCGGCGAACTGCCAGGTCTTGCCCGCGTCGGCCGATTTGTAAACGCCGTCGCCCGGAATGACGTCGGCACGAATATCGGCTTCGCCGGTGCCGACATAAAGGATGTTGGGATTGGACGGCGCCACTGCTACCGCGCCGATGCTCGAGCTCGGCCCCGGCAGCTTGCCGTCGGTGATGTTTTCCCACTCGACGCCGTTGTCCGTACTTTTCAAAACACCGCCGCCGACCGTTCCAGCGTAAAACAGGTTGTTGTTTCCCGGGACGCCGGTCACGGTCACGACCCGGCCGCCGATGTATGGGCCAACGCAGCGCCATTTGAGCTTGCTCATCAGCGTCTGCGAAGGAAGGGGCTTTGATTCTTGAGATCTCGCAACCGCGGGAAGCAGCGCGACTATCGCTAAAATAAGAAGTGGCCGGGCATTCACGAAACAAACACATCATAGTTCGGTTTCCCTTGCGAATTTTTTCTTAACCTGATGTAGACGCGACGTCTCCGTCGCGTTTCTAAAAATCCAAAGCGGCGAGGACGCCGCTTCTACTTTCTCCTCCCCAATCAGGTAGGGGCGCATCTCCGAGGCGCCCGGCGAAGCGCGCAAGCGCGAGCCCAACCGCGCATAGCAAAAGCACCGACCGCAAGCGGAAGCACCAAATCCCAACATCCAAGCTCCAAAGAATCCCCAATCACCAATCACCAAAACGTCTCCGACGCGCCTCCCTCTGCCTTGTCATCCTGAGGCCGCGAAGCCGGCCGTAGGATCCCGGCTATCCCCTGCAATCATCCAAACCATGGACTGCTAAGTTAATGGTTACTTGGTTATTCGTTATTGGTTATTGGAGCTTCCCTGGAGGTTTGGTGCTTGGTGATTGAAGCTTTTCCTCCCCTTCCCAATCCCCAATCCGAAATCCGCAATTCGAAATTCCTCCCTTTCCCCCATTACTCCATCTCCCACCCCCTCTCGAATTTCGGCTGGTAAAAACCCAAAACCTGCCCGACATTTTACTTGAATACCAATGCCCGATTCCCCACCTCCTACCAAATCCGCCAAACCCACCGCTCCACCAGCATCCAGCAATCCCCCTGCGTCGTCCGGTCCCCCGGCCCCATCCGCACCGGCCACTCCTCCCACGGAGCGCGCCGATCTTCGCCCGGAAAATATCCAGGACGCAGTAATCCGGCTGGCCGGTAATTCCCAGGACGGCATCCAGACCGCCGGCGCTTTCCTCGCCCGGCTCGCCGGCCGCAGCGACCAGGATGTCATGACCTACATGACCATCCCCGCTACCATTTCCGGCGGTCCATCGATCTTTCAGGTCCGGATCGGCTCCGGTGAAGTCCTTTCCGCCGGCGACGAAGCCGATTTTCTGGTCGCCTTTTATCAACACAGTTACCAGGACCATGTCGGCTTCCTCAAGGAAGGCGGCGTCCTCCTTTACGATTCCGATAACGTCGAGCCGAATCTCGACGACAAACGATTCGTTTACGTCGGCGTCCCCATCACCGGTCTGACTGTCGAAGCGCTCGGCGGCACCGCCAAAGACAAAGGCAAAAACATCTTCGTGCTCGGGTTGATCACGAAAATCTTCAGCCTCGACGTCGAGAAACTGAAACGAATTATCAGCGAAAAATTTGCCGGCAAAGACGAAAGCATCGTCAACACCGCTTTGATGGCGTTTCAGGCCGGCTACGCATATCCCGTCGGCAAAAT
Organism: uncultured Verrucomicrobiae bacterium; assembly: GCA_963728975.1. GTDB lineage: Bacteria > Verrucomicrobiota > Verrucomicrobiia > Chthoniobacterales > UBA10450 > DATFCK01. The sequence continues at coordinate 468,443 of CAVSMF010000002.1, forward strand.
TCTTTCGCACCATTATCAGTTCGAAAAAATCGAACGCCCAGGCGGCCGCGCCCAGATCACCATGGACGGCAACCAGGCGCTCGCTTATGGGCTCATCGCCGCCGGCGTGCGCTACGGCGCGGGTTACCCGATCACCCCCTGGTCGTCGATCATGGAAGTTTTGCGAAGCGAACTGCCGAAATACGGCGGCATTTTCGTCCAGGCCGAGGACGAGCTTGGGGCGGTTTCGTTGGCGCTCGGTTTTTCTTACTCCGGTTATCTCGCCGTGACCGGCAGCGCCGGCCCGGGTATTTCGCTCAAGACCGAAGCGATCGGTTGGGCGTCGATGGCCGAGATCCCGCTCATCATTTGTAATATCCAACGGGGCGGCCCCAGCACCGGCTTGCCCACCAACGTCGAGCAGAGCGATCTGCACCAGGCCATCTACGGCGGGCACGGCGACAGTCCCCGCGTCGTTCTCGCCGCCAAAAGCGTGGAGGACTGTTTTTATATCGCGCTGGAAGCGGCCCGGATCGCCCGGAAATACAGCACCCCGGTGTTTGTCTTGAGCGATACTTCACTGGCTACGCGGATTGAAGCGTTCGACGAACCCGACCTGCCGAAGTTGATGATCGATCCCAAACCCGACCTGACTCCGCGCCCGGCCGGCTACAAACCGTACGATCTCAGCCGGATCACTCAACACGTCCCGCCCGGGACCCGGATGCTCGACGGCAAATATCCCCTCATGTCCGGGCTCGAACACGACGAGATGGGACATCCCACCGGCAGCCCGAAATTGCACATGGCCATGACCGCCAAACGTCGCAATAAATTGCGGCAGTTAGCGGAGGAAATTCCGGTCCCGGAAATTTATGGCGATCAAGAGGGCGACACTCTCCTGGTCGGCTGGGGCTCGACCTTCGGCCCGATCCACGACGCCGTGAAACGGGCCCGGGAAAACGGCGAAAAAATCGGTTCGATTCATTTGCGGCATATCCACCCGTTACCGAGCGGCCTGGAAAAATTTTGGCCGAAATTCAAGCGGATCGTCGTAGTCGAGATGAACGATCAAGGAATATATGGGTTCGGCCAGCTCGCCACCATTTTGCGGGCGCGCTTTTGCGAACCGAAGATCCAAAGCTTTACCAAGACCGATGGCCTAACCTTCCGTGTTCGCGAAGTGTTGGAAGGCGCTTTCCCGGGACGCTCTTTTACTCACGACGGCGCAGCGGCCGGCGGTTCTCCGAACCGTCCATCTTCCCCCAACGGCGAACACGAAAAAATCGATGCCGCCCGTTCCGAAAACATCCCCCAAGGAGTCGGCTAATGCAGAAGCCAATTGTAGAGGCGGTTGTGTCAACCGCCTATCCAAATTGTAGGGCGTCTGTGTCAGACGCCATCTTTCCAATTAACAATTTAACCCTTTTAACAATTTAACGATTTATGAGCGACACAGCAGCAACATCCGCCCCTCCGGTTTCGGAGCCTGAGAGGGAAAAACTAACCAAAAAAGCCATCACCGCCGATCACCCCACCTGGTGTCCCGGCTGTGGCGATTTCGCCGTTCTGGCCTCCTATTACAAGGTCCTCGAGAAACGCCAGATCGAACACGAAAAGATCGTGACCCTGGCCGGGATCGGTTGTTCGTCGCGTTTCCCGTATTTCGTCAACGGCCACGGCGCCCACTTCATTCATGGCCGTGCCGTCCCGCTCGCCAGCGGGATCAGCCTGGCCCGACCCGATCTGCACGTGTTTTTGTTCGGGGGCGACGGCGACGGATTCTCGATCGGCGGCAACCATCTCAATCACGGCGCCCGCAAGAACATCAACATGGTCTACTTCATCATGGACAACTTCGTCTATGGCCTGACCAAGAAACAGACTTCGCCCACCTCACCGATCGGGTTTAAAAGCAAGACCGATCCCAGGGGCGCGATCGATCATCCGGTCAACCCGATGAAACAATTGATCTCCGCCGGGGCGACGTTTGTTGCCCGGACCCACGCCGCCCAGGTCAATCACATGATCCAGATGATCGAGCGAGCCATGGACCATCCCGGTTTCAGCGTGATCGAGTGTCTAAGTGAGTGTGTCGAATTCTATCCCGGCGCGTTCGACCCGGCTAACCCGCGCAAAAACGGCGCCTTCTCCCTGATCGAAGAAAAGAAATGGGACAACACCCCCGAAGACGAGCTCCGTCACGACGTCACTGACGAGCTGGCAGCCTACAAGCTCGCCCAACTCCCCTTTCCCGGCGTCTTCGGCGTCTTTTATCAGAGCGATAGGCCCACAAAAAACGCGTTGGAGAAAAAGTGGATCGAAAGCAGCCGCGAAAAAACTGGCAACGCCTCCGACGTCGAGATCTTACAAAAGACATTCGACCGCATGAAATGACGGTCGCATAAATCGTTTTCTACTTTCTAAAACCTGTCCTGAGCGAAGCCGAATGGATCCTACTTTCTTCCTCAGATTCCGGGAACGACCGTAGCCGTCTCCAATTCCTCGGGGGCTATCTCCGCTTTGTCGGTGATCAGCTTGCGCAATAGCGGAATCAGCACGACAAGCGCGATGCCCACCACCAGGCTGCCAAGGCCGAGCGCGCCAAAGAGGTTCGCATACTGAGGGTTGGTCGCGGCCGCCGTGGTTCCCTTCGGCTCGGGGATCATGCCTGAGAAGTCGCCGGCGAATAGCGACGCGAGCCCGGTCCAGAGCATCCAACTGCCCATCATTATTCCCTGGTATTGCTTCGGCGCGAGCTTGCCGATCATGGCGTATCCGATGGGAGAGATGAGCAACTCACCGATGCTCTGGAGCACATAACTCATGAACAGCCACCCGAACGCGCTCTTGCCGTCGATGCCGGCCAGCTTGATGCCGACCGGAAGAATGAGAAACCCCAGCGCCATCAAGAGCAGCGACGTTGCGAACTGCTTCGGTATATCGATCCTCCATCCCCGCGCGCGCAGCCGGGTAAAGAACGCCGCGAACAGCGGTCCGCCGACCACGATGCAGACGGTGTTGATGTTCTGAATCCACTGCGGCTGAATCTGCACCGGACCGACCATCAGGTTGACGTTGTGGACCGCGAACAGCATCAGGCCGCTCGGCGCCATCTGATAGAGCGACCAGAACATCAGCGAGCCGATGTCAGAATCAGGTACGCCGTCATGTTCCGCTTTTCCCGGCGATCCGAGTGACGGACCGTGAGGTAGATCAGGGTCAGCGCGACAAGGCCGCAGATTCCCTTGATCAGCGTCTCGGTGCCGCCGGGCCGCTGGAGCATGAACCACACGACGGGAACGAGACCGATCAGAATAGCGATACCGGCCAGCTGGCGCACCTGGAACTGCTTCGACGTCGCCTCCAGCAGCGGAGTGTTGCGATCGGCCAGCGTCTTCCAGTTGAACAGGGCGAGGACGATTGCGACAAAGTTACCGAGCGTCGCGAAGATGAACAGGCTCGCATAACTCTCGGTCGCCTGGAAGTAGCCGGCGACGCTGAACCCGACGAAGAACCCGACGTTCATGCCGGCATAGTTCCAGAGGAAAGCTCCTTCGCGGCGCGGATCCTCCGGAGTAAAACGCTGGGTGAGCATCATGTTGATGCAGGTAACGTTGAGGCCGCTGCCGGTGAGGAAGAAAGCGAGGCCGACGTAGAACAGCGCCGCCGTGCCGCCGGCAATGCATCCGCAACCGATCACCTGGAGCGCCATGCCCCCGACAAAAAGATTCCGGTTCGAAAGGAACCGCCCGCCCAGGTAACCGCCGAAGAGGTGCAGGCCGTAGTTGAAAGCGCCGAACACGCCCATTAACGCCGTAGCCAGCTTGACCGAAAGCTGGAGATGCTTCGTCGCGTAGAGAACCAGGGTCGAGTAGAGGACAGCGAAGCCGAGCGTCGCAAAGATCTGAATAAAGAACAGCACGGCCGTCCCTTCCGGAGCCGCGGAGAAAAGGCGTTTAGGCGACTTCATTCAGTGGCCATTTCGCCCGCGGCACTCGCCAATGTCAAGCCCGCTGGGGAGCACACGCGCCTCGCCGAGCACTTCTTCTGTAGCGGCGGTCTGTGACCGTCGCATCAAATCACTGTATTTATCGGTTGATATTTGAACACTGTTTAGTATAGTGAACGATGTTTATGACAGCGTCAGCCAGACGACAACGCCACCGGCAGGAGATGCGCTCTGAAATCCTAAACGCAGCCCGGGAAATCTTCGTGCGCAATGGCTTCGAAGGCTTTTCCATGCGAACTCTCGCCCGCTCCGTCGGCTACTCGCCCGCTGCGATTTATCTGCACTTTAAAAGCAAAGAAGAGCTCTTCGACATTCTGGTCGAGGAAAGTTTCGTCTCATTGTACGATGCGCTTGGTATCTTGCTAAAAGAACGGGGCAAGGATCCGGTGCGGCAATTGAAGCGCGGGTTGCGGCTCTATGTGGAATGGGGATTGAAACAACCCAGCGCCTACCAAATCGCTTTCATCGTCCCAAATCCTGCGAAGAAACCCTACCGGACTCATCGCGCATTCGATCTTGCCCGCGCCCTGGTCAAACTTTGCCTGGGCAGATCCAAGGCCGTCGAGCACGAATTGGAATTGCGGACCCAGGCGCTGTGGGCCGCCACCCACGGCATCACCTCTCTTCTCCTGCGGAGATCTTCTTTTCCCTGGGTCTCGAAGCAGCGCCTGATCGATCAGGTAATCGACAGCGCCGTGCAAGGGGCAATCGCTCCAATGAAGCGACGAAAATCAAACGGGAAAAATTAGGAGGACACCTATGCAAACGAAATTCGAAACCCAGGCAAAAAAATCCGAGGCAGCGAGAATTGGGTCCTGGATTCCTTTACTTGTCGCGATTGTTCTTCTGCCATTTGCCAACGGAGCAAACGCCATCGCACTGGCCGCATGGTTGGCGCCCCTCTTTTTGCTGCGATTTGCCCGAAGGCAGAGGATCATTGTCGGTATTCCCTTTGTTCTGGCCGTGCAAGTTGCCGCGCTCGCGTTCCAGTATCGCGGAATGGTGCCGTTTCCGACGCCTCTCTACGTGGCCGTGATGGTCTTTTATGCCCTGTGTCTCACTCTGCCCTATCTGGGCGACCGTCTCCTGACGCGCCGACTCTCCCTCTTTCCAGGCACGCTCGTTTTTCCGCTGATCTGGACAACAATAGAATATCTTCTGTCTCTTGGACCGTTCGGAAGCTGGTTTGCGACGGCCTATTCACAGTCCGGTAACCTGGCGCTGCTCCAAATGCTTTCGGTCACCGGCCTCTGGGGTGTCACATTCCTGATCGGATGGACGGCCGCGACGGGAAATGCGTTGTGGGAAGAGTGGGCCATTGCGCGACGCGTCCCGCGGGTTGCGATATGGTGCGCTTTGCTTGTCATCATCACGATGCTCGCCGGTGGTGCGCGTCTTGCCCTGTTTCCGCCCGCGGGAAAAACGGTCCGAGTGGCGACGCTGTCAGGGGTCAACAGCGCATTGCATCCTGATCCGAAAGTCGTCGGGCGCATGTTCCACCACGAACCACTCACCCCTGAAGAAATTGCCACGATTCGGGAAAACGCGGCTGCAATTGACAACGATTTGTTGAACCGGAGCGCGCGCGAGGCAAAAGCTGGGGCCCGCATCATTTTCTGGGGTGAGGCGAATGCACCGGTGCTGAAGGAAGATGAGAACGATCTGATCCGGCGTGGCGGGATCCTCGCCAAGACTAACGGTATTTATCTGGGAATGACGCTGGCCAGCTGGCATCGGGAAACAACGCCGTCTCTCGAAAACAAGATCGTTCTCGTTCAACCCGATGGCACTCCCGCCTGGGAATTTTTTAAAGCCCATCCGGTGCCAGGTGGTGAAGCAGCGATCTCCATTCGGGGCGATGGAAAGTTACGCGCACTTGATACTCCCTACGGGCGGCTGAGTTCGGCAATCTGTTTCGACGCCGATTTTCCTCAGCTCCTCGGACAGGCGGGACGACTGGGAACCGATATAATGCTCGATCCGTCTAACGATTGGAAAGCGATCGACCCGTGGCATACGAAGATGGCTAGTTTTCGGGCAATCGAACAGGGGTTCAACCTCGTCCGGCACACCAGCCAGGGTCTCTCTGCCGCTTTCGACTACCAGGGTCGACAGCTGGCATCGATGGATCACTACCACACCACTGATCACGTCCTCGTAGCACAGGTTCCGACTCGAGGAACGCGGACTCTCTACGCGCTGATTGGAGACTGGTTTGCCTGGGCTTGCCTGGTTGCGCTAACAGGTCTGGTCATCTTGGCAGCAAAGAATCCCGCTCTCTGACCTCCTTGGCTCGACAGCCTGCTCGCGAAAGCTTTCGGAGTAGCATCGTGCGCAGGCGGCTGTCCTCCGACTACAGCCCCGAATGTGTCCGGGGTTGTCTCGCTTCGCACGCTAACTTTTCAGAATTTCAGCTTTTGTTTCCGTGGCGGTGACGCTTTCCCATTCCGCCGTGAGGCGGGCAAGATCGTGAGACAACGCGGAGAGATCGCGATTGATTGCAGTGGCGCGGCCGCCCGCTGTGTAAGCCGCTGGATCTTCCAGCGCAGCGGCTAGTTCTTTCTGTTGTCCTTCCAATGCGGCGATTTTCATCTCCAGTTCGTGTACCCGCTTTTCTTTTTCGCGCCTCGCTTTAGCAACTGCATTGCGCGCTTCCGCTTCCAAACGCTTCTGTGCCTTCTGCTCCCGCAAACCGGAACCGGGTTGCTTTCTGACCTCTGATTTCTGACCGTTGATCTCTGGACCAGCTCCGCCCGCGGTCAGGGCAGTCCGTGCGGACACGGCTTTCGACTTATCTAGATAGTACTCATAATCCCCGGGGTAAGGCGTCAGCCGGCTTCCCGTTCCGTCCGGACCGGCGGTCCGAGCCGGACCGGCAGTTATGCGCAGGACGCTTGTGGCGATGGCGCGGATGAAATGAACGTCGTGACTAATAAAGATGAGCGTCCCGTGATATTGCTTCAGCGCACCGATGAGCGCGTCGATCGAGCCAACATCGAGATGTGTCGTCGGCTCGTCCATGAGCAGAAGGTTGGGCGGATTGAGCAGGAGCCTGACCAGCGCCAGCCGCGACTTTTCGCCACCGCTCAGGACGCGAACCGTCTTGAAAACATCGTCCCCGCGAAACAAAAAAGAACCGAGAACGGTGCGCGCGGTTTGTTCGGACACCGGATTGATCATGTCGCGTGCGCTGTCGAGAACGGTATGGCTCGCGTTGAGCACGTCGATTCGGTTCTGCGAGAAATAACCTGCCCGCACATTATGTCCGAGCTCGCGCACGCCATGCTGCACCGGCAACACGCCGGCGAGCAATTTCAGCAACGTCGATTTGCCTGCGCCGTTCGGGCCGACCAACACGGTCCGCTGCCCACGCTCGGCGTGATAGTTCAGTCCTCGGTAAACAACCAGATCGCCGTAAGCATGATCGACATCTTTCAACGCGACCACCCGCAAACCGCTGCGCACCGGTTGCGGGAAATGGAACTTGATCGTTTTTCCAAGCGCAACCGGGGCCGCGACTTTTTTCATGCGATCGATCTGTTTCAGCTTGCTCTGCGCTTGCGACGCTTTGCTCGCCTTGGCCCGAAATCGATCGGCAAACAATTGGAGCGACGCGATTTCTTTCTGCTGATTCTTGTAAGCGGAGAGCAACTGCTCTTCCCTGGCCGCTTTCTGCTCGACGTAATTGTCCCAATTGCCCTTGTAACGGACGAGTTTCGAGTGCGCGATCTCGACGATGCTGCCGACCAGCTGATTCAAAAATTCGCGATCGTGCGAGATCATGACAATCGCGCCGGGATATGTACTCAGATATTCCTGGAACCATTGGAGCGATTCGAGATCGAGATGATTCGTCGGTTCATCGAGCAGAAGAAGGTCGGGTTGCATCACGAGCAGGCGCGCGAGATGAGCGCGCATGATCCAGCCGCCACTTAAAGCGCGCGCCGGGCGATCAAAATCAGTTTCGCGAAAAGCGAGTCCGGCAAGGACCCGTTTTGCTTTTGGTTCGAGCTCCCACCCGCCGTGCTCGTCAAAAACATGGAGCGCATTGTGATAGGCCGCGTCGGCACCGGGATTAGCGGTCCCGGCTGCGGCCGCTTCCTGTGTCTTGATCACTTTCTGCGCGTGCACAAGCTCGGGGGAAACGGCCAGAGCAAGTTCGAGCACGCTTTCATCTCCGGCGGCGGCGGTTTCCTGCGGAAGAAATCCGATCGTTGCGTTCTTCTCAATCGCGATCGTTCCGTTATCGGGCGAGACATCACCGAGGAGGAGCGCAAACAACGTTGACTTGCCAGCCCCATTGGGACCGACCAATCCGATCCGATCGCCGCGATTGACCTGGAGCGAGACGTCGTCAAAGAGCGTCCGGCCGGCGAAAGATTTTGAGAGTTGAGAAACGGTCAGCATTGCGGAAACCGCGCGGCATCTGCGTCCGTGGATGGGACTATGGCAGCACGGTGCGAGTTCTGCGGGAAAATACCACTTTTCAGCGTTTTTGCCCCGAATATCTCCGGGGTTGTCTCGCTTCGCACGCTAACTTTTTAGAATTTCAGCTTTTGGAAGCTCCCCGTCTCATTTCAGCTTTTCCGATTGATGCCAGGAGCAAGAAACCGTAGCCCGATCTTTCTACTGTCCAATTTCTTCGTGAAGACATTCGATCGGATGAAGTGAGGTGTACGCGCCAGAAAAATCAGCCTGAGCGCTGACCAAACTTGAAGTGTAGCAAATGAGCAAGGTCCGCCACAGCATCGTCGGGTCGCACGCAAGAACGGAGTTTTGCTAACACTTCTCGATGGCAATGGCGAAGTTTTAAGTTACTGCCACAAGGGCACAGTTCGTGTCCCTGAGGTGCGTCCTTCCGTGATAGCAAACGCATGAGTCGCAGAATCGTCTCTGGGGATGCATTCCCAAGTGGGGCACAAAGCTCAATATACGCTTCTGTGATTCCCTTCCAGCCATGCGATCGCTCACCCGTTGGTGGCCAACATCCGTGCGTGTCGTAGTAGAATTGCCCGACAAAGAATGGTTTAACCAGACGGTCGATGAAGTCACTAAGACTGAAGTTTTGCGGCCAGTGCAGCCGGTATTCACTACGCGCGCAAAGGCAAGCGTGGCCAGTATTCGTGATAACATGCCTGTCTAGTTCCCACGGAATTTCTGCCGGGTCACAATGTAAAATCGGGATGTCGTGCGGATACTTTCTCGGAATCTCTAATTCGACGGTGTAACCAACGTCGGGTGCAACATCGAATCTGCCACTTAGAAGCGCAGGTCCATCGTTGTGTCGTTCAAAGCGCAGAGATGGAAAACGCGCCGCAAGCTCTTCAAGCTCGCGACATCCGCGCTCCGAACTCCAAAACCCGCCACGCATGCGTTAGAAGCTCCATGGTTTTGGAACGTACGTGGTCGCTGCGACCGCTGCCGCTGCGTGGCTGTTCTCAGTTGTTTCCGCCTTGTCGATCTCGCCATGGAAATAATCGGTCTTCAAAACCCTTTTCCACGCCTTCAAAGCTTCGGATCGTCTGCAGCTGGACTTATCGAGAACTTCGAGCGTTTTGAGCGATGAGGCGATTTGATCAATAAGCGCGTAAATTTTTTCGACATCCTTGTCAGGGGTCAGAATTTCCGATGAATTGGCTGGATTTCTGACGACGGAATCAACCAGTAGGCGGTCACGAATCTTTCGAAGCACCTCACGAAGCGCGCGATCTTCCCGACTATCGTAATTCTTGTGTTGTTCTGCCGTGAGGATCGTCAGCATTAACCCGCTGGGTGATTTACCTTCAAGGTTGCGACGCGAATATCTTTTCACATGGCGCACGAGCCGACGCACCTGGGACTCTGCTTCACCTTGCAAATGAGTATTGTTTTCCTCGCGCCGAAACCAATCGGTAATCTCAGTTGGGTTCGAATCGCGCCATTCTTCGCCGGCCAGTTCTTTCTTCGCACTGGAGCCGGAGCCCCGGATTCGATATACCGGAATGTCGACGTGGTGACCTGCGGCGTATTTTACGCGCACGCAATTTTTCTTCACGATTGGATCCTCGGCGAGATCGCCGCCCTCAACGAGTGCATCTCGCACCATTTCTTTGGCTTGATGAGGCGTAAACGCTGCACCATTTTGGTCCTTCAGCTTTTCCTCCACAAAGGCTGCTCCGTCGTCGATGTCGTAGTCATTTGTTGCGTGCTGCGTCATCGTTTTCATCGCGTAGGAGCCTTGGATGATGAATTCATCCGGCTTCGGCTTTTTGTTTTTTTCCAACCCGCGCTTCAAGCGGTCGCGATTTGCATCGCGGTTGCCCCGCAGGTTCTCGCGCGTTTTTGACGATAATGTCACTTCATCGTCGTGGTAGTTTACTATGTCGTTTGAGCAGTCTTTCATATGGTTTTCTCCTTTTTTTTGTTCGTCTAAATGCGTTTAACTTCGACAACTCCTTTTGCCTCAGAGTCGGCCGCCTCGATCCGCTCTTGTAGTGTTGCTGCGAATTCATTTACAGCGTCCACGAGTTCTTCGTCGGTTCGATGGTCGAGGCAAAGCAATGAGTTGATCGTCGTTGGAATGTCATACAAAACGCCGTCAGCTCCGATTTGGCAGGTTCGACGCGTTGGGCCGCCGACAGTGACACGTTCGATTGAAGTCTCCTGGTAATATCGAGCAACTGATGTTGCGGTCGCTTCGCCAGGAGTTTTGGGAACGAGGATGACCAGATAGCCGGCGGTCGTTATTGGGGTCGAACTGCCGTCACGATAAACCTCACGCCGCACAAGCGCGTCACAGATTCGGCAAATGTACTGTTTAAAGTAAGTGATGGCCGACCAACGCGCCGCATCGTATGGGCTCACCGCGTCTTCCGCGTCCGACGGGACGTATCCATCAGCGAATGCGAATTGACTGCCAATGAAGGGAATCCATTCGCCAAAATAATGATCGTAGCCAAAAGCCGATGAGTGAGTGTAGTCATAGCTACGCTGGAACAGGAATGGCGCGGTCTGATCGAATCCGTGAAATCCCGCACTTCCCGTGCCCCATGCGAAGAAGCGCGAAAACCGCGCCCATACATCTCTCTTGCCGATGTCGTTGCGGACCGCTGCAACCTGATTACGTTCATACACACGCTTCCAGTCGAAGTCGCGTGCAGCAATCGCCCCAGTCAGTATTACCTTGTCGAAGCGAAGGTGTTCATATCTCTCGATCGCCTTAGTCACGATCCAAGTGCCAAAGCTATGCGCGATGATTGAGGGGATAACGTCAGGATGCCTGCTTAAAACCTCAGCGTAACGTTTTCTGAACCAGTCGATCTTGCCGGCGCGGAAGACCGACGGCACAAATGAAAGCAGCGAGAACCAGCCGTAGTCCAACGGATAGTAAATCCAACCTTGTTCGCTGAGGAGCGGGGACAAATCTTTCTGCCAGAGCCCACGCGTTCGAATGCCGTGTAACGAGATGACCACCTTTCTCTTGGTTCTTAGCATGCGAAATAGACACAGCACGGAATTGTCGCGTCGTCCGGCACAAGACCGTCGACTTCGTCCGCTTTTAACGTTCTTTTCATCTGGTTAAGGCTGTCCCCTTTCACTTTCTTACGCTCCAGAATCGAGATTTTCTGGAAAAGTTTTCCAAAAAACTTTGCAATCAGAGCGTCTAATTGAGAGAAGAAATGAAATTACGGCATGTCCCCCGATCTGGAAGCGGCTCTAGCTCAGCCCGAATACCGCGAGATCATTGCCCGCGCTGTGCTTCACGCGGATGCAATTATCCGAAAATACATTTGGCGAGGTCATCGACGATCTTATAGCCAATCTGGACAAATCATGGTCGGCGATAAAACCGCAGAAGATTTTGTTTCAGAGGCCGTTCTGCGACTCCTCGACGGTAGGCGTACCTTTGATGCGAGTAGAACCCTCTTAGATAACTTAAATTCTATTACGGACAGCATAATCTCAGCGGAAAAGAAGCGTTCGGACAGAAGTGGAATCGTTGACGTTCTTGAAGGAGTTGATGAGACCCACCAACAAAAGGATCCAATCTCAACCGCACCGGACGTCCGACCGGCAGCCGACAAACGGCTATTGGAAAATGAACTTCTTGAGGATCAACGGCGGTGCATAGATGCCATCAAAGCCTCTTTTGATGGCGATGACGAGATGCAGAGATATTTGGACGCGCTAGGTGCTGGCTTCAAACGATCTGAAATAAGTGAATTAATGGAAGTCCCTGGCGCGAAAGTGGATGAATTGCGCCGCAAGCTAGTAAAATGCGCGCGAAAATTTTTTGGAGTAGCGAGCTTTCAAGAACTGCAACACCATTTACACGAAGGAAAATAAATGAGCAACGAAGAGCAAGGTCCAATGGAAAATCTATTAGACGCATTAGACGAACAGTCCGGTGTGCTCTCTTTCGATGAACTAAAGGAAGAACTAGGTGCGCGCGGCATCAACATAGGTGCTTTTTTAGACAAACTCGACAACCTGATAGCTGAGCAGGATAAACGAATCCGGCTAGCATGGATGCAAGTCGCGGACGAGAAGAAGGCGGCTCTTCGAGTCGCCGAAAGGCCGCTGTCAGGATGGATTACTCAAAAGCGAGAAGAGATCCTAACTGCGTTTGCAGCGCTCAGCGCATCCAATAAGACCGCCGTAGCTTTCCGGAACAAAGATACGCTCTCATTGGAAGACATGGCGAAAATACTCGACGCTAATGATCAATTGACACAATCGCCTTCTGCAGAAGAAGGATCGGAGAAATAGTGGCTTCGAGCGAACGCAAAGCTATCGTCCTCGCCAAGGCTGATGATCTACTCGGAGAGCTTCATATCAAGGAGCCCTCCGAAATTGATATCGAGCGGATCGCGATCTTTAAGGGTGCAGATGTCCGATACGCTACGCTACATGGGATGGATGGTTGCTTGGTTCGCCGTGGGGATTCAGCTGTGATTACGGTACGAAGCTCACTTGCCTATGAAGGCCAGAAACGGTTCGTGATCGGGCATGAACTTGGGCATTTTTTTCTTCATCCGAAGACTCGGCAAATAGAAACGGTTGACAAGGAACAAGCGGCCAATTGGTCAGAGCGCCAAGAAACAGAAGAATATGAAGCTAACCTTTTTGCGGCTGAGCTCCTGCTTCCAAAGCAGTTCGTTCAAGAACGTATATCAGCTAAGGAGCCTTCCTTTGACCTGATCAAGCTTCTAACGACCGATTTCCAAACGACGCTAACCGCAACTGCGGTCCAATTCGTCCGAACAACTAACGAGGAATGCGTGCTGGTCTCGTCTGCGAATCGTCAACGCCTTTGGTTCATACCATCACAAGGATTCACATTCACAATGCTCGAAGATGGTTACATACATGGCCACAGTTGCGCGGCCGAAGTAAATGACTCAAAACGCTCATCGCGATGCGCGGAGATTGAGGCGGGATATTGGCTCGACGGATTTCAAGGCGACCATAAATCCTTCATCACAGAAGATGCGGTATATTTTCCGAGCTTGCGACGAAGTCTGTCGCTGCTCTGGATCCACGAAGCCATTTAGTCTGTCGATCGAATAAGATCGACATCTTCTTCGGGGGTCGCTATGCAGCGGATCGCTTCTGCATCGAATCGTTTGAGTTGATTCGTGGCAGAAGCGGGATAGGGCCCCGTTTGGCTTACTCGACGAACCGGATCGTCATTGGGTAATCGGGCAGAGGTCAGCCGACTACGCACGAGGCTTCCGCCGACGCATGGCTATGGCGTGACAAGCCGTCGAGCCAAGGAGGTCAGAGGTCTGCGGAGAGCAAAAAGCGGAGGGAAAGACATTCGGGGTCGTACTAAAGATTCAAGATTTGCCAATGGCGATCGGCTTTGGATCCTTGTATCTCGGCCGCTTCCCGTAGGGCTCGACCGCTAACTCGCCGCAACACCGGCCAAGTCGCGATTCCCACCGGCTCCATTGTTCATCCCGCAGCAGCGGCTTTCGCCGCAAGTTTTTTACTCCACTCGTTGCGCAGCACTTTCATCTCGGCTTTGAAGGTGTTCATGCGCGAGGCAACGCCTTTGTATTTTTTCGTGATCCCGTTGACCGTTCGATCGACCGCGCCCTGGTGGACCATGGGGGAAATTGGGGGTCAGTCAACAAATCTTGACAGAAGAGGGAAGAAATGGGGTCGTGTTAGGGTTGCATTGATTTGACGAACAGTGGGCTAAGGGTCAAAAACCCGAAAGGAAGCCCACATGAAGACCCAGTTAAGGAAGCCGGCTCGCATCAAAGCGAGCTACACCGATCAATACAAGCAAGAGGCGTTGGAGCTATGGCGCTCTAGCGGCCGCAGTGCAGCGAAGGCTTCGGCTTGGCAGGGCGGTCGGCGCATTTTTTTAATTGCCGATCTCTTGTTCCCGTCGCACGAGATGGTGTGCAACGAAATATGGAGTTGACTACATATGGATTACATGGCATACTACAGGAAATTAAAATGGACTGTTGAGATAGGCGATGATTTCAAAAGGGAATTCGATGCTTTGCCTGAGGAGGTACAGGATGAGCTCCTGGCGAAAACTCGCCTTCTTGAACAATTCGGGCCCCAACTAGGGCGGCCGAATGCGGATACACTGAATGGTTCGAAACATGCCAACATGAAAGAGCTTCGATTTAAAGCGGCAGATGGCGTCTGGAGAGCCGCATTTGCCTTCGACCCGAAGCGTAAAGCAATAGTACTTGTTGCAGGAGATAAATCGGGCGGCAGCGAAAAGCGGTTTTACCGCGACTTAATCGCGAAGGCTGACGCTAGATTCGATGCTCATCTGATGGGGATGAAGAAAGGAAGCAAGAAAAGGAAATAAGACAATGCCTACTAACGTGAATCAGATAATCAGAAAGTTGCCAGCCACTCGTCGCAGCAAGATCGAACGGCGCGCGGCACACCTTATCGCGGAGGAAATGACGCGCCAGCAATTGCGCATCGCCCTGAAGCGCACACAAGTTGAAGTTGCCAAAGCGCTAGGCATCAATCAAGACAGTGTTTCCCGTCTCGAGCAGCGCGCCGATATCCTGTTTTCAACTCTTCGTAAATACGTAGAAGCGCTTGGCGGCGACCTTTCCATTATCGCCGAGTTCCCACATCATGGACCGGTGCGTCTCGCCGGCATCGCAGAAGAGACTGAGCCCGCATCTCTTCTGCCCAAACGTCGCAGGCGTCCGGTAAAGGCTTACGCCTAACGGAAGCTAGTCTCACAATCGCGCTCCGCAACCAACATTGCCACCTGCTATGCCACATGCATCGTAAGCCGCTTACGATGCGGGTCGATTTGTGCGATCAGGATAGTTTCCTCCGTGAAAATCGCACTCGCGCCAGCGTTTTGAAGATAACAATCGCCCTGCGGGTCTTCCTCTATCGTAAGCGGCTTACGATGCGCCACCCCCCAATTCAAAGTAAATGGGCGAACTGGTCTTTGGTTAAACCGGCTTCGCGAATCAGAGCCCGCAATGTCCCTTTAGCTAGTTCGCGATGATTTGGAACTGTGAGTCGACGCCCAGACGTGTGCCGAGAATGATGTGGCTCCCGGTCTGATGATCAAACGCGTATCCGATCCTTCCGAAAGCCTTGACCGCGTCCGCGCCCGAGCAAACAGGAAGACGGCTCACACTGTGACTTCAATGATCGCTTCGGTGATCGGGCTGGGAATCGGTTCACCGTGCTTTTTCAGGCTTTCGAGATAACCCTGAATAGCATCGCGGATGTTCGCCATCGCCTCATCGCGGGTTTTCCCTTGCGAGACGCAACCGGGCAGAGCCGGGCATTCAGTAACGAAAACGCCGTCTTCGTCGGTCTCGATGGTGACTCGGAATTTCACAATCCAAGTCTACCAATTAAGCAGTAGTTCGCAATGCAAGATCGACAATCAGCGATGTTTGCGAGCGAACAGAAATCAGACGCCAGAGGTCATCCCGCAGCAGCGGCTTTCGCCGCAAGTTTCTTACTCCACTCGGCGCGCAAGACTTTCATCTCGGCTTTGAGGGTGTTCATGCGCGAGGCGACGCCTTTGTATTTTTTCGTGATCCCGTTGACCGTTCGATCGACCGCGCCCTGGTGGACCAGGCCCTGAAGCTTTTCATAAACGCGCAACCGCAGCATTTCTTCCCCGCCGCTGGCTGCATTTCGTTCCCGAAGATTAAGCAGGATGATGTCGAACAAAGGCTTGAACTCGAACGACGCCCTGGACGAAAGCACGGCCACCAATTCCTCGGTTACGTTGTCGGGCATCCGACGCTTGAAAGAAGAAGCACTAACGGTCTTAGACATCAAAGACTATACGCCAGGTCGCGGGAAATAGCGACCAGGCAGAGGCCAGGTCCCAACTGCTGAGGCATTTAGGCCATAAGCGCTAAGTCCGGAGCGGGCCGCACTGGCATTTCGGAGTCAGGACTGGCCGTTCTCGGGCCGAAGTCACTTCGGCAGTATCAGGGGCGACTATCATGCAATCGAAAGTGACGCTGCGGCTTTCGCTTACCGGTTACTCAATGAAACGGATCGTTATTGGGTAACGCTAGAACGAGGCTCGCTCGTAGAAGTTAGGAGATTGGAGTTAGAAGTTAGGCCAAACAGCAGAGGGCGCGTGCGAACTTCCAGCTCCTATCTCGGCGTCGCAGCCCGACGACGCGGTACTTGCTGGAACAGCTGCAACCCGCGTTGGTTCGTGGCGGAAACGGGCGGCGACCTCTACATCCTGACGACGATTGGGATGAAGTCGCAGGTCTCAATGTTCAAATTGATTGTCTGCTTTTTCTTTTTGACTTTAATCGACAGAGTCACACCCCGAGCAACTTTTTTGCGACTTGCAACTCTCTCCTCCCCCGTGCTGGTCGGCGAAATGGCCCCTTCGTAGTGGAATTGAATAGGGGCACATCCCTCCGCCTGGATCACGGTTAGGGGAACGCGTTTGAGCGTCACTTTACCTGTCGGCAGCTTCAGCATGATCTCATCCACACTGGGGTAAGGGACGCCGTTTTGTTGGAGGACGAGCACGCGAATGCCGGTCGGCGCGCCTTCGCCGCACAAGATAAGGTTATCGACGGCATTCAGATCGTTGCTGGGTAGGAGGAGGTTGCCCGGCACCACGCGCGCTACAGACGTGGGCGTGAAATTGACCGTTAACTGCGTGGTGATCCCGGGGGCCAAATGAATTCCATCCCCGGAACTCAAAAATGGACTCAGCCTGTAAGCGTCTCCCGATATCCCTGGTCTAACGACCAGCTCAGACGTGCCGGTGTTTGAAAGCGTCACGACCGTACTGCTCATACAGCCAACCACGGTAGGAGGAAAAATCGTGGCTGGCGCTGTCACAGTGAGCTGCGGTGCGATTACGGTGGCGTTCATCGAGACGGTGCGTGTCGGCTGGCAGGGATCGTTAGTATGAAGGGTAAGGGTGCCGGCGCCCTGGCCGACACTGGCAGGCGTGAATCGCACCGTAATATCCTGATGTTGGCCGGCGTCGACGCTTGTAGAAGTCAGTGAAGCGGGAACGATCGAGAAACCGGCGCCCGACACGGTTAGGGGATTAATAGTCAGCGTATCGACGCCGGCGTTTGATCCCGGTTCGTTATTGTTGAGGCCGACGGCGGCGTTGGCGATGCGAATTACCCGGTCCACGCTCGATCCGATCGGGACTGCACCGAAATCAACTGGTGAGCCGGTGACATCAAGATGTGGTGCCGGAACATAACTGATGGTGAAATCCATATAGAATAATCCGGCCGAAGCCACGTGATGGCCCAGAATGCCGCCAGCCGCCGGCACCGTCGGACTCGGCTGGCCTTGAAAAATCGCACCCCCGAGGTCTTCGTTTTCGCCGTCTTCCGGATCCAACGGGTTTTTGGCTTTCGCAGCGATGGTGGCGTTAGCGAGGTCGACCGCCGCTTGATACGCCGTCTTTCCGATTTCAACGCCAAAGAGGAGGTCGAACTCCTCCTGGTCGTAGCCCTGGCTGAATACGCGCAACTTTTGCCCCGGATCAATATAGACGTCGAATGCCGGCAGATTTTGCAGGTCGCCGGTCAGCGTCTCTTTGGCGCGCAAAAAACCGGCCTGATCCAGCTCGGTCAAGAAAACCCATTGGCCGCAGATGTCGGCCCACATGTACGCTTTGCCGCTCATTCTCGGGGGTAGAAAGAATGTGATGTTGTTCAGCTTCACGACGAAGTGTCTTCCGGGCGCGTTGAGTTTGTCCCAGTAAAACTTCAGTGTCCGCGCGTAGATTCCGCTGTCGGCGCCGTGATAGGGTAAGTGGATGTGGGCCAGGGTGGGTAAGCCGGAAGCGGGATCGGGGGTTGTGTAAGTGATCACTTCTCTGACCGCAGTGGTGTGCTCGGCATGCTGGGTCACTTGGACGCGTGGCTGGGTTGCGCCGGCGGGCGCTCTCGGCAACAGCACATCAAAGTCATAGTCCATGTCGTTGACCGGGCGTTCTTCCGTACCTGCGGTCCATCCCAGGGCGCTCGGGCCCGCAATTGTCTTGATTAAATCGTCATCCCCACCCAGCAGGCTCGTTAGAAGGTCTGCTTCAATTGAATTGGCCGGGCCGAACGCGAAATACACCGTCTGAACACTCGGGCTGAGGACATCTTCAATGCGGCCTCCGCCTAACCCATTGTTGTTAGTGGCCGCACTCAACTGATCGATAAATTTATTGGCGCCGCCGCCGTGGCCGCTGACATATATATCCGTTTGCGAGGCACGCGTTACACAACCGCCAGAGTCGAAAGGGACGACCGTGTTCCGTTGGCGGGTGGTCGCAAGCATGCGGACAGGGTGGAGCTCGGTGCGGTCACCAGTATCCGGATGTCCGTTGTCCATATTCCATCGACCAACCATGTAAATCTGATCTCCGGCGGTTGGCGTTACCCACAGAGGCATGCCGATGTTGCCGTGTCCGTAGCTGCCAACGAACGGAGCGCCGTTGTTCTGCGTCTCCCATTCGCACTCCAGGCTGGCGTAGTTTGCATGACCGGGTGTTCCATTGAAGTTAGCCGTCCCGAGGACCCATTGATAATCGGGATCCGGCACTAGCTCCATGTTCCAATCGTGCGCGTAATGCATATTCGGAGTGTCCTCGTGACTGATGAACGACGGCTGATTGGCCGGCTGGTCGCTGGCAATCACAGCCGGCTCGGCGAGGGTGGCGTAGAGCGCGACCGGTTGCTCGTTCCAAGCCGAGATCCACTCGGGGTCGATTCGCTCGGGCGATAAGTCGCCGAGCTGTCCGTCCCTACCGCCGCGTGATCTCGCCCACTGGATCTCGCCTCGCGGGACGGTCTGCGGACATATGCTGATATGGATGGAAGCATCATCGTTCTGCGCGAACTGCCTCGATCCGATGGCGTGCAGCAGATAATTTCCCGGCCGTTGTCCATTTGGGATAATGATCACCCTGGTGAAGTTGCCTGCATTATCTGCTATCGTCGGCCCTGTTGGAAAAAACGTTGGCAGAATGAGATCGCTCGGCGAAACGCCAAGCGTATTTAACGGACCGAACAGGTGTATGGTGATTGTTTCGCCTGCGCTCCAACGAGTGCCGGAGATGTACGGGTTCTCAAGCCAGGTGTAGAGAGATGGCGGGTTCGCAGATGTACCGGCAAGCGGCACCGGAACGCCCGCAAGCGATCCACGGGTGATGGAGAGAGTCGGTGCATCGGGATTGATAATGCCGCCGCCCCAACTGGTGGTGTTGGAGATCAGCGCAGCCAAAAAGAGTGCGAGCCAAGTTAGGCTTGCCTTCGGTGCCAGGGAACTTTGGCCGCGCGATTGCGCGCATCGAACCGCCCAGGACGAGATTGGGCGGATGCTTGGTTTGGAGGCTTTTTCGATGCAGGATTTCAGCAAAATGAGCCGCGAAAGTCAATATCGTTAGTGTAGGACTGATCCCGCACAGATAAAGGCGGGATCCAATCGTTAAGAAAAAGTCCGGTGCGGTCCGCACTGGCATTCGGAATCAGGACTGGCAGGTCTGGGGCTCTCCATTATGCAATCGAAAGTAACCCTTGCTCGTAGAAGTTAGGAGATTGGAGTTAGAAGTTAGGCCAAACAGCAGAGGGCGCGTGCGAACTTCCAGCTCCTATCTCGGCGTCGCAGCCCGACGATGCGACAGCCTATTCGATGAACCGGATTGTCATCGGGTAGCGATAGAATTTTCCGTCGCTGGCCTGGACGGAGGCGACGATGACGAAGACCGCGTTCAGGACCCAAAGGACGGCCAGGAAAAAGAAGCCGATCAGGACCAGGCAAAAGACCGCAGCGACGACGTTGTAGATGAGCATCGAGATTTGGAAGTTGAGCGATTCTTTGCCGTGGGCGTCGATCTCGGGCGAGTCGCCGCGTTTGGCCAGCCAGACAATGAGCGGTCCGAGCAGGTGCCCGGGGAAATGGAAAAAAACGCCGAGCAACGCGCTGGCGTGACACAGAATGTTCCAGGTCCGGACATGCGAGGCGGTAATGGAGGCGGTGGAAGGGCCGCCGGCCGGGAGCGGCGGCGGCGTCGGGAGTGAGCTGGTCGTTTCCATAGCTGTTCTATTTTACAGTTGGACGCGGCTGATGTCGCGTTTGGATTCAAAAATTGTGGCTTGGAGCAGATGGCGGTCGTAGCTGGAGTTTGATAATTGCCAGGCGACGTGGAGTTCAAGAAACCGATTCCTCCCTGACGCCATTTCTGCAATGTCGCTTGCTTCGCTGCAAACGCCCTCTTTGAGGAACAGGCTTGTTGCAGTCATAATATCGTTAAGCTCCGCGATTTGGATCTTTTCGGCGATGTTCCTGCAACCAGTTATTCGCGAGCAAAACATAATCAATGAATGTTAGATGGCTCGGGTTAAGCTCAGCCTCTTCAGCGGTTGCTGGAAGCTCGCGCCGAAACTGCCGATATTCTCGCCAAACCTTGTCGCCTCCTGGAATTGCAGCCCTGCCTGGGGCAGACTGAAGCCAGTCTCGAACACGCCGAACTGCTTTTTGCGGGCTGTTCCCATGCGATCGAATATCCTGGCCTCCAATGTCTGAAATGAACCGATGATATCGGTACGGCGCGCGGTCCAAAATCATGCATCGTTTGTGCGAGGGGTGCCCGCCGAATCGCTTTGCGCCAAGAAAGAGACCCAGTTCTAATGGCATATTGAACCGCGGCAGTTTGTACGGTTGATCAGCAACCTCGGTCCTGTGAAATATCGTGAATGCTGTAATTACACTCGCGAATTAGCTGGCAGATATTGTCAATTCGCACCTCGCCACCGTCCGGTAGTTCTTTTGTGCATCTCGGCACGAAACCACACGCGGAAACACAGAAAACGATCGCTTCGAAAATCGGCTGATATTGTTCGTCAAAAGGACAGTTGATGAACACGCTAGCGCTGGGGGACGCTGGCATTCGAGTATCAGCTGTGCCGCACGACCAACCGAACCGGAGTCCCTGAACTGGACCGGATTCTCTCCTTGTACTTGGCGGGATGAGTTCGCTTCAATTCTGCAATCTTTCGAACGGCTTCCCTAATTCTAGACTTAGAAACCGTTCCGTTTCGCTGAATCTCGCGAATCGGACGATATTTTGTTGCCGGCATACCTAAATATACTAAGCAGCTAGTGGACTGTCATTAACATTATACAAGTCCTCTTAAGCCATAGCTCATCCGCTTCTGCATCGTCACTTTCCTCTCCACCACGAAATCTTCCCAGACAATCATATCGCCAACACCCATTCCGGAGAAATTAATAGACATCGGTGAACATCTAATTCTCGCTTGTGCGTCGCGTTTCCAAAAGAGAAAATAAAAATGAGATGAAGCTCAGTTGGCCCAGTTTCATGGTAGTCACCTCGGCGCTCTTGGTAGCAGCTCAGGCAGCAAGTGACCCTCCGAAATGGGTTTATTCCCAGCATGAAGATGAAATGGGAAGGGGCACAGAGAAATTCGCACACACAGAGTCACTCAACACTGTTACCTTCAGCTTCCCTTATGAAGGCCAACAGCATGCAATTCTTCATCTGCAGAAAAGCCCAAAAAGAAAGGACGTCATCCTCCGAATAGAACATGGTCAGTTCGTGTCGGCGTACGTTAGCGGCTTTGTAACAGGTCCGTTTCGACAAACGCAAACCCGAACAATTCGCAACGGATGATTCAGCCGAGGGTCGAAGCGATGTCCTGTTTATTCGACCTTATGATCGTTTTGTAACAAAGTTACGGAAAACAAAAATGGTCGAAATTGAATCAACCTTTTATCGTGAAGGTTCCAGGATTTTCCAATTCGACGTTCACGGATTAGATGCGAAGTGGTAATAGCATTGACCGCTGAAGCTAAGCTCTGGTTAGGAATAGCCGCTTCGGCTGTTTTGTTGTGCGCGTTGGCCGGGTGCGGGAACCCCGCCATTGTCGGTAAATGGCGCATGTCAGGCAGTTCGAATCCGACGGTTTGGGAATTCTCCGCCAATGGCTCTGTCCTGATCGACAAGACCCGCGGCCGGTATACGCTCGGTCAGGATGACCGGATTAAAATTCAAACGCCGTTTGCGACCTCGGTTTATCAAATACAAATCTCCGGCGATCAGATGATCTTACGAACGCTCAGCGGTGCCAAACTCGAGTTCACCAGGATCAAAAAACCTTAGCCACAGATTTCACAGATTGACGCAGATTTCCTGAGTTTAGCGGCTGACACAGCCGCCTCTGCACAAAGCGGCTTATGATGCGATCTGTGCGCATGACAGCGAGCCGGCATCGATTCGCGCTTCACCCATTTTAACGATTTTAACAATTCACCGCGACCTTCAGTCGCTTTGGAGCCAGGCCCGGAGGGCGCGGAAGCCTGCCCCGATCAGGGCGGCGGGAGATCCTTTCAGCGCTTCCACCAGGCGCGGACTCAAATCCTGCCGGGGTGAGTCGAGCGTTCCGGAAAGATGCATCGTGGCCCAGAGATAGCCGCCGCTGCGCTTGGGAAAAACTTCTTCCGAATGCGGTAACCAGGCGAGGTACTCAGGCGCCAACCCAATTTGCAAAGTCCCGCCTAACGACTGTTTGCTGAACGAAACGCTTCCCTCAATTCGGAACTTGCCGATCTGTTCGATATGGATCTCGCTCAGTTCGCACTCTTCTTTCGTCCACCGGAAGTGTGTTCGGCATTCGTCGAGATCCAGCCGAGTCAGATCCTTTTGATCGGCGACTGCCGCCATATCATCCAGAAACTTGAGACCGGTCACATGCCCATCTTTTATGCTGATCGCGCCGGTCATGGTGGCGGCGGCAAGCTTGTAATTTTTCCCCGTCCAATGCAGGTCGCCGCCGGCCGCGCCTCCAAAGTCGCCGGTCCAGCTTTTCGGGAGCCAGTCGCGGACCGGCACGCCGTCCCATTCAAAACGAAAATCAGCGCCTTTCTCTCCGGCCAGAGCAGTCGATCCACGACCGTGAATGCTCCCCTCGCCCGAACCGAGATCAAGCCGGTAGAGATTGAGAATTTTTTTGGTTATCAGCAGATGAATCTCGCGCACCGCCAGCTCGGGAATGAGCGGATTGGTCAAGCGGCCGCCGTTCGCGCGATATTCAAAATCGCGGCCGTGCGGCGTGACAAGCAAATGGGTCTGGAAAATTCCGCCCCGCTCACCGCGCATCGGCCAGGTCACATCGACGTTGTCCGACCAAACCCGTTTCAGGTAAACCCGATCCGGCAAAAAGATGTGATACCACGGTTTGGCCGGTGACGGCTCCGGTTTGGGCTCGTAAATCTGGATACCGATCGTGGCCCGGTCGATATGGAGATCGTCGATCTGCCACCGGCGAAGAAGGACGCCGAACGGATTGAACCGGCCGGTTATCCCCTGGGCTTCGAGGCGAGTGATCGCTTTACGGCCGTTCTCAGCCTTGAACGTTGCGCTTTCCGCATTGAGCGATCCGGTCCGCCGAATGGGCGCAAACTCACTGCTTGGGAAATGGAGGCCTTTGGCTGTTTCCTGTTCCAGGGCCACGCGAAACCGCGGACCTTCGACGTAACGGGTCAGGGCCGAATTGATCGGGGTGAAAAAAAGACCGATTACGACTGCAATAGCAACAATCGCGCAGACGATTATTATCAGACGCCGATATTTATGCGAGCGAGGCTGCATTCCGTGCTCACTGATCGCCTTTGACAGGGCAAACGTCTCCTGAAAAAACACGGCGCTAGCGGATCGGCCGCAGGCAGCCGGGGTCGAGAGTTGGGGAATCCACAGATTACGCGGATTTCCGGCACCCTAAATCTCTGAAAGAGATCTCTAAGGAACGCAGGAAATTTCAATCTGGAAGCCAGGAAACCAGGAGAACTAGACAGGATTAACAGGATTCATTTTTAGCCACAGATTCCCTCGGTCCCAATTTGCACAGATTTGGGGAGCGCGACCATGTTGGTCGCTTAAATCGGCATCTTGCCGATTTGCCAAACTCCAATCCTGGTTTCCCGGTTTCCAGATTGGTCACTCTCACCGCCGGAGGCGCCTCCCCCATTTCCAGGCGACGGGCGCGCCTACGATTAGATCTTATTCCTCTCGTCGATAAAGATTTGCCAGCGTTTGATGGTTTCCTGTTTCAAGATGCCGCGCTCGAGCCAGGGATCGGCTTTTAGTTTGTCTCTCACTTCATTCTCGTCTTCGGCGTGGACGATCAACAATGAGCCGCCTTCATCAACGAACGGGCCGCCCATGAATATGAAGCCGTCGGCAACCAGCTTGTCGATGAAGGCCGCGTGCTCGTCCCAGTAGGATTGCTCCCGGGTGCCTTTCGATGGATCGCGATTCAGCCCGGCTGAGGAGATGACCACGAACGTGTTTTTCATCGCCGCAAACCTTACACGGAATGGCTGGATGAAAAAGAAGGCAGAAATATTCAGCCACAGATTTCCGGCGCCCTAAATTCCCAGAAGACAAATCTCTAAGGAACGTAGGAACGCAGGAAATTTTAATCTGGAAGCCAGGAAACCAGGATTGGAATTGGCAAATCGGCAGAATGCCGATTTTAGCGACCAACATGGTCGCGCTCCCCAAATCTGTGCAAATCGGGACCGAGGGAATCTGTGGCTAAAAATGAATCCGGTTAATCCTGTCAATCCTGTCTAGCTCTTCCTGGCTTCCTGGTGTCCAGATTGGATACTCTCGCCGCCGGAGGCGCCTCCCACATTTAGGGAAAGGAGTGCCGGCTTTCAGCCGGAATCGATTGGCAAATCGGCAGAATGCCGATTTTAGCGACTAACATGGTCGCGCTCCCCAAATCTGTGCAAATCGGGACCGAGGGAATCTGTGGCTAAAAATGAATCCCGTTAATCTTGTCA
Source organism: uncultured Verrucomicrobiae bacterium (assembly GCA_963728975.1). GTDB lineage: Bacteria > Verrucomicrobiota > Verrucomicrobiia > Chthoniobacterales > UBA10450 > DATFCK01. Next base: position 493,737 of record CAVSMF010000002.1, read on the forward strand.
ATCCTGTCTAGCTCTTCCCGAGTTAAAGGTTCGGCTGGACGTTTCGGATTGTAATTTTGTTCGCGGAGGCGCGATGATTGGCGGCTGGCCATGATGTTCAATGTCCATATCCGCGGACATTTGTTGCTTTTCGACAAGAGGTCCGTGCCCGAATACGACGCTGCGACCGGAACGCGCCTCTTATTGATAGCGATCGGTGTTGAAGGGCTCAGGCTTGGCGCTGTCCGGTGGCTTTACCCGGCCGTTCCGCTGTTGATCCTGGTCCTGGTCCTGTTGGCCTGCGCGCTGGTGCTGGTCCGGTTCGTTGCTCCGCTCAAGCTGTGGCAGATCGGATTATATCCGTGGAAGGAGTGGCATCCGGTGGAAAAGTCTTATTTCGTTCAACTTCTGGTGATAGCCAATATTGTTTTCCCGCTGGTGTTCGCCAGCCGGCTTCAGCTCATTCTGGCTCAGCCTTCTCCCCTGGCAACTGTATGGAATCTGTTTGTTCCCTACCTTTTCTTCGGCTTTTACCAGGAGGTTGTCTACCGGGGGATGTTGCAATCCGAACTGGTTCGCCGATGGGGCGCGTTCGCCGGCATCTTGGTCGCGAACGTTTTCTATACCTTTGGCCCGCTCCACTGGAACTACTTTTGGGCGCACAGCTCTGTCGCGATCCCGATGTTCGCGGGAATCTTCGCCATCGGCCTTTTCTTTGGGGTACTGTTCAGACGATCGGGCAACCTCTGGATCGTGGCGGTGATCCACGGAATCGGCAACGCCTACATCGTGGGCAGCCTTTCATCGGCAGGTTAAGAAGGCAGAATGTTAAGCCACAGATTTTAAGCGCCCTAAATCCCGAAGAATATCTCTGAGGAAAGCGGGCGAAGACTTGCCGTAGCAAGAATGCACGAAATGTATTTGGTACGAAGATCCGTGTAAATTGGGACCATAGGGCATCTGTGGATCAAAATGAATCCTGTTAATCTTGTTAATCCTGTCTAGTTCTTCCCGGCTTCCTGGTTTCCAGATTGGATACTGTCGCCGCCGGAGGCGCCTCCCATTTTGAGTCGGCAGTGCCGGCTTCGCCGGATTAATTTGGCAAATCGGCAGAATGCCGATTTTAGCGACCAACATGGTCGCGCTCCCCGAAAGTCTGTGTAAATCGGGATCCCAGGGGAATCTGTGGCTGAAAATGAATCCTGTTAATCTTGTTAATCCTGTCTAGTTCTTCCCGGCTTCCTGGTTTCCAGATTGGATACTGTCGCCGCCGGAGGCGCTTCCCACTTTGAGTCGGCAGTGCCGGCTTCGCCGGATTAATTTGGCAAATCGGCAGAATGCCGATTTTAGCGACCAACATGGTCGCGCTCCCCGGAATCTGTGCAAATCGGGATCCCAGGGGAATCTGTGGCTAAAAATGAATCCTCTAAATCCCGTCTAGCTCTTCCCGGCTTCTCGCGACCGAATCAATTAGCGTCACCAGGGAATGACTTTCCTGTCCCGCCAGAATTTGCCGGTCTCCTTTTGCGGCGCGTCCGCGGCCAGCCAGACAATCCCCGCCGCGCCTTCGGACACCGAACGAGTCGCGTTATCTCCGCCCATGTCGGTTCGGACCCAGCCCGGGCAAACCGAGTTGACCGCGACCTCCGGCAATCCCACAGCCAGTTGCGAGGTGACGCCGTTCAGCGCCGTTTTGGAAATGCAGTAAGCGGGCGACCAGCCATCGGCCCCGTCAGCCAACTGGCCGCCGCCGCTGGAGACGTTTACGATACGGGGTTGCTCGCTCTTTTTCAGCATTGGCCCGAATGCCTGAGCCACCAGGAGCGGACCGAGCGTGTTCGTCCGCAACGTCGTTTCAAATGTGTCCGCGGAAATCTTCAATACGTTTTCGTCTTCATCCAGGGCGATGCCGGCGTTGTTGACCAGGGTGTCGAGATGATCGCATTTCTTTGAAAATTCTTCCGCGGCGCTCCGGATACTTTCCGGCTTCGAGACATCGATCTCGAGAAAGGTGACTTCGCCATCGCCGGCCAGCTTCTCCGCCGCCGCCGGCCCGGCCTGGGCGTTGCGAGCGCCGAGAAACACGTGAAAACCTTTGCGCGCCAACTGACGTGCGACTTCAAAACCGATTCCTTTGTTCGCGCCGGTGACGAGCGCGATCCGTTTTATTCTTGGCATGAGGAAGAATATCTCTGAGGAAAGCAGGAACGCAGGAAATTTCTTTGGGTTAGAAGTCCACAGATTGCGCAGATTTTCGGCACCCTAATTCCCTGAAGATGATATCTCTAAGGAACGCAGCCGCCTTCGCATCAAGCTAGGACGGGCCAAGGGAAAGAAGGAAATTTTAATCTGGAAGCCAGGAAACCAGGATTGGAATTGGCAAATCGGCAGGATGTTGATTTTGGCGACCAACATGGTCGCGCTCCCCGGATCTGTGGAAATCGGGACCGAGGGAATCTGTGGCTAAAAATGCTCCTGGCTTCCTGGTTTCCAGATTGGATACTCTCGCCGCCAGAGGCGCCTCCCACTTTTAGGGAAAGGAGTGCCGGCTTTCAGCCGAAACTGTTTGGCAAATCGGCAGGATGCCGATTTTGGCGACCAACATGGTCGCGCTCCCCGGATCCTTGTGAATCGGGACCGTTAGGGGATCTGTAGCTAATGATCTATCTGGCCGCAGCGGCCGCCTTGGCCCGGAGCTTCTGATTCCAATCGGCCCGTAATACTTTCATCTCCGCGTTAAGAGCGATCATCCGTGCCGTCACGCCCTTATATTTCTTGGTGATACCGGCGACGGTTCTGGTTACCGCGCCCTGGCTGACCAGGCTTTGAAGTTTTTCGTAAACCCGCAACCGGAGCATTTCTTCGCCTCCACTGGCGGCATTCCGTTCCCGGAGATTGAGGAGGATGATGTCGAACAAGCCCTTGAATTCGAAGGAGGCCCTGGAAGAAAGTACGGCCACCAGTTCCTCAGTGATGCTATCCGGTGTCCGACGTGAAAAAGAGATACTAGAGCGCTTAGCCATGGGGAATTATCGCACAGATCCGGAAAATAGCGACTAGGAGGATGGTGGCCCGGAGAGGACGGGAAACGGAGGACCGGAGGCCGACAGCGGACGGAGAGTGATATCAGTTGGCGTTTCATAGAAACGCCCTACAGGTTTGGATTGTGACAACTTTGGCAGAAACGAGCTCCGGCTCCGATCCGCCCACCGGAATGTGCTGCCCGATCGTCGAGCTCAGACAATACACCCTTCAGCCTGGGAAACGGGATGTTTTGATCGACTTATTCGACCGGGAATTGGTTGAGCCGCAGGAAGCTGCCGGGATGAAGATCATCGGGCAGTTTCGGGATTCCGATAGGCAGAACCGCTTTGTCTGGGTCCGCGGGTTCTCCGATATGGCTTCGCGGGCACGGGCGCTCCAGGATTTTTACGGCGGGCCGGTTTGGAAAGCGCACCGGGAAACGGCTAACGCCACCATGATCGATTCCGACAACGTCCTGCTCCTGCACCCGGCCTCGCTAATCTCGGGATTTTCTCTCGCCGCCTGCAAGCGACCCGGGCGCGGCGCAGGCGAAACGCCCAAGCGATTGGTTCTTGCCACCATTTATTATTTCGACACGCCGGTTCCGACCGATTTCGTTGCATTCTTCGAGGGCACGATCAAGCCCGAGGCAATCGCCGCCGGCGCCACGATTCTGGCGTATTTCGCGACGGAGCAGAGTGAGAACACTTTCCCTCTGTTGCCGGTGCGGGAGAACGAAAACGTCTTCGTCTGGTTCGCGGGGTTCAGCGATTCGGCTTCATGCGAACTTTATCTTGGGGCGATCGATCGCTCCCCGCGTTGGAGAAAAGAAATTGCCGCAGAACTCGATCGTCGTCTCAAACGAACACCGGAAATATTGAAGCTGTCGCCGACCGCGCGTTCGCTGTTGTAAAGGAAGTGCCGGGAATGTTTAGCAAATCGGCAGAATGCCGATTTTAAGCGACCAACATGGTCGCGCTCCCCAGATCTGTGGAAATCGGGACCGAGGGAATCTGTGGCTAAAAATGAATCCGTTTAATCCTGTCTAGTTCTTCCTGGTTTCCTGCGCTTCCTGGTTTCCAGATTGGATACTCTCGCCGCCGGAGGCGCCTCCCACTCTTGGCGAAAGGAATGCCGGCTTGCGCCGGAAATGTTTAGCAAATCGGCAGAATGCCGATTTTAAGCGACCAACATGGTCACGCTCGCCGGATCTGCGGAAATTGGGACCGAGGGAATCTGTGGCTAAAAATGAATCCGGTTAATCCTGTCTAGTTCTTCCTGGTTTCCTGCGTTTCCTGGTTTCCAGATTGGATACTCTCGCCGCCGGAGGCGCCTCCCACTCTTGGCGAAAGGAATGCCGGCTTGCGCCGGAAATGTTTAGCAAATCGGCAGAATGCCGATTTTAGCGACCAACATGGTCGCGCTCCCCAAATCCTGTTAATCCTGTTAATCCTGTCTAGTTCCTTCTGGCTCCGGTCGCGCTCCCCGGATCTGCGGAAATTGGGGCCAGAGGGAATCTGTGGACAAAAACTAATCCTGTGAAAATCATGTGCTACTGGTGATGGCGGAGAGCGAAAAGAAAAAGCAGGTTAAACGAAGCCGCCCGATCGGCCCTGTCGGGCTTTGGTCGTTGTCGGTCGTAGTCGGGATCGTCTCGGGGTTGGGGGCTGCGCTTTTTCGGGGATTGATCGCGCTATTTCATAATCTCTTTTTCCTTGGGCAATTGTCGTTCAGTTATGACGCCAACGCCCACACCCCGGCCAGCCCATGGGGAGCACTGATCATTCTGGGGCCGATTGCCGGTGCGATCGGAGTTGCCTTCCTGGTCAAGACGTTCGCGCCCGAAGCCAAGGGGCACGGCGTACCGGAGGTGATGGACGCGATTTATTATAGTAAGGGAATAATCCGGCCCATCGTTGCGGTGGTGAAAGCGTTGGCCTCGGCCCTCTCTATCGGCAGTGGCGGGTCGGTCGGACGCGAGGGACCGATCATTCAGATCGCTTCGGCGTTCGGCTCCACCATTGGCCAAATACTGCGCATCCCAGCCTGGCAACGGGTGACGCTGATCGCCGCCGGGGCCGGCGCCGGCATCGCCGCCACTTTCAACACGCCTATCGGCGGCATTCTGTTTGCCGCCGAGATCATGCTGCATGAAGTCAGCGTCTGGACCCTGGTGCCGGTGGCGATTTCGACGGCCACCGCCACCTACGTTGGCCGGCTATTTTTCGGGACCAATGCTTCATTCGTCATTCCGGCATTTCAGCAATCGTTTTATCATCCGACCAATCCGATTGTGCTCCTCTCTTATGTCGGGCTGGCCGTTCTGGTCGGCTGCGCCGCGGCGTTGTTTATCCGGTCCATTTACGCGTTCGAAGATTTCTTCGAACAAAAAATTCACGCGAACTATTATGTCCGGCACGCCCTGGGAATGGCGGTGGTGGGAGTGATGATGTATCTCCTGATGCGGAATTGGGGGCATTATTACGTTCAGGGAATCGGCTACTCAACGGTCCAGGATATCCTAACCGGTGTCCTGGCGGCGGGATTGCCGCTGGCATTGCTATTTGTATTAAAGCTGCTGGCTACCTCGCTCACTTTGGGGTCCGGCGGGTCGGGCGGCATTTTTTCCCCGTCACTTTACCTGGGAGCGACTCTGGGCGCGGCCTACGGGAGTTTGCTGGGGCAATTGTTCCCTGCCTTGCCGATCAGTCCGCCGGCGTTTGCGGTGGCGGGAATGGCCGGCATGGTCGGCGGCGCGACCGGGGCGGCTGTTACCGCGATCGTGATGATTTTTGAAATGACGCGCGATTACGGTGTGATCGTGCCCATGACCATCACGGTGGCGATCAGTTACGGAGTGAGAAAGGTCCTGTTGAAGGAGAGCATCTACACTTTGAAGTTGGCCCGGCGCGGTCATTACATGCCCGAAGCGTTGCAGACGAATTTTCAACACATGAAGCTGGCGCGAGACTTGAAGAACGATCAGATCGCGCTGGTGCCGGCGGAGGTCAGGTTAGATGAGTTGAGGCAGAAGCTGGGCGAACCGGCCGGGACCGCTTTATTTGTGATGGAACACGACGGCCAAATCAAGGGCGTGCTCACCGAAGAAATGGCTTACCGGGCGATGCGCCGTCTGCCGTTAACGACAACTGCGGGTGAGGCGGCAAACCCGAATTACGACGTGGTCAACGAGAACACCACGTTATTCGAAATCATCACGCGGATGCACAACAATCGAACAGATATTTTTCTGGTCTCGGAGAATTCGCCGACAAATTCCGCCGGCCAGATTCAGGGCTGGATTTCCAAGGAGCGGATCGCAAACTCGATGGTCGAGGCGATTGGATTATTCACGGAATGACCCGAAACGGCGACTGGATCAGGCTCCGATTCCGCCACGACTGATTGTTCGACATGGGCGCGACCAGGTTTGAATTTGAACGGCGGTTCTGGATCATCTGCGCGATTTATCTGGTGGGATTCGCTTTCTCCGCCGTCGATCACACTAGTTTCATTATCGGTCTGCGGCATTGGATTGCTCCTTCGATTCGTCCGGGGACTCCGCAGGCGTTGCTCTTCACCCGAATCGTAATTGGAGCGGGAGCGCTGCTTGTTTTTCTGACGGCCGGCTTGCGGACCTGGGCCGCGGCCTATCTTCGCACCGATATCGTGCACGATACCGCTCAACATTCCGAAACGCTCGTGGCCGACGGACCGTTTCGCTACGTGCGCAATCCGCTTTACCTGGCGAACGTGCCAATGGCTGCGGGAATCGGCGTTCTGGCCAGCCGGCTGGGTTGGATTTTTTTGGTGGGAGCAAGCTGGTTATTTGTTTACCGACTGATTTTCCGCGAAGAAGAAGCACTTCTGGAAAGCCAGGGGGAATGGTATCGCGATTACTCGAGGGCAGTCCCTCGCTTCTGGCCGTCGTTCACCCCGTGCCTGCCTCCGGGGAATCGCTCGCCAGCGTGGGGTCAGGCGTTTGCCGGCGAAATGTTTGTCTGGCTCTTCGGCGTGGCCGAACTTTGCCTCGCCGTTACCTTGAACGTGCGAGTGGGCGTCGCGGTTTTCATCGCCGGATTTGTCGCGCATTTCATCTCGCTCTCTATCGTGCGACGGAAGAGGAAAAGGTAATTCCCGGGCGCCACCAGTCCCCGGGCTAGAGAGCAATAGACGCAGGCGGCGTCGCGGGAGCTCCGCCCTCCATCCTGCCTCCGGAGCGTCCAAGGTTGCCGGGTTTCCGAGATTCCGTCGCGAGTTTTACCAGATTGCGCTATGGTCCCACGCGTGAAGTCGTTGGCAGAGGAGTTTCATCGGATCCACGACAAGACCCGGCCCATTATTGGGACTTGCATTTATGGACTGGCAGCCAGCATCGCCGCGGTTGGATTTCAGCTGGCGATCAATTGGATTTACGGGAACGCGTTCAAAATGCCTGCTGCCAGCAGTCCCCGAGATTTTCTCCTGGTTAGTTTGGCGGCGATCGTGGTGGCGTCGCTGATCGTCGGCTGGCTTTTGGCTTCGTTTGCACCGGAAGCAGCGGGCAGCGGGATTCCCCAGGTGAAGCTGAATTTCTGGAAGGAATTTGGACACGCGCCGCGCCGGATTGCGCTAATCAAGTTTGTTGCCGGAGTGGTTTGCATCGGCGGCGGACAAAGCCTCGGACGCGAGGGTCCGACGGTGCAAATCGGGAGCAACTTTTCATCGACCATCGCGGGTTGGCTTGGGGTAACGAAACAAAATCGGCGAGCGGCCAGCGCGGCGGGGGCGGCTGCGGGTTTGGCGGCGGCTTTTAACGCACCCCTGGCGTCGGTGGCGTTCGTGCTCGAAGAAATCATTGGCGATTTGAACAGCCGATCGCTTGGGCCGGTTCTTCTCGCCGCCGTAATTGGCGCTTTCGTGGTCCATGCCTTTATCGGGGCGCAACCGGCATTTGTCCTGCCGCACATTAGCGAACCGACCTGGCGTTCCTACACCCTGATGCCGATCGCCGCCGGCTTCGCCGCGTTGGCCGGAGTGGCATTTCAACGAGGGTCGCTGCGGTTGCGGGCCGAAATGAAAAAAGTGCGCGTCATTCCGCGCTGGTTGCATCCGCTGGCCGGAGGCCTGATCACCTGGGCTCTGGGCGCGGCCGTTTTCCTCTGGTCGGCCCGACTTGGTGTATTCGCGCTCGGGTACGAAGACTTATCCGACGCAATCAATGGCGGGTTCGGCTGGCAACTGGCGGCGGCGTTGCTCGCCGGAAAACTGATCGCCACCATCGCATGCTACGGATTCGGCGGATGCGGCGGTATTTTTTCGCCTAACCTTTTCTTCGGCGGGATGTGCGGGTTGCTGGTGGCGGCGCTGGGCAGCGATTTCATGCGGTTGAATGAGAACGACACCATGCTGCTGGTGGTCGGGGGGATGAGCGCCTGTCTGGGCGCGGTGGTGCAGGCGCCGGTCACGGCCATCCTGATCATTTTTGAAATGACACACCAGTTCGCGCTTGTGCCGGGACTGATGCTGGCCGGTTTGATCAGCCAGGTGATCGCGCGGGCCATAAACCGCGCCAATTTTTACGATGAGCTGCTCTGCCAGGATGGGCACGATCTCGATCATTTGATTCCACCGCGCGATTTGCGTTCGTGGCAAAATTTGCCGGTCTCGGCCCTGGCGAATTTTAAACCGGTGGTGGTAAACGATTGGTCCGGGCAGGCGTTATCGGAATTGCTGGACCGACATCCCTATCGGTATTTTCCGGTAATGGAAGATGGGCGGATCAAAGGAGTTGCATCGCGGATTGAAATTGCGGCGGCAGTGGCGGAAGGCCGGCCGTTAAATCTGGAACCGGCGGTGACCTGTCAGCCGGGGCAGTCGATTCGGGAATCGCAGACGCGGCTGATTCAATCGACCACGGGGACAATCGCAATCACCGACGAATCGGAGAGCAAGTTGTTAGGGATCGTGACCTTGCACGATCTGCTCCGGGCCCAACTGGCCGTGGCCGAGCGGGAAGGCAGCGGGGTGTGAGAGGCAATTGGTAAGCCGAGACGCGGGATATGACTCTGGAAGCACAGAACTACGGGGTTCTCTTTGGAAAAAAGCACCAAGCACCAAACTCCAATCACCAGAGAAGCACCAAGCTTCAACATCCAAGTCCGCTTAGTCTTCTAGTCGCGGTCCCCAAATCTGTGCAAATTGGGACCGAGGGGAATCTGTGGCTAAAAATGAATCCGGTTAATCCCGTCAATCCGGTCTAGCTCTTCCTGGCTTCCTGGTTTCCAGATTGATGACTCTCGCCGCCGGAGGCGCCTCCCACCTTTGGCGAAAGGAATGCCGGCTTTCAGCCGGAAATGGTTTAGCAAATCGGCATAATGCCGATTTTAGCGACCAACATGGTCGCGCTCCCCAAATCTGTGCAAATCGGGATCCCAGGGGAATCTGTGGCTAAGAATGAATCCGGTTAATCCCGTCAATCCGGTCTAGCTCTTCCTGGCTTCCTGGCTTCCAGATTCCAAAAGTCCTTTTCCTGCTTTCCTGCTTTCCTCAGCGAATTTTTGCTTAGGACTTTTCGTAAATTCCGATAAACAAAGTTTTCCAGGTCCCGCCGTTATCAGGCGAGCTCGCCCATTCCTGTTTGACCTTGCCTTCGGGCAGTTGTGTCCAGGTGATGCGGTTCAACAGCGTTCCTTTCGGCGTTTTGGTTTCACCGCTGAGAACCATCGCGCCATCAACCAGCCCGCCTTCAAGATGAAGAACAGCTCCGTCACCGCCGACCCAATGCTGGTGCCATTTATTGTCGTCGGCGTCGTAATAGTTAATGCTCATCCCGCTTTCTCCAGACGCCGATTTCCATTGTTCGAGGATGGCACAGCCTTCAGAAGCGCGGCTGATCTGGCTGGTACCGACCTGTTTGCCTTTTGGGTCAGAGACGCTCCAGTGCCCCAGCCAAAAATCGAACTGCCGGAACTCCGGGGCCGAACAGGGTGGCGGCTTGGATGGACTTGGGATGACCGGTTGGGGCGAAGCCGCGCCAGCACCCGGTAGGGCCAAAAGGATGAATGCAAACAGGGAAGCGAATCTCATCTCTCTAAACTGGCCGTTGGTTAGCCAAAATAAAACAACCAAGAGGCCCCCAGCCGACTTTTCCCGATAATAGACCGAATTCGCCGGATTCTATCGCTTAGGAAACCTGGCCACGGCACGGGTCCGTCCGGAGATTCACTCCGAAATCCTGTTAAGTCGGTCTAGCTCTTCCCCGCTTCCGGGTTTCCTGGTTTCCAGATTGGATACTCTCGCCGCCGGAGGCGCCTCCCACCTTTGAGCGAAAGGATTGCCGGCTTTCAGCCGGAAATGGTTTAGCAAATCGGCAGAATGCCGATTTGAGCGACCAACATGGTCGCGGTCCCCAAATCTGTGCAAATCGGGACCGAGGGAATCTGTGGCTAAAAATGAATCCGGTTAATCCTGTTAATCCTGTCTAGCTCTTCCTGCCCCCTACAGCTTCCATTTTTTGGGGAGCTTTTGTTTCAGCTTCTCGACCGGAGCGAACAGGTCGCCTGATTTTTCGACCCGGGCCAGGACCTGGTCGGAGCGAAACTTCAAGAGACCGGCCTTCTTCTTTTTCAAACAGGCAGCTACTTCATTCCAGGTAACCGGAGTGGAAACAGTCGGCTCCTCTTTGGCCCGCAAGGAATAGACGCAGACCGTGGTCTTGTGTTCGTCGTTCTGGCTCCAATCCACGAACACTTTCCGTTTGCGCACCGCTTTCGACATATTCGAAGTGACCAGGTCCGGGTGTTCGTGCTCGAGGTATTGGGCAAGAGCATGAGATAACTCCTTGGTTTGCTCGAAGGTAACCGCGGTGTTGAGCGGGACATAGATCTGGAGCCCCTTCGATCCACTGGTTTTGGCAAAGCTTTTCAGCTTTATTTTGCCTAACAAATCACGCAGCCAGAGACCGACCTGACAGCATTGGACAATGTCCGCCGGCGCACCGGGGTCGAGGTCGAACACCATCATGGTTGGACGGGCAACGTCCTTTTTCCGGGCCAGAGAGGTATGCAGCTCGAGATCGGCCAGGTTTGCCGCCCAAACCAGCGTAGGCAGGTCGTTAGCCAGACAATAATTCATGGTCCGCTGGTTGCCTTCGCTCCAGACCCTGGCTGTCTTGACCCATTTTGGGCGATGCGCCGGGCAGTTCTTTTCGTAGAAGAATTCCGCGTTCACCCCGTTGGGATAGCGTTTCATGGTCAGCGGCCGATCTTTCAGGTGCGGCAAAAGAGCGGGGGCGATCCGGACGTAATAGTCGATGACCGCGCCCTTGGTGAACCCGACTTGCGGGTAGAGGACCTTATCCAGATTAGAGACGGCCAGCTTTTTTCCCTGGACGACCAGTTCGGCTTTGTTCGACATGCTATTAAAGAAAACGTCCGACAGCTGCCGCTGGACGTCCAATATATGTTGTAGCGGCGGTCTATGACCGCCGCATGGATTATTATTTTTAACCCACCCGTTAATGACAGAACGCCTCCGCAGACTCGATTACGTCTTCAGGCAGCTTCCAATCTATTTCGTGACGGCTTGCACAAACGAACGCCAGCCGATATTGAACCATAACGCTGTTCACCGACGATTAATCGAATTCGGAAACCAAGGCGAAACATACGGGGCCTGGCTGGGTGCCTATGTATTAATGCCGGATCACCTGCACCTGTTCGTAATTGTTGACGACAGAGAACTCAGTCTCTCGAGTTGGATGAAGTCGCTTAAGAATAGCTTGTCGAGTTCTCTCAGGGACCAAGGCATCCCTTCACCCCACTGGCAAAGAGGCTTTTTTGATCACGTTTTGCGCAGTGGAGACTCGTATTCATCGAAATGGGAATATGTTCGTGAGAATCCGGTGCGCGCGGCGCTGGTTAAAACGTGGCAGGACTGGCCTTTTCTCGGGGAGATTTTTGATCTTGAGTTCAGACGTGATCGCGGTTGAAGACTGAGCCCGGATTAGTGCGGCGGTCATAGAGCGGTAAGGAGAATGATGCCGATACCGAGTCGGCGGAGGCGTCACAGGCGATATGCGCGGTCATGACCCCCTAATGGTTAGGGGAAGAAGGTCTCCGACGACGGCACGGGCGGGGGCCGGCAGATGCGGGCGACGCATTGTTGCCAGCTCTCGTGGCCGCTGAGGATTTCAATTTCCACCCGCAGAAAATAAATCGGCACTTTCATTTTCTCTTCTCCCAATCGAGGCATCCGGACCGCATCTTTTTCCGTAGTGACAATGAGCTCGAGATCGCGCCGGATGCATCGGTTAATGAAGCTTTGCAGTTCCGCTTCGGTGTAACGATGGTGATCGATGTAGCGCTTGGCCAGGTCGAGCCGGGCGCCGAGCTGCCGCAATCCTCCTTCGAAACTTTCCGGAGCGGCAATGCCGCAGATGGAACCAACAAACGTGTCGCGCAACCGTTCCAGGGGCAATCGTTCCCCGGTCAGAATATGCTGGAGATAAAGCGGTCTATGAGTGCATTCAATGATCTCGGCAGTGCGATTGTAACGCCTGATTCGCCGGACCAGCTCTTCATTCGATTCGCCCGTGCTCTTGGTAATGAAAATGTAACTGGCCCGCCGCAAATTCCGAGGCGGCTCCCGCAAAGTCCCGCGGGGCAGAAGGAATTCGTTGCCGAACGGGGCCTGCCGATCGATCAGCACGATATCGAGCCGGTGTTTCAGACGCAGATATTGCAAGCCGTCGTCGAGTAAAAGGGTGTCCACTTTCCATCGATCGATGGCGAAAAGGCCGCTTTTGACCCGGTCTTTATCCACCAGAACGATCACGTCTTTCAAACTATGGGCCAGCATGTAAGGCTCGTCTCCAGCGGTTAACGAATCGAGCAAAACGGATTGGCCGTCGGAAACGATCCGGGGCGGATCGGCGCCATTTTTGCGAATCCGATCAAACAAACTTCGCCCGGTTGGGCGGGGCACGCTCTTGTAGCCCCGGCTCAGGATGGCAACGTGGCGGCCTCCTGCCTGGAGGGCACGAGCAAATTTTTCCACGATCGGCGTTTTGCCGGTGCCGCCAACGGTCAAATTGCCGATGCTGATGACCAGGCAGCCGAGGGTGCGCTGGCGAAAAATCCGGCGCCGGTAAAGGGCCAACCGGAGCATAACGATACGTTCGTAAAGCAAGGAAAGCGCGAACAGAAATGCGCGCAGAACCGTGGCGCGCAGCCCATGGCGACGCTCCAGAATGACGTCGATGGCGAATTGTTCCAGATTTTCAAAGGCCTGGCCCATGTTAGCGGTTACGTCCTCGAACTGGTGATGAACGCCGCCCCGAAGAGTATGCTGACTTTGGTTTGGGCGACGACTTCGCCCGGGGCCGACGATTGCCGATCTGGACGCCGCGGTTATCGGCGGTGGTGATGATGGTGCGAGCCATTACCGGTGGTTTCGATTTTGCGGCGGCCCGGATCATGGCGGCGGCGATCTTGCCCGGATTGTTCAATGTAATCGCGCAAATGGTCGATCCGCTTCCACTGAGAAAAGCGCCGAGAGCGCCGGCGTTCTCGGCGGCGGCGACGACCCGGGAAAGGAAAGGCACGAGTTTTTGTCGGTAGGGCTGGTGGAACTGATCGGCAAACGCGCCTCGCAAATTCTCGTACTTTCCCGAGACCAACCCGGCGGTGATAGCGCAGGCATTCCCGCAACTCTCGACCGCTTTTACCCGCGCAATTTTGTCCGGCAAAATCTTTCGGGCGGCGGATGTGTTTACTTGGTGTTCCGGGATCAGGAGAACGAACCGCAATCGAGGGGAAACGGTGAAACGCTGGACTTGATTGCCGCGGGCCACGGTGAATCCGCCAAAACAAGCCGGGGCGGCGTTATCGGGATGACCTTCCAGGCGGGCGCAGGCTTGAAAGATGGCGGATGGATCGAGTGGGTTGCCGGATAACGAGTTGAGGGCGGACAGCACTCCGATGCGAACGGTTGCGCTGCTTCCCAATCCGCGCGAGCGCGGCACCTTTTCGTCGATCGAAACGGAAAATGAAAATGGCCGGACCCGGGCCTCCCGGAAGAAAAGGCGCGCCGTTTCCTTGACAACAGGCGCACTGGAATTTTTCTCGTCCCGGACGATGTTGAAACGATTGTAAATGCGCAAGGCCAAGCCGAGGCAATCGAACCCGGGACCGAGATTCGAGGTACTGGCTGGAACACGAACCGTCACGGCTTGCATAAGCGTAATACGAGAGATTTTGTCCGATGCGGCTAGGGTCGGCGAGGTGAACTGTAATCCGCCTTCCAACCGAGCGGCAACAAACGATTCCAGATATTCGTCCCCTGAATAAGAATTCCATTTTGAAAAAGAAATCGGAATGGATCGACCGGCCGCTGCTGGATGCATTTGAGGCGGAAGGGACCGACGCCCATCGGCTCTGCACCATCGAAGACGGATGGGTCGAACGCTTCGGCCGGGATGTTCTCATTTCATTTCGAAACAAACCGGTTCGGGAACGGCTTATTCTCGAGCTCTATTTCTGGCGAACGTCGGTCGGGTTCGGTCTGAGCCGGATTTTCGCCCGGTTCCTGCCTCGGAAAAATGAGGAACGAGAGAAGCCTCAACTGGTGTTTGGTTCGCCGGACGAGAATCTGCAGACGATCACGATGGAACGGTTTCTGAAGTACAAGATCGATTTCGGCGCCGGGTATTCGGTCGGATTGTTCATCGATCAAAGAGAAAACCGCCGCCATGTCCGGGAAATAGCGCCGAAGCGGCTTTTGAATTGTTTTGCCTACACCTGTTCCTTTTCGGTAGTGGCGGCTTCGGTCGGGGCCCAGACCGTCAATATCGATCTTTCAAAAAAATCGCTGGAACGGGGCCGGGAAAATTTTGCCCTAAACAGCCTGCCGACTAACGACCACCGGTTTATCGCGGACGATGTTCAGAATGTGCTGCCCCGGCTCGCGCGCAAGGGAGACAAATTCGACATGATCATTCTCGATCCGCCGACATTCTCCCGGTCGCATCGGGGGAAAGCTTTTCATGTGGAAAGCGATTTTGAGAAGCTGCTGGTGCAGGCCCTGGAGGTGGTCTCCCGCGACGGCCACATCCTCCTTTCCACGAATTTCTCGAAGCTTCGGGAAAAGGCGCTGGAAGTGATGGGCCGTTACTGCCTGAAGGTGGCCCGGCGGGCCGCGGGATTTCACCGGTCTGCTCCCCTGCCCGACTTCCCGGCCAACACCGGGGCAAGCACGGTTTGGATGACATTGCGTTGACCAAATCACGCGCGCCGGACTATTCTGATGCGAATTAGATGAGAATGGCTAATCAATCTCGGGAGATGGAAGACATTGTTCTGCGCGGCGTCCGCTACACCAGGGAACAGTTTGAGGAGATAGCAGGCCAGACCGGAGAGTACGTGCGGGAAAATCCGGGCCAGGCATTGCTTTACGCCTTTGTGGCGGGGTACGTGTTGAACCGGTTGCCGTTGCTTGGAGTTATGCGCGGCCTGTTGCGGCTCTCGCTGTTTGCCCTGAAACCGGCGGTTCTGATTTACGGCGCCACCCGGCTGTACCAAGCTGTCCAGGAATAAGAGCGGGCGAGGTGCGGGGGGCCGGTTGCGAAACCTGGCACCTGATGGACTTTGCCCGGGGCGCCTGGAAAGCGCCCGAACAGTATCGACAAAATGTCGGCAGCGTTTAGTCGGCGAGAGTGAATCCAATTTTGAGGGTGACCTGCCAGTGGGCGATTTTGCCGTTCTCGATATAACCGCGTGTTTCGCTGACCTCGAACCAGCGCATGTTGCGGATCGTTTTGCTTGCCCGACTCAGGGCATTTTTAACCGCGGCTTCAACTCCATCCGGTGAGGAACCGACTAATTCAATCTTCTTGTAAGTGTGATCGCTCATGCTGCGATTGTTTGACGATCGGTGACGCGAAAACAATGCTAAAGCGGAGATCGACGCCGGCCTCACAGGTAGGGAACGCATCTCCGAGGCGTCCGAGTCGATGGGCAATAACGCGTTCTATTCCAGGCCAAGCCAGTCCCCGGACATCCCGGAGAGATGCCCCTACCTGGGAGGAATCAAGGGCAATAACTTGCCCTGCCGTCCGGTTGACGATATTAGAAATTGCTGATGCACGATAACATCGAGTCACATCTGGTGGAACGGCGAGTCTTCAAGCCGCCGAAGGAGTTCGCGAAGAACGCCCGGATCAAGAGCCTCGATCAATACCGGCGCATGCACCGGGAATCAATCAGGCATCCGGATAAATTTTGGACCAGGGAGGCGCGGGAACTGGTCTGGCGGGTTCGGTGGAAGAAAGTGCTGCAATGGAAAGCGCCCTTCGTGAAGTGGTTTGTCGGCGGCAAACTCAATGTATCGGAGAATTGCCTGGATCGGCATCTCAGCACTGCGCGCCGGAACAAGGCCGCGATCATTTGGGAAGGCGAACCGGGGGAGAGGCGCACCCTGACCTATCAACAACTGCATCACGAAGTCTGCCGTTTTGCCAACGTCCTGAAACGAAATGGGATCCGGAAGGGCCAGCGGGTAATTATTTATCTGCCGACCATTCCCGAAGCGGCGATTGCAATGCTGGCCTGCGCCCGGATTGGCGCGGTCCATTCTGTCGTGTTCGGCGGGTTCAGCGCCGATTCCATTCGCGATCGGATCGCCGATAGCGGCGCGATCGCCCTGATTACAGCCGACGGCAGTTATCGGCGTGGAGGAATTGTTCCTCTGAAGCACAATGTGGATGACGCGCTGCGCGGCGGAACAAGCGTCAAGCGGGTGATTGTTTTTCGGCGGACCCAGCATGAAATCCACATGGAAGAGGGGCGCGATGTCTGGTGGCATCGGGAGCTGGAGTATGTGGATGCTGATTGCCCGGCCGCAGCCCTGGACAGCGAGCACCCTCTTTACATTCTTTATACCAGCGGATCGACTGGAAAACCGAAAGGCATTCTGCACACGACCGGCGGGTATCTGGTGGGGATTTATTCCACCACGAAATATGTTTTCGATATTCGGGACGAAGACATTTTCTGGTGCACGGCGGATGTGGGATGGGTGACTGGCCACAGTTACGTCGTGTACGGTCCGCTGGCCACCGGGTCGACGACATTTATGTATGAGGGCGCGCCTAACTGGCCGGAACCGGACCGCTTCTGGAAGATTATCGAGGAAAATCGGATCAACATTCTTTATACCGCGCCGACGGCGATCCGGGCTTTTATTCGCTGGGGCGATAAGTGGGTGAAGAAACACGATCTTTCGTCGTTGCGGCTGCTGGGCACGGTGGGCGAGCCAATCAATCCGGAAGCATGGATGTGGTATCACCGGATCGTCGGGCAAGGCCGCTGCCCCATCGTCGATACCTGGTGGCAGACCGAGACCGGCGCAATCATGGTCACACCGTTACCCGGAGCCATTCCGACGAAACCGGGGAGCGCGACGCTGCCATTCTTCGGGGTGGACCCGGCGGTAGTGGATCCGGCTGGAAAGGAAGTGGGTCCGAACGTGGGGGGCAAGTTCATCATCCGGCGGCCCTGGCCCTCTATGCTCCGGACAATTTACGGCGACAACGAACGCTACAAAAAGCAATACTGGAGCGAGTACAAAGGAAACTATCTGACCGGAGACGGCGCCCGCCGGGATGAGGATGGTTACTTCTGGATTGTGGGAAGGATCGACGATGTCTTGAACGTGGCGGGCCACCGGTTAGGCACGTCGGAAATCGAGAGCGCGTTAGTCAGTCATAACCGGGTGGCGGAGGCCGCGGTGGTCGGGCGTCCCGATGAACTGAAGGGCCAGGGAGTTGTTGCGTTCGTGACCTTGAAATCGGGAGTGGAAGCCACTCTTACTCTGAAAAGCGAGCTGCGCGATCACGTCGGCACCCACATCGGGGCAATCGCCAAGCCGGATGAGGTTCGGTTCGCCGAAGCGCTGCCAAAGACGCGAAGCGGGAAAATCATGCGGCGTCTTCTCAAGGAAATCGCCAGCGGATCAAAAGTGACCGGCGACACCACAACTCTGGAGGATTTCAGCGTGCTGGCCAAGCTGGCGGCAGTGGAGGAATAGTTTTTGGGTCAGCCTGCTTCCCCTCATGGTAAGAGGAGCGAAGAATCCCCCCCGATACCGTTGCGATCACACAGACCAGATAGCGTGAACAAATACCCTGTGCGGGATCCCCTCCCCGGATTCGAAATGACAGGCGTTGCCGTGTCATCCTGAGCCGCGATTCTCGAGTTGGCGCCCCGCGACAAGGTGACATCGGGGAAGCATTCGGCTAGCGTCTCGGCATGAGCTTTATCCGAACAGGGTTGCGTGAAATCGGATTAAAAGTCCGACGGCAACGAACACGCATGTCTCTGCGGCATCAGAAGCGGTTGTTGCAAAAGAGCGAGATCAATCTCGGACGGGAAGGCACTTCGCGGGCGGCGAATTTTCCGGAGCTCCGGAACGAAATTGTCGCCTTGAAGAAGCTCGAACAGGAGCAGAAAGAAGTCGCTGTCCGGATCGCTCAGATCGAAGAAGGGACAAAGAAAATCGAAAGCGACCGGGAACAAAACACCCGGGCTCAACGGGAAGCGATCGGCCGGCTGGAGCACGAAAAGAAGCCGATTCTGCAGCGGCGGAACGAGGCCAAGAATTCAGCTGAAGTTTGTGAACGCGAATTAGGAGGGGTCGAGCGGCGGATCCAGGAGAACGATGCGGCGGACCGAGATTTGTTAAAGGAGCTGGCAGCCCTTGAGACTCTGGTTCCTCCTCCGGCCGACCGCGAGGCGCGAGCCGCCGCCATCGGCGCCCGGCGGGCTCGGCTTCCAGAAGAGCGGGCCGAACTTGTTCGGGCAAGGCTTGGCAGCGCCGGGGCCGCCCGGGCGGCAAAGGAAAAACTAACCGCGGCCGAAGCCGAGCTGGCGGCGATGGAAAAAAACGTCGAACGAGTACGGACCGAGTTCGAGAATCGCGATCGGGCGCTGGCGGACAACCTGCGAGCCCAGCAGGAGGCGATTCGAGAGGCTCGAGCGCATCACCAAACCGTCGAGGAACGGAAGAATCCGGCCTATCTGAATATCGGGCGCCATCTTGCCGCCCAGGGAATTGCGCCACCGAATGCGCCGGAGCTATTGAGCGAAGTCCAGCGCCATCATGCCGCAGTCGACCGCCATCTTCAACACACGCAGGAACTCGCTCTTCTTTCGAGTCAGATCGACAAGCAGGAATTGCGCAAATTTTACTTTAGCGTGTTCTCGGTCCTGGTCCTGGTGGCCATCGTTTTGATTCTGGTGTTCAAGTCTCCCGGCCGGCAGGAATGGTTGCCGCAGGAAACGGAAGCGGTTCTGGCGATCAATATCGATCAGTTAGGCCGGGACGAGCTGCCGAAACGATGGCGGAAGGATCAACCCGAAGTGTGGACCGGCGTCTGGGCCGGCCTGGTCGGCGGCGCTACCCGGGCGCCGGTGCTAAATGTGGCGCGGGACGCCGTCCGGGTGACGCGCGCGGTCACTCGGACCGACGACAACAGGCTGAGGGAGTTCATTCTGGTTCAAACTCGCAGCGATGTCAGCCCGGTTATTCGCGCGATCGCGCAGGACAAGAATTTCAAGCGGCACACCATCGCCGGGCTGGCGGTGTGGGAAAAAACCGACATGGCGGTCGCGCGCGTCGGTCCGATGACGCTGGCTGTGGGCACCGTTGGCGAAGTGGACGAGCTTGTGCAGGTCCGGTTGGGTTTACAAAACGATCTTCAGATAACCGGACGCCTGTCCAAATGGCTGCAAACACTCGATCAAGAAAGCAGCTTGCGGCTGATCTCACGCAATCCGGCCGGTCTTTCCCGATTGTTTCATCCCATTTTCTCCCCTGAGTTGCTGGAATCGGCCCAGTTGTTCGGGTTCACTCTCGGCTTGCAAAATCCGGTTGTTGCCAGGCTGCTGATCAAAACGCAGTCCTCCGAGCGCGCCCTGGCACTCGAACGCGACCTTGGCAAGGAACCTCAACGCTGGCTGCGGCTGGCGGATTCCGATCTGTTGCTTTTCGCGCAACCCCCCGACATAACCCGTCAAAATGCCAGTCTCGAACTCCGGTTCAATGTGCCTGATGAAAGTGTGCGACTTCTTTTGCAGCGCCTGGCCAAGACCGACACCCCGCCAGTGGTTGCGGCCCAGGCCATACCAGTTCCATGAGACCGGCTTGCCCCTCGATCGCAGACCGGGACGCAGTTGGCGAACTATCCAAGGGTTGATGGATAATCTCGGGGCGCCAACCGATTGCAAATCGGGCCGAGGACGGACCTTTCGAAGCAATGTTCCCTGCCCGGTTTGGTTGTCCCCCGCCCCGGTTGCAAAAACTAAACTCGTGACCGGCCTCCAATGAAGACCTGGCTGTATCGCTTGTTGCTTATCTCCGCGTTTCTATTCGGCCGATCGAGCGCCCAGTCCGAAGACAGGTTTCCCCTGGTCGCTATCAGATCGGTCGATCCAACCATCGTGATCGATCTTCGTTATGCCGGGCCTAACAATATCGCCGGCCGCCGATTGTATCCGAAAAAAATGCCTGCTTTCATTCGACCTGAAGTGGCCGGTCGTTTGCGAGAAGCCCAGAAGTTTCTCCGGAAATTCGATTACAAGCTCAAGATCTGGGACGCTTACCGGCCCCCCTCAGCCCAGAAAAAGCTTTGGCGAATAAAACATAACAGCGACTTCGTGGCCGATCCGGAGAATGGAATCGGTTCCCTCCATAGCTGGGGCGTGGCGGTCGATTGCACGCTGGTTGATTTATACGACCGGCCGGTCTCGATGCCGACGGACTTCGACAGCTTTACCCCCGCAGCCGTCTCCCATTATATCGGTCCGGATCCCGCCATTCGGGCCCACCTCCATTTGCTTCAGGTGGCGATGAGCGCATCCGGGTTTTACGGATTTCGCAGCGAATGGTGGCATTTCACCGTCAAAAACTGGGCAAAATACCTTCCGCCCGACGAGGCAAAACGCGTCGCTAAAATTTTCGGCAGTCCTTCCCGGGAAGATTTGTGATGGCCGGCCTCACCGGTAATGAAGTCGCGCGAAGCACCGGAATGGACGCCAATGAAAAGAAGAGTGGCTTCCGCATCCTGGCGACGATCTCCGCCCGGTTTCGTTTTGGTTAAGCGATAATTCCTGGTCAATGGCGTGATTCGCGGGCTTCCTTCAATGTAAAATCCGTCTTAAAAAGAAAAGGAACTGATTTTGCCGTGGCCGCTGAACTCGATCGCGCCGAAGAAGACGTAATAGACCAGAGCGTTGCCCTGAAAAAGCCGCTTGGGCTTGGCGATCTGGTTCTTACCCAGATTGTGTTCGTAGTTGGCTCGAGCTGGGTCGGCACTGCGGCCAAGCTCGGTTCGGCCCATCTATTTTTTTGGCTGCTGGCCATTCTCCTCTTCTACGTCCCGCAAGCCGCTGTGGTGATTTATCTGAACCGCGTCATGCCGTTGGAAGGCGGCTTGTATCAATGGGCCAAGCTCGGGTTTAACGAATTCGTTGGGTTCATGGTGGCGTGGAACCTCTGGTTGCTCTCGATCACCGTGATCGCGCTGGGCGGAATGTTTGTGACCACGAATATTTCCTACGCCATCGGGCCGGGCGCGGCCTGGATGCCGAACAGCAAATTGTGCGTATCGCTGATCAGTTGCGTGCTCGTGGCCGGGCTCGTCTGGACCGGCGTCCGCGGCTTGTCGCTCGGCAAATGGGTCCATAACATCGGCGGATTCGCCATGCTTCTCGCCTACGGCGCATTGATTGTTCTGCCGATCGTTAGTCTGGCCCGGGGAGAACTCAGGGAATATCATCCCTTCCGGATGGCCGCCCCGGCCATGTCGCTTTTTTATTGCCTGAATATCTTCAGCAAGCTGTCCGTCGGCGCCCTGAGCGGGTTTGAATATGTCGCCATCCTGGCCGGCGAAGCGCGGGCGCCGGCCCGGAATATCGGGCGCTCCGTTCTCATCGCCTCGCCCATGATCGCGCTCATGTTCATTTTGGGAACCAGCTCCGTTTTGGCTTTTGTGGGGAACAATCAAATCGACCTGATTGGTCCCGTGCCGCAAACCTTGAGACTGGGACTGCGGTTTTTTCCAATTGCGGGCGCGATTGCTTCAATCGGAATCATCATGATGACGGTGCGATCCATCTCGGCCACCAGCGTGCATCTCACCGGCAGTTCGCGGTTACCGATGGTTGCGGGCTGGGATCGGCTCCTGCCGAGGTGGTTCTCGAAGTTGCATCCGCATTACCGGACGCCGCTCAATTCCATCCTGTTCGTTGGCGCCGTAACCGTGATCATTGCCGTGGCCAGCCAGATCGGAGCCGGAATCCAGGAAGCGTTCCAGATTGTCGATAACGCGGCCAACGTCTTCTACGGGATCGCCTACCTGGCCATGTTCGCTATCCCCCTAATCGGCGCGCAGGCCGTTCGCTCCGGCGCGGGTCTCTGGCTGCGGATCGCCGCTGCATCCGGATTTGTTGTCTCCGTGATGGCCATTTTCTTTACCGTCTACCCGATCATCCATGTGCCCAGCCCGTTGATCTTTGCCGCAAAAATCATTGCCGTGACCTTGGCTGCGAACGCAGTTGGCGCCGCCATTTTCTGGCTGGGCGAGAAACGACGGCAATCGTAGGGCGTCCCGGTCAGGCGCCGGCGCAACTCTCCGCTACCCATCGCAAGTAATCGGCCGATCCGCCGTCGATGCCGATGAAAAGGATCTCCGGCACTTCATACGGATGAAGGGCGCGCACCTTCTCCTGGAACATCGCCTGTCGCGCCTTGCTCAACTTAAAAAGAACGAGCGACTCGCTGCTGGTTTCGATTTTTTCTTTCCAGCGGTAGATCGATTCGATTGCCGGGATAATGTTGGCGCAGGCGGCAAACTTTTCCGTTACCAGCTGGCGGGAGATGCCGCGGGCTGTTTCCGGATTCGGGAAAGTGCAGAGGGCGAGAAGGATTTCTTCAGGCATGAAACAGTCTCGTCACTCCGCAGGAAGTTGAATCATCCTCGAACAAGAGGCCAAAGCCCCATGGCAAAGGACCTCTCGCTCCGGTCAGGATGACACGCATTACCTCATGTTACTGCAACCAGATTTTTCGATCCGGAAAATTTTCGGGACTCAGGATCACCCGATGTTTCGGCAGATCCAGCCGCCGCCGAGGACGATATCGCCCGCATAAATGACAGCGGCTTGACCGGGCGTAACCGCCCGCTGCGGTTCCCAAAGGCGAATCCGAGCACGTTTGTTTTCGAGCCGTTGTATCGTCGCCTTCGTCCCGTGATGGCTG
Organism: uncultured Verrucomicrobiae bacterium; assembly: GCA_963728975.1. Lineage (GTDB taxonomy): Bacteria > Verrucomicrobiota > Verrucomicrobiia > Chthoniobacterales > UBA10450 > DATFCK01. Next base: position 517,035 of record CAVSMF010000002.1, read on the forward strand.
TAACGGATCTTGACCGTCGCTTCGATTGCATCTTCGCCGCCGCCCTGGCTGACCGGATGCCAATTCACCCGATCGATCTCGAATTCGGCACAGAGCAGGTCGTCCAGGTCGCCGACAATCACCCGATTATTCTCCGGATCCAGATCGACGACATATCTGGGACGAGGCGAACCTCCGGGCAAACCTTTGCGCTGGCCGATGGTGAAAAGCTCCAACCCTTCGTGTTCGCCCAGGAAATTGCCGGCAACATCGTAAATCTCGCCGCCATGAAATTGTTTTTCGCCAAGATGAGACCGAAGAAACGTCTTGTAGTCGTTTCCCGGAACAAAACAGATTTCCTGGCTATCGATTTTATCGGCGACCTTCAGGCCTAACGAACGCGCTATCGCCCGGATTTCGTTTTTTGCCATTGTTCCGAGCGGAGTAAGCGCCCGGGCCAGCTGGCTCCGGCTCAGGCTGAACAAGAAATAGGATTGATCCTTTTGCGGATCGATTCCTTTGCGCAATATGGCTCCGCCCGTTTCACCACCCACCGCCCTGGTGTGTTCGATGATGGCGTAGTGGCCGGTGGCGATAAAATCGCAGCCTAACGCTTCTGCTTTCTCCCAAAGACTGCCGAACTTGAGTTTTTCATTGCACAGGACACACGGATTAGGTGTCCGCCCTTTCTGATACTCGCTCGCGAAATATTCAATGACGGTCTGCTCGAACTGGTCGGCCTCATCGACCACGTAATGGGGAATACCAAGGGCGTGGGCCACGGCGCGGGCATCCGCTACCGCCTGGGGACCGCAACATTTGTCTTCGGCCCGTGAAATACAATCCTGGGGCCAGACTTTCATGGTTACGCCAACGACCTGGTAACCTTGCTGGCGCAGAAGGTAACCGGCGACACTGGAGTCCACTCCACCGCTCATCCCGAGCAACACACGTTTCGCGCTTGAATTCATGAAACCGAAGAACTTCAACGAATCGGTGGCTGAGTCAATTCTTCCGGGGCGATAGCGCTGCGGCTTGATCTGGTAGCAACCGGCCTGTGGCCGGTTCCAGGGGAAGCCGGGCTGCGCGCTCAGCACTTCTTTGATTATTTAGAATCGCTATCTTTCCAAACCACGCCCACAGGGCGGTGGCTACAGTATTTTTGGAGGCACGCTCACAAACGGGCTGCCTCGCAGAGTGAAACGCCAGGGGCAGTGGGCGGAGCGCGAGATACCGATCCGCTTGTCCGCAATCACCGAGATCCGAGAATTGGACCGGCGGAGAAAACAATGTCTTGGATCGGTGCAGAGATCGATCTCGTGATCTTCGCCTGTAATGGCCAGCGCCTGAGTAAGCTTCCCCGGCCCGGAACAAAGCCGGCGGATCTCGTCCACGCCCCGCCTCTTTTTCATCAGCGCAATCCCACTTTCCGGTTCGATGGCCCGAATCAAAACAAATCCGTTGGCTGATCCTCCTTTGACCAGAACGTTCAACATCCAGTGCACTCCGTAGTTAAAGTAAACGTAGGCCGCGCCGGGCTGGTTACGTTCGATAAAAGCGCGCGCGCTCGGACGGGTAAAAGTGTGGGCTGCTTCGTCATTCTCCGCCAAATACGCTTCGGTTTCGACAATAATGCCGGTGCATTGGCCCCAGACCAACGTGGCGCCTACCAAGCCGGGCGCGCAGACCAGCGGATCGCTTTCGAAAAAAGCAGTTTTGAGCAAACTTGGCTGTCGTTTGCCAGCCGCAGGAATCGCGAGCGTCTCTCTCCCGGGTTGCATGCGGCGGCGCGATCTTGCGATCAAAACCCCGGCGCCTTATAACAGACTGGCAGGGTCACCTCGCATGCCACTGGTTTTCCGTTCCGAAAGGCCGGAATGAATTTCGCGCCGTCGAAGTCCGCGAATGCAGCCGGCCCAAACCCGAGCAACGGCGGATATTCCGCAACCAGGCTCAAGACCTGCAAATTTCCCGATTGATCGATCTTCAAATGCAAATCGGCGATCCCGTTTACCTGGACCGCGGTTGCCGGGTAATGCAAGCCGAGGAATTTTGAGCCGTCCCCGAAGAAAGGCTGCGGCCCGATAAAGTCGGTTTCTTTTTTTACTTCTGCTGTCTCCTGACTGGAAAAAATTCTGAGCCGCGGTTTTCCCTCGACCACCACGAATGTCAAAGTGCCATAATAAATGGCGTCGACCGGCACGTGGTTATACACGCCGGGAATGAACAGGCTGTTTTTCAACTTCATCTGCAACTCCTTTTCCAGAAGCTCGGAGCCGGGCGTGCCCCGATAGGTCTCGCCCTCGAGGACCTGGCCGTCCCTTCGGATGAGGCAGGTGAACATAATCACGGCATCTTTCTGGCCGCTCTTGACCAGCCCAGCGGCGTCAATGCGATCGATCAATGCGGTTGGCCCTTTCCCGATGAGGACTGGCCGATACATCGGCAAGCTTGGCGGCTTGGAGTTCCCCATATCGATCGTTTGGCAAAAACCGGAAGCGGCAATCACCAGGACGAAAAACCCGCAAAGCACCGCCAGACGCATGAGCAGATAAGGCAAGCGGAAGCTGTCTTCTTTGCAAGGGCATTTTATTCGACCCGATTCCGAACTGGACCGGCCGGACTCCGGCGCCTGTCTCAGGCTGCGACTGGCCGGTCGGCTCCAACCATGATCCTGGGCACGACCTTGTGCCGGCGAAAATAATCAATCAAGGCATCGCGGGTTTGCACATCGTGCAACCTGCATTGCACCGAAGGGTTCTCGAGCAGAGCCCGAAGTTTCATGAACTTATGCCCGGCGCTGGAAGAGTCGAAGGAGTTGAACGCCACCGGATATCTTCGGCCGCGCTCCAGCCGCCGGCCATCCTCGAGCGTTAGCGAAGTGACACGGCGCTGATTGGCGTTGCCCTCGCCCAGCACTTGGAAGCCAATCAAACTGCGCTCTTCCCGGGCAGAATAAGCTTCATCCAGGACCATTTTCAATTCGTCCGGCGCCAGTTCGGCGGTTACGACATAGTTTTCGTAGGGAAGAATCTTCCAGATATCGTCCACCCTTTTCAAACCGGCCGGCATATCATGGGTGCCGTCAAAGACGCCATGGAACACGCCGTCGACCGGGGTGCCGCGTTCGCGCAGCGCCTCCCCAATAGCGGTTCCAATCAGCCTGGTGACATCGCTTGGATAACCGGAACGATTGTGCGCTCGGAGAGTCTCCGCCAGCACGCCTACCGGCTCACGCAGGGCGGCATGCGATTCCTTCAACAGAGATCTTGTGCGGGAGAGGACAACGTGGTCGGCCCGGAAACGGCGGTCCATCAACTCGCAATGAGCGTCCCGGCCGAGCAATCGCTTCGAGCCGCGATCAAAGACCAGATCGACCCGCCCAACATGGATCCCGAAATGATCCGCCTGTGTCACCAGCACGTTGTTAACTAACCGCTTCCCAATCGGTTGATGGGTGTGGCCGGCGATAAACACCGCGATCTCCGGAAACTCTGCCGTCAGCGACGTAACACAATTTGCAAAGTCGTCGCCGTCACCGCGCGATTTTATTCCCATGTGACCGGCCAGGAGAATCGCGTGCGCGCCTTCGGCTTTCGCTTTGGAAATTGCGCGCCGGACCGGTTCTACCGGATGATCGAAATGCAGGTCGCGAGTAAACTCCGGCCGAAACCAGAACGGCATGCCCGGGGTGGTGACGCCGATGATGGCGATTCGGATACCGGCGATTTCCTTCAGGAGATACGGCTGGATCTTGGCAAAGGGATGTTTTTCTCCGGCAAGTTCGCCGGCCGGCCTGCCTTCGACCGACATATTGGCGGCTAAAACCGGCATGGACGAACGCTCCACGGCATCGGCAAACGCACCGATGCCCCAGTCGAATTCATGGTTGCCAACGATCCATCCGTCATACTTCAGATGATTGAACAAATCGATCATCACCCCGCCCTTGCTCCGCAATCCCAGGTCGGTGCCCTGATAAACGTCACCGGCATCAATAAGAATCGTATTCGGATTTTGCCGGCGCCAGCGGCGGATTTGCGTAATGCACCGGGCCATTCCACCGAGATTGGGAGTGCCATCGTAGTTGACCGTAGGCAAAATGTGACCGTGCAAATCGGTCGTGTGGAGGATCGAAACCGTGATCGCGTCAGAGCCGAAAGTTGCCGCGGCTGCGGCCAGACCGGGAACTGCGGTGAGCATTCCCGTCCGGGAAACGACTTTCAAAAAATCGCGCCGGGTCCAGGAATCGCCAGGGGGGAGCATCGCCTAGAATTTGGTTGGAACCGGCATGCTACCGGCCGGCCGGGCGTGCTTCAACGAAAATGAGCGGCGCCGGATTGTTTACCGGCAGAAGGGATTTCCTCTCCTGGTCGGAGAGGATTAAGATGACGACAAATGCGAGTCGATGGCGAAAACAGCAACCGATTTGAAAGGAGAACGATGAACGCAAACGAATTAAAGTCTTTGCAGGCGCCGATCAAGGAACGCTATCGCACCGATCCTGCGAGCGCGCTGGTTACGCTCCGGGCGGAGGGACACGTCGGTGAAGGCATTAGTTGCAAACTGGAAACCGGACGCGCCCTGGTGGAAGCGGGTCTGCATCCAGCCACCGGCGGCGACGGTTTTGCCGCTTGTTCCGGCGACATGCTGCTGGAGGCGTTGGTTGCTTGTGCCGGCGTAACTTTGCGCGCCGTGGCCACCGCTCTGGGCATCGAGTTGCGCGATGCGACCGTGCGGGCCGAAGGCGATCTCGATTTTCGTGGCACCCTGGGAGTTTCCAAAGATGTTCCGGTCGGGTTTCGACAAATTCGGTTACAGTTCGATCTGGATACGGACGCCGGGGAAGAGCAGCTCTCCACCCTGATGCGTCTGACCGAACGGTATTGTGTCGTTTACCAGACCCTGAAGCAGCCCCCGGAGATCGGCGTTGCACACCGGGTCGCACAAGGATAATCTTGGGAGCCAAGAGCGCGATTGGAGGGAATCGTTATGCCGTTATACATGGACATTCACCAGCTGCCTGAGAACACCAGTGCCGAGGAGATTGCGCGCGCTCATGCCCTTGACGTGCAGACGCAGCGCAAATATGGCGTTGATTACCGCAAGTACTGGATCAACGAAAAATGCGGGAAACTTTTCTGTCTTTGTGAAGCGCCCAATGCCGAAGCCGCGGTTCGCGTTCATATGGAAGCGCACGGCAAACTCGCGGAGAGAATCATCGAGGTGGAGCCCGATCTCGCCGAAGGATTTTTGGGTAACGCGGGAAGCGATATGTCGGGAGCGGCTTTGATGCCCGGTAGCGTCGGTGACGCACGAGATCCCGGAATTCGAAGCGTGCTCTTTACCGATATTGTGGAGTCCACCAGGCTGACCCAACGAATTGGAGACGAAGCGGCTTTTGATTTGCTGGGCGTGCACGACAAGATTGTGCGTGATGCCTTGTCCATGTTCGACGGCCGGGAAGTAAAACATACCGGCGACGGCATCATGGCGTCGTTTGTTTCGGCCGCCGGAGCGGTCCGATGCGCAGCGCGGATTCAGCGGGACATAGCCGCGCATGAAGAAGGCCGTTTCCCCATCAGGGTCCGCATCGGTGTGGCCGCCGGAGAACCGGTCGAGCATCATCAGGATCTTTTTGGAGCGACGGTTCAGCTGGCCGCCAGGCTCTGTTCCCATGCCGGACCCGAACAGATTCTGGTTTCCAACGTCGTGGCGGAGTTGTGCCTGGGCAAGACGCTTCCGTTTCAGGAATTGGGGGAAATCCCACTCAAAGGTTTCGAACACCCGGTTCGCGCCCATGCCGTGGTATGGGTGGAGGAAACCTCGGATTCGTCGTTAGCCTAACCGCGCCGAGTTTTCGGCGTTAACGGCCGAAATCTCCGGCGTTCTGTTTTTTCTATCCATGCAGCTGGAAGGTATCGATCATGTCGCCCTCTCCGTTCGGGATGTCGAACGTTCCGCCCAATGGTATATCGAGGTTCTCGGGTTTGAGCCTCTTTACCAGGAAATGTGGAATGGTGTGCCTACCTTCGTGGGGAAAGGCAGCACCGCTCTGGCGCTCTTTCCCGCCGATTCATCCGCGCAAGCTCAGTCGAATAACCCCGTTCGCATGCTCCACCTCGCCATGCGCGCCACCCACGATAACTTTCTGTTCGCTCAGGACGAACTGCGCAAGCGCGGCATTGCGTTTGAATTCGAGGATCACCAGATCAGTCACTCGATTTATTTTCGGGATCCGGACGGGCACCAGCTCGAGATTACAACTTACGAGCTGGGTGGGACGACCCAAACCCGTCCCTCCCAATCGTTAGGCAGCTCAATGTAGCCACGGCCCTGTGGGCCGTGCCGGCACGTCGCACAGCGACGTGGCTACAAGGCGATTGGCCTCAATGGCCGCCCCGCTTTCCGATTCGACGCGGCTAGAAGATAAGGTGGGACGAGACGAGCTCGTCCCTCCCGATTCATCAGGCAACGCGGCCGCAGCAGTTTTTGTATTTCTTCCCGCTGCCGCAGGGACACGGTTCGTTCCGCCCCACTTTGGGAAGGGAACGCCGGACCGGCAGATCGAGGGCGACCTCCCCCGCTCCATCGCCGTTGCCGGCCATGGCCATGGCGCCGACGGGCTGGGGCTGGAGAGCGCGCTGCGGAGCCGTGGCCCCGGCGGGGGCCGGGGCTTGTTCGCGGAGAAGGAATTGGGGCAGACTGGCCAGGAAATTCTCGAAAGCCTGCAAATTCGAAGTGCTGCGAAACAGATTGTGCAGCACTTCGTTTTTAATGTTCGACATCAGCTCGACAAACATGTCGTAAGCTTCGGTCTTGTATTCGACCAGGGGATCTTTCTGGGCGTAGCTGCGCAGGTAAACGCCTTCCCGCAAAGCGTCCATGGCATAGAGATGCTCCTGCCAGAGGCGGTCGATCGCGTTCAGAATGATGTAACGCTCGAGGCTCTTTACCGCCGTCGGCTCTTCATGGCTCGATTTTCTCTCGTACGCTTCCTTGATTTTCCCAATCAAAAACTGGGCGTTTTCGTCTACCGTCCGGGTTTCGAATTGCGCCTTCTCCTTCGTTAGGCCAAGAGGGAAGGTCGTGTTCACCCAGGTCAGAAGGTGATCATAATCCGGTTCGTCAACCTCCAGGTACTCCTTCACTCTGGCCGGAACGGCTTCATCGATGACCTCGTAAATCAACTGGCGCGGCTCTTCCGAATCGATCGTCTCATTGCGATAGGCGTAAATCACCTCGCGTTGATTGTTCATCACATCGTCGAAATCGAGGGTTCGTTTCCGAATCAGGTAATTGCGTTGTTCCACCCGCTTCTGCGCGGTCTCCACCGATTTGTTGAGCCAGGGATGTTCCAGCTCCTGGCCTTCCTCCAGGCCAAATCGCTCCATGATTTTCGTCATCCGATCGGCCGCGCCGAAATTGCGCATCAGGTCGTCTTCGAAACTGACATAGAACCGGGAACCGCCCGGGTCGCCCTGGCGGGCGCAACGGCCCCGGAGCTGGCGGTCGATTCTGCGGGCTTCGTGCCGTTCCGTGCCCAGGACGTAAAGACCGCCCCTCTCCGTCACGCCCGGTCCCAGCTTAATGTCGGTGCCGCGGCCGGCCATGTTGGTCGAGATGGTAACCGTTCCCGCCTGGCCGGCTCGGGCCACGATTTCGGCCTCCTGCATGTGAAATTTCGCATTCAACACGTTGTGCGGAATCTTTTCCCGCTTGAGCATCCGGCTGAGCAATTCGCTCGCTTCCACGCTCACGCTTCCGACCAGCACCGGCTGCTGTTTGGCGTGGTGTTCTTTGATGTCGTTGATGACCGCGTTGTACTTTTCCCGGCGCGTTTTATAAATGTGATCGTTATTATCCTTGCGCTGCACCGGCCGATTGGTCGGGATCATGTTCACATCCAACTTGTAGATGTCGTGGAACTCGGCTGCTTCCGTCTCAGCCGTGCCGGTCATGCCTGCGAGCTTCTGATAGAGACGGAAATAATTCTGGATCGTGATCGTGGCCAGGGTTTGGGTTTCCCGGTCGATCTGAACACCTTCCTTGGCTTCCACCGCCTGGTGCAACCCGTCGCTCCAACGCCGGCCCGGCATTTTGCGCCCGGTGTATTCGTCAACGATCACCACCTTGTTCTCTTCGACGACGTACTGAACGTCCTTCTCGAACAAACAATAGGCCCGGAGCAACTGCGAAATATTGTGGATGCGCTCGCCTTGGGTGTCGCAATGTTGCTGGCGCTCCGTTTTTTTCTTGTCTTTTTCCTCCGGAGAAATCGCGGGATCGAGATCGATCTCGGTGAATTCGCTGATCAGATCCGGCAAAACAAACGCGTTCGGGTCGTCCGGATTCAGGAATGACCGCCCCTGTTCCGATAGATCGGCTTCATTCGATTTCTCGTCGATGGTGAAGAAAAGTTCTTCCTTGAGCGCGAACAGCTCTTCCTTGCGCGTGTCCGAATAAAACGAAAGTTCCGCCTTATCGATTGCCCGCCGTTTTTCCGGATCTTCCATCATCCGGAGCAATTGTTTATTGCGCGGCTGCCCGAGCTTGACCTTGAACATGAGGAGACCGCCCTGCTCGATCTCGTTCTTCTCGAAAGCAGCCAGGGCTTCGCTGGCCAGCCGGTTACAAAGCATGTTTTGTTTGCGGACCAGCTGTTCTACCAGCGGCTTCCACCTGTCGTACTGGTGCGTCGAAACCGTCGCCGGCCCACTGATGATCAAAGGAGTCCGGGCTTCGTCGATCAGAATGGAATCGACTTCATCGACGATGGCATAGTGATAACCCCGCTGGACCTGCTGTTCCCGGCTGGTGGCCATGCCATTGTCGCGCAGATAATCGAAACCGAACTCACTGTTGGTGCCGTAGGTAATATCCATCGCGTACTGCTCGCGACGCACCTCGGGCGATTGATCGTGCTCAATACAACCAACACTGAGCCCGAGGAAATTGTAGAGCGCTCCCATCCATTCGGCATCGCGGCGGGCCAGGTAATCGTTCACGGTGACCAGATGAGCGCCCCGACCGGTTAGAGCATTGAGATAGAGGGGAAGGGTCGCGACCAGGGTCTTGCCTTCGCCCGTCGCCATCTCCGCGATACGCCCCCGGTGCAATACGATCCCGCCCACCAGCTGGACGTCGAAGTGGACCATGTCCCAGGTCATCGGCTGATCGCAGACCACAAAACTGTGCCGCCGTTCCTTGAGCCTACGCGCCGCGTTTTTCACGACCGCAAACGCCTCCGGCAAAATCTCATCCAGATGCTTCCACTGATCCTCGATCCCGGGAAGCTTGGCCAGTTCCTCCTTCCAGGTGGCGGTCTTGGCCTGCAAATCCTCGTCCGACAAGCTCTTGAACTGCTCGTCCAGCTCATTGATCCGGCGCACAATCGGGGCGAGCCGCTTCAGTTCTCGCTGATTTTTCGAGCCGAGTATCTTCTTTAGGATCCAAGCAACCATTTGGGATCTAATATCGTCGAGATTCGTCCAGTATCAATCGCTCCGCGCAGGGTCACAATTCCGTTGGGCCATGCCTGACCGTTGTGCGGCCCGTTTTTCCAGCTAAGCTCGCGCCATGAAGAAAATCATTTCAACCACCGACGCGCCGGCTGCCATCGGCCCTTATTCGCAGGCCGTCCGCATCGGGTCGACCCTTTATTGTGCCGGCCAGATCCCGCTCGACCCAAAGTCGGGTCAACTCGTATCCGGGGGAATCGACGCCCAGACCCGGAGAGTGCTCGATAACATCGCAGCGATTCTGAAGGCCGAGGGATTAACCTTCGATGATGTTGTCAAAACCACGATTTTTCTGACCGATCTTAACCATTTCCAAGCGGTGAACGAGATCTATGGGTCGTATTTCAAACACCAGCCGCCGGCTCGCTCCACGGTTCAGGTTTCCGGCCTGCCCAAGGGCGCCCAGGTCGAAATTGAAGCCATCGCAGTGGACGGCAACAGCGAATCAGCCGGCCAAACGGCTTATGACACCTCCGGATAGGGGCTGTCGGGCGTCTGTGTCAGACGCCGGGCGTTTCACAAAAACGCCTTGCAAAGTATGAGCGAAGATCTTCTGGCTCTGTTCCGGAAAACGGGCGCCTTGCTCGACGGCCATTTTGTTTTGCGATCGGGTCTCCATAGCCGGCAGTATTTTCAATGCGCCATCCTCCTCCAATACACCGACATCGCAGCCCGGGTGTGCGGCCGCCTGGCCGAGAAATTGCGGGAATTCGAGTCCGACGCCGTGATTTCTCCCGCCCTCGGCGGGATCATTGTCGGCCAGGAAGTGGCGCGCTCGTTAGGTAAGCGCCATATCTTTGTCGAAAAAGAAGGAGGCGGCCTGGCCCTTCGCCGTGGATTCAAGATTGATCGCGGCCAACGGTTCATCGTCGCGGAAGATGTGGTGACGCGCGGCGGCCGGGTCCAGCAAACAATCGATATCATCCGGGCCCATGGCGGAACGATTGCGGCGGTCGGCGTTATTGTCGATCGCAGCGGCGGAAACAAACCGGAGTTCGGTTGTCCGTTTGTCAGCCTGGTGGAGATGAACGTGGAAACGTTCCCGGCGGACCGGTTGCCGCCCGATCTTACCCGGATTCCGGCGATGAAGCCGGGAAGCGCGTGAGGCCGTAGCGGGTGACAAGGGTGCCGGCGACTCTCGCGCTGTCATCCCCGACCGAAGTGAGGGATCCCGCCTGTCACGATCGGTCACGCTTCAACACGCTGGCCTGCCGACTCACAGAAGGCGGGATCCTTCGCTGCGCTCAGGATGACAAGAAACACTTCTGAAAAACCACATCTTGACGCTGCAACCCGCGTTTATAATCTCAAACAGCCGCCCAGATTGCGCGGCGCATTCTTTTGTGAACCGGATCCTGCCCTTTTACCGCTCCTCTGTCGGCCGCAAAGTAATTGTCGCTGTCACCGGAATCATTCTGATCCTTTTCGTCATCGGTCATTTGCTCGGCAACCTCCAAATCTTTCTCGGTCCGGATTGGATCAATGGTTATTCCCAGCATCTGCGCGATCTCGGGCCGCTGCTCTGGGCGATTCGGGCGTTCCTCCTGATCGCGGTCATTTTGCACATCTACTTCACGATCCTGCTGGCCTTGGAGAATCGGCGGGCCCGTCCCGAGGCTTATGTGCGAAAGCAGAATGTCAAAGCAACCTTTGCTTCCCGCAGCATGGTTTTGAGCGGATTGATCGTGCTCGCTTTTATCATTTATCACCTGGCCCATTTCACCGTCCGGGTCACCGATCCCCGTTTCGCCCTCCTCAAGCACGATCCGCTGAATCGCTACGACGTTTATTCGATGATGGTCTACGGATTTCAGAACTATTACGTGTCCGGTTTCTACATTCTCGGCCTGTTTTTGCTCGCCCTCCACCTGAGCCATGGGTCGTCCAGTTTTTTTCAATCGCTCGGCATTAATAACCAGAGATTGGCGCCCCGACTCGCTCTCGGCGGCCGAATCTTTGCCTGGTTGCTTTTCGCCGGTTACACCTCCATCCCGGTCGCGATCCTGCTCGGGCTGATTAAACCGGCCCAGCTCTTATGATTGGTTCGCTCGATTCCAAGGTTCCGCCGGGGCCGATCGCGGACAAGTGGAACAATCACCGCGACCATTCCCGGCTCGTTAGTCCGAATAATCGGCGCAAGTTCGATATCATCATCGTGGGAAGCGGGCTGGCCGGCGGGTCGGCCGCGGCCACCCTGGGCGAGCTCGGTTACCGGGTGAAATGTTTTTGTTACCAGGATTCGGCCCGGCGGGCCCATTCCATCGCCGCCCAGGGCGGCATCAATGCGTCGAAAAATTATCAGAACGACGGCGACAGCGTTTATCGGCTGTTCTACGACACGATAAAAGGCGGCGATTTCCGATCCCGGGAAGCGAATGTTTACCGGCTGGCCGAGGTGAGCTCGAACATCATCGATCAATGCGTCGCTCAGGGAGTTCCGTTCGCCCGCGAATATGGCGGGTTGCTGGCAAATCGCTCGTTTGGCGGCGCCCAGGTTTCCCGGACGTTTTACGCGCGCGGCCAAACCGGCCAGCAACTTCTGCTCGGATGCTACCAGGCGCTTTGCCGCCAGATCGCCGCCGGCACCGTGCAGATGTTCCCCCAGACCGAAATGCTCGACCTGGTGCTGGTCGACGGCCAGGCCAAGGGAATCGTCACCCGCGACCTGGTCACCGGGCGGATCGAACGGTTCGCCGGCGACGCCGTGGTCCTGGCCACCGGCGGCTATGGAAATGTTTTTTATCTCTCGACCAACGCGCGCGGCTGCAACGTGACCGCCACTTACCGCGCTTACAAGAAAGGCGCCTTGTTCGCCAATCCCTGTTTCACCCAGATCCATCCCACCTGCATCCCTCAGACGGGCGATTACCAGTCGAAGCTGACTTTGATGTCCGAATCGTTACGGAACGACGGACGCGTCTGGGTTCCCAAGCGGAAGGAGGATTGTCCGAAGCCGCCTAACAGTATTCCCGAACCCGATCGGGATTATTATCTGGAGCGAAAATATCCCAGCTTCGGGAACCTCGCCCCTCGCGACATCGCTTCCCGCGCCGCCAAGGAAGTGTGCGACGAAGGGCGCGGAGTCGGGCCGGGCGGGCGCGGCGTTTATCTCGATTTTGCCGACGCGATCAAACGCCTCGGTGAAGACACGATCCGGGAACGCTACGGAAATCTGTTCGAAATCTACCACAAGATCACCGGTGAAAACGCTTACGACGCGCCGATGCGGATTTATCCGGCCGTCCATTACACAATGGGAGGTTTATGGGTCGATTATAATTTGATGAGCAACGTGCCCGGCCTCCACGTAATCGGAGAAGCGAATTTTTCCGATCACGGCGCCAACCGCCTCGGAGCGAGCGCGCTCATGCAGGGGCTGGCCGACGGCTATTTCATTCTGCCTTACACCCTTCCTAATTATCTCGCAGGGCAGGCTGGAAAACAGCCGTCCACCGATCATCCGGAGTTCGGCAAGGTCGAGAGCGAGATCCGCGCTAAAATCGAACGGCTGCTCGGAACGAACGGCAACCGTTCCCTGGATTCGATCCATCGCGAGCTCGGTTTGTTGTTATGGGAAAAATGCGGCATGACCAGAAATGCCGCCGGGCTGCGAGAAGCGCTCGAGAAAATCCCAAGGTTGCGGGAGGAGTTTTGGCGCGATGTGCGCGTTCCGGGAAGTGGTGAAGACTTCAATCAATCGCTCGAACGGGCGGGGCGAGTGGCCGATTTTCTCGAATTTGCCGAGCTCATGTGCATCGATGCCCTGGAGCGCGACGAATCGTGCGGCGGACATTTTCGGGAGGAACACCAGACGCCGGACGGCGAGGCGCTTCGGGACGACGAGAATTTCGCGGCCGTTTTCGCCTGGGAATTTCAAGGCAACGGAAAAATTGCCGCGCCCAAGCTGCATCGCGAACCGCTCCATTTCGAGACGGTGCATTTATCGCAGAGGAGCTATAAATGACAATCCCATTGTCAATCCGAGCGAAGTCGAAGAATCCCGTTATCATACGGCGAGGCGGTTTCACTGGATCCTTCGACTCCGCTGCGCTTTGCTCAGGATGACCTAACTATGAACTTTCTGTTGAAAATCTGGCGGCAACCGAACCCGAAAAGCCGCGGCAAACTGGTCGGATACAAGGCAAACGACATTTCGCCCGATGCCTCCTTCCTGGAGATGCTCGATATCGTTAACGAGCGCCTGGTTTTGGGCGGCGAAGAACCAATCGCCTTCGATTCCGATTGCCGGGAAGGAATTTGCGGCACCTGCTCGCTCACTATCAACGGGGAAGCGCACGGACCCGATCATCCCGGCGCGGCCTGCGAGCTTTACATGAGACAATTTCGAGATGGCGAAACCATCACGGTTGAGCCTTTTCGCGCCCGACCCTTTCCGGTAGTCAAAGATCTGGTGGTTAATCGCTCCGCTTTGGACCGCATTGTCCAGGCCGGAGGGTTTATCTCGGCCCGGGCCGGTTCCGCGCCGGAAGCGAATTCGATTCTCGTCCCAAAGCACGATGCCGATATCGCCATGGAAGCTGCCGCCTGCATCGGCTGTGGAGCTTGCGCCGCCGCCTGCCCCAACGCTTCCGCCATGCTTTTTACCGCCGCCAAAGTTTCGCATCTTGCCTTTCTGCCTCAAGGGCACCCCGAACGAACCAGCCGTGTTTTAAAAATGGTGCGGGCCATGGATGCCGAAGGATTTGGCAACTGCACCAACACCTACGAGTGCGAAGCAGTCTGTCCCGCGGAGATCAGCGTCAGCTTCATCGCCAAATTGAACCGGGAATATACCCGGGCAAAGTTGCAGCGGACCGCCGGGGAATAGGTTGCGGGTGATCCCGGAGTCGTTTCCCCATTCCTTATTAAAATTATGGGACGCGACAAGCGCGTCCCTCCCGGTTACCGGGTAGCGCACGCTTCCAGCGTGCTGCGTTCAGCATCCTGCTGGACGCGAAATTGCGTGCGTTACCCGATGGGGTGTGTAGCCACGGCCCTGCGGGCCGTGCGCGCACGTCGCACAGCCACGTGGCTACATTGTAGGCAAGGATGCGTGCGTTACCCGATGGGTGTGTAGCCACGGCCCTGCGGGCCGTGCGCGCACGTCGCACAGCGACGTGGCTACACTGCACACAGGTTGCGTGCGCTACCCGATGGTTTCACACGCGCAGGTCCAGAGATTCGGATCGAGCTCTTCTTTTGCGCGCGCGGCCAATGCATTTGCCGAGCCGGCATCCCGCAAAACCACAAACACCGTCGATCCGGAACCCGACAGGAGAGCGGCCGCGGTCTCCGGCTGTTCCCGTAACCAGTTTTTCATCTCGCCCAGAAAGACGTATTTCTCGAACACCGGCCGTTCCAGATCGTTAACGAAAATCAAGTCGCCGATCGTTTGCGGCGCATAGCTCACATCAGGCAGTTCCCGCGAATCGCTCCAGCGTGAGTAAGCCCATCCACTCAGAACGCCAAAGTCCGGTTTCAAGAGAAGCAGCCCTAACCGCTTCCTTAATTTCTCCGGCAAAACCAATTCTCCGCGGCCGCGACATACCGCAGCCGATTCGAATATGAAAAACGGCACGTCCGACCCGATGGCCGATCCCATTTCAGCGACCGCCTGGCGCGGCAGATGCGTGCCGAACAGTCGATCGAGCGCAAGCAAAGTGGAAGCCGCATCGCTGCTCCCGCCGCCCAGCCCCGCGCCGTGCGGGATCTTTTTCGCCAGTTTGATCGATACCTCGCCCTTCTGCTTGGTCTCCTGGAAAAACAATTTCGCCGCCCGCACCACCAGATTGTCGTCCCCGCTCGGAACCGACGGATCGTCGCATTCAAATTGAAGCTGATCCCCGGCCTGTCGTTCGATCCGCAATTCGTCAGCCAGCGAAATCGGGCTGATCAAGGTTTCGATTTGGTGCAAGTCGTCCGGCCGCCGCCCCAAAACTTTAAGGAACAAATTAATTTTTGCCGGAGCCAAGACTTGCATATTGTCATGTCGAGCGTAGTCGAGACATCCCGTGTTGCCAGTCAAACGTAAGTTTACGAGATGGCTCCCGCGTCCGGTTTCCTGGCGAACCGGGGGGAGAGCAGGCGGCTTTGCTCGAGATGACAAAGATGAGCGACAAGATCATCGTCGCCCTCGATGTGGGCACAAAGAAGGAAGCGCTCGCTCTGGTCAAAGCGCTGCGGGACCAGATTTCATTTTTTAAAATCGGCCTTCAACTTTACACCGCGGAGGGGCCGGAAGTTGTAAGAGAAGTTATCGGAAACGGCGGAAAAGTGTTTCTCGACCTCAAACTGCACGACATCCCCAGCACGGTGGCAAAAACCGTGGAATCGGCCGGCAAACTGGGTGTCCGGATGTTGACCATTCATTTAAGCGGCGGCGAGAAAATGATCCGAGCGGGGGTCGAAGCCCAATCGGACGATTTGCTCCTGCTCGGGGTCACGGTATTGACCAGTGCGGACGAAAAGACGCTCGGCGAAACGGGCGTTTCCGGCACGGTCGAGAACCAGGTGTTGCGGCTTGGCGGACTTGGCGTCGCCGCTGGAGTCACCGGCCTGGTGGCGAGCGCCCGCGAAATTAAGAGCCTGCGAAAGGCACTCGGCGAAACCGTCACGATTGTCGTTCCGGGAATCCGGCCAACCTGGGCGGAAGCTGATGATCAGAAGCGGATTATGACCCCAGGCCAGGCGGTGGAAGCAGGAGCAGACTATCTTGTGATTGGCCGGCCGATTACCGCCCATCGCAGCCCGGGCGAAGCGGTGGAGAAAATCAGGCAGGAACTCAGTGGTTAGAACCCGGTCCGGCACTTTTGAAAAATCTCCATTTGCCAACTCCAGCCGGCCCAGGCCCAGGCACCGGCGCCTTTCCCCAAAACGAGATCGGTTCTGGCGATATTCTGCGGCAACGTTTAGGGTGAACCCCGCGGGTTTTTCGATTCGGCTCGAAATGACAAAGGGGTTATTCCAGACGCTGGCCGTTTATCACGACTCGATCCCCCATTCGGCGGCGCTTAATATGGCGATCGACGAAGCGCTCCTGGACGTCGCGCATGTTCCTTCCATCCGGTTTTATCGCTGGGATCATCCCGCGCTTTCCTTTGGCTATTTTGGAAAATTTGCCGACGTCGCCGGTCATGCGGTCGAACGCGATTTGGTCCGTCGCTGGACCGGTGGCGGAATCGTGTTTCACGGCGAAGACCTGACCTATTCGATTGTAATTCCCGCGAGCGAGCCGGTGTTCGCCCGCTCCTCCCGTTGGATTTACGAGGCGGTGCATCGGGCGTTATGCGATGCATTGATCGTCGGAGGAAAACGGGCGGAATTGGCAATGGTAGGGACGCCGTGCTGCGGCGTCCAGACAGCGCAGCGCGCTGTCCCCACCGACTTCCCAGATCGCCACAGCTACTGTTTTGCCAATCCCGTTCCGGCGGATGTCCTCCTGAACGGATCCAAGATTGCCGGGGCCGCCCAACGGCGCAATCGGCTGGGCCTGTTGCAACAGGGCAGCATCCAGTGGAACGAGTCGGCGGAGGATTTAGCGGCCCGATTTGCCCGCGCCTTGTCTCCGAAATGCGAAGTAGAATTGATTGGTCGTGACATCCTGGAGCCGGCCAACAAAATTGCCGCTGAAAAATATGGAACCGAGAGCTGGTTACGCAGACGATAAGGCAA
This sequence comes from uncultured Verrucomicrobiae bacterium, assembly GCA_963728975.1. GTDB lineage: Bacteria > Verrucomicrobiota > Verrucomicrobiia > Chthoniobacterales > UBA10450 > DATFCK01. Next base: position 534,206 of record CAVSMF010000002.1, read on the forward strand.
AATGGCGCGGTATGGGCACGGGCGATTCAGCCCGAAGCAGCCGCCGGCCTGCTCCACTATGTTTTGACAAGGTCAAAGCCGCTCCTCTATTCTCGGCTCGTGGAAGTTTTTGCACCTAAAGTGGCTCCCGTCGCTCCCTCAGTTGGGGCGCTGATCCGAGTCGCCCAAATGGTTCAACCCCACCTCGATCAGGTGGAGACGCGGATTGTTCAGCAAGCGATTGTGTTCGATCCGGAGATTGAGGGTTACGTGGCTTATGCCATTGGAGGCCGGGGGAAACGTCTTCGTCCGATGGTGGCGTTGCTGGCAGGCGGCGCCACCGGCTCGATTAAGGAGGGCCATGTCGATCTCGCCATTATTGTCGAGCTCATCCACATCGCAACCCTGGTGCACGACGATATCATGGACGAAGCCGAACGACGGCGGGGCCAGCCGACAGTCAATGCCCGTTGGGGGAATTCGCTCAGTGTTTTACTCGGCGATTGTTTGTTTGCCCACGCCCTGAGGTTATCGGCCAATTTTGAAAATCCTAATATCAATCGGGCGATTGCGCATACCGCGACCACTGTCTGCTCGGGGGAAATGATTCAAACCCAGCGCCGGTTCGATCTGAAGCTCAAGGTCGAGGATTATTTGCGCATCGTGAAAATGAAAACCGGCTCGCTCTTCGCCACCGCCGCCGAGCTGGCCGGCATGATTAACAACGCCGATGCCGATACGGTCGAAGCGTTGAAGCTTTTTGGGTTACATTTAGGAACGGCCTACCAAATTTACGATGATTGTCTCGATCTGGCCGGCAGCGAGGTCGTAACCGGAAAAACGTTGGGAACCGATTTGCGCAAAGGCAAGTTCACCCTGCCGGTCCTAATTTTCCTGCAATCGGCCACGGAATTGGAACGGCAACGCTGTTGCCGGCTGGTCCTGGAAGAGCGCTGCGAGGAAGTGGCTGAAATTCTTAAGAACGGCGCCACCAACGGCGCCCTCAACGAGTCGCTGGCGGCGGGAACCGATTTGGTCCGGCAGGCCCAAAGCGCAATCGAAGGTCTTGCTCCAAATTCCTACCTGGATGGCCTGTTGACTTTGGCAGACGCCCTCCGCGAAATGTTGGACCAGCTGCGGGTGTAAGATTGTCCTATGGAGGGTCGAGCTCCCGCGAGACCTGGCCCCGGCGTCGCGGGAGTTCCGCCCTCCATTTTATCTCCCGCTCCCATGCCGTCCCTTAAAATCCGAGAGATGCCGCGGGACGAGCGGCCGCGGGAGAAACTGGCTATCCAGGGGGCCGCTGCCCTAACCGACCCCGAACTGGTGGCGATCCTGTTGCGGACCGGAGCATCCGGAGCCAACGCGATCGAGGTCGCCCGGAACCTGTTGACCAAATATGGTTCGCTCAAGGAGCTGAGTCGATGCTCGGTGGACGAACTCAAGAAAATACGCGGAATTGGCTTTGCCAAAGCGGTGCAGCTGGCAGCCGCTTTCGGCCTCGGGACACGGTTGGCCCGCGAGAAGTTCTCCAATCAAAAGCTCGACTCGCCCGAAGCGGTCCATGAATTGATCGGCCCCGAATTGCGAATGCTGCGCAAAGAATCGCTGCGCGTGATCCTGCTCGATACCCGTTACCGGCTCATTCGCATCGAAGAGGTTTCGATTGGCAGCATCAATGAAAGCATCGCGCACCCGCGGGATGTGTTTCGTCCTGCGGTCATTTCTTCCGCCTACGCGGTGATCGTGGTGCATAACCATCCTTCGGGCGACGCTTCTCCCAGCCAGACTGACCACGGTTTGACGCGGCGGTTGGCCGAAGCGGCGGAGTTGCTCCAAATCAAGCTGCTGGATCACATCATTATCGGCGCGCCGGCTGAACGCAGTCCCGGTTACTTCAGCTTCAAGGAGGCGGGGGTGCTGTGAAAATAGGAAACCGAGGGCGGCCACGCCATTGGCCCCCAAAAGCCGGAACCGGACGCCCCGTCTCCTCCCGACAATGAGCAGTGTCTCTGTCCATCCTACCGCGATCGTCGATCCCGAAGCGCAAATTGGAGAAAATGTCGCGATCGGCCCCTACTCCGTCATCGGCGCGGGAGCCGTAATCGGAGCCGGCTGCACCGTTCAGGCGCATGTTGTTATTGAAGGAAGCGTTGTCGTCGGTCGCGGCAATTTTATCGGACACGGCGCCATAATCGGAGGAGCGCCGCAGGATCTTTCCTTTGATCCCGGAACCAGGAGCGGGATTCAGATCGGAGACGACAACGTGATTCGGGAGTACTGTTCCATTCACCGCGGCACGGCGGAATCGACCGCCACTAAAATCGGCCGGAAAAACTTTTTCATGGTGGGCGCGCATGTCGGCCACAACTGCGAGATTGGCGACAATGTGATCGTCGCCAACAACTGCCTTCTGGGCGGCTATGTCCAAGTCGCCGATGGCGCGTTTCTCGGCGGCGGCTGCGTCTTCCATCAATACATTCGAGTGGGACGGCTGGCCATCACCCAGGGCGCCTCCGCTTTCAGCAAAGATATTCCGCCATTTGTTATCGGCGCGGAAAGAAACACCGTGTTCGGTTTGAATGTGATCGGGCTCCGCCGGGCCGGATTCAGTTCGAAAGAGCGCGACGAAATCAAGGAGGCCTTCCGGTTGATCTACCAAAGCGGGTTCAACCTCACCCAAGCTCTCGCCAAAGCAGCCGAAACGAACTTCAGCGGTCCTGCCAGCGAGTTGATCGACTTTGTTGCCTCGGCTCAAAAGCGGGGAATCTGCCCGTTCAAAGGCGATATGTAGCAACCGGCCTGTGGCCGGTTTTGTTCTCCGTCTTGTCGCCGGTTTTCTGCCCCGTCTTGTCGCCGGTTTTGTTCCCCGGCCTGTGGCCGGTTTTCTGCCCCGTGTTTGCTGCCCCGTATTCCTCACCGCCCACAGGGCGGTGGCTACACTCCATCACACCATTCCCAACAACGCCAGCATCCGCCCGGTTTTCCCTTTTTCCAACCGGTAGGAATAGTACATGTCCGGATGGCAAGCGGTGCAGATCCCGCTGTCATGCACCCGCTTGACACCGGCAGATCGACATTGCTCCACAATTGCCGCGGCAAAATCGACCTCATAATGCGGCGGCCGGATGCATGGGCTCAGCTGGACCACCAGGTCTGCGGGTTTGGATCCAAAAGATCGCGTCATTTGATCGATCGCCTTTCCGGCAATGTTGCGCTCGGTTCCTTTCTTTCCGGAATGAACCAGACCGATGGCGGGCGTTTCAGGATCAATCAGATAAACGGCGCAACAGTCAGCGACGTGAATTCCAAGGGCGAGCCCGCGCCGGTTGGTGATGAGCCCGTCGCAGCCGGGAAAACAGCGCTCAGCTTTTACGGATTCATCAATAACCGCAATGTCCGAGCCGTGAATCTGTTCAACCGTTAGCAACGGCCAATCGCCAATCCCGGCAATCGCTCGAATCCGGGCGTGAGCGGCATCGAGCCGCCGCAATACCTCCGCTTTGTCGTGGGAAACGTCGATACCGGCGATTCGCCGGGTAAAAACGTGGCCGCAAACGCCGGTAGCCATGATCGCTGGAAATTCCTCAAATAGATTGTTCAACGGTGCAGAGGCGGCCGTGTCGGCCGCTTTCCCAGCAGCATTGTTTTTCGACGGTTGCATCAATTCCCTCTCAACCCGTTAGGCTGCCGATTGGGAACAGCCAAGGCTGACAAGCAGCGACCGAATCCCGATCGGTCATTTGGCCATCGCCCACCCTCGGCTATCTTAGCAAGTTGCGTTTCCGCTTCCCCGTAGCATCGAATTCACTACCGGTGTTGTAGGTTCGCCGTTTTGCCGCCCGCGGAGCCAAATTGGCGAATTCCTCGGTGTATACGCTTTGGGCGCCGGTCACCCGATCAAACTCCGCCAGAGACGAGTTGTATCCAAAAAGCGCTTCTAACCGGGTCGATTGCGCCGTGGTCAATTGCACCTGGGCGTTGAGCACATCCAGCTGGGTCCCTGCCCCGGCGTCCAATCGAGCTTTGGCCAGCCGGACCGCTTCATCAGCCTGTTCCACATTCTTCTCCGTCGCCTGAATTAGCTCCCGGTTCTGCATGACATTCGACGCGGCCTGCTGGATCTCGAGTTCGACCTGCCGCACATCGTCGTCGTAAGTGATCTTCGATTCCGATAACAAGGCGCGCTGTTGTTTCACTTGGCCGTAGGTCAGGCCGCTGTCCCAGATCGACCAATTCCCGGTCAGACCGAAAACCCAACCCTTGGAGGTGTCGCTGAAATCCGTGCTGAAGGGCGAGCTCAGCACTTCATAGCCGCCGCTGGCATTGACGCTCGGAAGAAAGCCGCCCAGCGCCACGTGCACCTGTTCGATCTGGTTTAGGACGTTAGCCCGCGCCTCTTTCAAAAATGGCCGGCTCTGTTTCCCACGCTCGATCGCGTCCAGGAGCGAGAGATTTCGCGGAATATAAACCAGATCGCCAACAACCCGAAGCGGCGCGGCCACACCCCGGCTGGGATTGAAATCGAGCCCCAGGGTTTTGGCCAGTTGCAGAATCGAAATCCGGTAGTTGTTGCGGGCTGCGATCAGGTTTGGGATCTGATTCGAAAGCTGAACCTGAGCCTGGAGCACGTTGAACCGCGGCACCGTTCCGGCATCGAACCGGTTCTGTTGATCTTTAAGCTGGCTTTCCAGGAGGCGGACCGATTCTTCCTGCACCCCAATCAGCGACCGGTTGAGTATCACTTGATAAAATTGCGTTTTTACCGTGGCGATCACCTGATCAAGCACGCTCCTGAAAGCGAAATAGGCGCTGTCCCGCTGGAAGAACGTGCCGCGAATCGAGTGAAGGGTGCCGTAATTAAAGACCAGTTGTTGGCCGATCAGACGAATGCTGTAGGCGGTATCGACCTGGGTCACTGATGTCTGGGCGGCACTCACGGCAGCGGCAGAGCCGGTTTCCGGAGGAACATTCTTGATCTGGGACGCAGGCGACTTAACCAGCTTCGCCGCAACCACGGGGGTCGAAACCGGCGTCGGCCCCGTGGAAATCCCCAGACTGCTGTTTCGATTGAGTCGGGGATCGGTCCAGGCCAGCTCACCCGTGGCATTGATTTGCGGTAATGCTTCGGCCCGAATCTGAATAATTACCCCTTTGCTCCGCTCGATTTCCTGTAACGACCGCAAGACGTCGGGATTTTGGCGGAGCGCGGTGATAACAGCCTTATCCAGAGTGAAAACCGGTGCGCCTTTCTCCGACCATTGGAAGCTGCTGGAAGTCGTCACTGCACTCGGCTCCTTCCTGGTCTCCTCCGATTCCGGGGTTGGCATCGGAATGAGCGCGCTGGGCGTGGGGCTGACCGCAGTCGGCTCTGGAATAACCGGGCTCGGGGTTGGACTAAGGGTTTCGGGCGTTGGGGTGACCGCGCTCGGTTCGATAACGACGCTGGGTACCGGACTGGGTGTGGCCGGGGTCGGGCTGACCGTTGCTTCTGGTTGGCCAAACGCCCCCGCTGCGATCAGGAAACTTCCCAGAACAGGCCCGTATAGGATGAGATGTTTTCGCATTCCGACAATGAGAGACAAGGATTGGATGCGCGAAAGCCCGCGCCGGGATTCAAACTGCGAGTTTTTTACCTTTGTCTGATACCACCAGCAGCGAGGGCATTGCAATCCTTCGATTGGCAGTAGTCGTAAATCTTGCTGTAAATGTGGAGCCACGCCTTTTGTTCCTCCGGCGAGAGATGGTGCATGACTTTAATGATGTTGCCAACCATCTCTTCGCGGATACGCCTCACCAGCGCCGAGCCCTTCGGCGTGATACAGACCATCACTTTGCGGCGATCCTGGCGCGAAATAGACCGGACCACGAACCCCAGATTTTCCAGCCGCGCCACCAGTCCGCTGGCGGCAGCCGTGGTGTGCCCCATCTTTTGGGCGATGGCTGACATGGTCAGCACTTCTTTTTGGTCGAGGTAAGTGAGAAGAAAAAATTGGGGAAAGGAAACATTGCCCGGCGCCAGTTCCTTACAAAGATGCAGGACAAAACAACGCTGCATCTCCAGAATAATATGAGAGAGCCGTTCGGCGTCCCCACGCATCGGATCGGCGTGGGTTCGTTCAGGTGCTGTGGCAACTCCCGTATTCAACGCGCTTAAGCTAAGATGCGCCGTTCACCTGTCAACCCGCGCAAAAGTGGCGCAAGTTTTTTAACTTGCGAACCAAAGCACAGGGCAAGTTACAAACTTGCCCCACTTTCAATCCCAGAGTTCCACCGGAACCATCGTTCCGCGCTTCAAGCTCGCCCCCGCCCCGAGCCGAAGCAGCGCATTCGATCTGCTCAAGCCAAATACCGCGTGCGACTCCTGACGGCCCACCGGCGCGAACTCGCCATTGATCAGCTCGCCCCGAATGTAATGCGGCCGGTCCGCGTCCGCGGCCAGATCCTCTTTCAACCGGGCAGTCACCGTGCGAAGGCCCAATTCCCGTTCGCTTGCTCCCATCATTTTCAAAATCGCCGGCCGCACAAACTTCAAAAATGTCACAAAACCGGAGACCGGATTTCCAGGAAGACCGAAAACGGCGCATCGGCTCGACCGGCCGAAAAGAAACGGCTTCCCCGGCTTGATCGCCACCCGCCAGATATCGAGTTTCACACCGGCGGATTGCAGCGCCGGCTTGACCAGATCGTGGGCGCCGACCGAAACCCCGCCGGTAATGATCAGCACCGATTGCTGCAACCCTCGTTCCACCGCAGCCTGCACCGCCGCGATGTCGTCGCGGCAGCGCTCCACCGAGCGGACAACCGCACCACAGCTTTCCAGTAATCCCTCCAGCAAAACCGAGTTGCTGTCGTAAATTTGACCCGGCCCAAGAGTGTCTCCTGGGGCTACCAGCTCGTCGCCCGTGGAGAGAATCCCAGCGGTGGCTTCGCCTCCAATCTTCACTTCCGCGAAACCTTGCGAAGCCAAGGCTGCGGCCGTTACCACTCGTATCCGCTCGCCCGCGCTCACAATTTTTTGACCTTCACTGACATCGCATCCACGCCGGCGAATAAACTCACCCGGTTCGACCACGGTCTTAATGACAATCTCGCTTCCCTGAACCGTGACATCCTCTTGCATGACCACGGCATCGGTCCCCGCGGGTAGCGGCGCGCCCGTGAAAACCCGCACCGCGTCGCCGACCGATACCCGAAGGTTGCGGTCGAGACCAGCCGGTTGTTCGCCCACCACCCGTAGCCGCCGCCCCGCCGTGCAGGAGCTCGCCACCACAGCGTAACCGTCCATGGCAGAGTTATCGAAATTTGGTAATGGCGTCCGGGCAAAGTAATCCTGGGCGGCAAACTGATCGATTGCACACCGGAGAGAAACGGATCGCGCCGGGAGCAGCTCGATGCTGCCCAGGATCTGTGTTCGCGCTGCTTCCTCGCTGATCATTCTAACCTGCAACGCCTCATCATATCCGCCGGATTGACCATGTGAAAAAGGCTAAAGTGAGCTTGGAGGGCGGAGCTCCCGCGACGCCGCAATTTAACCCTTCGACCGCGATTCACCTCCACATGTCCGGTAAAACCATTTCTATCCTTTGTCCTCTTCCTCCCGCACGAGTTTGACGATCCCCTCATCCCTCTGATATTGGTCGGAACCGGCTTGGACTAGCGAGCAATTGGTGGCCCTCCACGCGGCGCAGCAATTGTAGGGCGTTTCTGTGAAACGCCGGACCCTCCTCGGGCGCACCAATTGTGGTCGGCCGTACTTAAACATCCTCTCGAGCACAAAAAGCGCGTGCAACGGGGGCTGAACGCGCCACGCTGAAGCGTGCCCTCCGCCTAACAGGTTGACGGCTTTCGTATCAATCCGATATTCTGGCCCGAGCAATTGGTGAGGTGGCTGAGTGGTCGAAAGCAGCGCTTTGCTAAAGCGCCGTACCTCAAAAGGGTACCGAGGGTTCGAATCCCTCCCTCACCGCGGTTCGCAGGGCGCGAACTTTACGGCGGGAGTGTTGGAGCGCGAAGACGCGAGTAACACTAGGGAAGCCGGCGACTCGGTTTTGGTGAAAACCGAGTTCAATTGTGCTTCACATCCCCCACGCATTGAACGTTGGACGTTGAGCGTTGAACGTTGGGCGTTCGACGTTTGCTTCTCGAATCGCCCTCATCATTCTTCATTGAACGTTGAGCGTTGGGCGTTGGGCGTTGGGCGTTTGCTTCTCGGATCTCCCTCACCGTTCTTCATTCGACTGCCCTTGCCTCCAAAGCGAGGCGTGGAGGCGCTGTTCAAGGGGGAATCCCTTCGGTCCCAAAGCTTCACGAAAGGCAGTGAAAACTTTTACCCAATTTCGGGCGCAGCCCTTTGGAGTGCGGGGCGTCCTCGCACCGCTTTTTTGGAAGTCTCAGTCGGGCAACATTTCTTTAGCCCCTGGCGATTCAGAGCCTGCCCTGAGCCTTGGCCGAACGGGTGAATCGCCGCTACCTGTTTTGTGCAGTATGAAATCTTTCCCGGCTCAGCCGTCAGCGAGCAATTGCTTCACACACTTGATCAGACCCTGGACCGGAAAAGGTTTAACCAGATACTTGACGTGATGCGAGGTAAGAAACATCGCCAGCCTGGGGTCGGCCGCGAACCCGGTCACAAAGATAAAGCGATCGGCAAGAATCGGGCGAATTTGTTTTGCTTTAAGATAAAACTCGTCTCCCCGTAAACGCGGCATCATCAAATCGCAGATGATCGCGTCGTATTCGTTAACCTTGACCTTGAGCAAGGCTTCTTCCCCATCGAAAGCGACATCCACCAGAAAATTCTCGTCGGCCAATATCCATTGCAAAGCCGAGGCCAGCTGCTTGTCGTCGTCGACCAAAAGGATCGCTTTGAGTTCCAGGGTATGGATCAGGTCGTCAGGGTCATCGGGTTGCATGCGCGACTTCACCGCGTTGGGATTTAGCAAAACCTGCGCCGCCTGGGGGGAGAAAAGCGGCCAACCGGCCGCAGGTCTTGGCCCGGCTTCCGTGTCGGCCAAGGCTTCGACGTGACAAGTCGGCGCGGCAAGCAGGCCGGTTGCTAGAGGCGCGGGCTCGCGGAGCTCGCCCCTCCATGCGCCCTGGTTACGGTTTTCGCGCCGGGTTGCCGTCCCGGTTCAGGAGATTGTCCTGAGCAGTCCAGAGGTTTTGCTTCGCCTCGTCGTGCTGCTCTTGTTGCTGGCGTTTCAGCGCGGCCAGCCGTTTGGTTTCCTGGGTTCCCCGGCCCGATGTTTCGGTGGTTTGGCAACCTGCCAGCAACAGTGTGACCGCCAGAATCGAACCAATAAAATGAGCGTACTTCATAGATATTAAATACAGTTCGGGCGCTAATGTAGCGGCGGTTGTGCCAACCGCCGATCTGGGAGACTGTTGAAAAACTGCGGGGGGTCGCGCGTAGAGGCAGAAGGGCAGATGGCAAGGAGTCGAGCGAGGCGCATCCCCGCCGGGGGGCTGGAACGAGCGAGCGACGCCGCCAGCTGCCCTTCTGCCTCGCGCCGCAACGGTTGCGTTGATTTTGGCGTTCGCCGGCGTTGCTCGCTTGGCTCAGATCGCTGCGGATATCGGCACCGCGCTCGCGCCTTGGCCAACGCCAAAATCCACGGCAACGCGGCCCGCCCCAGTTTTTCAACAGTCTCCTTAAAACAGGTGCTTGGCACAAGCACCTCTACAATTTTCGGCGCTCCGCTCGAATATTGGACGTGGAGCGTTGGACGCTTAAACTCTTCCATCCCGTGACCACTGAGCGCACCAGGATCCTAAATTTCATCGGCGGCCAATTTGTCGAGCCGGTTAGCGGAAATTACCTCGACAACATCGAACCCGCTACGGGCAAGCCCTATTCGCAGGTTGCAGACAGCGATGCGCGCGATGTCGAAATGGCCGTGGCCGCCGCCGACAAGGCGTTTCCGGATTGGTCTAAAAAAACAGCAGCCGAGCGTTCGCGCATCTTGCTTCGAATCGCCGATTTAATCGAGCGCGACCTCGATAACCTGGCCCGGGCCGAATCGATCGACACCGGCAAACCGCTCTCCCTCGCCCGCAGCCTCGACATTCCCCGGGCCGCGAGCAATTTCCGTTTTTTTGCGACGGCGATTCTTCACACGGAATCCGAGGCCCACATGACCGATGACGTCGCGTTCAATTACACGCTCCGGCAGCCGCGCGGCATCGCCGGGCTGATCTCGCCCTGGAATTTACCTCTTTACTTATTGAGCTGGAAAATCGCGCCCGCCATTGCCGTCGGCAACACCGCCATCGCCAAACCGAGCGAGCTGACCCCAATGACAGCTGGCCTGCTCTGCCAGATTGCGCAGGAAGCCGCTTTGCCTGAAGGCGTGTTGAACGTCGTGCATGGGACCGGTCCAAAGGTTGGCGGCGCCCTGACCGCTCACCCGAAGATCAACACCATTTCGTTTACCGGCGGCACCGTTACCGGTCGAAAAGTCGCTGAAGCTTGCGCGCCTCTGTTCAAGAAAGTGTCGCTCGAACTTGGCGGCAAAAATCCGAACATCGTTTTCGCCGATGCCGATCTCGAGGCCGCGGTCGCGGGAAGTGTGCGATCGTCATTCGCCAACCAGGGCCAGGTCTGTCTCTGCGGTTCGCGCGTCTTTGTCGAACGCTCCGCCTACCAGGATTTTGTCAGCCGCTTCATTGAAAGGGCGGCAAAACTGCGCTTGGGCGATCCGCTGGAGCCGGCAACCGATCAGGGGGCGATCGTGAGCAAGACGCAGCTGGACAAAGTGACAATTTTACGTCGATCTCGCCCAGAAAGAGGGCGGCAAAATCGCCCTCGGCGGCAAAGCGCCGGACGCGATTAACGATCGTTGCCGCGGCGGTTATTTCTTTCCGCCGACCATCATTACCGACTTACCGGTTTCCTGCCGGACGAACCGCGAGGAAATTTTTGGCCCGGTGGTTACGATCACGCCGTTCGACAAGGAAGAGGAAGTGATCGGATACGCTAACGACTGCGATTACGGTCTGGCCTCGAGTGTTTGGACCCAAAATCTCAATCGCGCCCATCGGGTGGCTGAGCGGATTCATACCGGCACGGTCTGGGTCAATTGCTGGCTCGTGCGCGACCTGCGAGTCCCGTTTGGCGGAATGAAACAAAGCGGGGTGGGCCGGGAAGGCGGCGATGAAGCCCTGCGATTTTTCACGGAAGCAAAGAACGTTTGTATAGCGAAATGAGACGCACTGCGAAGGTTTTGACCGTCGACCCTGAAGGCTTTCGGGGCGAGGAAGCGTTGCGCTTCTTCACCGAGCCCAAGAACGTATGCCTCGCCAAATGAGTCTTGTTCGCCGGCTTGTGCCCGCGTTTCGGTAGCATGAAAATGTGAAATACAAACTGAGCCACCACGCATTGGTTCGAGTTCAAGAACGAAATATTGAGTTCGCCTGGTTGGAACAGGCGATCACGCAGCCGGAAAAAGTAGAACGTGATCCGGACGACCCGGCGCTTGACATCGGCTGGCAGCCATAGCGGAACAAGACTATCGTGTGCTTCGAGTCGTATGCGATCCGCGGACAACTCCGCTAAAGATCGTGACTGTTCATTTTGATCGAAGCATGAAGGGAAAGGTATGAAGCTGACGGTAGACCCTGAAGCCGACGCGCTCTATCTGCGCCTTAACGAAGCGCAGATATTCGATTCAGAACAAGTGGCCCCTGGCGTAATTCTCGACTACGACGCGAAGGGAAACGTCGTGGGTGTGGAAATATTGAATCTTTCGAAGCGCGCCGAAAAAGCGGACTTGCAGCGTCTCCTTTTCGAGACCTTGGGAACCTCGGCGCCGGAGGAATTCCTCGTCCACGAAACGTCCCCTGGCTATGGAAAGGAAAAGCCTTGATCGAGCTATCGAGCTTTTAAACGCGAACGAACAACTGCGGGTGAGATGGCGGGCAATTAGTTGTGGTAAACGAGGCAGCCGACAAAACTGACAATCCGCTCCGGAGATTTGACCGTGTTTGCCAACATGAAGACCAGTGCCGGCGGTGGCGGTGGCGGCCCAGGGTCCGAGACTTTGGATTTGCCTGCGCGTCCGGTTTGGCCTAGCAATGAAATCAGGCTTAGAGGAAAGGAAATCACATGGCTTTTGGTTTAATCTTTCTCGTTGTTGTCGTCTTAATTGGCGTCTTTCTGCTCCTGTTCGTGATCGGCGCTTACAATGCGCTGGTCACGTTGCGTAACCGCTACCGGAACGCTTACTCTCAAATCGATGTTCAACTCAAACGTCGTTACGATCTTATTCCCAATTTGGTCGAGACAGCCAAGGGTTATCTCCAACACGAACGCGGCACCCTGGAAGCGGTAATCGCGGCCCGGAACGCCGCGGTCAGCGCCAACACCCGGGCCGCCCAAAACCCGGGAGAAGCTTCCGCCATGAAAGAGCTTTCTTCAGCGGAAACCGCTTTGTCCGGCGTGATGGGCCGATTGTTTGCCTTATCCGAGGCTTATCCAAATCTCAAAGCCAACACAACGATGCTGAGTTTGATGGAGGAGCTGACTTCGACCGAGAACAAAGTCTCTTTCGCCCGCCAGGCCTATAACGACGCGGTGATGACCTACAACACGCGGCGGGAGGTTTTCCCCACCAACATCATTGCGGGCACGTTCAACTTTGGCCCGGCCGAACTCTTCGTTGTCGAGAAGCCGGAAGAAAAGGAAGCGCCTAAGGTGGCATTCTAGGTCGTTTCGGAAGATCGAGCGCGGGTGGACTTCTTCGAGCGCCAGGAAAAGGCCCGCCATAATACCAAGGTCCTGGTATTTTATTTTTGCCTGGCCATTCTGTTTTTGACTGTCGCCGCTTATTTGGCGGCCCTTCTGACCTTCACCGGAGTCGAGTTCAAGAGTTCCATGGGCGAGGCGCAGGTTTCCTTCTGGCAGCCGGAACTTTTTCTATGGAGCGCTTTCGGGACGCTAAGCGTGGTTTTCATCGGCAGTGTTTCAAAGACAATGCAGCTGGCCAGGGGCGGCAGCGCTGTCGCTGAGCTGTTGGATGGCCGCTTGATCGATTCGAATACCCGGAAAGCGGACGAACGCAAGCTCCTGAACGTGGTGGAGGAAATGTCGATTGCTTCCGGTGTGCCGGTCCCGCAGGTCTACGTCATGGATAACGAGCCCGGCATCAATGCGTTCGCGGCCGGACATTCGCCGAGCGATGCCGCCATCAGCGTTACCCGTGGCGGCATGACCATTCTTTCGCGGGACGAGTTGCAGGGAGTCGTGGCTCATGAATTCAGCCACATTCTTAACGGCGATATGCGCCTCAATCTGCGTCTGATGGGACTGATTTTTGGCATTCTTTGCCTAACCGTCGTCGGTCGTATCCTGATCCGGACCAGGGGACGGCGCAATCCCCTGCCCTTGTTCGGCCTGGCTTTGATTATCATCGGGTGGGTTGGTGTTTTCTTTGGCCGCCTGATCCAGGCCGCCGTCAGCCGCCAGCGGGAATCGTTAGCCGACGCTTCAGGGGTCCAGTTTACCCGGAATCCCGCCGGATTAGCAGGTGCGCTGAAGAAAATCGGCGGACTTGCCTATGGCTCGCGAATCGAGTCGCCCCATGCCGAAGAAGCCAGCCACTTGTTTTTTGCCAATGGCCTGGCCGATGCATTCTTCGGTTTCGCCACGCATCCGCCGCTGATCGAACGCATTCGTGCTTTGGATCCCGGCTTCGATGGAAAATATCCGACTGTCATGATCGCCCCGCCCGAGGCGACAGCACCGCCGGCCCAACCGACTCCAGCCATCCCGGAGCCCGGGGCGCAACCGGGATTCCTGGCCCCGACGACAATCGCGCAACCGGCAATCGTGGCGGACATCGGCCAGCCTCAGGCCCAGCATCTCAGTTACGCGACCGAATTCCACCAGGCGATGCCGGACTCGTTGCAGGCCGCCGCCCGCGATCCACTCGAGGCGAGCGCTTTGATTTTCGCGCTCCTCCTCGACAACGACCCGTCGGTCCGGCAAAAGCAAGTCAGCGATATTACCCGACTGGTTTCGGGCCCGGCCGGACAGGAAACCCTGCGACTGTGGCCGGAACTTCAAAGCCTGCCCGCCCAAGCAAAAATTCCGCTGGTTGATCTGGCCTTGCCTGCGCTCCGGCGATTATCGCCCCAGCAATTTGAGCAGTTTCGCGAGGCCCTAAAAAATCTGATGGCGAGCGACGAAAAAACGGACCTCTTCGAATACATGCTACAAAAGATCGTGATACGCCACCTGGAAACATATTTTTCACCGGGGCGCAGGCAGATAACGCAATTCTACGATCTGCGCCCGCTTGTCCCCGATTGTGGCGTGCTGTTGTCGGCCACCGCGTATGCCGGCCAGGAAGATGCCACCAGCGCCCACGCCGCCTTCGCGGTGGGAGCCGGGCCCTTAGGCCAAATTGCCGGTCGCGAAATTCCATGGTTCCCGCCCGGTCAATGCGATCTGGCACATTTGGATATCGCCCTGGAACGTCTCAGTCAGGCCGTGCCCCAGATCAAAAAGAACGTGCTCAACGCCTGTGTCCAAACCGTTGCCGCCGATAATGTCATTCAGGAAACCGAAGCAGAGCTGGTCCGCGCCATTGCGGACGCGCTCGATTGTCCAGTGCCACCTTTGGCGGGGCGGCCGATACCTGCATCTTTAACGTAAGTTCTATTGGTTCTCACACAACGGCCGCTATTTATATAATATCAGTCCTGAACGGAGAATGGCGCGATGCGTAGTGAAAATTCCGCGCCGCTAACCGGAATTCGCTCAACCTATTTTTGAAGTGTCGGCCGACCCAAACGGTCGCTATCCTCTTTACCCATGGATCAATCAAACGGCTCCGCCACCGATCAGAAAAACTCAGGACGGGCTGACGTGGTCGTTCGCGGAAATGCGAGTGGATTTCTCCAGGAGATAGTAACAGGCGCCCACCGATTGCAATCGGACGAACCGGTGAGCTTCGGCGGCGAAGACGTTGGCCCCGGTCCGTATGATTATCTGTTAGCCGGGCTGGGCGCCTGCACCTCGATGACAGTCGGCTTGTACGCCCGGCGGAAAAAATGGCCGTTGAAAGACATTACCGTTTCGCTTCGGCACTCACGCATTCACGCAAACGATTGTCTTGAATGCGTTACCAAAGAGGGAATGCTCGACCGGATCGACGTAGAGATTGAGCTAACCGGCACCTTGAGCACGGAGCAGCGGGCGACGTTGATGGAGGTCGCGGCAAAATGCCCGGTGCACCGGACGCTCAAATCGGAAATCGAAATCAGGCTGCAAGCCGTTGGGAAGTCAGGCCTCTGATTTTGTTGCAAGTGGGTTCCGGCTTCCGGCCGCCGGAAGCAGCCAAACACGAAGGCATTTTGGCCTAGCTGGTTCCTCCGTGTCCCAATTAGGAATCAAATTGAGTTACCCGCGCGGCTTTCCAAAGTGGGACCGCTCCCTTTCCTGCTTGCTTCAGCATCGTATTTCTGGATCAATTTTTCCAACGAGGCGAGATCTTCCGCCGACGCGCGGCGGCGCCGGTATTTTCTTTCGATGATCTCTTTCAAAGCCCACAAGTCCGCCAGCAGGGGAGGATCGTAGTAAGTCCAGAGGGGTTCATCGGAAAATTTCGCCTGCAACCGCCAGCTGCCCCCGAACTTCGTCGCCCGGACCTCGCGTTTTCGCCCCTCCTCGTTTTTCTCTTTCCATATGTGTTGACTCCGCATTGCTGGGAAATCCTACAATATCACGATTGAAAGACGCAGTCAGATTACTGGTCTACTTCGCCGCAGTCCTCGTCTTCGGAGCGCTGCTGGCGCCTCTTCTGTTTTGGTCGGTCCAGGCGCTGACCGCGCATGGCGTCCTGGTTTCCCTGGCCAGGTTCGATTTTGAAACTTTTTTTCATCGGGCGCTTTTGATCGCCGCTGTGCTTTTCCTCTGGCCGTTTTTTCGCTGGATCGATCTGCGCCGTTTCGAGGACCTGGGGCTTCGCTCGAATCCTCGGCGGTGGCCGGACCTTTGGGCCGGCTTTGCCTTCGCGGCCGTTCCCCTCCTCTGCTGCGGTGCGGTCCTGGTCGGGACTCATGTCTATTCTTTGCGATCCGCGGTTGGGTGGTCTGGAGTCGGCCGCACCATTGCCGCCGCGGCCGCCGTTCCTTTGATCGAGGAGGCTTTTTTCCGCGGTCTGGTGTTGGGCATATTGCTGCGGAGCGGCCGCAAACAGATGTCGATCGTTCTCACCTCCGTCTTTTTTTCCGTGATTCATTTCCTGAAAGCGCCGGAGAAAACAACCACTGTTGTGACCTGGACGTCCGGTTTCCGTTCAATTGCCCATTCTTTCGCCCAATTCACCGAGCCAATGCTGGTGTTCGCCGCGTTTACGACTCTTTTTCTGATCGGGTTGGTCCTGGCCGATGCCCGGGTCCGCACCCGATCGCTCTGGCTCTCAATCGGCCTTCACTCGGGATGGATTTTTGGCAATGGCGTGTTCAGTAAGGTTGCCCGGCGCCAGATGTTGTTGCTACCGTGGTTGGGCAGAAACCTGTTGGTTGGCATTGTTCCGCTCGGGGTAGTCGCGGTAACGTGGATAGCAGTGCGGCTGTGGATTCGACATGAAGACAATTCCGAAACCTGATCTGTTTGGGCCGTTGCTGTCTCTTTTTTATCCGCCCGTCTGCGCCATTTGTTCAGGGGAAGTGCCGGGAAAAGAATATCTTTGCCAAGCGTGCCAGGCCAAAGCGCCGCGGATTCAGCCGCCGTTTTGCGCAAAGTGTTCCGAACCATTCTCCGGCGCCGTTAACGGTCCATTTTTTTGCAGCAATTGTTCCAACCAGAAACTCTACTTCGAGGCAGCGGTCGCGGTTTACCAAAGCCGCGGCATTGTCCGGCGTTTAGTCCACGAGTTTAAATACGGTTATCGAGCCTATTTGCGGCATGTCATCGCCGGTTGGCTCTGCGCCGCCCTCGACGATCCCCGCCTTCGGGGCCGTGCATTCGATTGTATCGCGCCGGTGCCGTTGCATCCCGCCCGGCAACGGGAACGCGGTTTCAACCAGGCCGAACTCCTGGGCCAACTGGTTGCCGCCCGCACCGGCGTTCCGCTCCGACGCCTGCTGGAGCGGACCCGCTATACCACCACCCAGACCGCCTTTGACCGGGCCGAGCGGATGAAAAATTTGAGAAATGCCTTCCATTTACGAAAAAAGGCAGACGTGCGAGGGTTGCGGGTGCTTTTGATCGACGACGTCCTAACCACCGGCTCCACCCTGAGCGCGTGCGCTCGCGTATTGAGGCGCGCCGGCGCCTCCTCCGTTTACGCTGCCACCGCCGCCCGGGCCTAAGATTTTTCGATGGCAATCTTCAAAAAACCGACTCTTAAGGCGCAGGCTCCAAAAAAGCGCGACATTCCCCAGGGGCTCTTCCAGAAGTGTCCGGCTTGCTCCGATGTCGTTCACGAAATCGAGCTCGTCCAAAATCAGCGGGTCTGTCCCCGTTGCGATTATCATTTCCCGCAGTCGGCCAAGGAACGGATCGATAGCCTGGTCGATCCCGAGACGTTCACCGAAATGGACGCGGATCTGCGATCGGTCGACCCGTTGCATTTTCACGGTATGTCGAGCTACAAGGATCGACTGAAGAAATATCAGCAGACTACCGGCTTGGTTGACGCTGTAATCACCGGCTACGGAATGATCGATGGCTACAAAGTGGCCCTGGCCGTAATGGACTTCGGCTTCCTCGCCGCCACCATGGGATCGGTGGTGGGTGAAAGAATTACCCGGGTCATCGAATACGGCACAACCGAACGCGCCGCAGTCGTTATCGTGTCCGCGTCCGGCGGCGCCCGCATGTACGAGGGAATGCTCAGCTTGATGCAAATGGCCAAGACCAGCGGAGCATTGGCCCGGCACGCCGAACAGCAATTGCCATATATTTCGATTTTGACCAATCCCACCACCGCTGGAGTAATGGCCAGTTTCGCTTCGTTAGGCGATGTCATCATCGCCGAGCCGAAAAGCATGATCGGATTCGCCGGGCCGCGAGTTATCAAGGAAACAACCCATCAAGACCTGCCCAAAGGATTTCAGACAGCCGAATTTCTCGAGGAACACGGCTTGATCGACATGATCGTGCATCGCAAGCGGATGCGGGAAACCGTCAGTCAACTGCTCGGATATTTCTCAGTCGGGCCGTGAACGTGGCAGAGGCCCCCGTCCCGCGAGTGGCGTTGTCCTACAAGGAAGCGCTCGCCTGGCTCTACAGCCTTCAGCGGTTCGGAATCAAGCTGGGTCTGGAAAACATTCGGAGGCTGATCCGTGCTTTGCATTTGGAGGGTCGAGCTCCGCGAGACCGCGCTGGCGGGAAGGCGTCGCGGAGCTCCGCCCTCCAGGATATGCGCGTCATTCACGTCGCCGGGACCAACGGCAAAGGCTCCGTCTGCGCGATGATCGAATCCGTCGCGCGGGCAGCTGGGCTTCGAACCGGGCTCTTCACTTCGCCGCACCTCGTCACCTTTCGGGAACGTATCCGGGTCAATGGAGAAATGATTTCGGAAGACGGCCGTGGCAGAGGGTCTGACAAAAATTCGCGAGATGGTGCGCGATTGGGACCCGCACCCGACATTTTTTGAGGTCACAACAGCGCTTGCCCTCGATTATTTCTCCCGCTCGAAATTGGACGTCGTGATCCTTGAGACCGGCCTGGGCGGACGGCTCGACGCCACCAACGCGGTCCAATCGGCCGTGTCCGTGATTACGCCTATTGGTTTGGACCACCAGAAATGGCTGGGCCACACCATTCGGGAAATCGCCGGTGAGAAGGCGGGTATTATCAAGCCCAAGACACCTGTCATTTCCGCCCGGCAGTTGCCTGAAGCGGAACAAGTCATTCGGAAAAGGGCTGCCGAATGCGAGGCTCCCCTGGAGATTGTAGACGAATCCTACGAGAGGACACTGGTTAATCTGCACGGCCGGCATCAGCGGCAAAATGCCGCGATGGCGGTGGCGGCATTGCGGGCTGTCGGGATAAACGCAAACGATGCCGCTGTTTCAAACGGCCTTTTATCGGTCGATTGGCCGGCGCGGTTTCAACGTTGGAACGAGCGGACGATCATCGACGGCGCGCATAATCCGGCTGCGGTATCCGTTCTTGCTCAAACTTGGAGAGAAGAGTTCGGCGATCAGCGCGCCACTCTCCTGCTGGCAGTGTTGTCGGACAAGGATATCCGTGGAATTTGGGAAGCCCTCGCCCCGATCAGCGATCGGGTATTGCTGCCCAAAATCCGGAGCGAACGCGCCGCCAATCCGGAAGATCTCGCAGAAACAATTTCAGCGATTACTCCATCACTCCCCTGCTCCATCACTCCGTCGCTCGCCGCCGCGTTCGAGTTAGCCCGGGCCAGGCCCGACCCGATCCTGGTGACCGGTTCACTCCACTTCGCCGGTGAAGTTCTGGCCTACCTGCGCGGCGAGCCGGCTGCGTTCGAGGAATGCGGGCAATAGCCGCGTACCAAGAACAATTTCCCCGGCTAGGGCGTCAAATTGGATTCGACGGGTCGCCGGACATTGGCCGACGGTGCAAACACCCAAAGGCCCGTCGCCGGACATTGGCCGGTGATGAAAACCACCGAGCGCTGAGGACATAAGGGGGGTGATCTTCAATCGCCCCTGCCGGGGCTCGATCTATTTCTATCCAATAACCGGTGGTTACACCACCGGCTAATTTCCATTATCCCTCCGGGATACAATCTGGGCGTCCCCAGACGCCGCGCCCAGCCTGCCAATGCAGACCCGAACGGTCGATGGACATTAGCCGGTGGTGCCAACCACTGGGGGCTCGGCGCCGGAAATTAGCCGGTGGTGCCGGCCCCGAAATCGCCGTCCCCACTGGGGGGCTCTTCGCAGCAGATTAGCCGGTGGTGCCAATCACCGGGGGCTCGTCGCCGGAAATTAGCCGGTGGTGCCAACCACCGGGAAATCGGGCAACAGGGACGAGCCCCGGCAGGTGCGATGGAAATCAAACATAACGCATATCGAACTCAACCCCGCTGCGCCGTAACAACTCCAGATATTCTTCGCGAAATGTCCGCGTCCGATGATGTCCTTCCTGCCGCTCAATGTAACGCCGAATCGTTTCCCGCTGGGAGGCGCTCACGGTAAACGCGCCATAACCTTCCTGCCAGGCAAAGCCGCGGACGCCAATTTCGTTGTGGACCCAACCGGATGAAACCGCTTTCAACTCACGGAGCACGTCTGCCAGTCGATGGGTCGCACGCAGTCCGACGAGGAGATGCACGTGATCAGCAACGCCGCCGACGCTCTCCGCGACTCCGCTTCCGGCACGGATGATTCCGCCAAGGTAGGCATGTAATTTGCCCCGCCATTTGGGTTGAATTATTGGCTCATGGTTCCTGGTCCCAAAAACGATATGGTAATGCAGGCTGAGATGGGTTGATGACATAGGGGGGGATGTTCAATCGCCCCTGCCGGGGCTGGTTTCTTTTCTTATCGTTTCACCGGTGGTTTGCACCACCGGCTAATTTCATACATCCCTCCGGGATTGGCTGGCGAGCAAATCGGCGTTTCACAGAGACCACCTCCAAGGCTCGGGTCCGGTTTGTTTGTAGGGCGTTTGTGTCAAATGCCATTGTCGCGGCGTCTCACAGAGACGCCCTACAAGTTCATGTCAAACGCCTTCGCCAATCTCGATCCGCGGGAAGAGCGGCACCGGTTTGCCCACAACGTGTCCATCCGGCAAACCACCCCACTTTGCATCTTCGAGCCGAAACCGCTCTTCCTTGCCGCTCAGCTCCATTTTCCAATTCAACTGATCGAAAATCCCGTGCGCCGCTTTCGGTAACACGGGCGAAATCAAAATCGCAATGATACGAAGAGATTCAGACCAGTCGTAAAGCAATCCATCAAGGACATCCTTGCTGTCCGAATCCTTCGCTAGCCGCCACGGCTGCGCGGCCTCAATCGTCTGGTTGCAAAGTGTAGCCACGTTTAGAAGGCATTGAATTGCGGCGTGAACTGCGAATCGCTGGAAGGCGTCTCTTGCAATAGCTACTTGCTCCATAGCGTACGTTGCGAGGTCGGGCAGGTTGCTCGTTGTCCAGAATTTTCCCTTGGCGAGTGTCGAAGCCATTTTCTGCTCTAGGTTCTTTTGTTCGATCACTCCGGTTTTGCTAAACACGCGTCGCAACCCACCGGATCGGTACTTTTGATCCATACTAACTGTGCGATTTAAAAGGTTGCCGAATAAGTTCGCGAGATCGACTTCATATCGCGAAGCGAGTCGTTCCTCCGAAAAATCCGCGTCGGCGCCCGTGGCGATGTCGCTCATCAAATAGTACCGGACCGCTTCCGCGCCATACTTATCGGCCAGCACGACCGGATCGATCACGTTCCCGGCGCTTTTGCTCATCTTGGCGCCGCCCAGGTTCCACCAGCCGTGCACCAGCAGTTGCGGCATCGCGTCGTCGGGGAACCCGATCGCGTGGAGCATGATCAGCCAATAGATGCCGTGCGCCGGAATCAAAATGTCTTTGCCGATTACTTGCAGGGCCGGCCATTTCTCTCTGAAAGGTGACGGTTGAGAGTTGAAAGTTACGAGGGCCGGATCGTACCCCGCAAAGCTGATGTAGTTACTGAGCGCGTCGAACCAGACGTAGGTGACAAAGTCCTTGTCGAACGGCAGCTCGATCCCCCAATCCAATCTCGATTTTGGGCGGGAAATGCAAAGGTCGCCGCCTAACCGCTCCACTGCGTTGCGCAATTCCGTTTGCCGAAAATCCGGAATGACCGCGTCTTTGCGATTGTCCAGATACCGCAGCAGCCATTCCTTGTGCTGGTTCAGCTTAAAATAGTAATTCTCTTCCTCCCGAAGTTCGACCTGGCCCCATTCCGGACCGAACTCGCCATCCGGACCGCGTTCCTTGTCGGTTAAAAACTGTTCCTGGCGAATCGAGTAATAACCAGTTTGCTTGTCCTTGTAGATCTGGCCTTCGCCGAACAAGCGTTGGAGCATTCCTTGAACGACTTGTTTGTGCCGCGGGTCGATCGTCTCCGCCCACTCGTCATATTGGACATCGAGTTTTTTCCAGAGATCGACAAATTTTTGGGTGGTCCCCTTAACGAATTCCGGTGGCGGAATCCCGGCTTTGGCGGCCGATTGCTGCACTTTCTGGCCGTGTTGATCGACCCCGGTAAGAAAAAATACCTTTTCGCCTTTCAGCCGATGATAACGGGCGATGACATCGGCCAGCACTTTTTCGTAAGCGTGCCCGATATGAGGCGGCGAATTGGTGTAATCAATCGCGGTGGTAATGTAGAACGTCTTCGGCACGCTGCCAAACTGCCGGACGAATCGTGGGAGAGCAAGTCTCCCGGACGAGCCCCGCCTTCCCACGGTTTCGACGGGCAGGCAAGCGCGTCTCTCCAGCCGCCGGCGGCTTCCGATATTTCAGGGTTTCTGCTCCGTCTGCTCGAGCTGGAGGATCATTTGTCTGGCCGATTCGGCCCGCCGGCTTTGCGGGAACCGCGTCAGAAATTCATGCGCGAGCGACAGGGCGCGTGCCTTATCGTGCAGGACTTCGGCGAACAGTCCGGCCTCGTTGAGAAGACTGTTTTCGTGCTGCGGGTTTTCTTTTTGGGCAATCTCGTACTGCTCGAGCGCTTTCTGAGGTTCCCCCACAAAACGAAAACAATTGCCCAGATCGGTCCGGACATCCGGGTTATCGTCACCGCGCGCGATCGCTTCCTGGTAATGCTCGATTGCGTTGGGCCAGTTCTGGTGATCGTAGTTCCAGTTCGCCAGGGTCCGGGCCGCATCGGCAGGCGCCAGCTGTGATACGTCCGGCGGTTCCTGCGCGGCAGAGAGTGCGGACCGTGTAACATCCGTTGATTCCGCGCTCGGCGATGAAACAAACGGTTTGATCGGCGGTTTGTCCGGCCCGCCCGACGACGATGAGCGCATAATCGCCCACATCCCGCCCGCTCCGAGGCCAAAAGCGGCAAGAATCAGGAGTGGGGTCGAGAGTTCCGACCAGAGGGTGGACCGGTTTGTTTTTCCAGATTGGTTGGCCATTAGAGCAGATTCCTAAAAGGATTACCTTGTAGCGGTAATTTTCAATTTTTCCCGTTGCTAACAATGAAATTATTGTGACCACGTGCCTGTGGCACGTATCTGTTCACCGACCTTTAATCCTGTCATCTCGAGCACAGCGAGAGATTCCGTGGTGCCGCCTTAACGCTCCTATCACGGGATTCGTCGGTTTCGCTGCGCTTCGCTCGGAATGACAGAAGGGAAGCGCTGAAACGGTAAACAGATACTATGGCACGTGCGCCTGCGGCAGACACGGCCGCCACTACACTTTAATTCTCCGCAGACGCAACGCATTGCTGACGACCGAAAGCGAGCTGAAACTCATGGCCGCGCCTGCAATCATCGGACTGAGAAGCAGTCCGAAAAAAGGATAAAGCGCGCCCGCGGCGATCGGAATGCCCAGCGCATTATAAAAAAACGCGAAAAACAGATTCTGCCGGATGTTTCGCATCACCGCCCGGCTGATGCGCACCGCTTTCACGATCCCCATCAGATCGCCTTTTATCAGGGTAATGCCCGCGCTTTCAATGGCGACATCAGTCCCCGTGCCCATGGCAATTCCCACCTGCGCGGCAGCGAGGGCGGGCGCATCGTTAATTCCATCACCGGCCATCGCCACAACCGCGCCTTGCGCTCGCAACTGGTTAACGATCTCGATTTTATCCCGGGGCATTACTTCAGCCCTGAAATCGTCAATCCCCAGCTCGTGAGCGACCGATTCCGCGGTATGCCGATTGTCGCCCGTGCACATGATGACTTTCAAACCCATCCGGTGAAGCTCGCCAATCGCGCTCTTGGTGGTCCCTTTGATCGGATCAGCCACGCCCAGAATGCCGATCGGCTGCCCGCTCACCGCCACCCACACGGTGGTCTGCGCTTTCTCCTGTAACTCGCGCGCCCGGTTTTTGAGCTTTTCCGGAACGGGAACATTCGAATCGATCAGAAACCGCTCCTTACCTACCAGCACGCGGCCGCCATCGAGATCGCCCGATACGCCGCCCCCGGTGATTGATTGAAAATTACGAACTGGCCGGAGTTCGATCTTTTCGTTTTTCGCCGCGTTCACAATGGCGCGAGCCAGCGGATGCTCGCTTTGATTTTCAAGCGACGCCGCAATTTGAAGAAGCTCGTCTTCTCCCGAGTTGTTCAGCGTTACCCGGCTGACCACTTCCGGTTTGCCGGCAGTCAGGGTTCCCGTTTTGTCCGTGACCAGATGGGTCACTTTCTCGGTGATCTCAATTGCTTCGGCGTTCTTGATGAGAATTCCGGCCTGAGCGGCCCGTCCAACGCCGACCATGATCGACATCGGCGTGGCCAGGCCCAGAGCGCAAGGGCACGCGATGATCAGAACCGACACCGCGTTGACCAATGCGTAGGCCATCGCCGGCGCGGGACCGAAAACAGCCCAAAGAACAAAAGTGAGTATCGCAATTCCGATTACCGCCGGGACGAACCAGCCGGCTACGGTGTCGGCAAGCTTTTGGATCGGGGCACGGCTGCGTTGCGCCTCCGCCACCATGTGAACGATCTGGGAAAGCAGCGTTTCTGCCCCGATTTTGTCGGCCCGCATCACAAACGTCCCCGTTTGGTTCACGGTGGCGCCGATCACCTTGTCGCCTTCGCTTTTTTCCACCGGCATCGGTTCGCCGGTAATCATCGATTCGTCGATATTGCTGCGGCCTTCGGTGATCACGCCATCGATGGGGACCTTCTCGCCGGGGCGAACCCGGAGCAGATCTTCTTTCCGAACTTGATCGACGGCGACCTCTTCTTCCTGTCCATCGCGGAGGCGATGGGCCGTCTTCGCCGCGAGCCCAAGCAACGCCTTAATCGCCTGGCCGGTCCGGCTCCGCGCTTTTGCCTCCAGCATCTGGCCGAGCAGAACGAGCGTGGTGATTACGGCTGCGGCTTCGAAATAAAGGCCGACCTCGCCGTTGGCCCGGAATGACGCTGGGAAAATTCCCGGAGCGATTACCGCAACGGCGCTGTAGGAATAGGCCGCGCCCACCCCGACCGCGATCAGGGTAAACATGTTCAGGCTGCGATTGACAATGGAGCGCCAGGCCCGGCCAAAGAATATTCCACCGGCCCAGAGGACCACCGGCGTAGCGAGGACGAATTCGATCCATTTACCGATCCGCCGGGGCATGAACGCCTCGAGGTGCAGCCCGGGAATGTAATGCCCCATGGCGACGATCAAGACCGGCACGGTCAGGACAAGGGCAATCCAGAATTTTCGGGTCAACAAACGAATTTCGGTATCGTCTTCTTCCTCACCCGCGCCCGTCGTCTTCGGCTCGAGAGCCATGCCGCATTTGGGGCAGTCACCCGGATGATCCTGCTCGATCTCCGGATGCATCGGGCAGGTGTAAATCGTTTTCGCCGCCGCAGGCCCGCTCCGCTCCAGGGTCATTCCACACTTGGGACAGTCGCCGGGTTTATCCGACACGACCTCGGGATGCATCGGACAGGTGTAGGTCATCGCCTTTACTTTATTGCGATATCTGAGTTGCGGTAACTGGAAAAAAAATGACAACGGCCCGGACGACCGGGTAAGGTCGGCTGAGATCAATCCGCGCCTTGAAGCTTTACCGGTGAACTGATGAGACCAATAACTCCGCCCGTGGGGCGATCAGCCGACAATACCAGATTGTGTCCGAAAAGGTCCGAGGAACCGGTGCCCGCGGCGGCAATGCTCAACGGGGCTTCGCATGCCGCTTCCATTGTCACGACCTCGCGGGATTTTCCAGGAGGTCCCGACGCGGTATGGCAGGCTCTCATGTTCTTTGAAGAGATTCCGGAAGCTCCCTCGTTCGTCCTGCGCCGTTTTCTTCCAGTTCCGATCGCGACCGAAGGCTGTAAGTTCGAAATTGGCGGGGAGATCAAATGCCGCTACGTCGGCGGCCATTTATTAAAACGCGTGACTCATGTCCTCCAGGGCCAGAAGTATGCCTTCGATGTGATCGAACAAGATCTGGCGTTAGGCGGAATAAAACTGCTGGGAGGTAACTATACCTTGAACAGAATTTCGAACAACCGCACCCGAGTCGCCCTAACGACACGCTATTCCAGCTTCAATCGGCCCCGCTGGTTATGCGGTCGATTTGAATCGGCCCTCTGCCATTCCTTTCATCGCCATATCTTGACCGCGATACGGAGCAGTTTGTCGCCGGTCCAGCTGAGCCGAACCAAACAATGAACCTGTCGCTTTTGCTCCTGCCACCGGCGATAATCCACGTCGCCGTGGCCTCGGTCTGGATGTACGAGGGGTTGTGGTGCAAGCTGCTCAACGGCGCGCCCCGCCAACTCCAGGTCGTCGGCGCAGTGCCGCATTACGGTCCGCGCATCGGACCTGCCTTCCTCAAACTTTTGGGGACGGTCGAGGTGGCCGTGGCCCTTTGGGTTCTGGCCGGTCTGGCTCCGCTGGTTTGCGCCACGGTGCAGACAGCGCTCCTGATAACGTTGAATGCCTGTGGACTTTTGTGGGCCCGGCGACTGATCGACGATCCCATCGGAATGGTCCTGAAAAATTTTGCCTTTCTGGTCCTAGCCTGGGTCTCCGCCAGTTTCCCGGCGTGGCAATGAGTTCTGCCGCTCCGTCCACCGCCTGGGAAACTGGCCGCCTGGACGACCGGACGGGTCCACGCAAGCTGCTGTTCGGCCACATGCACGAAGACGCCGCGATCGAGCTCGGCGCCTTTGAGCCGGGCGGACGCATCTTTTGCGTCGCCTCGGCCGGATGCACCGCCATGAAGCTCTCCCCTCATCACGAGGTAGTGGCGGTTGACATCAATCCGGTGCAGATCGCCTACGTCAAACAACGGATCGGCGGCGTTCCGATTCAGCGGGGCAGCGCCGATCGTCTTCTCGTTTTCGCGCGGCGGTTCGCGCCCCTGGTGGGATGGAACCGGGAAACCGTGGGCAATTTTCTCGAGCTCGCCAATCCGAACGAGCAGATCCGGTATTGGCGCCGGCACCTCGACACCCGGCGATTCCGGGTCGCGTTTGATTCCCTGTTTTCACACGCAATCCTGCGTTCCATCTATTCCGCCTCGCTCCTCGATTGTTTGCCGCGAGAACTCGGAGCGACGATGCGCCAGCGGATGGAGCGTTGTTTCGGGTTGCATCCCAATTCGTCAAATCCTTATGCGCGGGCGCTGCTGCTGGGAGAAACATCCGCCATAGAAAATCAGAACACGCTTCGGCCCTTCGATCTCGTTTGCGCAGATGCCGCCGCCTTTCTCGAGAATCAGCCGCCGGGCAGTTTTACCGGCTTTTCTCTTTCTAACATTCTTGACGGAGCAAACCGCGCCTACGAGCGGCGACTGATTGCCGCGGTGCACCACGCCGCCGCGCCCGGCGCGGTTGCCGTTCTTCGCAGCATTCGTGAACCCCGGTTCGTCATTTCTACAAACCATGCCGCCGAAGATCGGGCCATGCTCTGGGGCATGGTCGATGTTCGCCCGGTTGCTCTCCTCGGCCCTGACGAGCTTTTCTCTGCCGCGTCAAATTTGAGCCTGTAAACGCTGCCTGCTTTTGAGCGAATATTCAGACTGCAACCAGATCGCCGGTCGTGGCAGAGTTCCGTTTTCCCAGCTGCCTTGATTTCCAAATGAAATAGATCGCCGGGAAAACCAGCAGTTCCATGATTGTTGAAGTGACAACTCCGCCGATCATCGGCGTGGCGATGCGTTTCATGACATCAGCGCCGGCCCCTTGACTCCACAAAATCGGGAGAAGTCCGCCAATGATCACGGCGGCGGTCATCGTTTTAGGACGGACGCGTTTGACCGCGCCATAATAAATGGCTTCACGCAAATCGGATCCATTGCGCATTTTTCCCTCCCGCCGCCATTGGTCGAACGCCAGGTCGAGATAGAGCAGCATGACCACCCCGGTTTCGGCGCTGACCCCGGCCAGGGCGATCAAACCGATCCAGACCGCCACACTTAGATTGTACCCGTTCAGATAAAGCAACCAAAAGGAACCGACCAGGGCGAGCGGCACCGAAAACATGATGATCGCCGTTTCGATCAGGGAACGAGTGTTGAGATAGATGATAAGAATGATGATGAGGAGTGTCAGCGGCACCACAATCATCAGCCGCTGCTGAGCCCGGAGCATGTATTCGTACTGGCCGCTCCAGAAAATGTTATACCCGCTTGAAAGCCGCACGGTCTTATTGGCGATGGCTTCGTTCACCGCCCGTTGAGCCATCCGGACGTAACTGCCGACGTCGACGTTTTTCACGTCCACGTAAATCCAGGCGTTGGGCACCGCCCCTTCGCTTTTTATTCCCATCGGTCCGCGCACCACCTCGACTTTGGCCAGTTGTCCCAGCGGAATCTGGGCGCCGGTCGGCGTGGGAATGATAATATCGCGGAGCGTTTCCAGGTTTTCCCGAAAATCCCGGTCGTACCGGAGATTGACGGTGTAACGCTCCAGACCTTCGACTGTTGTCGTTAACGGTTTCCCGCCGAGCGCGACTTCCAGCACTTCCTGGACATCGCCCAGGGCCAGACCATATCGGGCGATCGCGTCACGGTTGATGTTGAATTCAATATAATTGCCGCCCATCACACGTTCGGCAAAAACGCTCGACGTCCCGGGCACCTGGCGCATAACGGCTTCGATTTCGCTCGCGATCCGTTCGAGTTCGTCAAGGTCCGGGCCGGCCACCTTGATGCCGACCGGCGTTTTAATTCCGGTGGCCAGCATGTCGATCCGGGTTTTGATCGGCATCGTCCAGGCGTTGTTCAGCCCGGGAAACTGGATCGCCGCGTTCATCGCCTCGGTTAGCTCGTCCACGGTCCGTCTCCGATGTGCAATCGTTTTGCCGTTCGCGTCCTTGATATCGACCTTCGGCCACTCTTTTTCGTCCTTCAGCATGATCGTGGTCTCGATCATGTCCATCGGCGCGGGATCGGTCGCCGTTTCCGCCCGCCCCGCTTTGCCGAACACACGGCGAACTTCGGGGAAACCTTTAATGATTTTGTCGGTCTGTTGAAGCAGCTCGCGCGCTTTGGTCATGGAGATGCCGGGAAACGTGGTCGGCATGTAGAGCAAGTCGCCCTCGTAAAGCGGAGGCATGAACTCCGAGCCGAGGTTTTGATAGGGAAACAGTTTGCCCAGAACGAGCGAGGCGCTCCGGAGCGGCCCCTCCGGCAGATGATTTGTCACGATCCGGTTCCACGGCACAAAAACCCAGATCACGACAACGACGGCCCCGGCAATTACGGCCGCCCGCCAGCGGATGATCAGGTCGATGAGAGGCCGGTAGGCCCAGATGAAGAAGTGATTGATGGGATTGCGTTCTTCCGGCACCAGGCGTCCCCGGATCAAGTACCCCATGAGGACAGGCGCCAGGGTAACCGAGAGGAGCGCGGCCGCAGCCATGGAATACGTCTTGGTAAAGGCGAGCGGTTTAAACAACCGGCCTTCCTGGGCTTGAAGGGCGAACACGGGGAGAAACGAAACCGTGATTACCAACAGCGAATAAAACAGGGTGGGCCCAACTTCGATCGAAGCGTCCCGGATGATCTGCCAGTGGGGCTTGCTCCCCCGATCGCGCTCCAGGTGCTTATGGGCGTTCTCGATCATGATGATCACGGCATCGACCATGGCCCCAATGGCAATGGCAATTCCGCCTAACGACATGATATTCGAACTGATCCCCTGCCGGTACATGACCAGAAACGAGATCAGGATCGCGACCGGCAGAATAATGATCGCGACCAGGGCGCTCCGGAAATGAAACAGAAAAAGGATGCAAACGAGGGCGACCACCACGCTTTCTTCGACAAGCTTGTGCTCCAGCGTGGCCACGGCGCGGTCGATCAACGCGGTCCGATCGTAAGCAACAGTGTAACTGACGTCCGGCGGAAGCGCTTTCATGGCCTGATCCAGCCGCGCTTTGACCGCCGCAATCACTTCTCGCGCGTTCGCCCCGTAACGTACGACCACAATTCCGCCTACTGTTTCCCCGTCGCCATTCAACTCCGCGATGCCCCGCCGCATATCCGGCCCGAGCTGGATGTTGGCCACTTCGCCCAGAAGAATCGGCACTCCATTCGCGCCCACCCCTACCGCGACCTTTTTCAGATCGTCGATGGAATTGATGTAGCCGCGAACGCGGAGAATAAACTCCTTCTCCGCCATCTCGATTGAACGGCCGCCGACCTCGCCGTTGCTCTTCTTGATCGCCACGCTGACATCGGCCAGAGAAAGGTTGTAGGCCCGCAACTTGGTGGGATCGACCGTAACCTGATATTGTTTTACGAATCCGCCGACGGAGGCCACTTCGGCCACCCCTTCCACGGAAGTGAGCTGGTACTTGAGATACCAGTCCTGCATCGAGCGCAGCTCGGCCAGGTTCCGCTGTTTGGAGTTCAGCGAATACATGAAAGCCCAGCCCACCCCGGTGGCATCGGGTCCGAGGATTGGGGTGACATCTTTTGGCAAACTGCCCCTTAACGAGCTCAGATATTCGAGAACACGGCTCCGCGCCCAGTACGGATCGGTGCCGTCTTCGAAGATCACATAAACAAATGAAAACCCGTAAAAGGAGTAGCCCCGTACGGCCTTCGCTCGCGGCACCGACAGCATTGTGGTCGTAATCGGATAGGTGACCTGATCCTGCACGATCTGCGGCGCCTGCCCCTGCCACTCGGTATAGATAATCACCTGCGTGTCCGAGAGATCCGGAATCGCGTCCAACGGGATGTTGCGAAGCGCGAAAATGCCGCCAAATACCAGCCCGGCCGTGCCCAGCAAAACAGCGACCTTGTTGCGCAGGGAAAAATCTATGATGGCCCGAAGCATCGGTCGTTACTCCTGCTTGCCGGAGGGGCTGGGAGTAGGCTGCTCCGGAGGCGGCGTTTCCTCAGGCGCCGGGATCAGGGTCATCCCGCAAATCGGGCACTTCCCGCCGTGATTGTATTTGATGGTGGCATGCTCGGGCATCGGACAGACGAAGGCCGTCGGTGAAGACGCCGCTTCGGGCCCTGGCATTGACGCTTCCACGGCTTGGCGATGAGCCGGCGTGGGCGAAGGGGTTGGACTGGCATTGGGATTCAGCATCTTCTGGATCGCTTCCCGGAGCTGACTTTCCGAATCGAGCATGAACTGCCCCGACGTCACCACCCGCTCGCCTTCTTTTAACCCGCTCAGCACCTCGTAAGCGTCGTTATCCGTCCGAGCCCCCAGCGTTACCTCGCGGGGATCGAAATGCCCATCGCCCAGCGCGACAAACACCGTATTTTTTTCGCCGCTTCGCAAAACAGCGGAATCCGGAACCAGCAGCGCCGACGGTTCGAGCTGAGCGTGAATTTCCACCGTGGCAAACATTCCCGGCTTGAGAAAAAACCCGGGATTATGAAACTCCATCCGGACCCGGGCGGTTCTCGTTTTCTCGTCCACCGTCGGGTAGATGTAAGTAACGCGGCCGCGGAATTTGCGATCCGGCAAATAGGAGAGACTCACTTCCGCTTCCTGGCCCAGTTTCAGAAAGGCGAGGTCCTGCTCGTAGATCTGGGACTGCACCCAGACGATCCCGAGATCGGCCAGCCGGTAGAGGTTCATTCCCGCCTGGACCATCTGGCCCTGCACGGCGTTTTTTTCCACCACGATCCCGTCGATTGGCGCGTCTACGCGCAATGTGCGTTGCGGTTGCCGGGTCTTTTCGAGTTCGGCAATCTGGTCCTCGGTAACATCGAACAGTGTCAGTTTCTGCCTGGCGCTGGCCTTCAATCCGGCCGCTCCCTGGTTCAGAGCGAGCACGTACTCGTTTTGCGCGCTGTAGAGATCCGGCGAGTAGATATCGAAGAGCGGCTCGCCTTTGCGCACCTGCACCCCGGTCGAATCGACATACAACTTCTCGATCCAGCCGCGAAACTTTGTCGTCACATCCGCCAGCGTGGTCTCGTTGTAATCGATCACGCCCACGGTCCGAATGAACCGGCGCACAGGGCCCCGTTTCACCATAGAGGTGCGCACCCCCATCTTTTGGACCGTGGCCGGATCGACGCTGATAGTGTTCGATTCCTCTTCTCCTTCGTAAACCGGGACCATCTCCATTCCCATGCTGTCCTTCCGCGGAGTCTGGCTGATTTCGCCCAGCAACATGGTGGACTTGTAATATTTTATTTTGCGACCGGCCCCGGCGGACTTCCTCTTGTCCGCGGTCGAGGACGGCTGCTTCCGGATCGGGACGAGTTTCATTCCGCAAATCGGACAATCTCCCGGATGATCCTGCACTACCTGCGGATGCATGCTGCAGGTGTAGAGCGTCTTCTCCGACGGATTCAGCGCCGGATGTTTCGAGCAGGCTGCCGCCGAGAACGCGATCAGAAACGCACAAAAAAGCTGAACAGAGAGTACATTCATTTTAAGTCTCCTTCCTCAATTTCGGGAAATGTTCGCCCGATGATGGCGTCCAATTCCGCCACCGCCACTTCATGATCGACCAAATGCTGGAGCTGCGTCGAATCGACGTCCTGGAGGGTGCGCCGCACCGTGACCAGTTCGAGAAAGCTCGTTTTGTCCGATTCGTAGCTCGACCGTGTCGATTCCACCGACTGATTGGCCAGCGGGGCGATGTTATCGCGAAACAAGCGATAGTTTTTCGCGGCAGTTTCAATCTTTGTCAGTTGGTCTCGAACAAGTCCGATAATTTCCGTCCGGGTCGCCTCATACTCTCTCTCCGCCGCTTCCAGCCGTTTTTCCGTTTCGGTTACAGCCGCCGAATATTTCGAGAAATTCACCCAGGGCACCTCGAAGAAAATACCGGTGTCATATTCCTGAATTCCGCCCGACTGTCTGAATTCCCGGGCTTCCACCCGCAACCGTGGATCCGGGATCCATTGCCTCCGGGCAAGCTGAACCCGTCCTTTTTCCGCCGTTACCAGGATTTGGGCCATGACGATCTCCGGCCGATGCGCCAAAGCGAAGCCCTCAAGTTTCTCCTTCTGCCAGGTAACGGGCGTGAACTGCAGGGTGGGCAGACGACCGAGCGGCTCGGAAGCCCGCCGATTCATCAGAACGTTAAGCGCGGTTTGCTGGTCCGACACCTCGCGTTCGAGCTGGGTTCGCGTCTCGCTCAGTCTGGCCAGATCGGTTTGAGCGATCAAAACGTCCGCCTGCGACTGGGTCCCACTTTCGTACTTTGCCCGGCTGATCTCGGTAAACTGTTTGAGCAGATCCTGGTTCCGGGTATTGATTTGCAACTGCCCATAAGCTCCGGTTAACCGGGCCAGGGCGGCCTTCGCCCGGCTCACCACGTCCAGCTCCGTCCGCCGGACCTCTTCGTAAGTGGAAGCGGCTTCCGCGAGTGCCACTCGTCCGCGGGCGAGATTCTTGCCCGAAAGCGGAACAGCCTGGGAAGCCATCCACTCGTTATCCGTGAACGTATCGAACCGGGTGGTGCCGTGCCGCTCGACATCGACACCGACCATCGGATCATCCCACGACCTCGCCTGCGGGACACGTTTCTTCATCGCTTCCCACTGGGCTCGGGCAGCCTTCAGTCGCGGGTTGTCCCGAAGAATCGCTCCAACAAGCTCCGGCCGCGACAAACTATCGGCGGCGGAACCCGCTGAAATACCGGTCACCATGCTCAGCAGAATCAAAATAACGAACGCTTTCATGGTTAGGACCGGTCGCGGCCGGCTCTTGTTATTCTGAGAACCCGCTTCCCCGCCGGCCGGCGGAGCCGTTCCTGAATTGTCATGTCAAAATTTTCCAAATCACTCATCGTAAATTCCTGATCTCACTCAAAGTTCAACGTTCTGCATTCGCCCGCAGCGAACGCACGGCACGCAATCGCGCCAAGTCAGGTGCGACCGGGAAATGGGCGCACCTCCGGCCTGAACGCTGTTAGATCAGATCAGGAACGTGCAGAGAAGCGCACGCTTCGATTGTGAACTCCCAATCGCAGCGACGACTGGAAATGGAGAACGTATCCGGGACCGAACTTGGTAATGGATCGAGACAGCTCCGGGAGAAATATTCAGGGAAAGTTCATGACTGCTCCCATTCACAGCGAGCGCCTGCACCGGAACCGGCTGATTTTTCCCGGGCACGACACAGCACGCTCTGGCTCCACAACAGGGCTTCGCACATGTTTGAGCGCCGCCATCCGCAACTCCGTCGCAGACGCGGCCTGGCAGGGGCGTCGCCGCGATTGCCACGGCCAGCAATAACGGAGAGAAAAGTTTGTTCAGCACGGTCACTATTGATTGCATAAACGGTGCCAGACGTCGAGAACCGCTTGAAAGTAATTTTACCCGTAGAGCAAACCGCCGCTTGTCTTTTGTTGTCAAAAAATGTGCATTCCTTGGCGTCCCCAATCTTTATGTCCAAACAAAATGCGTCGGTGGTGGGGCTTCATTTAGCCATGCTCGCCGGCAACAGCTTCTCGGCCCTCTCGAATGAGAATTGGGACAATGGCAAGGGAAGCGACGGAATCGACCCACCACCAGTTGGTCAGAGCGTTGATGGCCAGCCCGGTCAGTAACACCCAGGCCAGGTACCCGCAGGTAAGCGCTTCCATGGCGTCGGCGCGAAGCGAACGGCTCCGGATGCGGCCGGCAAGACGCATCTTCGCCCGGGATAAAAGCGGCATCGCCACCGCGGCGATACCGGCGATGACAATGCCCACGATGGAAATCTCGGCTGCGCGATGTGTCGCCAAACCGTAGACACCCTGACCAAGAACGTAGGCGGACAGCAGAAACAGCAGGTATCCGGCGATCCGAGCGGTCTTTTCCTCGACTTCATCGATGCGCCCGGCGGTGTCGACTTTGGGGCGGAGCTCGAGCCGAAACCGCCAAAATACAATCACCGCCGAAGACAACTCAATCGCGCTGTCGATGCCGAAGGCAACAAGCAGAAGGCTTCCGGCCACGATTCCCGCGCCGATCGCGACTGCACCTTCAATAATCATCCAGATGATGGTGACGATCTGGAGTCGGACTGCGGCTCTCAGCAAGTCACTTTGGGAGGCCGGCTTCATGACAGCGATATTCTGGTTATTTTTTGTCAGCCGATTTGTTTGTTCTGATCGCTGCCCCGGGCCCGGCCGGCTGACTGAGCAATTGCCACTGAGTCAGGCCGCTGGGTCTATTAGAGCCAGGCCGCTGACCGGATCGAACTTGCGCCGGAGGTTGGCCGGCGACTCGGTCAGCATCACTTCCAGGGTCGGCCGGACCCTCGCCTTCTTGAGATGGCCGCCCCGGGTGGTTCCGTCCGAACGCCCCACAACAAGATGAGCGTGCACTTCGGGTTTGCGACCCTTCAGGGCAATGTCACCCGCCATTGCTAGGACCTCCACTTGTTCGTCGATCGGAATGTCACGGTATTTTTTCGTCTCCCAGTCGAAATAAGCCAGAAGCACTTTCCGAAAAGCGCCTATCGCGGTGAAACGCGCCGCGGTCACATGGTGCTCCCGCGCGAAATTTTCCAGGCCGCTTTTTGGATCTTCATCGATTTCAAAGATGATCGCCCATGTCTTTTCGCCGTCGTAATTCAGTTCTTTTGTTTTCATGTTCGCCGCCCCTCCTCCTTAAAATTGATTCACATCTTCTCCTTTATCCCTGAGCGGAGCAGCCACCAATTCACGGGATAACTGGTCAGGAAACCGGCCAGCATTGCGATCTGCATCATGAACCAGAAAACCGGATTGGTTTTTTCAATCTCATGACCCCAGATCAGAAACGTCGCGACCGCCATCCAGCCATACATTCCCAACTGCCACGCCGTCAGCGACAAGAAATCGGCCTTGGCCGCCTGAACCAGTCCTTCGCCTACCCTTAAGTTGCGCATCGGGACGATGGTGAAGTACTGAAAAATAATGCCAAAGGCGAGGGCCACGAAATAATCCACCAGCCAGGCCCCGAATATCTTCATCCCGAGTAGAGTGAGCGGAAAAACGAATAGAGCCCATTCCGCAGTAAGGTCGGCCAAAGCGCAGCCGCTCCCACAATGGGTCGCTCCCAGGGCCACCATCTGCCAGAACGGCTTTTTCTTTCCCGGCGGCTCTTCCTCACGGGCTTTGGCTTCCTCGACCGCGCGCCTTGTCGAGAGCCGGCCGGCGGTGAAATAACCCCACAAGGCCAACGGCCCGGCATAAAGTGCCGTGATCGGCCAGACCAGGTTCATGATCCACATCTGTTGGGGATGGCCGGCCAGCGTATCCAGGACTATGATCAATGCCGACATCCCGCCGACGATCAGACAAACGATCGCGATGGCGCGAAGCGGGTCGATCATTGCGCCCGCGCCTCCAAAATCCTCGATGCCGAAACCTGCGCAAATCGCTAACCACGGCTCAAGGGTTTTCATCAAATCGCGCACCGCTACCCAGGCCCGTTAGGCGCTAATCGCCGTGGTCTTCTTCCCGGTTTGGTCCCTCCGGCGGCGGCTCGTCCGCCCGGCGAAATTCCTTGTGGCGGATCTTACCCCCGGCATAGGCGATCCAGCTCCCCACCCCGAGAGTGCCGAGCGCGACAATGAAAGTCACGATGGCGAGGGGCAAAGCGGCCGATCGCCACTTGATCGGCAGAAGGATTGCGCCAAGGGCCAGCGCGGCCAGGGCGTAGAAAACGTAAATCGTTTTTTCCGCCCGATGCATGTGCGTGTTCAGCCAGGCTTCGCCTTCCAGGTTCTCCATCGAATAAACGCGGTCGTAGCTTTTCTGCCCGAATTCGTAGACCGGCCAGGCCGCCGCCGCGCTGAGAAAAACAGCGATCAATCCAGGAAGAAGGGCTGCCCGCGAACGGGCGATAAGCCCCACCAAAAGCCCGACTGTCC
The DNA here is from genome assembly GCA_963728975.1 of uncultured Verrucomicrobiae bacterium. Classification (GTDB taxonomy): domain Bacteria; phylum Verrucomicrobiota; class Verrucomicrobiia; order Chthoniobacterales; family UBA10450; genus DATFCK01. The sequence continues at coordinate 571,074 of CAVSMF010000002.1, forward strand.
CCAGGGCAAGGCCGTAAATCGGAATGGGATTAATGAGTATATGGACATACTCCGGCTGGCTCAGATGCTGGAAAAAATGATTCATGACATGAGACTAATCGGGAAAGGAATCGATCGCGAGCTGCCCTTAATTTTCGCGGCTCAACCGGGCGGCGGTTTTATGATTGTGGCGTTCCTCGCGGCGAACAGTTTAGATTAAGTGATTCCTGCGATATGCCTGACCGAATGCATAACGAGCAGAAAAAAGGGCTTTCCGCCGCCAGCGCCTTCCGGTTCGTCCTCGTTCTCGGAATCGCCAACGGTTTTGCCGACCTCACTTACGAAGGCGCCCGCAGCGTGTCGGGAGCGTTTCTCGAAGTCCTCGGAGCCAGCGCCGCCGTCGTCGGCTTTGCCGCCGGTTTTGGTGAACTCATCGGTTACGCTCTTCGATCGGTGACCGGCTTTATCAGCGACAAAACCGGCCGCTACTGGCTGGTCACGATCTCCGGTTACGTTGTTAATATGCTGGCGGTCCCGGCCTTGGCTCTGGCCGGTAACTGGCCGCTTGCGGCCGGTCTCTTGGTCGCCGAGCGCACCGGACGCGCGATCCGCAAGCCTTCCACCGACGCGATGCTTTCCTTCGCCGGAAAACAACTCGGGAGCGGCTGGGTCTTTGGGATCAATGAGGCACTCGATCAAACCGGCGCGACTATTGGTCCCCTGATCATCGCACTTGTCCTGTTCGAACATGGAAGTTACCGCACCGGCTTCGCTCTTCTTTTGGTTCCCGCCGTTATCACCATCGGAATTGTCTTTTTGGCCAGGCATTTTTTTCCAAACCCGCGGGAGATCGAGGCCAGCCATCCGATCGAAACAACAGGATTACCGCAGTCTTACTGGCTTTATTTGCTCGCCGGCACCTGCGTTGCCGCGGGCTTTGCCGATTTCTCGCTTGTTGCCTATCACTTCCAAAAAACCGCTTCGGTGCCGACGGATTGGATTCCAATTTACTATGCCATTGCCATGGGCCTGGGCGGACTGGGAGCTCTGGCTTTCGGAAAATGGTTCGACCGAGCCGGGCTGCCAATCATGATCGGCGTTTTTTTCGCTTCGGCGTTTTTTGCACCGCTCGTTTTCCTTGGTGGGCGATGGCTTGCTCTATGCGGGATGGTGCTCTGGGGAATAGGAATGGCCGCGCAAAATTCGCTGCTTAAGGCCGTGATCGCTCCGCTCATCAGCCAGGAAAGGCGGGCGACAGGTTTTGGCGTGTTCGACGCCGGCTTTGGAATCGCCTGGTTCCTGGGCAGCTGGCTGATGGGCGTTCTCTACGACAAATCGATTCTGGTTCTGGTGATCTTTTCCGTGGTTCTGCAACTTTTGGCTTTGCCGATCTTTTATTTGGCTCGGCGCCGATAGAAGCCACCAGGTAGCGGCGGTTCACCCGAACCGCAATCGGATTCCGATCCCGGCGCCTTTTTCAGCGGACGAAATTATAGCGCACCCATGGCGATTGGGGTCAATCGCCGCTACCTGAGCGCCGCGTCGATAACCCGTTAGGTAGCGGCGGTTCACCCGAACCGCCATCGGGTTCCCATCCCGGCGCCTTTTTCAGCGGACGGATTTATAGCGCACCCATGGCGATTGGGAGCCTGCCCTGAGCGAAGCCGAATGGGTCAATCGCCGCTACCTGAGCGCCGCGTCGATAACCCGTTAGGTAGCGGCGGTTCACCCGAACCGCCATCGGGTTCCCATCCCGGCGCCTTTTTCAGCGGACGGATTTATAGCGCACCCATGGCGATTGTGGGTCAATCGCCGCTACCTGCGCGCCGCGTCGATAACCCGTTAGGTAGCGGCGGTTCACCCGAACCGCCATCGGATTCCCATCCCGGCGCCTTTTTCAGCGGACGGAATCATAGCGCACCCATGGCGATTGGGGTCAATCGCCGCTACCTGCGCCCCTCTAACACAATCGTCGCCACCGCATGTTCGTGGCTGTGGCTCAACGTAATCAAGGCATTGGTAACGCCGCGTTCCCGCGCCAGTTTCTCCGCGCCTCCGCCCAATACCAAAAACGGTTCGCCGCTCGGCTTCTTGTGCACGTCAATGTCACGCCAGCCCATCGCCTTGCCGATCCCGGTGCCGAACGCTTTGGAAACAGCCTCCTTGGCTGCGAAACGCGCCGCCAGATGGCGCGCGGGAAATTTCATCGACATGCAATATTTGATCTCACCCTCGGTAAAGACCCGCCTCAAAAACCGATCGCCGAACCGATCCAACGAATGTTGGATACGGGCGCATTCAACCAAATCGACGCCGATACCAACGACACTCATTTCAGGTAGGGACGTCGGACGTCCAGGGGTATGGCGTTTTGCCTGCAATTTGACAATCTAAGTGCGCTCGTTGCGGACGCCCCGGCCTCTGGCTTGGAGAAGCCGACGACTCGGAAAGAGGTGCGTCCCTACCTGATAATGGCAACGCCGCCCGGATATCTCGTTTCATGCGGGATAATCTTCCATCGCCCCTAACATCTCGCGGACGGCGTCCTCCAGGCCAACGAAAATCGCCCGCGATACGATCGAATGTCCAATGTTGAGTTCGGTTAGATGCGGAACTTCATGAATCAGCCTGATGTTTTTATAGTTGATGCCGTGCCCGGCGTTGACTTGCAGCTTTAGCTCCGATGCTGCCTTCGCCGCCGCCTGCAGATTTTCGATTTCCGCCTTTTCTATCTTTTCCGAAAAGGCGTTGGCCAATTTGCCGGTGTGCAGCTCCACCATCTCGACCCCGAGTTCGCCGGCCGCATCAATTTGCTCGAGAGCAGGATCCACAAACAAGCTCACTCGAATGCCGGAAGTCTGAAGACGCTTTATCGTGGTTTCGAGCTCCTTCCGGTTGGCCACCACATCCAGACCACCCTCCGTTGTCACCTCTTCCCTCTTCTCCGGAACCAGACAAACCTCGTCCGGCTGAATCCGAAGGGCGGCATCGACAATTTCCGGAGTGTTGCCCATCTCAAGGTTTAGTTTTGTAATGACGTTTTGCCGCAACCGTTCCAGATCCCGGTCCTGCATATGTCGGCGGTCAGCCCGCAAATGCGCCACAATTCCGTGCGCCCCGGCGCGTTCACAAATAGAGGCCGCCACGATTGGATCGGGTTCGGCGTTTTTCGATTCCGGCATCGTCGCGTAACGCGCCTGCCGCAAAGTGGCTACATGATCAATGTTGACGCCCAGTCGCAGTTTGCTCATCCAGTCGCGTTCAATAGGACTCAGAGTCATCGTCAGAGCAAGCGGGTTTGCGGTTTAAGGAACGTAGCCACCGCCCTGTGGGCGGTGTCCTGACGACCGCGCTTTCGGTGCCGTCCTCACCTTCGATTACCCTTCCGAACCGGCCACAGGCCGGTTGCTACTTAACTCGGGAAGCCGCCGGTCCTTGATGAATTAAATTGTCCGGGACAGCCGGACTGCAACAGGTCCCGCGATAGATCCGCTCCAAAATAGATAATGGCACCCCCATCGCGTAGAGCAGCGCGATAAATCCAAAAGCCAGACTGAGCCGAACCGCTCCGATTTGTTCGTACCGCCTCGGGCTTACCGTAATTCGCCTGGGGATGCAAATCAGGCAACCTTCCTGCCGCAACTTGCGATGGAACTCCACATCCTCCATCAACGGGACCTCCGGAAATCCGCCGATCTTCTCGAAAATCGGGCGACGACAAAACAATCCGTGGTCGCCGCACCGCATTCGAAGTATGAGCCCGGCATAATGGGCAAAGACATCGGTAAGCCGATAAACCCATCCGGATCGGGGCAGACGAATGCGAAAAAAACCTCCCACGACCCGCGGATCAGTCAGGGCATCGGCGATCTCTTCGAGGCACGATAACGGCACCTCGGCGTCAACATGGAGGAACCAAAGAATATCGCCGCGGGCGATGTTAGCGCCGGCATTCATTTGCAAGGCCCGGCCGGGTTTCGTTATCAAAACTCGATCAGCCAATCCTTCTGCGATAGAAACAGTGCCGTCGGAGCTGCCGCCGTCCACTACGATAATCTCCGCTCCCGGCGCCCGTTCCCGCAAGTGGCCAAGAAATGGAGCGATCAACGTGGCCTCATTTAGGACCGGGATAATGATCGAAATCTTCATCCGAGCGGAAGTTCATCAATGTCGAACGCTCAACGCTCAACGTCCAACGCTCAACCAAACTGGATTCTACGCTTGCGTCTTGGAGTGCGGCAGTACTCTGCGGCCTCTCAATTTCGATGAATTCAACTGCTGCGCGCGATTCCGGTAATCGAAACTTCTCACCTGCCGCCCGTTTCAGGTTCGCGTCCGATGGAAAGTAAAAGCGGTGTCGGTTTTCACGGTCTTGCCGTTCATTTCGAGCAGCGGATAGACCAGGAAATTAATCGGGCCACTGGCCGGGGCGGGATTGACAATCAAATCCCGGCCCTTGGTTAGCTCGAAACGATTAGCCGGGTTGTGGCCGAAGTAGTAGTCGGCCAGCGTCGGATTTTTCCATGCTTCACTGATATCCACAGGCACCCAGCGGCCATCGGCGAAAAATTCCGCCCAACAATGATAACCTTCGATCGCGCCTTCGCTCTTGTCGGCGGGAATCGTCGCCCCGATGGCAAAACGCGCGGGGATCCCGATACTGCGCGCGAGAGCGATGAAATATGCGTGAAAATCGCTGCAGTTGCCGGTCTTGGCATCGCACGCGTAAACAGCATCTCCCCTTCCCCAGCCCGTCCCGGATTTATCGTAACGCATCCGGCCGAGCACGTGATCGTAAAGCGCTTTGGCGCGGGCAAGGTCGCCTTTTTTTCCCGCCGTCGCTTGTTCCGCCAGAGTCTTGAACGTCTCGTTTATGGGGACGAGCTTTCTCCGGACGAAGGAAACGCGCGGGATCCTCTCCTTTCGCCGCATAAGCGGATTTCTCCTTGCGCACAACCAGATAGCGCAACTCGATCGTCTTGCCGCTGTCGGCCGGCATTGCGGGTGCAACACACAGATATCGTTGCCGTAATCGCGATCCTGAATCTTTTCCCACTTCATCGGGATGCTGATCTCCTCTTGCCTAACCGTCTGAAAAGCGTCCGTCTTGGCCAGTGGAATCCAGAGGGATGCATCGCCTTTGATTTCCGGAAGCGTTACCCGGTAAACAAACTCGAACTCATCGGATCCTTTGACGATGCCGGGCTGGTCCGCGGCCAAACCGCTTGCGGCTCCGAGGAGAACAACGGCGACGACAATGAGGCGGCTCATTCCGGAAGAAGTCTTAGGCTGATACTTTTTTCCAGACGTCGCCTTCCTTTTTCCAATGGTAAAGCGCCTTGCCATTGATCTTGTGCACCGACGTCTCCGTAACTTTCATGTCGCCCGGTTCGCCCCCCAGAAAGAAATCGATGTCATAGGTCGTGCCGTCGCCAGCCTTCATATCGACGCAGGCAAAATATTTTCCGCCGCCGAGACTCGACAGCCGGTCCTCATGAACCTTGACCAAATCGAGGGCCAGATCTTTACCCTCGTGCTGAACGTGAAACTTATGATCGCTGGAGTTTTTGGTCTCGTTTTTGATGTGCTTCTTAATCCCGGCGGAAATGGCCGCCGTGGTCACTGCCTTCTGCTTGCCCGCGGTCGTCGGATGTTCGGGATGTTCCTGAGCAAAAGCGGGCAAGGCCATGGTCAAAAACAACGCTATGGATGCTGCAATGATGGATCGTGTAATCATAAGATTGGGGATTCGATGTTTGGATGTTAATCGGATGCCGGGGATTGTAGCCACTCTTTTATTTCCAGAGCGGAATCTCCAATGTCTAACGTCTCAACGGCTCAACGTCCAGCTTTCAACGCTTAACGTTCATTGCAATGGATTCTGGACTTGAACCGTGGCCACTGGAGGTTCAAGTTTGAACGTTTCTGCCCTCCCCATGAAGCCCATCCCGCTGATCGATTACGTTGGAAGCCCGATACTCGGTGCTGGTCTTCCTCGCGCTTTTCCTGCTGCAATGGCGTTTCCCCCTGCGACGGCAGCACTTCAGCATGTTACGACGGCTGGTTCGCAATTTCGTTTTGTCCATACCCGGATTCGCGGTGGTTCGTCTGGCGATGCTGCCGATCCCATTTGGTGTCGCCATCTGGGCGCAGGATCACCATTTCGGTTTGCTCAATTGGCTGGCGATTCCGAAATGGGTCTGAGATCATCGCCACCTTTCTACTGATGGACTATGCCTACTGGTGGTGGCATTGGGCCAATCACATGGTCCCGTTTTTTTGGCGCTTTCACAATGTTCATCACACCGATCTGGACATGGATGTCAGTACGGCTGCGCGCTTTCATTTCGGCGAAATGCTTTTCTCGGTTGGCTTCCTCTCCCTCGCCGTCCTTCTCTTTGGAATCGCCCCGGTGATGTTGCTCCTTTTTTTTGTTACTTTCGAAGGTGCAACCCTCTTTCACCACTCTAACTGGCGCCTGCCCATCCCGGTGGAACGCATAGTGAACCTGATCATGGTCACGCCGCGGATGCATGGAATTCATCACTCCATCGTGGAGCGGGAAACGAACTCGAATTGGGGCACGATCTTCTGCTGGTGGGATAACCTGCATCGGACCTTGCGCCGGGACATTCCGCAGGACGCGATTACCATCGGGGTGGCGGCCTATCGCGACGAAAAGGAGCTCACACTCGGCAAACTTCTCACCCTGCCCTTTGGAAAACAACGCGAATGGCGATTGCCTAACGGCGAACGGCCCGAGCGCGCTGTCCAGCCGGCGGATGAGCTGGCAGAATAAAAGCAGAAGCGGCGTCCCCGCCGCTTTGGGTTAATCAACCCGACCGGAGATCGCGTCGGTTTGCCCTCGCCGGCCGGGAAGCCGCCGTTTCTGTGAACCCACTTCAATAGCCAATTGACGATCCGATCCAATGATCGGCGCTGACCCATCCGGGGAATCGTTGGAGGGCGCCGTCGTGGATTGACATCAATTTGACAGGACGGCCGGGGACCGCGCCAGAGCAGCAGCCCGGTTTTCACGATCCCTGTTTCGATTTCTGGCTTCAGGCATCATTTTGTGTCAGAATCGCCGATTCTATTGCAATCGATGAACCGCTTTGCCGAACGCCTCGCTTCCCACGGACTCAACCTCCGCCGCGCGCGCCCGGAAATTTTGCAGGTGAACCTCGGAAAGCTTTGCAACCTGACCTGCATGCACTGTCATGTGAACGCGGGCCCAAAACGGAAAGAGATCATGACTCGCAAGACGATCGATCGGATCGTCGATTGGCTGGCCGCGACCGACATTCCCACGGTCGATCTCACCGGTGGCGCCCCGGAAATGATTCCCGATTTTCGTTATTTTATCGAACGGGTGAAAGCGCTCTCGCCATCGAGGCATGTCATCGATCGCTGTAATCTGACCATTCTACTCGAGCCAGGCTATGAGGATCTGGCGGCATTTCTTGCCGGCAAAAGAGTGGAGATTATCGCTTCGATGCCTTGCTATACGCCGGAGAATGTCAATGCCCAGCGGGGCGAAGGCGTATTTGAAGCAAGCATCGCCGGGTTGCAATTGCTCAACCGGTTAGGCTACGCCGTTGCCGGCGATTTGAAGCTGCATCTGGTCTACAATCCGGTGGGACCGTGCTTGCCGGGGCCGGAAGCGGAACTTGAAGCGGATTATAAACGCGAGCTGGCTGCGCAATTTGGAGTCGTGTTCAACCGGCTTTACACCATCACCAATCTGCCAATTGGCCGTTTTGCCGCCTATCTGCGGCGCCACAACCGCCTCGATCAATATCTCGACCTGCTGGTCAACGCGTTTAATCCGGCCACGATCGACGGCTTGATGTGCCGAAATACGCTCAGCGTCGGATGGCGCGGTGAGGTTTACGATTGCGATTTTAATCAGCAACTCGATATGCAATGGACTGGTAGGGACGGCGCGCTGCGCCGTCCGGACGCTCCAGCGGGGCGTCCCTACCACGGCAGCGAAGGGTGTAACGGCAGCGAGGACCGCCAGCCTCTTTTTCTGTGGGATATTGATCCGGCAGAGATCGAAAGTCGTGAGGTCATGACCGGTGACCACTGTTTCGGATGTACAGCCGGGGCCGGCTCGAGTTGCGGCGGCGCGATCGTGTAAGTGGCGCAAGTTTTCAACTTGCGATCTCCAAAAGTGGCAAGTTGGAAACTTGCCCGCTTTTTCGCAAGCGGAGACGCTTCCGCTACTATTCCAGAGGAAACTCGACCCGCTCTTCTTCCTGGCGCGGCACGAGCTTGTTCCGCTCGATGATCCGGGCACAGGTATTCCAGCGAAGCACAGCATCATCATTCCCCGATGGCCGGATTGGCTCCGCCTTTTCAAACCAAATCATCGCGTCCCGAAAAAGATCATAAGCCTGGAACCGGCAATCCGGCGTGTGCTGAGCCAATTTTGCTTTGGCCCGGCGTTCGGCGACGATTCCCGTGTAATAAGCGCGCTCGTAATCCCCCTTGAGCCGGCCCAGCAATTCCTTGGCCTGGGTGTCGCCAACCCCGTAGCCTTTTTCAAAGCGGTCCGTAAGCGCGAGCAATAGGGTAATGATCGCCGGCTGATTTTCAGGATCGGCCCGGAGAATATCGAGACAGATGCTCTCCGCTTCGCCCGGCTCATTCAGCAAACGGTATCGTTCCGCTTTTTCGAGAGCCGCGGGGATGGCGTCTTTATGGAGGGCTTTGAGTTCGGACATCGTGGTATTGTTAAAACGTTAAAGGGTTGAAGCGTTGAAGCGTTGAAGCGTTGAAGCGTTGAACGTTGAAGATGGGCGTTCATTGGATTGTCGCTTCAACGCTTTAACCCTTCAACGCTTCAACCTCTTCTTCAACCATCTCCAGATCCAGCCAAACGGATCGTAAAACTCGTCCACCACCCGTTCCTTGAGCGGGATGATTCCGTTGTCGGTAATGTGAATGCTTTCCGGGCAAACTTTGGTGCAGCATTTGGTGATGTTGCAGTAACCGATCCCCTGGGCGTTGCGCAGTTCTTCGAGCCGATTCTCGGTGTCGAGCGGATGCATTTCCAGGGCCGCCGTGTAAATCAAAAACCGCGGGCCAATAAAACGATCATGCAGATGATGATCGCGCAACACGTGACAAACATCCTGACAGAGAAAACACTCGATGCATTTTCGGAACTCCTGCACCCGGTCGATGTCCCGCTGCTGCATCCTCCAGGTTCCATCCGGCGCATCCGGCGGGCGGGGCCGGAACGGCTTGATCTTTTTCTTGACCCGGAAATTCCATGAAACATCCGTGATGAGATCTTTTATGATCGGGAACGTCTTCATCGGCTCGACTGTGATCGGTTTATCGAGCGGAAGACCGCTCAAACGGGTCATACACATCAGTTTCGGCATCCCGTTTACTTCAGCCGAACAGGAGCCGCACTTGCCTGCTTTGCAGTTCCATCGGCAGGCCAGATCATTCGCCTCGGTCGCCTGGATATGGTTTACGGCATCCAGCACCACCATCCCCTCGGAGATGCCGCAGGTATAATCGCGGAACTCTCCGCCGTCGGCATTACCGCGCCAGATTTTGAACGTGGCCGTGGTCACATTTCGTTAAAGGGTTAAAGCGTTGAAGCGTTGAAGCGGAGGAGGCAACCGACCATCGAGTAGCTCGTCAAGCTGATCGTCTGTCCATCGGTAACCGGGCGAGTCTTCCTGCAGCTTCAGCGTCGCACCCCGCTTTTGTTCGCGCAGCCACCGCATGTACCCGTTGAGCAACTTGTGAACGCGCCAGCCGTGGTCCTTCAACTCCCCGATCTCGGCAATCGCCAAGTAGGATTCATCCTCGCAAACGTTTAGGTCGTCGAGGAGTTCCTCCAGGGAACCGCGAGCATTCAGACAGAATTTAATCTGTTCCAGATAATGAAATCGCCCATGACCTTCGGCGATGTTGTTGGTCAGCGAAACCGAGGCACGGCGAATCTGGCTTCCCAATTCAAATTTTTCGAAATCAGGCAGCCGCCGATTCACCTGATACATTGCCTTTCGAAATTCGCGGGCACATTGATAGGCCTCCAAGTCTTCAAACGTACGGTAGCGGCGCTGCTCCGTTTGCGGTTTCGAAGGCTCCTTATGATCGTCAGTGTTCTCAGTATTGTCAGTCTTCATACGCTTCATACCCTTCAACGATTCAACCCTTCAACCCTTTAACGATTCTCCTCAATCACCTGCTTCAAATAATCGGGCATTTCCCGGAGCGGTTCCAGCCGAACCTGCATCGATCCATCGGCGGCCTTGGCCACGATGGTATTCAGTTTCGAAAAACGTTCGTCTTTCTCCGGATAATCTTCCCGGAATTGCGCGCCCCGACTTTCCTTCCTTTCCAGGGCCGCCCGGGTAATTGCTTCGGATACGGTAAGAAGATTCTTCAGATCGAGGGCGGCGTGCCACCCGGGGTTGAAATCACGGTTGCCGGTGACTCCAACGTGCCCCGCGCGATCCCAGAATGTTTTTATATGATCGAGAGCGGAACGCATCTCGCCTTCGTCGCGGACGATACCGACGTTATGTTGCATCACTTCCTGCAAATCCCGCTGCACCGAATACGGATTTTCGCCGTGGCTGTTCTCGAACGGCTTGAGCGCCTCGCGCGCCTGCAGGTCGATTTTTTCATTGTTGATTTTGCCGTACTCATTTTCCTTGGCGAACCTGGCCGCAAATTCACCAGCCCGTTTCCCAAATACCAAAAGATCCGATAGCGAATTCCCCCCAAGCCGGTTTGCTCCGTTAATTCCCGCGGCGCATTCGCCCGCGGCAAACAATCCCGGCACATCCGACATCTGGGTATCCCCGTCCACGTGCACGCCTCCCATAATATAATGCGTGGTCGGTCCGACCTCCATCGCTTCCTTGGTGATGTCCACGTCACCCAGCGCCTTGAACTGGTGATACATGCTCGGCAGCTTGCGCTTGATGTGCTCCTCCGCCTTCGCCATTTTTTTCCTGATCCAGGAGATGTCGAGATAAACGCCGCCATGCGGAGTTCCCCGCCCTTCCTTGATCTCGCGCACGATGCAGCGCGCGACATGATCGCGGGTCAATAATTCCGGCGGGCGCCGCGCGTTTTTGTCGCCCTGGGTATAACGCCACCCCTCTTCTTCGTTGTCGGCGGTCTGCGCCTTGTAGTTATCGGGGATAAACTCGAACATGAAACGCTTGCCATCGGCGTTGGTCAGAATGCCGCCTTCACCGCGCACTCCTTCCGTAACCAGCATTCCGGCAACGCTCGGGGGCCAGACCATCCCGGTAGGATGGAATTGAATGTATTCCATGTCGATTAATTCGGCGCCGGCATGGTAAGCGAGCGAATGCCCATCGCCTGTGCAATCCCAGCTGTTACTGGTAATTTTGTAGGTCTTGCCAATGCCGCCGGTGGCGAGCACAACCGCTTTGGCCCGGTAAATTCTGAAGCGCCCACGCTGGCGATCGTATCCGAATGCGCCAACCACCCGTTCTCCTTCCTTGAGCAGACTGATGACGCAAATCTCCATGTGCACGTCGATACCCCGATGCACCCCGTGATCCTGCAACGTGCGAATCATCTCCAGGCCGGTGCGATCGCCAACATGGGCCAGACGCGGATATTTGTGACCGCCAAAGTTTCTCTGCAAAATGCGACCGTCCTTTGTCCGGTCGAACACGGCTCCCCACGCTTCCAGTTCGTGCACACGGTCGGGCGCCTCCTTGGCATGCAGCTCGGCCATGCGCCAGTTGTTTACGTACTGGCCGCCGCGCATGGTATCGGCAAAATGCACTTTCCAGTTGTCACGCTCGTCCACGTTGGCCAGAGCGGCGGCGATCCCGCCCTCGGCCATAACCGTGTGGGCTTTGCCCAGAAGACATTTGCAAACCATCCCAACCGAAACACCGGCGGCGGATGCTTCAATCGCCGCGCGCAGACCGGCGCCGCCGGAGCCGATAATGAGGACGTCATGCTGGTAAGTTTCGTATTCGGCCATGGGCAAAGCGTTAAAAGAGTTACAAAAGCTACAACGTTAAATCGGAGAGTTCGCCACGTTTTTTTACGAATCCTCTCGTCCCTGTGCAAGCGTGTATCAGGTAGAGGGTTTCATTCAGGATCGGCGCAGCATCCGTTGTAGGCCGTCTGGGTCAGACGGCAAACTTATAATACGTTGTCAGACAGTGAGAACGCGGCGCATCCCCCACCGTCTCCGCTACGCCCCCGGCGTTTCACAGAAACGCCCTACAACTTCAGACCGCGCAGCGCGCCCGGATAAACCCGCGGAACTTGAGCTTACCCTGCGAAACCCTTAACCTTGGACCATGGACGCCGACGACAAGGGATTGCTGGCGCGCTGCCCGCATTGCGGTCAGCGCAATCGGTTGAAGTACGACGCGCTCAAACAAACCTTCCGCTGTGGCAAGTGCCATAACGAACTGCGCACACCGCCCGAACCGGTCGATGTCCAAAGCGATCTCGCCTTCGACGCCCTCGTTACCCGCTCGCCCCTGCCGGTTCTGGTTGATTTCTGGGCGCCCTGGTGCGGCCCATGCAAGATGGTAGCGCCGGAAATTCAGAAAGTGGCGGCGGAAAGCTCGGGGCAATTAGTAGTAGCAAAAGTGAACACGGAAGAACTTCCCAATCTGGCCCAGCGGTTTCGGATTACGGCAATTCCAACCATGGCTCTGTTCAAGAATGGACTCGAAGTGGCGCGTCAACAGGGAGCAATGCCCGCCCCAGCCATCCGCAGATTTATAGCGTCGGCCGGCTGAAGTTGCTCCGTTGGAAGGTAGAGCTCCGGCGGCGCCGGGGCGGATCGACCTCTCCGAAGGACGATGCTAAATCATTCGCTCTATTACGTGGAATTTCCGGAGACGGCCCACCAAACACACGAAACAAACGAAATTGCTCAAATTGTAGGGATTTTTGTAGCGCGTCGGTACCAGACGCGAATGCCGCCCTTTTCGTGTCCTTTCGTGTATTTCGCGGGCAATTAAAGCCTTGGTAAACGCTCCGCTGCCTCAGAAGACCCGGAAGTCGTGAATAATGCCCATTGCGCAGAGGCGCACATACAGATCGGAGAAGCCGACCCAGAAGAGACTCATCCAGGCCCAGAGCATATGGCGTTGGTTGAAGCAGGTGGCGCAGGCGTAGACACGATAGGAGGTGGGGGATTTGGAGAACTGATCGAATAACCCGCCAATGAGATGCCGGAGCGAATGGCAGCCGAATATATAACCGCCGAGCAGAATCACGTTGATGGCCAGAACGATGGTTCCAATTCCCAGACCGATGGTCTCGCGGCCGGTCCCGGGATTGAAAAACCAAAGCGCTTTCCACACATCGTAAGTAAGAATAATAATAAAGACCAGGGCCAGATAGAGAAAGTAGCGGTGCACATTCTGGATGATCAGCGGAAACGAACGCTCTCCCAGATACGTCTTGCGCGGTTCCCCCACCGTGCACGCAGGCGGGTCCGCCCAGAACGCTTTATAATATGCGCCCCGGTAATAATAACAGGTGAGTCGGAAACCGGCCGGCGCCCAGAGAATCAGCAGGGCCGGCGAAAAGATCAGCCAGCCGGGCCACCATTCCGGCTTTGGGCCAAACCAGCTATGAGGGGACGCTCCGAACAGCTCCGGCGAATAGAACGGCGAAATGTAGTTTCCAAAATAATAATGTACCCCCTGCAACGCCGCCCAGGTGGAATAAACGATGAAACTCCCCAGACCGACAAAGATGAGGAGGGGTTGCACCCACCACAGATCCTGGCGCATCGTTTGGCCAAAAGGCCGCTGTGGCATGGTCAGTTCCGAATCAGGCATGGGCGTCGCGCTCTGCAACTCTGCTTGAATAACGGTGCTCGATCACGATTTCAATAAAATCCCTCCGCTCTTACAAGGCGAGACATCGTCCGAAATCTTAGAATCGGCATCATTTTTGCTGAAAACCGGCTTGTTTTCCAACAATTGAGAAACAAACCAGATGATTTCGACGAACGTCAAGGCGAGTCGCGCCGGTTTTACCCTAACCGAGATCATGATCGTCGTCGCGGTCATCGCCCTGCTCGCCGCGATAGCCGTTCCCGCCTTCCTTCGCGCTAGAAAACGCTCCCAAGCCTCGCTCATAAAAAACGAGCTCCGTATGATTGATTCCGCGGTTGCACAGTACGCGGTGGAAACAAATAAGAGAACTGGCGACGCCGTCGAAGTGGACGATTGGATCGACTATGTAAAAGAAGACAGCAATCTTTACGATGACGTGAATCTCCTCGGCGATGAATACGGCGACCAGGTCGTTGACAGCCTGCCTGCCGTCCCGGGCGCCTCCTGGGATGCGTTATCCGATGTCGTCGACAGCGATTTCTGGGCGCCCTACCCGCGGGAAGGACCAACACCCATTCCCCGGCATAGAGCGAAACGAAGAAGGCACCACTAGCTTTCCACCGGGAACCCGGCCTTTTGCCAGGCCTCCCAGCTGCCCGGTACATTCCAAAGCCGGTTAAACCCTTTCGGTTTTAGAATGCTGGCCCCGATGCTCGATCGGTATCCGCTTCCGCAGTAAACCGCCGTCGGTTTCGTCCGATCGAGTTCGCTTGCCCGCTGTTCCAGTTCGGGAAGAAAAATATGGCGCGCTCCAGGCAGGTGCCCCTTCTTCCATTCGCCGGGCGAGCGGACATCGACAATCTGCAAGTCAGCGCTGCGTTTGTTCACTTCATGCACGGTCATCTGGCTAATCTCTTCGTGTGGAAACCCAGCCGTGTCCCATCCTTTCATGCCCCCGACGAGATAACCCGCGAATTTGGAATAACCGGTACGAATAAACAGTCGCAGCACTTCCTCGAGATCCTCCTGGCTTTCCAAGACGAGGAGAATTGGCCTTTGCGGATCGAGCAGCCATCCGGCCCAGATCGATAGAATGGGGGCGGCGCCGATATTGAGCGCGCCGGCAATGTGCCCGCCGCCAAACGCAAGCATGGTGCGGACATCCACCAGCACGCCCGCTTTCTTCTCCACCGCCTCTTTGAATGCTCGGGGCGGAAGTCCGGGAACGTGCGGCAAATTTCCGAGCACCTCAGGACCTGCTGCGTTCACTTTCTTCATCAGCGGATAATACTTTGGCACCGGTGGCGCGCTGCTCAGGGCGTAGTCCGTGAATGTCTTAACCTCATCGAACTGGAGAAACTTATTGAATCTTCGTTCGTAACCGATCGTGCTGCTCAGGCGCGCGCCAATATCCGCGCCGCACGGCGAACCGGCGCCGTGGTTCGGATAAATCATGACGTGGTCCGGCATCTTGAGATAAAAATCGCGCAGGGTATGAAATTGCTGCTCCGCCAGTTGTTTGGTGTGCTTTTCGCCCAGCAAATCGGGCCGCCCTGCGGATGAAACGAAAAGCGAATCGCCGGTTAGAATTCCCCATGGCTCGGCTGGATGATCGACGTCGGCCAGCAAATACGACATGTGCTCCGGGGTATGTCCCGGTGTATGCCGCGCAGTGATTAGCACTTCGCCGAACTCGAACCGGTCGCCGTCCTTCACTTTCTCGCGTTCGAATCCGTAGGCGGCGCCGCCTTCGCTGCTGTTGTAAATCTTGGCCGATTCAACCCGGGCACAAAGCTCGCGCGACCCGCTTACCAGGTCGGCATGAATATGGGTCTCGAAAATATGGGTGATGGCCACGGCCGCCTCACGCGCCATGTCGATGTAAATATCGACATCCGCGCGTGGATCGAATATTGCCGCAACCCCTTCGTCGTCATCACCGATCAGATAAGAGAGTTCGGCAATGCCTTCGGTTTGCACGGTCTTGAATACGAGCGACATGGGCTCCAGTTAAGATGAAAGGGAATGGCAGCGCAAGCCTTCCGAAAGTGGGGCAAGTTTCCAACTTGCCCGTTTTATTTAGAGCGCAAGTTGAAAACTTGCGCCACGAGGCGCGCAAGCGAGACCCTCGCGCTACTTTACCTGAACCGTGACCGGCAGCACATGATTGATCATGTAAGTGCCACGGTCCGGATCGCGATCCGTCGGCTGGGTTTTCCCGCGCGAATCGGTCGCTCGCGCCATCAAGGTAGCTTTGGCGCCGGCGGCCGGGGTAGGCCATTGAAACTCCCAGAGCCGCCAGGCGTTTGGCACTTGCTCCCCTAACAATCTTGCCTGGCTCCAATTCGCTCCGCCATCGACGCTCAGCTCCACCTTTGCAATTTCGCCCTCCGCCGTCCAGGCTGCTCCGAAAATCCGGACAGTGGAGTTTGCCGGAACTGTTTCACCCTGCATCGGCCGGGCGATCTCCGCCTTGAGCTCCATTTCGGAAATCGGAGTCAGCTCGCCGTGCTGGCCGTTGCGTTTCCAAAACGCGTAATCAAGTGTCTGATAATATCCCGCGAACGAACGGTCGGTGACGATGATGCGCTGGAGCCATTTGATCGACGCCATTGCGTACCAGCCGGGAACAATCGACCGCACCGGAAAACCGTGCTCCGGTGTGAGATTGGCACCGTTCATTTTGTAGGCGAGCAACACGTCGCTTCTCGCTTTCGCAAGCGGGATGCTCCGGGCAAAACGGACCTCGCCCGCGGGAGCTTTCGGATCCTCCACCGGCCCCTGGTCCGCGCCTTCCAGAATAACTTCGCAGGCGCCCGGCTTTAGTCCGGCCCGATCGAGCAGGGCCGACAATGGAACACCGGTCCACTCCGCGTTACCCACCGCGCCCAGCCCCCATTGCACTCCTTTTACCTTCGGCTCGAGAAAAATCCGATTGTTGCCGGCGCATTCCAGGGTAACCGCGACCGTTCTCGCATCGAGCTTGAGCAGTTCTTCGTAATCCACTTCGAATGGCTGTTCGACTTCGCCTTCCAGACGCAAACGCCACCGTCGCTGATCGATCTTGGGAACGGGAAAATGACATCGGACATAAAATGCATCTGTGGGTGTGATGAAACCGGCGAGTTTCTCGAACGGCATCTCGAGATTCGGTGGATCACCGCTCCGGACGATTTTGCCATCACGAAACTCGGCTTGGTCCTGGGACATAACGTAAGTTTAATCTGAGAAGCTAAGGAAAACAGGAAACCGCGAAGAAAAAACCAGGCTTATTTCCCGCGGTTCTCATTGCGATAGTCTTTTTCCGCCGAAGAACTTAGACACATAAAGCAATCGTCTCATTTGAGTAGCGCAAGCCTCCGGCTTGCGAGCAAGCGA
The DNA here is from genome assembly GCA_963728975.1 of uncultured Verrucomicrobiae bacterium. Classification (GTDB taxonomy): domain Bacteria; phylum Verrucomicrobiota; class Verrucomicrobiia; order Chthoniobacterales; family UBA10450; genus DATFCK01. Next base: position 588,263 of record CAVSMF010000002.1, read on the forward strand.
GACGCTTGCGCTACTCTGGAGCCGAGGGGATTCGAACCCCTGACCCCCACAATGCCATTGTGGTGCTCTACCAACTGAGCTACGACCCCGAATAATGAAGTCTCGGATTTTCCATTGGCGATGCCCGATTTGCAACCGCTAGTTTTAGCGCCGGACGATCTGTCTATAAGAGAGCATGGAGCGAAGTGGATGGGACAAGAGAGAGCTCGCTTTCGCTGGCGCTGTCTGATCTTATTTTGGTTGGAGACACCCGGAATCCAATTCGATGTTTGAAGAACATTACCCCGCGCTGGTCATCGCCTACCTGGTGGCTCTGGCCGGGTGGCTGCTGGCAAGCCGGTTATTGCCAAAAGTGTGGCCAAGTGGTCCCGCGGAAGGGATGGCCAAGCCATGGCGAGAATTCGGATTCGCTTTGATCGGCGCCATCGGAGTCCTGGCCATGGGTCAGCTGTGGACGAAGGGTATCCGCCTTCCCGAAGGCGGTGTTCTCGGCCCCATCCTGGGCTCGATCAATCAACTCCTGATCTTCGCGCCGATGTTGCTGGTGGTGATCGTTCGCCGGCAACCCTGGACAACGGCATGGCTCCCCTGGCCACGAATCGCAACCCGGCTTCTGGTAGGACTCGCGCTGGCGACGCTTGCGGTCACGGTTTACTCGCTCCTTCGAAAAGGCGCTGACGCTCCCTGGGTTCTGGTTGGCCGGATCTGGCGCTACCAACACATCGACAATATGGTCCAGGTCTTTCTCGAAGATGTTACGATCGCCATCCTATTCGTTCGTCTGGCGGCCGCCATCGGGAGTCGCTGGGCAACGGTCGTCGTGGCATGCTTGTTCGCAGCGGGACACATTCCAGTGATGATATCGCATGGCGCGACGTGGGGCGAAGCCGCCGGGTTGCTCCGGGACGCCGGACTCGGGGTTGCGGTGATACTCGTTTTGCAGCGATCCCGCGATGTGGTCTGGTTCTGGTGCATCCATTTCTGCCTCGACCTGACCCAATTTGCCAAAATCAGCGGCGGTGGATGAACTGCGCGCGTTGTCTGAAACGGAATATCATTTGCCTGGATTTCCGGAGTTTCCTATCGTGACTCAACACTAATCCGGGTTCATCGTGCCACGACTGTCGTCTCGAGCCATCTGGCAATGGCTTTTTATCTTTGGAATAATCGTCGCCGCTTCCGCGTTGACCTTCGTTTCCGTTCGCGATTTCCGGAGAAAAATGCGGCCGCCGGAGAATCGGCCCATTCAATCTAAAACCGGCAATTTCGCCACCTCCAACGCCTGCCGGTCGTGTCACCCGTCAAATTATGCCAGCTGGCATGCTTCTTTTCATCGCACCATGACCCAGGTGGCATCGGCCGCCACCCTCCCCGGCGCGGCCAACGGCCTGGAGCTTTCGTTCAACGGGCGCGACTACAAAATGGAGCGGCGAGGCGATCAGTTCTTTGTCCGCACCCGCCCGTTAGGCGGAGAATACAGCGAAGCGCGCCAGATCGTTCTGGTCACCGGTTCGCATAACCTCCAAATCCCATGGCTGGAGACAGGGCAGGGCCGAACCCTGGAGCAATTGCCGTTTGCCTACATCGTGGCCGAGAAAATGTGGGCGCCGGTGGGCGACACTTTCCTGATTCCGCCGGAACTGAAAGAGTATTATTCGATCGGGGCCTGGAATGGCTCCTGCATGGATTGCCATGTCACCCAAGGGCAGTCGCGTTTTGTGGATGGCAACCGGTGGGATTCGCGCGTAGCCGAATTCGGAATCGCCTGTGAAGCGTGTCATAGCGAGGGGCGCGAGCACATCGCCTTGAACCGGAATCCGTTTCGGCGATTCAAAATCCATCTAACCGGCAAGGCAGATGCAAGCGTGACCAATCCCTCCCGCTTGTCAGGCCCAAACGCCGGACTGGATTGTGGTCAATGCCATAGTGTTTGGGCGTTCAACAACATGACGGACAAGATCGATTTCAACCGCCATGGCACTGATTTCCGGGCCGGCCACGAGAATCTTGGACAGCGCTTTGTCGTTCAACCGAACGGATCCGATCACAGCGAACAAAAAGATTTCATCCGGCGAACCGAGCCGGACTTTTTCCAAAACCGGTTCTGGGGTGACGGAATGATTCGGGTTACCGGCCGGGAGTTCAACGGAGTGCAGGCGTCGCCTTGTTTTCGCGGTGGAAAGTTCTCATGCATATCGTGTCACGAAATGCATCCGGATAACCCGACGCGGGTCAGCCTGCGGAAGTGGGCCCGGGGCGATCAATTGCGTCCGAAGATGGATTCGGACGAAGCGTGTCTGCAATGTCACAAGAGCATGCGGGCAAACATCACCGGCCACACCCATCATCTGGCGGATTCCGAGGGCAGCCATTGCTATAATTGTCACATGCCTCACACCACTTTTGGTTTGTTGCATGCCATGCGCAGCCATCAGGTTTCGTCGCCGAACGTGGCGGAAAGCGTCTCGTTTGGCCGGCCTAACGCCTGCAACCTCTGCCATCTTAACCAGACCCTGGCCTGGACGGAGCAGAAGCTCCATCAGTGGTACAACCAGCCGGAACTCGAGCTTTCGGAGGACAACCAAACGATCGCCGCCGCAGTGCAATGGCTGGTGAAAGGCGATGCCGGGCAGCGGGCGTTGATCGCGTGGGGCATGGGTTGGAAACCGGCCCAGGAAGCTTCCGGGCGCGACTGGCTCTATCCCTATCTCATTTATACAATGGGCGACCCCTATGCCGCCGTCCGTTTCGATGCCTGGAAATCGTTGCAAAGCCTGCCCGGCTTCGGCGGCTTCGCCTTCACTTACACTGCCGACGACGATTCATTGCGGGACGCGGCCAGAGGCGCCGTGGAAAAATGGGAGAGAGACGTGCGTAGGCCAACTGCTTTGTTTCCGCCGGAAACCGGTCTCGATTCGCAGGGCCGGTTTCGCCCGGATATTTTTCGCCGATTACGAAGTGAGCGTGACGACAAACCGATTGTCCTGGCAGAATGAATCGCCTCGACAACATGCTGCAAACCCGACCGGGGAAAATAGAGAGAAGAAATCTGGGAACTTGGCTTCAGCCGGATTATACAGGTTTCTGTTGGCCTTATGATGGATTCGCCGCTCCCAGATAAAATAAATCTGTGGACAGATCCATTGGATTGACGTGAACAGATGACGAACGCAGATCGCAATTTACGTTTTGGCTGGTGGTCGCTTCTCGTTTTTTTGTCGTTAGGCGGGGTGCTCGAGATCTTGCATGGGTTTAAGATCGGCTGGTACATGGATGTCGGTAACGACATGCGCCGGCTCATGTTCACCCTCGCTCATGCTCACGGCACCGCGCTTGCCCTGGTCAATATCGCGGCCGGATTGACCGCTCGAAATGTAAAGGGCCTGGAATTGCCGGGGCGGGTTACGTTCAGCTTGCTCTGGGCTGGGGTGCTTTTTCCGCTCGGCTTTTTTCTCGGTGGAATCGTCACTTATGGTGGCGACCCCGGATTAGGCATCTGGCTGGTTCCGGTTGCGGCCCTGCTCCTTTTCTACAGCGTAGGCTGGATTGCCCTGCGCGTGTCGAAATCGCGGAAGTGATCAGAGAAGAGTAGCGCAAGTTTTTAACTTGCGATCTGTCGAGATGGGCAAGTTGGAAACTTGCCCTGCTTTGTCGGCGGCTGAGAAGCCGCCGCTCCATTGGCCTAACGAGCGAAGATCGAAATCCCGGCTTCGCCGGCAAGCTTCGCCACCGCGTCGGGCTCCAGCAACAGCGTTTTTCCCGATTCAACCGCAATAACACGCACTTTCGCTTCCACCGCAGTCCGGATCGTTTCCAGGCCAATTACCGGCACATCGAACCGCATGTCCTGATTCGGTTTCGCCACTTTGATCAGGACCGCGCCCTTGCCGGCCAGTTTTCCACCTCGCTTGATGGCGTCGTTTGTGCCTTCGAACGCTTCCACCGCCAGCACCGTTCCATTTTTCACGACAATGGTCTGCCCAATATCGAGGCGGGCGATTTCTTTCGCGTTCTTCCAGCCAAATTCGATGTCTTTTTTCTCGCGACGCGACAGTTCCGGTCCGGCAATCAATCCCGCGGGGGCCAGATCTTTTTCCAGGAAAGTCGTTGCCGAAAGGAGTTCGACGCCCGCTTTAGCGAGCGCATCCGCGATGGCGGCAAAAATCGATTCGGCATTGCGTTCTTCCAGTTTGGCCAGAAGCAAAAGCGCTTTCCAATCCGGACGCAGGTCGAAAAGATTTTTTGGCGCGATCTGCCCCGCCATGACGGCATGATGAACCTCGGCTTGAGCGAAAAACTTCAGCAACCGGCTGAGTTGCCCCACCCGCAGCCATTCGATGGTGTCGACATATTCGGCGAGGCCGGGATCGGTTTCATCCTTGAATGCGGCAGCGACAATTTTCTTTACGCCGGCCGCGCGCGCGGCTTTGGCAAGTTCCCTCGGATAAACTCCGTTGCCGGCGATGATCCCGAGGGTGTCGATCCTATGCACGGTTTGTAGTCTAGCAGAGAACACGGATATTCCACCAGCGGTCTGCCGGCGCTGATGTGATCAAGCAGTCGCCGCCGCGTACATGTCTAGCATCTCGCACGTTTTCCTTCTGTCATTCCGAGCGAAGTCGAGGAATCTCTGATTGTTTGCTTCCTGAGCGCTCATAAAAGATAATGAGATGTCTCGACTGCGCTCGACATGACAAATGAAAGCGGCGCTAAACACACCTCGCCGCGGCGAGCGCCTCTGCAATTCCGGCTTTAACCGTGATGGCGCCGGCGTTTTACGTGCAGCTGGGCCAGCGCCTTTTGCAACGAGGCCTGGATGGCCGCGACTTCCTCCGCGGTGTGATCTTCTTTCATCGCGGCCTGGGCCCGCTCCACCGCAGCTTCGGCCGCGGCCACATCGATCTTCTCCGATTCCAAAGCCATGTCGGTCAGAATGGAAACGGCGTCGCCCTTGATCTCGACGAAGCCTTCGCCGACGGCCATGACGCTGACCAGGCCGTTCTTGAGAATGCGGAGTTCGCCCGGCTTCAACGTGGTCAGGACCGGCACGTGTTCCGGATAGATTCCGAGCTCTCCCTCCGAGCCGGGCAGCGTCACCATGTCAACGTCCTCGGAGAACGCCTTCGTTTCCGGGGTTACGATTTCAAGTCTAAGAGTAGGCATGGCTTTTGAATGTTCGATTCTCGATTTTCGATTTTCAATCTAAAACGGGGCATGAACGAGAAAGAAATGAAACAACGAACCAAAGCATTTACGCGGCGCATTCTGAAGCTGGTGGATGCCATTCCGAAGAGCCGCATTGGCAATGCCGTAGCGAACCAGTTGGTGCGAAGTGGCAGCTCCGTCGGAGCCAATTATCGAGCTCTGTGCCGAGCAAAATCTCGCGCTGATTTTGCCAATAAAACGTCGATTGTTGAAGAGGAAGCGGACGAGAGTGCGTTCTGGCTCGAGATAACCATCGAGGCCGAGCTGCTCCCGATAAAATGTGTCCAGCCCCTGCTGAACGAAGCGAGGGAAATCACCGCAATAATGGTTGCGGGTCGCAAGACTATCTTGCGATCTGGAGCGCGATAACTGATCGAAAATCAGCATTCGAAAATCGAAAATCATCCCTAACCTTCCTTGATCTGATCGATCGTTCCTTTCATGTAGAAATTCTGCTCGGGCACGTCGTCATGTTTGCCTTCCAGGATTTCCTTAAAACCGCGCACCGTATCGGCGATCGACACGTACTGGCCTTTGTGGCCGGTAAAAATCTCCGCCACGTGAAACGGCTGGCTCAGGAACCGCTGAATCCTGCGGGCCCGATAAACGGTTAGCTTGTCGTCCGGGCTCAACTCGTCCATTCCCAGAATGGCGATGATGTCCTGCAAATCCTTGTAGCGTTGGAGGACCCGCTGCATGCCGCGCGCCACCTCGTAATGCTCTTCGCCCACTACTTCGGGTGCGAGCGCTTTCGAGGTCGAAGCCAGCGGATCAACTGCCGGATAAATCCCGAGCTCGGCAATCGAACGTTCGAGCACGATGGTGGAATCCAAATGCGCGAACGTGTTCGCCGGCGCGGGATCGGTGAGATCGTCCGCCGGAACGTAGACCGCCTGAAACGAAGTGATCGATCCTTTCTTGGTCGAAGTGATGCGCTCCTGGAGGTCGCCCATTTCCGCGGCCAGGGTGGGCTGGTAGCCGACCGCCGACGGCGTGCGCCCCAGCAGGGCCGAAACTTCCGACCCGGCCTGGGAAAACCGGAAAATATTGTCGATGAACAACAGCACATCCTGGTTGCGCTCGTCGCGGAAATATTCCGTCATGGCCAGGGCGGAAAGGGCGACGCGCAAACGCGCCCCGGGCGGCTCGTTCATCTGACCGTAAACCAGCGCCACCTTGGATTTGCTGATGTCTTTTTGATCGATAACGCCCGCTTCGGTCATTTCGTGATAGAGATCGTTACCTTCGCGGGTGCGCTCCCCTACTCCGGCAAAAACAGAAAACCCGCCATGTTTCATGGCAATATTATTGATTAGCTCCTGGATAATGACGGTTTTTCCGACGCCGGCGCCTCCGAACGCGCCTACTTTTCCGCCCCGTGAAAACGGACAGACCAGATCGATTACCTTGATTCCGGTCTCCAAAATCGAAGCCTTGGTGTCCTGATCCATCAGGTCGGGCGCTTTGCGATGGATCGGATAGCGCTTGGTATATTTGACCGGCCCGAGGTTATCGACCGGATCGCCGGTCACATTGAACAGGCGTCCGAGCACGCCTTCGCCCACCGGCACGGTGATCGGTCCGCCGGTATCGTTCACGCTCATGCCTCGCTTGAGCCCTTCGGTCGAGGACATGGCGATTGAGCGCACCCAGTTTTCGCCGAGATGCTGCTGGACTTCGAGAGTGAGTTTGATCGGGTTTCCGGCCACTTCGTACTCGACTTCGAGGGCATTATAAATTCTCGGCAACTGGCTTTCCCGGGGAAACTCCACGTCCACCACCGGGCCGATTACTTGAACAATATTTCCTTTATTCATAGAGCTCTAAATCATCTCACTGAGATTCATGGAGGGGCGAGCTCCCGCGAGCCCGCGCTCCCAGAACGGCGTCGCGAGCCCGCGCTCCGAAGAACGGCGTCGCGGAGCTCCGCCCTCCAAAGCAGTTCGCAAAAGTTCGTCTCTGGTCGCATCCATACCCCTTATCCGCCTAACGCCATTTGAGCAGTGGCGATTTCGAGCAGTTCGGTTGTGATACCAGCCTGCCGCATTTTGTTATATTCGAGGGTGAGATCCTTGATGAATTGATTGGCGTTATCGGTGGCATTTTTCATCGCCACCATCCGGGCGCTATGCTCGGAAGCGCGGGCGTCGAGAATCATCTGGTAAACCTGATACTGAAGATGATAAGGAAGAATGAAATCGAGCACCGCTTCGGCGCTCGGCTCGAAGAGATAGCCCAGGAGCGGATCGGCGCCTTCTTTCCCGGCCGTCTCCTCTTCTTTGCCGCCGCCGAGCCCAAGCCGGCTGATCGGGAGGAGCGTGTGCAAGAGAGGGCGCTGGTCAATGGTGTTGACGAAATGACTGAAAAGAACGGAAACCTTGTCTACTTCGCGATTGAGGAACTTTTCGGTGCAGAACTTGGCGATCGGCTTTGTTTCCACAAAGGAAGGCGCATCTTTCAATTCAAAATCCGCCAAAAGTGTTTTCTTGGTCCGGACGACGAACTGCCGCGCTTTGCGTCCCGCAACCACGTAATCGGTTTTGTCTGGTTCAAAGCCGCTCAATTCCCGGAACAGGTTCGTATTCAGGGCGCCGGCCAATCCTTTATCGCTGCTAATAATAAGGACCAGCTCCTTTTTCAGCGGCCGGACCTCGAGCAGAGGATGCAGCCTGGGATCGGTCCGTTGCTGCAACGAAACCAAAACCCGGTTCATCAAATAGGCGTAGGGACGCCCGGCCAGAGCAAGCTGCTGGGCCCGGCGCATTTTTGAAGCAGCCACCATCTGCATCGCCTTGGTAATTTGGGCGGTGTTTCGGATCGATTTGATCCGGCGGCGGATGTCCTGGGTATTCGGCATGGCTTAGAATCTTTTCCTGGCCCGGTAACGCCCGAGTCCGCTCTTGCGCGCGGAGCCCATGGCAGGCTCAAACGAAAGCAATGAGATCATTGCCAGGTAGCCTTGAATTCATCGAGGGTCGCTTTCAACTGCGACTCGATGGTTTCGTCCAGCTGTTTCTTTTCTCGAATCGAGATGAGCAGACCTTCCTTTCGGGTTTGCAGGTAATCCTGAAGCTTGAGTTGGAAATCTTTCACCCGGTCAACCGGCACCGAATCGAGATATCCGTTCTGCATCGCCCACATGACGGCGACCTGCTCTTCAATCGGAATCGGATTGTACTGTTTCTGTTTGAACAGCTCGACGATCCGTTGGCCGCGATCCAACCGCGCCTTGGTCGCCGCGTCCAGGTCGGAGCCGAATTGGGCGAAGGCAGCCAGCTCACGGAATTGAGCCAGGTCCAGCTTGACCTTGCCGGCTACTTGCTTGATCGCCTTGATTTGAGCAGCCGATCCCACCCGGCTGACCGAAAGACCCACTGAAATGGCAGGGCGAATACCCTGATAAAACAGGTCGGTCTCCAGATAAATCTGTCCATCGGTAATGGAAATGACGTTCGTCGGGATGTACGCGGAAACGTCGCCCGCTTGAGTCTCGATGATGGGCAGAGCGGTAAGCGATCCGCCGCCGTATTCCTCCTTCACTCGCGCGCTGCGTTCGAGCAAACGCGAATGCAAATAAAAGACGTCGCCCGGGTAGGCTTCCCGTCCGGACGGACGCTTCAGCACCAGCGACACTTGCCGGTAAGCGACGGCGTGCTTCGATAAATCGTCGTGAATAATGAGGGCATCCATGCCGTTGTCCATAAACCATTCGCCCATGGCCGTGCCGGCGAAGGGCGCCAGATATTGGTTGGTGGCGGTGTCGGATGCCGGCGCCGAGACGATGGTGGTGTACGGCATCGCCCCTTCCCGTTCCAGGATCGCCAGGGCCCGGGCCACGTTGGAATTCTTCTGGCCGACTGCGACATAAATGCAATAGAGCGGGCGATAATCCTTCAGTTCGCCTTTTTCGGCGGCCTTATTAAGCCGGGCCTGACTGATGATGGTGTCTATGGCCATGGTCGTTTTGCCGGTCGCGCGATCGCCGATGATCAATTCGCGCTGGCCGCGTCCGATCGGGATCATGGCATCGATTGCCATAATGCCGGTTTGAACCGGCTGACTGACCGAACGCCGCTTAATAACGCCGGGCGCGATCTTTTCCAGGGGATAAAACGTCTCGGTTTTGATCGGGCCTTTGTTGTCGAGCGGCTGGCCGAGCGTGTTCACCACCCTGCCTAACAGCGCTTTTCCCACCGGCACCTGCAACAGTTTCCCGGTGGTTTTCGCTTCGTCGCCTTCTTTGATGAGGGTATTGTCACCCAACAGGATGGCGCCGACCTCGGTTTCTTCCAGGTTGAGAGCCAGACCGAAGACCCCGTTAGGGAATTCGATCATCTCGTTGAGCATGACGTCACTCAATCCTTCAATGCGGGCTACGCCGTCTCCCGTTTCGCGGACGACGCCGACGTTCGTTTTTGTCGTCGATGTCTTCAGGCCCGCAATTTTTGTTTCGATATCTTCAAGTATGCTACTCATGGAAAAATGGATGTTAAGAGTTGAATTTCATGTCGGTTAACCAGCAGCCAGTTCCTCCTGAAGCCGTTGCAAACGGCTCCGGACCGAGCCGTCCCAGACATCGCTTCCAACATGGACGCGCATGCCGCCCAGAAGCTCGGGATTGATGGCGAACTCCGTGGTCAAGTCCTCGCCATATTTCCGTTGCAAACTTGCCGTGATTTGAGAGCGAATCTCCGGGGCCAACTCGCTGGCGCTTTCGATCCGGGCATGCCGCTTTTGCAGCTCCAGCCGAATCAATCTTTTATAATTCTCCAGGATCGCCAGGTAATGGCGCGGCTTCTTGTCGCTCAGCGCCTGGATTACCAAGGCGATTTTTCCCGCATCGAGCCGGCCGTCGGTGAAACTGGCCCGGACCATCTCGTGGGATAAACGGCGGATTTCTCGATTAATCTTCATGAGGCCAGGGTGCGGGAAGCTTCCTCCTGGAGGCGGCGCTGGTCCTCCGTGGTAAGCACTTTGCCCGTAACTTTTGCCGTCGCTTCCACTACCAGACGGCCCACCTCCCGTTTGAGCGCCGCTATCGAACGCTCGTATTCGAGAGCCGCCGCTTCCTGGGCTTTGGCAACGACCTGCTCCGCCGATAGAATTGCTTCCTGGAGTTTGCGATCGGCCACATGCGATGCGCTCTCACGCGCTTCATCGATCATCCGCTGGGCTTCGGCATTGGCCTGGGCCAAAATTTCCGCGTGCCGTTTTTCGGCTTCGTCCAGCTGCTGTTTGATCTTCTGGGCGTTGACCTGCGCTTCCTCGATCCTTCTCCGCCGCTCCTCCAGCATGGCGATGATCGGACCGAATGCGAATTTCTTCAGGACAAAGTAAACAATGATGAAAAGAATGAGCTGCGCCAAAAACTTTGGCCACTCGACCCCAAATGTATGAAAAATCTCGTTCATGGAAAAAGCTGCGCAGCCTGAGGCTGCGCAGCATTGGGATCAATAGTTTTTCACAAAGATCACGACCAGAGCATAAATGGCGATCGCTTCCGCAAGCGCCATGCCCAGGATCGCGACGGTGAGGACCCGTCCGAAAGCTCCTGGATTTCTCCCAACTGCTTCGGCCGCTTTTGCTCCTACCAGACCGACGCCGATTCCGGCGCCGAGACCAGCTCCTCCCAGCGTCACGCTGCCGCCCAAGTGGGTGGCTGCCTGAGCCAGGATCGGTAACATATGGATCAGCATACTTTTCCTTTCTTTTTGTTTTCCGGCGCCCACGCGCAGCATGGTCTCGCCGGGAAATTCGAATCCGTCTCATCAATCGGGAGCACGTGCGCCAAGATGGCGCCTCGCCGCAGCGTCAAGTCGCCGGCAACGCGCCATTCCCCATTAATGAGATTGGTTCTAATGCTCAGAGGCTGTTCCCTCCTCATGCGTAGTCGATAGTTGAACGTAAACCGCACATAACAACATGAAAACCAGTGCCTGAATCAATCCCACCAGCAACTCCAGGAAATAAAACGGCAGCGGCAGGACAACGCTCGAAAGATAGGCCAGAGGCAGAGGCAATTTGTCCCCCAGCGTGCTCATGGCGTGAAGCAGGTTTTCTCCGGCAAAAATATTCCCGTAAAGTCGCATCGAAAGCGACACCAGCCGAAAAGCGATTGATATCACCTCGATGAATCCGACAAAGACGAAAATGGGAATAAGAAGGAACTTGAGAATTCCTGTCAGCCCACCTTTCGGTCCAAAGATCTCCTTGAGAAACTGGACCGGCCCGGTCACGGTGAACGTCCAATAAAGCCAGACGCACATGAACAGGCCGGCGATGGCCAGCGTCATATTCAAGTCGGCGCTGGCCGGCCGCAACAGCGGGTGGGTAACTTCGGTTAAAGCAAAAGGCCCGGACCGTTCCCCAAAACCGATCGTGCCCACGCCCGGCAATAATCCGAACCAGTTAGCGGTCAGAATGTAAATGAAAATGGTCGCGAGCAGGGCAAACGTCCGCGCGATCATGTGTTTGCCCACAATTCCCTCCAGCATCTCGTACAGACCTTCCACCAAAGCTTCGAAAACGTTTTGGCTCCCACGCGGGATCAGTTCCATTCGGGCGGTCGCGCGTCGGGACAGAACGAGAAGAATCAACGTGCAAATTGCGGCCACGACTATGGAATTGGTCATGTAACGCAGGGTCTGGATGGGCGCCTCGGCCGTGATTGGAACACCGTGTTCGGCTGCTTCGGGCGTTGCAGTGCTATCGGCCGCCCCGAGCAGCATCGGAGCGGTCAGGATCGAGCCAAAAGTCATGGCCAAAACCATCAGCAACATTTTGAAATGGAAACGGTACGGCATACGGTCAATCGTCTGGCAAAGCAGCAGCCCGAATTTTCTCGAGCTGCGCCGGCGACAAAGGCCGGGGCGCTCGACACGAGGGCGCTTGCGTCGCGCATACCAAAGCGCGTTTTGTCGTTATGACAAGAGCGTTTGCGAAAATTTTGTGACCTCCGGCAAGCCTGCTCTGGAGCACGGGATTTTAACCCGGTGTCGCCGTGTCATCCTGAGCGGAGCGAAGAATCCCGCCGATGCCGTAGAGATCACGCACGCTGGGTAGGGCGACCGATCAGCGCATGCGGGATCCCTCACTACGTTCGGGATGACAACGAAAGAGCCCTCCGGCGATGGATGGCTGCCGGGATTCCGGCTCTTCACGAACCAAGCTCTTCCGCCAGCTTCTTCTTGAGCACCTCGATCCCCTCGCCTTTTGCCGCTGAGACCGGCACGACATCGATTTTTGAAAAACGCTTCCGTAATGCCGCCAGGTTTTCCTCGGCAGCCGGCAGATCCATTTTATTCGCCACCACAAACCATGGCCGGGCCGAAAGGGCTGGATCATAAAGATCGACTTCCCGGCGCAGCTGTTGCAGATCTTCCACCGGCGAACGCGCTTCGCTTCCCGCGATGTCGACTACGAAAAGAAGCAAGTGACAGCGGGTGATGTGCCGAAGAAAATCGTGGCCGAGACCCACATTCCGGTGCGCTCCTTCGATCAGCCCCGGAATGTCCGCCACCGTGGCCCGCCGATAACCCGGGAACTCCACCACCCCCACGATCGGATGGAGAGTGGTGAACGGATAGGCCGCAACTTTGGGACGCGCAGCCGAGATTTTCCTGAGCAAGGTGGACTTTCCCGCATTCGGATAACCGACCAGTCCGGCATCCGCAATGGTTCGGAGCTCCAACAGGAAATGATCCTGTTCGCCCTCCCCGCCTTCGGTAAACTGGCGCGGAGCCCGGTTGCGCGCGCTTTTGAAATGGACATTGCCTTTTCCTCCGGCGCCTCCGCGGCAAAGGACGAATTCCTGGCCATCGCGGTCAAGATCGACCACGGGGTCAGGTGTCATCCCGAGCGAAGCCGAGGGATCCCGTTGTGAAACCTTTAAGGTAACATCACGGGATCCCTCGGCTTCGCTCGGGATGACGGGATTGGTTGCTTCCTCCTCAAGATTAACGGTTGGACGTTCCTTCTCTTCAGTCGGCGATCCGCCATCCGCATGCGGCAGTCGATAAACGATCGTTCCCACCGGCACTCTAACGATTTTCGGCGGGGCCGAACGGCCGTGCATTTTTTTCCCCATCCCATGCCCGCCGCTTTTCGCCTTGATGACCGGTTCGTAAAAAAGATTAGTCAGATTATCCACTTGTGAATCTGCCCGCAGAATTACATCACCGCCCCGACCGCCGTCGCCACCGTCCGGGCCGCCCTTGGGCACAAACTTTTCCCGCCGGAAACTGACGGAACCGCGGCCGCCGTTCCCGGCCTGGGCGAAGACTTTGATTCGATCGACGAACATAGGTTTGGTGAGGAGGTTAAACCGTTACAAAGGTTACACTGTTAAATCGTTGCAAGAGTTACACCGTAATTCGTGAACCATTGCATTGTTGAGGCGTGCCCGCATTGATCCGTTACAAGGTCGACGCTTATGCCCACCCTGTCATCCCGAGTGGAGCGAGGGGAGCCCGCAATCGGAGTGCGATTACCCAACTACAACCGGCGTGATCAATCCCAGACCAAGCTTCACGCTGGTTCGCTAAAGCTGAAAGAAATTCATGGACGAGACGAGCTCGTCCCTCCCCCCGAGTTGCACAAATGGGCAGCTGGATAGAGTCTAGCTCCCTTACGGCTCTACATATGCACGCCCACTTTCCAACTCGCCATTTCGAAGGCACGAACTTTTTCCGGAATTGTCTCTATGCGGCCATTATTCCGATAACAGCTGCCGCTGCCACTCCAGCAAACAAAGATGTGAACAAGAACCCTTCCACTTCAAAGAATCCGCTCCTGTCCGAAAGCGCGTTGCCGTTTCATTACCCTCCTTTCGACAAGATCAAGGACGCCGATTTCGTTCCGGCAATCGAAGCCGGAATGGGCGAGCAACTCAAGGAGGTCGCCGCCATCGCCGCAAATCCCGAGAAGCCGACGTTTCAAAATACGGTGGTGGCTCTGGAACGCACCGGGCGGGTCCTGGATCGGGCCCAGCGAATTTTCTCCAATCTCAACGCGGCCGATACCAATCCAACCCGGCAAAAGATCGAGGCGGAGATGGCGCCCAAGTTATCGGCCCACCGCGACGCGATCCACCTGAACGGCAAACTGTTCGCCCGGATTCAGGAGTTGTACGATCACCGGGACACCCTCGGACTCGATCCGGAGTCGGCTTATCTGCTGGAACGTTATTATAAAGACTTCGTTCGGGCCGGGGCCAAGCTGTCGGAGCCCGACAAGACCAAACTCAAGGGGATGAATGCGGAGCTGGCCAAGCTGCAAACCACATTCGAGCAAAACGTGCTCAAGGAAAAAAATGCTTCGTCCATCGTGGTCGACGATCGGGGCGAGCTGTCTGGTCTTTCCGATAATCAATTGGCGGCCACCGCCAAAGCGGCCAAGGACGAACATAAGGAAGGCAAGTTCGTCATCCGCCTCCAAAATACGAGCGGGCAACCAATCCTCGGTTCGCTGGAAAACCGCGGCTTGCGGGAGCGAATCATGCAGGCGTCTCTTTCCCGCAATAACAAGGGCGGTCCGTTCGATAACCGCGCCGTCGTTATTCGAATGGCGCAGCTTCGGGCCGAACGGGCCAAACTGCTCGGATACGACAGTCACGCCGCCTATCAATTGGAGGATCAAACCGCCGGAAACGTCGGCACCGTAAACAAGCTCCTGGCCGATCTCGCTCCGCCGGCGGTCGCCAATGCCCGGAGAGAAGCCGCCGATATGCAAGCGATGGTTGATCAGGAGAAAGGCGGATTTCAGATCGCATCCTGGGATTGGGATTTTTATTCGGAGAAAGTCAGAAAAGCCCGTTACGATTTTGATGAATCCGAACTGCGGCCTTATTTCGAGCTCAATCATGTTCTCCTGGACGGCGTTTTCTTTGCCGCCGAAAAACTTTATGGCCTGACTTTCAAGGAACGCCACGATCTGCCGGTTTACGAACCCGATGTCAGGGTCTTTGAAGTTTATGATGCGGACGGCAAACCGCTGGCCCTGTTTTTGGCCGATTATTATGCCCGGCCATCCAAGCGGGGCGGGGCCTGGATGAATGCCTACGTCCAGCAAAGCGGTTTATTCGGATTCAAGCCGGTGGTGGCGAATCATCTCAACATCCCGAAGCCGCCTCCCGGCGAACCGACCCTGCTCACTTACGACGAAGTGCGGACCGCCTTTCACGAATTCGGTCACGCGCTCCATGGAATGTTTTCCAATGTCAAATATCCGCGGTTCAGCGGCACGAGCGTTCCGCGCGATTTTGTTGAATACCCGTCGCAGGTTAACGAGATGTGGGCGGCCTGGCCGGAAGTATTAAAAAATTACGCCAAGCATTATAAAACGGGCGAACCGATTCCCCAGCCGCTGTTGGACAAGGTCCTGGCTGCGGAAAAATTCAATCAAGGTTATAAGACAACCGAGTACCTGGCGGCTTCGCTGCTCGATCAGGCCTGGCACCAGTTGAGGCCGAAGGATGTGCCAAAGGATGCGATGGCGTTTGAAGCCGGCGCGCTCCAGAAGGCCGGGGTCGATTTCGCGCCGGTGCCTCCCCGTTACCGGAGCACCTATTTTTCCCACGTCTTCGGGGGCAGCTATTCCGCCGGATATTATTCTTATATATGGGCTGAAGTGCTCGATGCCGACACAGTCGATTGGATGAAAGCGCACGGCGGCCTCAAGCGAGAAAACGGCGATCGCTTCCGCCGGATGCTGCTGTCGCGGGGCGGGTCCGCCGACGCCCTTGGTTTGTTCAAGGATTTTATTGGGCGCGAACCGTACATCGAACCGTTGCTGAAACGGCG
Organism: uncultured Verrucomicrobiae bacterium; assembly: GCA_963728975.1. Classification (GTDB taxonomy): domain Bacteria; phylum Verrucomicrobiota; class Verrucomicrobiia; order Chthoniobacterales; family UBA10450; genus DATFCK01. Next base: position 604,267 of record CAVSMF010000002.1, read on the forward strand.
CGGATTGGAACAAATGCCGCCAACGGATTTGCGCACCAGTCCGCCGCCGAAGAGGGCTCCCTAACCGGAGGGACGGGCTTGTCCCGTCCCACTTATTTCTGCGATGGAGGGACGGGCTCGTCCCGTCCCACTTTTTGTCTTAGGCCGGCTTGTTGCCCAATTGTGTTTGCAGCCACCGATGAACACGGATGAAACACGGATCTGGAAGCTGCCGAATCAGTGCGGCGGTCACAGACCGCCGCTACAGCAAACTATGGTAGAGTTTCTTCGTCTCCTGGGCCACCGCCGACCAGCTGAATTTCTTTTCCGCTCGTTCCCGGCCCGCTTTGCCGAACTTTTCGCGCAATCCGGCATCGGCCATCAGCTGATTGATCTTCCCAGCCAAATCGCGAGAAAATTTTTCCGGGTTAACCGGCTCGAACGGACTTTCTTTCATCTGCTCCAGTGGAACGAGAAACCCGGTTTCTCCATCCACCACCACTTCCTTGATCCCGCCGACCGCACTCGCCACCACGGCGGTTTCGCAGGCCATTGCTTCCAGGTTGATGATGCCGAACGGCTCGTAAATTGACGGACAACAAAACACACCGGCGTGCGAGTACAACTGAATCACGCTTTTTTTGTCCACCATCTCTTGAATCCAAATCACATCCGGCCGTTGCGCCCTTGCTTCTTCGACTGCGCTCTGCATTTCGGCCGCGATCTCCGGCGTATCCGGCGCGCCTGCGCACAGAACGATCTGAAAACCGGGATCCATAAAGCGAATGGCGCGAACCAGGTGCACGATTCCTTTCTGCCGCGCGATCCGGCCGACGAAAAGGAGATACGGTTTTTTCGGATCGATCCCGTACCGTTTCAAAGCGTCGTCGGATTCGACCTTCCGGTATTGGACCGGGTCGATCCCGTTATAAATGACATGGACGCGCCCGGGATCGACGTTAAACAGCCGTTCGATGTCGGCTTTGGTCCCGCGCGAAACGGCAATCACCGCATCGGCCATTTCCAGCGCCGTTTTTTCCACCCAAAGGCTGAAGTCGTAGCCACCAGCCAACTGTTCCCGCTTCCAGGGGCGCAACGGTTCGAGGGAGTGCACCGTAATCACCAGGGGAACCCCGTAGTTCTTTCTGGCCAGGATACCGCCCAGATGCGTGTACCAGGTGTGGCAATGCACAATATTCGCGTCGATATTGGTGGTATTGAAATCGGTGCAGCGGCGGACGGCGCCGAAGACCGATTGCAGCGGTTTCGGACAGGTGAACTGGGTCGTATCGACTTCATAGCCGGTGACTTTCAGATTGCCATCTTCCAGGCGTTGATCGCCGAAACATCGCACCTCGACCGGCATCAGCCTGGCCAGTTCGCGCGAGAGATAATCGACGTGCACGCCGGCGCCGCCATAAATGTGGGGCGGATATTCGTTAGTGAGAAAGAGAACTTTCACAGAGCCGAGTTGGAGTAATGGAGTGCTGGAGTATTGGAGTAGTGATCCGATTTCACAAGGGATGTTTCGCCGCCCTCACCATCACTCCATCACTCCATTACTCCATTACTCCACCACTCCATCCCTTTCAGTTTTTCACTTTGAGCAGCAGCACCGGCACATCCACTTCGTGCCGCACTTTGTCCACCGTTGCCCCGTGGAGAATGTCGCTGATGAACCGGTGTCCGTGCGTCGTCATCGCAATCAGATCGATATTTTTGTCGCGCGCGAGCTTGATGATCTCATCAGAAGGTTCGCCCAGAGCGAGGACGGCGTCGCAGGAAAAGCCTTCCGCGGTCAATTCGCGGGAGCGTTTTTCCAGATAAGCGCGGTCCTGTTTCATCTCCTCGCTTTCGGCCAGCTTGAGCTGATTGAAGTTCCGCGCGACCCAACCATCGGCAACGTGAACGAGCAGGAGCCTCGCGCCGGTCATGCGCGCGAGCGGCTTGATGTGAGTCAGAATTGTTTCGTCGGCATCGCTATTTTCAAGAGGAACAAGAATGTGCTTGTACATGATTATTTGCCGCTCGGCCCTTTTTACCGCGGAACAGCCAAGTGGAGGAAGCCATAAAAACTCTTGAGCATCGAAGCGGGCAGAAAAGTATCCACCAGCAGTTTCAGGTTCAAGACGATGATGATCAGGGCGGTGATCCAGCCAAGAATTTTTATCCACCATGGGTTGACAAATTCGCCCATTTTGGCCCGCTCGTCCGTGAAGCGCATCAGCGGCCACACCGCAAAACCGAGTTGCATGCTAAGCACAACCTGGCTGGCGATGAGCAGCTCGGTCGTCTTGCTTTCACCGAACATCCCGATAACGAGCACGGCCGGAATGATGGCAATACCACGGGTGATCAATCGCCGCAGCCACGGCGCGATCCGAAAGTTTAGGAAACCTTCCATCACAATTTGACCGGCAAGCGTGCCGGTGAGGGTGGAATTTTGTCCGGAAGCGAGCAGCGCCACCGCGAAAAGCCCGCTGGCCATGCCGACCCCGAGCAATGGAGTGAGCAGTCGATACGCGTCCTGGATTTCGGCGACATCCTGATGGCCCGACCAGTGGAACGCCGCCGCCGCCAGCACAAGAATCGCCCCGTTAATGAATAAAGCGAACATCAATGCCCCGCTGGAATCAATCGTGGCAAACTTGATCGCTTCGCGTTTGCCTTCCGGCGTTTGCTCGTACTTGCGCGTCTGCACAATCGACGAGTGTAAGTAAAGATTGTGCGGCATCACCGTTGCGCCGAGGATGCCAATCCCGACGTAAAGCATCTCCTGGTTTGTCACGATCTGCGGTCCGGGTACAAATCCCAGCATCACACCGACAATGCTCGGTTTGGAAAACATTAGCTCGATTGCGAAACAACTGCCAATCGTTGCGATCAGCGTAATGACAAGGGCTTCGACATAACGAAATCCCTTGTTCTGAAGATACAGTACGGCCAGGACATCGAGCGCGGTAATGCAGCAACCCCAGACCAACGGAACACCAAAGAGAAGTTGGAGGCCGATTGCCGAACCGACGACCTCGGCCAGGTCGCATGCCGAAATCGCGATTTCGCAGAGAATCCAGAGAAACCAAACCGTCGCCGTCGAATAATGATCCCGGCAGGCCTGAGCCAGGTCTCGCCCGGTGGCCACGCCCAGCTTAATGCATAAGTGCTGGAGGAGGATCGCCATGAAATTGGAAATCATGACGATGGAAAGAAGCTGGTACCCGAACTTTGCGCCCCCAGCCAGATCCGTGGCCCAGTTGCCGGGATCCATGTAGCCTACGGCCACCAAAAAACCGGGACCGGAAAATGCCAGCAGCTTCCGCCAGAACGACGCCGTGGAGGGAACCACAATGCTCCGGTGCACTTCCGGCAGGGACACGGTGCTGGCCGCTCTGCGCCAACCGGTTTTCACTTTTGTCACGGCAACCCGCTCGACCCGATTCATCGCTTAAAAGCGGATGCTCATTCCGCTAAAGGCGTTGACGTCGTCAGCCGCGGCCGTCACCCCAATGTTGCAGCCGCAATCGAGCTGGACATTTGCCGTGACCCCGTAGACAAGGCCGAGATCAACCGTCCCAATCCAAGTCGCGCCGGTTTCGGCGCTGACTGTGCTGAAAAACTCGCAATAACCTTTGAGCCGGCCCACGACGCGATGCTCGCAGGTGACCGAATTTATCCACTCACAGTGGTAGTGCCGGCCAGTCTGGTTCCGCAGAATTCCCAAGCCGGTTTCCATTCCCAAGTCAAATCCGGCCGGCAACGTCACGCTGAACGGGAGTAATGCGCCCCCTTCCACGGAATTGTTGCCTAACCCGCCCGTGCTGGTCGGCAGCTTCACGAACGGCAGAACGCCCAGGGCGCTTTGTCCTTCGTCGTTACCCCAGAAATTCACCTTGAACCGGACGGTAAAATCTCCGGCGCCGGACAGAGTGGGCATGGCGGGGGCGCCCCGGCCGGCGGTATGCGAGCGGAGGTAGCTGCCAAAAATCAAGCTGAGTTCAAGATTGTCGAGCAGACCGATCCGCAAGTTGAAGGGGGCGATGTTCCAGGTCTGTGTTCGAAGGCCGTTGCTTTCGGCGGAGGTGAAGGTGGCGAAATCCATTTCCAGTTGGAAATGGCCGGCATCGATCGTGATCGGGCCTTCGGTTTGATCGGGCCGATCAGAGGAAAACTCGCGCAGCCGATTTTCCGGTTTGGGATTAAACAGGCCGTCGCTCGGGGCGGGTTCTTCGGCCAAGCCGGTCGACTGGATCAGACAGGTCAGGATTGGCAGGACGGAGAAAATGTTGCGGGAACTTTTGCTCACCTCTTGAAATTAGGTTCACCTAACTTAATTTTGTTACAACATGTTTTTGTTGTTTGCAAAGTTTTTATTTGGTTGACTAATTTCAGGCCGAACTTAGAATCGATTCATGCCAGCCAAACGATTGCCCTCCGCCCGGGCCGGCTCGTCCACCGCCGCCGAAGATTACCTGGAACGCATCCTCGAACTCATTAACTCAAAAGGGTATGCCCGGGTCGTCGATATCGCCGCCGCTTTGAAAATCTCCCAGGCCAGCGTCACCAACATGGTCCAGCGCCTCGATGCCGAAGGCCTTCTGAAATATGAGAAATACCGGGGCCTGGTCCTCACCGCCACCGGAGAAACTTTGGCCCGGAAAATCGCTCACCGGCACCGGTTGCTTACCGATTTTTTTACCCTTCTGGGCTTAAAAGATCGTGTCATCCACCGCGACGTCGAGGGAATGGAACACCACATCAGCCCGCCCACTTTGCGGGCGATCGAGAGACTCACCGCCCAACTGCGGCGCCGCCCCTCGCTCCTCGCGCACGTGGAAGCGACCACCGGATAAGACCCGTTCGAAAAGATCCCGAGCACCCGGGCGAGTTATTGCCGGCCCCCGTAAAGTCCCGCCCCGGGGCCCCTGCCATTCCGGTTCTGGCGCGGTTGCTGCTCGTTGCATGCCCGACCAAGAACACATCGTCTGTTCATGGAGCTTCTCCATAGTTTGTTTAGCGATGCCGGCTTTATGCCGCACGGGCATTGCTATCTCTGGAACCCGGGCCTGGTTAAGCTCCATGTCATTTCCGATTTCCTCATCTCCGTCGCCTACTTCTCCATTCCCTTTACCCTGATTCATTTCGTTCGGCGACGAAAGGATCTGCCATTTAACTGGGTGTTCGTCTGCTTCGGTGTCTTCATCGTGGCCTGTGGAATGACCCACGTGATGGAGATCGTTACCCTCTGGCATCCCTATTACTGGCTCTCCGGCGCGATCAAAGCAATCACCGCGCTCGCTTCCGTGCCGACCGCTATCTTCTTGATCATCCTGCTTCCGCAAGCGCTCCAGATTCCGGGGCCGGGCGTTCTGCGCAAGACCAATGAGGAGTTGCAGCGGGCGGAAAGGAAATTTCGCGCATTTGTTGAGTCCGCTCCCGATGCCTTCGTGATCGTGGATCGCGAAGGTAAAATCGTTCTGGTCAACGCTCAGACCGAAAATCTGTTTGGCTGGGAACGCACGGAACTTCTCGGGCAGTCCATCGAAGTGCTCGTTCCCGAGCGGTTTCGCGGGGTTCATCCCGGGCATCGGCAGAACTTTTTCGCCCATCCAAAACCACGAGCGATGGGGGCCGCCCTCGAGTTGTTCGGACTGCGCAAAGATGGAACGGAGTTTCCGGTCGAGATCAGCCTCAGCCCGTTGGAAACGGATGAAGGACTATTCGTGTCGAGCGCGATCCGCGATGCCACCGAACGGCAAAACTTCAGAAAAGAGCGAGCCGCGCGGGTCGAGGCCGAATCTGCCAACAAGGCGAAGGATCGCTTCCTGGCGATGCTCTCTCACGAACTGCGCACGCCTCTGACCCCGGTTCTGGCAAGCGTGGAACTGCTCAACCAGGAATTCCAGGCCGGTTCCAGAGGTAAGGAAATCATGGAGGTGATTCGCAGAAACGTGGAACTGGAAGCGCGTCTGATCGACGACATGCTCGATTTAACCGCGATCACCAAGGGAAAACTCAATCTTTCTCTCGGCCCGGTTGACGTTCATTCCGTGTTACACAATGCATTCGAGATCTTTCGGCCGGAGAGCGAGCGCAAAAGGCTCCAGGCAGATTTTCAATTGAGGGCCGGCCGGCACCATGTTCAAGCCGACTCCTCCCGGTTGATGCAAGTATTTTGGAACCTGATCAAGAACGCGATCAAGTACACCCCCGAAGGTGGTAGGATCACGGTCTCGTCCCGGGACGAAGCGGGACAGATTGTAGTCGATATCGTCGATACCGGCATAGGCATCACCCGGGAGTTTTTGCCGCGCCTGTTCGATTCCTTCGAGCAGGATGGCCGGCGGGTCCAGGCTGGAGAAGGCGGCCTCGGTCTCGGTTTGGCCATTTCCAAGGCAATCGTGACCGCGCACAGGGGAGAACTTACCGCCGCCAGCGATGGCCCGGGACACGGCACGGCAATGACCTTGCGATTGGACACACTTGACCCTTCCTGTTTTCCGCCCGAAAAAAAGATACCCGCCCTCCCCCATCCGCGCTCGGCCGGCCGAACGAGCGATCTTCTGCAAATTTTGTTGGTAGACGATCACAAGGACACAGTTCGAATTCTGGAACGACTGCTCGTTCGCCTGGGCTACGATGTAGTGACGGCTGAGAACGTTCACGATGCTTTGAGGCTATCGGCGACAAAGAAGTTTGACCTTCTCGTTAGCGACATCGGCTTGCCGGATGGCAACGGAATCGACTTGCTAAGGCAAATCCGGGAGCGGCAACAAATTGATGCCATCGCCCTGAGCGGTTTCGGGATGGAAGACGATTTGCAGCGAAGTCGGGATGCGGGTTTTTCCGATTACTTGATCAAACCGATCGATCTCGAACGCTTGGAAGCGGCCATTCGCCAGGTTGCATCGAAAGTGAATTAGACGCGGCCCGGGCCGGAATACCGGGGATCCAATGCCGGACAACCCGGCGTCCGCACCGCATTGGAAGAGTTTGCGCGAATCGCCCGGCGCGTTCTAAATGCTGGATGCGCGGTCGCCCCGAAATACTCGTCCTGGCGATGGACATCGGAACGTCGTCGACCCGTACCGCCTTGTTTGATGGCCGTGGGCGCCGGCTGCACCCGACTCTGGCCCACCACCCCTATACTCTCTGTTATCGCGCCGACGGAGGGGCCGAACTTTCAGCACCCGCTCTCGAACAGGCCGTGCGCAAATGTCTTTCCTCAACCCTGCGCAAGTATCATCAATCGCGCACTCTCCGAAAAGTCCCGATTGCCGCGGTAGGAGGCTCGGCTTTTTGGCATGGGATGCTTGGTTTGGACCGGCATCTGCGGCCCGTTACCCCGGTATTTACCTGGGCCGATTCGCGCGCTGAAAAAGATGCCGCCCGGTTGCGGGCCAAGTTTTCCGAAAAAAAGATTCATGCTCGCACTGGTTGCATGCTTCGCTCGACTTTCTGGCCGGCCAAATTGTCATGGCTCAGACGCAGTCAACCGAAATTGTTCGGTCGAGTTTCCCGGTGGGTTTCGCCTAGCGACTGGCTTTATTACCGGCTTTTCGGCGTCCTCGGATCCAGCGCGTCGATGGCCAGCGCTACCGGGTTATATAACCTCGAAACGCGAACCTGGGACGAACAATTGCTCGACATCTGCCGGGTAGGTTCGGTTGCTTTGCCAAATATTGTAAACCGTTTTGGTCCGGTTAAGTCCGGACCGTTTCATTACCAAACGGTTTTTCCCCCGATCGGCGACGGAGCCGCCGGCAACCTCGGATCGGGAGCCGACGCCGGCGGAGCGGTGGCGGTTAACATCGGGACAAGTGCAGCCGTTCGAATCGTCCAGAAAAATCGAGAGGCAATTTGCACAGAAATCCCGCCCGGTCTGTTTCGCTACATCGTCGATCAGGACCGAGTAGTGACGGGAGGAGCGGTCAGTAATGCCGGTAATTTGCGGGAATGGTGTCTCCGGGAGCTGCGGCTCGAAAACAAATCCGCCGCGCTCGAACGCGCGCTATCGCGGAAAGCGGCGGCCGTCGATTCGCTTACCGTCCTCCCCTTTTGGGTCAGCGAGAGGGCGCCGACCTGGCCCGAACACCAGTGGGGGATCATCGACAACCTTCAGCAATCGACAACCGCACCGGAAATTCTGCGCGCAGTTACCACGAGCGTCTTTTATCGACTTGGGCAGATTCTTCGGATCCTGGAACAAGCGACAGGCCGCTCCCGGCGCGTGATCGTTTCAGGAGGAGGCGTTCATTCGTTGTCAGCGGTCCGAATGCTGGCCGACGCTCTGGGGCGCGATCTCAATCTATCGAGTGAGCCGGAAGCTTCGCTCTGTGGCGCGGCCGTTCACGCCTTGAACCAATTGGGGATCGAGCGCAAAAAAACGGCTCCGGGACGATTGGTCCGGTTCGATCGGCGCCTGGCCGGAAAGCATCGGAAAAGACGCGACCGTCAGATCGCTCTGGAAACATTATTGACCGAGGGAGCGGCGGCTTCCCGGCGGCCGAGGGCGGGCTGACCGCATCGGCGGGAAGCCGCCGTTTCTTGTTCTACCGCTAGAGATTCTCGCCCTCGATCGCTACCTCCAAAATCTCCCCCGGACGGCAATGGATTGTTAGGCTAATCGGACGGCAGCAAATCGTGCAGTCCTCGACCAGGGTTTGCTCGGGTTGGGCGGTGTCGATGAGCAGAGCAAAGTTTTCGCCGCAGTGCGGACAGTGAATCCGGGTTTCAACGGCTAATTCCACGATAAATTTTCCTCTCCTTTTTTCGCTGCCGAGTCGTTCCAACTAAAGGAGGAGGTCCGGGTCAGGCCGCCGATTCAGCCGCTGCAGCCGCCGCGTCGCTTACTTTTCGAAAATGGACCTGGCGAACCCGGCGGGCATCGGCCTGGGTTACTGTCACCAGATAATCGCCAATTTTGACCTGCTCGTTCTGCCGAGGCAGATGGCCTAACAAGTTGGTTACGTAACCTCCGACCGTGCTGACATCGGCGCTTTCCAGGTCCAAACCCGCCAAATCGTTCAATTCGTAAAGACCGAGCCCTCCATCAACGGAAAATTCGTTCTCGTTAACCCTCCGGAACTCCTCTTTTTCCGCGTCGAATTCGTCCTGGATATCGCCCACCAATTCTTCCAGCACGTTCTCCATGGTCACCATGCCCACGGTGCCGCCGTACTCGTCCACCACCATGGCAAGATGGGCATGCTTGCTCAGAAACAGTTTCAACAGTTTTTCCAGCGACATCATTTCCGGAACCGGAATCAGGTCGCGTTTGATCCGTAACAGGTCGGGATGGGGGTCGCGGATCATCGGCAAAAGTTCCTTGATGTGGACCAGGCCGATCGTGTTATCGAGATGCCCGCGGCAAAGAGGAAACCGGGTGTGCCGCGATTCGATCGCCTTTTTCAGATTGGTCTCGAAATTGTCTTCCACATCGAGGTAAACCACCTCGCCTCGGGGCGTCATGATGTCGCGCACCACGCGCTCCCGCAGATCGAGCACGTTAACGACCAGCTTGCGTCCCAGCGGCGAAACTTCGTGGACCTTCTCGCTTTGCTCCAGGATGAGACGCAGCTCTTCTTCGCTGTGGGCCAGCTCGGTTGCCGGCACCGGTTTCATCCGCAACAAGGTGTGCAAGACGAAATTTGAGGACTTCTGCAGCAACCAAATCGCCGGTGTAAACAGCCGGTGAAAGATGCATAACGGCCGGACCAGCCGCAGGACCATTCCCAGTGGATTGGAAATGGCAATGTATTTGGGACCTAATTCGCCAAAAACGATGTGCAAAAACGTGATGCCGACAAATGCCAGGGCGATGGAGACGGAAGTGATAAATGCATGGGAATGAATGTGGAGAAGCACGGAAAAAGGCTCCAGCATCCGCTCCAGGAATTGTTCGCCAAGCCAACCCAGGGCAAGACTGGCCAGGGTAACTCCGAGCTGAGTCGCGGAAAGATAAGCGTCCAGGTGCCCACGGACGTGTTTCACCAGTTTGGCTTTGACGTTTCCCTCATCGATAAGGGCGTCCAACTGGCTGTCGCGCACCTTGATAATGGCAAATTCACACGCCACAAAAAAGCCGTTTAGCCCCACCAGCGTTCCAATGGCGGCAAGCTTGCCCAACAGAACCATCGGCGTATCCCACCGCTGGACGATCGCGTCCGCGATCGCTGGAATGCCGAAGACCAAAGGTAAAAGAAGGTTCATGGACCGGATGCAGCCCTGCATCCGAAAATCGAGCCTCGAAAGGCTACCAGCTGGATTTCGTTACGCCAGGAATAAGGCCTTGGGATGCCAGCTCCCGAAACGTAAGCCGCGAAACCTTGAACCGGCGAATGAAAGCACGCCGCCGGCCGGTAACCTGACAACGATTTACAACCCGCGATGGGCTGGCGTCCCGGGGCAACTGGGCCAGACCGGCGTAGTCCTTCTTCGCTTTCAGTTCGGCGCGGACCGCGGCATATTTCTTTACGGTCGCGCGTTTGCGTTCGTTACGGTTAATCCAGGCGGTTTTGGCCATAGAGAGCGGCTAACCTAATAGGGAACGCCGGATTTGCAACCCCTTCCGCTGCCGCGAGCGCCCTGGGTACGTTTGAGCCAAGGATTGCACTTCTCGAATCAAGCCCCCGGGGTTATTTTAGGGCCCACATGGCCCTGTCACTAGTAGTTGCCGGCTGCTTCCTCAAGCGCAAGAATTGATATTTGTCCGCCAGCGATGACCACCGATACTCTGCGCGCAGTTCCCCTTTTTGAATCGCTCGACAACGAAGCTGCCGGCGAAATCTGCTCGCTGCTGACCAGCCAGGATTGCCCGGCCGGGGCCGTTCTATTCCGAGCCGGAGACGCCGGTGACGCCATGTTCCTGATCGAGAGCGGGAAAGTTCAGATCAGCATGAAGTCCAAGGGCGGCGAAGAGCTGATCCTGGCCATTCTGGCGGAAGGCGATTTCTTCGGAGAGATGGCATTGATTGATGGAAAACCTCGCTCGGCCAATGCCCTGATCGTGGAAAATTCCCGCCTGGCCGTGCTCTCGCGCCAGCATTTCATCGCTTTTTTGCGCAGCAGCCCAAACGTGGCCGTGGAAATGATCACCGCCTTAATTCGGCGGTTGCGACGCACCGACGAGCTTCTTCGGCATCTTGCCACCCGCAACGTAAACGAGGAAGAAGCTTCCCATCTCACTTTTGGCGACCGGGCGGCCGACGCTATCGCCGAATTCGGTGGAAGCTGGAAGTTTATCATCGCGTCACTCGCATTTTTTTTCCTCTGGGTGCTGATGAACACGATTCTGCTGACCCGGCAACCGTTCGACCCCTTTCCTTTTATCCTGCTAAATCTCGCCTTGAACATGATCACCGCCCTCCAGGCGCCGATCATCATGATGTCGCAAAACCGGCAAAGCCATAAGGACCGGCTTCGGGCCGACCTCGATTACAAGGTGAACCTGAAGAACGAGCTGGCCTTAAACGAAATCTTGCGGCGGTTATCGATCCTGGAGCGGGACTGCCTTGAAGCCACCGGGCAACGGCGCAAAGAGATGGAATTTGTTCCCCGGGAGAGCTCTGACAGCTGGGAAGCAGATAAAACCGACTAGTGTAGCTTGCCCGCTTGTGCTGTTTCGGAGACGGGCCGGCGCTCGGTTCAACCCTGGCCGTTCTTTTTTAAAGAGGCATCAGCATTCCCAGTGCTGCTTTTTTCCGCGATGCTCGCTCTTTCCGGGCAACACCTCGGCCGTCGGAAAAGTTGGCGGTTTGCGTCTCGAAGATCGTGCTACCTGGGAAAGCGGGTGCGTCCCGCCATTAGCCCGATGGCCACCACGGCAACACCCAGGAGCAACGCACTGTTGCCCGTGTCCGGAACAGTTTCTTGCGCGACAACTACCGAATCTATTTGCGTGATGCAGGCCTTTACGTCGGCTCCCCAACACGGACCATCCGACAAGCCAAACAAGCCGATATTGAAGATTTCGTCGCTTAACGAAACCTGGAAGGTCCGGTCGCCGGACAGCACCACCGTAGCGGGACCGTTCCACGAAACCTGGCCAAATTGGATAATGCCGCAGAAGATGCCGGTGCCCACGGTGTCGCCTGTAATCGTCGGATCGCTGCTGGGAACCGCAAAATCGAGGGTTGCCGTTATCTGTCGCGGAACCGTGTCGTCGGAGTTGACATACGTTTCGTTAGTCCAGATATCGAACAACTCGAACGAGTAGGTTTGCCCGTCATCAAGAGTGAAATTTGTTCCGGCCACACCGGGCTCCACCATGGTCTGAATGACAAGGCCGCCGCCGCCGGGGGGTTCGGGTCCGCTGAATGCGCTGACCGAGGAACCGTTGCCGAGCTCATAATATTTCGGCACCGCCAGCGCGGACGGAATCACGGCAGCTATGACAACCAGAGCGATCAGGGCGGGAAAGAGTTTTTCTTTATTCACGCGTGTGGTCTTCCTTCGGGGGGAATATTACTTTCTACGAAATATTCCGGAGGCAGGTCAAGCTTTGCCCGAATTATTACACTCGATTTTTTAAATTCAACCTCATCGGTCCGATCGCTTCGCAATGCTATCCGACTGAACACGAACAACTTTTTTAATTCGGCGCGTGCCAGGCTGTCGCGATATTGCAATAACCAGCAATGCAATACCAAACAGGATAATAGTATTCCCATTGTCCGGGACATCGCCCGGCCGTCCGACATCGGGAGTAAAAGAACTCACCTGTGTAATTGTCGCCGAAATCGTCGCTCCGCACATCATTCCTTCGTTCAGTCCGCCAAAACCCCAGTTAAAAGTTTCGTCGCTCAAAGTAATATCGAAAACGCGGTCGCCCGGGAGACTCACCGTGACCGGACCATTCCATGTTACTTGGCCCCATTCGGAGAGTCCCTTCATGAAACTTCCTCCGACGGTAATGCCACTGACTGTCGCGCCGGTGAACGGATCGACAAAATTGAGGGTGGCGGAAATGGCATAACCGACCTGGTCGTCGGATTTGATCAGAGACTCATCGGTCCAAATATCGAAGAAACCAAAGGTACTGCTTTCCCCATCGTTTAAGTTAAAGGAGGTGCCGGCAACGGACGGGAGGAGACTCGTCCCGATAACCAGACCGGGTTCGGTCTGATTGGCGGTGACGGAACCTCCGGCCAGCTCGTAATATTTGGGGGTAGCGAGCGCGGCCGGGGCGGACCCGAGGAGAAGAAGGGCGAGGGCAAGCGGGAGGAAGGTAGTTCGTCCCAGCCGGAGGCATTGTCTGATAAATACTATAATAGTAATACTTACCAGTTTTACCCTATTTTAGCGGGTTTTGTCAAAGGCTATCCCAGGACAAAACCCCACCCGCTACCCGCGGCGAATGACACTATTTGGGGTTCGCCCCTTTCTTTTCCCCCATTGAGCGTTGGACGTTGAGCGTTGAGCGTTGAGCGTTTGCTCTGGTTTCTCCTCATCTTTTGCAGTTTCTCGTTCCCTCACCGGAAGGAACGCCGCCAGGCAAGCAATCCACTTGTCCAGGGTGCAGCCCGCCTCCCAATTGGAGCCCCCAACCCGCTCGCCCTACCCCATCCTGACAAAACCCCAATTTGCCCTACCCAGGCTCATCGCCGGGCCAGGCGTCGAAACAGAATCGCCCCTAAAACAATGAAAAGGAGATTGGGAAACCAAACCAACAGCTCCGGATGCATTCTCGGATTCGCTCTCAAGGTGTCCCCGATAATCACAAACAAAAAATACGAGATCGCGACAATCAACCCGAGAGCGAACCCGATCGAGGTCTCCCGGCGGTGCGCGGTAACCCCGAGAGGAACACCAATCAAGGCAAAGGCGATGCAGGAAAAAGGAAACGAAAAACGCTTGTTGATCTCAGTCCGGCTGGCGCTGCGTTCCCTCTTGTTTTCGCTCTTTAACTGGTCGAGCAATTGCTCGATGGACAGGGCCGAACGGCTCGGCCTCTTCTTCTCCCTCTCGTACAAATCTTCCAGACTGATCGGCAACGTTCCCTCCGCCATGCTGATTCCATCGCGGATTTTGCGCAGGTCCAGTGGATCCTTGGCATCGCGCTGCTGGTATCGGGCATCGTAAAGATGCATCAGGATCCGCTTGTTAGGCAAATCTGCTTCCAGCCGGCCGGTCCGGGCATAGGTTACTCGCACCGGAAGCGAATTCTCATCCATTTCAAAGACAATGATATTGTCGAGCTTGTTGCCTTCCTTTTTGCCCACGTAAATTTTGCGCCCGGGAAATTGATCGATGATCTGGTCGCTTCCAAACAGGGCCATCGGGTTCCGCGTAGCCAGGTCAAAAATGGTGCTCCGCAATTTTTCCTGCGCGGCCGGGGCAACCTGGACGTTGAGCCAGAGGCAGATACCGGCGCAGGCGATCGCTATTGCCGCCAGCGGCAGACAGATTCGAGTGATACTGACCCCGTTGGAACGAAGTGCGACCAGCTCGTTATCCGCGGAGAGCCGCCCAAAAACGAGCAAAATGGCAGTGAGCAATCCCCAGGGAATCGTGAAAATAAGTGAGAACGGAAGAACATAGGCGATGAAGCTGATCAAGTATTCGACCGGCACGTCGTGGTTAACCAGCAAAGGAAGCAGTTTGCGAAAAATGTTGCCGACGACCAGGACCAGGCTCAGAACGGCGATCGCAAAAAGCACGTTCACCAGCAACTCCCGACTGATCATCCGGTCGACCAACTTCATTTTATTAGAGCCACTCTCGCCAAAGAGACTGGGGTGAGCAAAGACGAATCATCGGTATTCGAGCGAAAAGAACGCCTTTCCTTTCCACGATCAGGTTGGGTTTGTATCTTGTAACGTCCCGAATGCGATGTGGAGATCTGCAATTTTGGTTGTGATTAGCTTCGGCTTTGCTGGCACGGCGGTGGCCGGGCCGAATCCTATCGAGGATTCGCGCCAAATCCTGGTCGTCACCACCGGCTCCTGGTCGGCAACCTCCGGTAGCGCCACATTCTTCGAGCGTAACCAAGAGTTATGGCAGCCAAAGGAAACCGGTATTCCGGTTGTTCTTGGCAAAGCCGGCCTCGCCTGGGGCCGCGGCTGCGGCTTCTGCGACCTGAAAACGGTGGCGGGCCCGGTCAAACGAGAGGGCGATAATAAATCGCCGGCAGGTGTGTTTCGGCTCCGGCTGGTCTTTGGACGCGCCTCCAAAAATCCGGGAACAAGAATGCCCTACCTGCCTTTAACGAAAAACATCGTAGCGGTGGATGATCCGCGCTCCCGTCATTACAACACCCTGGTGGACGAATCGAAGGTCGAGACCCGCGACTGGCATAGCGCCGAACAAATGATCCTGAGCGATCATCGCTATGACTGGGGAATAACTGTCGAACATAACGTTCCGCCCGTGCCGGGAGCGGGTTCATGCATTTTTTTGCATGTTTGGAAAAACCGCCTGCCCACCGCGGGTTGCACGGCGATGGCGGAGTCCAATCTTCTGGACATCATCCGCCGGCTGGATCCGGACCGCGTTCCTCTCCTTGTTCAAATGCCGCGCCCGGTCTATGGGCAACTGCGCCAAAACTGCAACTTGCCCGCGCTTTAGTAGAAGCCATCTCCTAAATAGGGTGGGCCGGGTGGCTATTGATTTTCGGTTTGGACAAGGCGCGACGAGGAAGCATATCCGAATGGATCTGCGGCCGAGGAGCAACGCGGGCCAAGCCGAAAAGGGAGGCTACCCGAAGGGCAAGAGCAATTTGGGGCGTTTGCCGGCGTTGCTCGCTCCTCACAGGCCGGCCGGCGCCCGCAAATCCCTCTTCGCGGTTGCTCTCAACTGCGGGCTGGAAGCTCTTCTTCCCCTTGCTAACATCATCACACACGTGAGCGCAGTCTACGATGTCGCCATTATCGGCGGGGGCCCGGCTGGTAGCACCGCCGCAACCTTGCTTGCCCGCGCGGGATGGCGCGTAGTGGTTCTGGAACGCGATAAAATTTTCGCGTTTCCACATCGGCGAATCCCTTCTGCCTTTCAGCATGCAAACGTTTGAGCGCCTCGGGATTCGCGAAGAACTCGACCGCAGGTTTCTACCGAAATATGGGGGCGAGATTGTAGCCGCATGCGGTTCCAAAGGGTTGAAGTTTTATTTCAAGAACGGATTTCGCGTCCGCCGCTACCTGGGGCTGGCGGCGGCGGCAGGAATTTTCCTAACGAGTTGCGCGGCGAATCCGCCGCACCAGTTCGCCCAGCCATCGCCTGACTGGAAAACTCGGAGCGGGCAGCTTCTCTATCGGAACGCGAAGACCACCTTGATTGGCGATGTCATCGTCCGTTTTTCCAGGGCGGGCGATTTCGACCTGACATTTTCCAAGGGACCCGGCCTCACCCTGTTCGCGATTCGAGAAGATGCGTCGTTCGCGGAAGTCAAAGGCGCTCTGGCAGGGAGAGGCTGGTCGGGCCCGCTCGACCACGCCCCGTCTCCCCTGCGCGGTTGGCTCGGGCTTCGGGGCCAGTTCCTTGACCAGGCGAACCGGCGAAGCATTCGTTACGCAACCGGGACGGAAACGTTTCTCTTCCACTTTTGACGCGTTGGAAATGAAGAGACTGGACGCGGCGGGCTATGGTTGCCGAACGGTAAGGGCCGTCGTATCAGCTGCCTGATCTCCATCCCTGCTCATGCGCATCTCTGATCTCATTGCCCGAACCGTAACCCGGCGCCGGGCCTATGTTTGGTCCGGAGTGATCGCACTCGCCGCCGGTTGCCTGGCCATTTTTGCCTGCCGGATTTCTCTCGACAGCGACGTGCTCAACATGCTGCCGGGTAAATTTCGAGCCGTCCAGGGATTGAAAACATACAACCGCGATTTCGAGCAGACCCGCGAACTGACCTTTGCCCTTCGCTGCCAGCCCGGCGATGTGGATAAACTGGAAGAGTTTGCCCCCGTTTTCGCGGCCCATTTGCGAAAGCAGCCCTGGTGCGAACGGGTCCTTGCCGGTTCGCCAATCGAGACTCCGGACGGGATTCGCGATCTGCAATCGATTGCCGTGCCCTTGCTCTTGAATCTCGAACCGGCGGCATTCGATCAAGCAATCTCCAAGTTGGAGCCGGACAAGATTCGCGGGCGATTGCACCGGCTCCATCGAGAAATCGAAGCCGGATCGCCGCGTCCGCAGTTTGAGCTCCAACTGGATCCGCTGGGGTTGATTGGGCCGGCCCTGCAACCGTTTGCCGAAAGCAATCGCATTGAGGAGGAGCAGCCGCTCGCATCGTCCGACCGGACCATGCGGGTTTTTTTGGTCGTTACCAACCAGCGCTCGATTGGGGCGTTCGAGTGCCAGCGTTTGATGCGACAGGTCAACGCGTTCCGGGCCCAGGCCCGGGAAGGTTGGGAGGGCGGACCGCTCGAGCTGCTGGTCACGGGCCGCTCCGCCTATGTGGCGGAAATTTCACTGAGCATGCGCTACGACATCGTGGCCACGGTGCTTGGCTCGGTTCTGCTGGTGGGCGTCATTTTTTTCCTGGGATTCGGCCGATGGATGCCGCTCATCGGCATGGGATTTTCGCTTCTGTTATCGTGTCTCCTGGCCGTCGCCCTCGGGCTCCTGATATTTGGGCGGCTGAATATGGTGACGGTCGGCTTTTGCGCCATCCTCGTCGGGCTCGGCGTCGATTTCGCGATTCTGATTTTCGGCCGTTATCAGCAGGCCCGAATCGACGGGGAAGAGCATGTCCAGGCGGTTTCTACCTCGGTGGCGAAGTTAGGCCGGGCGGTCTTTTTCGGCGCCCTAACCACTGCGGTCGGTTTTCTCGCCCTGGTATTGAGCGGCTCGCTTGGTTTCTCCGAACTCGGTGTCCTTATCGCCATCGGTATTCTGTTTGCCGGCCTGTTCATGTGCACCATTTTCTTTCTATTCGTGCGCGAACGCCGGGCGCCGCCGCGCCACGATTGGATTTTTGAAGCCGTAAAAAAATACGTGGCCTGGAGCGTGCAACGCCCCACCACCATCCTGATCTGGTCGATCGCGATCCTGTCGATCCTGTCGGTCATCGGATTTTCGCCAATACCCGCGCTTGCCTTCGATTCCAGCGCCCGCTCTCTCGAGCCGAAGAACAGCCGGGCTGGTCGAGCGTTGGCCGCCATTATGAGCAAAATGCCGACCCGCTGGGAACCGGTGCTTGCCATTGTTCGCGCGCCGGATGCCCAGCAATTGCATGATGACTGGAAGAAAATTGCCGCGCATTGGACGCAGCTGCAGGACGCGGGCAAGATCAAAGGCTTTTCGACTCCGGCCGCTTTGTCGCTCTCGCCGGGATCGATTCAAAGAAATCGCGAGCAGTTGGGCCTGATTGATTTCGAAACCGTCCGACAAACCCTGGTGGAAACGATCGACGCCGAGGGATTCAGCCGGGATGCGTTTTCCAGCGCCTTCCGTTTGCTGAATCAACTGCGATCGCTCGCTCAGCCTGGGGCAAGTTTGCCGAACTGGCGAAACAAGCTGCCGAAATCGTCGAGCTGGTGGTTTTTGATCGATCGCTATTTCGCCCAGAATCCGTTGCTCACCGCGGGCTTTGTCACTACCAATCAGCCGGTCAAGACGCATCTCCAGGCCATTACCCTCGACCGTCAGCTGGCCGTCCCCGGGGTCCAGATAACTCTGTCAGGCTGGAGCTATACTTTGGCTACTTTGCTTCCCTGGGCCGAGCGCCAATTGCTCATCGTCAGCGGCGCCATGGCAATATTTGAAGCGCTCCTCCTCGCAATTCTGTATCGCGACTGGCGATTGTGGGTCATCCAGGAAATTACCCTCCTCTTTGCCGTCGGCGCGATGCTGGCTTCGATGAAATTGCTCAATATAAAACTGAACCTGCTCAACGTTCTGGCTTTCCGGCTGGTCATCGCCATCGGCGTCGACTACGGGATTTACGTGCTGTTTGCCTGGCAAAAGGCGCGTGCGATCGACCACGATGTGGCTGGAGTGATGAAGCCGGTTTTGCTTGCCGGTCTGACCGCCGTCAGTGGCTTCGGGTCCCTGGTCCTGGCAAAAAATCCATCCCTGAGCAGTCTCGGACTTGCCTGTGCAATCGGCATCTCCTGGAGTTTGGCCGCAACGATTTTCTTCACCCTGCCGGCGGCGGCTGCGGCCAGACCAAAGACCTGGCGCGTAAATTAAGGTGGATCAGGTTTTCGACCCGGTCATGGTCAGATCGCAACTTGAAAACCCGCGCCCCAAAAAAGCAGGGATGAAAATTTTTCTTTACCCGGTGCTGGCCTTCCTCGTCTCCGCGTCGTTCGCCAACGCCCAGCAGCTTTCTCCCGCCGACCTGAAAAATCTTCTGGCGAAAATCCGGGAACGCCGCATCGCCGTTCCCGGGGTCCAGGCCGATTTTCAGGAAAAAAAGCAACTGCGGCTGATGAACAAACCGATCGCGACCTCGGGCAAGATTTGGTTCGAAGCCCCAAACAAATTTCGCCGCGAAGTCAAAGGCAATGCCCCCAGCCTGACCGTCAGCAACGGGCACGATTTGTGGATTTATTACCCGAACTTCAAATCGGCCGAGCATTATACGTTAGGCAAACATTCACCAGTCGACGCCGCCATTGCCGCCATCAATACCGCGCTCAACTTCGAAAACGTTGAAACTAACTTTCGTGTTACCGGATCGAAGACGGACAAAGGATACGAATTGGCGCTGACGCCCCGTTCCCCCTCTACCAAACGGATGTTCGAAAAATTCGATCTGCTTCTGAACAACAACCTATTGGCGGAACGCACCGAGATGTTTCAGCCAAACGGCGACCGGGTGGTGACCAATTACACTAATCAGAGCCGGAGCCCAATCCCTCAATCCACCTTCGAATTTACTCCGCCTCCGGGGACGGAAGTGACCACGCCCCTCAAACGCTAGGCCGCGAGGAGAGACCGCGCCCACGCGACGCCGTCTCCAAGTGCGGCCGGATGAGGCTTGGCCCCACCAACGGAATGACCCGCATTGCAGCTGGACGCCGGGTACCGGAACAATCTAGTATCGTCCCGATCCCCCCGATCTCCCCCGATCCCCCACCCCCCAATTCCAATGGCCCACCCAGCTACAGTAGCGACCATCCTCTTCTCATTTCTTGCAATCTTGGTCAGCCCCTGTTCTGCCGCCGATTCGACCGGCCCCGAGGCCCGGGTCCATCGCAAGCCCGTTCTCTCGACCGCCCTCGCCGCCGCCGGTTATAGCCAGCGCCACCATGTCCTCGAGATCGAGTTCTGCAACGGCGCGATCTACCGCTACCTGGCGGTGCCATCGTCTGTTTATCGAAAGCTGCTCTCGGCAAACTCCAAAGCCCGCTACTACGACTCCAACATCAAAGGCAAATATCGCTCGCTCCGCTTGCGAGCCGCTCAATCGCGGATGGTGAGTTTTGGTAACGAGCCGGACACCGGTACGACTGTTTCTCATCCAGGCGGAACGTCGGAATAGCCTGTGCCACGGATCGTTCTCACCACGGAGGAAAAGCAGGTTATCGCCTTTCTTGTCGCCGCATTCCTTTTAGGGGCCACGGTTAAAACCTACCGGGCGACCAGGCCCGCTCGCGATGCCTCTGCCGCGCTCACCCCACAAAGCGCGGTCACATTCAACGTCCATCCTTCAATTTCAAAAACGAAAGAACGGTCAGGATTGAAGCGGAAAAAATGAGCTGGCTTCCCGACCGGCGGGTTGGCCGGGGGGAAAGGCAAAAACAACGCCCGTTGGCATGGAAACTTCTGCCACATATGTTTATGAGAGTCTTGATTGCCGACGACCAAAAAAACGTCGGAACGACCCTGGCCAATCTCGTCTGCCATTGTAATCACGAGGTGGTGGAAGTCGTTGGTTCCGGACTCGAAGCCATACAGGCCTACAACCGGCATAACCCCGACGTCGTCCTGATGGATTATTGGATGTCCAAGCTCAATGGAGTCACTGCCTGCCGGAACATTCTGGCCAAAAACCCGCAAGCGCGCGTCATTTTGGTGTCGGCCTGGTCGCCCCTGAGTGAGCTGGAGGATTCCGGCGCCGTATCGGTTCTGTCGAAACCGGTCGATCTGCAACGCCTGGAAGAGGCGCTCAACGCCGCGATGGCGCAACCGGACTTGCAACCGCTCGAATGAGGTAGGGCGAGCCTCCGGCTTGCCCGCAAGCGAGACGCTTGCGCTACTTTGGTGGCCCACTGATGTCACTTGCCAAATCTCAATTGTAGCCACGGCCCTGCGGGCCGTGTGCGCACGTCGCACAGCGACGTGGCTACAGGCAGAGCCGAGGCCAGGGCACTACGGATAAGTCAGGCGATAGAAACGCTTGGTGAAACTGCCGGCGTCCACGTCTTCGTATTGAAAAGAGCCGCTGCCGTCCGCCATCACGCTACCGAGAAAGGTAAAAGGAACAATCAGGTCGGGCGAAGCTTCAATGATATTCAACTGATTGGGCAGGCCGACGCATTCCAAAACGATATGACCGTTAGGCAGGCGGGTGATCGAAGTGATCTTTAGTTCGGTCGGATCGAAAACGTAGCCCTGGGCGACATCGATCAAATTGAAAAACGACCCGCCCAGGCCGACGCCGAAGGTGTCCGGAACGCTGTTGGCCGGTTGCTGAAGAGTCATCGTGCTGGCCGTGACTTCGTGCAGCCGATTATCGAGCGCGCCCGGCTCGCTCACCGCCGCCACCGGCAAATAGATCGTGATATTTCCGTTAGGCCCAAGCGTCGATTGGCAATTCGCCGCCGGCAGCTGGGTCCGCCCCGGGTAGGTCAAGGCGCCGCCACCGCCGATAAATTGGAGGGCGTTTTCACCGACAAAGCATTGCAGGGCCGCTCCGTTGAGCGATTCAGCGTAGACATGGAAATTCTTGCCGCCGTTTGGATCCGAACTGGAAGGGATAAACCACTGGGTGGACCAGACCAGGTCCGGGTCCGGATCCTGCCCAATTGTCGGGGCCAGGCTCAGATCGCTGATTTGCATCACGATTTTGTAACAGGGCGCGCCGACCGAGCAGGGCGCAGTCGTGATCCGGCTCACGCTCGAACTCAAAATGTCGAGCTGCGGCATGCTCGCGCTGCTGGTCCCGGCCGCTTCGTATTTGCCGTCGCCGGATGGATCCGACACACCATTGAATTGCCTCAGCCCGCCGATGTGCACCGGCGAAGTGGCGGAAAAAAGTCCGCTGCCGCCATTCTGCCGCACATACATCCCGTGGTCGATGGCCGAGCCGATAATATTGTTGGAATCGCCGTAAGCGATCTGGGCTTCGCCCGCCGGACCGGTGCGGACTTGAAGAAAATCGCCCAACACCCGATTGCCGCACTGGCCGCCGAGGAGGGTTTGAATGCTGCCGCGGTGAATCGGGTGCTCGCTGGCGCGCACGGGCGCGGTGAAAGTCGGCGCGGGATTGTGGGCGTTCACACTCTGCACCATCCAAAGACTCCAGAGACCGTTGACCGAGTCCGGACCATTGATGTTACTGCCTTGACTGGGAGGCAGCGGAGCATTGACTCCGCAGGTTTGATCATTGGGATTGCTCAGAGCAGTTGTTCCGTACCAAACAATGTTCACTCGCCCGTCGTCTCCGGCCGCGATCCAGGCAAACACGTTGTTATGCAAAATACCTTCGGGCGATCCCGACGTGTCGATCGTTATCGGCGCCGACCAGGTATTGCCCTGGTCGGTTGAATACGAATACTGCAGCACGGTGTCGCCAACGATATTGCCGCTGCCATCGGTCGGAGCCTGTTCCCAAACCGCGTAAAGGTTGCCCGCCTTATCGATGGCCATGGTCGGAAAATCGCCGCCGGTCTTCTGGTTGGCGCCCAGGTCCGCCACCATCAGGTCGGTGCAATTCAACCCGCTCGGGTCGCTCACATTTGCCACCGGCGCGCCGAAATCGACCGGAAAACAGCGGCCGATCATGATCTTGTTCAAAAATGAATTGTCGTGAATGACAAAGACATGTTTGACCGGGGCCGGCAAGGTTGCGTAGCCGTTGACGCCGTCCGGCTGGCCCAGCGTTGTCGCAATCGGGCTGACTTCGTTGTTGCCCATGATCGCTTCATCGCACGACAACACCGCCGAAACGTGATTGGCCGGGCCGAACTCGATTCCCGCCGTGGCCGCGGCCGCGCTCGTCACCGGCGATCGATACATCACCAGCACATTGTTACCGCTGCTGTTGCCGCACATCGGAGCCCCGGGCCCGATCTCGTCATTACTCAAATAAATGCTGCCTCCGGCTAACGGATCCCCATCGATCGCATACCACTGGCGATCCACCGCCGTGTCCGGTACCCCCGTGTTGCTGCAGGTAAACGTCGACCCGCCATCGTCCGACCGCGCGGTGCTGAAATTGGCCAGGGTAAGATCGTTGAAATAAAGCCGGCCGGCCGAATCCAGCGCCAGTTCCGTGTCCCCGCCCCCGTGACAAGTCGTGATCTTTCCTTCCAACGGAGCGGCGCCCGGCACCCATTTGAAAGTCTTGCCGCCATCCAGGGAATGCCAAATCCAACTGGTATCGGCCGAGGCCGATCCCGGAGCGCTTGTATAAATCCGGTTCGTATTGGTCATCGGATCGACTGTCGGATCGATCCGAATGTCCTGTTCGAAACCGACTCCGCCGATCCCGCTGATCACCGGATGACCAAAAGTGGGGGCGTTGACGTCCAGTGCTACCGACAGATTTTGAGAACGCGGCGAAACCACCCGCTGGCGATTCGGCCTCGTGTCCCTCGGCCAAAATCGTAATTTCTCCACCGCCAGCCGCGGACCACCGCGGGGGGTGGAGTCAACCATGGTAAAGCTCCAAATGCCAAAGATGCCGCCCAGCAGGAAAAGAATGAAAGCCAACCGAGTTCGCCAGACGAACCGGCTGAAGCGGCTTGATTTGAACCCTTTTTTTCTAGTCATGGCTGTTCCTCTCGCCCTAAAAACGGATGTTTCTGGATGCCAAGCGAGCGGAGTTTAGCAGAACTGGTAATTCTAATGCCAGCCGATATTTAGAGGAACGTCTAAGCCGGTCGCCCCTTGAGCCTTACAGATACTCCGCCGGGGATCGGGTGGTCGGATATTCCTGCTCCCAGTAGCGCGTTACGATCCACCAGCGCCGGCCATCCTGGAACAAGTGAAGGCTGTTGTTAAGCTTCTCCCTGCTCAACCGCGTGAAATTGGGCGAAGAATTCATTCAGTTCGTTGTGCGGCGCCGCATCCTTGAACCCATCAAAGGTGCCGCTCTCCGCCAGCTCGGCCGCGGCCCGGGCAAAACTGCCCCAGGCGACACGGAAAAGGGCTCCGCCAACGCTGACCCGCCGGACACCGAGCACCGCTGCGTCGCTTATCGTTAGGCCGATCGATCCGCCGATCAGCAGATTGACCGGCTTCGGCGCGACCGCCTTTACCACGGTTTCGATTTGGTCGCGGGCGCGAATACCCGGCGCATACAGGCAGTCCGCTCCCGCCTCAGCATATGCCTTGAGCCGCCTAACCACCTCCTCGATGTCAGGCCGGCCCACCAAAAAACACTCGGCCCGCCCAACCAGCAGGACATCGCCGCCGGCTTTATCGATTGCTTCCCGGGCCGCCTTCATTCGCGCCACCGCATGATCGAAACAATAGAGCGGTCCCGCCTTGTCCCCGGTTGAATCTTCAATTGAAAGGCCGGCAACACCGGTTTCGACACAGAGCCGAACATTTTCAGCTACCTCGGCAGGCGAATGGCCAAATCCATTTTCGAAATCCGCGTTTACCGGCACGTCCACCGCTTCAACCAGTTCCCGGATATGAGCCAGAACCGTTTCCAATGGAACCGCATTATCGGGCAGACCCCGTGAGAAGGCGAAACCGGCCGAGGTTGTGGCGATGGCCTTGAACCCCAGGTGCTCGAGGTAACGGGCGCTGCCCGGATTCCAGGCATTAGGCAGGATGAAACATCCGGCCTGGTGCAGCCTGCGAAAAGCTTCTCGTTTTTCAGAAATGGCACCCATTTCTGGGTAATTCTACAAGGCTCTGACGGGGATACGAGCGCGGGATGCAAAAGGAGACCAAGAAAGGAGAGGCCCCATTTTTCGCCGGATTTGGCTCGAAATACATCTTAGCCAACAATCATAGGATAGGCAATTTGGCGACAAATATATCTGGATTACGTAACTTCTGGTGTACCGTTTGCTGCCCAATGCGCAATGCTCTCCCCCCGGTCGCCCACCGCCCTCTCGCAAACCCCGCTTGATTCCGCAACTCCTGCTCATTGGCGGGTTTAAGTAATCGTCCATGACCGCTTTGCCTTCCCGGATGAAAATGTTTCGACCGGCAATTGCATGGGTTTCTTTGGTGGCCTTGGCGACTGCTCTCTGTTTCGCTCCGGCGTCAGTCCAGGCCGGTCACAAAAAGAAAAAAAAGAAAAAGAAGCCGCCAACGATCGCGGCTGCGGAGGCGGCCCGATTCCTCACTCAATCGACCTTCGGGCCGACCACAAGTCTGCTCCAGCAGGTCGAGCAAATTGGATTCGCCAATTTTTTGGACCAGCAATTCGCCCTGGGCGCCACCGCGACATTGCCGCGGGTCGATCAAGCGGTGGCAAGCCTCCCGGCCGGGACCGGCCCTTCAAACGCTCAATTTCAGGAGGCCTGGTGGCATACCATCGTTACTGCTCCCGATCAGCTCCGCCAGCGGGTCGCGTTTGCTCTCAGCCAAATCATGGTGGTCTCGGCCAATGGCAACAGCATGCGCCAGCATCCCGAAGCGATGGCGGCTTACTGGGATCTGCTGGCACGCGATGCCTTTGGGAATTTCCGCAAACTCCTCGAGGACGTGACCCTGAATCCGGCCATGGGCGATTTTCTCGACATGGCGCACAACGACAAACCGAATCCGAGAAAGAACACCGAACCAAATGAGAACTACGGCCGCGAGGTGATGCAACTTTTCACCATCGGTCTGTATCGACTGAATCCCGACGGATCGCTCCAGCTTGACGGAAATGGACAGCCGATTCCGACTTACGATCAGGACGTGGTGGAAGGCTATTCTCACGTCTTCACCGGCTGGTCCTGGGCTCAAACAGGAACGCCGACCTGGAATTACGTTCCTCCAAATTACCGTCAACCAATGATGGCGTTTGCCGACCATCACGATACCGGTCCAAAACAACTCCTCGATGGTGTGACGTTACCGGCTGGTCTGAGCCAGGCCGACGATTTGAAGCAAGCACTCGATTTGCTGTTCAATCACCAGAACACCGGACCGTTCATCGCGCGGCGATTGATTCAGCGCCTGGTTACGAGCAATCCGAGTCCGGGCTACATCGCCCGGGTCGCCCAGGTTTTCGCGAACAACGGGCATGGCGTGCGCGGCGATTTGAAAGCTGTGGTCCAGGCGATTCTTCTCGATTCTGAGGCGCGGTTGAGCAATCCCGGAGCCTACGCGGGCTACGGCCATGAGCGCGAGCCGATCGTTCGTCTGGCCAATCTTTACCGTGCCTTTAACGCCTCGGCGCCGAGCGGCAAATTCGTGGTCAACAATCAGCCATTCATTTTCGGTCAGGCCCCGCTTTATTCTCCCACCGTCTTCAACTTCTTCGCGCCCGATTATTCCCAGCCCGGCGCCATCGAACAAGCGGGCCTGTTTGCGCCCGAGTTTCAAATCACCACCGATACCACCGTGATTACCTCCGCTAACAAAATGCGAAGCGCAGTTTACCAGGAGCCTTCCCTGAGCAACCCGGACACGATTGTGCTGGATCTTTCTTCGCTGACGACGCTCGCTTCCAATCCAGGCAGCCTGGTCGATTCTCTCAACATTCTTCTGATGAGCGGCCAAATGTCGGCCCAGACCCGCAATATCGTGGTCAATGCCGTAAGCCAGATCCCGGATACGAACCCTCTCGAGCGCGCCCAAACCGCGGTTCATTTGCTGGTTACTTCGCCGGAATTTGTCGTCGAAAAATAATACTACCGGACCACCCATGGAAATTTCCCGTCGCCATTTTCTTCGCCAGGCCGCCTGCGCTGCGGTCGGAACGACTTCGATTGCCTCCACCGTATGGAATCTCCGCGCAATCAACGCCGCCACCGCCCAGGTTCTCAGCAGTGGCAACGAGTTCCGGGCTCTGGTTTGTCTCTTTCTCTACGGCGGCAACGATGCCAACAACATGGTTGTGCCTAACGACAATGCCGCCTACGCCGCCTATGCCGCCGCTCGCGGTCCGCTCGCCCTCCCCCAGAATTCGCTGCTCCCTCTCAATCTGATCACGCCCGATCCGCAAGGCCGCACTTTTGCCTTGCATCCAAGCATGCCGGAACTGCAATCGCTGTTTAACGCCGAAAGAGCGCTCGCGGTCATGGCCAACGTCGGCACTCTGGTCGAGCCGACAACTGCGGCAGCCTATCGCGCAGGCAGAGCAAAACTTCCGCCCCAGCTCTTTTCCCACGCCGATCAGCAAGTGGAATGGCAGACCGCCTGGCCCGATGCCGCCCCCAATACCGGCTGGGGCGGTCGTCTCGCTGATCTGCTGACTTCATTCAATAATGCGGATTCGCTATCGATGTCGATATCGCTCGCCGGCACCAATACCTTTCAGGTGGGCAACAAAGTCTCCGAATATCAAGTCTCGCCTAACGGCAGCATCAGCCTGAACGGGTTTGGCGGCAGAAACGGACAGATTCGTTATCAGGCGGTGCAGGATCTCTTGAATCTGCCGCACCAAAACCTTTTCGAAGGGGAATTCGCCAGGATTACCAACCGCGCCATTGCCAACAACGCGCTATTGGCCGGCGCGGTGGCCAACATAAACATCAACACGCCTTTCCCCGCCGGCTCTACCCTGGGCGATCAACTGCAAATGATCGCTAAAATTATCGCCGCCCGTGACACCCTCGGCATGCGCCGGCAGATTTTCTTTTGCTCCGTAGGCGGATACGACACCCATAGCAACGAGCTGGCTTCCCAAGCCAATCTTTTGGCTGAGCTCAGCCAGTGCATGAACGCATTTTATCAGGCCACCAAAGAACTGGCTGTGGCCGACCGCGTCACCCTGTTCACCGCTTCGGATTTCGGGCGGACTTTTCAGTCCAACGGATCCGGCGCCGACCATGCCTGGGGAAGCCATGCCCTGGTTCTCGGCGGATCGGTCAAGGGCGGCGGCATCTACGGCTCATACCCTACCCTCGTTGTCGGCGGCCCCGACGATATCGGCGAAGGCCGCTGGGTCCCGGCTACTTCGGTGGATGAATACTCCGCGACCCTGGCCAAATGGTACGGGGTGAACAGTCCAAGCGATCTGACGACGGTGCTGCCTAACATTGGACGTTTTGCTAACCCCGACGTCGGCTTCATGAATCAGCTGGCAGTCTCGACATAATGAACGGGAGGGACGAGCTTATCTCGTCCCAAAATTTTCGCTCAAAGGATTCGCGTTTGAATCAGCCGTCGCCGAATCGATAATGGGACCAGACAAGCTCGTCCCTCCATGGCACCGGGCTCCTTACCGGCTGCGCAAAATCTTTACCGTTGCCTTGGCATGCTTCGGCAGCTTGTATCCAGCTCCTCTGACCAAAACCATGATCGCGGTTTCGGTCTTCTCCTTTACCTGATCCGCAACTGCCTGCAGCACGATTGTCGCTGAAGATTGTCCGGCAGGAATCGTGATCTGGCCCGCCGTCCCCGTCAGGGTGTAATCATTTCCCTGCCGCGCCGTTCCTCGCATCAAATAGCCAACTGTGACCGGTTGCGAAAGAGCGGTCGAACTTGAAATTGTAAAGATTGCGTCGCTTCCCTCCGCGACTTGGCCCGGGGAAACCGACAACTGGATTACCGGAATAACTGCCGGCGGCGAAGGCGATGGGGTAACAGTTGGCCTGGGCGTCACTGTCGGAGTAGTAGTCGGGCTCGGCGGCACCGACGGTGTTGGAGTGGGCGTTGGACTGGCCGTCGGCGTCGGCGTCGGCGTCGGCGAACCTGCCTGCACCGTAACAATCATCGCGTCGTAGGCGACCGCGTGAACGGCGTCATCTGCGCTCAACCGGAATGTATAGGTGCCTGATTGATTGAAGGTCACCATCGTGTTTGCCGCATTCGGATTTGCAAATGTGATTGGAGCCGGCCCGGAATACAGGTTCCATTGAATCGTGGCGTTTCCGCTCGGATCGACCACGTTTCCAGCAAGGGTTGCGCTCAAACCGCCGACACTCTGGTCGGCCCCGGCATCGACCGTCGGGGCGCCCGCCGAACGCGGGCCTTCGTTGGAACCAGTTGTTTGGATCACTTCGAAATTGTTAATGTCGATCGTGGAAAAGTCGTTGAACGCCGTTGCCGAAAACCGATCGTCCGGGCAAATCGAGATTGAAAAAAAATTGCCGTTGTCGGCCACAATCGCGCCGTATTTTTTCAGAGCCCGGGCCACTGCTTTTTCTTCCGTGGTCCAACTGCTCGGAATAACAAAGCTCGCTTTGAGCCGGAGACGCTGACCCATTGCCGGATAATTAATCGAGCTTGCCGGAATACTCGAAGCATAATGGTTGGCGGGATAGATATATTCGCGCCGCGTTTTCGCCACCACCAGCCGGAGCGCATGCTCTACCATCCCCCGCTCGCATTCATCGTAACGCACCAGAGCCGGAAACATCGGCAGCCCGGCCGCGTCACCGGAAGTCCAGCCGGCCGGACGCAACCCATTGGAACCGAGATTGAACTTCGCGCCGTTTGACGCCTGCCATCCCGACTGAGTCAAGCGCATCTGCCAGGTTTCCCAAATCAAACCGGCGACGGGGGCGACCATGATGCCATGCCGGTCGCCCCCGATGTTGGTCACGTCCATCTGCCATTGCTGCAAAGTCAGATTGCCCGTGCCCCGCGGCCAGGTTTCAATCGGCATGATCGAGGGAACCGGATAACGGCCGTTGGGAAATGTGCCGCCATCCAGGTCGGATTCGTCGGGGTAATCGACAAACGGAACCGTCACCCGGGGTTGGCTGTCGGGCACAAGCACATAATTCATTTCGTAGAATGGCCGCAAAGTCTGCCGGCTGGACGATAAATCCGACTTGATCTGCGCGATCATCGCCCCGGAGTTCGCCAACACCGGACGCCGGGAAATGTCTTCATTCCAGGGGTTCGTGACGGGAAGAATCTGCATGGCCGACACAACGGCATCGGCCTCCGGGGTATTAAACAGGATAGGCGCCGCAATTACCGGGGGCGCACCGAGGATGCGGCCTTCCTGATTGATGCGTTCCGCTTGTCCCCGGAACGCGGTGACGAGCGTAATGAGCAGAACAGCGCATCGAGACCAGCTCGCGGCCCGCGCTTTAGTGAGGTTCACTTCGATTCATGTGGGGTTGCGAAGAAGCTCCCTCGCAATGCAGCAGTATTCGCGCCCCCTTCTCGGGGGGACTTCCCTGGTCCTTACACATAATGACGCACATCCGTGGCGTCGCCCGCGATCCTATTGAGAAGGGACGATCTGGTGCCGCTCCACTTGTCAAAATGAAAACAGTTCGATTACCCGACGGGCAAGATATTCCGGCTTTGGGCCAGGGGACCTGGCGCATGGGCGAAGAGAGCGATAAACGCTCGGCTGAGGTCGCGGCCCTGCGCCTCGGTATCGAGCTCGGCCTGACTTTGATCGATACCGCGGAAATGTACGGCGAAGGCGGCGCCGAAAAAGTTGTGGCCGAAGCGATCGCAGATCAACGGGATCGCGTTTTCGTGGTAACCAAAGTCTATCCCCATAACGCTTCCCGCACGGAACTGCCAAAAGCTTGCGAGAGAAGCCTGAAACGGCTCCGGATTGATTCTATTGATCAATACCTGCTTCACTGGCGAGAGAGCGACACGCATCTCGCTGAAACTGTCGAGGCTTTCGAGAAGCTGAAGTCCGCGGGGAAAATCCGCCATTGGGGTGTCTCCAATTTCGACCTCGGGGACATGAAAGAGCTGCTGGCCCTTTCTCCCCCCGAGGTAGCGGCGATTGACCCCAATCGCCAGGGCAATTCCTGTTCTGCCAACCAAGTCCTCTACAACCTGGAAAACCGCGGGATAGAATTCGACCTCCTCCCCTGGAGCCAGGCGAACAACATTCCAATCATGGCCTACGCCCCGGTCGGCCATGGCCGAGGATTGCTCCAGAACGCAGTGTTAAAAAAAATCGCGGATGCCGGTGACGCTACTCCGGCGCAAATCGCCCTGGCTTGGGTGCTGCGTCACCCAAACGTCATTGCAATCCCCAAAGCTGTTGAACAAATCCATGTCCGCCAAAACGCGAAGGCGGCCAAAATTCAGTTGACCAAAGAAGATCTCGCCGAAATCGACCGCGCTTTTCCTCCGCCCAAAGCAAAGCGGCCTCTGGCAATGTTATAAACCGGCGCTGTGCGCTGCTGTGGTGTTTCCACAATTCGGTGGACTCATAGCCGTTGACTGGCACTCATTCCGCTCATTCTTTTGTAACAATAAATTCGGGATGAACCGACTGTGGCATCGCGTTGTCCCCTATTAGGAAGGCAATTTTCTTATCCATGTCCAAGATAAGCTTTTGGCAAACCCTGGTGATCGTCCTTCTCGGTGCCGCAATTTTCGCCGGCCTCGCCTATTTTGCCCGGATAGTGTTTCGGCCGGAAGGCTGGAATCCAGGCACGGCGATTCCGCGGGTTACTTATGTCCATCCCGACGTTAAGCGGCTAAAGCGGGCCAAACGCCTTGTTGGCGAAAATAAACTCGAGCAAGCCCGTGCCATTCTGGTCAACGCCCTCATCACTTCGCGACACTCACCTGTCACCCGGGAAATGCGCGATCTCCTCGGCGATATCAACACCCGGATCTTCTTTTCCAACGCACCTTCACTTCGCAAAACAGAGTACAAGGTAAAAAGAGGCGATACCCTGTCGTCGATTGCCAGAAAGCTTCAGTCCACCGCCGACGCCATCATGCACCTCAACAATCTCGATTCGACCCTGATCCGCGTTGGCGAAACGCTCGTCGTCCCGCGTCTTGATTTCACCATCACAATCGATTTGCCCCGCGAGCGCGTCATCGTGCACGACGGCCATGGTTTTTTTACTCAGTATCCCATCGCCTCGGCCGATTTGCCGCCGACACGGAAACATGCTTTCCAGACAACCGTAATGGCCAAGTCATTCTCCGGGAGCGGCCAACCAGTACGCAAGTCTTACCCGGAAAACAATGGCGCCGGGCCGCTGATCCATCTCCGTCGTCCCGGTTACGTGCTTTATGGAGTCGAGCAAGACAGCGAGACCGCCGGCCCTGAAATTGCCGTCGAAGATGAAGAAAATGCAACGCCGGAATCCGCGGCAGCTCAGGGAGCAGCCCCTAAAGGCATCGCCATGCTAAAGAACGACCTGGCCGAGCTCGATTTGCTTATTCGCAGAGGAACGCCCATCACAATCATTCTCCATCAATAATCCGGAGTAACCACCGGGCCGATCTCTATCCGCGTGTAATATTCAACTTTGCCGCAAACCCGGCTCGTCTATTTCGGCGCGATAGTTTCTTGTTTTTTCTCTCTCTTCATTTCTTCCGGACGAATTTCCGCACCGGCGAGATCGTGCCGTCTTTGAAAAGTATTTGAGCCGCCGCGAATTCCGTATCGCTCGGAACGGCGATGTAAAGGTAATCGCCTGCTTCATACATTTTGTCGGTCGGTTTAAACTTAAACGTCCGGTCCAGGGCATCACTGTTCACCGAGTATCGCACCTCTTTCAAAACCGGGCGATACGACATCAGGGTGGTGAAGTAGAGCAATACCTTGCCGTCGAAATCGCGAAAGCTCAGCCAGGAATTCGACACGGCGTTGAGCATCATCTTTCCCTGGGCAAGCTGCTCGCTGC
Organism: uncultured Verrucomicrobiae bacterium; assembly: GCA_963728975.1. GTDB lineage: Bacteria > Verrucomicrobiota > Verrucomicrobiia > Chthoniobacterales > UBA10450 > DATFCK01. The sequence goes on from CAVSMF010000002.1 coordinate 637,050, forward strand.
CGGTGGAAAACTTGAGGGTATAAGGCCCGTTAGTCTCGTCGTTTATGTCGATATACTTGACTTCCATCGTGTGTTGTCCGCCCGTGAGGCCCGGTAACGGGACGTTGAGATTCACCATCGGCAAACCGGTCTGGAGGTTGCGCATCGGGAGATGACCGGTCGATTGGAAATCGCCTTTGCCGTCGAGCCGGTAAAACAGCTCTTTCGCCCTGAAGTCGGTTAACCCGAAGTTGGCCGACCAGCCCCCGTTACTCTCTTGCATCGTCAGGGTCACCGGATTTTCCAGGACTTTCTCCGGGACGCTGGAAAGCTTGGCCCACCGGACATTGGCGGTCTCGAGCCATTTTTGCGCTTCTTTCTTGTCGATGAAGTATCTCTCAAACTTTCCTTCGGCGTGCGCTTCCCGGAACTTTTTCAGCCAATCCATTTCCGCGCGCTGGTCGGCTAATGTCTGCGCGCCGCGCCGGGATTCGGAAAACTCCCGGCTGATCAGCCAGGGAAGAGGCCCGAATTCCGGATGGCTTGCGGCAAGCGCTTCCAGTTTGTTTAGCCTGGCGTCGCCTTGGTCGAGCAAGGCCAGCGCGGTTTGATAGGAGACAGTCCGGGGTTTGAGCTTGTCGAAAGAATGCATGCTTTCGATCGCGCCGGCTCGCCCTTCCGCCGTCTTCAGCATCTCTTCATAACTCAGCCACGGATCCAGGGCCTCCAGATTGGAGGCAAGATATTCCGAATATTCTTTGCGGGCGGCGCTGAAATTGCCGCCCAGCTCGTCGATCCGGGCGTTATGATAATGTTCCTCCGGAGTTTTAGGCGATGCGATCAATCCCCGGGACGAACCGAGCGAATCGAAACGTTTCGCAATCAGCGCCACCGCCTGCCCTTCCTCGGCCATCTTTTCCGTCATGTCCGTCATTGTTCTGTTTGCCTTCCCCTGGCCGCGGACAAGCCAGATCACCAACACCGCGATAAAGACCAGTAAAGCGGCAACACCAATGGCCCATTGCTTTGCTCCGCGCCGCAATTTGGAGAGATCGTCGCGAAGCTTGAGCACTCCTGCTTCCAGGGCTTCCCGGCTTTTCAGGGCGTGAAAAAGATGCGTGTCTGCCTTGAGAACGTTGCGGTACGAACTTTGCAATTGCCGCAGATTTTCCGGCTCGGGCTGGTGTGGCTCGATTGGGAAACTTTCGTCAATGAACAAATACCAGACCTTTTTGCCGCGTTTCCGGGCGTAAAGAGCTTCATATTGCGTGTAACTGACTCGCCCGAACTCCGGATCTGGAGTAGGCGGTTCCGCCCCGTAACATTGGCCGACTAGCTGGACCACGCCTTTGCACTGGTCGATTTTCTGTCGCAGCATCGCCAGTAAATCGCCGCTTTCCGTCCCAAAAATCTCCTGCCAGACCGGCTCGTAACCCAGAAAGGTCAGGGTATTGGCAACAAGCTGCCGGGCACTGCGCAGCTCCGCGCTGACTGCGGAAATAAAAATCGTCGGACGCGGCGACACGCCAAAATCTCTAACCCGATCCTCGACCGCTCACAAGCCTGTAAAAGTTGAGTGCCAACCGCCCGTTGAGTGAATGCTGTATTAGGCTAAACCTTTCGTGTCTTTTCGGGCCTGCGGCGCCGCCCGCTCGCGAAAGCTTTCGGAGTAGCTGTACGCGAAGGCGGGTGTTTCGTGGGCACCCCATCCCAGCCCCATCTGTGTTAATCTGTGAAATCTGCGGATGAAATCCCCTGATACAACTATCGCTTCGCCCATGACACCCGGCACCGCCCACAGGGCGGTGGCTTCACGCATGGGGTGTTCAACCCGGGTTCAATAATGAACCATCGATCTCGCTCAACTTCGAATATCCACACAGCAGCATCGCTTCATCCAGTTCGCGCCGTAAAATTTCCAACACCTGTCCCGCCCCTTCTTCGCCGCCAACCGCCAATCCCCAGAGAATGGGCCGCCCCACCAGAACCGCCCGCGCTCCCAATGCCATCGCCTTCAACACATCGCTGCCACGCCGGATTCCGCCATCGACGTAGATTTCGCAACGATCCGCCACCGCTTCCGCCACCCGAGCTAACACGTCACAGGTAGCCGGTGCGGTGTCCAGCTGCCGCCCACCATGATTGGAAACCACGATTGCCTTTGCCCCGTGCTCGGCCGCGCGGCCGGCGTCGTCCCCCCGGCAGATCCCTTTTACTACTACCGGCAATGAAGTCGAGCTGCACAACCAATCCAGATCTTCGAACCCCAGATCCTGTTTGAAATTCGCCTTCACATAAGCCGCCAGACCCGAGCCCTGGACGACCGGGACCTCGCCTTTTCCCAGCGGCGTCAGGTTTTCCGCCCTAAGATCGGGTGGCAGCTGGAAACTGTTTCGAACATCGCGTTCCCTTGTCCCCAGACCGGGCGCATCGACGGTAAGGACGATCGCTTCCGCCCCGGCGGCTTCGGCCCGCCTGACCAGTTGGAGGGTGACCGCACGATCCTTATATATATAGAGCTGAAACCAGCGCGGGTGCGCCGCCTCGGCAAATACCGACTCCATGGCGGTGTTCGACAGCGAGCTGAGGATGAACAAAGTGCCGGCGGCCTTGGCTGCGCGGGCAGTTGCGATCTCCCCCTCCTTGCAAGCAAGCCGGTGAAATGCAGTGGGCGCGACACAAATGGGCATCGACACCGCCTGGCCGAGCACGGTTGTGCTCAGATCGCGCAATCCCACCCCCGCCAGGACCCGGTAATAAAGCTTCAATCTTTCCCATCCGTCCGAATTTTCGCGCAACGTGATTTCATCCAATGCCCCGCCTTCATAATAATCGAGAACATCGTTAGGCAACCTGGCCCTGGCAGCCCGGGCATAGTCGGCTACATTGATGAGCAGCTCCGAATCCATTGACCTATCTTAGCTCGACAGCCATTGCCCGGCCAACTATCTCGAGTCCGCATTAAATGGGGGACGCGCCTGGTCTGGTCCGACTTTTTTCGCGTCGCCAATATCAAGGAAGGTCTCCCTGCTTCCGTTCCGTTTAGAGACCAAATCGAATTGGCTTTTGCCTGTCCGAACACAATATTCTACCAAATAATTCGGGTTAACGATTAGAACCCACAGATCCATGAAAGATATTCTCCCTTCTCCCGCCTTGTGGCAGCGCCAAATCTCCGGCAACACCCCTGTCCCCTATTTGTGACAGGGGTTCTCAGCGTTTCGCCGACATGCAATTAACAGCGATTGCCCGTGAAGTCAGCCCAAGCATCAACCAGTGCCAGCTTTCATTCCATGCCCGACAGCCCATTGATGTGGCCAGGGCGATCGCCCAACACCAAGCCTATCAGGATTGCCTGGCCGAACTGGGCATCCGAATCGTTTCTCTTCCGCCCGAGCCAAAACTTCCCGATGCCGTCTTTGTCGAAGACTCGGCCGTAGTCGTGGACGAGCTCGCCATCATTCCCATCATGGGCGCGCCCAGCCGGCGATCCGAAACCGCCACCGTTGCAAAAGCTTTGTCGCCCTATCGGTCCCTCAAGTTCCTGGCCTCCCCGTCAACCCTGGATGGAGGCGACGTTCTCCTGGCGGATCGCACCGTGTTCGTGGGCGTATCGAGGCGGACAAACCGCGAAGCTATTTCGCAATTGAACGACATTCTCGGCCCTCATCAATACGCGGTGAAGCCGGTCGAGGTCCGAGGCTGCCTGCATCTCAAAAGCGCGTGCTCCTGGATCGGTAACAACACCCTCCTGGTTAACCGATCCTGGATCGACCCGGGCGCGCTGGACGGATTTGAACTTGTCGATGTTGCCGATGAAGAGCCCGCCGCCGCCAACGCGCTCCGGATCAGGGATGTTGTGATCATTCCCGCCTCTTTTCCACAAACCCGGGCGCTTCTCGAGCAGCGAGGATTTCAAATACGAACAGTGGACCTGACCGAGTTGCAAAAAGCCGAGGCGGGCGTGACTTGTTGCAGCCTGATTTTTAATGACCGCTCAGTGGGACAAGAACGATAAAACAGGCGGAAACACTTTTCTTATTTGCCGCTAAGGCGACTGCAACTTTATCCCCTCGTAGCAATTTAACTCTTTTAACCTTTTCCCGATGCGCCCGGCTATTGCTCTCGTTGTTTACTGGCTCATCATCGGCCCATCGGTAGGGAGCGCTCAGTATCCCTCCGAACCACAGATTTCCAAGAATGGCATCGCCATCTCCATCGAAGAATACGCAAACCTGCCTTTATCGAGCCGGACAACCGGCACTTATCCGCCGCCGATCAATTTCGAAGGTCAGTTAGGCCGGGTGAACTTTCTTCGATCCGAACCGGCCGACGCGCCGTCGTCGGCATCGCGGTTCTTCGTTAACGACCTGAATCGCAACCTGTATATTCTCGACAAAACGAATCGGACGTTCTCGCCTTACATCAATTTCGAGGAAGTATTTCCTAAATTCGACAACGATCCCGGTTACGCGGGCGGCCTGGTCACGTTCGCTTTCGATCCTGATTACGCCATCAACGGAAAGTTTTACACCGTCCACACGGAAGACCCGGCCAAGCCTGGCTCCGCCTTCCCGACCAACGCTGCGTTGCCTGGGTTCGATGTCACCGGTTACACCACCACCGCCGCGGTGAATCCGCCAGCCGGATCCGTCGCGCGCGAGGCAGTGCTGGTCGAATGGACGGACACGAATATTAACGACACCACGTTCCAGGGCACCGCCCGGGAACTATTGCGGATCGGATTTAACGACATCGTTCATCCGATGGGCGATCTGATCTTCAATCCCCTGGCCCAGCCGGGAGACCCGGATTATCGGAATCTTTACATCGCCAACGGCGATGGCGCATCCGGGGAAACTCCCGGTGCCGAACACCCCACCCCGCAGCGGCTCGACACACTGTTGGGAAAAATTCTGCGAATTACGCCCGATCTCAATTTGCGGACGGACACCAGCACCCTCGGCCCAAACGGCCGGTATCGCATCCCAACCGGCGGGGCCGACCCGAACCCGTTCGTTTCGCTGAGCCTAACCGGTCTAAGAAAAGAAATCTACGCCTATGGCTTCCGCAACCCGCATCGACTCAGCTGGGATGTCGCTGCTAACCGATTGTTCGTGGACGACATCGGGCTTCACTCCTGGGAGGAGGTCGACATCGTCGTCCCCGGAAACAACTATGGTTATGCCGAGCGCGAAGGCATCGAACAACTCTTTGTCACCGGCAATTCGAACACCAACGGCAAGACCGGCAGTCAGATTGGAATGCCATTTCCCGCGGACGATTCGCTCGTCGTGACCGGTCTGGCGGACCCGGTCACACCTGCTTATCCGGTCGCGACCTATAGTCATCAGGACGGCGACGCAATCAGCAGCGGGTTTGTTTATCGCGGATCGCTGATGCCGGTGCTCGACGGAAAATATTTGTTTGGCGATGTCACCACCGGGCGATTGTTTTATTGTGACCTGGCCGAGATGCTGGCTGCCGATGATGGAAATCGGACCACACTCGCGAGCATTCACGAATTGCAGGTGGTGTTCAATGGCGTCAAGCGCCGCCTGTTTGACGTTATCTCAGCCAAGTATCACCAGAGGGGCGGCACTTCTCCCAGCGCTCTCCCGGGTGGATGCGGTGGTCTGGATACGGGCGGCAACGATCCCGAGGGAGTCCCCTACGGCTGCGGCCGGGCCGACATCCGCTTCGCTCTCGGCGGCGATGGCGAACTCTATCTCCTGAGTAAGAGCGACGGAATGATCCGCAAATTCACCGGCGTGCTCATCCCGCCAACAATCAAAAGTGTTCAGATGACTAACGGCGCGTTCACTGTCACCTGGTCCTCCATTACCAATGTCACTTACCGGGTCCAATACAAAACCTCGCTCACCGATCCGGACTGGATGGATCTGGCCGGTGACGTCACCGCGACCGGTCCGACCGCGTCAAAAACGGATGCGCCGTCAGACCCGGTAAAATTTTATCGAATAAAACCACTCTGATTGGGAGGGGCGAGCTCGTCTCGCCCCACTTATTGACTCATCGATGTCCTTGCCGTTGCCATGTGGTTCTGAGCAGAGATTCCCCGAACCGTTGTTTCAGTTGCTCAGAAGTCTGCGGCCATGGCCAATTGCTGCCTCTCGCGGCCGGAAGCCCTCCCACATTGAACGTTCGTATGCGAAGGGTCGCTCTGAAATGTGGGAGGGGCCTCCGGCCGCGACCGTTTCCCGCCTTAAGCGATGCTGGGAATGACCGAGATCGATTAACCAGTCAAGTGACAGGCAGGCCGGTTAAGGCCGAGCGAAGCCGAGACGCAACCAATTGCTGCTCTTGATCGGTAAGCCCATTATACAGCGGCAGGAGAATGCATTCGTCCTGGGCACGCTCACTTTGGAAGAGCGATCCCGCTGAACGCCACCTTTCCTTTTCATACGCCGGCTCGCGGTGCGCACACATGATTCCGCGCCGGGTGGACACGCCTCCATCGCGCATCGCCTGCATGATTTGCTTTTGGGAAACGCCTTTCGGCAGCCGAACACAATAGCTTTGCCAGTTGCTGCGCGCCCATTCCGGTTCGAAAGGCAGGCCCAGACCAGGAATGTCTCGGAGCAGGGCAACATAGCCCAACGCCAATTCCCGGCGTCGCTTGATCAATTCGGCCAGCCGCTTCAACTGCTCCCGGCCCATCGCTGCTTGCACGTCCGTCAACCGGTAGTTATAGCCGATCTCCGGATAAGTTTCGAAAATCACCTTGTCGGCCGAATGCCGGACGGTGTCGCTTACCGACATGCTCTGTTGACGCCAGAGACGGAACTTCGCGTCCCAATTCTCGTGCCTGGTGGTTAACATGCCGCCGTCCCCCGTGCTCAGCACTTTTCGGGGATGAAACGAGAAACAAGCAACGTCACCGTGAGGTTTTCCGATACGCTCCCATTTGCCGTTCCAAAGAATCTCGCTGCCAATTGCGCAAGCCGCGTCTTCGATTAATGGAATTGCGTGTTTTTCCGCGATTGGCCCAATCTGAGCAAGGTCGCAAGGCATCCCGATCTGATGCACGCACACGATTGCTTTGGTCCGTGGGCCGATGGCCGCGCCGACGAGTTCGGGATCGATGTTGCATGTGTCCGGGCGTATATCCACAAACACAGGTATCGCGCCGCAATACCGGACGCTGTTGGCGGTTGCGATAAAGGAGTGACTCACTGTGATCACTTCATCCCCCGGACGAACGCCGGCTGCCAGCAGCGCCAGGTGCAGCGCCGTGGTGCAATTGGAAACAGCGCAGGCATGGGAAGCGCCGACCGTCGCAGCGAATTCCTGCTCGAAGGCCGCGACCTCGGGGCCCTGGGAAATCCAGCCCGATAGAATAACACGCCGAACCGCCTCGGCTTCTTGCTCGCCGAGACAAGGTTTGGCAATTGGAATCATGGCTGCGCTACGCTCCGCGGCGTTGCAATCGTTAAGAGTGTTGCGACAACCCCGCTACCGGGGTCTCCGTTTCATCCGACCACCATTTCACCAGCTGGCGCAGACCATCTTCCAGCGGCACCTTTGCCCTGAAGCCGATCAGGCGTTCCGCCTTGCTCACATCCGCCACTTGTTTCCACACCGGAGTAGCTTTGCGAACGGGACCATATTCCGGAAGGCGCTCAACTCCCATTACCCGGCCAAGCGCGGCCGCCAGTTCGGTTAGGCTGGTCTCCCTGCCGGTGGCGATATTGAGGACGTCGTCGGTAACCGGGGAAATTGCGGCCATCCAGTTCGCGCGCGCGATGTCTTCGACATAAACAAAGTCCATTGTTTGGGTGCCGTCGCCATAAATCAAACAGGACTGACCTTTCGCCAGCCGCTCCATCCAGCGAATCATGACCTCCGTGTACACTCCGAACGCGTCCATTCTCGGGCCGTAGACATTAAAGTAACGCAAGGCGACATAGTTGAGCCCATACATCTCGTGAAAGCTGCGGAGCAATCCTTCGTTGTACATCTTGGTTGCTCCATAAATGGTCCGGTTGCCGTAAGGGTGATGTTTCTCGTTGATGGGAAACTCTTCTGCCTGACCATAAAGCGATGCCGAAGAGGCCGAGATGAATCTTTTAACTTTTGCCGCCACCGCGGCTTCCAGCACGTTGAACGTCCCGGTAGCCAGCACTTCGTGGGCGAGCCTGGGGTTCTCGGCGCATTGCGTAATACGGATCGCCGCTTCCTGGAAAACGATGTCTATGCCTTCCATCGCCTGCGCCAGCAGCCTGGTGTCCCGGATATCGCCTTCGACAATCGTGACCCTGCCGCTGGCCTTTGCCGCCTCCAGGTTCTGAGGCCGTCCCCGAGTGAAATTATCAAGCACGACAATCTCCTCCATTCCCTCGGCCACCAATCTGTCGGCGATGTGCGATCCAATCAGTCCCGCGCCACCCGTAATCAATGCTCGTTTATAGTTTATAGGAGCCCCTTTTTCGATTTGTATCCCTCCCGCCAGCGGACAAACTTGGCCGGCACACCGGCCACGATGGCAAAAGAAGGCACGTCCCGGGTAACGACTGCCCCGGCTCCAACGATGCTGCCCTTGCCAACCGTCACCCCGGGCAACAACACGGCGGCTGTTCCAATATCCGCCCACGCTTTTACCCGGACGGGTCGAATTTCGAGATCGGTTGTGATAATCGGCCGGTTGACCGGCACTCCGGTGTGAGCCGAGCCCAATACTTTGGCGCCGGGCCCCCAGCCCACATACTCTTCCAAAATAAGGTCCCGCGCGTCGAAATAAGCCTGCGGCCCAATCCAGACGTGATCGCCAATCTTCACAACCCCATCAATCCGTCCCTGGATGTAAGCCTGGGCTCCGATAAAAACCCCATCTCCGATCTCGAAAGTTTCCAGATATTTAAAGCCAACACCGCTTCCGATCTGCACTCCCTGGCCGAAGTTTCGGGCCACCGCCCGCCAGATAGCCCGGCGCATCAACTGATCGAGCTCGCCATCGCCGTGAGCAAAACGGGCGTACTGCTCGACCAGGACCGCGGGAGCGTAGGCCGCCCTCAAGTGTTGCGATAGATCCAATTCGAACGACGGATCGCGCTTCACTTTTTTCCGGCCGTGAACGGGCGCGATGATTCGCTTACTTTTCCTGGGATTACGCGGCATTTCAAATAAATAAAAAATTGGCGGCCTCCAAGCGCCAGGCAGAGCATCGGCCGGGCCGACCTGGCGGAATTCCGATTCAACGAAATCTTTGAACCGTTCTTCTCAGATAATTTCCCGGTTTGCCAAGAGAAAGAAGCATTTTTTTTACCCGCGCTCCTATCATCCGGCGGTCGTAACCCGCGGCCGCCTGATAATATTTCTTCGCCGAGGAAAATTCGCCGCGATCATAATACCGGTCCCCCATCCCGGCCAGGACCCGCCCCCGAAGCCACTGCCGCTCCCTCTGACTGGAACTGTTCTGGCATAACGACTCTTCAAACTCGGCCATGGTAACGGTCGAGACGGAAGACCGGTACTGCTTCCCGGTCAGATGCCGGGCGTACTCCGCTGCCAGTGATTTCGCACACGTTTTCGACACCTCCTCATACCCCACCGCAGCCGCCTTTCCCTTCACTTTCCAACGCACCCCGATCTCGGCGAGAAAGCAATTCCGGAGGTTGTTCTTGGTAATGAGGGTCGTGCTGCTGAGATCGTGCTCCCGGTAGCAGATCATCGGTTCGGCGAAATAACCGACATCCCCCTCAAGGGCAAAAAGGCACCACAAATACCAGTCCCCTCCCCAGATCAAATCGATCGGCACGCCGGACCAGATCGGATGGATCGGGAAAAAGCTGATCTTTTCGTAGCATTCACGGCGGGCCATCACCGCCGGAGCCAGCACCAGGTTGTTACGAAGCAGCGTCTCCAGGAAAACCCGTCCGGAAACAACCTGATCGCGATCCCGGTAAACCGAATAGGCGAGCACGCCCCTCTCTGTTCCCTCGCTCACCCCGACCCCGGGGCAAAACACATAACTCACCTGCGAATGGGCCTCCATCAGCTTGACGTAACGTTCCAAAACGTAACCACGCCTGAGATAGTCGTCCGCGGAAATTAGCCAGACGTATTTGCCGCGGCTTAGCCCGATTCCCTTGTTGTAGTTCGGCAGGGCGCCGAGATTCGTTTCATTGCGGAAATATTTTACCCGCTCATCCTGAAACGACCGCGCCACCTCGGCCGTATTGTCTGGCGAACAATCGTCCATGATCAGCACTTCCAGGTCGCCGTAGGTTTGGCCGAGAATGGAGTTCACGCACTGGCCCAGCCAATGCCCCAGCCGATAACAGGGCACCACGAAACTGACCGTTGGATTAGACATGGTTATCGATCTCTGCCCTCCTGCGAATTCTCGCCACCGCCCGTCGTTCCTAAATGTTTTGCCGAATCAGGGCCCCGATTCTTCCATCGCGTTCGCGGGCGCGATCCGCAGACGGATCAGCCAGTTCCGGATCAGCGGCGGCACCCGCTCCATGGCAATCAGACGGGATAATGTTCGGATCGAATAAATCCCGGCTCCTGCCGCCGCCAGCGTTCCCACCCCAATCGCAACCCAGAAAGGAAACCAGAAAAATCCGCAGAAAACCAGGCTGATCGCCGGAAGAAAAAGCAGACCGATTCGTCGATTCTCCCGGGACCAGCGAAAACCGCTGAGCCGGCGAACGATCAGATAGATAATTGTACCGTGCCAGAGATAGAGGCCGAAAAATGCCATGGTGGCCCCGGTCACCCCAAAAGCGCCCACCAAAAAGAACGCCAGGCCGACGTGAACGATGGTGGCGGCAACTTCCGTCCAGAAAAAAACGCTTTGTATGCCTTTCGCCAGAATGATGAATCCCATGGGCCAGGCAATAACTCGCAGGGCCATTCCAAAACAAATCCAGCGGAGAGGTTCCACCGCCGCCGCGAACTTCGCCGTGTAAAACAGAGCAATGACTAACGGCGCAAAGGTCATGGTCGCCATCACCCCCGGCCCCGCCAGCAACAAACTGATTTCCGCCTGCTCGTTCACCAGGCGGTTGCATTCCCGATTGTCTTTGGCAACGGCCGTTAACCGCGGATAAAAATCGGTCATCATTGCCTGTAGAATGAAGCCCACATACAAACCGCCCAGGGTCCAGGCGGATTGATAAATACCGGCGGCTTCGAAACTGATCTGGCGCAGAACGATGAGCCGGATCGCGTAGGCGGAGCCCATCGTTAAAACGGCACTGGCGTTGAATGCTACTCCCAGTTTCAACAGCGCGGTCGCCTCCTGCCGCCATTCCAATGGCGTCAATTTCCCGATTCGGATCGGCGTTTTGCGGCTGTACCACCACGAAGTTAGCAGCATGACCGCCGCCACCCCGATGAGCGACGGGACGATGCCTTGTTCCCGAAAGAAATAGATCAGAGGGACGGTAATAACGATTCCGAAGAAAGTTCCTAATATCCCCATCTTGGCTAAATCGGAGATCCGGCGCGTTCCCTGAATCAGCGCGGCCTGGGCTCCCGACACCGAACCCAGAAACAAAGCGATCGAAAGCGCCGCCACCGCCATGGTGTGGCGGTCGTTGCCAAAAGTGAATATCGAAATCTGTCTCGCAAATACGATCAGCAAGAACGCTCCGGCCAGGCCCAGCACAACCGCCGTCCGCCGCAACACCAGCACCGTGCGCCCGATACGCCCGGATTCGCCCGAACCCGCGGCCTCCGCTATCTGCCGGACCCCGCTGCTCGGAATACCCATGCCGGCGATATTCTGGGCAAGACTCAGAATCGACCCATATAACGACATCAATCCAACTCCGGCCGGCCCCAGCAACAACGCCATTGCCTTCGTCCGAACCAGGCTCATCCCGATGTTGATCACGGTTGAGCCTCCGATAGTCACCGAGGACTTCAGTATTTGATGGTAACTGCGCTTGTCCGCCGCCAGCCCCGAAACGCCCGGCGCCGAAGTGGCTTCGAGATCACTAACGGACGCTCGGGGATCGGAAAAAATTGATGGCATGTCGTTTTCCTGCGGTCCAGGTTAAATTTAATGTTGCAACCGCGAATGAAATCGCCCCGCCCTGGAATCCGTTCCGCGCATGTTAGCCCGCCATCCGCCTCGATGAATTTGCAAATACACTTTTCAAACACACCTTTCCCGTGTCTCAGGTCAGATTCGCCTTTCCTTCGATCGTCCCACCAAAGCTCATTTCTGACAAGCCTCCCATCGATCGGCTCCTGCCGTTTCTGCCGCTCCCGCCCTTCTCCATCCCCCGGCTGCCGAAACCAAATCCCCAGGCCCGGTTTTCCCAGCACGGTCCCAAAGGAAGTTTTCGAAATCTCCGGGCGCGCCTGGTAAAAGGCATGTTGGCGGCTCCGCCTGCCGAATGTTTTGTCTCGTGAAGTTATTTTCCTGGAACGGTCGATTTCATTGCCTCTGATCATGCTGAGAACATCGCGTTATTTCATTTGGCTGGTCGCGGCGGGATCGATTACCGCCTTTCCGCTCGCCGGCTCTTCGGCCGTTTCTTCAGGTTCCCCCATCCTGCTCCTGGAAACGCCTGCCGAGTTTGGCGCTTATGCCGGCGAAATCCTCCGGGCTGAAGGATTCAATGATTTCCAGGTGGAATCGCCTTTCTCCGCCCGGTTGACCGCCGGCTTCCTCAACCGGTTCGACATCGTTGTCCTGACCGAGGCGAGATTAAATCCGGCCCAATGCGACGTCTTGACCCGGTATGTTCGCGATGGGGGCAATCTCATCGCTTTTCGGCCTGATCCTCAGCTTGCCCCGGTCTTTGGCATTGCTCGGGCGAAATCCACAATCTCGGGCGGCTGCGTTAAGATCGAGTCGAAGACCGAGATTGGAAAAGGGCTGATTCCCGAGCCTCTCCAGTTCCACGGCAGCTCGGAAGATTATAATCTGAAGGGCGGCGAAGTTATTGCCAGAGTGTATCGGGATGCGGTCGACGCAACCGAATGGCCCGCTGTCGTTAGGCATTCTTTTGGGAAAGGCCATGCCGTCGCCTTCAGCTACAATCTTCCTAAAAGTATCGTTCTGACCCGCCAGGGTAATTACCGGACTGCCGGTCTGGAGCAGGATGGAATTCGCGGAATTCGCGCCGCCGACATGTTCGCCGGCGACTGGCTCGACCCGCTCAAAACCCCTCTGAATCAGGCCGACGAGGAGATGCATCTCTTCGCCCACGTCCTGGAATGGGCCGCTTCCTTCAAGGAACCGCTTCCCCGCCTCTGGTATTTTCCCGGATTAAACAAAAGTCTGATTCTCCTCACCGCCGACGGGGAAGATTCGCCCGAGACCGACCTGGATGCGCAGCTGTCCGACATCAAATCTCAAGGCGCAAGGATCACCCTTTACTTGAAAGGGGCCTACGTTTCGCCGGCCAAAGTGAGGCAATGGGTGGCCGACGGGTTCGAGATAGCCGAACACGTTGACGATACCGCCGAGTCGGCCCATCCCACCTACACCGGCATGGATGACAAAATGAAGTCGGCGGTCAGTCTCCTCAAACAGCACTACGGCCTGGATATGCGCACCGTTCGCAATCACTGGATCGTCTGGTGCGGAACCGGTCCTGACGGCTCTCCCGATTTTGCTGCTCAGGCCGCGATTGAAGTGAGCCACGGAATCCATCTCGACTGCAATTTTTATCACTTCGATCAGGGATCACAGTGGGGACATTTCCTCGGGCCCATTGGCAATTTCACCGGCAGCGGATTACCGATGAAGTTCCTCGACGCTCAGGGCCGGGTCCTCGACATCTATCAATCCATCACCCAGCTTCCCGACGAACAATGGGGCCGGGGCAATCTTTTTCGCAACTTCAAACTCCTTTTGGACGACAGCCTCGATCACGAACGTTACGCCTTCATCAATGTGAACCTGCACACCGACCGGTGGCGGTCATGGTCGCGGCCGGAAGGCCTCCAGATCATCCGTTACGCCAAGGCTCGAAAAGTGCCGATCTGGACGGCCGCGCGCACGTTGAATTTTCTTCAAGAGCGGGACGCCGCCGGGATTGGCGGCCTCCATTGGTCTAACGATGAACTCGGTTTTCAGACGCAGGTTGCCATGCCGAAACCGGAACTCAGTTTGATCCTGCCAAAAATGTTCGCCGGCAAAACATTGACCGCACTTAGCCGAAACGGACAACCCGAATCGTATTCTCTGCGGCAAATCAAGGGCTTCGATTACGCCCTCTTCCCGGTCTCACCCGGAAACAATCAATACACAGCGAAATATGCCGCTGCGAATTCGAGGTAGCGGCGATTGACCTCAATCGCCATCTTCCCGCTCCAACGCTTTGCCCATACCGCTTCGCGACCTACGCCATCTCGCATTCCGTCCCTCAGGCTCCAGATTTAACTTTCTAAATCGGGAATCGAGCGATCGGGGTTCGGTTTTATTTAACATCGCCCGCGGAGCGGCCGATCCACCTCCGTCATGACCGGCATTCTCCTGCCAAACCGGCTCACTTTTGTCTTGCTTAACGACTCCGTTTCTGCCCAGGATTCCCCCCATCTTTTCTGAAAAATCGATCTCTCGATTAGGGTGAGTCGAACGTCCCTGGCCAAACGCATAGCCCGCTTAAAGTCATGAACTGTTCGCACGGTCGCGCCGATCCTCTCCAGTGTGCCGTTTTGGACCTCGGCCGGCGATCTCGGCAACGGCTCCGGGCGATCCTTCTTTGCCCAATCGTGATGTTGTTGGCTGCGAACAACGCCAACGCCGTTGGAACCTATCTGTTGAACGAGAATTTCAACGGCATGGTCACCAACGCCGCGCCTACCGGCGGTTGGACCAGCGTCGCCACCAGCGCTTCGGTCCAGGTCAGGGATGTGCCATTCGCCCAGGACAAAAGCGTCAGGATTGAAAAATCCGCCAACACCGGTGAATCGACTATCTCGCGCTCATTTACACCGCAAGGCGGGAAAGTCGCCTTTGAAGCCAAGGTTTTGATGCGCGAAAGCACCCCTTTCCACGCCGTTCCCTATATCTATGATGGCAACGGTGTCGCCGTTGTCTCCATCGGCTTCTCCAACGGTAACATCGTCGCTTACGACAAGGCCAGTTCCTCTTTTGCCAACATCCAGGGATTCTCGACTAACGACTGGTATCTGGTTCGCGTGGTCATCAACACCGCCACCAACACCTACGACCTTTTCATCGATGGCGTCCGAAAATTGAATAACTCGCCCGTGCGCAACAATCCGACCGGCGGCACGCTCGGCCAGCTCAAGTTCTACATGGACGGCGGCAACATCGGCACGATGTACGTCGATAACGTCAAGATCTGGGAACTGGACGACTTCATCGGATCGCCTCCGGCGCCTGTTTTTGACGTCCGCGATTACGGCGCCGCCGGCAATGGGACGACCAACGACACGGCGGCAATTCAAAATGCGATCAACGCCTGCACCGGCACCGGCGGTTCCGTCCTGCTGACTAACGGCAGTTATCTGGCCGGCACACTTTATCTCCAGAGCGACATGACATTCTTTATCGATTACTCAGCCAGTCTCAACAGCACCGGAAATGGTAACGATTATCCCATGCAGTCTCCTCCCACCACGAACAACCAGTTGCTCAACTGCCGCAGAGCAATGCTCTACGCGGCTGGTGTCACCAATCTAAAGGTCGACGGTGGCGGTACAATCTATGGACGCGGCGACAACGGGCAGACCAACGGCGTTTCCTGGACCGATGGCAGCCTGAAGGAGGCGCAGCGTCCCATTACGATTTGGACGGTAGACTCAGACCATGTGACCATCCAAAACATCTACGTCAGGCTTTCCGCCATGTGGACAATTGTGCCGATGGAAACCGACGATCTCCTCATCAAAAACGTGCTGCTCAACGTTGACCTTTCCCCGACCCGCGACGGCATCGATATCGTGGATTGTCACCACGCGGTGGTCCAGGATTGCACCGTCTATACCGGCGACGATTCATTCTGTCCGAAAACCGGTATCCGCCGGGGCGTGGACGATCTCGTGATCAGGAATTGCTTTACCGCTCATACCGGCGCAAACAGTTACAAATTCGGCACCGCCACTTACGGCGGGTTCAGCAACGTCCTGATCCAGGATTGTTATGCCAAGAACGCCCAATACGCCGCCATGGTGGTGATGTCGCGCAACGGCGCCGACGTAAACAATATCAATTTTTCCCGGCTGGAGTTTTCCAAATGCGGCTCGGCCTTTTTCATTTTCCTCGGACAACAACCCGGCCATCCCGACGGCGACGTGGATAAGCTGGGGAGCTTGAATAACATTCATTTCACCGACATTACTGGCACAACCAGCGCGAGATGGGGCTCACTCATTACCGGCCAGATCTATCAGAGCGCGACTTACCCGATCACGAACCTGTTCTTCACTAACTGCAATGTCACCTTCACCGGAGGACGAACCACCGTTCCCGGCGGTCCTCCGGAGTGGGACAGTTCCCAATATCCCGAGGCCAACATGTTCGGCGATCTCCCCGGCTTCGGTTACTACCTGCGCCATGTAGACGGAGTCACCTTCAGTGATTGCACTTCCATTTTGCCTAACGGCGTGACTGACGCCCGGCCCGCCATCGCCACTAACGACGTCGCAAATCTGTTCACCCGAACCGACAGCGACCATGATGGAATGCCGGACGATTGGGAATTCCAGTACTTCAATTCCAACACCGGCGCCAACCCTAACGACGACACCGATGGGGATGGGGTAACCAATTACGGCGAGTTCGTGGCCGGGACCAATCCGCTGGATCCCGCCGATCGCCTCGCCCCGGTGAATGTCTCCGATGACGGAACCACCGTCACCCTCACTTTTCGCACCGTTCCTTTGAAGCGATATCAGGCGGAATACACCGACGATCTCGCCGCCGGCACATGGGCGGCGCTCGGAAACATTCGCGCCGCCGATTCAAATATGCTGGTCGTTTCCGACATCCCGGGCTCGGGCGTCACCAAACGATCCTATCGGCTTCGGGTGTTGATCGACTAGGCCAATGTAACAGATGAATCGAACGCACTCCGTGAAATCGCGCGTCAATTCGGGGAGCGCACGCGCCCTCGCGTGCCGGCGATGACGCCCCCGTCATCGCGCACTTTTTCAGGACGCGCGCTGCCCTGGCAAGGGCGGCTTCGCCTTCCGGCGCGGGCTATCCCGCGCCAGTTAGCAAAGCATCACTAGAAGCCATTTGGCTTCTAACTAAAGCGGACTACTGCCGCTCGTAAACGTCGGTTTCCGTTTTGGCCACTCCGGGGAAATGAAGCGTCGAGGTCAACGTCTTGCCGTTGGCCGAGAGTTTCATGTGCTCGACGTAAAGTGTTTTCCCTTTCAGCTTGGTCGTCAGTTCGACGGTGTGGTCGTCGATCTTTTTCCCCGACACGGTCGTCCCTTTGGCGACCCGCGGACCCTTATCGGTATACTCTTTGCCATCGAGCTTCAGGTTCACCTGCTCTTTGTCCGCCGGCGTGCTCATCGACCAGCCGTCGCTTTCCCAGGCCGCGATCTCCATCTCTGCCGGCGAGTTCATTTGGAGCTTGGTGCTTTCCCATGTTCCCGCCAAACCGGACGTGCCGCCAATGCGTTTGGCCTCGAACACCTGATGAGTTTTCGAGCCATCCGGCCGGGTGCCGTCGCTGACCGAGGTGAACTTCTTGCCGTCCTCGGAAACCGTCCAAATGGCGGTGGAAGTGACTTTGCCGTCCCGTTTGTGGATCGATTTCCATGTGTTCGGTCCGGTTTTGGTCACCGACCACATGCTGCCGTATTTGGTGGGATGATCCTTGCCATCCACTGTGACCGTGTCGACGTCGTCACCGAACGCGAATCGGTACTTCTCGCCACCGAGATTTTCGATCTTCTCCTGGAGACCGGTGAATTTACTTTTGCTGGTGTTCAATTTCCATTTGCCAACAAAGGAGGCGTCTGCCGCCCAAAGGGAAGAGCCGACCAGGCAAATCGATACGGACACACTAAGGAAACGAGTGATCATAGATATATATATATTTCTTGGGTTGAGGATTTTGCTGCAGCCCGTTTTTAGGGCAACGGCCGGCTGGCTGTCAAGAACCCGTTCCCGGGACGCACCCAGCCTAGCCCGCTTCGTAATCTCAAATCCCACATTCGCGATCGGGCATCTCTGGCCCATCCCCGAACCGGGCGAGCAGAGTTTAACCTGCGTCCCACAGCGAAATACATTGACTCGGTTTGATCGCGCCTCAGACTCGGCGCGCCACGGCTCAACCACGAGCCAATCAACCCTTAATTAGAAAGAATATCGAAATGAAAAAATACTTAGCTCTGGCAGTTAGCGCCCTCTTGTTTACCACCTGGACCGGTCTCTGTTCGGCCCAAAGCGATGCTCCTTATACGGAAGGTTCCGTCTGGCAAATCACCATGGTGAAAACCAAATACGGCATGTCTGACGATTATCTCAAAGGCCTCGCCAAAACCTTCAAAGGCACCCTCGACGAAGCGAAAAAGCAAAATCTTATCATGGATTACAAGATCCTTATCGGCGACGCCGCTAATCCGCAGGATTACGATATCCTGTTGATGGTGGAATCGAAAAACATGGCCGCTTTCGATAACTCCCGGGAGAAATTCGATCCCATCGCCAAAAAAATCGAGGGCAGCCTCGATCAACAGCGGTCTACGGCGGTCAAGCGCATGGAAATTCGTGAGATCATGGGCGACAAACTCATGCGCGAAATCACTCTGAAATAATCCGCACCCTTCCCGGCCCATTTGAGCGGCGCTGCGAAGTCTTATCGCGGCGCCGCTTTTTTTTGCTTCGATCATGGCGTTGCTAGCCGGCCCATTCACCGCCAACGTCTGGGAAAACCGCCTGACACCGATTTTCCGCGATCGACTGGGAGAATCTCAAAGAGCCGGATCCGATCTCATTCTCCTCCAGCCGGTTTCCCTTCGGCCCGCGATAATATAATTGAATGGGCGGGCCGCATGAGATTCGAACCCGCTGCCTCGTTGTCGGCGGCGGGCCGGCCGGCATGATGACCGGTTTTTTGCTCGGACGCGCCGGCGTTGATGTGATCGTGCTGGAAAAGCACGCCGATTTTAACCGGGACTTTCGAGGCGACACGATTCATCCATCCACCCTCGAGCTCATGCATGAACTCGATTTGCTCGATGAATTTCTCAAGGTGCCACACCAGGAAGTGCCCGTGTTGAACGGGATTTTTAATGGCCATCGCGCCCCGATTGCCGATTTCACCCGGCTTTCTACTCACTGCAAGTTCATCGCGTTCATGCCGCAATGGGACTTTCTGAATTTCCTCTCCGACAAAGCGAAAAGCTTTCCCTCTTTCGCTCTCCGCATGGAGCATGAGGTGACGGATCTGATCTTCGAAGACAGCCGCGTTGCCGGTGTCCGGGTAGAAACGCCGGATGGCCAGCGCGATTTTTACGCCGATCTGATCATCGGCGCGGACGGCCGGCATGCCGTTACCCACGCCCGCGCCGGGTTTGACATTCGAGAGCTCGGCGTGCCGATCGATGTTCTTTGGATGCACATTTCCAGGCGTGAAGGCGATCCCGAGCAGTTATTCGGATTCTTCCGTCACGGTAAACTGCTCGTCATGATCAACCGGGAAGATTATTATCAGGCGGGTTTCGTTATTCCAAAGGGCGGCAGCGAAGCCGCCAAAAAACGCGGGCTCCCTGCCTTGCAGCGCGAACTCGTTTCCCTGGCCCCTTTTCTGCAAGATCGCATCGCCGAGCTGGATGATTGGTCGAAAATCAAACTCCTTACCGTCCAGATCAATCGTCTGCGAAAATGGTCCCGGGAAGGTTTGCTCTGCATCGGCGACAACGCCCACGCCATGTCTCCAGCCGGCGGAGTCGGGATCAATCTCGCCTTGCAGGACGCAGTCGCCACCGCCAATCTCCTCGCCGCCAAATTAAAAATTGGCCCGGTGTCCGTCGCCGACCTGGACCAGGTGCAAGAGCGACGGGAATGGCCGGCCCGGGTCATTCAGAGCATGCAAGCGTTCGTCCATCGTCACGTCGTAACCGGCCGCGAATCCGGGACCGGCGATTCTCTCCCGTTTATTCCGCGGCTGCTGCAATGGTTCCCACCACTCCGTGGCTTACCCGCACGTTTGATTGGCATCGGGCCGCGCCCCGAGCACATCCATTCCCCAACCGCATCCCCGGAACCGGCCCTGTCAATCTGATCGGCCCCGGTCAAAATCGGACGTGGCTTGACCGATGGGAAAATCATTCAAGCCTGACAATTAATCCGGAAATGGACCGGCCCACACCTAATCTTCGGAGGAATCGTCTTTCGACTCTTCTTCCTCGGCTTTCTCCGATTTGCCGGCTTTGACGGTGAACTTCGCCGTCGCCGCCAGCTCGTCGTTTACGTAAATTTCCACCCGGTATTTGCCTGCCGGCCAGCCGTTGGTCGGCTTGCTAAAGTTGAAATCGCCGTCGTCAGTGTCCTCGTCCAGGGTCAACGTTTTCTCGAGCACCTGCGTGTTCGCCGGCGCCACATCACCGATGTCTTCCGCGATCAAGACCCCCCGCACCTTGTCGCCGTTTTTGATTCCGTCGGTTTCGAACATGGCAAACACCTTCGGAGTGTCGGCCGCGAAACTCGTTACCGGATCGTCCTCGGGGCCGGCCGTCATCTTAACTTTGACCTTCGCGTCTCCCGCGCGCAGGACCGGCGCCGACAAGGCAACAGCGATTAACAAGACAAATAAACGTTTCATTGGGTTTTGGTTCTCCTTTTTGAACGGGCGGACTCTAGCACGTCCCTGCCTGCCTGCTGCCATAATTTACGGGGCCCAACGATCAGCTCTCTTGAGTTCCCCGCCGCGGTATGGCACAACACCAGATGAATGGATCCGAAGACTTTTTCCGGTGAGCTCAAGCGCCGCAATGTTTACAAGGTTGCCGTCACTTACGCGGTGGTCGCGTGGCTCGTGTTTGAGATCGCGTCGGTTTTGCTTCACTACGCGCAAAAGCCGGCCTGGATCCCAAACCTGCTCCTGGTCTTGCTGGCTCTTGGTTTTGTCATAATCGTGTTCATTTCCTGGGCGTTCGAAGCCACACCCGAAGGAATGAAACGCACCGAAGACGTTTCGCCGGAAGAAATCCGGGGCCTCCCGTCATGGAGCACCCGGAAGTTTACCCTGTTCATCATTACCACTGCTCTGCTCGCGGCCTGTTTCCTTCTGCTCGATCGCCTCCAAACGAAACTAACTTCATCTTCCTCCGCCGCCGGGCCGGAAATACGCAACAGCCGCTAACCACCGCGCGCTGCCCTTCGTCTTCCAACTTCTATCTTCCCGATTGAACTTTCCACTTTTTCTTCGCCGCCTAACCGCCCTCTTCATCTTCGCCGCGCTCGGCCACCTCTCCGGCGCCTCCGACTTTGATTCCGCCCTGCATTGGCGAAATGTCGGACCCTTCCGCGGAGGTCGGACCCGTGCCATCGCCGGCATCCCGTCGCAGCCAAATGTATTTTACATGGCCCCGGTTAACGGCGGGGTCTTCAAAACGACCGATTCCGGCCGAACCTGGCAGCCCATCTTCGACGATCAACCCACCGCTTCCGTCGGCGCCATCGCGGTGTCGATCTCAAATCCCGATATCGTTTACGTCGGAAGCGGCGAAGGTCTGCATCGCCCCGATCTCTCTATCGGCGACGGGATCTACAAATCGATGGACGCCGGCAAGACCTGGACGCATCTGGGTCTGCGCGATGGACAGCAGATTGCCCAACTGGCGCTCGATCCGCGCAATCCGGATCGCTTGTTTGTGGCCGTCGCCGGCCATCCCTACGGCCCTAACCAGGAGCGCGGAATTTTTCGGTCGCTCGACGGCGGAACGACGTTCCAGAAAGTCCTCTACCGCGACGAAAATACCGGCGGGAGCGACGTCCTGATCGATCCGGCCGATCCCAATATTGTGTATGCCTCACTTTGGGAGTCGCGGGAAGGTCCTTGGGAAAATAGCGTTTGGAACGGCGCCAACGGCGGAATCTTCAGGTCGACCGACGGCGGCCAGACTTGGAAGCAGCTCGGCAACGGGCTGCCCGGCAAAATTGTCCAGGCAAACCTTGCTATCGCGCCGAGCGCGCCAAAAAAACTGCTTGCTGCGGTAAAGACCGCGGTTTCATCCAGACTTTATCGCTCCGGCGACGGCGGAGAATCATGGACGCATGCGACTGACGATCCACGCCCCGCCGCGGCCATCGGCGGCGGCGATCTCCCGGTCGTTCGATTCGACCCGAAAAATCCGGCAATAGTTTATTCAGCCAGCGTCGTCTGCTGGAAATCGGCAGACGGCGGCAAAACCTGGGACGGCTGGCGCGGCGCGCCCGGCGGCGACGATTACCAAAACATCTGGATCAATCCCGGGAACCCAAACATCATCCTGCTTGGCAGCGATCAGGGTGCGATCGTCACAGTCAATGGGGGCCGGAGCTGGAGTTCCTGGTACAACCAGCCCACCGCGCAGCTTTATCACGTCAGCGCCGATAACGCCTTTCCCTATCACTTGTCCAGTGGACAACAGGAAAGCGGGTCGGTCGGGATTGCCAGCCGCGGCGATGACGGCGCCATTACATTTCGCGATTGGCATCCCGTCGCCGCTGAAGAATACGGCTACGTCGTCGCCGATCCGCTCGACCCCGATATCATCTACGGAGGCAAACTGACTCGCTACAATCGTCGCTCCGGACAAGCCCGGGATATTTTGCCCGTGCCGTTGCCTTCGCCGGATTTTCGGATGGTGCGAACCGAGCCGGTTGTTTTTTCCCCGCTCGATCCGCATTTGCTTTTCTTTTCGGGCAACACCCTTTGGCAAACGCGCGACGGCGGCCAGGGCTGGAAACAGATCAGCCCGGATCTGACTCGAAAAACCTATGACCTGCCGGCCAGTATCGGCAAATATCGGAGCCAGGCCGCCGCGGATTTAAGACAACGCGGTGTCATCTACACCGTAGCGCCTTCACCGCTGGACTTGAATCGGATCTGGTGCGGAACGGACGACGGCTTAATTCGCCTAACCACCGATGGCGGCAAGAGCTGGAGCGACGTAACCCCGCCCGCGATTTCCGCCTGGCAAAAGATCTCCCTGATCGACGCCGGCCATTTCGAGCCAAACACCGCTTATGCGGCGGTTAACACCCTCCGGCTCGACGACGTCCGCCCTCACATCTTCCGCACCCACGACGCCGGCAAAACCTGGACCGCAATCGTAAACGGAATTCCAAATGGCCAAACCGTGAATGTCGTTCGGGAAGACACTCAAAGAAAAGGTCTGCTCTTCGCTGGAACGGAACGGGCCGTCTACGTCTCTTTTGACGACGGCGATAACTGGGAATCGCTCCGGCTGAACATGCCCGCCACCTCCGTCCGCGATCTTATCGTTAAAGACGACGATATTGCCGTTGGCACTCATGGACGCGGTTTCTGGATCCTCGATAACATCACTCCCCTCCGCCAACTGAATCGGAGCCGGCCCGATTCCGTCCTGTTCAAACCCCAAACCGCGCTCCGCATTCGCTGGAGTCTGAATACCGATACCCCCCTTCCACCGGATGAGCCTGCCGGCGAAAATCCGCCTGACGGCGCGATCATCGATTATTACCTGGCGGAAAACACTTCAGGGCCGGTGACCCTGGAGATCACGGATAAACAGGGAAAGCTGGTCAGGCGTTATTCCAGTGCCGACACACCGGTCCGCCCCAATCCGACAAAACTAAGGATCCCGCGTTACTGGATTCGCCCCGCCAATTCGCTTTCTGCCGGAAGCGGAATGCACCGTTTCCTGTGGGACCTGCACTATGCCCCGATTCCTGGTGTCGAACCGCAGTATCCGATCGCTGCGGTTTACCGCGATACCCCGGCCGCCCCCACTTCCCCCTGGGTTCTGCCTGGGGATTACACCGTCGTCCTCACCGCCAACGGTAAGAATTATTCCCAGCCGCTCACCGTCAAAATGGATCCGCGAGTAAAAGTTTCAGGGGCCGATTTGGCGGACCAGCTGGAACTATCTCGTCAACTCTGCCAGGTCCGAACAACACTCGAACCGATTGGCAAAACATTCGACTCGTTAGTCGAGCAATTGACCCGGCTAAAGGAACAATCGCTTCCGAACAATGTTGCCGACAAATTGAACGTTCTAACCGGCAAACTCAAAGGCCTGGGACCGCCCAATCCGCGGCCGGAAGCGCACCTGTCTCTGTCCGCGCTGGACTCGGCAAGACGTTTGTTCGACGAAATTCAGCGGGCCGACGCCGCACCGACCAAGCGCGTCAAAGCAGCCGTTAACGCAATTCGCGCGCTCGCGGCATCGACAACAGAATCGTGGAAACAAATCATGTCGCAAGACCTGCCCGCGCTCGACCGGGAACTGCAAAAAAGCGGGCTCCACCCCACCACGCTGAAGCCCTAGCCCGAATGTTGAAGGATTGAATCTGGAATCCAGGAAACCAGGAAAGGAGAATCGCTAAGGAAAGCAGGAAAGCAGGAACTGCCAGTTGTAGGGCGTCTCTGTGAGACGCCGGGAAGAGGAAATTGAATCTGGAATCCAGGAAACCAGGAAAGGAGAATTGCTAAGGAAAGCAGGAATTCTTGCACAGGTAGGGGCGCATCTCCGAGGCGCCCGGGAAGGAATTTGAATCTGGAATCCAGAAAACCAGGAAAGGAGAATTGCTAAGGAAAGCAGGAAGCAGGAATTCTTGCACAGGTAGGGGCGCATCTCCGAGGCGCCGGGAGGAAGGACGGCGATGGAGTAATGGAGTGATGATTTGTCAGCCGAGCCCCCAAATCCGAGCCATCCGTGTTATCCGCGGTTAAAACGTCAGAATGCCAGAATCCTTGCCCTATCTGTGTTTCATCTGTGTCAATCTGTGGCCCAAATCGGAAGCCAGGAATTCTTGCACAGGTAGGGGCGCATCTCTTTCCGAGCTGTCGGCTGCTCCAAGCCAGAGGCCGAGGCGCCCGGGGGAAGGACGGCGGTGGAGTGATGGAGTGATGGACCACGGGACTTGGTTATTGAAGATTCGTGCTTCCCTGCCCGCGGAAGCCTTGGCGGAGGCGCGGTGCTTTCTTTCCCCGCTCCCCGCTTCCTCTCCCATTTTGAGCGTTGAACGTTGAACGTTGGGCGTTGAACGTTGAGCATTGAGGGCCTGCTCGCCGTGGCGAGACGGCCCCGAATCCTTTCGGGGTTGAACGTTGACGTTGGACGTTGACGTTGACGTTGAACGTTGAACGTTGAACGTTGAACGTTGAACGTTGAACGTTGAACGTTGAACGTTGAACGTTGAACGTTGAGCGTTGAACGTTGGACGTTGGACGTTGAGGGCCTGCTCGCCGTGGCGAGACGGCCCCGAATCCTTTCGGGGTTGAACGTCCAGTTCCCCTTCCGTCCTCCGTCCTCCGTCCTCCGTCCTCCGTCCTCCGTCCTCCGTCCTCCCTCCCCCAACTGTTCACAAACTGTTTCTCTGGACGATCCGTCGCGGCCGCGATCAAATAAACGTGCACGCCGAAACCTGAGATCACCCAGAGCACGAGAAATCAGGAAGAAGCGCGTCAAAGATTGAAGACAGCGGCTGTTCCCCCACCCCCCAGGGCACGGTTGGCTGATCGCTCGCTCCTGTTTTTCTATCCTCTCTCTGAAATGTAATGTGGAAGGGACCTCCGGTCGCGACCGTTTTCTACTTTGTATTCGATCGCTTCCCAGCTCCCTCACCGCTACCTCGCGGCGTCTCCGGACATGTCGCTCACCCCAGTCGCTCCATTCTACTTCCCCCATCCGTCCTCCGTCCTCCGTAGTCCATTCTTTCCCCCCGCTCCCCGCCCCTGCTTCCATTTTAACATTGAGCGTTGAACGTTGAGCGTTGAGCGTTGGACGTTGAGCGCCTGCTCGCCGTGGCGAGACGGCCCCGAATCCTTTCGGGGTTGGACGTTGAACGTTGAGCGTTGAACGTTGAACGTTGAGACGTTGAACGTTGAGCGTTGAACGTTGAGCGCCTGCTCGCCGTGGCGAGACGGCCCCGAATCCTTTCGGGGTTGAACGTTCAGTTCCCCTCCGTCCTCTGTCCTCCGTCCTCTGTCCTCCGTCCTCTGTCCTCCGTCCTCCGTCCTACTTCCTCCGTCCTCCGGAACCTGGTTATTGGTTAATGGTTAATTGGTTATTGAATATTGATGCTTCCCTGGTGCTTGGTTGTTGGGGTTTGGTGCTTTATTTCCCCGCTTCGCTGCCTCCGTCCTCTGTCCTCCGTCCTCCGTCCTCCGTCCTCTGTCCTCCGAGACTGGTGCTTGGCGCTGTATTCGGCCTCCCGCCCGGTCGCGACCGTCTGCCCCCCTGATTTCCCCCTCGCTCCTGGCAGCCGAAGCTCCCAAGGCATTGGCAAGAACTGATCTTGTTGATTTGCTCACGCCATTCGCTTACCCTGGGGGCTGTTCGTCTATGCCGCAGCCTGCCAGGCCGTTCTATTCTCGTTAGGCCTATCATGCAATCAGCACCTGCCAGGTTCGAATGCTGTTTATGGACGTATTTTATACGCTTGATGAATAGAAGCCATCTCATAAGCAGGGTGGGCCGGGTGGCTATTGATTTTCGGTTTGGACAAGGCGCGACGAGGAAGCATATCCGAATGGATCTGCGACCGAGGAGCAACGCGGTTCAAACCAAAAAGCGACGGTTACCCGAAGGGCAAGAACAATTTGGGGCGTCTGCCCCCGAAAGCTTTCGGGGCTGCGGGCATGCTCGTCGCTCGCGCCTTGCCATCCGCCCCAAAGTGCTCTTGCCCGGCCCACCCTGTTTATGAGATGGCTTCTAGACCATGACCAATTGGACACCGACAAAAGACAAAACCAACCACAGCCTAACAAGAAAGGTAAAATAGAGTTATGAAATACATGATCAGCTGGTTCGAGCGTCCCCAAGGATCGCCCGCGGAATATGAAAATGCCCAGAACCGGATACTGGAAGTTTTCACTCAATGGAAGGCGCCCGACAATTTCAAGATCGAGGTGTTCGTCGTCCGAGTGGGCGAATGGGGCGGGCATATGCTGGTGGAATGCGACGACCCGACGACCGTCCACAAGGTATGCTCGACCTGGCCTGCGTTTGAGTTCCAGGCGCGACCCGTGATTCCCGTGGAGGACGCTGTCCGGGTCGAACTGGAAACGATGGCCTGGCGCGATGGACTCAAACGCAAGTAACCTTTTGAGAGGATCACGTCGCCGACACAGAATCGGCGAGAGATTCATTCACAGCGCGATTAGAAGACAATGTCTGGCATAACAACGGCCGATCAGCTGCCGCCGGGTATCATGATTCGATGATCTGTCGCCCGCGGGGGCAGGCACGGAGTTTGCCATTGCAATTCGGCGTCGATTCGGATAACCCCGTATCGGATCCTGATTCCCCCCCAAGCGCGCTTTTATGAAAAAGTTCTTTATTGTTCTTGGCTCAATCTTTCTCGCAATCCTGGTGCTGGGAGGGATCGGCATCGCCTATTTCGCAGTGCGCGGCAACACCCTCGACAAGGAGAGCAAGGCTTATGCTGACACTGTTATTCCAGCCATCGTCACGAACTGGAACGAGAAAGAGTTGCTCGATCGCGCAAGCCCCGAATTCAAGAAGGTCGCCACCCAGGAACAGGTAGATCGGCTGTTCCACTGGTTCAGCAGCCTCGGCCGGCTCCGGAAGTGCGACCCCGCCCAGGGCCAAGCCGGCATATCGATTACCCCGCAGACTGGGAAGATAATCTCAGCCGAATATACCGCCAAAGCGAAGTTCGAGAAAGGCGAGGCTGCGATCAAGCTCGGATTGGTTAAACATGGCGATCAATGGCAAATCTTGAATTTTCACGTCTCTTCTCCTGCGCTTTTGCCGCAGTAAACCGCCAATTAGGTTGTGCGGGTGACGGCTCTCGCTTCGAAACTTGGGCTGAAAACTAATTGCCATCCGAACCAGGAACTGAAGCTTCGCCTTCACCAATTCGTTTATCGTCTCTTATGATGGGCGTGTACTACGAGAGAGTCAGCTGGATAAGCGGAACTGCGCTTCTCATCGCTTTCCTGCTCACGTTCTGGCCGAACAGGACTCGCATTTTGATCGCGGCCGCACTTTGGTCGTTTGGAATGCTTATTACCGCAGGTCTCTCGGCATATGATGCTTTTTTGCGAGGTGGTATTGCCTATGCCTTTAACGCTTCTTCGGGTTTTCCACTCGGCGGCTTGTTGATTCCAATGGCTTCGTTAGCCTTGGCCGCCGCCCAGTCGCTGCTATTATTCCCAGTGGTCAGCCAAAATCGCGCGCTTTTCCTTGGCAAAATTCTTTTGCTGGTTATCTGGCCGGCTCTCATTCTTTTACAGTGGCTTCCTCAGCAATCGCGACACAGCTTCCATTTCTTTCCGTTCGGAACCTTGTGGCTCGGCTATCCCCTTCTCTGGTTTCGGATCCGCGAGAATTACGCGCCGAAAAATCAGAACCCATCGCAACAATAGGGGCTCGCTTCGGGGCGACCCTTAAGATAACGGCAGAACAGATAAAAACGCCGAATGAGCAGATCTAGAAGCCATCTCGCTTCTAAACGATATCAGCCGGGCGCCGCAGTCAATGAGCCGGCGGTGACGGAATTGCTGGTTGGCCCTTGGCCTTGAGCGAGTCGTTGACGGCCGGCAGATCTTTTGTCAGGAGTTGGTCGAAGTCTTTGGCGACATCGTCCAATTCCTTTTTCAAAGTATCGATGTAGGCGACCTGATAGTCGCTGGGGCGGCCTTCGTAACTGAGCAGGGCGCCGTAAAGCTGATCGGTGTGCTCCCGGATCCGTTCTTCGCCCGTAATCGCTCCCCCTTCCGTGGTAGCCACGATCTTCTTGCGCACGCCGTCCACTTTCTCCCCGAAATCCGCGATCGTTTTTCGCAACTCATCACCCTGGGGCAGGGCTCCGGCCCGCTTGGCCACCTCCGCCCGAACAAACAGGATCCGATCCATCAACGCGCTCTCCTGGCCAAACAACGCGTGCACTTGCATCGCCGCTTCATATTGCAATTTCCGATCGGCTGAATCGAACTTCGCTCTGCGGTCCAGGCCAACGGTGAGTTTTGTCTCCGATACGTTCCCCGCTTTTGTCATGCGCACGGTGTATTCGCCCGGCAAAACCCGCGGGCCGCGCGTCCCGGCATAGGCGAGCTGAGCCGCGGGCGGCACCCGCGGCGCTTTTTCCCGCATGCTCCAGGTCACCCGGTTCAACCCCGGCCGCTTGCTCGCCGGCAGCTCATCGAGAACGCGCCCGGTTGCATCCAATATCTCGAGTTTCATTTTTCCAAAAAGATGCCGGGTCCGTTGATAGTAATTAATGACAGCGCCGTCAGGCGGATTGCTGCCGACAAATACGGCGTCGCCGTTAGCCCAACCGCCGTTTGCTTCCAGGCGCTGCTGGGTCGGCCGGGCCGAGACGAAGGCGACTTCCTTCGATAGAAGCTCGGGAGTCAGAGCCCGCAACGGTGTGATGTCGTCGATAATCCAGATACCGCGGCCGTGCGTGGCCAGGACCAGATCGTTCTCCCGCGGCTGAATCGCGAAATCGTCCACCGGCACGGCCGGGAAATGGCTGCCCTTGAACTGGGCCCAGTTTTTTCCGCCATCGATCGAGATCCAAAGTCCAAACTCGGTGCCGAGAAAAAGCAGGTTGGGCGAAACCAGATCTTCCTTGATTACGTGGGCATAACCGCGCACCCCTTTCGAATCCCGCGGCGTCACCAGCGGCGTCCAGGTCTTGCCGTAATCGGTTGTCTTAAAAACATACGGATCCATGTCTCCGTAGGTGTGCCGGTCGAACGCGGCGTAGGCTGTTCCCGCGTCGAAGCTGCTGGCTTGCACCCAGTTCACCCATGAATTTTTCGGAAGACCCGGGACATTGCCCACCACGTTGTTCCAGGTTTTTCCGCTGTCGCGGGTAATTTGCAGGTTGCCGTCGTCGGTCCCGACCCAGATCAGCGACTTTTCTTTCGGCGATTCGCAGATCGAATAAATGGTGGTGTGCATTTCCGCCGTCGAATTATCGATAGTCACCCCGCCCGATTGTTCCTGCTTTTGCTTCTCCGGATCGTTGGTGGTGAGGTCGGGCGAGATACGTTCCCAGCTCTGGCCGTGATCGCGCGAACGAAACAGAAATTGCGCTCCGACATAGATTGTCCCCTTTTCGTTGGGCGATAACGCAATCGGCGCATTCCAATTGAACCGCAATTTCTCGTTGTAACCCGGAGTCGGTTGAATGATGCGCGCTTCGTGGGTGTAACGGTTGACCCGTCCCATGTAACCGCCCTGATATTCGGCATAAACGTAATCGGGATCGGACGGATCGGGATACATCCAGAAACCGTCGCCGTTAAACATGTTTTCCCAGCGCGAATTGGTAATGCCGCCGGGATACTGGGAATCGCCCACCCACGAACTGTTGTCCTGAATGCCCCCGTAAACATGGTAGGGATCGGCCTCATCCACGCTCACGTGATAAAACTGCGAGATGGGCAGGTTTTCCCCTTTCCACCATTTGCTGCCGCCATTGTAGGAATACCAAATCCCGCCGTCGTCCACCGAAAAGACCGTCTCCGGATTAGTCGGGTCGATCCAGACATCGTGGACGTCGCCATGCGCGCCCTGGAAACCGCCCACCACCGAAAAACTTTTCCCCGCGTCCTCGCTCACGATCAACGCCCCATCCGGCTTGAACACGCGATCGGGATTTTTTGGATCGACAATCAGGTTCGCAAAATAAAACGGCCGCCAAACCATCCAGTTGCTCTTGTCCCGCTGGTCCCAGGTCGCCCCCCCATCGTCGGAAACGAACAGCGCGCTATCGGGCGATTCCACGAAACAATAAACCCGCTTCGCATTCGATGGCGCGATCGCGACCGCGAGGCGGCCATACGGCTTTTTCGGAAACCCCTTGTTCCGGTCGGGAGTAATTTCGGTCCAGGTATTGCCGCCGTCGGTGGAACGAAAGAAACCGCTGGCGGAAGGCTTATCCGGGCCGTCGCCGCCGGAGCGATAGCCCCAGCCGGTCCGCCGGAAATCCCACATGCAGGCAAAGATTACGTCGGGGTTAACCGGATCGAGCGCGATCGACGTGCATCCGGTCGAAAGATTCGCTCCCTTGAGGACGAGCTTCCAGGTCCTGCCCCCATCGGTCGTCTTGTAAAGCCCGCGATCCGGCGAATCGCTCCAGAGCGCCCCGGGAACGGCTGCAAAAACTGTGTCGGAGTTTTTCGGGCTGACCACGATCTTCGCTATCCGCTCCGATTTATTCAGGCCCACATGGGTCCAGGTTTCGCCGGCATCGGTTGATTTGTAAATGC
Source organism: uncultured Verrucomicrobiae bacterium (assembly GCA_963728975.1). Taxonomy (GTDB): domain Bacteria; phylum Verrucomicrobiota; class Verrucomicrobiia; order Chthoniobacterales; family UBA10450; genus DATFCK01. The sequence goes on from CAVSMF010000002.1 coordinate 668,387, forward strand.
CGTCGCCGATCGAAACCGTGTTGCGCGTCCAACATTCTCCGGTGCCAACCCAGACGTTCCTGGTGTTCTTCGGATCGATCGCGATTGCGCCGATTGATTGCACCGGTTGCTCGTCGAACACCGGCCGGTAACGCGTTCCGCTGTCCTCCGATTTCCAAACCCCGCCGCTGGCCGCGCCGATAAAGAGAGTGATCTTGCCCGAGGATTCCCGAGCCCCGGCTATGGCCGCGATCCGGCCGCTCATCGCGGCCGAGCCGATGTTGCGGGCGCCAAGCCCGGAGATGGTTGAGTAAGTAAATCGCGGCGGCGGTTTCTGCGCCTGAGCCAATGCCGGAATAAAATAGAACGCCAGGATCATCGCCAAAATGTGGCCGGACACGACCAGGCCTGTTCGGGCCGCGGTCGAACGGAAGGGCGCGATCAACCGGCGGGTGGCGGGACGGAATCGAACCAGGGACATGATCGGATCAATCATTTTTTTGCTGGGCCGGCCGGGAAACGGAAAATGGCGTCGTCCACGGGAACATTTGCCTCCGCTTTTTCAAAAATGAACTTCGCCTTGTCGGTATCGCCTTTCGAACCCGCCTCGATCGAGAACGGGAAAAAGACGCCGTTGATTTTTTCGTAATCGCCCAGGTCCTTCTCTTGCTCGATTTGCGCTCCGTGCTCGATCCGCTGGGTCAGGATGCGGATTTCGAGGAAATAATCCGGATCGAGATAAACAAAACTGACGTCGCCATTTTTCCGCGTCACCTTCAATTTATGGGCGGGCGTGCCATCGACATCTTCCGTTCCCAGATACGCGACCGTGCTCCCTTTGGCTTTCCAGTCCACCAGCGGCCCGCCAATCTCCGCGTCTTCACTGAGCGATTTGAGATCGTCAACCGACATTCGCTCCGGATCTTTCCGGCCTTGGAAAGGCGAGACCTGCCATCCTTCTTTCCCGTCATAAGCCTGGATTTGGGTCATTCCTTGGAGGGAGGCGTCTTCGCGGATTTTGCCGGGGCGCTTTTTCGTTTCAACATAAGCCACTTTGATTTGCCCCTGGTTGACCAGAAGGCTGCCGGTTAAGCGCACGGTTTGGATCGCCTTCAAGGCTGCGGCGCCGCCCTTGGCCGCGATGTTTTTCGCCACCAGCTCATCGACCGTGAACGACTTTTGTTCCTGGCCGATTCCGGCCGGCCCGATCAGTCCGAGGCAAAGAACAACAAGGAGAACTGCCACGCGTGAATCGGTCATGCCGGTCTCACGATTAATGGGCTCTTGAGAATGTTGCAAACCAATTATCGCCGAGATCGAAGATCGAACAGAGAACAGAGAACAGCCAGGTAGGGACGCATCTCTTTCCGAGCTGTCGGCTGCTCCAAGCCAGAGGCCGAGGCGTCCGAGGATGCAGTTGTAGGGCGTCTCTATGAGACGCCGGGGAAAGGGAATTTAATATCCAGACAGGATTCGCCCGATTTTGACGAGACCCGAAAAAAGCATTGAGCGCCTGCTCGCCGTGGCGAGACGGCCCCGAATCCTTTCGGGGTTGGACGTTGAACGTTGAACGTTGGACGTTGGACGTTGGACGTTGGACGTTGGACGTTGGACGTTGGACGTTGGACGTTGGACGTTGGACGTTGGACGTTGGACGTTGGACGTTGGACGTTGGACGTTGGACGTTGGGCGTTGGACGTTGGACGTTGCCGCACGTCTCGCGTCCGCTCCTCCAAATCCGCAATCCGAATTCCGCAATCCGAAATCCGCAGTCCTCCCCGCTCCCCGCTCCAAATCCGCAATCCGAATTCCGCAATCCGAAATCCGCAGTCCTCCCCGCTCCCCGCTCCAAATCCGCAATCCGAATTCCGCAATCCGAAATCCGCAGTCCTCCCGCTCCCCGCTCCCCGCTCCAAATCCGCAATCCGAATTCCGCAATCCGAAATCCGCAGTCCCCCCCGCTCCCCGCTCCAAATCCGCAATCCGAATTCCGCAATCCGAAATCCGCAGTCCCCCCGCTCCCCGCATCCGCAATCCGCAATCCGCAATCCGCAATTCCCCCTCCCCCGCTCCAAATCCGCAATCCGAATTCCGCAATCCGAAATCCGCAGTCCCTCGTTTCCTCCATCACTCCATCACTCCACCATCCTCCGGCCCGCGCGCGCTCACCTTCCTTTTCCAAACAGCATTGTGTAAACCGTCTTCAACACGATCATGGCATCGAGCGTCAACGAGTAATGACGAATGTAGTACAGATCGGTACTTTAATTTTTCCACCGCGTCCGCGTCGCTCTCGCCGTAGGGATAATTCACCTGGGCCCAGCCCGTGATCCCCGGTTTCACCAGATGACGGAAATGATAGAGCGGAATCTTTTTCCGGTAACGATCGGCGCATTGCACCCATTCCGCCCGGGGCCCGATCAAGCTCAGCTCCCCTTTCAACACGTTCCAGAGCTGAGGCAACTCATCCAAGCGCAGTTTGCGCAGCCAGCGCCCGAGACGCAACACCCGCGGGTCGTTCTCCCGCGTGTAAATATCCTCGCCCTCCCCTCCGCCCTCCGTCCTCTGTCCTCCGTCCTCTGTCCTCTCCCCTCCGCCCTCCGCTGCCTCCCAGTTTTCTACTTTCTCCTTCCTACCTTCCACTTGTTCCGCCGCTCGCATCGTCCGGAACTTGTAGACCGTAAGCAATTGCTCGTCGCGGCCGACCCGGCGTTGCTTGAAAATAACCGGCCGCCCGCTCGTAACCCGAATCAAAAGCCCGATCGCCAGCATGACCGGAAAAAGCAGGACCAACCCGAACAACGCCGCCACCATGTCGAACAAACGCTTGATGTAATGGTAGGGCGAGTTCCGGGAAAGCTGGAACCCGCGCTGCAACGGCCAGAACGGATCGATCGAATGCAGCGGCACGTAACGCCAGTGCGCTTCGTAAAACGATTCCAGGGTATAAACCCGGGTCCGCTGAAACTGCGTCCGGACCAGCCGATCGAGCAGGTCCCGGCTGATATGATGAACGCTTTCGGCCAGAATAATGCCGCTGTAACGCATCGAAGCCTGGTTCAATTTCGAGAACAGATCGCCTTCGATCAGGGGCGACCCCGGTTCGGCAATGCTTTGCCCCACCCGTTTCCGCTCCAGATCGACAAACTCCAGCCGTTGCTGGTTAGGCGATCGCCGGTAAGCCTTGTAAAAGTTGGCGGCGATCTCGCCCGCGCCAATCACCAGATAAGCGCGGTTAGCCGAGGCCGCGGCCGTCCGGCTCCGGATCGCCCGCCGATAGGCCAGGGAGAGCGGGGTAAAAACGACGAAGCTGGCCAGGATCGCGGCCCGGCTCGGTTTCATCGACTGATCGAATGTTGCCGCCGCGTAAATAATCAGCGAGCTCACTCCGAGCGCGGTCAGCATGGCCAGGATATGCTCCGCCGTGTAAGCGAGGCCGCGCATCTCGGTGCGGTGACTGTAGCCGCCGATGACGAACAGACATTGGATGATCACGGCGAGTTGAATCACGTCGATCGACGCCCGCTCAAACCCGCTGGAGAAATAGGCGTCGTGCCGGAGGAAAGCGAGCGCGCTATACACGCCGAACCAGCAAACGATATCGAGGGCAAAAAGGAGGAGAGCAGGCGCCCAGTCGGTCTCCGCGACTCGGGTAAACCGGCCGGTCTCCGGGAACGGCGTGGGAGTTTCCGGTGTGTAAGGTCCGATGGCTGGCGGGGGAACGCCCGGCGCCTCCGCGGGGTCATCGCCCTGCGGTTGGCGAAGAGCAGTCGAGTGCATTACATCTTCCGGTGAAAAGGAAAAAACATCATAGCCGAATGCCCGGGCTACGGTAAGCAAAATCTTTATCCCGCTCCCCGCCCCATTTGTAGGGCGTCTGTGTCAGACGCCGGGGACAGGAAGGATTGAATCTGGAAGCCAGGAATCCAGGAAAGGGAATCGCTAAGGAAAGCAGGAACGCAGGAAGGACGGCGGTGGAGTGGTGGAGTGGTGGAGTGGTGGAGTGGTGGAGTGGTGGAGTGGTGGAGTGATTGGAACATTGGGACTTCTGGTGATTGATTACTTGAGTAGCTCCTGGCTGCCTAATCTTGCGTGGCGCTTGGCGATTGGGGTTTGGTGCTTTATTCCCCGCTCGCTGCCTCCGTCCGCCTCCATCCTCCGTCCTCTGTCCTCCGAGACTGGTGCTTGGTGCTTCCCTGGTGCTTGGGTTTGGTGCTTGGTGCTCCCTCCCCCCTCTCCCCGCTCCAAATCCGCAATCCGAATTCCGCAATCCGCAGTCCTCGCTCCCTCGAAATTCCCTCGCACCGCTTTCCACTTCCATTCCAATGACAATCCGCGCTTTACCCTGTTGCAGGTCTGAGTTCGCACGATCGCTCGAAATCCACTTGCGGCAATTCCAACAGCTTCGCTGAATCGGAGCGGCATGACGCCGTCGAAGCTTCTGTTCATTGCCCAACGCTTCGGCGATGATGTCGCTTTGGAACGCGAGCTCGACGGATTGCGATCGAGGAAGCGAACGCGTCTCCTGAAGGCGATACTACACCTAACGAAGTGTGTCGCCTATGGTTCACCGAGGATTTAAGAGTACGATAACTTAATTGCGCAGACGAAGCCGCACTGAGATCGATAACTGGAGTCGGCTGGTCTGCACGGATTCGCAAGCGAGGATCAATGTTAGGAGATTTCTGAACGATTTGGTTTTGCGTTGGTAACGTGCCGCGGATAAGCGAGAATGCGGCTCCCGATAAGTCGGTCAACATCTTCACTCGCACGCGGCATAGGTCGTTTCCCAGACAGAACTCTTATCGCGTCTACTACCGCATTCTATCGAAGAGCAAGACTCTCGAAATCTTGAAAATTTGGCATGCGAATGCGCGGGCACAAGCCAAAGCTTTAAGATTAATCCCGCTCCCTGCTCCGTCTGTCTGTCTACTAGCCTTCGCCCGCCCCGCTTCCGGTTGAACGGCGAGACGACGGACTACCCTCCTACCGTGAAGCTCCGGCGTGGCAGGCAGGACGACGGGACTAGATTATTGAGTATTGGAGCTTCCCTGGTGCTTGGGGTTTGGGGTTTGGTGCTTTATTTCCCTCCCGTCCTCCCTGACTCGCCGGGCCTGATGCGGTTCGACCGCGTGAGGCGTCAGCCTTTTACGCGGCTACTTTCTTCTTGCCGAAACCCGATTAGTAAAACATAGTATTACATCATGACCAAGACCATTTCCAAGGTAGGAAATTCCCAGGGCATTATTTTTGACGCCGCCCTGATGGACCTGGCTCGGGTCAAAGTCGGCGATCAAGTCACCGTCACCATCCATGAAGGCGGCTCGATTATTTTGACTCCCATCCGCCCAACCATAGGTTCGAGAGAGGCTGCGGCCACAGCCAAACGGCTGATCAGAAAGAATTCCGCCCTGTTCAAGCGTCTCTCTTGAGCGCAGCAATCCGCCACCTCACTGTGCCGGCGGTCAAGGCGATTCACCGGGAAGTATTAGCAGCGCATGGTGGCGCCCCCGGGGTTCGGGATAATGCATTGCTGGAATCGGCAGTAGGCGCGCCCCAGGCAACCACCATGGGCGAGCCGCTGATCTCCGACCCGATTGAGGTTGCGGCGGCTTATTTGTTTTATCTTTGCCGCAACCATCCATTTGTCGACGGAAACAAAAGAACTGCGCTGGCAGCATGTTTGATCTTTCTGGAGGACAACGGATTGCTATCGGACAAGCGTCTGCCGGTGGACCAATGGGAAAAGTTCGTTATCGACCTGGCCGCGAGTCAGCTTGACCGCGATGCTACCACGCGCCAGTTACGCAAACTCGTGAAGCACCTACACAAACGCTGACCTCTGATCGCTGACTTCCGCCCTCCGTCCTCACAGATGAGTTGATAGTTGATAGGACGGCACCGCAAGCGTGCCTTCGGTTGAGAGTTAGGGCGTTGTCCTCCGGGACTTGGTTATTGGTTAACGGGTTATTGGTTATTGAATATTAGTGCTTCCCTGGTGCTTGGGGTTTGGTGCTTGGTGCTTTATCCCCCCGCTCCCTGCCCCAAATCCGCAATCCGAATTCCGCAATCCGAAATCCGCAGTCCCTCGTTTCCTGCTTCCCTGGTGCTTGGTGCTTCCTCCCCCCGCCCCCCCGCCCCAAATCCGCAATCCGCAATCCAAATCCGCAATCCGCAATCCGAAATCCGCAGTCCCTCGTTTCCTGCTTCCCTGGTATCTTGGTGCTTTCTTCGCCCCGCTCCCTCTCCCATTTTGAGCGTTGAACGTTGAACGTTGGACGTTGGGCGTTGGGCGTTGGGCGTTGGGCGTTGGGCGTTGGGCGTTGAACGTTGAGCGTTGAACGTTGAACGTCCAGTTCCCCTTCCTCCCCCCGCCCCCCCGCCCCAAGTCCGCAATCCGCAATCCGCAATCCGCAATTCCCCCACCCCCTCCCCCTCCCCCTCCCCTCTGCGCTTCGCGCTTCGCGCCGTTGGGTTCACGCTATCGCTAAATCTTTCAGAGGGCGCACCTTGGCCGTAAGACTTTTTTGCCGGCGCGCGGCACAACGAAAATCATATTCGGTCTGAAGATTCAGCCAAAAGCGAGGCGACTGCCCGAAAAACTTGCCGAGACGGATGGATGTATTGGGCGAAATTCCTCGCTTACCAAGAACGATCTCAGAAATTGTCTTGGGAGTAATGCCGAGGGCTCGGGCAAGAGCATTCTGGGAGAGGCAGAATGGTTTGAGATAGTCTTCGAGCAGAATCTCACCGGGATGAATTGGATTATTCATAATGGGAAACGTATTGCGCAATACACAATAGCACTTCCGCGTTCAGAACAACCATTAACCAGGAACCAATAACTGTTAACGGTGCGCTAAGCGCGCCCACCCAAAGCTGTTCCGTTTCCTTGTCACCAAAAGACAGAATCATACTATCGAACGTTATCCGTTATTTGTTAAGAGGAGATCAGTTATTGGTTAATTGCCCAAATCCGCGTAATCCGCGGTCAACTCCTTCGGTCCTCTCTTTCCAATTTGACCGCGGATTTCACGGATTTAAACGGATTCCGGCCTTCTCAACTCTTCACCTGTCAGTCGAGAGGAGCGATTTTTTTCAGGGGTCGCAATTGCTCCGCCAGTTTCCAATCCTGATTCACTTCCTCGCGATGTTGAGCCAGCCAAGTCTGCACAAGCCGCAATGCCGTTGCCGGCAAATACCCATATAAGATTTGCCCGGTTTCGACTTCAATGAAGGCTTCATGCTCGCCATACACTGCATGAAAATGGGGCGGTGGATGGTCGCCACCGTACATCCGAATAATAATGCCGTAGAACCGGCAAATCTCAGGCATGCACCGACTCCACGCCTTCGGAAGCGAAGTATTCCTTCGGAGTCTTGCCAGTGAGCCTCATGTAAATCATATCGGGGCAAAGCTCGACCTCATCGTTCCAGCGGATTTGCCGATGCTCGCCGATATGAACAAGACCAAAGAATTCCGGATCATTCCACGCTGCAAACACACCACGCCCGGCAAATTCTGAAAGATCAACATCACCTTCCGCGCCATCGGAGTATTTGATGTGAATCCGATATTTCGGAAGAGCCTGCACAGAAATTGGATGCAACATGCTCGAATTTCGAATTGAACTCACCGGTGGTCAAGCGGCTCCCGCAATCCCTGCCCGCAATGCATGGCCACGCCTGCATCGCGGTCGCGAAGCACTGCGGACATAGCATAACGTTGCAGGCGGGCGCATTCCGCAACCTGTCGCGCCGTAGCGATTCGAAGGCGGATCCGAAATCCGCACTCCCTCATTTTCTACTTTCTACTTTCTACTTCCTTTTCCCTCCCTGAGATTCCTGCTTTCCTGCGTTCTTTAGATATCCTTCCTGGTTTCCTGGTTTCCAGATTCCTGAATTCTTGTGTTCTACTTCCCATCCCTTCACGCATCGGCCTTTAGTCGGCATGCGGCCCAGTGACTCCGCCAGGTCAACAAGCCGATTGGAAAAACGCTTCGCAGCGCGAATATTCTCGAGCGCTTCTTCGCGTGCTTCGCTTCTTCGCAACCACAGATTCTGCTTGCTTACCGTATCACAAATGATACAGTCGTTAAGTGCCGCGTCCTCTGTCCGTGATCTTCTTCCGAACAGAAGCCGGGCGAGAGCCGGTACGCGATTGGCTAAGAGATTTACCAAAAAGTGAGCGACGAACAATCGGGGAAGACATCATGACCGTTCAATATCGCTGGCCCCTTGGAATGCCGCTGGTGGACAATCTTGGATCTGGGATTTGGGAAATTCGCAGCCGGCTGACCAATCGGATAGCGCGAACATTGTTTTTTGTGCACGAAGAAGAAATCATCCTTCTCCACGGGTTCTACAAGAAAACCAGAAAAACTCCAAATGAAGACAGAGCTTTGGCTCTGCAGCGAAAAAATGCCTATCTCAAGAACAGCTAAGATTAAGAACAAGCATCGTGGCGGGAGCTTCGAAGCCTTCTTGAGGGAAGAGGGACTACTCGAAGAGGTCCAAGTGGTCGCGCTCAAGCGGGCTTTGGCTATGAAAGTTACCGATCTGATGAAGAAAAAGAAATTGAGTAAAAGTGCAATGGCCGCGAAGATGCGCACCTCAAGGGCAGCCGTTAACCGGCTGCTTGATCCAAAAAATACGTCGGTTACCTTGGCGACGTTAAACCGCGCCGCCAAATCGCTCGACCGGAGAGTTAAAATCGACTTGGTGATTGCATAGGCCTGCTTTCAATGAGCAGCCTCATCGAAAGCAGCAACTCCGCCACCGTGCGTTGGGCGACATAAAACCATCCCGGCCAACCGTCGAGAATGAGTCCGCGACCGAACAGCAGATACAAAAACATGGCCGGAGCAGCGGTTGACCTGAGTCATGCATTGCCAAAAGCTAGCGATCAGCGGGCCGTACATCGACAACCATTACCGCCTTGACAGCCTCGTCCAGCCAATAGGTTACGGCGTAGTCTCCAATGATTTTGATTTGCCTGATCCGTAATGACGCGTCCTTGTCAGTATAATCTCCTTTAATTCGCGGTTGCTCACGAAGTTCATAAATAAACTTCATAATCTTCTGTCGTTGCGAGCCGCATCCTTTGGAACCGCGTCGAGCAGAGCGGTATTCAGGTAGACCTCGTACGCGTCCACCGGAGCTTATTTGGCATCCAAACGCTTCTCGAATTCCTCGGGCGTCAACCAGTGCGATGGATCTCTGTCAGCCATGCGCGCCGCCAATTCGGTTTGATAAGCGGCATCCGTCCGATGACGAAGATAAAAAAGAAAAGCACTAACCTCGCTTTGCTCCGCCGCAGACAGACAACTTAGCACTTTTTTCAACTCCTCGACGCTCATTAGGCAAAGTTTATCGCCCGCGTCAAGTCCAGTCAACCTATCTCCTCGCTTCGACCGCGTGAGGCGTCAGCCTTTTACGCGGCCCTATCTTCTATCTCCTAACTTCTATCTCGTTCTGCTTTCAATAAGCGGCCCATCGAAAGCAGCAACTCCGCCACCGTGCGTTGGGCGACATAAAACCATCCCGGCCAACCGTCGAGAATGAGTCCGCGACCGAACAGCAAATACAAAAAAATAGCCGGGGCGGCGAAAAAGATTTTAAGCCGCAACCGATCCTGAAAACTGAACGTCGATGGTTGAGAGTTGAGAGTTGAGAGTCCCGGTCCTGCCGTCCCGTCGTCAGTAGTCCGTAGTCCGCATTTGCTGCTCCGCAGCAAATGCCTCGCTTCAATCGTCGCGTACCGATCCTGGGCCTGGAGCCAGTGCGAAAGCGGTTTCCGATCATCATGATAAATCTTCCCTACAAGCTTCCCCACTCGGTTGTCTCCTGCTGTCCTCCGTCCTGCTGCGTAAGGACGCCTCCGAACGCTTCGGAGAGCTGTCCTTTGTCCTGCGGAGGGCCGACCTTCTTCACGCTGTCTTGATTCGCAACCGTTGCGTATGCCCTTCATCGACATATCGCGCCTCGGATCTTTTGAACAAAACGATGCGCGGCGGATAAACCGATGCGCGAAGCGGATGTCCAAAGATGCGGTATTCAAACTCGGCCCAATAACCGACAAAATCGTTTGGCGGCTGCAGTACTTTGATTTCGGCGGCGAGCTCCGGTGAAACCTGGTAATCGGCATCGAGGGTCAGCACCCATTCCGTGGTAATCTGGTCCAGCCCGAAATTCCACTGGGTCGCGTGAGTATCGAAAGGTCGCTCCACGATCCGAACATTCGGATGCGCAGCGCGCGCGACCTCTACC
>CAVSMF010000003.1:0-275185 GCA_963728975.1 uncultured Verrucomicrobiae bacterium
CGGCAGATCATGGAGAAGTTCCCGTAACTGTTCCGCCGGCCGGTTCATGTCGATCTCAATCATCGGATCATAATCGAACAACTCCTTTAGTTCGGTCGGGGCGCGCCCCAACACCAGACATTTGGAGGCCATCGATTCCAGATAACGCCATGTCATCGTGGAAATATCTCCGGAGCGCTCCGGATGGGTAATTGCGCTGGGAACACAAATGGAAATCCTGGTTTCAGCCAGAGCAGCCAGGAAATCAGCGCGCTTGGGAAAGATTATCTCGCCCTTAATCTTTTCGTATCGATAAACCATCGCGTTATCGCGACAGAACGGCTCGATCCGGAAATGGTATTCGTCCCAGCGACGCCCCAGTTGGAGGACATCGATCCGCCGGTCGGCCGGCGGCTTGAAATGATATTCCCTGGCGTCAACCGCTTCAGGCAGCCAGAAACATTCGCAGAAACCGTTCGACATCTCGGCCAGGCGCGCGGTCGATTGTTGGCTGGAAAGGAACACGAGCTTAATGTTGTGCGTCTTGATGGACCGCAAAATGTCAGGCAGCTCTTTTTCCCAGATGTCGTAGGCCCAGAGCAATCGAAACCGGGCCGGCAGATCGAAATACGGAAATGTCTTGAAGTGCAGCCGGTCCGGGGAAAGAAAACCGATCGAAAGATAGTGGCGCCGCGATTTCCAATCGATCCGGGAGCGAATGAACCTCAGCAATCGGGCCAGGATCGAGACAAATAGGACCGGCAGGCGCCGCCGGGGCAACGGAAGTCCGTTAACGATTTTCCAATCAGTATGCTTTTCGATTGAGTCTTCGAACTGATGGATTTGATAGAGGAACTGGCCCAGTTGGGTGCTTCGTGTCCTTACCAGCGTCGGCCTGAGAGTGTTCGTCATTTGCCGTTAAACAATTAACAATTAAACGATTTAACCATTCAATCCAGACGACGCAGCGGATTCGGCTGTTGAATACTCTGACTGGTATATCCATTCCCATTTCTCCCGCCTCAGCAACGCCGACCCCGCCGCCCAGCCCGACGCCCGGTCCCAGCGCAACACCGGTTCCCAAGCATCCCGTTCTCCCAGTAGTTAACGTTTCAGTCTCGGCCAGGCGGATCGTAGAAGGCGCCGATGCGGTCTTCACTTTTACCATCTCGCCGGCATCTTCCCTGCCGTTTACAGTGGGTATCACTGAAAAAATCGCTGGTGGGGGAGGAAGAAACGTCTCGTTTCCGGTCACTAATTCGGTCACTTTTGGAGCCGGCCAGTCTACCACCAGCGTGACACTTCACACGGTCGCGGATCTGGTGGTGGAAAAGAAGCAGAAGTTTACAGTCACCTTCCTCAAGGCTCCGATCTACAAGATCGGCAAGAAAAAGTCAGCGACCGTGACAATTGTAGACATACCGCACTGACGCTTGGACGTTGAACGTTGAACGTTGGACGTTGAGCGTTTTGCTTCCTTCATCTTCTGCCCTTTCCTACTTCCTAATTCTACTTCTCCTCTGTCTTCTATCTTATCTCCCATCTCCTCCGCGGTATAACAGCGACCCGAACAGTAAGCTTCTTCAATGGTCGAAACGCTCTTGCGGACGCGTCCTTCTGAGAACAGAGTGCGCGATGTTTGCCCGGTTCCCCCTTCCTGCCGCCTGCTTCGCCCTCGTTTTTGCTCCAGTCTTGGCGATCGCCCAGATTTCGCCTTCCCCCGCGGCTGCGGCGGCCGTCACGCCGCCTCCCATCCCGCTTGATAACTGGCTCAGCTCGGCTTCGCTCTGGCAAACTTCTTCTAACCAATTCCCGGATGCGCGCACATTCGGCTTTCGCTGGCTCTCAAACATCCACGACTCAGCTCGCGCCAGCGTCCGCGGCCTGCGCCTGGTCAATCTGCCGGTAGCAGAAGTAATCGCCCGCTTCGCGCCACCGACCAGCCCCCCGGCCTCAAGCCGGCTTTCCGAGGTTCAGGTCTCGATTTACAATCGCGGCGATTCGGGCGACCTGAGCCAAAACGCTTTCGACGCCCTGGTCGAACGAGGCAAGGCTGCTCTCGGCGCATTGACCAATAGCCAGCCGCTTGAACGCGGCACCGATTACGGAAGCGCAGTCCAAAGTCGCGGTCTCGTCTGGCTCACTCCAGCGAGCCGCTTTCTTTTGGAATGGAGCGCTATGAATTCGGGGCAGTCCGTTAATTACCGTGCTGAATTCATTCGGCTCCGAGTAACACCGCGCACGGACCAGGCGGGGAATTTTCTCGAGCGACAACGTGCCCTAACGGCCCTGACTTCCGGCGCGTCACAGCCGAAAACGGTGCATGCGACAGACTTGCCGGCACGCGTGGTCCGCGAACCTGACGGAGGTGAACTGATTCCCGATATCCCGATGGTCGATCAAGGAAGGAAAGGATATTGCGTTACGGCGGCGACCGAGAGGGTGCTCCGCTACTACGGCGTAAATGTCGATCAAAACGAGCTGGCCGAAATCGCCGATTCGGACGCGGCGCGCGGCACAAGTCCCGAAGTCATGGTCACGGCCCTGAAACATCTGGCCAGCCGTTTCAGGGTGCTCGTCGTTACCGAATACCGGCTGAACTATGCCGATTACGTGCGTGAAATAAACGATTACAACCGCGTCGCCCGCGCCGCCTCGCGGGGAGCAAGCTCAAAACTGATTCCACCGCAGAGCAGCCTGGCTTCTTACCCGCTGGTTTGCCACGAAATGGATGGCGAACTGCTTCGGGAAGCGAAAACGAAATTAAACCCCTCCTACATGACCACCTTCGAGCGCAATGTGCAGCGCCACATCGAACGCGGCATCCCGCTGCTTTGGTCGGTCCAGTTGGGAATCCTGCCGGAGGAGAAATTAAATCCGCGCGCGCGTGGCGGACACATGCGGTTGATTATCGGACTCAATCCCAGAACGCACGAAATTTATTATTCCGACACGTGGGGATTAGGCCACGAATTGAAAAAAATGCCGGTGGCGAATGCCTGGACGATCACCGATGGCCTTTTCTTCCTTCAACCCAGCTGATTGGAAGACAAGACGTTGATTGACGCAATTTACTTCTTTTCAGCAAAGCCGCTCGCATCGCCGAATTCGTAACCGGTCCCCATTCGGCGACCGCCATCCACGGCCGACGCAAAATGCCGAGATTCTAAGACTGACCCCTGGCCTGCGTGCCCCGTGCGCGCCAACAGCAAATCCGCTAAAGCGACCTTTCGAATCTCTGAGCCAGGTAATCGCTTTAGTTCGTCGGGGCCGCTGGACGATCGCCTGGCAGCCCAGGCCGCCAAAGAGATGCCAAATATACAGGTGCGACTTCGTTTCTCCCTATCCACGGACGGGAGCCCTGTCTCTTCTTGACTTTTTCAGCTCGATTCTTCTATAACAGGGCTGTCCTGCAGGAAAGAATGCCAAGCTCGAACTTGCATTCAAATGTGATCCGGCATGTTATTTTGCGATTTTCTATTCCAGGCCCGGCAACTACCAGCGTGGTGGGTCCGATTCATAGATAATCACCCCGTTATACCCAACCTTGTTGCAATTGCGGGCCTTTGCTGGATCACGTTCGGCTTCGCCCAACTCACGCTCCGGCCAGCGGACCGGAATCACTCACCAGTGTCTGCAGTCGCCGAATCGGCTTCGATGATCGACAGCGCCACGACCGTTTTCGGTCCCGGCATCCTAACAAACCAAATCCTCCGCCTAAAGCAAGTATATCGAAGCTGGTTCCCGGAAGATATTAGACGGGTTGTTTACGAACTTTACCGTCGCCCGGCATTGTACGTCGTTGTCCCCTTTCTGCTGTTCCTTGAGTTGCTCTTTCCCTGCAACCCATCCCAGCCCCTTATCAGCAAGGGTTTCCTGCAGGACGCAGTCTGGTTTGTGGCATTTGCCCCCATGAAAATTCTTATGCTATATCCGATCGGTGCCTGCATTGAAAGCGTCTTCAAGGCTCACCATGAACTCTTTGACATAGGTGCCGCGGCAGCGTGGCCGATCCCCGTTCGAGTGATTGCAGCTCTCCTTTTAGGCGAACTCCTCTTCTGGTGTAACCACTTGATCCGCCACAAGGTTCGCATGCTCTGGCTCTTCCACGCCATCCATCATTCACAAACAGAAACAAATGCCTTCACAGACGACCGGGAACACATCGTCGACGCCTTCCTCGGATCGTTGTTGCACTTTTTTCCGTTCTTCCTCTTCCAGCTGCCCAACTTTTATGCGGTTGCTGTCATCGGTCTCTATTTGCCCATCCACAATCGCTTCATTCACGCCAACCTGAAAATGAACCTCGGTTGGCTCGGCTTTTTGATCACCTCGCCGCAATTCCATCGGGTCCATCATTCCGCCGCGCCCGAACACCTGGACAAGAACTTTGGTGCGCATTTCAGTTTGTTCGATTACCTCTTCGGAACGGCTTGCCGATCCAATGATGTATATCCGGAAACAGGTATTGCTGACGCCCGATTTCCCATTGAGGACCGCCTGAAATGGCGGCAGCTTCCGGGCAATTGGCTCAAACAAACGGTCTATCCGTTTACCCAGCTGTTGAAGGAACAACAAGTACTACATCGCGCGCGCGTTTTCATTGAACGCGCCCGACACAACAGGCGCGGATTACCTCAGCGCCCAATACCGGACTGACGCCAAACCAGGATTAAGGACACAACAAACATTATACTATTTACATCACTTTTGGAACCTTCCTTTGCTACAAATGTTCTAATTGAGCGGCTTCCTCAGCCGCTTGCACCTGCTAGGAAGTATCGTCCAATCAGTTGCCCGTTTAAAGCGGGCAGATAATACATATGCCACTTATGCAGACTATGCGTAACAACTTGTCGCCTTTCGCCCACACGAACTCACACTACTTTCATGTTACCTGAGCCCTATCGTTTGGCTCCCGTCTCTTATTTATTACGGATCGTGACTGTCGCTGTCGGCGGTTTGAGCTTGTGTTTCTTACCCGATGTCGGTAGCTGATAACCGAGACCAACGCCTAGTTTCATCGTCGCTTTTTCTTTCCCTCTCGGTTTCGTTGTCGTTACCGTCAGTGTAACTGTGGCTGTTGTCTGGCCTGCTGTTATGGTCGCTTGGTTAGGGGTACCGCTTAGAGTGTAATCTGCTCCCAATCCTGCATTGCCGCTCATTGAATAATTAACCGTGATCGGTTGGATAGCCACCGAACTTGCGCTGATCATAAAAGTGGCTGTGCCGGTCTTGCTGACACTCACCGGCGAAACAATAAGTCTCACCGTCGGAGGACTCGAGGTTGGTGCCGGTGTCGGAGTTACGGTGGGTGTCGGTGTCGGTGTCGGCCCTGGAACGGATTGTCCGCAATATCTCCCACCGTTGTTTAAGTAGCCAAACTCACCGGACCCGCCCCACACGATCATTTCAGTGCCCGTCCACACCGCCGCGAAACCCGAGCGGCCTATGGGGCAGTTGTCCGCCGCGTCCGTAACTGTCCAGCTATCGGCTGCGGGGTCATATCGCCCGCCGGTGTTGGTATAATAGAAAATGTCAAAGCCGCCCCACACGATCATTTCGGATCCGGTCCAGATTGCGATGTGACCAGCCCGCGGCGAAGGCCCATTTGCTAGACTGGTCATTTTCCAATTATCGATGGCGGGATAATACCTCCCGCCGGTGTTCAAAAGGGTATTAGCGCTATCTCTTCCGCCCCACACGATCATTTCAGTGCCGGTCCAAACTGCACTGTTACCGCTCCGGGCGAGCGGCGCGTTGGAAATGTTCGTCGGCGCCCAATTATCTTTATCTGGATCGTATCTGCCTCCAGTGTTTAGCGGATTCTGAGAATAGGGTGGATCGTTCGTTCCGCCCCACACGATCATCTCCATGCCTGTCCAAACCGCGGTATGCCCTGACCGGGGGCTGGGCGCATTAATCATGCTGGTCGGTGTCCAGGTATCCGTGTCGGGATGATATTTGCCTCCGGTATTAAAAAGATTTGCACTCGAATCGTATCCGCCCCACACGATCATTTCATTGCCAGTCCAAACGGCACTATGAAAAGAGCGACTTGTCGGCGCGTTAGTAAGACTCGTAGTTACCCAGGTGTCGGTGGCTGGATCGTATTTTCCACCGGTGTTCGTACTAGTGGTGATATCAAATCCGCCCCAGACGATCATCTCAGTGCCGGTCCAAACTGCAGTATGATAAATCCGGGCAGTGGGAGCTGAGACGGTGCTCGTCTCGGTCCAACTATCCGTCGCCGGATTATATCTGCCTCCTGTGTTCTCATTGAAATAACCATTGAACCCGCCCCACACGATCATCTCAGTGCCGGTCCAAACCGTCGTGTGATAGATCCGGCCAAGTATCGATTGGTTAGGCGCCCAGCTATCACTAGTAGGGTTAGGGGGGGTCGCGGGGGTCGCGTCTGTATTTTTTACATTTTGGAGAGTAATTTCATCGCTAACTTTCGACTGCTCGGCCTAAGCCGGCGGAGCCGCTGGGCGATCGCCATGTAGTGTATTCCGCCAAATAGTTCACCGATTTCGCGCAAACCCATCCCGCACCTCTCCCATACCATCGAGATCGCCACGTTACGCGCCTCCAGTCCATAACCGCCCCGCGCCTGGAGCTGCCGCTTCGGCACACGATAGTGCCTGGCCACCCTGTTTAATACCTCCTCAGGATCCAGCGCTCTGGCTCCGCGCCGCAGCCCTGTCAGCTCGCTTCGGCCTTTGTCCTCACCCGCCTCTCCGATTCGATCCTGGATCTGTTGGGCAAAGGATTCACTGCCTAATACCGTCTGCCATCGCACCAGCTCCCACGGACTCTCTATTTCGCGCAGGAGCCCCTCTTCCACGTAGCGCCGGTAGCTCAATCGCCGACTCCGGCCCGATCCACCCATGTGTTCCAACACCGGTTTCTCTTCTACAAATCCAAACTGTTTCTTGAGGCCCGCATACCCAGGATAACTGCTCCAGCGATATTGACGCAGCCGCTCCCGACGATCGGTCGGAGTTCCGCCTCCCAGCACTTTGCCTCGCACCGGATTGAGATGCAGATAACGGCTCAAACTTAATAGGTATTCACCATCTTCGCTCTCCACCAAAAAGCTCTTGTAGCGACCCTGGAACAGGTGGCCGCTGCGATGATGCCGCCAGTTGAACCAGACGGTGTAGCTCACCATCAACCAGTGCATCCAACGGCTCAGATTTGCCCGATGAGTCTGGGCAAGGAGATGAAAATGATTGGCCAAAAGGACAAAGCTCAGCACCGACACTTGATACCGGGCGGCCGAGTGCTCGAGTAATTCCAGGAACTTAATCCGATCCTTGTCATCGCGGAATACCCTCTGCCGTTCATTGCCCCGAGCACAAACATGATACAGAGCACCCTCAAATTCGATCCGCAGCGGCCGCGCCATTGCTCCATACTACCCGCATTTCCATAAATGTAAAATATACAGACGCGACCCCCTAGACCCCCTCTCGCGATCCTTCTTCCCGCGTTCGCTCGTCCAAATGTTCGACAAAGCTTTGCCGGCCCGCCGCCGTATCTTTGCATTGCGCCGCGGCCAATCCCTCCTCCGCCGCTAGCCATTCCGGACGACTCTTTGACGGCACAGCATACCCCTGCGCAACGCTGCTCCATTCATAGTCCCGCACGCTTTCATTTTGGTCGATCCGCACCAACCCCAGCCGGACCGGATTCAAATGAATATAATCCATTAGCGTATTGTAATAATAAGCATCCCTTCCCTCGGTCAGGACCGCTTTGTAGCGATCGCCAAACAGTCGTCCCCACAGCCGATGCCGAGTATTGAACCGGCGGGTGTAAGCGTTTTGCAACCACTTCATTCCCTCCACCAGATTTGCTTCCGGTGTTTCCAGCATCAGATGATAATGATTGCCCATTAGCACCCAAGCATGCACTCGCCATCCGGTTTGGGCGCAAGCTTCTCCTAAAGTCTTAACAAAGAACCGCCGATCGATGTCGTCCCGGAAGATCCGCTCCCGCCGGTTGCCGCGAGCCATGACATGATAAAACGCACCTTTAAATTCGATTCGAATACTGCGCGCCATCGCTGCCATTCAAATCGGTCACAACCCGCTCTGTCAAGATTTGTTGACTGACCCCTAATTTAACCGTAACGTTCCGCCTCAGTCCGTTTACCTACTATCTTCTGTCCACTAGCGCATCTTTCCGACGTTAAATCGAAAGGCCCCTGGTCCGTCAAATCAATGCAACCCTAACGCGATCCGAATTCTCCCCCTAGACGCGGCACCAATTTCTCATTTCCCTTTAAGACCCGGATGACTTCTGTTATCCCCCCGACGGTTAGAATGGGATTTCGTCGTCTTCTTCCTTTTTCGCCACAACCACAACCGCGTCGTCCTCTGAAAATTCCTTCCATTCGGACACGATTGCAGCTGGACCGTCATCGTTTGTTAGATGATAGGCCAAACTGCTGTTTTTGAGCTTCGCAACGCTCGAAAGCGGCAACGCTTCCACGCTTAGCGTCTCTTCTTTTCCGGTTGGGGAAGGGAGAAGTTCAATTAAGTGCGTCAGGCTCCGAATGCCATATCTAAATTTTGTGACACCTACGAAATGCAGAAAAGCCCAAGGCACGGTCAACAAGCTTTCACCGTACCGACGCGTTAACAGCGCCGCGGCAATGCAAACTTTGTCGGTACGGCGGTCGCGGTCTCCGGAAATCTCATCTAGATCTGGTATTGAAAACTCGCCGCCGTTGATTCTCGAAAGTAAGTCCGTTAACTTTGTACTGGGCGCAGCGATCTTCTGCATAGCCTTTGCAGCCTTCATCGTCTCATTTATGTGCTGCCCGCTACCAGCCAAGATAAATACAATTTTTCCAGTTTTGAGATCTCTGTGTCCTACATGAAGCTCGCCGTCCCAAAGAAGTGGCAAAAGGAGTGCATAATTGGCATCGGACGAATCGAATTCGTCGAGGAACAGAATCGGCGTCTTGTCGATAACTTTTAGGTTACGAACCGCCTCTAGCGGTTGAACCAAATCCTCAACGCTTTGCATTCCTGACATGTTGAACGTGACTGCTCCGACACTCGAACGTAAGGCCCCACTCCTCGCCAAGCATTTGATAAAATGCGATTTTCCCGAACCCGGGTCGGCTTGCATGAGGATATTCAAGGGCCGCGTTCGACTCACATCGTCGGCATAAGCTCGAATTCTATTTCTCAATGAAATAATGTCAGTTCGATGTTTCCAATCTAAAGTTACATAATTACCAAGGACAGACTGACTTCGAAACATCGCGTTGGTTAGATCGACATCAGGCTCCGGTTTTTTCGCATCTATGATCTTATCGGCTATGAGCTTTCGGTGTTTCGCGTAACTTTCCCTAACCTGATCAATAGCTTTCTTCGATGCTGGCATGAACTCGGGCATGATCTGAATTTATTGAGTCGACCTCTCGTTGGCAATAGCGCTAAAGGAAAAGTATGGAACGCGGCTTAGATCTGACGGTCGACTGAGAATGTCGTTTAGTAATGGACCCCCAAAGCCTTATCTCATCACCGACAAAGAAGTGCAGAGAACCAACGGTCCGCGGAACGGCATTGCGGCGCTGTCGAAATCGGCGAATTGTGCGTTCGATCGCGGAATTTTTACGATCTCGGATCAATACGACGTGATCGTTAACCCAAAGACAAAGGCTGCGAGCATCGCCAATTTCCCGGCGCTCGATCTAGATCTCACCAACATTCGACTACCTGAGGATAGCTATTATCGGCGGCACTTCGATGCTTCCATCTTCGCCAACATCTTTCGCTCACGCTACGGCGCGTCAAGAGGCTACGACGTGACGAGCTGGCCTGGCACAAGCAGGAAGTCTTTGACCGGTTTGCTCCATAACGGGTGTCGATGAGAACATCTGACTCCATTGACCAACGCGCTTTCCTTGGTGCCTAGTTCCAGTTGTTCGGTGCCGGAATTGGCGCTTCGTTATCAGATGATCAATATGTATCTCTTACATTTGGATCAAATTCACGGCAGATTCAGCGGCAATATCATTGATCGGCTGTTTGACTCATTCGATCACGCAGTCGCCGCATCGGCAGAGGCGATTCGCCATGCCCAGGCGTCTGGCCTTGAAGAGTATTCGGCAAGCGTTATCGATGACGAGGCTGATTTAGTTGAATCGCTGGTCGGGGTTGCCTTCGTCACAGCACAAACTGAGGTGACGGCCACGGTGTCCCATGTGAAACGTCTACATGAATATTATTGCAGTCAATTCCCGGGTAGGGATCTGAAGACAACCTCAGGACAGAAACCTAGCATTCTGCGAACGGCTACTCCCGTCATCTGTCCTCCATACACTACGGTCGAGGTGCTCAATGCGTTCGCAAATCTCTTTAAGCATGCAGATGAATGGGATTATCCCTGGACCGATGGCACGGCGTTGCAGCAGCAGACAATCGCAGTTGTTCGTGCGACAGGGGCAGTGCCGGCGTGTACAGGAAATTTACGGATCGGCGCGAAGGCACTGAATGTGGATTGGGAGATGTCGTTGCACGATCTCATCGCTATTGTGCGGAACTGGAGGCGAGCTTTGGCAACACTTTACCAAACTGAGTTGGGGAATTTAGGATTGATCTAACGAACAAAGGTCAAGCTAATCTGACTTGTTCCGCTGGGTGCAGCTGTATACGGTAATAACTCTGTTATGCTTGTTGATTTTTGGCATCTGAACGGCCAGAACAATCCCATCGTAAACCAAAATCAGCTGGTGGGACTAATTGCGGGACATGATACGATAGAAAATTTGACATATCAGCCCGGAAGCTTCGCCCCTGTTCGCCCACAGAATATTATCGGTGGCAAGCTATTTCGAAACGTTAGTTTTCGGAGCACCATTTTTCAAAACATCGAGTTTCGATCATCGCGATTTACAGATTGTTTGTTCATGGGCGCGGTCTTCGATCACTGTGAATTCCATGATTGCTCGTTCAATGGGTGCAATCCGTACAAGGCGCGTTTCGTGAACACATACATCGACCCTGCTCTTTTCGATGGAATGCTTGATCCGCGACGACACGCCAATATTGGCGTCTTCCTCTTTCAACAACTGCGGTTTAACGCATTCGCCACATATCAGCCCGATTTTGCTGAAACAGCAGACTGGCTATTTAGGCGTTGGCAACGGTACGAGTTAAGTTATAAATTTCGCAGAAAATTGGTGCGTCCCGCTTTATATCGGTGGAGGCTGACCGTTAGTCATCTTTACGAGCTCATCTCGGGATTTGGACACAGCTTTACGCGCTTTGTGATTACATCCCTGGTTCTATTCGCATCAATAGTTCTCCTTAATCACACCCTGTGGCAGAACTTTTCGACTGGAGATTCATCGGTGAAAGCGTCACACCACTGGTATAGCGCCGGATATTTTACGGCGGTCACCCTAACAACGCTTGGATACGGCGACATAACTCCACAAACTGTCTGTGGAATGGTACTCGCTTCGACTGAAGCTCTCTGTGGATTCTTTTGGTTTGCACTGTTGGCTGCGATGTTAGTGCGAAGATTCTTTCGATGAAAGCTTCCTACGATAGTAAAAATGCGATCGCTCTTTTTGGGTCAGTTGCTCGGGGCGACTACGATAAGTTCAGCGACAAGGATGTTCTTATTGTGGATGACGATGTGACTCGTGCGAAAGATCTTGTGCGCATGTTTACGCAAACAGGATGGAGCCCTGTTCATTATTCCTGGCGACGTTTGGAAGCCACCGCATACTCGAGGCGGCTGTTTGTGCAGCATCTGCGACAAGACGCCAAGGTCTTACGAGACGACGACGGTCGGCTGCATAGTATCTTTGGGGATTTTCGACCCAGCACCAGCTACCACGAGGAATTGCAGCGCGCTGAGACCTTTCTTTATTTGCCATTGATGATCCCAAATTGCCTACGGGGGCTATATTGGACGGCTGATGTATTGAGTGTTGGATTGCGCAATTACGGTATTCTCAAGCTCGCGCAACACGGGATCTATCATTTTAATTTTCGCGCTGTTCTTCGTGGCTTAGTTCGTATCGGGACATTGAAGGCTTCCGATGTGGTTTCGTTAGACCGCCTACGTAAATATAAGCGGATGTACCGGGATCGCGTCTTTGCGAAGGATCTCACATTCGAGCAAGCGGAACAGCTGGTTAACTTAGTAAGCGACCGCGTAGGGCTTTGCTGCGCCGCAAAAAGATGTTCCGCTGAGCGCACCCTTTGCGAAGCTCTTTTCCCAATACATGGAGAGGAGTGGTATTCGCAAGCTCGTAAGCTGGAGGCTGCTTTGATCTCCGTAGCTCGGTCAAATAGAGGCAATTCTGAGCGTTCCTCTTTCGAAACTGACGTGGAGCGTGCAGTAAAATCTCCGGCGGACTACGGATGGACTATCAAAACCAATCAAAGCTGGTTCAGAAGTGAATTGAGCGCCCTTGCTGGATCCTGTGAGCTAGCGCGTTGGTAAGTGCAATTTCGAGCCCCGTGGGGGGCCGGACGGTCCAAAATTCCCCGAGTAAATTTGGCCTTGCATAGAGACATTGGCGGGTATAATGTTCCCAAATTGGGAACAGTTATGGCCGGCCTACATCGTTCAACTACGGAGGATTTCCGCGATGCGTATCGTCGGTCGAGAGGTGCTTCATGAATTTATGCTGCAACACGCAGAGGCAAAGGCAGCGACGAAAGCGTGGCTGGCTGAAGCCGAGGAAGTGGAATGGAAAGCGCCAATGGACATAAAAGAAAGATACCCGCATGCGAGCATCCTTTCAGGAAATCGAGTCATATTTAATTTGAAAGGCAACAAATACAGACTGGAAGTGAAGATTAATTACGGAAATCAGATTGTGCTTATTAAGCGCGCAGGAACTCATGCCGAATATTCGCGCTGGGAGCTGTGAAATGGTCAATTTGACGACAATCAAAACGAAAGCTGATCACGTGGCTGTTCTCGAAGAAATCGAGAAACTGATTGACGCTAATCCAGCGCCGAACACGCCGGAAGCCGATCGGCTGAATTTGCTTGCACTGATCGCCAGCGACTACGAAGCAAGAGTGTTTCCGACGGAAGTTCCCGACGCAGTTGAAGCAATAAAATTTCGCATGGAGCAGCAAGACCTCGCGCCGCGCGATCTTATTCCTTACATCGGAAGTCGCAGTAAAGTTTCGGAAATACTCAGCAGGAAACGGCGACTGACGCTTCCAATGGTTCGTGCATTGCACGAGCGCCTGCACATTCCTGCAAAAGCATTGATCCAAGAAGCCGAATTAATCGAGGCGGACGAACAGGAACCAAACTGGAGTCTTTTCCCCCTGCGCGAGATGAGTGCAAGAGGATGGGTTGAAAATTCAGTAACTAGTTTGCGACAATTTTTCGGCCAACTTCCCTCTGGTGTAGAAGCGCAAGTGCTGTGTCGCAGAAGTGTACATGTTCGATCGGCACGAAAGATGGATTTACACGCGCTCAAAGCCTGGACAGCACGGGTAATCATTAAAGCGAACAAGATTGAGTTACCGCGATACAAAAAGGGGTCTGTGACTCGGTCATTTATGACCAAGGTTGTACAACTTAGCATATTGCCTAGCGGACCAAAAGCCGCCCAAGAATTCCTTGGGCAACACGGAATTGCGCTAATTATCGAGCCGCATTTACCATATATGTATCTCGATGGTGCCGCGATTTTTCTATTGAGCGGGAAGCCAATAATCGGCATTACGGTTAGGTATGATCGACTCGACAATTTTTGGTTCACGTTGCTTCATGAACTTGCCCATATTGCCCTGCATTTTGATTTAGACGAAAAGCAATTCGTCGATGATCTGGATGTTGAAGCTAAGGATGATCCGAAGGAACAAGAAGCTGACGAGCTCGCCGGAGAGATGCTGATTCCGATGCAGGCGTGGAATAAAAGCGCCGCGATCTCATATCGTTCGCCCGCAGCAGCTGCACAGCTGGCAAGGCAGTTAGGGATTCATCCCGCGATCGTGGCAGGACGTATGCGACATCACTGGAAGGCGTTCCGACTACTTAACAAAATCATCGGGCATCGCGAGGTCCAGAAGTGTTTTCCGGAAATCAAGTGGCCCTAATTGATATGAGAATAACACGTTCAATATACGTCCCGGTAGTGCGCTACAAGGGTGCCGAGCGAATCGCGCTGCAGAAACTAAAACCTAGCGCGCGCCAGGCCATGATACCTTTAATAGAATTTGTTCCGAAGGATTTTTTCGAGGAGGCTAGTCAGGGAGCGCTCGTAAAAGTCGCGAAGGGCCTGCGCGACAGCTGTGGTTGGAACTATCCTTTCATGGTGGACCCTGGCCTCTTGGGCCACGATGTCGCGACAAAATGTATACGGCAGATTATGGCCGAAGCGGCCCGTTACAATAAAGACATCGGAATCGTGACTGGTATCTCGCGGCCCAATACATACCAAGCTGCTGTCGAAGAAATTTTGCGTAAAGGTAATAGCGACTTGGTACTGCGGTTGACCTCATTTGAATTCCGCCAGGCAACGGTGGCGTCAATGATAGATAGAACGCTCGCCCAACTGAGTTCGACGCGGCGACAAACACATCTGATACTCGATTTCGGGTATATCGCCGCGAGCGGCATGAATTTCGCGCCGCGGTTTCGGAACATACCGAACTTGGGGGATTGGAAGAGTGTTACAGTAATTGCCGGAACTTTTCCAAAAGATCTAAGCGAGTTCGATCCAAACGAGGAGTATGATTTGGAGCGAGGGGAATGGAGTTCATGGTGTGAACTAGTCGAGTTGATCGACATCCCCATCGCATTTGGCGATTACACGATTCAACATGCGTTCTTCGAGGAACGGGAAGGTAAAGGACTGAATCCTAGCGCCAGCATCCGATATACGACGGCAGGTGGATATCTAGTGTTTCGAGGCGAGGGTGTCAGAAACCTTGATGGTCCTGGCTATCAACAATATCTCGGGGAGGCGACTTTACTGTGTTCACGCGATGAATTCCTTGGAGAAGGTTTTTCATGGGGTGACGCTTACATCCACGAAAAGGGCAATGGAGCTATCGACACGGGTGGCCCAAAGGAGTGGTTAGCGGCGGGGATCAACCACCATTTGACGCTCGTGACGATACAGATCGCAAAACGAGTTGGGACCATTGCTGGTCCGGTGGTTGCCAGTGAATCCTGAGCAACCCAGCGGGCAGGCCACGCTTTGGGCGGCTACAATTTCATTAGTGATGGGGTCTGATCTTCACTTTACACATTTGCGCTTCAGCGTGTCGAAGTTGAATCTCAGCCCGTTTTCACGGTTTTTTTCCTTTGTCCGCGCAACCCGCTGCGACACAGCGGTATACCTGCTCCCAAACAATTCGCCAACCTCCTCTCATTTTCCAGCAAAGGTCGGGGCACGATATTCGAACCGGACCACGCCGAAGCCAAATCTAAAGATCAAAACATGCAGGATCAAGCCGGTTGCAGTTTTGGGTTGTCCGAGGTCACAAGGCACAGGCGTATCACGCAAGCCGAGGGAATGGCGATTGAGAGCCTGCCCTGAGCGAAGCCGAATGGGTCAACTCCGAAGACTTTTCGCGAGCGGGTCGCCGCTACCTTGTTTCGGCGGGGGCGCCGAAAGTCCGAGCCGGACTGGCGTAGCACCCGATGGCGGGTGCGCTCCCCGATCCGCAGAGGTCAGCGTCTGTGATGGGGTCTGATCTTCACTTTCCACATTTGCGCTTCAACGTGTCGAAGTTGAATCTCAGCCCATTTTCACGGTTTTTTTCCTTTGTCCGCGCAACCCGCTGCGACACAGCGGTATAACCTAATCCTTCAAACAACTCGCCAACTCCTCTCATTCTCCAGCAAAGGCCGGGGCACGAAATCTGACCGAAGCCAAATATCAAAATATGCAGGATCAAGCCGGTTGCAGCTTTGGGTCGTTTTGAATGATGATTGTTGGATTCGGATTCGGCGCTGGTACTGGCAAACCCTGCTGGTGCAGCATCTGGACGTGATCGGTCATTCCGGAACGCGCTTTGTAGACGCAATCTTCAATGGAATGACCGACACCAGTGAATCCTTCCAAATCGGTTGAGTAAAAGCCGAAGAAGTCAGCATCTTTGGTCGCCTCGATAACCAACGAATACGGCAGTGTGATCATTTTTGTTTTAAACCCGCAGCTTTCAGTATCGCATGGCACGTGCCCGTCGGCACTTCTTTTGCACCGTGAAAGTCTACACGAATCAGGGGCGGATGGCCAGTTTTTGCGTAATAGCGAATCGAGCCTTTCTCTTTTATGAGGCGGAACCCGTTCTGTTCGAGAAGCCGCACTAATTCGCTGAATTTCATCGGTCGCGATCGTGACAATTTGAAATCGGTGCGTCAAATCATCGATTCCGACGGTGTGCAGGAACGCTCCGCCCAGCATGGTGGATCCAGCGTACGGGGTCGGGCTCGCAGAGCCCAGCTACTGAAAAATCTTCGCAGGGGTTATAGTCAAAGCTTACATCGACACTTCTCTCTCTAAGTCCGGTGGAGGCGAAGAATCATTCGAAAGTTCGTTTCGGCGAGGGCGTCGAAAGTCCGAGCCGGACTGGCGTAGCACCCGATGGCCACGCCCGCAACGCCTTCGCGTAGCGATGCGGGCACGCGAGGGCGCGGGGTCAAATCTTCACTTTTGACAGTTCTCGCATAGTTTCGCCAACTTAAATTTGAGCAGGCCCGCCCGATCTCTGGGGGGACGGAGTGGGGTCAAATCTCAGGGCGTGTTGCCCAAAGGACCTGTTAGGCTAACTTCGTGTGAAGAAGCAAGGTCTGGGTGGTCGCTTCGAGATTAAGTAGCCGGGCGGCGTTGAGCGAGAGTAAGGACCATGCAATTTGGAGCCTCGCGTCTACGAATGAGACCACGGCAGCTGCGCTTTTCTTGGGATTTTGATTGGCCAGCAGAATCCGCACGTTTTGGATGGCCGCGATCAAGTAATCTTGGATTTGCTGCCGCCAGAGCCGTCGCCACCGCGCGCGCTTGAAGTGATGATTGTTAGTCGCATCAGCAAAACTTTGTTCCATGAGTTGTTGTCTGCGTTTTCGATCCGCTCGCGCAGCACGACTGTGGGCTTGCGCTTTTGCTACATCCAGGAGGACTTGATTCTTATGTCGATGGAGCGTGCGCCCAAACTTCGCTCTGGTGCATTGCGGGCGCAGGACACAGCCGGCGCAAGCTCCGGCCCGCGCTTTATACTCCATGGTGTGGCGCACCGGATGAACCCGTCGTGGCCTTAAAATCTCTCCAGCCGGACAGTGGAAGACATCTTTTGCTGCATCGTAAACAAACGCGCGCTCAGGGAAAATCCCGGTGGCGCGATGATGATCCTGGCCCTTGGAAGCATCCCCCAAGTGGGTGCTGATCCCTCGTTGCTGACAGGCGACAAAGTTGTCTTGTGTCCCATACTTGTGATCGCCCACCACCTTCTCCACCTTGTTTCCCGTGTTCTCCTCGTGCTGGTCGATTAAATCGAGCAACTTCCTGTTCTCCGTCACACTACCAGGCGTTGTCTCCACCGCCGTCACTACTCCCTTGCTGTCATCGATGGCTCGATGGTGGTGGTAACGCGGGCGCGAATCGTTACGGCCACGGCTCACCATCGCTGCGTCCGGATCGCTCACGCTCATCATCCGGTCGTTAACCGCCTGGTAGCTCTCGGGGGTTGTGACGCCTTCTCCCAACTTGCTCTCGGTAGCCTGATACGCCCGCTTGAGCGCTGCGATTAATTCCGGTGGCCCCTTCAGCACCGACTCCCGCGAAGCATTGGCCTCAATCAAACTCGAATCCACATGCAGCTTCTTCCCATTGACCAGTCCGGCTTCCACACACTGAGCTACCGTGCCCACAAACAAACGCTCAAATACTTCCTGGCCCCACCGCGCCCGCGCTTTAGATAGCACGCTGTGATCGGGAATCTCATCCTCCAGCCCGTAGCCCAGAAACCACAGATAATCGAGCCGCTCCGCGATCACCTTCATCAGCTCGCGCTCGCTGGCCACATCATCGAAGAAGAGCAAGAACATCATCTTCATGATCACTTCCGGATCGACCGACTCGTTCCCATTCTTCCCGTAGCACTGCGCCACCTCTCCGCGCACAAAGCTGAAATCGATGGCCGCTTTGACTCGGCGCAGCGGATGATCGGCTCGCACCCGCTTCTCCAGATTTACCGCATAATTAAAGAGCTGCGGCTCGCTCTTCTGTTCTCCCATCATCTTGGGAACACTCTGTTAGCACAGCTTCCCCAGTTTGGGTATATTTTCTTTCCAACCAAACCGATTTGGGCAACACGCCCTTCACTTTTGACAGAGTGTCAGCAGTTTTGCCAGCTTAAATCTGAGGAGGCCTGCGCGATCCCTTGCTCGGGTTCGGCTAATCACTTGCGCGACCGCCGTGTATTGCGCTCCGCCAAAAATCTTCCCGACTTCTGGTAAACCCATTCCACAACAGTCCCAGACTAAAACCATCGCAACCGCTCGAGCTTCATTACCTCGCTTGCCGCTCTCGAAGAGTGCGTCTGGTTTGCAGCGGTATTTCCTGGCTACGTAAGCAAGAATCTTTTCCGCACTTGGACCGATGCGCAGCTGACGAAGAGCCGGCGTCTCCCGATCCTCCTGCTCAAGCCCACAGCCGCGCGGCACGGCGCGATCGCAAGCGCCGGCAGCAGTTAATGGAACAAAGTTTTGCCGATGCGACTAACAATCATCACTTCAAGCGCGCGCGCTGGCGACGGCTCTGGCGTCAACAGATCCAGGATTACTTGATCGCCGCCATCCAAAACGTGCGCATCCTCTTGGCCAACCAAAATCCTAACAAAAGCGCAGCCGCGGCGCTGCTCCTATTAACTCTTAGGACAGAGATGCCTACTTTGCTGCCCTGCTGAATCATCGGCCCGCTCAATCCAATTAGAATACTCTTTATCAGATCGATACCCCTTCTGACCTCAAACACGTATTTGCAGCCTAACGTCACCTAACCGAAGGCTTTTGGGCAACACGCCCTATACTTTTTGACAATGTAAAAGAATACAGATCTGACCCCAGCTCCTATCCCTAGATTTGAACCCTGACCCCAATCTTTTCTACCGATTCAAACCGCGTTATCGCGGCGCAAAAAAGCGCGGCGATTCACGACGAAAAGCCCCGCCAGTCCTATACCCAGGAGCAGCGCACTCGTGCCGCGGTCCGGCACACCGTTCGCACCCGAACTAACGGTAACCGTTCCATTCGCGACGTTCGCGTCAATTGAGTTCAGATTCGAATCCAACAGAGACACATTGGATATGGTGATCGGGCTCGTGCCGGATGCCAGGCTGGCGAAACTGACATTCACCAAAGGTCCGCTCCCGCTTACCCCTGGAACCGGTCCGAGCAGCGTGTCAAAAATGAAACTGATTGTCCCGGCGGAGTTGTCTATCGTTCCCCCGTTAAAAAAAGTCGAACCGCCGCCCGACAGGAATGAGCTTTCGGTGACGCTATTAGCTGACAAAATGGTGGAATCAAAGCTGAGATTGAACTGGTAAGCGTAAAGATCGGTTACATTGGCAATATCGATATCCAGCGAAAAAGCCTGATTAAGCCCCACCATTTTGTTTGAGGGCTGTACACTAATGACGGCCGTTACCGGTCCGGCATAAGCGGTTAACGAGGCCAGACTGAGAACAGCGACCACTGCCCCGCAAATAGCTAAAGTCTGTCTCTTTACGGTAATCATTGTCTTCGCTCCTATTTGGAGTGTTTACCGACTCTGAGCCGTTTCGCACAGGATAGTCAACGCAAAAGTTTAAAAAGGTCTGCGCCCCCCCTACGGGGTCTGATCTTCAGGGCGTGTTGCCCAAATCGGGTGGGTTTAAAAATAATAGTACCCAAGCTGAGCGCGATTTGGTAAAGCGGTAGTCCCATGATGGGAGAACAGAAGAGCGAGCCCCGAAAGCTTTCGGGGTCAACCTGGAGAAGCGGGTCCGGGCCAATCATCCGCTGCGGCAGATCAAGGCAACGATTGATTTCAGCTTTGTGCGGGAGGAGGTGACGCACTGCTACGGCAACAACGTGAAGTGGAAATCTGGGGTCGCGTCTATATTTTTTACATTTTGGAGAGTAATTTTGCCGCCAGTTTTCTGCTGTTTGACGTAAGCCGTCGCACGATCGATTCAAATCGCTTCATGATCTCTGGCCAGTTCCTCCAAACAATTCGCCAACTTCTCTCATTCTCTAGCAAAGGCCGGGGCACGATATTCGATCCGGACCAGGCCAAAGCCAAGTATCAAAACATGCAGGATCAAGCCGGCTGCAGTTTTGAGTCGAGGGAATGGTGATTGAGAGCTTGCCCTGAGCGAAGCCGAATGGGTCAACTCCGAAGACTTTTCGCGAGCGGGTCGCCGCTACCTTGTTTTGGCGGGGGCGCCGAAAGTCCGAGCCGGACTGGCGTAGCACCCGATGGCCACGCCCGCAACGCCTTCGCGTAGCGATGCGGGCAGGCGGGTGCGCTCCCCGATCCGCTGAATCGGCGTAATCCGCGGTCAGAGGTCAGAAAGAGAGGTCGCGGCGCGCAGAGACGGCCTACAATTCATTATTTTGGAGCGAGGGAACTCACAATTTTCGCAAACCGCGCGTCGGTGCGAAGCGAGGCCCAGGCGGGGTCGAACTTGAGCTGGCCGTAATCGGGGCCGCCCGGAATTTTGGCCAGGTATGTCAGTTGCTCGATCGCCCGATCCTTTTCGCCCAGCCAGGCGTAAGCCATGGCCAGACGTGTTAGCACTACCGGGCCGTCCACTGCGTCCCGGTTGATCGGCCGGAGTTCGACGGCCCGCTGTCCTTCGGCCAATGATTCTTCTTTTCTCCCCAGCCCGGCATCGACCAGACACATGACTCCATGCAGAAGGGCGTCGTCGGGATCGTCTCTCAACTTTTGTTCAATTTCGTCGCGGGTAGCAGTAAAGGCCGAGATGGCTCCCGCCCGATCACCGCGGGCGCGAGCGATCTGGCCAGCAAAAAATTTTCTCGGCAGTAATGAACCGGTAAAGTCAACCAATCCCTCATGCTTACACGCGCCCAATGCGGCTTGTGCTGCCTCCGGTTTCCCTTCATAAAGAGAAAGCAGAATCTTTCCGCTGGCTGTTGCGCCATTGGGATCGTATTGCGGCGGAAGTTGATCAAAAAGTTGGCGGGCGCTCGACAGGTTGCCCTTCTCCAGCTCCGTGGATGCCCTGGACAGTTCCCAATAGTCGGTCTGGCCGGGGTTGATCGCGATGATGCGATCGTAGAGTTGTTCCTTGTCGTCGTAGCGGCGGAGAAGATCGTATAAAACGGAGAGATCGCTTAAGACCTTAAAGTTTCGCGGGTCAAGCTCCGCTGCGCGTTGAAGGTTTCGCAAGCTGTCGTCCCATTTTCCTTCGCGACGATCGATGTATCCGGTGAGCGAAAAGAGTTCGGCATTATTGGGCAAACTGCGCCGGGCGATCGCGAGTTGCTCGCGTGCTTTGGCATAATCGCGATGCCCGTGGTAGAGGACGAGCGCCTGGGCGAGGTGCGCCTCGCCCAAATCAGGCGCGAGCTGGAGAGCCTGGCGGACGCAGGACTCGGCCAGTTCCAGTCGGGCGGCGGCATGATCGTAGTCGAACCAGTAGAGATTGTCGTGCGCGATCGCCGCCCAGCAGTAGGCCAGCGCAAATTTCCCGTCGCGCCCAATTGCTTCATCGAGCAAACGAATCGCTCGGAGAAGAGTTTCCTTCGCGTCCGGGGTGTCGTTGAAGGTCCTGATCAGGTCTTTGGCCTGCAGGAAAAGATCAAATGCTTCCAGGTCGGCGGTTGGGCGCACCGAAATGGCCGCCTTTTCCTCCGGGGAGAGAGCTGCCCGCAACCGTGTGGCGATGGCTTCCGCGATCTCGCTTTGAATCGCGAACACATCGGATGTTTTCCGGTCGTAATGCTCAGCCCAGAGATGCGCATCGGTGCGGGCATCGATCAATTGCGCGGTGACGCGAATTTCGTCTCCGGCGCGGCGGACGCTGCCTTCCAAAATATTTGCCACATCCAAATCGCGCGCAATTTGCCGAAGATCGCGGTTGGTATCCCGGTAGCGCATGACCGAGCTACGGCTGATCACCTTCAGATCGGAGATCTTGGAAAGCGCCGTTAGAATGTCGTCCTGAATCCCGTCGGCGAAATAACTGTCTTGTTTGTTGTCGCTAAAGTTATCAAAGGGCAGGACGGCGATGCTCTTGGCCACTGCCAGGCTGGGGGCGGCGCGGCCCTTGGGCAGCCCTCTATATATATAGAGCCCAGCCAGACCAATCAGGGCGACCGCTGCCAGAGCTGCTCCCGCCCACCAAGCTGTCCTGGCTCGGCGAGGAGTGGGGCGCCGGCTGCTGCGGAACTGCTGGACCCGGCTGGGCACGGTGGGGTTGCCAAAGCCGTCGCCGTGAAGATTCACGACAGAGATAACCGCGCCGTGTTTCATCTCGATCTCTCCCAAGTCATGCAGCTTCGGCTGCCAATGCGCGTATTGCGACAGGTCTTCGGCGACGCGTTTTGAAAGCAGAATATGACCGGCATCCGCGCAGTCCATGACCCGCTGGGCGATATTGATTCCGGCCCCGGTAACATTGGGGCGGTCATTGACGTCGGGAGCCGAATCGACCGGTCCGCTATGAATTCCCATCCGAACGTGGATATGGGGATGGCTGCGGAGGGCCTGGCAGATTTCCAGGGCGCATTGCACGGGCGCTTCGGGTGTATTGAAAAACACCAGCGCCATCCCGTCTCCGGCGGGGATACGGATGAGCTTCCCCGCCTTATCGGCGGCTCGGAAGTGAGGGGTTTCCCTAACGACCTGATTCAGCTCGGCCACGACAGCTGTCTGTTCGTTAGTCAACCGGGTGGAGTACCCCACCACGTCAAGGAAAAGAACGTGGGCAATCTCCAGCTCAGTTTTGGGTTGGGGATCGTCAGCCATCACGAGGCCAGTCTGCCAGGCAACCGCCCGCCGACAACATTGTTAATCACCAGGCTCGAACCCAATAATCAATCGCCGGTGTTGGGAGGGCAAGCGCCAGGCGCTTCTGATACGAGATCGCGTCCACAAGTTGCAGGGGCGGGCGGTCTGTGCTGCCGGCGCTCATAGAGCGCCGCTACAACAACGAACGCTCCCGATTACTGTCTCGGACCGGTATCACCAAACTTTTTGCCCTTACGCCGCTTGGTTTTGGTGGGGCTCTTCTTCTTCTTCGCCTTTTTCTTTGCCATAAATGGACTTCCTCCTTTCGCTAACGCTGAGCGTGGTCAGGGCACTCTGCACAATGCAAGCAATTAAAGATGGACGAGTAGTTCGCCGTCCTACGTTTGGCGGACGGCTTCAGCGTTGCGGTTGTAGGGGAAGGCTGTAGGGGAAGCAGTTTGGTTCCCTTGGGTTTGGCATTTCCCACGGGACGCTAACTCCGAAAGCCTTCGCGAGCGGGCAGCGTCCCCTACAGTACCCTGCAGCGTCGTATACAGTTCAAATCAAGGTGGTTGAGAGTTTATAAGCCGCGCTACTGGACCACCCTGATCGTCCAAAAGTCCTGGGAGAGATAGTGGTTGGTAAAATAATCGTAGGGCATGGTAAAGTAACCGCGCATTCCCCATCTGCCGCCCCACGAGTTGCGCACGATGAACCGGCGTTTGGCGTCGTCGTAACCCACCGCGAGAACGGCGTGCCCGCCGCGGACGTGCTCCCGCCGATGCGGCATGGCGGCGCGCCCCGTCCGTGTGACTTTTTTCGAGTGGAAGCTCTCGTAAACGGTAAAGCCGAAGATGAATGGATAGCCGGAGGCGAGGCAAGCTTTCAGCTGCGGCAGTTTTCTCCGGACACGATAGTAACTTACGGCGGGATGTTTGGCCGCTTCGGTGTAACATTTTCGGTGCGGCCGGTGTCGGAATTTCCTCGCCTGGTACGGCCATAATCGCTCGTGACACACCCCGCGTTTCGCGACTGTTTTGATGCCGCTTCGGATCCGCGCGCCGCTATCGGAATGGATTGAGCGCTCGATCGCGCGTTCGTTGTAATAAATGAAGAGACGGGAGGGCGCGAAGATTTCCGGATGCGCTTGCCTGATCTTATCGATCTGAATAGCGGCGGCAATGGCGTGGGCCGTGCAGCTGTTAAGCTTCCCTTGATGGTCAACGGGCGGGCAATGGCGTCTGAGATCAACGCGTGACGGCAGTGTTCTCAGCAATTTCCGGGAGGGCGCGTAATGGAAATCGCGGTGATCGGGGAGATCAGGAATCCAGCCGTGGAAAAACTTAACCGGCGGAGTGGTCCGCGAGCGTCGGGTTGATTTCTTACGATTACTTTTCCGCGGCATGGCGTGGCGTTGAAGCGTTGGGGCGTTGGAGCGTTAAAGCGTTTACATTGTTACATCGGAAGACGACGGAGAACCAGATCAAAGGGTGCTCGGGGAGCTGGGAGACCTCCTGATCCTGGTCATGCTCTTGATCCTGATCGATTCTGGGTGCTGGATGCTGGATGTTTGGATGCGGGAACGGGGCCCGGATTTATGCGAATCGACGCCAAACCGATCGCGCCGTCTTAGCCGTCCGAGGTCAAAAGGCACAGGCGTATCACGCAAGCCGAGGGAATGGCGATTGGGGTCAATCGCCGCTACCTTGTTTCGGCGAGGGCGCCGAAAGCTTTCGCGGCGCACAGGCCCCTCCCACTTTGGGCGAAAATCTTCCATATTTTCGGTTGCACAACGTGCAACATCCTATATGTTGTTGGTCCCGCGATAAGCGGGTTCCGGCGGGTTTAGCCGGGAGTTCTGGCGAGTTCGAAGCGAACTCAGTTATCTGGGAGCAGTTATTGGTTAATCGTGCTTCAGAGGGCTGGGTTTTCTATTGTACCCGAGCGGATCCGCCTGCGCGTAAAGCTACGGCGGGCGAGACGATGGTTCTTTGACAGTTTGGTTTTGGGTTCCTGACACGACATTGTGCGACGGTCGTAGACCGCCGCTACAGAAGAAGGAATTCAAAATGGTGAAAAGTCAGCAAACATTGAATTGTGCGTTACTTGTTGGCCCCGAAGCAATTCGGGGTTGTCCGGTCCCGCGAGGGACTGGGCGAATTTTCTTTGATTTAAAGGTTTTTGCCGGTCTTCGGATCGGCGGAACAGATTAAAGATCGGACAACTCCCTGAGAGTGGAAGTGCGACGGTCGTAGACCGCCGCTACAGAAGCACTTGGGGAAAGAAAAGTCAGATCACCCGGTGCCTATAGCGGGCATCGGATTCAAACTTTGGGTGAAGATGGAAGTGCGACGGTCGTAGACCGCCGTTACAGAAATTGGAGCCCTCACGTTTTTAACGGAGAGTTTGATTCTGGCTCAGAACGAACGCTGGCGGCGTGGATAAGACATGCAAGTCGAACGAGATTTCCTTTGGTAGCAATACCGAGGGACGTCTAGTGGCGAACGGGTGCGTAACACGTGGACAATCTGCCTTAAAGTGGGGGATAGCTCGGCGAAAGCCGAATTAATACCGCATGTGATCAGGGGAGACATCTTCCCGAAATCAAAGCCGGGGCAACCTGGCGCTTTTTGAGGAGTCCGCGGCCTATCAGCTAGTTGGTGAGGTGACGGCTCACCAAGGCATTGACGGGTAGCTGGTCTGAGAGGACGACCAGCCACACTGGAACTGAGACACGGTCCAGACACCTACGGGTGGCAGCAGTCGAGAATTTTTCTCAATGGGGGCAACCCTGAAGGAGCGACGCCGC
This sequence comes from uncultured Verrucomicrobiae bacterium, assembly GCA_963728975.1. Taxonomy (GTDB): domain Bacteria; phylum Verrucomicrobiota; class Verrucomicrobiia; order Chthoniobacterales; family UBA10450; genus DATFCK01. Next base: position 25,761 of record CAVSMF010000003.1, read on the forward strand.
GTGGAGGATGAAGGCTTTCGGGTTGTAAACTCCTGTCATTTGAGAACAAGTGCCGGTACGTAACTGCTACCGGCTTGATAGTATCAGAAGAGGAAGGGACGGCTAACTCTGTGCCAGCAGCCGCGGTAATACAGAGGTCCCAAGCGTTGTTCGGATTCATTGGGCGTAAAGGGTGCGTAGGTGGCGCCGTAAGTCGGGTGTGAAATTTCGGAGCTTAACTCCGAAACTGCATTCGATACTGCGGTGCTTGAGGACTGGAGAGGAGACTGGAATTTACGGTGTAGCAGTGAAATGCGTAGAGATCGTAAGGAAGACCAGTGGCGAAGGCGGGTCTCTGGACAGTTCCTGACACTGAGGCACGAAGGCCAGGGGAGCAAACGGGATTAGATACCCCGGTAGTCCTGGCAGTAAACGGTGCACGTTTGGTGTGGGAGGATTCGACCCCTTCTGCGCCGGAGCTAACGCGTTAAACGTGCCGCCTGGGGAGTACGGTCGCAAGATTAAAACTCAAAGAAATTGACGGGGGCCCGCACAAGCGGTGGAGTATGTGGCTTAATTCGATGCAACGCGAAGAACCTTACCTGGCCTTGACATGCATTGCTTAGCTGGTGAAAGCCAGTGAGTGTCGAAAGACACGCCTTGCACAGGTGCTGCATGGCTGTCGTCAGCTCGTGTCGTGAGATGTTGGGTTAAGTCCCGCAACGAGCGCAACCCCTGTGAACTGTTGCCACCGAGCCGAGAGGCTCGAGCACTCTGTTCAGACTGCCCTGTGAAACGGGGAGGAAGGTGGGGACGACGTCAAGTCAGTATGGCCCTTACGGCCAGGGCTGCACACGTACTACAATGCCCAGTACAGAACGATCCGAGACCGCAAGGTGGAGGAAATCCAGTAAAACTGGGCCCAGTTCGGATTGGAGTCTGCAACTCGACTCCATGAAGCCGGAATCGCTAGTAATGGCGTATCAGCTACGACGCCGTGAATACGTTCCCGGGCCTTGTACACACCGCCCGTCACATCATGGAAGTCGCTTGTAGCCGAAGCCGGCGCGCTAACCCGCAAGGGAAGCAGCCGCCTACGCTATGAGCGGTAACTGGGATGAAGTCGTAACAAGGTAGCCGTAGGGGAACCTGCGGCTGGATCACCTCCTTTCTAAGGAGAAAGCGCTGGGAATCAGGGGTCAGATGTCACAAGTCAGACGTCAGATTCTTCAGCACTAGGTCGACGGCTAAATCTGTTTAAGGTAGCGCAAGCGTCCCGCTTGCGATCTGCAAAGGTGCAACCTGGAAGGTTGCTCTACTTTACTCAGACATGCCGTTAAGACTTTGGAATCGAAAGAAACCGGAGCTCAAAGAACCCCGAAATTCTACGGGGCCGTCCACAAGCCGTAAGGCTTGAGGCAGGAACGACTCAAGTAACGCACAATTCAGTCTTTGCTGTTCATCGACTAAATGCCGGACAACAACCCCACGTTGATGTCCGGCATTTTCGTTGTACACGCAAATGAGGGAAGAGGACTAATCTGGAAACCAGGAAGCCAGGAAGGAGAATTGCTAAGGAAAGCAGGAATTGCAGTTGTAGGGGCGTCTCTGTGAGACGCCGGGCGGGAGCGGTTCGGAGAAGCGTCCACAGATTTCGCAGATTGACACAGATTATTTGGGAGAGAGTGGCCCACGAAACACCCGCCTACGCCAAGGCTCCGGCGTGGCCGGCGCGAAATGACGCGAAAGGTTTGGTGGAGCGAGCAATCCCTTGCTCGATGCTAAGCCGGGCGGCGCAGCCGCTATTCATTTTATATGCGCCTTCGGCGTGGGGTTAACATCGCCCGCGGAGCGGCCGATCCACCTGGACCGCTGCCACTTTGATCTCTGAGGAATTAGGGTGCAGTAAATCTGTGTAATCTGTGGATCATTTCGGATTGGGGAGCGCACTGCCTGCCCTGAGCGAAAGCCGAACGGGCGCCTCGCGTGCTGGCGATCGCGCCCTCGCGATCGCGAACTTTTCGGATGAGCTCCCCGCCCTGCGGCGGGGCCGTGGCTACAGTTTGACCCGGACACGCAAAGCGGCGAGGACGTCGCTTCTATTTTAAGTAGACGCGATCTCTGGTCGCGTGCCTAACACCCAAAGCGGCGATGACGCCGCTTCTAGTTGAGACAGGTGCTTGGCACAAGCACCTCTACAAGGACGCCGTCAATCGGCGCTACCTCTGCCCGGCGACCGGCCTTCGTCCACGGCGTGATAATCGACGAAGGTCTGAATATCGTCCCGGTCCCCCAACCCGGCTTTTTCTTTCTCGGCCGCCAGTTCCGCGCTGCCTGAATCGCGCCAGCCGCGTTTCAGGATAAATTCGTTCCAGATTTCGATTTCTTCTTCGGTTGGTCTGCGACCCCGCTCAAAACACCATTCCAGAATCTCCTCGTCCGATCCTCCCTGCAAAGTGCGCTTGACCAGCTCGTCGTAATCGATTCTTAGAAATCTGGTACAACGGGCATCGAACACGGTTGAATCAGGTTCCAGACCTGTGTAATAGCCCGGCGGCAATTCGCCGGCGGCTTTCAACCGGATCTTGTCGAGCATCCGCGCGAAATAGATCAGGCCTTTGGTTTTTTTGTAATCGGAACAGGGCGTTTGCATTCGCAAAAGTCGCTGATGCCGCGGAAGCATGTCAACTTGAGGTAGAACCGGCGTGCCGGCCGAGCCGCAATTACAAAAATCACACCGAAGTATTCGCCGCGGCGACCGCGCGCCGAACGCGATGTAGCCACGTCACTGTGCGACGTGCGCGCCCTGCCCGCCCGGCCTTTGCCAAGGCTACTCCGAAAGCTCTCGGATTACGCAGATATTCGCGGCTTTTTTTTCACCCGCCTAGGCCAAGGCTTCGGCGTGGCGGGCAGGAGGTAACGAAGGGTGAAATCCGAATCAGACGGTCGCGACCGGAGGACCCTCCCACATTGAGAAAGTGAAATCGCTTCAATGTAGCTACGGCGCGGCAAGCAGGGAACGGTCTACAATTGTCGGACACCCCGCCGTCTCACAGAGACGGCCTACAATTGTAGGGCGTCTGTGCCAGACGCCGGCTTCCTGCAATTGAGCATCCGCTCCAGTTCGACGAACGCGCTCAGTTTGTCGTCGGCCCAGACCACGTAGCGTTTGCCGTCGACGCCGTGGGCATCGACCATATCGATGTAGCGGCCGTTCCTGACATAACGGACATGACCCCAGGTCCAGCCCGCTTTGCTCAACTGTTTGGCCACGCTCTCCCAATATTTCATGCATTGATGGCATAGCAGGACGGGTGCCGAGGGCGATGTCGCCACGTCGCTGCGCGACGCGCAGGCACAGCCCGCAGGGCCGTGGCGCGCCGGGCACTTGTAGCGGTGGTTGTGTCAACCACCGAAGAGCCAATAAACAGGTGCTTGGCACAAGCACGTCTACACAGCGCTGTCTGCCCTCCAAGTAGACGCGATCTCCGGTCGCGTGGGCCGACCACCCAAAGCGGCGGGGACGCCGCTTCTACTTTACGCCGAGGGCGATGTAGCCACGTCGCTATGCGACGTGCGCGCACGGCCCACAGGGCCGTGGCTACAATTCCCGTCTCACAGAGACGGCCTACAATTGGGCGTCTGGGTCAGGCGCCGTGTTTATCAGGTCATAGATCCTTGCCTCCAATTTCGAAAAAATTGGAGGCAAGGGGATTCGAACCCCTGACTTCCAGCTTGCAAAGCTGGCGCTCTACCAACTGAGCTATGCCCCCGGTGCGGAAAGTTGAGAGTAATTGGTTGAGAGTTGAGAGAAAAGCAACTCTGGTGAAACGGAATGTTAGATGGAAGATTGGGAAATGCAATTGAGTTAGTCTGGGCGCCGGCGGCGCGGACGCCCTCCACCCATGGCCAGCGTTCCTTAGAGATTCTTCGCGGACAAATATCCGACGGCATCGGTCAACTTCCTCATTTTTAACGACTCAACTTTTTTTGCGAGTAACGTGGTGCCGCGAAGTGACACCGCTTATATAGTTACTTCTCAACTCCAAAACCATTATGTCTTATCCGCTGATTCGTTTCTCTCTCGCGCTCGCCGCTTTCGCCTCCGCCCTGTCCCCTGCCCCGCTGTTCGCCGCCGGCGACAGCGTGTCGAACAAGCCGCAGTACGGCGCCTGGGGGTTCGACATGGCCGGCGCGGATTTTTCGACCAAGCCGGGCGACGACTTTTTTCGTTACGCCAACGGAACCTGGCTGGATAAAACTCAGATCCCCCCGGATAAACCGGGTTACTCGCTTCGCCTGGCCATGAGCGACCTGACCGAGCAACGGCTGCAGGACCTGATGGAGCAATACGCCGCCGACACCAAAACAAATCCGGGATCGCTCGAGGAGAAAGTAGGCGCATTTTACAAATCGTTCATGGACGACAACAAAGTGGATCAGCTCGGCGCCAAAGCGATCGAGCCCGAGCTTAACGACATTAAGAAAGCGAAGACGCGCGACGACCTGGCTGCATTGATGGGACTGACCGCGATCGATTTCGAATCGTCCCTGTTCAATTACGGGATCGACGTCGACCTAAAGGATCCGAGCCGGTACGCGTTTTACGTTACTCAAGCCGGGATCGGGTTGCCGGATCGCGATTATTATTTGAAGCCGGAGTTTGCCGCCCAGAAAGCGGCCTACGATAAATATGTCGCAACAGTTTTGCGGTTGCTGAACTGGCCGAACCCGGACGCGCGGGCCAAGAGTGTGGTCGATTTCGAAACGAAAGTTGCCGAGGCGAGCTGGACCAAGGCGCAACAGCGCGATCTGCTCGCGATTTACAATCCGATCAGCGTGGATGACCTGGCGAAATTCGCCCCGGGCTTCGCCTGGAAACAGTTTCTGATTAATGCGCAGATGCCGAAGTTGACCCGGGTAATCGTGGCCGAGAAAAGCGCGTTCCCGAAACTGGCAAAGGTTTACGCAAAGACGCCGCTCAAAACGATTCAGGCCTGGCACGCGTTTCACATTGCCGACAATGCCGCGCCCTATCTGTCGAAGCCGTTCTGCGACGCCTACTTCGAACTGCATAACAAAACACTGTCCGGCCAAAAGGAGGAGCAGGTCCGTTGGAAACGCGCCATCACGGCCGTGAGCGGCGGCGATTTCGGCGTGGGCGACCGGTTTGGCACGTTCGGCACGATGGGATTTGGCGTGGGCCAGCTTTACACCGCCAAATATTTTCCGCCGGAAGCGAAAGCCAAAATTGAAGAATTAGTTTCCAACTTGAAAAATGCCTACCGAGCCCGGATCCAAAAACTGGATTGGATGGAGGAAGCAACCAAGAAAGAAGCGCTGAAGAAACTCGACACCTACACGATCAAAGTCGGTTACCCGGAGCATCCGCGCGATTACTCCAAGCTGGAGATCGACGGAAACGATCTGATCGGCAACGTAAAGCGGTGCGCCCAGGCCGACTGGGCATTTTATACCGGCCGGTTCGACGGTCCGGTGGACAAGAGCGACTGGGGCATGACGCCGCAGACTAACGACGCTTATAACGGGTCGTTGCGCGACATTGTTTTTCCGGCGGGAATTTTACAGCCGCCGATCTTCGATGCCAATGCGGATCCGGCGATCAATTACGGGGCGGCCGGCGGGGTGATCGGGCACGAGTTGACCCACGGGTTCGACGATCAGGGGCGAAAGATCGATGCGTCGGGAGCGCTGCGCGATTGGTGGACGCCGAAAGACGAGAAAACATTCAAAGCGCGCGCGGACGTGCTCGGCGCGCAGTATTCCAAATTCGAACCGTTACCGGGCGTTCATGTGAATGGCGAACTGACCATGGGGGAAAACATTGCCGACCTCGGCGGAGTGACGCTCGGGCTGGCAGCGTATCGCGCTTCGCTGAATGGCAAGCCGACGCCGGTGCTCGACGGATTTACCGGCGATCAGCGGGTGTTCTTAGGCTGGGCCCAGGCCTGGCGCGGAAAGGTGTCGGATGATTATGTGCGTAAACAGGTGGTGAGCGATCCGCATTCGCCTCGACAATTTCGGGTCATCGGGCCGGCCCGGAACGTTGATGCCTGGTACGACGCGTTCAAGGTGAAGCCCGGCGACAAAGAATATGTCGCGCCGGACGCCCGGGCGCGAATTTGGTAGCGCTTGGCTGGCCTTTGGCCAGGAAGCACCAAGAACCAAACCCCAAGCACCAGGGAAACTTCAATCTTCAAGCTCCAAATTTCCATCGCCCGCGGAGCGGCCGATCCACCTCGAGACCATTCCTTCAGAATCCTGTTAATCCTGTCTAGGAATTCCACAGATTTCGCAGATTAACACAGAACATTTCGGAGAGATTCGCCCACGAAAAAATGCGAAAGGTTTGGTGGATCGAGCAATCCTCTGCTCGATGCTAAGTCACCGGCGCAGCCGCTATTTTATATGCGCCTTCGGCGGTTGGGGTTAACATCGCCCGCGGAGCGGCCGATCCACCTCCACCGCTTCTACTTTGATCTCTGGGGAATTAGGGTGCAGGAAATCTGTGTAATCTGTGGATGATTTCAGATGCGCCCGCCTGAATGGCGAATGAGAGCCTGCCCTAAGCGAAGCCGAATGGGTCAATCGCCGCTATTCATTTTCTATGCGCCTTCGGCGTGGTGTTAACATTGCCCGCGGAGCGGCCGATCCGCCTGGACCGCTTCCACTTTGATCCCGGGGAATCAGGGTGCAGTAAATCTGTGTAATCTGTGGATGATTCTTGATGAACCCCCACCCTGCGGGCTCGCTGGAGCTCGCCCCTCCGTTTTTTTTCGCGTCATTTAGTGCCTGCCACGCCACAGCTTTGGCGTAGGCTGGTGTTTAGCGGGCGACTTTCTCGATTTTAACTTTGTAAACGTTTTAATTAATTTAACTCTACCCCTGTGTCGCGTCGATTTGTCCCGGTTTCGGGGTGACTGGAACATTGAACAATCCTTTTAGAGGGCCGTCGAATTCAATAGGAACGATTATTTTATATGAGGGGTGATAATCAAATGGGCGGAGAGGCGATGTTACAGCTGGACGATGCGCGGCATATTCAAGCTGCCGAAGGCTACGTCGAGCTCGGGATGTACGCCGACGCCGAATCCGAGTTGGAGAAGATCGGTCCGGTCCACCAGGAGCTGCCTCAAGTTTTGACCCTTCGGGTTTGTATTTACGCCGGCTCCGAAAATTGGGGACAAATGCAAGCAGTCGCCGGAAAAATGGCGGCACATTTTCCCGATGACGCCCAATGGCGCATCTGGTGGGCGGCGGCGGCGCGCCGGGCAGAGTCGATCGAGGTGGCGAAAAAGATTTTGCTCGAGGCGCTCGAGACCCACCCGAACGACGCCAAGATCCACTACGATTTGAGCTGCTACGAGAGCCGGCTGGAACATTTCCACCGGGCCCGGCGGCACCTGGCTCGCGCGATTCAGATCGACTCACGATTTCAGTTAATCGCGCTGGAGGACCGGGAACTGCGACCGCTCTGGAGAAAGATCGTGGAAGCGGAAGAACTTAAAGATTATTAGAAGCGATCTTCATAAGACACCCACCGCGGTCCACTCCTATTTCTGCGATAGCTTTTAGCACTCCCCCTTTTTTTCCGGCGGAAGATGCCTTGTCAGAAAGACACGGCCAGATAAGCCGCTGGATTTAATCTCAAAGGCTACCTGTCGCCTCTTCCAACTCTGCATCGTAAGCGGCTTACGATGCACTCGATTGGATCGAATCAGGGGTGGGACGGCTGATTGTGCGAAAACGAACGGACGTTTCTCAAGGTCCGATAGAATTGATGCCCTGCGTGGGTGATGCGGGTGATTACCGCCTCGGTCGGGTTCGCCTTGTTCAACTCTGCTGTTTTGACCAGACCGGCTTCAGCCATCAGTTGAACCTCGCGCGCTGCCGTCTGGCCTTTTACCTTCAAGACGCCGGACGGCTGATTTTCCGCCTCCCCGATAAGTCGGTACGCCAACTGTAGATTCATGCTATGAGACCACGTTCCAGCTATTTACGGTTTCGTTTTCCAGCGGCCAGATGGTCGTATGGTGACGGATTTTGCGGAGATGCGCCCCGCCTGTAGACGCGAGCTTTACTCGCGTGCGCCCATAACACCCAAGGCGACGGGGACGGTCGCTTCTACTTGGCTCGGCGCCGACGGCGCGAACGCCCTCGACTACACCGGGGGTCAGGCCGCCCGCTCGAACGTAATCTGGCCGCAAATCGGGCAATTGATCCGGCCATCCTGTTCGGCAGTCACGAGTTCCGGAGGCCAGCATCTGGGACAAAGGGCAAAACCCAGCTCACCCGCCAAAGTAGCCTTGGCCACGCGCAGATCGCCTTCCATTTCATGAAGACGTTTAGCCAAACCGGATTTTGTAGCCGGATCCTGGGATAGCCGCTCACGAGTTGAGCGCAATTTTTCCGAGACAAGCGTGATGGAGAGGAGGGTGGAATGCAGCGCGTCGATGTCCATAGCGATATCTTTAACACTACGAGTGACGATTCGGTTGCAGTTGTGTTTCAATTTTGTAAAATTTTTTATGGCGGCAAGGGAGCACACGCGCCTGTAGCGAGGGTCGCGGCGGCGACCGACTCGGAGAATTTCATCCACAGATTTCGCGGATTATCGCAGATTTTGTCCTACAGGAGGAAACAGAGGAAACGGAGAGGCCAGAAACCGCGGATTACGCGGATATAACGGATATCCAGACGGGATTTACCCGATTTTTACGATAGAGTGGGGCAACTTTCCAAGTTGCCGTTGTTTTAGATCGCAAGTTGAAAACTTGCGCCACTTTGCAGACATGCCGTTAAGACCCCGGAATCGAAAGAAACCGGGGCTCAGAGAACCCCGAAATTCTTCGGGGCCGTCCACAAGCCGTAAGGCTTGAGGCAGGAACGACTCAAGTAACGCACAATTCAGTCTTTGCTGTTCATCGACTAAATGCCGGACAACAACCCCACGTTGATGTCCGGCATTTTCGTTGTACACCCAAATGAGGGAAGAGGACTAATCTGGAAACCAGGAAGCCAGGAAGGAGAATTGCTAAGGAAAGCAGGAATTGCGGTTGTAGGGGCGTCTCTGTGAGACGCCGGGCGGGAGCGGTTCGGAGAAGCGTCCACAGATTTCGCAGATTGACACAGATTATTTGGGAGAGAGTGGCCCACGAAACACCCGCCTACGCCAAGGCTCCGGCGTGGCCGGCGCGAAATGACGCGAAAGGTTTGGTGGAGCGAGCAATCCCTTGCTCGATGCTAAGCCGGGCGGCGCAGCCGCTATTCATTTTATATGCGCCTTCGGCGTGGGGTTAATATCGCCCGCCGGAGCGGCCGATCCATCTGGAGCGCTTCCACTTTGATCCCTGGCAATTAGGGTGCAGTAAATCTGCGTAATCTGTGGATCATTTCAGATGCGCCCCCCTGAATGGCGATTGAGAGCCTGCCCTGAGAGAAGCCGAATGGGTCAATCGCCGCTACCTGATCGGGCTGGCGGGGGCTCCGATGAATACGAGGTAAATGCGCCTGGGCTGCGCGGCGGGGGCGCCGCGCAGAACACGCGAGGCCTGCGATCCCCCCGGAGCTTAGCGTATCCCGGTGTCGCATTGCCAGCTCACGTGCGTGACCTGGCCGGTAACCACATCAGCTTTGAAGGGACCGTAGTGACCCATTCGGCCTTTTGATTTCTCCAAGGCAATCGCATAATGACCCGGAGGCAGGACAACGTGAAACCGCCCCTGCGCGTCAGTGACAAAGGAAGCGACGACTTGATCTCCGCGCCGAACAACGAATTTGGCAAGCGCCAGAGGTCTAGAATCGGGAACACCGGGCCGGGCCGGCCCTCCATGAACAGGGCTGATGGAGATTGTTCCTTCGAGGGCGGTTTCAGGTTGGGAGGGTGACATGGACGACGTCCCGGCAATCAGGGGAATGGACGGAAAGATAAACAGAAGCAGGATGATTTGAAGGGAACGCGATTCGGTCATGGGATAAAGGTCGCAAGCGTTCCAGGGCGTCGCAACCGAAGTATAGGTAGGGGCATCTCTCCGAGATGCCCGCGGGAGTTGGCCCGTCATTGCTTAAACGCTTGTTGTTGCCATTTAGCCCGGGCGCCTCGGAGATGCGCCCCTACCTGTAGCCACGCACACGTCGCATAGCGGCGTGGCTACATTATTTACGTGGCTACATTACTGAAGATTCGCGGAGTTGAGGTTCAACTTCGATTGAGGGATCACCTTCACGTCAGAAAAATCTTTCTTCAGTGCCGCCAGAAAAGCCTGTCCCTGGCCGGCAATGATCAGACTCGGCGGGGAGGTGAGATATTTGGCCGCAAACTCGGTTGCTTCCTTGCTGGTAACGGCATTCACGTTGGGAATGAACTGGTTCAGCCGCTCAAGGGGCAAGCCATAAGCGGCCAGAGCAGCCAGCCTGTCGGCGAAACCTTCGTTCGTTTCCAGGGCTCGGGCGTATGCGCCGGTGAGCAAGGCTTTTCTCGATTTCAATTCTTCGCCATCGACCGGATCGGTTGTCAGCCGTTTCAATTCCCCGATCATTAACTTCGCTACTTCCGCCGCCGATTCGTTCTTGGTTTGCGCGGAAGCGGTGAACGGGCCGGTGTCGCGTCTGGCGTCGAGCGCGCTCCGTGCCCCATAACTCAAACCGCGTTTTATCCGGATCTCGCGGTTCAATCGTGATATGAACCCTCTGCCTAACGCCGCATTCGCGACCAATCCGGGAAAATAATCGGGCGAATTGCGCTTAATCGCGGGCTTCGACACCAACACCGCCGCCTGTCCCGCCTGAGGCATGTCGATCACAATGTTTTCCGGCTTCCATTGGCCGCTATTGGAGGGTTCCGGGCCGGCCGCGGCCGCATCTCCTTTCCATGAACCAAAAAATTTCCGGGCATACGCCTGGCCCTGCTCGGGGGTCAAATCCCCAACCAAAACCAAGGCGGCATTGGCCGGCACGTAATATTTTTTATAGAGCCTAACGATATCGTCGCGATGCATTGCCTGCACGCTTTCGATCGTGCCGTTGATCGAGTGGCCATATTCCCCGTCCCCGAACACGACGCGCTCGGCCGCGAACGTTGCTACCGCGCCCGGTTGCTCGAGAGCGACGCGCAAGCCGTCGAGCCGCTGCTTTTTCAACCGGTCGATCTCTTCCTGCTTGAACACCGGATGCTCCACCACATCGGCCAGAATCGCCAGCGCGGCGTCGGCCTTATCCGACATGGCCACGACCGATGCCGAAGATTCGTCCCAATCCGCGTCCGAGGAAATTTCGCCTCCGAGAGATTCGATCGTGCTGGCAATTTGCGGGGCCGACATCGATTCGGTCCCCTTGATCAGGAGCGCGCTGGTCATACTGGCGGTTCCGGGAAACTTTTGGGGATCGATCTCCGCGCCGTTACGAACGACCAGTTCCGCGGCCAGAAGCGGAAGACCGGGCCGTTCAGCCACAATCACGCGCAGCCCGTTCTCGAGTTTTGTTTCCGTGGGCTGGGCAAAATGGGTTTCGGGCGGTGTTGACGGAGGCGGGGGTTTGTCTACTCCGCCGATGGCGAAAAGCGAAGTGGCGGCAGCGAACAGCAAGCAGATGGTAGCGGTGGTTGGGTCAACCACCGAATTTAGCAAAAACAGGTGTTTGGCACAAACACCTCTACAGATTTGCCGTATCTCATTTCGCTTTCGCTTTTGTTGGTTTTGAATTTTTCATCGCTTCGGGCAAATCTTCGATCACGACGCGCTTTTTGCCTTTGATGTATTTGTTCAGGACCGCCTTGATTTGATCTGCGGTAACGGCCTGAATTTTTGCCAGATCGGTGTTTACTCGGGCGGCGTCTCCGTAAAGGACGGCCGCTTCGCCGAGGGCGCTGGCTTTGCCGTTATTGGTTTGCAGCTCGCGGAGTTTGCCGGTGAGAAACTGGTTCTTCGCTTTCTCCAATTCCTGTTTGGTCACACCATTCTCCAGAATTTCTTGAATCTGCGCGTCCAAAGCTTTTTCGCCTTCCGCCACCGATTTACCGCTGGCCAGGATAACGCGGAAAGAAAGCAATCCGAGATCCTCGCGTAAATCGGCGCTGAACGCGGCCCGGGCCGCGATTTGTTGTCGGTAAACCAAAGTCTGGTAAAGCCGGGACGATTCGCCGTCGGAAAGAATACTGTCGGCCAGCAATAACGCCGGCGTGTCGTCAGTGCGGATCGATGGAGCCAGAAAGGTCACGGCGAACGCCGGCAGCGGCACCTTTGGGCTATAAAGAATCTTGCGCGTCGCTTCCCGGCGCGGGGGTTCTTTCTCGGTTACGCGCGGAATCTTGGCAGCGGGTTTGGGAATCGGTCCGAAATATTTCCTGGCCCAGGCTTCCAGATCGGCCGTTTTGAAATCGCCGACCACGACCAAGGTGGCGTTATCGGGCCGGTAAAAAGTGGAATGAAACGCCCGAACCTCCGACAGTTTCGAGGCGTCGAGATCGGGCATGCTGCCGATGCCGGGCCGTTTGTAGGGGTGAACGGCAAACGAATTCTGTTCTATGGCCAGGCTAAATTCGCCATACGGGTTCGCCAGGATGCGCTGCCGATATTCCTCTTTCACAACGTCGCGTTCGGACTTGAAGTTCGTTTCGTTCAAGGCCAGCGACGACATCCGTTCGGCTTCGGCCCAAAGGATCGGTTCGAGATAGTTCGATGGCACAATTTCGTGGTAAACGGTCATGTCCGGAGCGGTAAAAGCGTTGTTCTCACCACCGACGTTTTCGGTTAGTTCCTCGATCGCGTCCGGGGACAGGTGTTCGTTACCCTTAAACATCATGTGCTCGAAGAGATGGGCGAACCCGCTGCGGTCCTTGGGGTCGTCCTTGGAACCGACATGATACCAAACCTGCACCGCCACGGTCGGCGCGGAGTGATCTTCCACGAAATAAATTTCGAGGCCGTTCGGCAAGGTCTGATGTTGAAAGGCCATCGGCGGAATGGTTACCGGCGACGCGGAAGCGGAAGGGCCGGGGGTAGTCGCGGCTGAAACCCAGCAGGAGAGGCTCACGAACAGACCGGAAAGGACAAATTGAATCTTCACAAATCAAATCGCGCGCATCCCGTCTCGAACAGAGGAGAACGGCGCCAAAATCACAGATTCGGTTGACTGCATGAGAGCTTTGACACTGTTCGCAACGCAACGTTCGCGCAAGTTTTTCCCGGCGGAGAATCGAGCATAATCGAAGAGCCCCTGCTGGGGGAGTTCTGCCAGTCTCCGTCTGGCAAGCCATATCCGTTCCCCCCAGCTTAGGTCCCGATTCTATGTCACATGTGTGACATAGAATCGGGAGGCGGTCGAACCGATCGGATAATTGTGGAAAAAAGAATTCAGGTTTACTACAGATGGGAGATAAGGCGGTAAACGAGTGTTTCCCGGTTGACCGCCGGGCAATTACCCATCACTTTTCGACTCCCGCGAAAGCACGGGCCTGTAGCTCAGTTGGTTAGAGCATGCGCTTGATAAGCGCAGGGTCACTGGTTCGAGCCCAGTCAGGCCCAAATTATTAGAGGGCGGTAGACGCGATCTCCGGTCGCGGCGCTAACTCCCAAAGCGGCGAGACGCCGCTTCTACTTTCGCGGCGCCGCTTCTACTTGGGAGACGATCGCGGGCGGACCCGGGAAATTGCGGCGCAAACCAAGATCGCAACCAGGGCGCCGAAACAATCAACCAAGGCATCGCGAGCGGATGATGTCCGCGTTGGCATAAAAGACTGGTGATATTCATCCGAAGCAGCGAAGAAGGCGGCAACGAGAAAGGTGAGCGCCGAGACAGCGAGCCAGGAACCGGCGGCGAATGTTCCGCGCAGGGCACGCCAGAGAAGCGACGCCAGAATCGCGTACTCGGCAAAATGCGCGATCTTTCGCAGGGCAAGGTGAATTAGCAGGATCGTTTGAAAAGAGATCTTCGGATCCAGCCAGCGCAGGAACGGGATAAGAAAACGCGAGGTATGCTCAGCCGAAAGCACGTCGGTGGATCCGATAAACATGATCGACATCCAGGCGATGGGCGGGATCCAATTGATGAAAATGCGTGCTTTGGTGTTCAAAGAAGCGGGTAGTTTAGAATAATCAGGCGCGAGGGCAAACCGGCGAGGTTCATTGCAAAAAGCAGATCCGGGGGAATTCGAGAGTGTTTGTGTCAGACGCGGTCCGGATTGTGGATTTCAACGCTCAACGCTCAACGCTCAACGCCCAACGCCCAACGTTCAACGTTCAACGCTCAACGCCCAACGTTCAACGTTCAACGCTCAACGCTCAACGCCCAACGCCCAACGTTCAACGCTTAACGCTCAACGCTTAACGTCCAATGCCGGCGGCGGGGCGCTGCCTTTTTTAATTGAGGGTTGGACGTTGGGCGCTCGGTGTTGGACGTTGCCAAGAATATGTCGCGGCCACTTCTCACCGCCCCCCTCACCTTTGAACCGGTTTTCATGGAACGGATCTGGGGCGGGCGCCGGCTCGAATCGGAGTTTGGCAAGAAACTGCCTCCTCATATTTCGATTGGCGAATCGTGGGAGATTTCCGATCGGCCTGAGGCCCAAAGCATAGTCCGGAACGGGCCGCTAAAGGGAAAAGCGCTCCACGACCTTTGGACAAAACATCGCCCGGAAATTTTTGGCGAGACGCCTGATTCCCCGCGTTTCCCGTTGTTGATCAAACTGCTCGATGCCCGGGAAACCTTGTCGCTGCAGGTTCATCCGCCGCAAAAGATAGCGGCAACGCTTGGCGGCGAACCAAAAACGGAGTTCTGGTACGTGGCAGCGGCCGAGCCGGATGCGAAATTGTTCGTGGGCTTGTCCGAGCCGACTACCCGCGAAGTTTTCGCAAAGTCGCTGGAAGAGGGGACCATCGAGGGCCAGGTACACACAATTGGGGTAAAGACAGGCGACGCCATGTTTCTGCCGGCCGGACGTTTCCATGCTGTGGGCGGAGGTAATTTGCTGGTTGAGATCCAGCAAAACAGCGACACCACTTATCGGGTATTCGATTGGAACCGGCTGGATGACCAGGGGAAGCCGAGAAAACTTCATATCGAGCAAGCGCTGGCCAGCATTGATTTTGGCGATTGCCGGCCGGTCCTGATCCAGCCGGAGGGCGAGCTGCTGGTCAGCGACCCGCTCTTTGAAATCCGAAAGTGGAACCTGAAGACGGGCCGGGAAATTACTTCGAAGGGACAATTTGCGATTGGGTGTTGCCTAACCGGTCGGGTGAGCTGTGCCCGGATGAATTTCGAGCCGGGCGAGTTTTTCCTGGTGCCGGCGCGATTAGAGCAGCGAAAAGTCAAACCTGCCGCTGACGGAACGACCCTCCTGCGGGTAACGATCCCGGTGTAGGGGCGGCCGTGTCGGCCGCAGAGGGGGAGCCGTGTCGGCCGCAAACGCTATCAAAAAGGCGTCAGACCCCCTCTATGGCAATGATTTCGCCCTGATAGGGCCAATCATCGGCAGTCTTAACAAGTCCTGCACGAACAGGATTTTGTTGTACATACTCCCACTTGTTATCGTAGTTCTCGTCGTTGCGCAAAACGTGATCGAAAAATCCTGGTTGCCAGAGAGGGTGTCCGTTCGTCGTGCCTGACGCGACCGATAGGGCACGCTTGAGTCCATTCATCCATCTCCCAAGATTGAAGGAGTCGCTTCCACGGACAAAGAGATGGATGTGGTCAGGCATGATCACATAGCGTCCGACTGCCACATCGAAATCGTGTGCGCCTTTGATACCATACTTTCGAAACGCTTGGTGGGCGATTGCCAGGTCGTCAATGGGTCGACGATGAAGCGTACAGGCTGTAACGAAGAATAAAGGCGGAGCATAGGTTTGAAAAATAAATGGGAGCCTTGGCGGCCTGCCCTTGATCATAGGATTGTTGTAAGAGTTTTCGTTTGAGGTGAAAATCGAAATTTTACGCCCTGTGGTATATCTCTCACCCCTGCGGCCGACACGGCCGCCTCTACATATCTCCCCACCCTTGCGGCCGACACGGCCGCCTCTACATATCTCCCCACCCTTGCGGCCGACACGGCCGCCTCTACCCACGGCCCTCTACACTTTGAGTCCGCGCAGCAGATGCGATCGGGGGACGAACCAGAGCCGCTGGACGCCGTCGACCTTCCAGGAGTCGTCCCGGCGCGGCTTCAACGTGTAAAGATAGGCTGTCATTCCTCCGTGGCGGGTAAAGAACAGCACCTGCACGGCGGCCCTGTTTCGATAAAAGTTCACCGAACCGAATTCGATCCGTCCGGGATGCGACAAGGCGCGTTGGTCCTGGCGAATGACCGATTCCAGCCGGGTGAGATCGACATCCTGGCAGTTGGCAGCCGCTACTCGATGGTAACTATCCAGCATATCAGTCGGATCAGCCTCAGATAATTGCGTTTGCCAGTCAGCGATGCGGTGGTCTGGGAACGCGGCGATCATCGCACCGGCGGCGCAAAGCCCGAAACAACCGGCGGCAATGATGCTACGGAAGGTGATGTTCATGATCAGGTGGAGGCGACTGAGGCAAGCCGCCGCAGGTATTGAAAGCTATAGATACCAGTGTTATGGCCGTCCTTCCACGCGGGTTGCAAGGCATAACCGCCGACCACGGCAAAACTTTTCAGGTCAAAGCTGTTTTTTGAATAGGTCACGTTGGGTCGCGAGATATTACCCAGCACATCCGGTTCCCCGCCGCAGGCGGCACAGGGACAAGCCCGCCGGAGGAACTCAAGCCCGAGATACGATTCCGTCCCATCGTTCCAGCGGATAGCCAGTTCGTTGCCGATTTGCTGAACATTGGTGGGCTCAAGAGGCATAGCCGGCACGATAAGCATTTGCGGTCCTCGGGACAATACTCAAGACATCGTTACCTGTGACCGACCTTCATCCCGTGCCGGAAACTCCAAATCCCAATCACCAATATCCAGAGAAGCTCCAAGCACTTCAAAGCTCCAAGCACCAAACCCCAAACTCCAAAGAATGACCAAGCTCCAATCTCCAGACGCGATACGTCACTCAGATCTTGAAGATTGGATATTGGAGCTTCTCTGGTGATTGGTGCTTGGAATTTGGTTATTCAGTTTCAGGGCGCCGACGACGCGGACGCCCTCCACTTGGCTCGTTCTCCAAAGATCGCAGTGCCCACCCGCACCAGGGTTGCTCCTTCCTCGATCGCGACCTCAAAATCGGTGGTCATTCCCATCGAAAGCTGCGGCAGTTTCAGGTCGAATTCCTTTTCCAGATCGTCCCGCAGTTCGCGCAATTGAACGAAGAATTTTCGAGACGCTTCCGCTTCCTCGGCCAACGGCGGAATCGTCATCAACCCTTCAATCGATAAACGGGAAAGCGCCAGCAGCGACTCCATCTCTTGGCCGACTGCATCCGGCTTCAATCCGAATTTGCTCCCCTCGCCCGCGACATTGACCTGGAGCAAAATCCGGGGGCGGGCGCCCTCGTCCTTTGCGATCCGATCGATCTCCCGGGCCAGGTCGAGCGAATCGATGCCGTGAAACAGCTCAAACAGGGTCAGGGCGTGCCGGATCTTATTTTTTTGGAGGTGCCCGACGAAATGCCAGCGCAGGCTGGAAGGCAGTTCCGGAATCTTAATGCGCGCTTCCTGGATCCGACTTTCGCCGAACAACGTCTGACCTGCTTCGATCGCTTCCCTGATACGAGCGACATCGTGCGTTTTGGAGACAGCCACCAACTCGATGGCGTCCGCGGGACGGCCGGATCGGTTCGCGGCCAGCGCGATTTGTTCTCGGACGCGCTCCAGGTTTTCAGAAATCGCAGACATCGATTGAGTGTACGGGGGGATGGCGATTGAGGTCAATCGCCGCTACCTGGGAGATGTAGCCACGTTGCTGCGCGATGTGCGGGCACGGCCCACCCCGGCCTTCGCCAAGGCTACGGCGGGCAGGCAGGGCCGTGGCTACAATTCTCCATTTCTACATCACGCCGACGGCGCGGGAAATCAGAAGAATGACAATGCTTAGGGAAATGAAAATCTGGATCATGGCCAGAATTTTCGCCCAGCGAGCCAGGAGCGGAGCGTCGGTCGGGCCGAAGGTCGAACTTTGGGTGAAGGCGACAAACAGATAATCAACAAACCGGGGACGCCATCCTTCACATTCGAATCTTCCGCGCTCGCTTTTCTCGAGCTGCATTTGGGGGAAAAGAAAGCTGCAGCTGCCGAATCGTTTATGTTGGTGACGCTCGGTTGGTCCGCCCCCGTCCAGGCGCCAGTACCAAAGGGCAAAGACGATCACGTTAGTCACCCAGAGCAGGCCCCCGGAGAACAGCAACGCGAGCGGAGCTTCCTCGTGGGATGGCAATGCTTTCACCAGCAGAACCACCGAAGCGATGAGCGCGAGCGTCGTTAACCCATTAATCAGCATGCCAAGAGCTCGATTGAGCGAGCGGCGTCCAGTCCGATGGGTCATCACCGTGGGAATGAGGAGCCCGACAATCAAGGTCGGCACCAGCCAGCTTGGACCGATAATCAGATCGCGCGGGAGGGCCAGGTAAATGGCGCCTACCGCCAGAAATGCAAGCAGCGCCTGCCAGCGCGGCTCCGGCTTGTCAACGCGGTTGGGTCCGTTCGCCACAAGAAATATCTAATTGGAATCAGAAATTTTTGACAGGCAAAATAGTTACGTGGCCACGGCTGCGTCCGCCGACTCGCAAAAGCCGGAGATTGGAAGGTCGATTGTTCTTTCCTGACGATCGTTTCGGCTGTTTGGCGGATCGCTCCCGCGAGCCGCTGGATCGGCGGCCAAAGAAATCCGCGGGTCGTGCAAATGGATGAGAGGGAGTCCCGGAAATCCGGCGCTTTTGTCCGCGACATCCGCGTAATCCGCGGTTAAAAGCGAATCAGAATGCGAAAAATTGTGCTCACCCTGGCGATTCTGGTCGCTTTCCTGATTCTGGTGGGAGCGGCCTGGATTTTCGCCGGACGACAGGTTTCTCTGTTCCTCGATAAATTTGGCGCGGTTGAAGCCCGTTCGGAGCGAATCCGTTCCGTTCGCTACGAAGGCAACGGCGCCGGCGGCGTTCTCTACGTCAATCAAATTGCCTTGACCCTGAATGATGTTGTTTCTCCGCTCCAACCTCCCAGCATCGGTTCGACCAAAGATGGGCAGCTCGCTCTGGCAGCCGGTGGAAAAGTTTTCGCATTTGGACCGATGCCAAACCAAGTCGATGCGATCAGCGAATCCCTTGCCACATCACCTCCAGCCGGTGACGAGGCGTGGATCAGCATCCGTCACAGTGCAATCGACTGGCCGACGCCACTCGACTTCAATTTTATGACCGGTTCGGCGCCTTCCTGGAAACGATATCAATATTATCGGGTGCGTTGGACCAAGCGCACCGGCGCGAACCTCCATTTATCCTGGCGTTATGAGCAGTATTTTTATTCCAACCATGGCTGGAGCGACGCGCTGATGACGCGGGGCGAGTCGACCGGCCTGATTCGAATCGATATTCAACAATAGCCCGAATGAATTTTGAAATCGTCCCCGCGCCCGAGCTGTCTCTGGCCGAGCAGGCGAAAATTCTCAGCGATGCTTTCGCGGGATATCTCATCGGCTCGATAACGACGGATGCAACCGGACTGGCCCAGTTCCTGTCCGCTCAAGGCGCCGATCTTTGCTACAGCCGCTTTGTCCGCACCAACAGCGGCGCATTGACCAGCTTTGGGTATATCGCCCGAACCGGAAATGTGCCTCGGCTGGCATCCATGGGAACGGTGCCGGCCGGCCGGCGGTCAGGCGCTGCCGGGCATCTGCTTTCCTGTCTGATGGCCGAAGCAAAAACCCGCGGCGATCCCGCGATGGTGCTCGAAGTTTTCGAGCAAAACGGGCCGGCCCTGGCCCTTTATCGCCAGCACAAGTTCCGCGAAATGACACGGCTCTTCGGATGGCGCCGCAAAAGTGATCCCGCCGCTTCCGGCAAAAAAGCTTTGGCAGAAATTCCGCTTCTGAGGGCAGGCCGGATGCGGAGCCCGCTGGAGTATCCCGAGCTTCCGTGGCAAATCTCCCGCTTCGCCATCTTGAAATTACCGTCCGTGCGCGCCTTCGCCGTCGATGACGCCTGCGTTATCGTGAGCGACCCGGGCCGCCAACCGATCCGGGTGCATGCACTCCTCGGTTTCGGCGGCAACGATTGGAGGGCCGGCCGAATTGTGCTCGGGGCTGTTCTGGCAGAATTTCCGAAAAGTGAATTCTTCGCCGCTCAGACTTTTCCGGAACCGTTCGGCAGCGAAATTTTCGAACCGCTTGGATTCGAGCGCGAACATCTCAATCAATTTCTGATGCGGCGCGAGTTATAGAGGCATTTCCGATGGCCGGAAATGTTTGTAGCCACGTCGCTGTGCGACGTGCCCGCACGGCCCGCGCGCCTTTGCTCGCGCTTCGGCACGGCCCACAGGGCCGTGGCTACATGCCGGGGCTGGATGCTTTTGAAATTGCGGTGGGTAGCCGCTCCGGTTAAATGGTGGCTATGCCGCACGGCCGCGCCGTCCTTCCCTGCATCCTGTCCATTCTTCTTGCTGCCTGCGCCGGCCATTCGGAATCGCGCACGGAAAAGCGAGCCAACGTCGATAGTGCCCGATCGGCCGCTTCGAAATGGCTCAACCTTCTCGACGATGGAGACTACGAGGAGGCTTTCGAATGGGAGGCGCAGGATTTTCGCATGGTGCGAACACAACAGCAGTTTGTTCGTTATATGCAGGCCCGGCGCGCACCTTTTGGGCGCGTCCTCGGCCGCAAGTTTATCGGAGCGGCAAACATCCACAAATTTGTCGGTGTTCCGGAAGGGAATTACGTCAGCACCTTGTTCAAGACGGAGTTTGAAAAGAAAGCGGAAACAGCCGAGCGCGTAATCATGGTCAAGCAGACCCCGGGCTGGCGGGTGATCGATTATCGCATCTATTGAGGGGTTAGGTCGTTGAAGCGTTGAAGCGTGGCGTCTGACACAGACGCCCTACAATTCTCCCTACAATTCTCGCGGTTTAAGATTGTCATTGGCAAAGGCGCCCCGAATACTGGGCGCATGAACTTCACGAAAAATATCGGGATGTTGTTGCTCGCAATCTATCTGATCTTGATCGGTTTGGCGCAGGTGTTCGCAATTGTTCTGCCTACCGTCGTGCTCGGAATTATCGCTATCGGCGCCGGCATCTTTATTATACTGGGCAAATAACCCCTTAACTGCTGATGAAACATCTCGTATTCATCAGTCATTCTTCGAAGGATAAGCAAATAGCGCAGAAGGTTTGCCTCTTTCTGGAGGCAAAGGGCGTCTCGTGCTGGATCGCTCCCCGCGACGTTACGCCGGGCAGGAATTACGGCGCCGCCATCGTGGACGCAATCGATGAGTGCGGCGTGTTCGTTTTGATCCTGACTCAGGAATCGAACAAGTCGGGACAGGTCGTGCGCGAAGTAGAACGGGCCGCGGCCTCTAACGATGTCATTATCCCATTCCGAGTCGATCCGGTCCAACCATCGCGAGACCTGGAATTTTACGTCAGCACAACCCACTGGCTCGATGCCTCGTCCGGACCGCTCGAGAAACATCTCAATGAATTGCTGAAAGCAATCACGAATTGGCAGCAGGCCGGCACTCTCCCTGTCGAACCAGGTCCCCCGGGGCCGGCGTCACCAGCCCCTGCGTCGGCTCCGCCGTCGTCGAAATCCCGAACCGGGCCGCTGCTGGCGGCCGGGATTGTTTTGCTGATCCTGCTCGGTGGCATCTTCGCTTACCAGACATCGCGAACGCGCCGGCCAAAGACGCCCGGACCAAACCAAACTCCTTCGGTTGCGCCGGCGATTGCGCCCGAGCCCTCCGCCAGCGTCAGCCTGCAGACCGAGACGCCGGCTCCGACACCCAGCATTGCCTTCAGTCCTGAAACGCTCCCCAGCGCTCCGGTCTCGGAAACTCCGGAACCGACCTCCGCCTTGCGTTTGCATCCGGGCGAGCCGTTCCACCCCACCCCATCGCCTGGGGAACCGGCCGTGTTTTCGCCCTCGGAACCATCCGTTAGGCTACGGCCAGGTCAACCAATCAAGCCGGGCCCGGAAGCATCGGCTCCCTCCTTGTCCACCGCGCCGGCAGCCGTCGTTCCCGGTGTCCACGAAATAGCGGCATCGTCCCAAATGAAACTGGGCGGCGTAACCCACCGGCCGCATCTGGCGTTTGACGGAAACCGCGCGACCGCCTGGATTCCCAAGGGAGACGGAGTCGATCAATCGGTCAGTGTGCACTTCAAAACGGCCCCCACCATCAGCAGCGTTTCGATTCTCAATTCCACGGCCACGGACATGACTGATTACCGGAACAACAATCGGGTGCACACAATGCGCATGATCTTAAGTGACGGAACGACTCAACTGCTGACCTTGGAAGACAAAATGAACTGGCAGCATTTCAAACTGGGAAAACCCACCACGGTCAGCTGGATCAAGTTCGACATCGTCACCGTTTTTTCCAGCAAGAAAAATCACCATACCCCGATCGCCGAAATCGCATTCAACCGCGAAGATTCGAACTGAGTCTCCGGATTCCCGGGACATCGATAATCTCAAACCCGTCGCCGCCACTTTCCACCGTCCAGACCAGAGCAGCGACCAACTGCCGGACGGTCACCAGGCCCAGACGGCGGGCGGATTCCCGGGTGGCGGGCAGGTGTTCGGCGACCCAATAAAATAGCAACAGAGGATATGGCCACCAGTGCCCCGGCCCGAGCACGTACCACGGGCGTATAAAAGTTGACGGAATTCCGCTTGCTCGCAGCAAATCTTCCCCCTGTTTCCGCACGTCGATAAACGCTTTCATGACCGGCGCAGGTTGAGCCACACTGAGGTAGACAAAATGCCGGATTCCTGCATCCCGGGCAGCTTTTACCGCGACCCGAATCGAAACCAAATCGATCTCGCGGAACTGCTTTGCTTTGGCCGGGCTGGGGTGAGGCACCCCGATCAAGTGCACAAAAGCATCGGCAGGCGGAATTTCCATGGTGTAGGAATCGAGTTGCAATGGGTCGGCCAGAACCGCACTCACGCCAGCCGGCAGTTTTTTTTCGGATTCGCGGCGGACAACCGCCCGGATGGAATGGCCGCGCCTAACCAGTGCGGCAATCAACCGGGTCCCGATGTAGCCTGTCCCCCCTGTCACGAAAACATTCATCGGCAATCGTAGTCGTCAGCGCGAATGATGAGCCATTGTTCGCCCAGCGACAAGGTTGGTTACGGGCCGGATGGCGCAGCCCAGCAGACAAAGTTTCCGTGGACACCGCGGACGACGATTTTCGAATATTTCCGCTCGACTACCGGCAAATCGCGAACCGCGCAGGCGCCGACCGCTGGAGCTACCTCAAGAGAATCCGGAAACTCGCCGACGAGGTAATAGGCAATCCGCCTGGGAATGTTTCCATAGAAAAGATAGAAGTGCGGAGGAAGCAGACCCCGGTAAGCGCCGACGATAACAATGCCCGTGCCTGGCGTTTGAAGCGCACCGATCTGTTTGGCAACCAGTTTCTGATCTGCGGCATCGCGCACCCTCTGCTCAATCATTTCCGGGGTGGCTTTGGGGCCGGTGAGAGAAAGGATGATGCCCAGACCACGGCGGTGATGGATAACATAGCGTGTCACCGGCAACCCGACCGCCGAAAGCATCAATAAGAGAAAACAGGCAAAACGATAGAGCGCCCGCCCAGAATCCCACATCCATAACGTCAGCAAACCAAGAAGAAGGCACAGGCAGGGAATAATCGGAAGGACGTAGCGCGTCGATCGAAACCCGAGCAGGATGGCCAATCCAATGATCGTGAGCGGCAAGACCGCGATTTCAGCGACTGCCGTCTGGTTGTTTCGCCGGGCCATAAAAAAAACGGCGATGACCGCGGACAAGGCAAACAGGCCACACGGCCAGATCTGAACCATTTTCATTGGAATCTGAAAGTAAGGCCGGACGCCAAGCCGATTTGGTCCGACTAGTTCGATCGCTTCGGTCAGCCGCGATATCTTTCGAAGGGAAACGTGATATCCCAGTCTTTGGACCAGGGGCCAAACACTCAGCAAAATGAAGCCCAGAATAAGACTGGCAATGATCCACCTCGATCGCAAGGAAGCGCGGTCGCAGATCAGGCGAACGAAAAGAATGATCAACCAGACCAAAAGAATGATCGGAGTCTTTTGTAATGCGCCCAGCCAGCAGGCAACCGCGACGCCGAGCCACCATTCCGGGTGTTTTCGGGCGCGCTGACCGAAACCGATTGCCAAGGTGGTATAAAAGGTGAGGCCGGTATCGAGATCCGCTCGCGACACCTCCATTAGGAAAAAAGGGCAAGAGAGCAAGAAGCCAACGCTCAGAGGGACGAGCGAGCTGCGATCCGGCTTGATCTGGCAAGCGAGCAAACCGAGAGCGGCTGCAGTCAGTGCGCCATAAACTAGCGGCCACATCCGAACCGCCAGTTCCCGTTTCTCAAATCGAGGAAGAGAAAAACTCGTTAACCAGTATTGCAGCGGCGGCTTCGCAACTGAGATCAGGAAGTTATCGTGAACGGTCCCGCGGCCCAACAACAGCATTTCCCGCGACCGCTCCGCGGTCAGCAGTTCATCGGTATTGGTCAGAAGATCGTTTCGAATCTGAAAACCAACCCATCCGACGATACCGACGATGAGGACCAGAGCAATCGACAGGGAAGCTCCTCGTCCGCCTATCAAACCTGGCCAAACCTTTCTAACGAACATTCCGGCCGCATTCACGGCTAATTTGACCCGAGCAGTTTCATCATCTGCGTCGCTAACTTCGGTCCGATGCCCGCTTCCTCGTGCTTGAAATAGATGAACACGTCTAACCAATGCTCGCGTTGCTGGCGGACAAATTCGGCCCAGGCTTTTACGTTCTCGGCGACATAATCTTCACGCCGCAGCCGAAGATAGCCGTAATCGGCGGTTACTATCCTGGGAGTGGCAAACTCCTCGGTCTCGGCAATGCAAAGGGCCACATTGCGCGACCGGAAAATGTCCCAGACCTCGTCCTCGAACCAGGATTCGTGGCGAAACTCAAATGCGGCCCGAAACCCGGCTGGAAAACAATTCACAAAATCGGCCAGCAACACCGCGTCTTTTTTAAAGTTCGGCGGGAGTTGAAAAAGCACCGGCCCAAGTTTGTCACCGAGGCCGGATGCAATGTCGTAAAAGTAACGCATCGTATCCGCGCAATCGCGCAGTTTCGACCAGTGAGTGATCTTTTGCGGCGCCTTCAAAGCGAACCGAAAATGCTGCGGCGTCAGTTTATTCCAGTTTTCTATGGTCTTTGCCGCTGGGATACGATGAAAGGTGTAGTTGATCTCGGTGGTGGAAAGGCGTTCGGAATAAAACGGCAGCATCTTGGCGGCGGGAAGATCTTCGGGATAAAAGTTCCCTTTCCATTCCGGATATTGAAAGCCTGATGTGCCCACCCAGATGTTCATCGTTCTTCCCGTTATCATGCAGCCATGGCGCGCCAGTGACAATACGGTCGTTTTCGCGGGCGGGAGGCACCACCCGGGCGCCATTTTAGGTCGGGACGCACCTCCGGGGCGTCCGAGATCGATAGGCGACGACGCGCGGCTATTACCTGACGAGCCAACACCCAGGGCATCTGAGCGAGATGCCCCTACCTGCGCACTCACGCGCCATAGCCAGCGCTCCTGCCGTGGCCCGAGCCGAAATCCAGAACGCTTTTCCGGCAGAGTTGCGATTGTTATTAAGGATGAAGAACGACTCCATCATTGGAGCCACCTGGCATATTCTGAAACAAACCGCAGCCGAATGGTGGAATGACAATACGTTTCGCCTCGCCGCTTCCCTCGCCTTTTACACGATTTTCTCGCTCGCGCCGGTGCTGCTAATTGCGGTCGGGGTCGCCAGTCTCTTTCTTTCCCGGGAGGCAGCGATCCAGAAGATTGTTCAGGAAATGCAGGGATTAGTTGGGACCGAAGGGGCGAACACAGCGCGCCAGGTCCTCAGATCCTCCGGTGGTCTCGGTAAAGGTGTCTGGGCCATCACCGTGGGATTAGCGACCCTTTTCCTCGGCGCGTCGGCAGTGTTTGCGGAATTGCAGGCGGCGTTGAATCGAATCTGGGACGTGAAAGCGCAGGTCCGCCGCGGGCTCCTGCTCGATCTGGTTGTGGATCGGTTGCGCTCCTTTTCGATCGCGCTCGGTGTCGGTTTTTTACTTTTGGTTTCGCTGGCTCTAAGCGCGGCCGTGAGCGGACTCCAGGATTACCTGACCCACTGGATGCCGCGCGTGCCGTGGCTTTGGCAAGCAGCCAACAACGGCATCTCATTTTTCGTGGCCTGGCTGCTCTTCGCCATGATCTACAAATATCTCCCGGACGCTCGAATCGACTGGCGCGATGTTCGGATTGGCGCTGCTGTGACCGCGCTTTTGTTTACCGGCGGCAAGTATCTGATCGGAATGTACCTGGGCCGCACCGCAGTGGCCAGCGCGTTCGGCGCAGCCGGTTCCTTTGCGGTTCTGCTTATCTGGATCTATTACTCGGCCTTGATCAGCTTTTTCGGCGCTGAATTCACCGCGGTCTACGTGCGTTGGCGCGGGGCGCCAATTCAGCCGGAGGAGCACGCCACCCGGGTAGGGAAAAAGGAATCGAACGGCGCCTAACCCCCCGGCGAACCGATCCCGGCTGGGGAGGAAACGCGGCAGAGAGCGCCGATCGTCTTTGTCATCGCCGGTTTCTATCGAATGCGCTTAATTTGCTCGGCAGCTTCGCTACCGCGCCGACATTCTAGCTGCGCGGGTTTAAATCAGGCCGGATTGCCAAGACTCTGGCAGTTTCCGGATCAAAGCTGCGATGCAGTTGGACCGGCTCCGCGAGAAAGTGTTCTGTTTCGCGTCGGCTCGGTCGCGGGCACAGCGAGTTCTTCGGAAGGAACACTTTCCAATCCCTCGACAGTATAGGCAGTTACGGCAAAGTACGTAATTGGCTGATCCAGAACGATGCTGACACTGGTCTGATTGCCGAGGATTTGTCTGGTCGAGTATTGCTGACTGGCGGTTCCCGAATAGAGAGCATAACCAACCACCGAATCGTCCGGGGACGGGTTCCAGAGCAAGGTTACCACGTTCGGTAAAAAGATCGGGTCGGGTATCGGCACGGGATTGAACGCGGGCGACTCATCAGCCGAACTCCCAGGCGCCTTGGGCGGCGCGCCAGCGGCATCGGGAACCGGCGCCAAAGCCGGAGTTGCGGTTTGCGCTTTTGCTCGTGCCGGTGCCGGTGCCGGTGTGGGAGAAAGCGAGGAAGTTGTCCCTGGAACCGTGGCGGCAATAGAGAAATCGGGTCCCGGCTCGGATTGAGCGGTTTGTCCGTAATTATAAATCACCATGACCGATTTTTTTGCATGGATGACCTGGACATCCTCGCTAGCGGCGGGAAAGGCGGAGGAGGCCCCGACGGCCAATCCTAGGATGATTACGGGTATTACTCGAAAATACATTAGATTAAAGATGGCGATTGGATTACGCGTGCTTTAGCGAGCCGGTGAAGTAATTGCAAGGATTTCCCAACGTTTAATTGAAATTCCTTAACCTTCCGTGGATTTACGTTTCCGTGCGAGTAGCAATCATCAACAGTGAGTCCAGTTGTAATTACCAAATTGACTAGAAATTAGAGTCGGATATCTCACCGAGAATGCGGAAATGCGGATCATTTTTATCGGTTAGAACCGATTTTCAGTTCGATCGGTCGACCGCAGTGGAAACAAACGATCGGTTGCCTGACAAAAGAGCGGAGCCAACCAGCGGTCGTAGACGTATTTCGACATACGATTTGCCCTTCCAGAAGAGGAGAGGGCGGGGATCCGATAGTCGCTCCCACGCCGGCTCTGCACGCCCATATTCCCGCAAGCCCAGCCCGTCGGATTGAGATAAGTTGCACCGGCTCAATCACCTATCGCGGCAGCAGAAATTTATATGTATAAAATCTCGCGCACCTTCTAGAATGTCTTGAAAAAGATCTATTCGATGACACCCCGTACGTTCTCCCCCGTTCTATTCGTTGCTGTTTTTTCGATAGCTTTCGTTTGTCGCCCCATCCAGGGAGCCGATGTCTCGGCAACGTGGCTCGGTGCCACCGGAAACTGGACCGAAGCCGCTAATTGGGATACCAACCCGGTTTACCCGAACAACGGCAGCGGCACGACCTTTGACGCCACCATCAACGGCGGAGACGTGACCCTCGATCAGAACATCACGCTTCAGCAGCTCTTCTATAATGGGGACAAACTGGAGGGTTCGTTCGATTTGCTTTTGAACGAGGGATTGACCTGGACCGGCGGCGAGATCGCGGGGTCCAGCGGCAGCAAAATCGATTTGGCGACAGGCTCGGTCTCGATGATCGCAGCTCCAGCCACCGGAACCGAAACCGACGCCACGCTAAGCGGACGCGCAATTAACAATGGCGGCAGCGTCACCCAGAGCAAAGTGATAACGGGGATGGACGGCGTCATTACAAATATGGCCGGTGCAAGCTGGAATGCGGGGGCCGGTCTGGGAGAAATCACGGACCCTTTTACCGCTTTCGGGCCGACATTCAATAACGGCGGCAGTTACACCGCTGCCAATAATATCTCAGTCGGCGGTATTTTTAACAATACGGGCGGCGTAACGATACAACCCGATGCTTCCCTGTTCCTGATCGGGGGCGGCAATGCGACCGGCACCTTCAATGTGGGAGCGCAGGGAACTCTGGGCTTCGGCAAGGCGTTTTCTCCTTCCAATTCCTACACCCTGGGGACGGGCGCCATCATTACCGGAGCAGGAACGACCTCAAATATCACGGCTCTTATCGTGGATGGGAACTGCCGGATTGAGACCAATTTTGTCAATAACGGTTCACTGACTGTGCATTCGGGGGCAACCGCCACGTTTACCGGCGGCTTTCAGGGTTATAACGGAATCGACGCGCACGGGCCGCTGGGAATCACCCTGGAAGGGGGCACCATCACGAGCAGCCAGACCCTCTTTACCGGACAAGAGACGTTGCAGGGCTTCGGAGTGATCAACGGCGACGTCGTAGCTGGCAGCGAGGGGAATATTGCGCCTACCGGGACATTGACGATCAACGGATTTTTATCGCTGGGACCCGCCACCTTTACCTTTATTCGTATTGGCGGCCTCACTCAGGGGACCGACTACGATCATCTGATAGTAAATGGCGCGCTGGATCTCGATGGTCTGCTCTTTTTGGCCATGGCCAACGGTTTTGAAACTCAACTCGACGCCAGTCAGACCTTCGCCATCCTCAGTTCCAGCTCTTCCCTTAGCGGATTATTCCTCAATGTCGCCAACGGGGATCGCTTGGAAACGAGCGATGGTCTCGCCAGTTTTCAGGTGAATTACGGCCCGGACAGCTCGTTCGGCGCAAACGAAGTGGTTTTAAGTAATCCGCTTCTGACCGCCGTGCCCGAGCCGCCGGCCCGGATCTTATTAATTGCCGGCATTGTTTTGGCCGGATTAATGAAAATTGGCCGATCGTCGGATTCGTCCCGTCCCTGTTTCGCCATCGCCCGCTCGCGGACTGAAGGCTCCGCCAGGCGCGGGAGCGGCGTTTAATAATCTCGATTTGTTCGCCGGCCTCCCTCAGCCGCGTAATGCCCGGGTAAAACGAATGAGATCGTCAGTCACTTGCCGGACGCGCTGCTCGATTTTTTTGTCGATCAGCGTATCTCCTTCGAACGCTTCGCTGGTTGCGTAGGCGAATCGGGGAATGATCACGGTGCGGAAATCGAGCATTAAACTGTTGGCGTAAGCCATAACCGACATGTAACTGTTCATTCCCCCGGCGGCACAAAGGAAGCCGACAATTTTGTCTTCCCACGCGCTGCCGGTCAATTCGATCATGTTCTTGGCCGCCGCGCTCACGTCAAAGTTATAGACCGGAGCTGCGACAATGATGCCGTCGGCCGCTTCGATTGCCTTCTGCAAGTTCTGGGCGGCGGGGTTCAGATAGCATTTGTCAGCATCGCACAAAGGCAAATCGAGCGTGCTGATATCGATCCAATCGCATGCAACCTTTTGTTTCTGGAGATGTTCAAAAGCGATCCGGCCCAGGATCCGGCTGTTGCTTTCCGAATTTCCGCTGGTGCTGATGACCAAATGCTTCGGCATGCTCTTTTAATTGATAAGGACGATTGGCGCCGCCGGGTTTTAACAGACACACAAATTGAGAAGAGGGAAGAGCTGAAATTCAAAATCTCGGATAGGATTCCAAATCCGATTTCTTCCACTCAATCCGCCCAATCTCCATCTCTATTCGTCACCGGCCTGACCGCGGTTCCCTGTTTCGGGATCGACGCGGGATGGTCTGCATCTCGAGACAACGCCACTTCGACTCTGTTGACCACGGCACGGAATTTGTTGGATTGTTGATTCATGCTTTTATCAATCGTCCGTCGCGCCGCTCTGATTTGGTGCGGAATTACTGCCATCGGATTCACCGGTGCGGAAAGCGCCCGGGGAGCGGTCCGCCTTGATGCTCTCGGAAGCTATCTGACTGCTCATGGATATGGCGGCTCCCAACTCGTTCGTCTGGGCAACTATTATCATCTGCCGATTTATTCAAACAGCCGGCCGGGCAATCTGGTTATCGATACCGGCGCACCCGCGACGATGATTTTTCGTTCCAGTGTAAAACGCCTTGGTTTGACGGAATCGAAAACCAAGAACCCGGTCAGCGGGGTGTTCGGAAAAAGCCGGCAGTTTTACAGCATCGCGACGATCAAGGAGCTGGTGGCTGGTAATTGTAAATTCACTAACGTTCCGGTGGCGATCGCTCCGGACGTGGGTCACGCCTCTGCTTATGGCACACCCAGCGGTTTTCTTGGGTTGCGCGAAATGATCGCGTTCGGCGCCATTCTCGATTTCCCGCATCGGATAATTTATCTGGCCCCGTCGCGGCGCGGTTCTGAGGTTGGCGCCGCCGTCCGCTCGCTGATGGTAAACCAGGGCTGGACCCCAATTGCTCTTTCGCTGTCGCGGAACCACTTGCGCGTTTCAGGCCGGCTGAATGACATTCCCTGTAATCTGATCGTTGACACCGGCGCCTATCTCACCACTCTGGACCGCAAGGTCGCTTCCCGCGCAAAACTGGGTCGCGAGCGAACGCATTTCACGGTGGAAGGAGTCGGAAACTCGGGCGGCAATGCCCTCCTGGGAACATTTTCGTCGCTTTGGGTCGGCAATTATCAAATCAAAAAAGGAAGCGTGATGGTGGCCGAGATGGACGCCGAAGCCCTGGGCCTGGGAACAAAATCTGAGGTGGGAGGTTTTCTCGGAATCGAATACCTGTCCATGAATTCGGCTATTTTCGATTTTATCTCCGGAACCCTCTACTTGCGCCCTGGTTCCCGATAAACTGCATTTCCTCGTCCTAATCTGCGGCTATCCTTTGATCCGATGAACACTCTGTCCGACCGCGCCCTTTCCATCCTTCAGCAATGGGTCCAATCGGAGAGCCTCCGAAAACATTGCTATGCCGTAGCCGATTCGATGAAACAATTCGCGCAGCTCCAGGGCGCGGATGCCGATCTATGGGAAGCGGTCGGGCTGCTGCACGATATGGATTACGAGCGCCATCCCAATCAGGAACAAAGCCCGGCCGAAGGCCATCCATTCGTGGCTGTAAAATGGCTGCGCGACCAGGGTTGGAGCGAGGAAATTTGCCGGGCGATTCTTTCCCACGCCGACTACGCCAATGTTTCGCGCCAGACGCCGCTCGAACGCGCACTCTACGCCGTGGACGAGCTGAGCAGTTTCGTCATTGCTGTCGCCCTGGTTAGGCCATCGAAACGCATCCAGGATGTCGATGTTGCCGCGGTGAAGAAAAAGATGAAAGACAAGGCGTTCGCTCGCGCGGTCAACCGCGACGATATCGTGCGCGGCGCCCAGGAATTGAATATGCCGCTCGACGATGTGATTGCCCAAATCATCACCGCGCTCACCGGCGATGCCCGGCGATTGGGCCTGGATGGCGCCCAACTTTCGTCATGATTCCTCAATGACGGTCGAACAACGTTTGGGGGCCGGGTGGGAGATCTATCAAATGTGGTGGACTTTCGTGCCGTTGCCGTAGAATCCGCTTTACCAGCGATAAAGTTTTGCGACTATTGCGGCACCAGCGTTTCAGAATTCTGGATCACGCCCATGTCAAAGGAGACTCTCAAAGCCATCATCGTCATTCTCATCGCCTTGGGTGTGCTTGCGACTCTTTTGGTCGTTGCCTATCACGCTCATCCGCATCCGTAAGGTGGAGGCGGTTTCGCGTTTAGACCATTCAATCGCATGGCATTCATTGCGGGGAGGTCCCTTCCCGCTTATGAGTCTGGGCGATGAGTGAGGACCGAACGCCATTTGGAGCGCATGCGCTGGAACTTTTGCGTCGGGGCCCGTTCCGCCGTTACATCATTGGTTCGCTCGTTTCCGATACCGGCACCTGGATGCAAGTCATGGCCCAAGCCTGGGTAATGAGCACTCTCACTAATAAAGCCATCCTGCTTGGCCTGGTAAATTTATGCGCCGGCATACCCACGCTCCTTTTGACCATGCCGGGCGGTTCCGCCGCCGATCGCTACGACAAACGTAAAATTCTCGTTGGAACACAAATTTGGCAGATCGGTTTGGCCATCGCGGTCGGCTGGCTGGTTTTTACCCATCGCATCCAGATCTGGCATATCCTTGTCACTGCGACTTTGTTGGGCGTGGCCATCGCTTTCGAGATGCCGGCTATTTCCGCTTTCGTTCCCGAACTGGTCCGACACGATCAAATCGGCGCCGCCATCGCCATGGATCGATCCGTTTTTCACGGATCGCGTCTGATCGGCCCGTCGTTTGCGGGCTGGCTGGTCAGCCAGTGGGGCGCGGCTTCGGCCTTTTTCTGCAATGCCGGTTCCTTCATCGCCTTGATTGTCGCAATCGTCTCGATCCCTCCCCGTAAAGCAGGGACGCAGGAAGAAGAGGAACAGAGGCGCAGCGGCATCCTGGACGGATTCCGTTATGTGAAATCCGACCGGATCATGGTCCTGATGATCGCGCTCATTGCCCTCACCACCATCCTGGTGTTTCCGGTCATCTCGGTCATGCTCCCTTTGTATGTCCGCAATCTTCTCCATCTTGGAGCCGATCGGCTCGGCTTGCTCATGGCCATCTCCGGCACGGGCTCATTGGCCGGCTCGCTCGGGTTCCTCAGCATATCCCGGCATCATCGGTTCCAAATCATGACCGCTAACGCAATCGCCGTGGCCGCCGCCTTATTCTCGATGGCGCGCTCGCACAGCTTTTTTCTCACCGCCGCATCCATGGCATTCCTGGCGGTCGGATTGTCGATGAACTTCGCCCTGGCCAATACGATCGTGCAGGAACGCGCCCCTTCCCCGTTGCGGGGACGAATTTCGGCCGTGTTTGGCCTGAGCTTCTTCGGGCTCATGCCTATCGCGGGATTGGGCATTCCGGGCCTCTCGGACTTCATCGGTATGCGCCCCGCTCTTTCGGCGGCGGCAGCTGTATTCGGCGTTGGCGCATTCATCGTTTTGAACGCCGCCGGAAGAGAGGCTTGCGAGGAGCCGCGCCCGGAAGTTCCCGAAACAAAAGCCCCGGTAGAGCCGGTCATCGTTCCCTGACACAACCGATGATTTCGTTTTCCACCTGCTGGAATTCCGGCCGACATACCGCGGGCGACAGCATGCTGCGGGAAATCAAGGAACTGGGGTTCGATCAGGTTGAACTGGGCCATGGGATCCGGCTCTCGCTCATGCCCGGAATTCAACAGATGTTCGAAGCGGGCGAAATCCGTTTCAGCAGTCTGCACAACTTTTGTCCGTTGCCGGTCGAAGTGATGGGGGCGTCGCCGGATTGCTACCAGTTCTCGGCCGTCAATCCGAAGGAACGGGAGCGCGCGATCAAACAGACATTTCAGACAATTGATTTCGCTGCCCGCCTCGGGGCGCCTTTCGTCGTGCTTCATCTCGGCGAGGTCCGCATCGGCCCGGTAACCGATTCGCTGATTGCTCTGGCAAAAAATGGGAAACTGTTTTCTCGCGAATACGTCCGGAAAAAAATTCGTGCGGTAAAAAAGCGCGAGGCCGCCGCCGCTCCCTATCTGGAGCGGGTCCGGGAGGCGCTGCACCGCATTGTCGAGCATGCAGCTTCAAAAAACATCCGGCTGGGAATCGAAGGACGCCGTGGCTACGAGGAAATTCCGTCGGAACGGGAACTGCCGCCCCTGATCGACGAATTGAACTCGCCTTTTGTCGGTTATTGGCATGATTTTGGGCACATTCAGATCAAAGAGAATCTAGCCTTTGTCGATCACGCCGAATGGCTGCAAACCATCGGGGGACGCGCGTTTGGGTGTCACGTCCAGGATTGCATCTGGCCCGCCCAGGACCACCAGCCGCCCTTTACCGGGGACGTGGATTTGGACAAACTGGTTCCACTTCTTCCTCGAGACTGCCAGTTCGTTTGGGAAATGAGCCCCCGCAAAAAACCTGATGAGATCCGGGAGTCGGTGAAGCGATGGAATGAACGGTTCGGCAAGCGCAAATGAAACGGATTCTCCTCACCATCTTTCAACTGGCGGTCACTGTCGCGATGCTTTGGTGGGTGTTTCACGACCCGGGCCAGCGGGCCCAGATGAAAACTGCGCTCTACGCAGCCGACCGCCGCTGGATCGCCATGGGCGTGCTCGCCTACATCCTGGTGGAAGCCTCGGCCGCGGTGCGCTGGCAAATTCTTCTCCGGGTCCAGAAAATCCAGGTTGGTCTCGGCCGCGTCTCGGCCTTGTTTCTGATCGGAATGTTTTACAATCAATTTCTGCCCGGGGGCACCGGTGGCGATATCATCAAGAGCTACCTGCTCTTAAAAGAAACCGATAAGAAGGCGGGTGCGCTCCTCGCCGTCGTGTTCGACCGTTTAATCGGGTTGGTCGCGCTCGTCACCATAACCATCATCCTGATCAGTTTACGGTTCCATTTGCTATGGCAAACCGCCGAAACCAGGCGACTGGTCGGCGTTCTCTTGTTTCTCCTGGGAAGCTCAATCGCCTTCCTGATTACAAGTTTCGTCATCAGTGGTTTCAATCTTTTCCACTTTTTGCCCGGTAAATTTCCGGGGCGCGACAAATTGATTGAGATCTCCGTCGCCTATCATTTGTACGCCCGCCACTGGTTCGCGACTCTGGCTGCGTTCGCTGCCTCGCTGGTGGCTCACCTTGCTACTTTTGCGACCTTTCTCTGTGTTGCCTACGCTTTCGCCAACGTGCCCGGTGCTTTTCCCGACGGTATAAATGTCATCAGCTTCTTCTCCGTTTTGCCAATCGAGCGCACCATCACCGCATTGCCGATCAGTTTTGCCGGGGTCGGCCTGCGCGAACAAATCCTGCAGGTGATGTTGCATAATGTCTGCCATGCGTCGGTGGCAGTGGCCAAGCTCATTGGATCGATGGGCTTTCTTATCATCCTTTTCTGCAGCGCGCCGGGCGGTCTCGTTTATTTCTTTTATCGGCCGAGTGGCGCACCGCGTCACATCCGGCTGCGAGAAATGGAGCGCGAAGTCGCCACCCTCGAGCACGAGATCAGCGAGAAAGAGTAGCAAAAAGACCTTCAGATGTTTCTCGGAAGCGCTTTTTCCAAATCTCTTTTCAACGCCCAACGCTCAACGCCCAACGTTCAACGTCCAATTCAGAAAGTTGAGCGTTGGGCGTTGGACGTTGGGCGTTGGACGTTGTTTTCTTAATGAACAAGAAGCGTCAGCGACCCTTCGTCATCGTCACCTTCGCCATGACAGTCGACGGCAAGATCACCACCAGAAACTTTTCTCCGGTCGATTTCACTTCACGCGAAGACAAACAACATTTGCTTCGGCAGCGCGCCCGGGGCGACGCGGTCCTGATCGGACACAGCACATTGCGACAGGACAACGTCCGCCTCGGCTTGCCTGGTTCCGATCTGCGCGAGGAACGCATTGCCCGCGGCCAGGCTGCCTATCCGCTCCGGGTGATCATTTCCAACGAAGGAAAAATCGATAGCCGGCTCAACATCTTTCAGTCGGAGGTTTCTCCCATCGTCATTTTTTCGACGACCCGGATGCCGAGGCAATTCCGGTGCGCGTTGATGGAAAAAGCCACCCTGCATTTGACTAAATCGCCTCAGGTTGATCTGAAAGAAATGCTGCACCGGTTGCGGACGGAATACAAAGTCCGCAGACTTGCCTGCGAAGGCGGCGCCCAACTTTTCCGGGCCCTGCTCGAACGCGATCTGGTCGATCAACTCAACCTTACCATCGCTCCCTATCTTTTTGGAGGCGCCGATGCTCCGACCATCACCGGACTGAACAAGGATTTTCTGCCCCGAACCGTAAATTGCGCTCTCACCGGCATGCGGGTGGTTGCCAACGAATGTTTCCTAACCTACCGAATCAAACATCGCCGTTGATCCGGCATCGTTTGCCCAATTGATTTTTAGATTTTCCAACCACCCCAATGCGTAAGACGAATTCAATCATCATGCGCGCTCCGGTCGCAGCCGTGTTTGAAACAGCCGCCGACCTCGCCTTGTGGCCCACCATTTTGCCGCACTACCGCTACATTCGTTATCTGGAGCGGGGCCCCGACCGCAACCTGGTGGTGATGGCGGCAAAACGACTCGGTCTCCCCATTTCCTGGACATCTGAACAAGTTATTGATCGCGAAACAATGGAAGTGCGATTTCATCATCTCAAGGCGTTCACCAAGGGAATGGACGTAGTCTGGACGTTTCAGGAGACGCCGGACGGCGTCCATGTCCAAATCGTGCATGATCTGCGGTTCCGGATCCCCGCATTGGCGCCACTAGCCGAGATCATTATCGGAAACTTCTTTATCCATCCGGTAGCATCTCGAACACTCAAATGCATGAAACAATTTATAGAATCGTCCGCGAAACACACGAAAGACACGAAAGTATGAGAAACACCTTATTCTCTTCTCTGTTTTTCGTCTGTTTCGTCTGTTTCGTGGGCACCCAATGAAACGCCGTGTCGTCATCACCGGGATCGGCCCGATCACTTGTATTGGGACCGGCGTGGACGCGTTCTGGAACGCGCTCCGAGCGGAGAAGAGCGGGATCACCCGGATCTCCAGCTTCGATAGCAGCGCCTTTCACGCTCATTGCGGCGGCGAAATTCCCGGCTGGAATCCCGATCGGTTTTTTCCGCCGCATCGATTGAAACGGCTTGATCGCTACGCCCAGTTTGCCGTCGCTTCGGCTCAACTGGCCCTGGAAGACGCAGGCATCGAATATTCGCGGGAAAGTCCGCAGGTTCGGATCGGAGTTAGCTTCGGCACAGCCTTGGGCGGGGTTTGCCAGGCCGAAGATCAACATATTCGGTTTCTCAAGAAAGGGGCCCGCGGCGTAAATCCAACGCTGGCTCTTCAGGTGTTTGGAGGATCCGCGCATTCGAACATCGCAATTGAGTTTGGGCTCCGCGGCGTCGGCACCACCAATTCGAACAGCTGCGCCAGCGGCACCGTTTCCGTGGGGGAGGCTTTGCGCTACATCCGGGACGATTTCGCCGATGTCGTGGTCGCAGGCGGAGCCGAAGCGCCCCTGGCGACACTCTCCTTCGGGGCGTTTGATCTGATCAAGACCATGAGCCGTTGGACCGGCGACCCCGCTTTCTCCTGCCGGCCGTTTGATCGGCTGCGCGATGGATTCGTCATGGGCGAAGGCGCCGCCTCCCTGGTTATCGAAGAGCGCGACCATGCCCGGGCTCGCGGGGCCCGCATTTACGCCGAAGTGCTTGGCTACAGTTTAAATAATGACGCCTATCACATGACGTCGCCCCTGCCCAGCGGCGAGGCCTGTATCCGCGCCATGGGCGAAGCTCTGCGGGATGCGCAACTTGCTCCCGACCAGATCGATTATATCAATGCCCATGCCAGCTCGACTCAGCTCAACGACGCGACAGAGACGATGTCAATCAGGCAGATGTTCGGCGAGCACGCCGAAAAGATCCCGATAAGCGGAACAAAAGGATATTATGCCCATCCGTTAGGCGCGACCGGTGCGATCGAAGCGGCGGTTTGCGCGCTGGCATTGGATCGACAATGGATACCGCCCACGATCAACTATCAAAACTCCGATCCCGCCTGCCAGCTTGATGTCGTTCCCAACCACGGGCGTGACGCGAAATTGAATTATGTGATGAGTAATTCGTTCGGTTTCGGCGGGATCAACGCCTGCGTGATATTGGCGCGGGTTGGCGATTAATTGTCATCCCGGGCGAATGCGAGGGGTCCCGTCGAGCTTGAATGGAGCACCGGGTCGACGGTTGTGTACTTTCAACAAAATCCGCCGGATCTCAGCAAGGTAGTGCAAGCGTCCCGCTTGCTCCCCAAAATTAAGGCAAGCCGGGAGGCTTGCCCTACTTTAACAAATCCGGCCGATTCTTCCGGGTCCGCTTCAGCGCCTGCTCTTTTCGCCACTTTGCAATCTCAGCGTGATTTCCCGATAGCAGCACCTCCGGCACTTTCCAGCCGCGAAACTCAGCCGGGCGCGTGTAATGCGGCGCCTCGAGCAGATCAGCACTGAACGAATCGTCCGCGGCCGATTGTTCGTCGCCAAGCACGCCGGGCAACAGTCGAACGACGGCATCCACCATCACCGCGGCGGCAATAGCGCCGTTGGTAAGGACGTAATCGCCAATCGAGACTTCAAGATCGATCAGGTGTTCGACCACGCGATGATCTATTCCTTCGTAATGGCCGCAGATGATAATCAGATGCGGTTCGCGCGAAAGTTGTAACGCCATCGATTGGTCAAGCCGGTGTCCGGCCGGCGACATCAAAATGATTTTCGATTTTCTATTTTCTATTTTCGATTGCTGGACGGCCGACGTCTTCCGATCGCCACCACCGAGTTCTTCCACCGCCGCAAAAATCGGCTCCGGCTTCATTACCATCCCCTGGCCGCCACCGAACGGGGCATCGTCGGCCACGCGATGTTTGTCCGTGGTCCAGTCGCGGAGATTGTGAATGCCCAGCTCGATAATCCGTTTTTCCTGCGCCCGCTTCATCATGCTTTCGTTTAGCGGCGCCCGGCAGATTTCGGGGAACAGGGTGAGGATGTCGATCTTCATCGGGTAAGACGTTGAACGTTCAACGCTCAACGCTCAACGCTCAACGCTCAACGCTCAACGCTCAACGCTCAACGCTCAACGCTCAACGCTCAACGCTCAACGCTCAACGCTCAACGCTCAACGCTCAACGCTCAACGTCCAACGCTCAACGCTCAACGTTCAACGTCCAACGTTCGACGCTCAACGCTCAACGTTCAACGCTCAACGTCCAACGTTCAATTTCCCAAGGGGTCCGATCGAACTGCCCGGGTTTTAGCGCTGCCCGGCCGGAAGCGGAAGCCGCCTCACTCGACAATTTCGATCGTGGCGCGCTGGCCATGCCGGGAGGCCGAGCTGTTCAGGAGGGCTCGGATGGCATGAATGGTCTGGCCATTGCGGCCGATGATCCGGCCCACATCGCTTTGCCGGAGCTGCAATTTAAAAATGGTCGTTTTGCCTCCTGGAATTTCGGTGAGCATCATCTCATCCGGGTACTCGACCAGCGCGCGGATGATGAACTCCAGAAACTCTTTCATGTCGGCATAAGCTAACCACTAATGAACCCGAATCGACACCATTTTTTGAGCGGAAAAAAAAGTTGCCCGCGAATCACACGAATGAACGCACATCTTTCCGGGAGTTGGCCTCTCCCAACTGGAGATCGGCGCGCCCAGGGCTATCCCCAGAGCCCCGACGCCCCTTCTGCCTCGCCCCCGGCGGGTTGCGTCGATTTTTGGCGTCCAACAGTCTCCTAGGACGCCGGAGTTTCTGCCAGCGCGGGAGCGGTTGTGGCCTGTTTTTTGTTCCGCTTAATCAAACTGCGGACGGTGTCGGAAGGCTGCGCGCCTTTTCCGATCCAGTACTCGACACGATCCATTTTTACGGTGCTGTTGTGACCGGATTTTTTCGGATCGTAGGTTCCGATGATCTCGATGAACTTGCCGTCCCGCGGGCTGCGGCTATCCGTCACCACAATCTTGTAATACGGGCGGTTTTTCGCTCCTTCTCTGCGTAATCGAATTGAAACTGACATGGTATTATTTCGTTAAATTTTGTTAAAGGGTTACAAAGTTAAAAAAACGTCACATCAGTTTACCGATTTAACGATGTAATTTTTTGTAACGCTTTAAACATTCTCCTATCCCCGGCCCGGCATCCCGCCGAGCCGCGCCATCATTTTCTTCATTTTGCCCGTGTTCTTCATCATTTTGCGCATCTGATCGAAACGCCGCAGCAAATCGTTTACCTCGGTGACGGTGCTGCCGCTGCCGCGCGCGATCCGCTGGCGACGCCGCGCATTTAAAATGTCGGGGCGCGTTCGCTCTTCCATGGTCATCGAAAGCACGATGGCTTCCGTGCGCTTCAGCTGCTTCTCATCAATCGAAAGGCCCTGCAAGTTACTCATCCCCGGCAGCATGCCAAGAATATTCTCAAGCGGCCCCATCTTTTTCATCATTCTGAATTGGGACAGGAAATCGTTGAAATCGAACGAAGCAGTCCGCAGTTTTCGCTCCATTCGCGCGGCTTCTTCCTCGTCCACCGCTTCCGCGGCCCGCTCAACCAGGCCTATTACGTCGCCCATGCCGAGGATGCGTCCGGCCAACCGATCGGGGATGAACCGCTCAAATTGATCCAGTTTTTCTCCGACTCCGGCAAACTTGATCGGCTGACGGGTGACTTCCCTCATCGACAAGGCCGCGCCGCCCCGGGCATCGCCATCCAGCTTGGTCAGGACAATGCCGCTGATGCGAAGCGCGTCATTAAAGTGAGTCGCCACACTGACGGCCTGCTGGCCGGTGGCGGCATCGACCACCAGCAATACTTCCTGCGGCTGCAAGAACTCCCGCAGCTTTGCCAGTTCGGCCAGC
This sequence comes from uncultured Verrucomicrobiae bacterium, assembly GCA_963728975.1. GTDB lineage: Bacteria > Verrucomicrobiota > Verrucomicrobiia > Chthoniobacterales > UBA10450 > DATFCK01. The sequence continues at coordinate 66,784 of CAVSMF010000003.1, forward strand.
AACGATTGATCGATTTCCTGCCTCCCGGCAGTATCGAAGATCGCGATATCGGTCGATTGTTGTTCCGCCCAATCCAGCCCGGCTCTGGCGGCGCGTTCGACATTCTTTTCCGCCGGATCCGGCGCATAAACCGGGACATCGATCTGGCGGCCAAGCGTAACCAGCTGTTCGATGGCCGCGGGCCGCTGTAAATCGCACGCGATCAGCGCGGGAACGTGGCCTTCCTTCTTCAAAAGACGGGCAAGCTTGGCTGACGACGTTGTCTTGCCCGAGCCATTCAGTCCGACCATCAAAATGCGTCCCGGCCTGGAGAGATTGAGAGGAGCTGGATCTCCACCGAGCAATGCCGTCAGCTCATCATGAAAAACCTTAACGATCTGCTGACCGGGCGTGATGCTGCGCAGAACGGTTTCCCCGAGCGCTTTTTCTTTGACCCGGGCGATGAATTTTTTCGCGACCTGAAAATCGACATCGGCTTCGAGCAAAGCGAGGCGCACCTGCCGCAGGGCGCTGTCGATGTTCGCCTCGCTGATCGTTCCGTGACCGCGCAGGTCCTTAAAGATGTCCTGAAGCTTGTCGCCGAGTTGAGAAAACATGTTCTGGTTCAGTTGGGGCCGTCGAAGACGACGCTATACCGGGGCGGCTACAGGCGCATTCGTTTGATCATCGCCGCGGCGGAACGCGCGATTCCCCTTACTTCGCGTCGCCTGTTTCCTCGACTCCGAAGGCCCAATGGGCTTCGACTTTCTTGCCCTGCGATTTTGCGCTCACGATCACCGTAATTGTTTTGGCCGTCAGTTTCTGGGTAACCTGATAAGAGATTGTGCCGGTTTTCGGATCGAAGCTGGCCGGGACCAGCCCCAGGCCGCTGACGCGCATCTGCACGCTTTTCGGATCAATAGGGCCCAACGAACGGAGGTTCGCCTTGATCAACGGAAGAGCTGTCCGGACCGTCTCTCCATCGGCCGGTTGAGCCGAGAGAGCGGCAGCCCCGACCTCGGCCACGGCGGCGGCGCCGCCAGCGGAAGTGGCGATCATGTCTAGCGCCCCGGTAAAAACTTTTGGCTTGTTACCCTCGATCAGGTACCGGCCTAACGAGTCCATGGGGGAGGTAAAGGTAAGGGGTTGGCCATAAACCGTGAAAATCGCCTGGTAGCCGGCATTGCGGCAGACTTCCTTGACGTGTTCGTTGTAAAATCCGTAGGGAACGGCAAAGCAATCTACTTTGATACCGAGCTTCTGTTCGAGGAGCTGCTTGGAACCGACAATTTCGTCTTTCAGCCACTCCTCGTACTCGGTTGGGTTCAGCCTTTTCTTTCGCACTTTATCGTAAGGCTTGCGCAAATCCTGGTGAGTCTCCGAGTGCGCTTCGATATCCACGCCCGCGTCCCGCATTTCGGCCAGCATTTCCCAGGTCATCGCTTCACCGCCACCGAAGTGGCCGCCCCGTATCCCTTCGGTGTAAATGAACAAAGTCAGCGGATACCCGAATTTTTTTAGAATCGGCCAGGCCACGTCGTATTGCGATTTCCAGCCGTCATCGAAGGTGATGATCGCGCAATGGGGAGGAATGTTCTTTTCGCTCCGTCTCCAAGCCAGGAAATCCTGCATGCCGATTACGGAAATGCCCTTGTCCTTGAGCTCCTGCATTTGCTTCTCGAAGTCCGCCGGCGTGATCTCGGTGTCGGGCCGCCGGACTTTGTCGACAAAACGGTGCCAGCCGAAGACGACGACCTGAGCGGTTTGATCCACGACAACTTTTCCGCCCACCTTCGGTTCGGTTGTGACCGGGGCGCCGGAAGATGAACTGGCCGCGGTCCCCGCCCTGGTGTCGCTCGACAGAGGCGACGCGGCGGCAGTGGGCGAGTTGGCGGCCTGGGCATTGCCGATTAGCGAGGGGTGCTTCTTGCATCCGGAAAAACTGAAAAGCAAAATCAGAGGAAAAACTGCGAATCGGGAGCGCATAAATCGAGGTAAAACGCCTTTAAGTGCGGTGGTGCAAAAAACAAGTAGTTTTTATTCGAAAGATAGAAATCGATCCCAGGCGAGTGCGGGGGATGTCTCCCCACAATTTGCATGTTTGAGCTGCTCCGGGGCAAATATCTTTGGCCAAATAACGCCTCTGTCATAAAATGGCAGATGCTGCGTTTTCTCGGCTGGACGGCGATTCTTGGTACGATCGCGTTCCTGGCCGGCTGCGCCGCGCCGTCAGGCGGAAAGCGAAACACCAGCAGGACCTTCACCACTGTCGTGGTCGATGCCGGCCACGGCGGAAAAGACAGCGGGGCCTATCGGCGTTATGGCCCGCCGGAAAAAGTCGTGACTCTCGATGTCGCCAAGCGTCTGGATGCGAAACTCCGCGAATCGCAGCTACAAACAGTGATGACCCGATCAAGCGATGTTTTTATTTCGCTCGATCAGCGCGTTTCGATTGAGAATGCGCAGAAAAACTCCATTTTCGTCAGCATTCATTTTAACGACGCACGCCGGCGCGGTATTCGCGGTTTTGAAACTTACTACAATTCGCCGACCGCCCGGGAATTGGCCGAACGCATTCAATCGAAGCTGTTAACCATTCCCCATTCGGCAAATCGCGGCGTGCACACGGCCAATTTCCGGGTCCTGCGGCTTGCCGCTTATCCGGCCGTGTTGGTGGAGTGCGGATTTCTCAGCAATCGCAGCGAAGCTCATCGGGCACGGGCCACCGGCTATCGCGAGCTGCTGGCGGACCGGATCGCGGAAGCGATTGTGGAACAGCGGTATGGGCCGGGCGTTTACCGCGCACCTGCCCAACCCACAGCCACGCCGCCTCCACCCAGCGAAGGTCCGGGACTCGTCCCGCCGACTCTACGGCCAAAGTAGCCGCAACCGATCGACCGCAGGAAAGCCTTCCCCAGGCCCGGGGCAGACCTGCACCGCGGTGGCGGGAAAGCCGCTGTTCCTGGTTCAAAATTCCCGGCCGCGGTTCTCGGGGCCGATCGCTGTGATTATGATGAGGAGAACGAAAATTACAGCGGCAAACAGGGCCAATCCATCGGCGTAGTTGGCGTGGCCGGCGGAGTCATGGAAGCTCTGGGCCAGGCCCGCCTCAATCACGGCGGTGTTGGCCGCGAGCAGATTGCCCAGTTGATAAGCAAAACCGGGAAACGTCCCCCGCAATTCTGCCGGCGAAAGTTCGGTGAGATGGACCGGCACAATCCCCCACGCTCCCTGCACCATGAACTGCATGATAAAGCCGCCAAGCACGAGCAGGGGCAGGTTCGGCGCAAAAACCCAGAGTGGAATGGAGAGCATTCCAAAGGAGGCGGCGAAAATAATCGAACGGCGCCGGCCGATTGTTTGAGAGAGATGTCCGGCAATCGTGCCGCCGCAGATCGCGCCAACGGCGTAAACGATCCCAATTGCCGATTTTTGAGACACATCGAGTCCGCGCTGTTCGCCCAAAAAAGTCTGGTACTGGTCCTGAGTGCCATGCGACATGGCGTTGAAGGCGGTCATGAGCAAAATGGTGTAGATGAAGAGCAACCAGTGCTTTTGGAAGATGGCGGCAAGTTTCGGCCAGAAATCGACTGTCGCTTTTTGCCTGAGCCAGGTCGGGGATTCGGGGACTCTGGCGCGAATGTAGAGAACAAGCAGGGCGGGCAACGCTCCGGCGACAAACAAACCGCGCCATCCGAAGAATGGAAATACCAGCCAGTAAACAACCGCGGCAAGCAAATAGCCGAAAGCGTAACCTTGCTGCAAAATCCCGGAAAACAATCCGCGCGCGTGCACGGGCAACGATTCCATGGCGAGCGAGGCCCCAAGCCCCCATTCCCCGCCCATCCCAATCCCGTAAAGCGCGCGAAAGATCAGCAAGACGGTATAGTTCGGCGCAAACGCCGTCAGCAACTCCATGATCGAATAAAAGATGATGTCGATCATGAGCGGGAGCCGCCGGCCAAAACGGTCGCCGAGCAAGCCGAACAGAAACGCGCCGACCGGCCGCATGGCCAGGGTCAGAGTGATGGCATAACTAAGATGGGCAATGCTTGTCCCGAAATTGTGCGCCATCGGAACGATAACGAACGTCAGCAGAAAGAAATCAAAGGCATCGAGCGACCAGCCCAGAAAACAGGCGATAAAGGTGTTGCGCTGATCGCGGGTGAGACGGGTGAAAAGCCGGATCGTCTCCATCCGACTGGTTTACTTGTCGAGGCTGAAATTGGGAAGCGCCGATTGCCCGGGGATGGGGCGGCGCGCGAGGTGGAGCTGGTGCGCCATTCGGAATTCGCCATTGGGCGTGCTATTTTTCCCGATGCGCTATCTGGTCAAAGCGCGGGTCAAACCCAACCGGAGGCGTGCCCTTCTTCGAGCGGTTGACGCGGGCACCCTGGGGCGCGGCTCGATCGCGGGCGATGAATACGTCCACAACATGAACCAAGCCCGCTTGAACGACGCGGGTGTGGCCACCTGGGTGGAATGCTGCTTTTGCGATCCGCCTTTGGCCGAAGAGCGCCCCTACTGGGAGCAGTATTTCGATCTGCTGGAGGTGAAGGAGGCCCACTCCCGCCGCAGCTGCCGGCATGAAAACGGAAGCGAACCATGGGCCTGTTGCAACTGCGATTGCACCAGGCGCTTGGAAGAAAAGCTAAGCGAACAAGGTGCGCCGTTTCTGAAAGCGGTGCGGTCGGGGGAAGCTCCCTGAGGGCCCCGAATCCCAGCATTCAGGCCCCAACCGCTTCCAGCTTCTTATAATAGAAGAGGCCCGGTAACGCCGGATGGTCCTGGGTTTCGGACCAGGGCCCTGCGATTTTTCTGGATATTAACGCTCGAAAGTCGGAGTCTATACAACGCATCTACGTATCATGATACGTCAATTTGTTTCTTGATCAGCCGCCTGATCCGCCTTTTATTCTCCGTCCAAACCATGGCCCCGCCATCGCATCCGCTCGAAACCCTCCTCCGCCAGCGCATCGTCCTCCTCGACGGCGCCATGGGCACCATGATCCAGCGCCATAGGTTTTCCGAACAGGATTATAGGGGCGAGCGTTTCCGGGATTGGAAAGGTAAAGACCTTCGCGGCTGCCTCGAACTGCTCCAGATCACCAAACCCGAAGTAATTGGCCGGATCCACGCCGAATACCTTGAAGCCGGCGCTGACATTATTGAAACAAATACTTTCAGCGCCACCACCATCGGGTTGCACGACTTTCTCTTTCCCGGCGAACCAGCCGGCGGACGCAAGGATCAGGAATTTTTTCAAGGCGTTGTCGATGACCCCACTCTCCGGGAACTCGTCTACGAAATGAACCTGCGCGCCGCCGAAATTGCCCGGAGCGCGGCGGATCGGATCGCCACTGCCACCAACACCCCGCGCTTCGTCGGGGGCTCGTTAGGGCCGCTTCCGGTTACGGCCTCCATTTCACCGGATGTAAACGATCCGGGATTCCGCGCCGTCAATTTCGACCAGCTGCGTCAGACCTATTTCGGTCAGGCCAAAGCATTGCTCGAAGGCGCCGTCGATTTTCTGATCATTGAAACCATCTTTGACACGCTGAACGCAAAAGCGGCGCTGGCCGCCGTTGCCGATGCATTCGCCGAGGCTAAAAAGAGAGTGCCGCTGATAATCTCCGGCACCGTGACAGACCGTTCCGGCCGGACTTTAACCGGCCAGACCGTCGAAGCATTCGTGACCTCCATCGCCCACGCGCAACCGCTCGTTGTCGGTCTGAACTGCGCCCTCGGTCCGGATGAAATGGAGCCGCACATTGAGGAGCTCGCCCGTTTTTCTCCTTACTATTCAAGCGCCTACCCGAATGCAGGTCTGCCCGACCCGCTTTCTGAAACAGGTTTTCCGGAGACAGCTGCGACTCTCGCGCCCAAATTAGGCAAGTGGGCCAGGAACGGCTGGCTGAACCTGGTCGGCGGATGTTGCGGGACGACCCCGGATCACATTCGGGCGATTGCCGATGCGGTGCGCGATTGCCCGCCGCGGGTCATTCTGAGCGAACGCGAGGAATCCCGTAATGGAACCGGAGCGGCGCCTCCACGGGATCCTTCGGCTTCGCTGCGCTCCGCTCAGGATGACGCTGCTTCTGCCAGGCAATCCTCAATCCTCCAACTTTCCGGGCTCGAGCCGCTCAATATCACCCCGGAGTTTGGTTTCGTCGTGGTGGGCGAGCGCACCAACATTACCGGCTCGCCCAGATTCTCCAAGCTCATTCTGAACGGAGACTTCGACGGCGCCCTCGCTATCGCCCGCCAGCAAGTTCAGGGCGGCGCCAACATTCTCGACGTTAACATGGATGAAGGAATGATCGATTCGGAAGCGGTTATGGCCCGGTTCCTCAGTTTGATCGGAAGCGAACCGGAAATCGCGCGAGTGCCGCTGATGATTGACAGCTCGAAATGGAGCGTGATCGAGTCCGGTCTCAAATGCGTCCAGGGCAAGGCGGTCGTCAATTCGATCAGCTTAAAAAACGGCGAGGAAGATTTTCTTCGTCAGGCGGAACTGGTTCGGCGATACGGCGCCGCGGTAATCGTAATGGCTTTCGATGAGCAGGGACAAGCCGACACCCTGCAGCGCAAGATCGATATCTGCGCCCGCGTCTACCGGCTATTAAGGGAAAAGGCGCGTTTTCCGGCTAACGATATCATTTTCGATCCGAATATCCTGACTGTGGCAACCGGACTGGAGGAGCATCGCAATTACGCGGTCGATTTTATTGAAGCGACCCGCTGGATTAAAAATAATCTTCCCGGCGCCCGAGTCAGCGGCGGGGTCAGCAACATCTCGTTTTCGTTTCGCGGGAACAACACGGTCAGGGAAGCCATGCATGCCTCGTTTCTGTTCCACGCCATCCAGGCCGGTCTCGACATGGCCATTGTGAACGCAGGCCAACTCGCGGTTTATGAAGAAATCGAGCCGGGACTACGGGAGCGGGTTGAAGATGTGCTCCTGAACCGGCGGGACGACGCGACCGAACGTCTGGTCGAGTTTGCCGAGAAAGTCCAGGCAAAGAGCAAAGTCGCGGTCAAAGACGATGCCTGGCGGGGCCAGCCGGTCGAAGAACGCCTGAAACACGCGCTGGTTCAGGGAATCGTGGACTATATCGACGCCGATACGGAAGAGGCACGGCAAAGGACCAAACGTCCTTTGGATGTAATCGAGGGCCCGCTCATGGCCGGCATGAGCGTGGTGGGCGATCTGTTCGGGGCCGGCAAAATGTTTCTGCCTCAGGTGGTGAAAAGCGCGCGGGTGATGAAAAAGGCGGTGGCCTACCTGCTCCCGTTCATGGAAGCGGAGAAATCGGCCGGAGCCAGGCCACAGGGTCGGATTGTCATGGCCACGGTAAAAGGCGACGTGCACGATATCGGCAAAAATATCGTGGGGGTCGTGCTTCAGTGTAACAACTACCACGTGATCGATCTGGGAGTGATGGTGCCGGCGGCCAAGATTCTTGAGACAGCGCGGAAACAAAAGGCGGATGTGATCGGCTTGAGCGGTCTCATTACCCCATCTCTTGACGAAATGGTGCATGTGGCCCAGGAGATGGAACGAGAAGGTTTCCAGCTCCCTTTGCTTATTGGCGGAGCCACCACCAGCCGGGCCCACACGGCGGTCAAAATCGCGCCCCACTATCATTCCAACACCGTCCATGTGCTGGATGCGTCCCGGGCCGTCGGGGTGGTCAATTCCCTGCTCAACCAGCAATTGAAATCGGAATTTGAAACAAAAACGCGAGCCGATTACGCGCAGTTGCGCGAGCAGCATGCCGCGAAAACAAGGGAGAAAAAGCTGCTGACCATCTCACAAGCGCGCGCCAACCGGTTGCCGATTGAGCCGGAGAACTATGTCCCGCCGACACCGGCCTTTCTCGGTTTGCAGGCGTGGAGTACCGTCCGCTCGAGCCCGTCGATGTCGCCAGGCCCCGCTCCGGATGACAAACCTGCGGAGTGCGCCCGAACAATCGCGCTCGCCGAGGTCGCCTCCTTTATCGATTGGTCGCCATTTTTTCACACCTGGGAGCTGCGGGGGCGGTACCCCGCGATTTTTGACGACCCGATAGTCGGAAAACAGGCCCGCGAACTTTTTGACGACGCCCAGAAGCTGCTCCGGGAAATCGTGGCGAAAGATCTGTTGGTCGCTCGGGGCGTTCACGCCTTTTGGCCGGCCAACGCAAACGGAGACGACGTAAACCTTTATACGGACGAATCACGGCGCCAGAAGCTTGCCACTTTTTATTTTCTCCGGCAGCAAATGAAAAAACCGCCCGGGCAGCCTAACTACTGCCTGGCCGATTTCGTCGCGCCGGCAATCGATCCGCAATCCGCCACTCCCCCGCCATCCTCGCAGGATTATCTCGGGGGGTTTGCCGTGAGCATTCACGGCGCGGACCGGTTAGCGGAACGCTATCAGCGCGAGCACGACGATTACAACGCGATTTTGGCCAAAGCGCTGGCCGACCGACTGGCGGAAGCTTTTGCCGAATACCTCCACAAGCAAACGCGAATCGCCTGGGAATTCGGGCGCGACGAAAACTTGGCTGAAACCGATCTCATTGCGGAAAGATATCGCGGGATTCGCCCGGCGGCCGGGTATCCGGCATGCCCTGATCATGCGGAGAAACAAACGTTGTTCGATTTGCTCGGAGCGGAGAAAAACGCCGGCATGTTGTTGACCGAATCTTTCGCCATGCATCCGGGTGCAAGCGTGAGCGGCCTTTATTTTTCGCATCCGGCTGCAAAATATTTTGGGGTGGGCAAAATCTCTCGCGATCAGGTGGCCGATTATGCTTCCCGGCGAGGGGAGTCTCTCAGCGCTGTTGAGAAGCGCCTCGGCCAGAATCTGAGTTACGATCCGTAGGTTTTCAGCGGGGAACCCATTCCGGCGCGAAACGGTTCTCTCACTTTCCGGATGCAGTGCCTGTCCACACGTGATATCCATCAGCGCGGACCCGGGGCGTAGCTTAGCTTGGTAGAGCGCGTGGTTTGGGACCACGAGGTCGGAGGTTCAAATCCTCTCGCCCCGATTAATCTCTACATGTTCTACTGTTACGTCCGGCAAAGCCTGAATCATGGACGCTGCTATGTTGGTTCCTGTTACACCAATGGGAAAGCGGCCCTGGGCGGACCAACCAGCCGGGATAGACACATGAAATATCGGTTAATCGTTTCGTTCTTTTTGATCGGTTTTCTCTCGGCCAATCTCCGGGCCCAGGAAGCCGCTACCGGCGATCTCCAACCGAAACGAACGGAAGAGGCTCCGGAACTACCGCCACCGCCACCGCCTTCGCCTACGCCGGAACTGCCCGAATTATCCGAGCTCGATCAAGCTTTTAAACAGACTACCCTGGGAAAAGCCGCCGATGAGCTGCGGATGCGAATAAAACTGCGCGAACTCGAGAATCGGGCGGTGAGCGATCCGGCGGTGATAGCAGCCAAGGCAGCCGCCAAAACGGCGCCGACGGATTTGGAACAGCGAGAGCGGCTGCGCGACTACTACAATATATGTTACGGCCGGATGGCCGCGGAAGCCGACAGCCCCGAAGTAAGGGCGGCAGTGGAAAAATCCAAGGCGGAACATATTGCCCTCCTTAGCCAGCCTCGGGTCAGGCCGGGAAGCGGAGAAGCACCGCTCCCTAAAAAGAAAAAGAAGAAAGAAAAGCGACGACACCGGGGTTGAACTAGGCTGGTCTCGGGTTGCGGTTAGGGGAGAGATGGGCCTGGCGGCAGGGACCGTTGCACCCCAACCGAGCGCTTGCCCCAAACCAGCGTGCCGGTTATCGTTCGCAGACTCGATCACGGCGCGTTCGTCTAGTGGTTAGGACACAGCCCTCTCAAGGCTGGTGCACGGGTTCGACTCCCGTACGCGCTGCTTTCTTAAAGCGCAGCCCTGCCCCTGCCCCGCCCGTTTCATCGAAATCGCCAGCGAAACCCTCGCTGACGTGGTGGGAAATTCTCACTGGAGCACGGCATGCCTTTCGCTGGGAGCAGAATGCTTCCTTGCCGCCGCTTTCACATAATTCCTGGAAAACTTCTGCTATCGGAAACCGATCCTCCTATGCTATTGTCGCATCACCAAATCCGGTTGCTTGTGTTTGCGTTACCAGTTGTTCGTCAGACTTGAAGGCGACATTCTTACTTCCCCCCGCCCCTCCCGATGTCCGGCGCTTTCTGGCAATCTGCGCCCTCCTTTTCTGGTGTCTCCCCGCATTTGGGCAGGATGCGGTTTCTGACACGGAGGGATTGTCGCCCCGCGAGATCGGTATTCTGCGCCCGCAATCCTCCAACCCCGCTCCGGCCGTAACCGGCGGCACCCTGGCCGAGACGCCGCGGCGCCTCAATTACAGTATCTCGGCCACGGTCCGCGCCGTTTACGACGACAACATCAACATCAGCTCCTTTAACCGGACATCGGATTTTTACGTCGCGATCGAGCCTTCACTGTCCCTAGGGTTCGGCGGCGGCGACGCGGAAGGCGCCAACAGCCTCGGCTTCATCTATCGGCCAAGCGTGTTCCTTTTCGCCGACCACTCGGACAGGGATACGGTCCAGCACTTGATCCGCCTGCAAGGGCAACATCGGTTCGCCCGCCTGGCCGTCTCTCTCTCCCAGGATGTGCAAATTCTGGATGGCACAAACTTGAACAGTTTGTCCGACCCGACCGGGCACACGGCAAACATCGATGTCGGCCAGGCGGCACGACACAACATTTTTATTACACAATTAGGCGATTCCTACGACCTAACCGGCAAACTTTTTCTGACAAATTCCGTTTCATTCCTGGTCGATAACTACACTTCGTCCCTGATTGGTTCCAGAAACGTCGCCGGCAACCTTTTCATCAACTACACTTACAGCGGAAAAATGGTCCTGGGTGTTGGCGGAACCGGCGGTTATAACACGGTGGAACAGAGCAGCCCCGACCAAACTTACGAACAAGCCAACCTCCGTGTCAGCTACGCCGCTACCGGAAAACTCAGCTTTAACGGATCTGGCGGCGTCGAGTTCCGGCAGTTCGAAAACAATTCGCGCGGCACCTACGTCTCCCCGGTGTATGAGATCGGCGCAAATTATCATCCGTTTGATGGGACAAACATCAGCCTTAGCGGAAGCCGTCGAACCCAAAATTCAGCATCGCTTGGCGGCCAGGATTTTGCCTCGACTGAATTTCATCTGACAGTCAACCAGCGATTTTTGCGCCGGTTCGTTCTCGGCCTGGCGGTCGGATACGAAAACCTGAATTACTTCAGCACAATCCAGGGTTTATCCACCACCCGCAATGACGATTTCTACTATATCGAACCGTCAGTCGATGTTACCATCATGCGATTTTGGAAGGCCGGCGTATATTATCTGCACCGGAAAAATGCCAGTTCGTTTGATTTCTTCAGTTTCGACGATAACCAAATCGGTCTCCGTTCCACCGCCACGTTTTAGCTGATCAGATGATCTCGAGAGGTTTGCTTGTCGCCGCCATTGCGATTCTGCCGTCTATTCTCTATTCCCAATCCCAGAATACCGCTTCGGAGGAATCGTCCCGATCGCGCAATGCCGGTTCCGGCAGTCCGGCCGCCAGTTCTGGGACGGAAGTTCCGACTCTGAGCGCGCCGACGGGTTATGTGCTCAGTCCCAACGACCAGGTAGCGGTCGAAGTTTTCGGCGAAGACGATTTGCGCACGAACGGCCGGCTGAACGGCGAAGGCAATTTGAGCGTTCCGCTGCTCGGATCGGTTCATCTGGGGGGGCTGACTCTCAGCCAGGCCGCGGCAAGATTGACCGCGCTTTACGGGCGCGATTACCTGGTTAACCCGAAGGTAAATGTCAGTCTGATTGGATATGCCCGGCGCCGCTTCACGATGCTCGGACAGGTGAATCGCCCGGGCAGTTACGAGATGCCGGAGGGAAGCCCGGAAGGCGTCAATCTGCTGGAGGCCATTGCAATGGCCGGCGGTTATACCCGCATCGCTGCGCCCGAGCGAGTTACAGTTCGGCGAGGGAATCGGGTGCTACGGGTCGATGCCAAACGCCAGGCTCGCGGCTCCGGTGAGGCATTCATCGTGCAGCCTGGCGACGCGGTTACGGTCGGCGAAAGTATTTTTTAGCAGGCCCAAGGAAACTGTCGGCAAGTTGCCAAAACCGCGCTACTATTTTTCACTCTAACTGCATGAAAGCTGATCCCCCCGCCGCTTCGGAGCACCCCGCTATCGACGTTATGCTTGAGTCGCAGCGCGGATTCAATCTGCGCGCGTTCTGGCACAGCCTGCTCGAACGCCTCTGGATCGTCATTATCTGTGTTGTGGCGGGCTTCTTCATCGCCCTGGGATACCTCGCCCGAACCCCGAAGACCTATCAAGCGCATAGCGTTTTGGAAGTTGACTTCCAGGAACCCACCATCGCCGCCACGGAAGATAATCCGATGCGGATGCGGTCCATGTTTCTGGCCAGCCAGGAAGCGCTTCGCACGATCGAACAGAATCTTACCAACCGTGAGATGCTGGCCCGTGTCGTCCGCTCCGAGGGGTTGGCCGACGACGGTGGGGCTGCTCTTCTCGGCTCGTCCATGAAAGTCGATTCGCCCGCAAAGAAGAAAGGAACGCCGGTTCCGAGGCCGGCGGCAAAGAGACCACAGCCGGACCTGGTCCAGGGGATGACGTTCACACCGATGGAAGAAGCGTTGGCTGGGGCGTTATCCGGAATGGTCAAGGCAACCATCCGGCGCGGCACGCGTTTGATTGATCTATTCGTAACCAACCGCGATCCGGTAATGTCACAGCGCCTTGCTGAAGCAGTCGGCCGCGAATACATCCGTAACTCGATTGAACACCGCGCTTCCTTTAGCCAGGAAAGTTTGCGCTATCTGCTCGAAGAAGAGGAACGGCTGAAAGGCAATCTCCAGAGAAGCGAGGCGGCCGTTGCCGAATACAAGGCCAAGACGCCCGATGCATTGCAGTTGGGAGGCGGCACTGTTTCGACCGGCACTCAACCCGGCTCGGGGGCCGGAGCTGGCGGAAGCCGTGGCGGCATTGTCGAAGATAAACTCCAGGAGCTGAATAATAAACTAACGGCGGCAAAAACGGACCGGCTGCGACTGGAAGGCGAGCTTCAACAAATCGAGCAAACCGGCGACAATATCGACGCACTGATGGCGATCCCGAGTATCTCGGCCGCGGCGCTGGTGAACGAAGCCCGACGCAGCGTCACCCAGATCGAGGCCGATATTGCGACCTTGGCCCTTCGCTACAAAGAGAAACATCCGAAAATGATGGCCGCGCGGGCCGCCCTGGCGGAAGCCAAAGCCAAACTTCACGACGCCGTCTCCGCTCAACCGGCAATCCTGCGCAACGCGATCGACCAGGCAAAAGCGAATGAGGCCAGTTTGCAGAAAGCCATTCAGGACCAACAGGGTACGGTGGTTGCGCTCAACCGGGCTGCAATTGGATATCAGGAATTAGCCCGGCAGGCCGAGACCGACCGGGCGCTTTATGAAAGCGTTCTCCGCCAAATCAAAGCGATCGATTTGACCAAGGACGTGAAAGCGAACGCCGTTAGCGTGGTGGAACAGGCCACGCTTCCGCATCTGCCGGTCAGCCCGATTCCATCGAAAGCGATCATACTTGGTCTGCTCGGAGGACTTGCCGTGGGACTCGGCCTGGTTTTTGGCGCCGATGCCCTGGATCGGTCGGTCAAGACTGTCGATCAGGCCGAAGCCACGCTCGGTTTGCCCGTTCTGGCGGCTGTTCCGGAAACAAAGAACAGTGATGCCAACGCGGACAAGAAACAACAGGACGCGGCCAAATATCGAATGGTGGACGTCGCACCCGGCGGGCCGATCGCGGAAAGCTTCCGGAATCTCCGGGCCGCTCTTTCTCTGTTGGGGCCGGAAGCAGACCGGAGAGTTTTTCTCTTCGCCAGCGCCTTACCTAACGAGGGCAAGAGCTTCACCAGCGTGAACTACGCCCTCTCTCTTGCCCAGCAGGGACACAAGGTGTTGCTGATTGACGGGGATCTGCGTCGCCCCAGCATCCACAAGGTGTTTCGACATGTGCTCGAACCTTCCGATGACGCTCCCGGAGTGGTTGATTACCTGATCGGCGCGAGTGTCCTGGAAACCGCGGCCCGTCTTGTCGCCACCTTCGAGCCCGAACTGGTCGTTAGTCCGCGTCTGCGCAGCGGCACACCCCCCAAACCCGGACAGCTATTTGTCCTGGCCGGCGGCCGGCGGGCCCCCAATCCGGCCGAACTCCTGAGCGACAATTGTTTCGAAACTCTCACCACCGAAGCCGCCAAATATTTTGATCGGGTGGTGATCGATAGCGCGCCGATTCTGGCGGTCAGCGACACGCTCCTCATGGTGCCGCATGTTCAAACCACCTGTATGGTTGTGCGCGCGGCGAAGACGCCGAGAAACGCGGTAAAACGTGCATTGACATTACTTGCCGCCACTCACGTCCGCCCCGCCGGCCTGGTTCTAAATCGATTGCCCCGGCGCCGCGGCGCAGGCTACTATTATTATTATGCGTCGCACGGTTATGGCGACGGGAACAGCTACGGGAAGAGCTATTACCGCGAAACGGAACTGGCCAATGCTGCCGCCCAAAGTGGAAACGGCGCCGGCAACTCCTGACCATCGCGCTGTTACCGCCCATAATCGTTAGGTCGGCGGGCTGTCGGGTAAACACCCGAAATCAATCTCAAACAGAGCAGTTGGGGTCTCCTGCCGCTGTTGCCGGTCTCACCAATCAAACCGGTATGCTTTTTCCGCCCGGCTCACGGATTCCGCAGGTCAGACGCCGCCGCCAATCAACTGAACAACTGTTTGACGGAATCGATCAATCCCTGAACAGGAAAAGGTTTAACCAGATATTTCAGGTGATGATCGGTGAAGAACATCGCGATCTTGGGATCGGCTGCGAAACCGGTGATGAAAATGAACCGGTCCGCCAAAGCCGGACGCATTTCCTTGGCCTTGAAATAAAATTCGTCGCCACGCAGACGCGGCATTTTTAGGTCGCAGATGACAGCGTCGTAAACATGGTTTTTGACTTTGGACATGGCCTCTTCGCCATCGAAAGCGACGTCGACCAGAAAGTTCTCGTCCGCCAGGACCCACTGCAACCCGGAAGCGAGTTGGTGGTCGTCATCCACCAATAGAATTGCCTTCAGCTCCGGGCTATGGACGGAGCGCTTGGATCCGGCAGGTTGGCCATTGGATTTCATTGTTTGCCGCGCGCGCTGTAGTCCAGCAGTCGCAATGCCAAGAGGGAAATTATAGGCCCGACACCGCGACTACGTCCCGCGGCGGATCAGAGCCCACGGCAATCACACCGTCCTGGCGCCATCCCGGAGCGCATCCGGCGTCGTGCCGTAGTCCGCCAGCTGCCGGACCAAGCCGGGCTTTCGTTAACCGGTCGACTTTTCCAGCTGAACCTGAAAATGACTCTTCCAACTCTGCGGGAGCGCCTCAACTTCCAGTGCGCGTTGCATTGTTTTGAAATCGTCTTTCTCAAAAGCATACAGCCGGACGATGTCGGCTACGCTAATTTCTTCCTGCTCGCGTCCGGTTAGTTCAATCGGATCGCCGGCGCTAACCATCCCGCTTTGAATCACCGCGAAATAAAAGCCGGTGCGCCGGCCGTTGAGAAAGCGCTTTACCATCGGGGCGCTCTGAAATCTGAGGCCCAGTTTATAACAAGGCATTCGCGGTTGCGTTACCCTGACTTCGGCATCGCCGATTCGAAACTTATCTCCGATGTAAACAGTCTCGTCGAAGAGACCCATGGTCGTAAGATTTTCACCAAACACGCCCCATGGAAGATCGACTCCCGATAATTCTGTTCGCCAGTATTCATAATATTCCGATGGATAACCATAGATCGCCTTATCCACCCCGCCGTGCACATGCAGATCGGCCTGCCGATCTCCATCCAGATTCAGCAAATGCATCATGACCGGCGCGCTCACCGGTTCTTTGAAGATCGCCGTGGTCACAATCTTGTCCTGCCACGGCACCTCGCGCGGCAAGCCCACATTAACCGAAACGACCTTCACGCATGCTTTCTAACCGCCTATGCTTCGGATATCACGGATATTTGGACACTGATCACATTTACCCTTCGCCATCTTCCCAAAAGAATCGATCATCCTGGCCGTGTCCTTCTCTTCCTGGTTTCCTGGCTTCCTGGTTTTCAGATTCAATTTCCTCCCTTCCTGCTTTTCCTGCCTTCCTGATTCGGACATTCTTTCCCAGTGGCAAAATTCGTTCTCATCGGCAGCGGTCTGGCCGGCGGTTTGTTAGCCGCCTACCTCGGTCGCCGTGGTTACGAGGTTGAGCTCTACGAGCGTCGGGCCGATCCACGCGAGGGCAACACTGTCGGCGGGCGCTCCATCAACCTTGCCCTGTCCACCCGCGGAATCCATGCCCTCCAGCAGCTTGGAATCGCCAACGAAGTTCTGCAGGACGCCATTCCAATGCCCGGACGAATGATCCATGACAAGTCCGGCGCTCTCCATTTCGCTCCCTACGACGTCGATCCTAACAAGCACATTAATTCCATCGGGCGCGCCGCTCTGAATACGACGGTTCTGGAAGCGGCCCAGCGGTATTCCAGCGTTCGGGTCCGTTTCGATCACAAATGCACCGGGATTGATCTGGATAGCGCGACCGCTCATTTGGACACCGTCGCCGGTCCGTTAACCGCCGCCGGTGACGCGGTCATCGGGGTTGACGGTGCGTTCTCGGCCGTTCGCCAATCCATGCAGCGCCAAATCGCCCATTTTCAATATGACGAAAGTTATCTCGCCCATGGCTACAAGGAACTGACCATCCCGCCCGGGACGGATGGATCGTGGCAGATGGAAAAAAATGCGCTCCACATCTGGCCCCGGAAAAGTTTCATGATGATCGCGCTGCCCAACCCGGATAGTTCGTTTACCTGCACCCTTTTTTGGGAATTTGAAGGGCCACGCAGCTTCGCGACCACCAAAACCGACGACGACATCCGCCGGTTTTTTGATCAGGAATTCCCGGACGCCGTACCGCTCATGCCCACTTTATTAGAAGATTTTAAACAGAATCCCACCGGATCGCTTGTCACCATCCGCTGTGCTCCATGGAATTACAAAGAGAAGGCGGTTCTGGTCGGCGACGCAGCCCACGCTGTCGTTCCGTTTTACGGCCAGGGAATGAACGCCGCTTTCGAGGATTGCGTCGTTCTCGATGAATGTCTCAGCGAATTTCCCGATCAGCGCGCCCGCGCCTTTTCCGAGTATTTCATCCGGCGAAAGGCAAACGCCGACGCCTTGGCCGATCTTGCGGTGCAGAATTTCATCGAGATGCGGGACAAGACCGCGTCCAAAACGTTTCGGGCGAAGAAAAAACTCGATCATTTTCTGGAGGCGGCGTTGCCCGGCCATTATTTCCCGCTCTACACCATGGTCACGTTTACCCGTATTCCTTACGCGGGGGCGGCCCGCCGGGCGCGGGTGCAGGACCGAATTGTCTATGCAAGTTTGATTATTTTGATTTTGATTCTGTTGGCCGGGCTCGGGGCATGGGCATTCCATTAAATAACGGATGCGCCACACCTTACTCCGTACGGGTAGCGGCATCTCGCCGAGATGCCCAGCAATTGGCGTATCACGTCACCTCATCAGGCGCTGAATATGCGAATCCCTGCGCTCTATTCTCCGGGACACGTCTTCGCCATAGCAATGTTTGACTGCAGGCGGGCGTCTTCGCTCATGGCGATTGAGGTCAATCGCCGCTACCTGCGCAAAGGCCCTCTCTCCCGGACGCCTCGGAGATGCGTCCCTACCTCGAGTCCAGGGAACGCGCATAAATTAGGAACGCCAAGGCCACGAAACGCGATTTCCTATCAGTGAAATCTTCAGGCCGGAAGAAACGAGAGAACAAACCGAAAGTGCGATACGCGGTCGTCGGCGCCGGCTGGATTGCCCAGGGATATTTCATGCCCGGCGTTCACAAAACCGGCAATTCCGAGCTAACCGCACTGGTCACCGGCGACCCCAAAAAAGCACGGGCTCTGGGAAAGAAATACAAGCTCAACCACGTCTTCGGTTACGAACAGTTCGATTCCCTGCTCGACTCCGGCGCGATCGACGCCATTTACCTGGCAACCCCGAACACGATGCATCGCGATTTCACTGTCCGCGCCCTCGAGGCCGGTATTCATGTCCTTTGCGAAAAACCGATGGCGCCAACCATTGAAGATTGTCGGGTAATGATCGCCGCGGGCCGAAAATCAGGCGCGAAATTGATGATCGCTTACCGGCTTCATTTCGAGGAAGGCACAGTCGAAGCAATCGAGTTGGTGCGCGCGGGCAAGATCGGTGAGCCCCGCATGTTTTCGTCCTTGTTCGCCCAGCAGGTCGGGGCATCGAACCATCGGATCGAGGGCGACAAATGGGCCGGGCCGCTCCCCGACATGGGCCCGTATCCGATCAACGGCGTTCGTAATCTTTTTGGAGCGGAGCCAATCGAGGCGTTTGGCCGGACAGCAAGCCGGAAAGATCCGCGGTTTACCGAAGTGCCGGAGATCGTTAGCGCGTGGTTGCGTTTTCCCGGGGAAGGCATCGCGCAATTTTCGGTGAGTTACGGCTCGGAATCGATCGGGGGATATCGCGTTTCAGGGACGAACGGCGATCTCTTGGTAAGGCCGGGGTTTTCCTGGGAACACGGTCAGACCCTGGCCTTAACAATCAAAGGAAAGAAAAAACAGAAGACGTTTGGCAGGGTCGATCAATTCGCCGGCGAGACCGCATATTTTTCGGATTGCATTCTCAAGAACAAAGAGCCGGAACCGGACGGCGAGGAAGGTCTTTGCGATGTGTGCGTGATTAAGGCAATTGAGAAATCGATCGCCAGTGGGAAACCAGAACCGGTTGAGCCGGTGAAGCGAATGAAACGACCGAACCGCCGCCAGGTAATGAAGATACCGCCGGGTAAACCGCCGAGGCTTATCGACGCCAGGCCGGCCAGTGCGGGATAAGGAAGCGAACTATTGGCACTGGATGAAGGCGATTCGTATTGAACGGTTCGGCGAGCCCGAGGTGATGCAATTAGTAGAGGCGCCGCAACCACGTCCCGGTTCCGGACAGGTGCTTATAAGAATGTACGCCGTGGGGGTTAACCCGGTCGAGACCTACATTCGCGCCGGCAATTACCCGCGAAAACCGTCGCTGCCCTACACGCCGGGCAACGATGGTGCAGGCATCGTCGAACAGGTGGGCGAGGCGGCCGGCCGGTTCCGGGCAGGCGATCGGGTTTACGTCGCAGGATCAATAACCGGCACTTATGCCGAGTTTGCACTGTGCAACACATCACAGGTCCATTCGCTGCCTGCCGATATTTCGTTTGCTCAGGGCGCAGCAATGGGAACGCCCTATGTCACCGCCTACCGCGGCTTGTTTCAGCGGGGGCGAGCGCTGCCAGGCGAGACGGTGCTCATCCACGGAGCCAGCGGAGGGGTCGGAACTGCCGCGGTGCAACTCACCCGCGCCCGGGGCCTGCATGTTCTGGGTACCGCCGGGACCGATCGCGGACGCCAACTGGTGCGCGAACAGGGCGCAGACCAGGTATTCGACCATCACGCGCCGGATTATTTGACCCAGATCATCAAGGCAACCGCGGACCGCGGCGTTGACTTGATTCTGGAAATGCTCGCCAATGTAAATCTTGGAAAAGACCTCCCTTTGCTCGCCAAATATGGCCGTGTCGTCGTCGTCGGCAGCCGGGGTCGGGTTGAGATTGATCCTCGTGATACGATGAGCCGTGACGCTGATATTCGCGGGATGGCCCTTCCAAACACGCCGGCGAAAGAGCTGGCAAGCATCCATGCGGCGCTTGTCATTGGTTTGGAGAACGGCACCCTGCGTCCGGTAATCGGCAAGGAACTCCCCCTTGCCGAGGCATCGCAAGCGCATCGAGAACTGATGGAGCCGGGAGCATTCGGTAAAATCGCGCTTCTCCCTTAGAACCGCTCCTCCGCTCGATCAGGTATCAGCAATCAACTATCAACTCGCAACCATCAACCAACTTGCCTAACCGCCCGCTATCGCACCGATGACAAAGAACGGCTCCGCGCCGTCCGCTACCGCTGGTGGCAGCGGAGCATCGGGAGCTTCATGGGAGATGTCTTCTTCACAAGCGAAGAACCTGACGAAAGCCCGGCGTTGTTGATTAACGTGGTCCCGAATCGTTCCCCTCAACATCGGATAACTTGCCTCGAGCGCATCGAGCACCGAGCGCTGAGTGATCTCGCCCTTCACATCGAGTCTCACCTCGTCTCCAACTTTGGCCAGCGTCCGCAAATGAAGCGGGAGCACCACTCGGATCATAGCAAAGAAAAATTCCAAGCTCCAAAATCCAAGCTTCGGGGAAGCTGCAACTTCCAATAATCAACATCGAACAACACGGACGCGCTCTCCTTTGGAGCTTTGTGCTTGGAGCTTCTTTGGAGGTTGGGAATTGGTGATTGGTGCTTCTTCACTTTATCGTCTGGGCTTCCACCGAAAGAACCGCCGGCAAATCCCTAACGATCGCTTTCCAACTGTCGCCGGCGTCTGCCGACGCGTAAACCTGTCCGCCGGTCGTTCCAAAATAGATGCCACACGAATCCAGCGAATCCACCGACATCGCGTCCCGCAGCACATTCACGTAGCAATCGCTTTGAGGCAGACCTTTGGTCAGTGCCTCCCATTCGTTGCCGCCCGTCCGGCTCCGGTACACCCGCAGTTTTCCGTCGGGCGGAAAATGTTCGGAATCGCTCTTGATCGGCACCACGTAAACAGTTTCCGGCTCGTGAGCATGGATATCGATGGGGAACCCAAAATCGCTCGGCAGATTCCCGCTCACCTCGCGCCACGAATCGCCCGCGTCATCGCTGCGCATAACGTCCCAATGTTTTTGCATGAAAAGCGTGTTCGGACGCGATCGATGCATCGCGATACGATGAACACAGTGCCCAACCTCCGCATGCGGATCCGGGATGTGCTGCGAATGCAGACCGTGATTGATCGGTTTCCATGTCTTTCCGCCATCATCGGTCCGAAATGCACCGGCTGCCGATATGGCGATAAAAATCCGCTGCGGGTTTTTCGGATCGATAAGAATGGTATGCAAACACATTCCGCCCGCGCCCGGCTGCCACTTGGGCCCGGTATCGTGTTTGCGCAAACCCGAGAGCTCGTGCCATGAACCGCCGCCATCAGTTGATCGAAACAACGCCGCGTCTTCCACTCCGGCATAAACCGTCTCGGGATCGGTCAGCGACGGCTCCAGATGCCAGACCCGTTTGAATTCCCACGGGTGCTGGGTTCCGTCGTACCATTGATGGGTCCCGGGCACGCCGTCGTAGACAAATTTGTTGCTCTCCCCCCGTGGCATGCCGTCCGGAGTCGTTCCCATATCGCCCCCAGGCGTTTCCCAGGTTTTGCCGCCGTCGCTCGAGCGCTGAATGATTTGGCCGAACCAGCCGCTCGATTGTGAGGCATAGATCCGGTCCTGATCCGCTGGCGAACCTTTCAAATGATAGATTTCCCAGCCGGCAAAGTGCGGCCCGCTAACGTCCCACTTTTCGCGTTTGCCGTCCGAGGTTAAAATAAAAGCGCCCTTCCGCGTTCCGACCAATAATCGGTACTCCGCTCATCCCTTACTCCTAAGCCGATCAATGGGCTGGGATCAACTCGATTGTGCGATCGCGCCCATCATGGTGTTGACGCCGTCCAGCCATCGTTCACGCGAGCCGCTCGCCCCGGTCTGACGGAGGTTCTTCTTTAAGAAACTTCCGGACATAAAGGAGATAGGCGAGGAACGGCACCGTAAACAGCAACGACCAGAGCACTACGTTTTTCCTGGTAAGCGGGAGCGATTGTAATTCCCGGAGTTGGGCCGGGGGATACCCCATCAGCTGATACAGTTCGCTCAGGTCGTGACGGGAATAAGTGATCAAATTGGACACACAAAGCAGAATCATAGTGAGAAAAAGAAGCCACCAGCCTCGCTGTTCCAACCGATAGAGTGCCCGCGCGCAGTAAAACCAGACGATCGCCAGTACGAAATAAAATAATATTCCGGGCGCGCCGGAAAGTACTTGTTGTTGAAGTTGGTAGCTGATTGTCGAGAGTTGCAATCAACGCTCGAATCGATGCAGACGAAAGCAACTCCCGCGTTTCACAAGACACCGAACAGTTTAAGCCCCGGAGCAAAAACACTGGGGCAAAACCGCTTTGTCTCACCGGAACTTTTTGCGGAGGAGCAGCAGAAGATTTTTTCCAGGCAGTGGCTCCTGGTTGGACATCAGAGTCAGGTTGCGAAACCGGGGGACTTTTTTCTAGGCACAATCGCGGGGGAGAGCGTGCTTGTGATCAGAGATCAGACCTCGGAGGTCAGAGCGTTCTTCAACGTTTGCAGACACAGAGGCACACGTCTCAAGGAGCACCGAGGCGGTGAGGCGGATTGCGGGCACGCGGCGGCGATCCAATGTCCGTATCATGCCTGGACCTATGGACTCGACGGCCGATTGATCGGGGCGCCGCACATGGACGAGGTGCTGGGGTTCGATAAGGCCGATTATTCGTTGAAGCCGGTGAAGCTGGGACTTTGGGAAGGATTCATTTTTGTAAATCTCGACGATAAGCCGATGCCGCTGGAACGTTGGTTCGCGCCGCTAGCCGGTAAGTTTTTACACTGGAACCTGCCCAATCTGCGCGCGGCCAAACGAACCCATTACGATGTGCGGGCCAACTGGAAGCTGATCTTCGAAAATTATTCGGAGTGTTACCACTGTCCGGGCGTGCATCCGATGCTTTCTAAGGTTTCACCCTACGATTCGGCTGAGAACGATCTGACCGAAGGGCCGTTTCTCGGCGGATTCATGAAGATCAATCCAGGCAAGAGCCTGACCCTGACGGGCAACGCCTGCGCCTTGCCCGTAGGGAATATCAAAGGGGAGAGTCATGCTCGGGTGTTTTATTATTCCATTTTCCCGAACATGCTCCTTTCGATGCACCCGGAATACGTGATGGTGCATCAGCTCCGGCCCCAATCCTCGGAGCGGACCCTGATCGTGTGCGATTGGTTTTTTCATCCGGACGCGTTCGCCCGGACGGATTTTCAGCCTAACGACGCCATTGAATTCTGGGACACGACCAACAAACAGGATTGGCACGTGTGCGAGCTGAGCCAGCAGGGAATCGCTTCGCGGGCGTATCAACCGGGGCCGTACAGTTCACGGGAGAGTATTCCGGCGGCCTGGGACCGATATTACTTGCAAGTGATCGGTTAACTCGCTGGCCAGGCAGCGGCGGGGCGGCTGGGCTTAGGTGGGATCGGCCTCTCCGAGGGCGATGTTAAGCCAGGAGCAGCGCAGCTGCTTATTATGACCCGGAAAGGCTTCCGGGTTAGTTCTAGCATCGCCCTCGGAGAGGTCGATCCACCTTAATTCTTACGCGGCCGCGTCCCTCTGCTTTGACCAGACCGGACGTTTGCGGCGCTGCCGTCGGAAATTTTACTGCAATCGGCGGGGGGTTGGTTTTTATCCCGGTGCTCATGGTCGTCTATCATGTCGACCCGGTTAGCGCACTGAAACTGACCTTCGTGACCCAGGCCGTCGGGATGACAAGCGGCGCATTTGGTTGGTCGCGACGAGGCGTGGTCCCGGCGCGGTTGTTGGCCTGGACCGTTCCGGCGCTGGCAATCGGTTCGCTTATCTCGTCGTTTGTGATCCGCGCGAATCCGATACTGGTGAAAGGTCTGTTCGGGCCGATCTGCCTTGGTGCCGGCGTTCTCATATTGATCACGGCGAATCGAAAAAGCGGTCTGCCCGACATTCCACGGACCGGCAATTTGGCCGGTGGCATTAATATCGACACTCGGCGGGTTAATCACGGGGTGGGTCGCAATCGGCGAAGGAGAGATCGTAGCGGGGTTCTGCATGCTCGTTTGCAACCTCGACGCGAACCGGGCGATTGCTCTCGGGGTCGTATTGCTCTCGATTAATTCCGTGTTCCTGGCCGCGCTTCATAGTTTCCTCTTCGGCGGCGTGCCCTGGGACATGGCGATCTTCACCATGTTGGGAGTGCTGTGGGGCGGACGGATGGGGCCATTTCTCGCCCAATGGTTTCCGAGCACGGCGGCAAAGCGTCTTTTTGCCACGATTGCCATCCTGAATGGAACCCTGATTTTGTTGCAAGCGCTCGGCGTTTTGGCGCGGCTTAGTCGGCGTTAGATCCGGTGTTTGCCGGATTCTTGATACTTGATTAAGCGAGGATACGGAATCAGCTTTAAGCGATCCAGTAACGAAAGGACAATTATGGCCGACACATATGTTCCAATGATCAGCTCCGGCACCGCCGGACCACTTGGTGTTCTGCACTTGCCCCGCCTCTGGCAGAAGGTCTCACTTGAAGCGGCCGGTAAACTCGCTTCGGGCTATCCCGCTATGGGCAGAGGGTTCGACGCCATGACTTGTGCTGCGCTCGGGCTTGATGAGCAGGCGGTCAAAGATTTCATTAAACAGAGCACGCCGACGTATCCGCAATTCGAAGCCTGGGTGAAGAAAAACGCCAAATCGCTCACTCCCCAGGCTGTCGAGAAGCATAACGCAGCAGTCCGCGGTTATAACCATGAGGACGCGACACGCAAAGGTATTCTGGGCGAGTGCGCCATTTCCGATGACGCTTCAGCGCCAAAGGATGCCGTGAACCTGAACAACCTTGATGATTGGTACGAGTTCCATCGCGCGGTGCTGAAATAGGGCTGCGGGTGGTGACGAGTCGCGAGGATTTGTAGGGTGCTCCGTGCGGCGAGGGCCTGGTTCTTTACTTTCGGTGGTTGACACAACCGCCGCTACAACACCCAAACTAACCCGCAGCCAGAATGGGTTTTGTCATCCAGCGTCTAGCATCTAGAATCCAGCAACCCGAATTCCCATGCCCCCTCTCACTTACGCGAACTATCTCGACCTGGAGAAATTGCTGACTCTCCAACGGCCCCGCTCCAGTCCAGCCGAGCATGACGAGATGCTCTTCATCATTATCCATCAGACCTATGAGCTCTGGTTCAAGCAACTGCTCCATGAGTTTGAAAAAATAAACAGCGATTTCTCGGCCGGCGATCTTTTCGGCGCCATCCATTCTTTCAAACGGGTGCGTACAATCATGAAGGTGCTCGTCGCCCAGATCGACATTCTCGAGACCATGACCCCCTCGTCCTTTTCGAGTTTTCGCGACCGCCTGGAAACTGCGTCGGGATTTCAATCGATCCAGTTTCGGGAGCTGGAATTTCTACTCGGATACAAGCGCGAATCGACACTCAAATACGTTCGTCCTGATTTTCCCGGGTTTGAGCGTCTCAAGCAGCGTCTGACTGAGCGGACAGTGGTCGACCATTTTTACGACTTTCTCGTCACCCGCGGCAGTCGGATCCCGGAGGAATTGCGGAAGCGAGATATTTCAAAACCGAACGAGCCTAACGAACAGGTTCAAAAGGAAATCCTTCGGTTGTACAAAAGCTCGCCGGAATGCTCTATTCTTTTCGAATTGATGACCGATTTCGACGAAGGACTGCAGGAATGGCGTTACCGGCACATCAAATTGGTGGAGCGAACCATTGGCGCCAAAAAAGGCACGGGGGGTTCGCCCGGCGTCCCGTTTTTGAAGGAATCGCTGTTCAAGCCGGTCTTCCCTGATCTCTGGGCCATCCGAATCGAGATGTGATCGGCGTGGGAGATTGAGAAGGTTAAATTGGTAAAACGGGAAGAGCCTCTTCCACCGGACGAATGCGGGCCGCTAAATCCAACCTTTTAACAATTTAACAATGTAACGCTCTCCATGCTCTACGACATTTCGCCGCCGATCACCCCAAAACTCGCGGTTTGGCCGGGCGATACCCCACCGACTCGCGATCTGCTCTTGGATATTGCTCGGGGCGATAACGTGACTCTATCAACATTGCGAGCAACGGTTCACCTCGGCGCACATGCCGATGCTCCGAATCACTATGGCAAACATGTGGGGTCGATCGACAAGCGCTCGGTTGATTTCTACCTCGGCGAATGCCAGGTGATTCACGTTGATGTTGAACGCGCGACACGGATCTCGCCCGATAGATTAAGAAGCGAGGTAACAAAACCCCGGGTCCTGCTGGCCACCGGAACGTTTCCTGATCCGCAAAACTGGAACAGCGATTTCGCCGCCTTATCAGTCGAACTGATCGATTTTCTTCACCATCGAAAAGTGATTACGGTGGGCATCGATACTCCAAGCGTTGACCTTTTTGAATCGAAGGATTTGCCCGCGCATCAGGCGATTCTCCGACACGACATGGCCATTCTTGAAGGGCTCGTTCTAAAGGATGTACCCAGTGGGACCTACGAGCTGATCGCCTTGCCCCTGCCGCTGGTCGGGTTCGATGCCAGTCCGGTCAGGGCGGTGCTCCGGACCATGTAGCAACCGGCCTGGTGGCCGGTTCAGTCCTCTTTGGGCCCGGGTTTCCCGGTCGTCCGGAGGAGGCCCCGCGGTCTCAATCCCGCCTAAGATAGCTGGTCACGCTATCTGGTTTGTGTGATTGCAATGGTATCGGCGGGATCCTTCGCTTTGCTCAGGATGATAAAAAAAGGCGTGTCATCCCGAACCAAGTGAGGGATCCCGCCTGGGGGTAGTTGGTCACGCTATCTGGTTTGTGTGATTGCAGCGGTATCCACAGGATCCTTCGACTCGCTCAGGATGACAGACACCGCCCACAGGGCGGTGGCTACATGTCAACGATGACAGCGTTATGCTAGCCGGAGAAATTCGCGCGCCGTTTGGGAGAGCAACTGCGTTTTTACCTGCTCCGAAATATCGTGCACCGATTCGATCAATCGACCCGCCGGCTGTTCGCCTAAAGGGAAAGGGTAATCCGAGCCCAAGCGCGATGCGGTTCGCGCCGAACAACTTCAGGAGCAGTCTCAAGGCATCCGGGTCGTGCACCAGCGAGTCCACATAAAATCGCGCGGGCGCTGTCGCCCTGCGCCAAGATACGTTCTCGGGCTGACCTTATTCTCGACCGCGCACAAATCGGGACGGACATGGAACGCGTGCTCGATCCGCCCAATCGTAAATGGAAACGCCCCGCCGCCATGGGCGAATGCTACTCGCAGCTTCGGGAAGCGTTCGAAAACGCCGCCGAAAACCATCGAACAGATTGCCAGTGAACTCTCGGCCGGCATGCCCACCAGCCAGGGCAGCCAGAATTTAGGCATGCGCCGTTTGCCGACCATGTCCCATGGATGGACAAAGATTGCGGCATTAAGGTCTTCCGCTCTCTTCCAAACGGCATCGAGCGATCGGTCGTCCAAATTTCGGCAGTCGGATCCGTGGCAATAATCATTTGCATCGACGTGTGTGCCGATCTCGACGCCGCGAAGGCCGAGCTGGTGGATGCACCGCTCCAGTTCGCCTGCCGCCAGATCCGGATCCTGGAGAGGAATTGTCCCCAGACCTGCAAACTGCGCCGGATACTGGCGAACAATTTCAGCAATGTGATCGTTCAACCGGCGTGAGAGATCGAGGGCATCCTCCGGTTTCGCCCAATAACTGAACATGACCGGCACTGTGGAGAGAACTTGCATCGTCACTCCGGCGCGATCCATCTCCTCGATCCGCCGCTTTGGCTCCCATGCGTTATCGCTGATCTCGCGAAAAACGCGGTCACCAATCATCATCCGGGCGCAACATGGCTTGTAATGGTCGAGCCTGATAAAGCCCCGATATCCATACTTTGTATCCAGGTCCGGCCAATCGCGGGGCAGGATGTGGGTATGCAGATCGATCTTCATTGCGGGACGTCTGGGTAAGACGCCATCTATTTAGACCGGCGTTTCACCGAAACGCCCTACAGGGATGCGACCGGAGCGGCCTTTTCCACTTTCTTGCCGCACTTTTTGCAGGTCCGGCGCGCGTCATCGCTCCAGAACTCGAGCATCGCCTGGCTGAAATGCTCGACGATATCGGCGCAATCAAAGTGAATGTCTTCCACCAATTCGCCGCAATTCTCGCAGTAAAAAATCACATGCTCCTTTTCTCCGGGTGGACGACGCCGTTCCACCACTACCCCGATCGTGTCCGGGGGCCGCTGAGGTGAGTGGGGAACGTTGGCCGGAATAAAAAACGTTTCCCCTTCCCTTACGATGTGATCGACGATGCGGTCGTCTTCCCGGATACGGACTTTGATATCGCCCTTAAGTTGGTAAAAATATTCCTCGGAATTGACCAGATGAAAGTCATTCCGCGCATTCGGGCCCTTAATTACCATCACGAAAAAGTCGCGGCCGTCATACAGGTACTGGTTGCTTACCGGTGGTTTGAACTTGTCCCGGTTTTCTTCGATCCAGTGCTTTAGATTGATCGGCGGCTGCACGGCAGACGTGGCGCGGGTTTGTAACGAATCTAACTCGGGTTTGGCAACGGTAACCATGGTACGAGCGTATTTCCGCCGGCGCGGAGCGTCAACTCATCTGCGAAATTAATCGAACGAGACCGGCTTGTCCCTACGGCATTCGTATTTGAGGTTGAATCGGCGACTTGGCTCGTTACTTTCGGCCTCCAGATGAGCAATCCTCGATTGATTCTTCGACGCGCGGCGCTGTTGACCCTGGTGATTGGATTCCTTACCGGATGCGAAGAACTCGAGGTCGCGCACCGCGCCACCGCAGGTGCGCTCCGGTCGGTTATCCCGCCCTCGTGGTATGCAACCAGTGGATACTGGGAAGGCGAAGATGTTCCAGGTCGACCAAAGATCGTAGTTCATCTCTCAGAGCAGAAAGCTTACTTTTACAAGGGCAGGCATCTAGTTGGCGAATCGACTGTATCGACTGGGAAACCGGGATTTTCGACGCCGCCGGGCCGTTATACCGTGCTCCAAAAAGATAAGAACCACCTTTCCAGCATCTACGGCGACTACATCGATGACGAAGGGCATGTCATTAAATCCAACATCGATAATCGGAAAGACCGGCAACCTCCAGGAACACGTTTCGACGGTGCCCGGATGCCCTATTTCATGCGGTTCCGGGGCGGCTACGGAATGCATGCCGGCTACGTGCCGCCCTTCCGGGCGTCGCACGGCTGCATCCGGCTGCCGGAACGGATGGCCCGGCGTTTCTTCAATGCCGCCCACGACGGGACACCTGTCATCGTTAAGAAATAGAGTTCGGCCGGTCGCAGCCGCCTGGTAAAACACCATCTCGATAATGGCGCAGGCCGGGTCGCATCGCCTTCACAACGCGAAACCAACGGCGGCAATCGCACGCAATCCTTGTCGAAAGCTTGATCGTGACTGCGTGGAGCAACAGCCTGGGCCGCCTTTATATCACCGCGACAGCACTAGAAGAAGGGCGGGATTTTATCCTGGTGGCCAGCCAAAGGCGCGCTTCCCGAGCAAGTGAACGTGCAAATGGGGCACGCTTTCACCGGCATCCGGGCCGCTATTAATTACCACCCGGTAACCGCTGGCCAAATCAAGCTTGTGGGCAACATCGCGCGCAACCAGAAGCAGCTTGCCCAGAATCGCCGCGTCCTTTTCGGTGGCGTCGGCCAGACGCGGAACGACCCGTTTGGGAACGATCAGGATATGGACTGGCGCCTGGGGATTGACGTCGTGAAAAGCGATGGCGTCATCATCTTCCCAAATGATCTTGGCCGGAATTTCGCGGGCGATAATTTTTTCGAAAACAGTCATGAAGTGAGCAATCGCCGGTCGGCAGTGCGAAGTCAACGCAGCGAACACTTAAACCGTTCAGCTACGTCGGCGGAGGCGAGCTTTTCCCGAATGAAGCAGACGATTTCCGCGCGCAAAGCATCGCAACTACGCGACCAGGTTTTTACACCGCGCAGATGCTTTACACACGGCTGCAAGGCACAGAGTTTCAGATTGTCGACGCCCGTCTCAACCAACGCGCTGATTCGCTTCTCCAGGAGATCGAAGAAGGCGAGCTCGTAGCCGGTGCCGGCTTCGTGGGCGACATCGAGCAGGGAAATAGAAATTGGCGGAGGGGCCGGAGCAAAGTGAGGAATAATTTCCTTGTAGCCGATTACTTTGAGAACGTAGCGCACGGTTTGGGACAGCTGGCTGAACGCCACTGCTGTCTCGTCGTTTCGCAGGTGGAGATAGAAAGCAATGCTCTCGGTCACGTGATCGGTTAGCCACCAACTGGGATAACCGGCTTCCGTCGCGGCTCGAGTAATTGCGGCACGCAGCCAAGCCCGGTCGAACTCGAAGAGCTGACCGGAATCGCAGCGCAGATAGGGATACTCTTCCTTAAATGCTACCATGATTTTTTGTGGAAACGATGCCC
This sequence comes from uncultured Verrucomicrobiae bacterium, assembly GCA_963728975.1. Taxonomy (GTDB): domain Bacteria; phylum Verrucomicrobiota; class Verrucomicrobiia; order Chthoniobacterales; family UBA10450; genus DATFCK01. The sequence goes on from CAVSMF010000003.1 coordinate 97,125, forward strand.
GGCTCCCCTTCTAGCGTATCAGCAGGAAACAACTCGCGCTGCAATGAATTAGGTTTCGCCTGCCGGCCCAGCGCCTTCGCGGCATCGACAAACTGGTCGACATCCTGAAATCGCTGGTGGACGGAAGCATAACGCAAATAGGCCACTTCATCGATCCTCCGCAATTTCTCGAGGACTTTTGATCCGATATCCGAGGAAAGCACTTCCCGACCGCTGGTTTCGAGCTCATGTACGATGTCATCCACGAGTTGCTCGAGGGTAAGGAGACTGGTGGATCTTTTCTCGAAAGCCTTGGCAATGCTGCCGGCCAGCTTTCGCCGGTCGAATGGTTCGTGGGTTCGATCGCGCTTGACCACCCGAAGATCCGACCGCTCGACCTCTTCGTAAGTCGTAAAACGGTATCCACAGCCGAGGCATTCCCGACGACGACGAATGCTGGAGCTGTCGCGAGATTGGCGGGAATCGATGACCTTGTCATCACGAGACCCGCACTTGGGGCAACGCATGGTGTTAAGAGTCCATCTATCACACAACACCTTGTGGAGTCAATCCCCTTTGCAATGCGATCGCAATTCTGATTTTCGCCGGCGCAGCGTCTTTGCCGCGCTTTTCTTCGTCACCTCGACCCCGCAGGCCACACCGGAATTGGCGCCGCCCGATCAGCCCTCAGGCGGCCGCTTCGCTTGCCTCACGTTTTTTCGACGGGGATTTTCCGGCTCGCGGTTTTCTTTCCGCAAATTCAAATCCTATCTTGCCGCCCTCCAATTTCAGGTGGGCTGAAAACGGCCGGCCCTTTTTCGAGATAAATTTCGGCAACAAATCGGTCTTCCCCACGGTCATCAGTTTTTCCACCTGCTCTTTCGAGATTTCGCGATGCAAAATATGTTTGCTGACCCGGAAGCTGCAGGTCTTTGGAGTGGCCAGAGCGCGTTCGCAAACGAAAGCATTTTCCAGCTCGTAAACCTGTCCTTCTTTACAAATCGGACAAAGCCCAATCAGCTGATGACGCTCCTTGTCGATCGTCTGAGCGGCTCCGTTGCCATTTTCGCCGAAATCGAACTGCTGCTTGAAATCTTCGCTCAGTTTGACGGTGGCGTTGAAACGCCGCCCGATCTTGCTCCGAAATCCCTCCAGCGGGCCCACCCGGCCCTGCTCCAAAAGCTGCACTACTTCCGCCCGATCAAACAATCGACCAGCCATCGTTTTCCAGATGATCAATTCACACGAGCGGCACTTGAATGCCCGATAATCCTCATCGAAAGGCCCGCCTCCGCATTTCGGACATTTCGCCTCCAGAACTTCGAAATTGCCGCCAACACTGTCTCCTTCAAAAGTTTTTGCCTTCTCGACAATGTCGCGGGTGAAGTCTCTGACCTGCGACATAAATTCTTTCCGGCCCATCTCGCCGCTCTGGATCCGTCTCAGGTTGTATTCCCACTCCCCCGTCATCTCCGGGGAACAGAGCGCGGCCACCCCGATTCCCCGCAGCAACGTGATTAGGGCCATGCCTTTGGCGGTAGCGATCAAGTCGCGCCCCTGCCGAGTCACGTAACCGTCATGAATCAACCCTTCGATGATCGCTGCCCGGGTGGCGGGTGTTCCCAGGCCTTTGGCCCGCATGGCTTCGCGCAATTCCTCATCCTCGACCAGCTTGCCTGCGCCCTCCATCGCGGAAAGAAGCGTCGCCTCATTGAAACGCGGCGGCGGATTCGTCTCACTCTGGCCGATTTCAATATCGAGCACCTTTGCGGGCTCGTCAGGCTCAATCGCTGCCAGCGATGCCTCCGTTTCGCCGCCCACGGCGTTCTCCCGGCCATAGACCGCTAGCCAGCCAGGATCTTTCATGATTTTGCCTTCGGTCTTGAAAGCGTCCTTTTCCACGCGGGTGATCCGGATAGTCACTTCGAACTGGGCAGCCGGGAAAAATACGGCGACAAACCGGCGCACGATCATGTCGTAGATTTTTTGCTGCACCTCATCCAGGCCATGCGGCTCGGTCCCGGTCGGGACAATGGCGAAGTGGTCCGAGATCTTGGCATTGTTAAATATGCGTTTGGAAGGTTTTACCCAGCTGCTGTCCAGAACTTTGCGGGCGTGGGGGTTCTCTATTTTCCCCAGAGTTGCCTTGACCGTCGGGATGTAATCCTCCGGCAGATAACGTGAGTCGGTTCGGGGATAAGTGATTACCTTGAAACGCTCGTAAAGCTGCTGCGCGATCTGCAACGTCCGTTTGGCGCTGAAGCCGCGGGCGTTTGCCTCACGCTGAAGACTGGTGAGGTCATACAATAAGGGCGCGGCCTGGGTCGTTGGCTTGCGTTCCTCCGTTGCTACGCCTGTCTTGCCCAAACATCGATCTCTAATCGCATCGGCTTCGGTTCGGTCCCAAAGCCGTTCCGGGCGCGCGTCTTCGTCGCCGTTTTTGGCAAAATCCTCGCGAAACCATCGGCCCCGGTAGGTGCCGGCCTTGACTTCAAAATCGGCGAAGATCTCGAAGTAGGTGCGCGGTTTGAACTCGTGAATCTTTTCTTCGCGCTCAGCCAGGATCGCCAAAGTCGGAGTTTGCACGCGGCCGACCGGGGTCAGCTGAAACCCCCCGGTCTTATTATTAAATGCGGTCATGGCCCGGGTGCCGTTGATACCGACCAGCCAATCGCTCTCCGATCGGCATACTGCCGCCTCGGCCAGCGGAATCATTTCTTCATTCGAGCGAAGATGTTGAAACGCGGTCCGGATTGATTCCGGCGTCATCGACTGCAGCCAAAGCCTTTGAACCGGCTTTTCGACCCCGCTCAGTCTAACTAAATATCGAAAAATAAGTTCGCCTTCCCGGCCGGCGTCACAGGCATTGATAAGAAGATCGACATCATTTCGTCGCATCAGCCGTTTGAGGAGATTGAAACGTGTCTTTGTTTTCTCGATCGGCCTCAAATCGAACTCGTTCGGAATAATGGGCAGTTTGGCAAAACTCCATTTCCCGCGCTTAACGTCCAGCTCAACCGGCAGGCAAAGCTCGACCAGATGTCCGAGCGCCGAGGAGATGATGTAGCGCTCGTTCTCAAAATAATCGTCGTGCTTCTTCAATCCTCCCAGAGCGCGAGCGAGGTCGCTCGCCACGCTTGGCTTTTCGGCAATGATCAGTGATTTCGACATTTGAAGAAATCCGACGAGGAAACCTCGAGAACGTGGCAGCACGTTGCAGGCGAGACTACCCCAGTTTTACAAAATATTTGCCCGGCAGCTGCTTAACAAGCCGCTTGAGTTCGAGGCGGAGGAGCGTAGAAGAGACCGTGCCACTTGGCAAATCGGATTTGGCCGCAATTCGGTCGATAGGCGTTTCGGCGGTATCAATTGCATCGTAAACGCGGCGCTCATCGCTGGAAAGTGGCGGTAAAGGCCGGGCAGCCGCGTCGGCGGAGGGTTTCGTTTCCGGCAGGAGAATCTGGAGGTCATCCAGGATATCGTTCGCGCTCATCACCAGCTTCGCGCCTTGCTGGATCAGGCGATTGGATCCCATGGCACTTGGGACGTTGATCGGACCCGGCACGGCATAAACTGAGCGCCCTTGTTCAATCGCCTGCGACGCCGTGATCAGGGCTCCGCTGTTGAGCCCGGCTTCCACAACCAGAATGCCATGGCTCCACCCGCTGATAATCCGGTTCCGCATCGGAAAGGTCTGACGGTCCGGTTGAATTTGCATCGAGAACTCCGACACGATTGCGCCGTTTCCGTTGGAAATTTTTTCGGCCAGAGCCCGATTTTCAGGCGGATAAATCTCAAGCAACCCGGAACCGATGACGGCGATTGTCCTTCCCTTTGCCGCCAGCGCGCCGAGATGCGCGGCGGTGTCAATGCCACGGGCCAGACCGCTAGCTACGGTAAGCCCAGCGTAAGCAATCTGGTAACTGATCTTTTTTGCCGCTTCCAACCCGTAATGGGTCGTTCGCCTCGCGCCGATTATGGCGATGGCATGCTGGTCACGGTCCTGGATTTCACCCCAGACATAGAGAACAATGGGCGGAGCGTGGATCTCGCGCAGCGACTTGGGATATCTCGGCGAATCCTGGGTGAGAATAGTCGCGCCAAATTCGCGGATCCGGGCCAGCTCCGAGGCAAGATCGACAATCGATTCCCATTTGCCGATTTGATCGGCGACATCATTGCCGATGCCTTCCACCTTGCGCAATTCGTCGCGTTTGGCGGCCAACACCCGCTCCGGCGTCTCGAACATTTCCAGGAGCTTTCGAAGGCGAACCGGCCCCATGCTTGGAAGCATGTTCAAAGCAATGCACGCTTCGATGGAGTTCATTGGAAAACTCCGGACTGCGGCCGTTCATGGAACCGCCCTGGACGATTGGAGTCAATCGCCGCTGCCTCTGCGGTCATGCAAAATGGACGGGACATCGGGCCCCGCCCCTCCATCCCTAAAATGGGATTTCGTCCTCGTCCCCCTCGGCTGCAGCCGCCGGTTTCGGCGGTGGCGCACTGCCTGGACGCGATCCGCGATCTTCGCCGCCTTCGGCAGAAGTCGCCCCCCCGGGGCGGCTGCCAAGCAATTGCAGCCCTTCGCCCACTACCTTGAGCTTGCTGCGCTTCTGACCCGACTGCTTATCCTCCCAGGTATCGAGCTGCAACCGGCCCTCGATGAATACCGGACGCCCTTTTTTCAAATATTCGCTCGCGATCTCCGCGGTCCGGCCCCAAAGCGTCACATCCACGTAAGTGACTTCCTCGCGCTTTTCGTTGTTCTCGCCTGTGTAAACCCGATTGACCGCCAGACCGACCTCGGTAACGGCCGTGCCCTTCGGGGTATAACGAATTTCCGGATCGCGCGTTAGGTTTCCCAGTAAAATGACTTTGTTGAAGCTGGCCATGCCCTCCTTCTAACGGATTTATTTCGCCGCTGCCAACTTTTTCGGTGACCGTTGCTTTTTCTCGCTTTTTTTCGGCAATCGCTGGTATTGCTGACGATAGACTTCAGCGTCGAGCTTGAATTTCGAACGAAGCTTGCTGATCAACTGCGGGTCCGCCTGGAACACAAAGTTGACGTAATATCCCGAATCAAGCGAACCGGCCACATAGGAGAATTGGCGTTTATCCATTTTTTGCACCTGCTCAATTTCCGCCCCTTCCTTTTGGAACTCGGACTCGAGCCGATCCACAATTTCCTTGGCACTATCCTCAGTCCCCTGCGTGTTCAGGATAAGCAGGGCTTCATAACGGTTTTTCATAATTCTTCAGCTTTGTTGAACGTGTTCATCGCGGAAACCAGACCATTGTCAATTGCGCATTTTACCGCGGCAACCGCACGATCGATTGTCGATCCGACAACCGGCAGCTCCTCTTCGAAAAAGCGTCCGAGTACGTGGTCAACAGCGCCTTCAGAGGACGCGCCGCCAATGCCGATACGCAGGCGCGGGATCTGGTCGGTTCCAAACTGAACAATGATTGATTCCAGACCGTTGTGGCCGCCCGTTCCACCATCGGCCCGAATTCGAAGCCGCCCCAATGGCAGCGAAAAGTCGTCGAGGACCACCAACATCTGAGCCGGGTCAATCTTGTAATAGCGTGCGATTCGCAGCAACGGTTCCCCGCTCCGGTTCATGAAAGTCATCGGTTTTGCCAAAAGAACCTGGCCAAATTTCGCAATGACCGCGCTTTCCCGGCCTGACTTTTCCCAGACGACACCCAAAATCGAAGCGAGCCGATCCACCACCATAAAGCCGATGTTGTGGCGGGTCTGACGGTACTCAGATCCGGGATTTCCCAGGCCGGCCACTAAACGAATCTGCGAGGCCTCCTCTTCCACATTGCTCAATTCGCAATCTCTCCGAGCGATAGGATCGTGCGAGGCAAAGGCACACTCCGAAATCCGCAATCAAGTCTACTTCTTCTGCTCTTTTTCCTTGGTGGACGCCCCCGCGGCCGGAGCTGATTCGCCTTCGCCCGGTTTTTTCTCGGTGATCACTTCCGGGCCCGCCGCGGCGCCTTCCGCGGCAACCACGGCCGGTTCTTCCTCCACCGCCGGGGCCAGAACCGAAAATACCGTCAAATCCGACTGGACCTTTGCCGAGACACCTTCAGGCAATTGAATATCGCGAACATGGATGGAATCGCCGATGTTCATGGCTGAAACATCCACCGTGATGCGATCGGGCAGGTCCCGCGGCAGACATTCCACCATCAGCGAACGCAGGCTTTGCTCGAGCAACCCGCCAAAGGTCTTCACTCCGCTGGCTGTTCCGATCGGTTCGAGCGGAACCTCTGCCTGAATGTTTTCGTCCATCGAAACGGCGTGAAAATCGATGTGCAAAATATTCCCACCGACCGGAGAATGCTGGATTTCCTGAACCAGCGCGGTCTTGGTGGCATTTTCGCCCGCGATCTCCAGCTCTACCAGAATGTTTTCGCCCGAAGCGTGACTCAGCATCGTCTTAACCTCCCGAGCCGATACTTGGAGCGACTGCGGTTTCTCTTTTGCGCCGTAAATGACCGCCGGCACAATGCCCCGCGCCTTGAGCTTGCGAACAGCCGATCGCCCCGTTTCCTGCCGGCGTTCCGCCTGAAGTTTAACTTGTTTTGCCATTAGTTTTCCTTGTCAATGTTGAACAGCGATGAAACCGACTCGTCGTTATGGATACGCTTCATCCCCTCTCCCAGAAGCTCGGAGATGCAGAGCACGGTGGTCTTAAATCCTTCCACCGGACGCACTGGCGTGCTGTTTGTGGTTATTAATTCCTCGATTTTGGATTTTTGCAACCGGGGAATGGCCGCATCCACCAGGACAGCATGGGAAACGCCCGCGTAAATGTTTTCAGCGCCCCGTGTCTTCAGAAGTTTGGCAGCCGAAGTTAGGGTGCCGGCCGTCTCAGTCAGATCATCCACCAGCAGAATATCGTGACCTTCAACCTCACCGATCAGGTAGAGCGCCTCGGTTTCAGTCGGGCTTTTGCGTTCCTTGGCCACGATCGCTAGATTGGCTCCGAGCGCATCAGCATAAGCGGAGGCCATTTTCAGGCCGCCCAGGTCCGGTGAAACCACCACAGTTTTCCCAGTCAATCGTTGCCGCAAATATTTAATCAGGACCGGTAGCGAATAAAGATGGTCCACCGGGATGTCGAAGAATCCCTGCACTTGCTGGGCGTGCAAATCGACTGTCAGCACCCGATTCACCCCAGAGGCATGAAGAAGGTTGGCAACCAGCTTTGCCGTGATCGGAACGCGTGGCTGATCCTTGCGATCCTGCCGCGCATACCCAAAAAACGGAATGACTGCGGTGATGCGGTCTGCGCTGGCCCGGCGGGCTGCGTCGACCATAATAAGCAGTTCCATGAGATGCTGGTTGGTAGGCGGACTGGTGGGCTGGACGATAAAAACATCCCGGCCCCGGATATTTTCCTCGATCCGCACATACGTCTCCCCGTCGGGAAAGGAGCTAATCGTAGCCTGGCCGAGCGGCACGCCAATGTATTTGCAAATGCTCTCGGCGAGGTGGCGATGGGCCGAGCCGCTGAAGACCTTCATTTCAGGCTGAAGCGCGAACATGGGCGGTTAGTTTGGCGTTCCGGGTTGCCCTTTGCAAACCTGCATTCGCTTGGGGTTGGATGCTGGTGAGATAACCGGGGGCCTTCGTTTTTAAGGGGGGGCTGGTCTTTGGCGAAACGGCTATAATTGCAATAAATACCAATATTGGCTCGTGCCCTGCTCCTTGAGCATCTGTGAAACTACGCCAATTTTCGCCAGCGTCCGCCCATCGTAAATCGGGCTTTACCCTGGTCGAAATCCTTATCGGCATTGCCGTCCTCGGCCTTGGCGTCGCAACCACCGTCGGCGCGCTTACAAAAATCAACGCCATGGCGGCAGCCAGCCGCAATACCACGGGCGCCTACGAGGTTCTCATGAATCAGGTCGACCTCTTCCAGTCTTTAAGCCCATTCAATCCCCAAAAGACAAACCAAAATCCCGACCCATGCACCGGCGCCCTCAACAGCAGCCAGATTCCCAAGGATACCTGCCACGGCTCATATCCCCTTTACGACATGACCTTAACTTCGGGCAGCAGCTGGCGTTCGATTTCGGTGAACGGGACAAACTTCAATGTCCCCGTTTACCAGTACAAGGATACCTCAAATAATACGGTGGTGGTCGTGAACGGCCAGCTGGCCCTTCAGGTAACGGACCTCACCTCAGCGGGTTTGCCTAACACCTACCAGGCTACCTTTCGGATTCAATACACTTACCTCAGCCGGCAATACACGTATTACATGAACACGATACGCACTTCGGACATATGAAGAGTTCTTCTCAACGCGGCCTGACTCTAGTCGAACTGATGGTTGCTACCGCGCTTGTCGGTGTAGTTGGGCTCGTTCTCTACGCCCTGTTGAACATCACCACGATTCTTGGCGCTAAGAACACCGCCGTAAATACAGCTCATCAACAAGCCCGCACCGCCATGGTCCGAATGCTTCAGGATCTGCATGGCGCGATCTCTACCCCGTATCTAATTGACGCCAATAACAACCAGGTAGCCGGGGCCGGTCCCGCAGCCGGCATTGCTTTTCAGGAATGGGCCAGCGGTCCGCACAAGATTAAGTACGATGCCGACGCAGGGCAGAATCAAATCATCGTCAAGCTCACCGCGCCAGTCGGCCATCGACGCCGCACCCACCGGCAACCCCACAGTCGGCCAACGAGTCATTATCCCTACGCATCAAATCGAAGACGATATCGTGGCCGTCAGCGGAGGCGTGAACAACTTCAAGATCACCCTGGCCCACAACCTGCCGGTCAACATTCGCGGCACCGATAGCACCGCAGGCGATCTTGTCTGCTTTATCACCGACCGCTGTTCCTACACGGTGGTCAACCATCAGCTGCTCTGGAATTGGAAAGGCAGCCGAGTGATGAGCGACGACATCACCAACCTAACTCCCTTCAGCATTCCCGTCACTCCCGCCGGCGCGCTTTACTCACGCTTCGTCGCCGCGGTCGATCTTTCCACCTCCGATCTCAAATACAACAACCGCGGATACAAATCCGCAAATATTCTGCTCAACGGACAAGTTCCCTACAAGGCGCGCCTCACGACTTACCAATGAAAAAAACATCTTTTTGCAAAACACGCGGCAGCACCCTCGCCGTAGTCATGGTGACGCTGGCAACGCTGATGGTCATTGTCGGCATTGCCGTTGAATACACCAATTCGATCAGCCGAGGGGTGCAACGGTCCACCAGTTACGAAAATGCCGTCGCCATCGCAGACAGTTGCATTGAGGTTTTGTTTACCAACTGGCGCACGATCTACCGTCAAACACCGACCCAATACTTAAAGTCGAACGCCTTTTCCGCGATTCCCACCCCGGCACCATGCCGATTTCCCAAGTCTGCCCAGTGCGAATTTGGTGGAACGGGGCACAACTTACCAGGCAGATAACGACGAATACGATCCCAATTACACGATCTCGAACTACAAAGTCGTCGCGGTGAGCGCGGAATATACCAGTCTGGCGAAGGCCAACTCCACCCCGGAACCATCGTTCGGCCAAATCACATCGTCGGTAACCAATCTGGATCCGAACACAAATCCAGCAATCCTGACGACTCCGCTGGTTCTTAACTATATCGCTTGCGCGGATGTCACCTTGCCCGCTCTCGGCCCCGATGGTCACGTGGTGGCCAAAATCCGCCGGGTCTTCTCCAAACAGCAGATTTCCCCATGGAATTGGGCCATTTTCTATGTCGATCCCCTGGAGATTCATCCGGGACCATCGTTTACTGTTACCGGCTGGGTCCACACCAACTCCGATCTTTACACCGCTCATAACACCCTCATTTTTGCCGACAAAGTGACCTTCGGATCCGATTGGTCGATCGGGTTCAAGCCTGGAGATGGCCAGCATCCGGGAGAAACTCCCCAGTCGCCCAGTTACCCGAACAATCTGCCGCCGGCTCGCGATCAGTCGCTTCAGCCATTTGGTTTGGACAGCTCCTCGATCTTCAATTCCTCAGACTCGAATCCCAATAACGACAGTTACCTTGAGCTGATTCAGCCGCCTTCAGCTGGCTACACCGACCCGCTCCAATCCGCCCGCTATTGGAACCAAGCGGACATCGTGATTCAGGTTTCAGACAACCCCAATCCCAATGCAAAGGGATTTGACGGCGTTAATGGACACGATCTGGTCACAATTGGAACGGGCAATACGGACGGGACCATCACCGCATTTCCCGCCAGCAACAACCTGTATAAGATGGTCCAGGCCGCGATTACGACAAATCAGACCATTCAAGATAACCGCGAAGCTGCCACCATAAAGCTCACCACGCTCAATGTCAGCAAGCTGGAAACCGGTGCGGGTCTAAATCCTAACTACGATACACATGGCACAAGCTTTAACGGGATCATCTATGTCTACGATAAAAGCGCCACCTCGGGCGCGAGACGCGGCGTCCGGCTTACCGGCGGATCCAAGATTCCAACCCTGGGCCTCACCGTAGCGAGCGCAAATCCGGTCTACGTCCAGGGAGATTTTAATACCGGAGGAACGGGCACCAGCGTTCCGTCGAATCAATCCAACGCCTACAGCGACCCTAACAACCCTCCAAATCCGCAGGTCTCCGGCTACTCACGCTCACAATGTTCGGTCATTGCTGATGCCGTAAATGTTCTTTCCAGCAATTGGAATGACGGCAATTCCAGTGCCGGTTTAGGTTCCCGTATCGCCAGCAACACCACTGTCAACGCGGCAATCGTTTCGGGGATTGTGCCCACGGCTGCACCCGGAGGCGACGGCTCTTACAGCGGAGGCGCCGAAAACTTTCCACGTTTCCTCGAAGATTGGGGTAGCGCCACCCTGAGCTACTATGGGTCGATGGTAGAACTCTACAAAAGCGCCCAGGCAACCGGTGAATGGGGAAAAGCAAACGTTTACTCGCCCCCTACCCGGAAATGGTTTTTCGATACAAATTTCAAAACCTTAGGCCCGCCTGGCAGTCTGATGATTCATAGTTACATTAAGGGTCGATGGACCGCGCTCTAATCCTGCTCCTAACTGGATCCCTTGCCTTCGCGTCAGCACGCGCTGATCTTAACTTCAACCCAAAGATTTCCGAGTCCGACCTCGACGGAGCCAAGCTCAAGCAGCTTGCCTTCTCCGATGGAAGCGGCAAGGAGATAACTTACTCGCCACCGCACGGCTGGAAGTATTCGGGCGCCTCCGACAAACTCACGCTGCGTCCGCCAGATACGTTGCAAGCCGAAGCGACGATCTACAGAGTCCCGCGTCAACAAGCCGCGAAGTTCGATGAGGATGCCGTAAAGAAGCTGGTGGAAGAGGCTCTTGCTGCTGTACCCAAGGGCAGCACGAATGTTAAGTTGGTTTCACAAGAGAAAAATCCCCTCAAGATCGAGCGTAAGGAAACGCTTCTTTTAATTTTGACCTATGATCTCTACGGTCACCGCTATAGCCGCTCGATTCTTTTCTTGAACCGAGCGACTGAGCAAATCCGCTTTCAGCTCACCTGCCTCCAAGCCGATTTTGAAGCCTTGCAAAAGGCGTTTCTCGGTAGCCAGTATTCCTGGCAAAACCTCTAACTAAACGGCTCGTTTCGCTCTTGTTGGTGCGGCGCGGTGTTGACCCCACAGGCCACTCGATCTCGGCCTGCTGGGCGGTCGCCTAGACCTGCGTCTTTCAGGCCAGATCTACGGTTAGCCACGCAGGACCAGCCCCTTCCAATAGCCAGGCTCGGTCATTTATAGGCTTGACTGAAGAACCCCAATTTAGGCTAGATACCGGGCGCTGGGAAAAAAAGGGATGGCTGGCATGAAAATTTTGTTGACGGTTGCGACGCGAATATGAGAATTATAGAAAGTATAAAGATGAACGTTTCTCCATCCAACAGCCATTGCAACCTTCCTATGAACGCTAAATTCACCTTCGTCGCCCTTTGCCTCGCCTTGGTTTCCTGCTTCACCACCGGTGTCAACGCTGCCACTACGAGCATGACTTTTCAACCGAACCCGGTCGACCTGAACGACTTAGATCACCATGACGTCTATGCCTGGCGGATCGACAATATCGATTTGACCAACGTTAGCCTCACCGGCGCCTCGATTACGTTCAAGAATATCGAAAACTGGGACAGCAATCCCAACATGTTGTTTGTTTGGCTCCTCGATACCGCCATCCACCCGGGAGTTGCTACGACTGAAGACGTGGATGCCAATCAAGCTCCGGTCACCGATATTGCGGACGCCTTCCTCGGTAGCTTGCCAACCCTCCTCTCCAGCAGCACCGCAAAAACAAAGCTCTTTCAAAAGTCATTTACAACCAGCCCCCAGACCTACACCTACAATTTCACCGCGGCCCAGTTGACCACTCTGCAAAACTACATTGCCAACGGACATGATATCGCTCTGGGCTTTGACCCGGATTGCCATTTCTTTAATGATGGGATCAGTTTCACAATGACCATGACGCCGGTTCCCGAAATTGCCCCTGCAATTCCGGCGTTCTGCCTGATCATCCTAGCTATCGGCCTGGACATCCGCCGGCGTGGCCGTTCCGCCGGATAACATTCTCCCGTTCGTTTGGTTGCTGCGGCCGCTCCGGTCTTCCGGAGCGGCCGATCTTTTTTGCCCGGATGACCAGTCTGCCGGTTACGTTGGGTCGGCGAATTTGGCGGCAAATTGCGGGGAACCGTTCCTCGGCGAGAACCTAAACCTCGGGGGAAAAGGCGCGGCCGCTATAATAACCATAAAACTTGGCGCGCGTGTTGCTCAATAAAGGCTGATGTATTATGCCAAACAGGGGACCGCGCCGGGTCGATCGGACCTGCCTCTGGGTGCGGCCCGACCCCGGAGCCGCACGATGTTTTCTCCCATGCGCGGACATCGGGATGCAGGCATGACCCTTGTCGAGATCGCTATTGGGATTGCGATTTTGGGATTGGTTGCCGCCGCCGCTATCGCGACATTGGTCGCCTTAAACAAGAATGCTGTCAGCACTCGCATCATGACAAATGCGAGGGAAATCGTCCAGCGCAACATGGAGGCGGCCGTGGGGCTGCCGTTTAATTCGACAACAACGCCGGCCATTCTGGCGATAACCCCCGGAGCGGTCTGGGATGACGATGGCGGCGGGGATAATCTTACCACTATTTACACCAGCCGGGATGGCGCCGCCAAAATAATGGGAACACTGCGTCGCACCGTCCAGGCCGAACCAAACGCCGTGGGTGCCGATATTCGGCGAGTTACTTTTCACCTCGATTATTCGCTCTTTGGCCGCCCGATGAGCTACGAGATGACGACAATCCGGTCCATGGACAAATGAATCATCCAATCGCCGGGAATTTGAAGCAACGTGCCTACACGCTGGTGGAAATTTCGATCGGTCTTGCCGTTCTCTTCCTTGTCGGCACCGTCGGCTATTCAACGCTGATCAATTCAACTACGCTGCTGGCCAAGAACGTCTCGCTGAATTCATCGAATATAACGGTGCGCGGCGTCCTGGACCGGATTTACGCCGAAGTGAACCAGGCTAACGGGCTGCCGAAATTGATCAATGCCGATGGATCGGCGGCGACTGATTCGGGTCCGGCGGCTGGAATCATTTTCGACCGCTACCTGGGTGGGCCGTACGTAGTGGGAAATCCGGGACCGGGTTTATCGGCAACGGCCACGTCGCTAAAATTATACTGCTCGACGGATCCGCTTGCCAGCCCGCCGGTTCCAGTCAAAAACGACGTGATCCGTATGGACGCCAGTAGCCGTCCATTGGTTAGTTCTTGCACCAGCTCAACCTCATTTTCGAGCCCTATTCCGAGTCCCGCGCCGAGTCCGGGTCAAATGCTGACAGTAACGCTGCAAAGCCAGCTGGGAAATTACACTGTGCCGACGATCTCTTCCGGAACTGCGATCCCTTGGAGTTCCAGCGTTCAGCAAACAGCTTACCTCGTCCATCGCAAAGCGTTCGTGGTTGTTCCCGTAAACGGCCGGGGCGAGCTGCGAATGTACAACGACGCGGAGGGGCTAACCAATTACAATGATCTCACCAAATACGTCGTGTTAACCCGCGCGATCGGCACGCAAATAATCGCCGGCCAAGACGAGAGCAAGCCGTTTTCACTGGTGACCCAGAACGCCACAAAATTCCTGAGCATCGCGATGCGGGTGGAGGATCAGCAGTTCAACAAATACCTGGCTGCGCACCAATCGAAGGAATTCAACACTTTTCTGCGAATCGATACCTCTTTGCGCCCCCGAAGTTTCCTCTAATTAACATGAAAACGAAACAAAAAGAAAAAGCGTCCGCATTGATCATCGCGTTGCTGGTCGTTTTTCTAATCGTGGTTTCCATCACCGTCGCCATGCAGCTCACCAACGAGACCGTGCGACACACCGACTCCTCCCGGGATTTCTCGGCGTTGCGCAGCGCGACCGAAGGAGCGTTGGATTTTTCCTACGGAATTTGGACAAAAACAATCAACAGCTATTACCGGCCGGTCTCGAAAGCGGAATTGGCTGCAGTCCTAAGCGCGCCCTCTTTCACTGGTTTCTCCTACGCGTCTGTGGCGGAAAATGGGCCCTTGACCATCACTCCAGTGGACTCCTATGGGAAGCCAATCTCGAATGCGGCTTACGGTTTGATTAATCTGGACAATTATCCCGGTTGGACAGGCAAGAACTACAGCTACATAGCGAGCGCCCGTCTCACCGGAACATTGATCGGCGGCCGCAAGGTCAGCTACGGAGCGAAGCGTACGATCAACTACTCGGTCGTGCCGCTCTTTCAAGCGACGGCTTTCTTTGAAGATAACCTCGAACTTTACAAGACCGCCCCCATGACGATCGGCGGACTGGTGCATACCAACAGCACCGCGTATGTCAGCTCGTCCGCGTCGCCAAGCTCGGGTCTCCCCGCATCTCTCGAGTTCACAGGAAACCTCTCGTTCGTGAACGGTTACGATGATAGCCAAGCTCCGCCCCAAGCTGACACCTGGAGCGGCTATTCTCCGAATAGCGCCTACCAGCCATCGTTTTCTTCCGGCGGTTATGACGAACAGGTCAGCCAAGTAAACCGAATGGAGCTGCTCGGGTCCGATGCTGCCTCCCTTTTGCATCCCCCCTCAACTGGAGATACAAATCCTAACGACGATAGCGTTCGCGAACTGATCGAACCCCCAAATACATACGTCAACGACACAACCCAGAAGATCATTTCCACATCCCCGTATACCGATCCTCAGACAATTGCCGATCGAAGGCTCTACAATAAAGCTGGCATTCGAATTCGTGTCAGCGGTGCGACTTACACCATCACCACCGCCAATGGCGCCAGCTTGACCAGTTCACAAAAAACCGCGCTGACGAGCTCTCTCTCACAACAGACCGTCTACGACCGCCGCGAAGGCAAGAATGTCGATGTTACCTCACTCGATATCTCAAAGGCCCGCGCCACGTTAAACGCAGCTTCAAACTTCAATCAGATTCTCTACATCGATAATATCGGCGCGACCGGATATACCGATCCAAAGGCAATTCGCCTCACCAACGGCAGCACCTTACCCTCGCAGGGACTCACCGTCGCAAGTCAGGACCCGGTTTACATCCAGGGGGATTTCAATACTAGCTCGACTCGCGTTCCCTCCGCTGTCTTCGCCGACGCCGTCACCATCCTCTCCAACAACTGGAAAGACAGCAACTCCAGCTCCAGCCTCTCCTCTCGAAAAGCTACCGATACCACCGTGAATACCGCTATCGTCGCCGGCTTTCTTCCCTCCGGCTGGACTAACCCTGCCACTGGAGAGCAATACGGTTATTCCGGCGGACTCAACAACTTCCCTCGTTTTCTCGAGGATTGGACCAGCCGAACCTTCAATTACACCGGCTCGATGATCGAACTGTTCACGAGCCAGATCGCCACCGGCGAATGGGACACCGGAAGCATCTACGTCCCGCCCAATCGTGTTTGGAATTTTGATACAAACTTTGTCGAACACCCGCCCCCGGGAAGTCTTGATGCTGTCACAATCAGCCGCGGGGCATACGTCCGATTTTAAGCGGAGCCAAGGCCATGAAAAAGACGATCACAGCAACGCTCATTCTCTTAAGCGCTTTTCAGGTCAAGGCTCTCGATCTTACACCGCACCAGATCGTCGCCGCAGCAGATGCTCCTTCGGTGAAACGTTATTTCTTCCAAGACGCGGACAAGCGCATGACTTTCAAGATCGACAACCGGACCATGGTCAATGGAAGCCCGGATTCGGCGGCATTCAGTTTCAGCGACATTACCGGCATGAGCATGAAACTGGTGAGATCGGCGCTAAACCCTCAAATTTCCTTCGATGGAAAAGGCCTCGAATCCTATCGCACCGCCGCAAATGCCTTCTTACCTTCGCATGCGGAGAACGTTAAACTGGACGAAACAAAGGCGAACGCGATCGCGATCAACGGTTGGACGAGCTACGAGTTCGTTTTTACGTATAACCTTTCCGGAATGCCTTACCGCCGCAGCATTACGTTTCTGAATTACAGTGAAAAGGAACAGCTTGTTCTCGATATCAGCGCGCCGGCCGCCGACTACACAAAGACCTACTTTCGTGGTTATCGAATCCTGAATTCCCTCACTGATTTCGTTGGGGACGGCGGCACCGGCCCCACCTGAGGGAGACTCCAGAGTATCGTCCACAACGACGCCGAGAGCGCCTGGAAAAGAGATCCTCTTCTCCCGTTCGTTGGCTGTTCATCTCTGTCGGAAAGGATATGCGCGTTTTGTCCTCGCGAAAAACACGCCCGGCTTTACTTCAAGGTTTGTTGGGCGCGATCGAACAATGCTTTTTCCTCGGGCAAAAGATGAGCGGCCTTCCCCATTTCAAGATATTTCGCCGCTTTTTCTGTTTTGCCGTCCGCAGCCAGAAAAATTCCAAAATAAGCGCTGGTGCCCGGATCCTGAAATTGATCGGCTGTAAGCGAATTCATAACCTTCAGGGCTTGGGCGACCTTGCCCTCATCGTAAAGCGCGAAGGCGTAGGTTGAAGCAAAGACGCCATTAGCTGGCTCTTCCCGATGTAAATCTGCTGCAATTTTGTACGCTCGAGCGGTGTCCGCATGTAGCAGCAGCGCAATTTGGGCGAAATTATTCCGCACGGCGCGATCCGTCGGCTTCAGTTCGAGTAAACGGGTCAACACCCTATAGAGGCCGTCGCTGTCGTTTTCCTCGGCATAATGTTTGTAGAGACTCTCCAACGCTTCGGCCTGCTTGTCCGGCGCTTTGGCTAGCTGCCAAAGCAGTTCCACCGCTTCCGCTTTCCAGCCCCACTCCACCGCTGTCCGTTCAAGGACCTCGATATATTTCGGGTCGATCGATGCCTCCTTTTCCGCAGTCGTCCACTCACGAAGGGCCAGTTCGTCCTTATCTTGCTCGCGCAGGGCCCGGGCCAAGTATGCGCGCCGGATGAAGTCGAACTGAGGCCAGTGGCTTTCCTCGGTAAACCGCTCCAGTCCCTTCCAGTCTGCCAGACGCAGGTAAGAGTTAACGAGTTCGCTCGGGACCGGCCATTTCGACCAATTTGCCTTGTCGATTCCATGAACGTAATCGAGCGCGACCAAAGCCATTCCACTCTTGTTCATCCACGAAATCAGCGCTGCCAGGTTGGTAGGGCTGGAGGCAGCATCATTTTCTACCTTTGTCAGATAAGCTGCAAAGCCACCGTCCTTGGTTGTCCGCAACAATTCTAAATAAAGTAAACGATCGGCAAATCTGGACTCGGGATATTCCTGAAGCTGCTGGGCAAGAATTTTCGCCGATTCTAGATCGCGATGATGCAAAATGGTGTCGGCGATCAATACCCGCGTTGCCGCTGCTCTCTGCTTTTCGTCACCCCGCAGTTTTTCCAACCGTTGGCGCCCGGCCTTTTGTGAACCCGCGTCATCGATTTTCAATTGGGCAAATGCCAATCCCAATTCGAGCGTCTTGTCGTTGGGATCAAGCGCACAAGCGCGGAGCCAATGTTGTTCCGCGTCTTTCATTTTGCCCTTCGCTTCTGCGATTCGGGCCCTGATTGCTTCGACCGAACCGGTTTGGTGTTGATTGACATCCAAACCATTAATGATTTGCTCCGCCTTTTTCGTTTCGCCAAACTGCAGCGCGGTTGAGGCGAACGCGACAATGTCCGCGATTGATCTCGGCTCCATTTCAAGGACCTGTCGCCGCCATTCCAGCGCCGCTTTGTCGTTGGAGCGCTCCAAAACCTGCGCCAGAAGCCGCATCGCCTCAGGATTGCGCTCCAACTGGAGTGACCGTCTGGCGCTCAATGACGCACTCCGCAAATCTCCGCCGCTCAAATAGGCACTTCCTCGGCGGGCCATCCGAAGCGCCTGGAAGTGATTAACAAGACGATAAGCTCCCCAGCACAGGAAAATCAGCAGGACGAATCCAATCAGGCTCCCGAGAATCAGCCTGATATAGGTTCGTTCTTTTCGTTCAACAGCCTCGTCCACAGTAAGCAGAGATTCGCTTTTTCCAGAAAGTCAATCCTGGCCGCTGAACAGCACATCGCATTCCCGGCCTTGCACCTTCTCAGTTGCCAATTTGCGAGTCCCGCCTGATATTTGAAAACGAATTTTTCCCCGACTGATGAATGCTGACGTCATTCGAGTAGATCGGCCTACGACCGATTCGCGGTTGTTTGCCCACACCCGGTGGGATGTCTTACCGGCGCTGGGGAGCCTGTTTCATCTCGCCTATTTTCTCGGCCTCTTTTTTTTGTATCCGCGGACACCCCTCTGGATCATGCTGATCCTCGGATTTGTTTACTCCTTAATGGTCAATGCCAACATCAACGGCATCGGCCATAATTTCATTCACAACCCGTTCTTTCGGTCCAGGCTCCTTAATCGATTGTTCGGGGTCTGCCAATCGGTCGCCTGCTGTTTCTCACAGACATATTACGACGCGGTTCATATGCAGCATCACAAGGGCAACGCTGACCGGCCGGATGAAGAAGGTCAGACCATCGACTGGATTTCCATCTATAAACATGGCCACGACGGCGAAGCAGAAAATCCGTGGAGCTACGTGTTCCTCAGCTTTTTCCGCGATGACGTGGGAGCGATTCGCAAGGAGCTGAAGAAACGAGGCAATGGCGACCTGTTTTGGGGTAATATCGAGCTGGCGGCGTTTGCCACCACCCTCCTGGTGATGTTTTTCTTTAATTGGCGTTACGTTCTCTTTTATTTTCTGCCGTTCTTTTATCTCGGTCATTGCTTTAGTTACCTGAATGGTTACTACCGGCATTACGGGGCGAACCCGGACAAACCGATCGCCTGGGGGGTTAGCAGCTACGGAAAAATCTATAACTGGATATTCTTCTATAATGGCTACCACGCCGAGCATCACTTCCGGCCGAAAGTGCATTGGACGAAAATGGAACAGTTCCGGCAGCAGATCACCGAAATCCAAAAGCGGGAAGGCGTCCGGACCATCAAACGAGCCCACATGCTCGGTTTTCTGGATCCGGATCTGCCCCGGCGTGGAGGAAAGCACCCGCTGGGCGTGGAAGATACAGCGCCATCGGCGCCGTAGCCTTAACCGGGCCGGGAGCTGGGCCATTCGATGTTTTCGGTCGCCGTGTGTTGTGCAATCCTCGCCGTCTGGGCCTCCATTTCCCCGACAGATTTCCTGAGAACGGCGAACGAGTCGCCAAGCGAAAGCGATTGTGAATCGACATGCAAAACCCGCGCCATCTCGGCGCGGGTCACTCCGTCCGCGCCGGCAACGAGTCATCCCAAGGGCGCAACTGATCGAATAGGGCGATAAACAGAGATTAGCGTGCTCGGCTGAAACGGCTTGCGATACAGATCGAGCCCAAACGCGTTGGTTGCCCTGGCCGCGGCGTCGAAACTGGCAGCCTCAAGCGGCCCTTTTAACAACAACGCCGTTACCGCCGCTCGAATTTCACACTCTATCCTTCCCGAACGAGGCGCGCAGTTTATTCTTTTTCGTCTCCCAGTCCTCCTGTAATCGGCGAAGTTCGCTTGCCAGTTGCTTCTCAAGCGCTTCCGCCTCTTCGAATTTGCCTGTGGTTCGTGCTTTAGCGAGCTGGTCCTTCAAAAACACTTCTCTTTCGGCAATTCTGGCTTTGAAGGTCGAATCAACCTCTGCGAGTTGCTTCTTCTGTTCGTCATTCAAAGAAGCGCTGGGCTGGGCTTTTTCCAACCGTTCCATCGCAAGTTCGTAGGCTGATTTCATTATCCGTGTTAAAATAGAAACAATACCGCCCCTGTCCAGATGTTCACCCCCGGTCTTGCCAGCAGCCAATTGCAATCAACCGATCAATTCCTAGGTTAACCGCTTCCATGCCCCCAAAAATTCGCCTCCTCAGCACCGATTTCGATGGCACCCTGGTTTGCCGCGTGGGCCAACCCGTTCTCCACCGCGCTTGCATGGAGTTAATCCGCGACTTGCAGGCCGGCGGCGCTGTCTGGGCGATTAATACCGGCCGCTCGGTCGATTTGCTGGAGTCGGGGCTGGCCGATTTTTCCTTTCCGTTTCGGCCCGACTTCATCCTTACCAGTGAACGTGAAGTTTTTCGACCGGGCTCGAACGGATCGAAATGGGAAGCTTTCGGCGATTGGAATGAGCGCTGCGCCCGCGATCACGCCGAACTATTTTCCGCCTCCCAATCGGTCCTGGCTGAAGTGATCGACTATGTGAACCAAAGAACCAAGGCGCGGATTATTTATGAGCCGGACGGGCCGGCCGGCTTAATTGCGTCCAGTGAAGAGGAGATGGATCGGGTAACGGAGTTCGTTGACCAGGCCCGGACGCAGCAGCCGAAATTCAATTACCAGCGGAACACGGTTTACCTGCGTTTTTGTCATGCTGACTATCATAAGGGTGCAGCCCTGGCCGAGCTTGCCCGGTTAATCGAGATTCCGCGCGAGGACATTTTCGCCGCCGGCGATCATCATAACGACGTCTCGATGCTGGATGGAACAGTTGCAGGTCTTCCTGCCTGCCCGGCCAACGCTATCCCTCAGGTGAAAAATGCTGTCCGCGCTGCCGGTGGCTACGTTGCCCAGGAGGAATACGGCGCCGGCGTTTACGAGGCGCTGCGGTACTTTGTTGAGAAGTAAAATGGAGCCGCCGATTAATACCGATAACCACAGATCGAAAATTAGAACCGGGTAAATCTGTGTTCATCCGTGGCTAATCGTTCTGCTCCGCCACCGCCAGGGCCAGCGGTGCGTCGGCTTCGATCTTTCCGGCGAACCGGTTAGTCATATAGGTCAGCAGCAGGACCCAGAATGAAAGGGCCAGGGCGAACAGTGGGAACTGGAGGGCCAGCGGAAGGGCGTAGATCATTGCCATCAACGGGATCCAAACACACCAGGTCGCCACTAGCGTGGGAATGATTTTGTCCCGGTAATGTTTCCAGGTGAAAAGATCGCGAACGGGCTCGAGCGACACGCCGCTATTCTTCCATTCATAAGTCAAAATCCCGAATGGCGCCGCGAACAATGGATTATAACCAAATTGATCGACGCAAATCTTGGCGGCCACCACCGACAGGCTGGCGACGTCGCCGAACCAGTCCGCTTCGCTCCGATACAAAAGGTCGACTAACGATCCGTCCAATCCCCATATCGGTATCGTGAACAGCAAATTGCGAACGTTCTGGCCCCGAACACGCCCGCGCTGGAAAAAGATCACCAGAAAGAGTTCCGGAATCAGAGCTCCGGCGGTGATCGAGCCGACAAGGATAAACAACCACCCGTGTTCGCGTTTGTATCGAGCAAATTGATTGAGCGTTTGGGCAATGGCGGGACTGAAATAATAACCGGCAACCAGCGTCAGCATCACCGCCTGAATGATCAAAGCTGGGAGCGCGTTGGCCCTGGCTGCTTCCCAGCCGATAGACAAAGGAGTGCGTGATTTGGCCATGAAAATTCGAACGACTTCTGTTGTAGTAATGGCGTAGCAACCAGCCCGCTGCACGCCAAATTGATGATCCCCACCATCTTCGGGCTTTGCCTCTTGGACTACGGCAGTGCTCTGCCGCTTTGGGAAGATCCTGAAAGCAGCCGGAAACCTTTATTCCATTGCGCTGCCGGAAACATGTCGACGTCGCCCGAGAAAGGAAAGCGCCGAAGCACCCGCGCACTCCAAGACGCAAGCGTGTATCCAGCCGTTTTTGGTGACGGCTGCGCCGATACTCAGGAAGGATCAAAACAACTGGCCGAAAAACCGGTTCACCAGCGCGCCCCGGCACCTACCGTCCCCGGACCTGCCGCGGCACCCATTCCGCTGTCGGGGACCGTTTCTCCCGGGACCGGCGCGGCCGCGCGCGAGCTGGATTCGTCTGGAAGAATCTCATGGGATGCACAGGCGCTTAACAAGAAGAGCACCGCCAGAATCAATCCGCCCGACCCAAACCGTTTCACCCCGGAATGGTAGTCAAATTTGCGGCCATCTCCAGTGGGAGTTTGATGAGATATATCCATTCCAGTAGCTTAGAGGATGAGGCCGCCGGGCAAAACCCCCATTCGCTCGCTTGACTTAGACGAGCTCGGCACGCTTTTGCGTCAACTGCAAGAACCGCCCTACCGGGCAACCCAGATCACCGAGTGGCTGTATCGCAAACGGGCCTCGTCGTTCGAGGAAATGACGGATCTGCCCCAGCCGTTGCGGACGGTTCTGGCCGAGCGGTTCTATTTTAGCAAAATCAATATCGTCCGCGTGCTCGGCTCCAACGACACGACCCGAAAATTTCTCTTCCAACTGGACGATGGTAATTTAATCGAATCGGTCCTGATCCCAGCTTCGCCGGCGCTTTATGGCGAACGATCGGATCGCCGCACGATTTGCCTCTCCACCCAGGTAGGTTGCGCTTACGGCTGCAAATTTTGCGCAAGCGGCCTGGAAGGATTTTCCCGAAATCTGACTCCGGACGAGATCATTGGGCAACTGATCGCGATCGAGCGCGAAACGGGTGAAAAGATCGACAACATCGTTTTCATGGGAATGGGTGAGCCGCTGGCGAATTTCGAAAATGTGATGGCCGCGATCGGCATCATCAATGCGCCCTGGGGGCTCGGAATCGGGGCGCGGCGCATCACGGTTTCAACCAGCGGGCTCGCTCCGCAAATCAAAAAACTCGCCGACCTGGCTTTGCAGGTCCGGCTTGCTGTCTCATTGCATGGCGCGACTGACGCGGTGCGGAATCGAATCATGCCGATCAATCGACGTTACAATGTCGAAACACTGTTAGGCGCCTGTCACTATTATGCTTCCCGGAAAAAGCAGCATCTTACCTTCGAATACATTCTGATTGCGGGAGTAAACGATTTTCCGGAGCAGGCGCATCTGCTGGCGGCGCATGCCGCCGGCTTGAAGGCGAAGGTCAACCTGATCCCGTACAATTCCGTGGAGGGCCTGGCCTGGTCCCGGCCATCTCCCAATCAGCAGCAGCAGTTTCTTTCGATTCTGCGCGGCCATGGTATTGCCGCGACTCTGCGGCGGGAAAAAGGGCATGACATTGAGGCGGCCTGCGGCCAACTGCGTCTGCAAACGCAAAAGGCCGACCGCGCTTTGAGTGCACCCTAACGTTTCGTCCCTCGACCCGCTGCAATGTAGCCACGTCGCTGTGCGACGTGCGCACACGGCCCACAGGGCCGTGGCTACATTTCCAAAGCGCCGGAACACCGGCGCACTCCAGGCACTTATTCTCGAATTGATGTCGGGCGGCGCTCTGCTCGAAAATCTTTGCGCTCATCAAAAAGAGGCGTTTAGTCAGGTCATGTCCGACTTCGAGCGCGAGCCAGACCGGATGTGGGACGAGTACGATTGGGAGCGCTTCCTCCAGCAGCAGGATCGAAAAACGGAAAAGTACATGGAGCTGCTGGAAAAATATCTGGACGATCCCCAGCGCGACCAGATCATCGCCCAGGAGATGGGCTGGACCCAATTGCTCGAAGCGAAAGATTGGAGCACCGAGGTGGACGCCCTTCTGGAGGGCGATTTGGAGGACAACCCGGTGTGCGATTCTGACGAGGATACCACCGAGTCGGAATCATTTGAGGATCACACCCTCTATCGAGCCGCATTTGCTCTGACCATCTGGATTGATCAGCTGTTTGATCAGGATTCCTCCCTCCAAAACGAACCCGCGGCGGTTAAACTGGCCACCCACGCCGCCCTGGCCAGCGCAAAATTGGCCGCGGCATTGAGCGACGATGACGTGGACGAGCTTGGAATGACAATCGCCTACCTGAAACGCGCACTAAAAGCTATCACGATTTCCATGGACGCCGCCGCCCAGATCCTCGCTGAAAAGCTCATCACCGCCGCGCAACATGCCGTCGTTCAGCAACGGCTGTTTCAAGTCCGAGACGGGATTATCACCCTGATGGGCGAATACCGGGGCGAATGGCGCCGCCGCTTCGGCAGCCGCTAGCCCCGAACGCTTTCGGGGTTGAATGAATTAGCCGCTTGCTCGTCTAAATTATGGAAGCGGAAGCGACTCCGGCTCAAGCCGATGTATCGGAACGGGAGTTGGTGAAAAGGTGCCAAAAGGGGGATTCCGAGGCATTCGACGAGCTGGTCACTCGTTACCGAACCCGGATTTTCGGCATGATATATAATATGGTACATAACGAGCAGGACGCCTGGGACCTGGCCCAGGACAGCTTTGTCAAGGCTTGGAAGTCAATGAAGCGCTTCCGGGGCAAATCCTCATTTTACACCTGGATCTATCGCATCGTTATGAACGTGACCATCGACTGGCTGCGAAAAAAACAGATCACCGGTGTTGGAGCCGAGTTCGACGACGCGGTCCAGCTAAAGCAGATCGATCCGGCGTCAAGAACCGTTCCGAAAGCGGATCCTCTGCCTTACCAGCGGATGGAGCAGGCGGAGATCCGCCAGCAAATCGACAAGGCGATCGGGCAATTATCTCCGGAGCATCGCGCGGTCATTTTGATGAAAGAGATCGAAAACATGCAGTACCACGAGATCGCGGAAGCGCTCGATTGCTCGATCGGAACCGTGATGTCGCGCTTGTTTTATGCGCGCAAAAAATTGCAAAATCTGTTGAAACACCTCTATGAAAACATTTGAAGAAAAGTGGACTGCCTGGATTGACGATCAACTGAGCGGGACCGAGCTGATCGAGTTCGAGGCTTCACTGCCGGACAAGGCGGCCGCCGCGGCAGAAAAGGGCCAGGCCAAAAAGCTGGGCTTGCTGTTGAAGGAGGAATTGGGAGCGCAAGCATTGCGGAATGAGGAGTTCTTCAGCCATCAGCTGCGGGAGCGGATTAAGCACGAGACCGGGAACGATTCCGGCGGCCGGCGAACGATCGAACCGGCCGGAACCCGGTGGAGCATGGGTCGCCTGGCCTGGGCTGGAGCGACTGCCCTTGCCCTGTTCATCGCTTTGGCCGTTCTGGTCATGCGACAACACGAACCGGTGCAGCAGTCGGAGTATCTGACTCAAATCCTCCAGGCGAAAGTGGATCCGGGGGTGAACCCAAACGCCACCATCACAACATTCGAAGCCAAGAAAGGCCGCGTCACGGTGCTCTGGACCGAAGGCTTGAAATCACTCCCGGCCGATTACGCCGCCAAATAAATAGATCATGCCCAACCGCGTCATCGCAGCTTTGATCGCCCTGGTATTGAGCGCGAGCGCGGGAAATGCGGCCCACCTGGTTTGGAGCGGTCTCGTCATAGCGAAGAATGCAGAACACCCGCGTCCGGCTCCCTCGGAATTGTCACCCTTGGAAGACACGCTCAAAGAACTGTTTGGTTACAACCAGTTCGAAATCATCGGCCAATCACGGAAACGGCTCAAGAGCGGACAAGAAGACTGGCTGGCAGCGAGTAAATACTTCTCTTTGCACGTGGACGCCCACGGGGCGGATGAAGCCGGCTACGATCTGAAACTGCAGTTATTCCAGCAGAAAGAATTGCTCCTGGAAACAAACACCAAACTCAGTGAACGCAGCCCGCTCGTTATCAAAGGGCCGCAAATTGGCGGAGGCCAGCTCCTGCTGGTTCTAGTGGTGGATGATGACCAGGAGCAGAAATCGGCCAGTGAACGAACCCGACGCCGATCGGATCCGTTTGTTACCGCGTGGCGCCACCTCACCCGCCTGATTCGGACTGTCACGCCCTAGGGTGGCCCACCTCCCTGCGTGTACCCCGGCAGAACGCGGCAAACTCCGCAGATGCAAATTCGTCCGTCCTGCTCTTTAGTGTCGGCTGTGCGCCTTGTTCAATCCTGCCTTTTCTTAATCGCTTTTTTTATGTCCGGTATCTCCATCAAGGGCGAAGAACCTTTCGATTTTGCTTCCACGCCCGGAAAGCTGCCAAAGCAGGTCGTTCCGGCCGAGTATCGCATCCGGATCGTCCCGAACATCGAAAAGCGGACCTTTACCGGCATGGAAACCGTGAAAATAAACGTGCACACCCCGGTCCACCAGATCGTGCTCAACGCGCTCGAACTGGAAATTGCCAGTGCCGTGGTGGACGACCAGGCATTACCCAAATCGGCGATCCGGATCGATAAGAAACAGGAATTGCTCACCCTAAAGCTAGCCGCCGAACTGCCGGCCGGCGAGCACACGATCGGATTCGACTTTTCCGGGAAG
Organism: uncultured Verrucomicrobiae bacterium; assembly: GCA_963728975.1. Classification (GTDB taxonomy): domain Bacteria; phylum Verrucomicrobiota; class Verrucomicrobiia; order Chthoniobacterales; family UBA10450; genus DATFCK01. The sequence goes on from CAVSMF010000003.1 coordinate 123,778, forward strand.
ATCAATCAGCAAGGCCAGGGTCTGTTCTACGCGCCCTATCAGGAACAGGGTACCCACGCAAACAAGGTGGTCCTCGGCACCCAGTTCGAAGCCGCTGACGCCCGGCGACTTTTCCCGTGCTGGGACGAACCGAGCTTTCGCGCTCGTTTCCAATTGACCGCTGTCGTGCCCCAAAATTGGATGGCGGTCTCAAATATGCCGATCGAAAGCGAATCGAAAGGCAATCAGGGCAAGGAAGTGCGCTTCGCCATGACTCCATCCATGGCCAGCTACCTCAACGTTTTCGTCGCCGGCGAGCTCGAATCGATTGAGGCGGAGACCGGCGGCGTCAAAATCCGGGTGATCACCACCAAAGGAAAATCGGAATGGGGCCGGTACGCGCTCGAAAGCAGCGTCAAAATTCTGGATTACTACAACGATTACTTCGGCATCCCTTATCCGCTCCCCAAGCTCGATCAGATTGCCTTGCCCGGAGGTTTCGGAGGGGCCATGGAAAACTGGGGCGGCATAACCTATTTCGAAAGCGTTCTGCTCTTCGATCCGAAAACGACCTCCGACCAGAACAAGCACGACATTTTTGCCGTAATGGCGCATGAGATGGCTCACATGTGGTTCGGCGACCTCGTCACCATGGCTTGGTGGGATAATCTCTGGCTGAACGAGGGCTTCGCTTCCTGGATGGGGACCAAATGCACCGCCCACTTCAATCCGCAATGGGAAGTCTGGTTGCGAAAAAACGAACCGCGTAACCCAACCCGCCGGAGTGGCTACGCTAAGGAACAAGCCATGGAGAGCGACGCCCGCTCCACCACCCATCCGATTCAACAACCGGTCGCCACTGAGGCGGAGGCAAACAGCGCTTTTGACGATATCACTTACCAGAAGGGGCAGTCATTCCTCCGCATGCTGGAAGATTTCTTGGGGGAAGACGTCTTCCGTGATGGCGTCCGGCGTTACATGGCCGCGCATAAATACTCCAATACGACTACGGCCGATCTTTGGTCGGCGCTATCGGAGGCTTCAGGAAAACCGGTGAACGACATTGCCCCCGGCTGGACCCAACAGCCCGGATTCCCGATCGTGATAATGCGGCGCGATGAAGGAGGCAAAGTCGCCCTTTTCCAAAAGCGGTTCACGGTTAACTCCACAAATCCGCTCCCGCTGGAATGGAAGATTCCGCTTACCTATTTTATTATCGGGCAGCCGCCGGAATCTCGGCTAATGACAGGCAAAACAGACCAGCTCGAGAATATTCCTGCCGATCGCGCATTGAAATTGAACTCGGACGGGGCCGGCTATTATCGAGCGCAGTACGATCCACGAAGCTGGGATTTGCTGGTGGCGTCGCTGTCGGATCTCAAGGTGCCCGATCGCGTAAACCTCCTGAGCGACAGTTGGGCGCTCGTCCAGGCAGATCGGGCGCCGGTCTCGATGTATTTTGGCCTGGTAGAAAAACTGCCCCAGTCAATCGATCTCGCCCAATGGGACCAGGTCGTCAATGTTGTCGAGTTCATCAACCGCATTCTTGTCGATCAGCCGGTGCGGGAACAGTTTCGACAATACGCCCGTTCCATTCTGCGCCCGATTTTCGACAAGCTCGGCTGGGACCCTAAGCCCGACGAACCTCCGGACCAATCCACTTTGCGTGGCAGCCTGCTGGGTTCGTTAGGCGCTCTGGGAGACCCGCAAATCATCGCCGGTTGCCGGGAGCGTTTTCAGAAATTTTTGGCCGACCCCAACTCGCTTCCACCCGATCTGCGCCGGGCCACCTTTGCCGTGGTGGCCGGCGACGCCGATGAAGCCACCTGGCAAAAACTGCACCAGCTCGGGACCGAAACGACAAGTGCCGCCGAAAAACAGAACTATTACGACGCCCTTGCCCACGCCCGCGATCCGAAGTTGATCCAAAAGACTCTGGCCCTGTCCCTAACCGATGAGTTATCCGCAAGTCGCGCCTCTTTTCTGCCCGCTCGAGTAGCGCGCGAAAGCGAACATCCGGAAATGGCCTGGGAATTTGCCCGGGAACATATGAAAGCCTTGCTCAGCAAGACAGACGCCCTTGGCGCCAACAATTATGCCCCGCGGATGTTTGTCTTTTTCTCCGATCCCAGCTATGTCCAGAAATTAAAAGGCTACGCCAAGGCGAACCTGTCGGCGGCGAGCGCCAAAGACGTCGCCAAAGCGGTGGACGAAATCGAGTTCCGCTCCGATTTCAAAAAGCGGCTGATATCGCAGATTCCGACCTGGATGGAACGCCACAAGGTCAGGTAGGGGCGCATCTCCGAGGCGCCCGAACGAACGGCCGATGGAAGGCGGAGCTCCCGCGACGCCGTAAACCCGCGACGCCGTTCTTCAGCGCCGTCGGCGCCCTGCCTTCGCCCTCGATCAAGAAAGAGCCCCAGCGCCCCGCCTTTCTACGTCCCCGACACCCCGCTATTTGATGTTCCGGCGGACGTTGATAACAACAACCGCATCGGCATCATTGCCGATTCCTGAAATCCGTGGCGCCGGAAAAAGGCTTGCGAACGAATTTCCGGGCGATCGGTCAACAGCGTGATCCGGAGGAAATGTTTCTGCCGCGCAAACTTGATTGCGTGTTCGAGGAGCATCGATCCGTAACCTTGGTCCCGGAACTCACGATGCACCACCAGATCCTCCAGCAGAATGACGAACCCCCCTTCAGCGGTGCTGATGGTAAAAAGGATGTTGATCATCCCGACGATGGCGTTGTCCCGGCGCAAAACAAAAACGCGCCCCCGGTTGGGTTGCTCGAAAATCAACCGCAACCCGCGCAGCTGTTTCTCCTTGTTTGGACGGAAATCGCTTTCTTCGCTAAACAACTCGCCCAACAACTCGGAGAGCTCATCGAGGTCCGCCTCGGTAGCAGCTTCGATAACCACACTCCGGCTCATAGCATTGGTTATTTCAGAAAGAAGAGCTCCTGGCAATTCCGATCCGTGTCCAATATCGGCAGGGCGCCATCATTGACAAGACCGCCCAGTCTTCTACGGTAGGCACTCCCCTTTCTCCTTTCCCGATTGTTATGAAACGCACCTACCAGCCTTCCAAACGGACCCGTAAACGGCAGCACGGCTTTCGCGCTCGCATGGCCACCAAAGCCGGCCGCGCCACCCTGGCCCGCCGCCGCCAGCGCGGCCGGAAACGCCTCCTTCCCAAAGGGGTCGACCTTCACTACGCCCGGCACACCCAGGCCTAAAGTGGCGCAAGCTTCCAGCTTGTGATCCAATCCAAACCACAACCGGGACGGTTGTGGCACTTTACTGGGAATCAGCGCGCAATCTTGCTTGGTGGCCCCCCCATTTGGCTTCATTTGCAACCCGGTTGTTTCTCTGGTAATACCGAATTCGATTTCCCACTCTCAAAAATCCGCAGTCCGCATTCCGAAATCCGAAATTCCAGGCGCACCGTTAGCTCAATTGGCAGAGCAAGTGACTCTTAATCACTGGGTTGCAGGTTCGATTCCTGCACGGTGCACTTCACCAGAACGAAAAGAATTAAACAGGAGGTAACAGAGAGAACAGAGCTCTCCTAGATCCCGTCCCTCAGTTGCCTCAGTTGTCTCCTGTTCAATGGAATTGAAGAAGATTGTTCTGTTCCATCGCGATTTCCGCCAGTTTACCGGCGGACACATGAAAGTTTGGGATTATTTCAATCACCTTCTCGCCTCGGACTCGTACCAACCGCGCATCGCCTTCAGTGCGGAATCGAAGTGGGACGAAACGAATCCCTGGCTTCACTCGAGGGAATACGTCACACCCTGGGAACCGGCCAAGGCCGATGTTCTTTTTCTTGCCGGCACGGACTGGCGAGCCCTGCCGGAATCGCAACGGCAACACTTTCCCAAGCCGATCATCAATTTTTTGCAGCATGTCCGGCATGGAGACCGCGGGCAGCGAACTTCAAAGCTATTTAAAGAATCGCGCCATTCGCATTTGCGCGAGCGACGCCGTGGCCAATGCGATCCGGGCAACGTCAGAGGTTAGCGGACCTGTGTTCGTTATCCCTTACGGCATCGATCTGCCGGTGGCGTCCGAAGAAGATTCTTCTTCGGACCGCATAATCGATGTCGTGATCGGCGGACTTAAGCTGCCGGAGCTGGCCCACGACGTGCAAACGGCACTCGCCAAAAAAAACTTCCGGGTCGAATGCTTGATTGACTGGATGCCGCGGGCCGCTTACGTCGAACGGCTGAGACGGGCCAGGGTTGCGGTTGTTCTGCCGCGAACCACCGAGGGATTTTACTTGCCCGCGCTCGAAGCCATGGCATGCGGCTGCGTTGTTGTTTGCCCGGATTGCATCGGCAACCGGGATTTCTGCCACGACGGACTCAATTGTTTTCGGCCCCAACACAACCTTGCCGATATTGTGTCGGCGGCCACCGCGGCCCGTGGTCTGACGCCAGCCAAACGCAGCCAGATGCGCGAAAACGCCAAGGCTACGGTGTTACAGCATTCAATGGAGACCGAACGCGCAAAGTTTTTCCAGATTCTGGATCGAGTTGAGGAGCTTTGGGGATCGTAAACGTGAGGCGGCCGCAGGTAGGGACGCATCTCCGGGGCGTCCGCATCGTGCAACCAATTCGCTCTCGTATCCCAAATCCCGCCTCTCCCCCGGACATCCCGGAGAGATGTCCCTACCTGGCAACCGCACCGCTCGTTTCACCGACGCCCCTACTCAGGTAGGGACGCATCTCCGAGGCGTCCGCATCGTGCAACCAATTCGCTCTCGTATTCCAAATCCCGCCTCTCCCCCGGACATCTCGGAGAGATGTCCCTACCTGGCAATCCCTACCTGGCAATCGCACCGGTCGTTTCACCGACGCCCCGACTCAGGTAGGGACGCATCTCCGAGGCGTCCGCACCGTGCAACCAATTCGCTCTCGTATCCCAAATCCCGCCTCTCCCCCGGACATCTCGGAGAGATGTCCCTACCTGGGCTTTAGCATCGCTCGCGGAGCGGCCGATCCAGTTTCGACTCGGGCTCGCAGGAGCCCCCCCTCCATCGCACCTTTCCTGAGTAGAAAACCACGTTATATAATACTCCTTCCATGCGCAACGTGCTCATTACCGGAACACCTCGGTCCGGCACCACCCTCCTCTGCTCGCTGCTGAACAAGCTGCCGGATACGGTGGCCTTGCACGAGCCGATGAACGTGTGGGATTTCCCGAACTGCCCGGATGCGAATGCCATCGCCGGCGTGATCGAAGATTTCTGCGGCGAGACCCGGAGATCGCTGTTGGAGAAGGGAATTGCCATTTCCAAACATGTCGGCGGGCTGATTCCAGACAACGTTGCGGCCGACCAGGTCAATCGAAAGGGAACCCGATTGCGCCACACCGAGCACGGGCCGGTCCGGATAGAAAAACTGCTTTCGCCCGATTTTACGCTGGCGGTCAAACATCCGGTGGCGTTCACCGCGCTGCTGGGCACGCTTTCCAAACGTTTTGAATGTTTTGCTATTGTCCGCAATCCTCTTTCCATGCTGGCGTCGTGGAACAGCCTGGCCTGGTTGAGCGCCAAGAACGGCCACGTTCCCATAGGGGAGAAGCTGGATCCGGAATTGCGGCGACATCTGGCCGACGAACCGGAGGTGTCGGAGCGCCAGATCTACATTTTGGAATGGTTCTACAAGCGTTTCCGCGAATTCCTGCCCGACAGCTCGATCATTAAATATGAAGACTTGATCAGCTCGCGCGGTCGCGAGCTGGCGAGCTTTTTTCCGGAAGCGACCGCCTTCGAAGAGAATTTGAGATCAAAGAACGTCAATAAATTTTATGATCGCACGCTGATGCTCGATCTGGGTGAGAAATTGCTGAAACGGTCCGGAGTGATCTGGGATTTCTACAGCAAACGCGACGTGGAAGCGGTATTGGCCGAGGTAAACTCGAGTCTGTGATCCAAAATAGGGAGGAACGACCTTGCCGGCCGCGCCGTAGCCTTGGCGAAGGCGGGTGTCGTTCCACTTCGATGCTCATTCCGGCCAGTCGTCCTACGGCAATCGGCGGGATCCCATTCGACTCGGCTTCGCCCCGCTCAGGCAGGCACTTCACTGCGTTCAGGATGACACCGTTTGAATCCTGAAGGCAGCACCGATACTTGCCTGGCTTTTCGAGACTTGTTTTCTCAATCCTGTAAATCCTCTTAATCCTCTTAATCCTGTCTAGTTCCTTCTGATCAGCCGACATATTTTTGAGCGATGGGCATGCGGCGTCCCCGTCCGAAGGCACGGGTTGTCACCTTCAAGCCAGGGGCAGATTGTTCTCGTTTGTACTCATTGAGATCGACCCGTCGCTGGACCCAGCGCACGGTTTTCTCGTCGTATCCGTGCGAGATGATGTCCCGGGCGGACAAATTGTCTTCGATGTACAGTCTCAAGATTTCGTCCAGGATTTCGTAGGGCGGAAGCGTGTCCTGATCGGTTTGATTCGGCTTGAGCTCGGCGCTGGGAGGTTTTTCGATTGTTGCCGCCGGAATGATCCCGGGTTTGCGTCCCGAGTGCGCGGAATAATCGGAGTTGATCCAGCGAGCCAGCTGGTAAACCGTCGTTTTCGGGACATCGCTAATCACAGCGAGACCTCCGGCCATATCTCCGTAGATGGTGCAATAGCCCACCGCCAGTTCGCTTTTGTTGCCGGTAGTCAACAGGAGATGCCCGAACTTGTTGGATAGCGCCATCAGAGTGACCGCACGCAACCGGGGTTGCATGTTCTCCTCGGTGATGTCTTCCGGAAGACCCCCAAAAATGTCTTTAAACTCAGCCTTTAGCGCGGCAAAGGTTTTCGTAATCGGGATCTCAAGGCATCGAATGCCGAGATTGCGGCTCAATGCGAGCGCGTCTTCGATGCTTCCAGTTGAGGAATATTGCGTGGGCATCGAAACGCCGACAACATTTTCCGGTCCCAGGGCATCCGCAGCAATAACGGCCGTGACCGCGGAATCGATTCCACCGCTCAAACCCAGGACAGCCGACTTAAAATTGCACTTATAAGCATAATCCCGCAGACCTAACGAGAGCGCGGCAAAGAGATCTTCCGGCACACTGCGTTCGCGAAAATCGATGACCGATTTGGTCTCGACATCCACGACCGCTTCTTCTTCACCGAAGGCGGGCAATTGCGCGATCAGATCGCCCGAAGAATTCACCGCAATCGAGTTCCCGTCGAACACCAACTGATCGTTTCCGCCAACCACGTTGCAGTAGAAGATCGGCCGCTGATAGGCGCGGGCCAAAGCGCCAACCATCTCCCGCCGGATCGCCGGCTTGTGCAAAGTAAAAGGCGACGCGCTAATATTTACGATCAGCTCGGCTCCCTGCTCGACCAAACTCTTGACCGGCTCGACGTCGTAGAGCGGGCGCGGCAGGTAATGCTCCGTCCAAATGTCCTCACAAATCGTGATTCCGATCTTTTGCCCACCAACTGTAAATGGCTGGACCTGGCCGGCCGGCTCAAAGTAACGGTCTTCGTCAAACACGTCGTAGGTCGGCAGGAGCGACTTAAACGTTTTCCGAATCGGTTGGCCGCGTTCCAGTAAGGCCGCGGCATTGTGAAACGGTTTGCCCCGGCCGGTGTTTCGGTCGACGAACCCGACCAGCAAAGCCGCTTTGCCGACGCGGGCGTGCAGCCGTTCCAGGACCTCCAAGGTCTCGGGAACAAAGCGGGACTTGAAGACAAGGTCCTGGGGCGGATATCCGGTTATGGCCAGCTCCGGGGTGAGAATTAAATCGGCGCCGGCCCCGGCCAGATGCTCGTAGGCCTTCAGGATCTTGTCGAAATTGCCGGTGAGGTCTCCCACCGTCGTATTGATCTGGGCAAAACCGATCTTCATGCGCGCATAGGCAGAGTATGCGCAACGCCGGGCGCGGCAATCCGTTTTAGGAAAGCTACGGCGTCTCGGTTGTCCGATGCTCGTAGCCGGCGTTCAGGGCGTCATCGGCCCCTTCCACGAAAACTCTTCCCCATTCGACCAGGGCCGCCGCTAGAAAACCAAGGACGGCGCAGATAATGATCTTTTGGATGAAGGTTGAGTGCATCGAACCTTTCGAAGCACAACAGGTGCCACCGACGCAGCCTTCGGCCTCGACGGAAGCTCCAAGTTCCAACCTCCAAAGAAGCGGCCAATGTCGGACCCAAGCTTACCAGAAGCCCCATTGTTTGGTCTGGAGGATCCAGACTCCCAGGAGCAGGTTTGTCGTGGCATGGGTGACGACACAGGTGGACAAACTCTTCGTCCAATAGGCCACGCCATTGTATAACATCCCGGTCACAATTGCGCTCGGCCAATCGGGGGCGGAATGGGAGAAGCCGAAGGCCAGCGCCACAACCCAAAACGAGACCCAGGAAAAGGTTCCAAAACGAATTCGCTCAAATTCTTCGTCGATGAGATAACGCAAAAGAAATCCTCGCCAAAAGATTTCTTCAACCAAAGGGACAACAACCACGAGTCGCAAAAATCGCAGGGTGATCGTGGTCCAATAGGGCCACGGCTGGCCGGCGAACAGATCGGGATTGAAGCCGCTTGTTCGAGGAGAGAACTTCAAAAAGGCCTGGGGCGAAATCCAGAGCACGAAAACCAGGATCCCGATGGCAAGACCGATCCCCAGGCCGGAGGGCCGGTTCAGCCGGTACTGGTTCCAAAAATAAATCAGCAGGCCCGAGCAAACTATTGTTTGCAGGGGATAGATCCAGTATTCGGCCGATTTGAGCCAAAAAGAACCGTCAATGCGCTTGAGCAAACTGTTGAGGCCGAGAAGCCCCACAAACATAACCATGGGCAGGACAAAGGCGGCCAATTTCCGGCGAGTTGACATGGCGTGGAATTACTTTGTTTTTGAATTAGATTAAGATTCTTTTCGAGTAATGCCTGACGACCAAGCCAAGCCGGATCGGGCAGAAAATGATCCGGACAAGCTTAGCCGGCTCCTGGAATTGGAGCTAATTCAAAAACGCGCCGCCTGGCAGCAGGCGAATGCGCGTTACAAGACATTAAAGTCGGCCAGCCTTCTATTTCTTTTGGTTGTTATTCTGGCGGCATTGATCGGTTTCTATTTTGTTTTTACCCGGGTCAACGAACAGCGCGGCCAGCAACATCCGTCTCCTCAACCGACTCCGACCGGTCCGTAACCAGGGCGCGTGCTGATCTACCAAATCGGGCGTAACCTGAAGCGCCGGCCTCGGCCAAGACCAGAGATCACTTGACCTAAACGACACGCCGGATCGTTTCGTTTCCGTCTTCGCTGAAAAGCGAGCCTGCCCTGTTTGTGGCGGTGAGGGCGATCGCGCGTCTTCCCTGCCTTTTTGGCAATCGCGCCGGCCCTGAAACGGTGCGGAAAGTCGCGATCGATTTATCGCGCAACCGAACGGTGAGGCCTGGATCCTTCGGCCATGCGCGTTTCGGACTTACGGCGATTAATTACAAATGTATTGTTATCACCGAGTTTGGCCCATGGCCCAGGCGGGACATCCTTGAAATCGACGAATTTCCAGTCTGTTACGTCGGTGGGCTCCAGCCCAAGATAATCGCGCACGGCGGGAGAGACATCCAGACCGGCGCCTTTGTTGAGATTCGGTTTTGGGCGTTCGTTTCCGAAAACGTATTGCCAATGATCGGTGCGAAAGGGGCCCGCGTCTTCCCACTGGGCGTAGACGGTGCGATCGCCTTTTCGAATCGCAACCCAATGGTCTTTGCAGGTGGAAACGCCGGGTCCCTTGTAGGCCTCCTTGAACCACGGGACCACTCGAGCCGCTTCCGGGCGGTGTCCCTCCTTCGCCTTGTCGTTATAAGGCAGTGCGCAGTAAAAGGGATTCTGCCGCGGAGTGAAATTCACCGGGATGTAATCGCTCCGGTGGCCGGGGTTCGGGTCATCGAACCCGCCGTAACTTCTGGACCAATTCTTGTCCCAGGAGCTCGCTCGATTGGGCACTGGATTATTTCCACTGGCCTTCTCCCCTATCCAAAAAACGGTAGTCACAATATTTTGTTTCCACGGCAACCGATTGTCTGAATCGGGCCCGTTGGATAAATGCGGCGGCGCAAAGACCAACGATTTCACGCTGACCAGGAGATCCTCTGCAAATCTGCCAACTTTTTTGCTCTCCTTGACTTTTTGGGTTGGAGCTTTTGTGGGCGGCGATTGAGCAAAGACGGACGATACTGTCGAAAGCAAAACGGCCAAAGTATGAGTAATGGTACCAGGTTTCATAAGAACTGCGTGCGAGACCGCCGACGAACAAGGGGATTCCCTCAATCAGTTCGGCCGTGCCAGCGCCAGTGCGCTTGAATCACGCTAAATGTTACACCTGAACTTCACCGCAGCGATTGCTTAGTCAACCGTTTTTCCGGGAAAATTTCCAGAATCGACGAGCCTGGTTCTCCAGATTTAGGCTTCGACGAACGGCATCCCTTAATTGAAAATTCCAGTCACTATGAACCTTAAAGAAGGGTTTCGTCTTTCGATTTTTGCGGGCGGAGCGCTTTTGGTCGCTACAGTTGTGGCCCAAACCGGTCCATGGCCATTCCCCTCCCCCTCAAGCGCAGCCGCCCCGGCTCTCTCCCCAGACTCGCTCACGGTTGCGTTTTGGAATATTCAATGGTTCCCCGGAAGCAGGCCGGACGCTACGGCAGGTGAAGAAGACCGGCAGGTCACCGCCGTCCACTCCGCTATCAAGCAGATAAGCCCCGATGTTCTCGGGATGGAAGAAGTGCGGGATTTCGCGAAAGCCGGTCTCGCGGTTCAGCCTTTGAGCGGGTTTAAAGTGGACGTGTGCGCGAATTTTCCGCCGCGCGAAGGTCAAAACCAGGCCCAGGAAACTGCCATTGCCAGCCGGCTGCGGCCGATCAGCGCCTGGGCGGAGCAATGGAAGCCGGCCGGAGCGGCAACCCCGCCGCGCGGTTTCGCTTTTGCGGCCTACCAACTCCAGCCGGGGCGCGTATTACTCTTTTATTGTGTGCATTTGAAAAGTAATTACGGCGCAATAACCGAAAACGTGCCGATGCGGGAAGAATCAATCCGCCAGCTGCTTTCCCACGTCCAAGCAATGGAAGAGGCGTATGGCAAGCTCGGATCAATTACCTGCATTATCGGCGGCGATTTCAACACCTCACTGGATGATCCGCGTTTCGCGGCGGAGAAGACCCTGCGCGATCTGGTAAATCACGGCTTTTTCTGGGTCTGGCAGAACGTCCCGTTGTCGTCACGCATGACCATGCCGCCGAGCAAGAATTTTTCGGCCACCTGTTTCGACCATATTTTTTATCGGGGAGCAACTCTGCGGCGCGCGAATGCGGTAGATACGCCCCGGCAGGCGAGCGATCACCGGGCGATTGTGGCAGTTTTTAGTCTGCCGGCGCCCGGCCAATAAAGTCCCGGGCGTTTCACAGAAACGCCTTACAAATAACGCTTCTTCGATTGGTGACGGCGCATCAGTCCAAAAATTTTCCCGGATTCAAGATCCCGTTTGGATCAAGCACACTTTTTAGTTTTTGATGAAGCTTGCGGACGACGTCACTGGTCGCTTCCGGCCACCACTTTTTCTTAGCCAGGCCGATGCCATGCTCGCCGGTAATGACCCCGCCCCAGGCCAGAACTTGAGCGAACAACTGGTTCAAAGTCCGCTCGACTTTTTCCCGCACAGCCGGGTCCCGATTGTACCGGTCCGCCATGATGTTCACGTGAATGTTGCCGTCACCGGCATGCCCGAAACAGGCAATCGGAAAACCGGAACGGCGGGAAAGATCTTCCGCGAATCGCACCAGGTCGACCAAGCGACTGCGCGGCACGACAACATCCTGGTTTAGCTTTGTCAGGCCGGTGGCACGCAACGAATTGCTAAATTGACGGCGCAGGCTCCAGAGGCGTTCCGATTCTTCGTCATTGGCGGCAATTTCCAGCGCGGCCGGCTGCCGGCGGACGATAAGCGCGCGCAATTTATCCATTTCACTGGCCACGGTTCCTTCCTGGCCATCCAGATCGACCAGGAGATGGGCATGGCCCGCCGGAACGCCGGATGCCCCGGCATCCCGACGGGCGGCTTCCAGAGTGAAATGATCCGCGATCTCGAGCGAAGAGGGCAAAAAGCCGGCAGCGAAAATCTGTTGCACGGTCTCGGCCGCTTCCCCGATGCTGGCGAAGGACGCGGACAATGTGGCGCGGGCGGGCGGCAACGGGAGCAAGCGCAGGGTGATTTCGGTTACGACGCCAAGCAAGCCCTCGGAACCGACGAAGAGTCCAATCAGGTCGAAACCGGTTTTGTTTTTGTGGACGCGCCCGCCGATACGAAGAATTTCACCGTTGGCCATTACGACTTCGAGCCCGATGACATAATTTCGGGTAACACCGTACTTCAAACAGCGCGGCCCTCCCGCGTTGGTGGCAATGTTCCCGCCGATACTGCAATCGTTCATGCTGGCCGGATCGGGCGGGTAAAATAATTTTTGGGCCTGTGCGGCAGTTTTAAGGTCCAGGGTGATTACGCCCGGTTCCACGATTGCAACGGCATCGGCAAAGTGGATTTCCTTGATCCGGTTCATGCGCATCAAGGAGAGAGCGATGCCTCTCCGCGAGGGCACGCAGCCACCGACATAACCGAACCCCGCGCCCCGCGGCGTCACCGGAATCGATCGTTCGGACGCGAACTTCAAAAGCTTGCTGACCTCGGCGGTCGATCGGGCGAACACAACCGCCTCGGGGACTTCGGCGGCAAACCATTTGTCGCCGCTGTGGGCAGCCAGGGTTTCCGCGTCGTCGGCGACAGCTTCATCGCCTAACAATTGCCGGAGCTCGTCTGGCAAATTCATGCGAATCAAGGAACGGCCATTTCCCAGCCGTCGAACGAGCAGAAAATACAAAGCGATCTTCGATCGAGCGGGATAGCAGAGAAAGCGGCGGGGACGCCGCTTCTACACTTTCGGCGGCAGGCAAGCCGCCATTCCTTAAGGCGAAACGACATTAGACGGCAATGCGATAGTGCCGGGCACGCTCCATCCGGGCGATGAGCGCTTCCGCTTTCGGATAAATCACCGGCTTGCCTTCATCGGCCCCGGCGAATTCTTTGACCGCTTCCATCGAATCGAACCGAAGCAAGGTCACGAACTCAACCTCATCTCCATCCTCCAGAATAAACAGCTCCGCGCCGCGGTAACCCGTTATTCCTCGCGCCGCAATACTTGGAAAAATCTCGTTACGCAAAAGACTTTCGTAGGCTTTTGCATCCGTTGTTTTCGTCCAGCCATGCCAAATTCGGGCAATCACAATGTCGTTCTTTCCCGGATTCGAACTCGGTAATTCCCACTCCGGAATTTAATTACATCCCCATGATCTGGTAACCGCCGTCCACATAGATCACCTGACCGGTTATGGCACCCGCGCCATCGCTGGCCAGAAACACCCCGGCCTCCCCCAGCTCCACCGGGTCGCAACTCCGCTTGAGCGGGGCGCGTTCCTGATAATGTTTCAGCATCTGGCTGAATCCGCTGATGCCACGCGCCGCCAAAGTATTCACTGGACCGGCAGAAATACAGTTCACCCGAATTTTTTTCGGACCCAAATCGTAAGCCAGATATCGCATACTCGCTTCCAGGCTGGCCTTGGCCACGCCCATCACATTGTAGTGCGGCACAACCTTCTCCGCCCCGTAATAGGTCATCGCGATGATGCTGCCGCCATTGGTCATCATTGGCGCGGCTTCCCGGGAAAGCGCCACCAGCGAATAAGCGCTCACATCGTGCGCAACCCGAAACGCTTCCCGCGTGGTGCTGACAAAATCTCCTTCCAGCGCCTCTTTTGGCGCGTAGGCGACAGAATGCAGCAGAAGGTCGAGGTGGTTGGTTTCGCCTTTTACCTTCTGGAAGAACGACGCGATCTCTTCGTCTTTCGAGACGTCGCAAGGAAAAAAGGGCGTTTTCTCCCCAAATTCGCCGACGAGTTCCTCGACGTTCTCCTTCAGGCGTTCGCCTTGATAATTAAAGATCAACCGGGCTCCGGCCCCAGCCCAGGCCTTGGCGATCGCCCAGGCAATGCTGCGCTTATTGGCAACGCCGACAACCAATCCTATTTTTCCTGCCAAAAGTTGTGGAGACATGATTGCCTTCATAATACGCAGGATTACCCTGCCGCAAAGGGCAGCGATAGACCCCTGGAGGGCGTCCGCGCCGTCGGCGCCCGGAAAGCTGAAGGAAAGACAGAGGGGGCAGGTTCCCGAGAGCATAATCGGTTCGGGATAATTTGGAGCCGCGCTCAAATGGAGATCCTTTCAGGGAACGCCGGCGGCGCGGACGCCCTGCATTACCAGCGCAGAACATTCAATTCGCCTTGAAAGGGCCAGTCCCCCGACTTGGCAACCAATCCGGCACGAACTGGGTTGTCGAGCACATAACTCCATTTTGCGTCGTAGTTCTCATGTTGGCGCAGCTGCGTGTCCCAGAAGTCGCGTTGCCAGATTGGATGTTCGTTGGGGCGGGGCCACCGCCGTGAGGCCAGGCTTTTCCAGGTACCGGACCCATTGCTTGAGCGGTTCAGGCTCGACCATACGAGGTGCGCAGAATAAATGGATGTGATCCGGCATGATCACGTAGCGGCCGACAAGCCAGGATTTCGCCCCGGGCCACGCATTCTCAATAACCTGAGCGGCATCCGCAGATGCAAGGATCCGTTTTCGACCTTTGCTGCAAATCGTTAGGAAAACAATGAGAGGTTCGTTGTGCCGGTCGACAACCGCTGGATGCGCCGGCTGGCTGCGGCGCAATCGGGTCGCCTCTCCCTGGAGGGCGTCCGCGCCGTCGGCGCCCGGACCACTCGCATGAGTGCCTGGAAAACTGGGGAAAGAAGGCTTGTCTTCCATCAGCTGACTTTCGCGGGCCTTTGGCCGTTTCACTGATTACGGAACTGTGCGGGGCGCCGACGGCGCGGACGCCCTCCAATTCAGCAGGCGATGGCGTGACGGCGGCAGACTCCGGAGAGCATTTGCCAGAGAGCATCCAGGATCCGGTTTAGCGACGACCGGACCTGTTCGAAATTGCGATCGTCGATATAAGACGCGAGCATATTTCGCTCGGCGGCGGAGTGTTCCCGGTCCGCTTCAATGTGGACACTGAAGTATTGGTAATGTTTCGGCTCGGTAAAGCCGTAGTGTGTTGTCAGGCCTTCGATCTTTGATTCGCAGATGGCCGGAACCTGGCTCTCATAGGCGTAAAGAGCAGCCAAACCTTCGGCTGTGGATCCGTCGCGACAGACGGAGCGAAAGGTTCCGATCAACGCTTCAGTCTCCATCCAGGCAGGGGTGGCGGCCACCGCGCCGGGCGGCAATCCGAGTCCGGAAGCGAAGTTCAGCCAGAGCTGGGGATGGTTAGGGGAACCGCCCTCTTCATCGAGCAGATTATTGAGCAACGCCCTCCGAGTCTCCTGATGCTCACAATTGGCATGCACGTTGGACAAGTAGGTCGGAAAGGCTGCGACATGATGATAATATTGCCGCGCGTAATCGATCAGGGCTTCCTTGCTGAGCGCACCGCGGTTCCAGGCAAGGTAGAAAGGATGTTTCAACAAATGTTTGGCGGCGATATCGCTGTCGATCGAATCGAGATACGGTTTCATAGGGTGGATTGGTAAGTTCACGGCTGTTAATGGAGATAGAAGGAGGGATTCAGCCAGCCTTTTGCAAAAGTCAACCGGCGGTTGCGGCCAGGCACCCGCCAAAAACCGACATGGGAGTTGGGAAGCCGCCGTTCCTGGTTAGGCCAAACGCAAAATCTGCTTCGCCCCGCGAATCGGGATAATGACCCAATCGGGGCGATTATTCAATTCATAGCCGATCTCGTAGACGGCCTTGTCCAGGAGATAGGCTTCGAGCAGGACCTGAAGTTCGTCCGACTTTTGCGGCACAAACAGAGTGTCGCGAGTGGCCGCGACATAGCTTTGGAGAAAGACGCTGCTCATTTCGCGATACCAGGTATCGGCCCAGTATTCCAAAAAAGGAACGTCTTCCGACCGCATAGCCGGCTGCCACAAAGCACTATAAGCGGCGTATTGAAATGACCGCATCATTCCGGCGATGTCACGCAAGGCGGAACGTTTCAGTTTACGCTCGCTCAAGGAACGGGCCGGTTCACCTTCGAAATCAAGAATAATGATGTCTTTGCCGGTATCGAGCACCTGGCCCAGATGGTAGTCGCCGTGGATGCGGATTTTCGCGGTCATGGATGCTCGTTCGAGCGTGCGTTTTTCGATGGCCAGAATTTGTTCTTGGGCGTCAAAAATCTGTTTGGCTTCGTCCCGAGCGCTCTCCGGCAGGCTGGGAATTCTTTTTTCAAGCAAGGCGAGGGTCCGGCGCACCAGCGCGCGCATGGACTGATAAACGGAGCGTTGCGCGAGGGCACTGAATGGTTCGGGTGCGAAAGCGGGATCGTCATCCACCGAAGCGAGGGCGCGATGCAATTCACCGGTGCGTTGGCCGAGCAACTTCGCTTTCTCAGGATAAATGCCGCCGATGAGTTCGTCGAGCAAGGCCGGTGGAGGCGCTGCCTGGTTTTGCAAATCAGCCTTGCGGGCAAGAACCCGTTCATAAAAACGTCCAACGAAATCGAGCGTCATCATCCAGCCGTCCCGCTCGCCTGTGACCGCGCTCTGGAGCAGGCAGAGAACCGTTGGCTCGGATTTGGGGCGGCGGTATTCCAGCGCGCCAACAAAAGTCGGAACATGAAAGAAATTGGCGCGTTCAGTCAGAAACCTGGTGATTTCGACATCGGGATTCACGCCATCTTCCAGTTTTCGGTAAAGTTTGAGGAAGAACTTGTTCTCAAAAAGCATTGATGAATTGCTCTGTTCGCCGCTGAGCACGCGGGAACTGGGGACCTCGCTGCCTTGAGCGATGGCCTGGCTGGCCATCCCCACCAGCAAGCCTCGCTTTCCAGTGGCGCTTTGGCGGTCGACCATGAGCCGGAAAAGATTTTCTCGAAAAGCGGGATCCCAGATTGCGTCGAATAGAATCGCGTCATCGGGCCGATCAAACCGGGCGATGACAGAATTGGGCGCGGATTGGGCAATGGTGCGGGCGGCCTCGCCGGAAGCAAGGCTGACAGGCAGGGCGTACATTTCGGCGGGACCATCCACGTAAGAGACCTCTATGATCCAGAATCGACCGGTCTGGCCGTAAGCGGAGAGCCGGGCGTGCTCGACCACCCGCATGCTTCGGACGGTGCGGGCCTTGGCCCCAAACCAACGGGAATGGGTGACAAATCCAGGCAAGATTTCCTTCTCCAGGCGGACGCGAACTTCTCCATCAAGCAGCGCGTCGAGGTCGGCCGGGGCATGAAGGGTTGGGAGAACCCGTTTCTTGTTCAATCGGCGGGAATCACTCGGGGCTCGGAGAACGAACCAGTAGCACGAGTGCGGCCCCGGGGTGAGCACGTAGCGAGATTTCCTGATCGTGGGAAAGGGATTGTGACTGAAAACTTCTATCGGAACGCAACCTGCGAACCGGGACAAATCCAATTCGACCGGCTGAGAGAACCGGGAAAGATTCGCGACCACCACAATCGTTTCGCCTTCCAATCGTCGAAGGAAAGCGAGCACCTTCGGGTTGTCGGGCAGAAGAAACTCGAGCGACCCGCGGGAGAACGCCTTGAAATTTTTTCGCATGGCGATGACGCGCCGCATCCACCAGAGCAGCGAAGAGAGGTTCTTCTGCTGATTCTCAACATTAATCGCCTCGTAATGGTACTCCGGGTCGATGATGACCGGGAGGTGGAGTTGCTGCGGATTAGCTCTGGAAAAGCCGGAGTTCCGGTCCGGACTCCATTGCATCGGGGTCCGACAACCGTTCCGGTCGCCGAGATAAATGTTGTCGCCCATCCCAATTTCGTCTCCGTAATAGATGATGGGAGTACCCGGCAGGGAAAGAAGGATGGTATTGAGCAATTCCATCTTGCGCCGGCTATTCGCCATCAACGGGGCCAGGCGGCGGCGGATACCAAGATTGATGCGGGCATGCGGGTCGTTGGCGTAAACCCGCCACATGTAATCGCGTTCTTCGTCCGTAACCATCTCGAGGGTCAACTCATCGTGGTTGCGGAGGAACATTGCCCACTGGCAGTTTTCCGGAATCGCGGGCGTCTGCTCCATGATGTCGATGATGGGAAATCGATCCTCCATCTGGAGGGCCATGAACATGCGGGGCATGAGCGGAAAATGAAAATTCATCTGCGATTCATCGCCATTCCCGAAATAGGCCACAGCGTCTTCCGGCCACTGATTCGCTTCCGCCAGCAGCATCCGGCCTGAAAACCTGGCATCCACGTGCGCGCGCAGTTTTTTCAGGAATGCATGAGTTTCGGGAAGATTTTCGCAGTTGGTTCCTTCCCGCTCGTAAAGGTAAGGGACAGCGTCGAGCCGGAGCCCATCCACCCCCATGCCGAGCCAGTAGTCGCAGACCCTTTCCACCGCCTCGTGAACGGCCGGGTTTTCGAAGTTGAGATCCGGCTGATGGGAATAAAAGCGATGCCAATAGTAAGCTTTTGCCACCGGGTCCCAGGTCCAATTGGAGGTTTCGAAATCCTTGAAGATGACTCGCGCCTCGCGGTATTTTTCCGGCGTATCACTCCAGACGTAGAACTCGCGCTCCGGAGAACCGGCCGGGGCTTTTCTCGATTTCCGGAACCAGGGATTCTGGTCTGAGGTGTGATTGATAACGAGCTCGGTGATGACCTTGAGGCCGCGGACATGAGCTGCGTCGAGAAAAGCGCGGAAATCGTCCAGGGTGCCGAACTTCGGATTTACCTCAAAATAATCGGCGATGTCGTAGCCGTCATCGCGAAGCGGAGAGGGATAGAAGGGAAGAAGCCAGATGGCGGTGATCCCCAGCTCCTGGAGATAATCGAGCTTTTCGATCAGCCCACGGAAATCGCCCATGCCATCCCCGTCGCTGTCGTGAAACGTCTTCACGTGCAGCTCGTAGATGATAGCGTCTTTGTACCAAAGAGGATCGACGGGATGTTCGGCAAGATTCACGAGTTAATATAACTTGTGACGCACAATTGGAGGCGGCGCAATCCGCCGTTCAGCCATGGGCTCCTTGACCGCCCTGGCCTGAATTGAGCCATTGGCGATAATCTCCCGGACAGTTCGTCCGCTTGTAACCAGAGGTGGGTTCGGCCACGAACTAGGATCGCCCGCCAGGCCTTGACTGGACCAGCAGAATTTCAGCCATACTTACGCGGTCTGCCTTTCGCAAATCCTTAATATGACCGAGCAACTGCCTGATCAACTCCCGTTCTCGCACTTCCTCTTCCGGCACTTCTTCCAGCAGATCGGTAATCGCGATCTCCAGTTGGTGGAAATCATGGCCCGGCACCACGGCCAACAGGTATCGTGACGGTGCTACTTCAACGAGACGAACAAACGAAATTCTTCGCAACACCTGATTTGGTCCAACCATGACCAGCCCCGTATTGGCCGCCATCTCCACGATCTGGACCAATGGTTTTTCGGTCGAACCATCACCCAGCGCTTCTTCCGCCAATTTAACAATGGCCCGGCCCCGGTCCGGATCGATTTTCTCCAACTCCCGTAAAGTTCGGTCGGGAAGCGTCAGGGTTATTGGGCGGCTCGGCTCGGCGAACTTGAAGGGTCGCCCGCCGCCTTTTTTTCTTTGGTTTTGTTGTTTTTCGGTCACACGAAATTCGGCGCCGGTCACGGCAGCCGCCATTCTTTACCGACAATATGGTTGCAAGCCTTCACCCTACAAGATGAATTGGCTTCCGAACGGGCCGGGGCTCTATCTTGGCGTTGGTTCCAGGTACTCGAATCGTGGTATTTCGCAGATTCTTACCCATTTGGATGCTCGGTTTTTCACAGAACCGGTAATACCAGGCCCCCACGGCCACGATCGGAATCCAGGCGGCAAGGCAAAGCGCGAAAACGGACAGGGGGTGAAAATGCATGAAATGAGGCAAGCGCCGGGCAACGTGAGCTACCGCGAACAACAGGGGCTGATGCAACAAGTAAATGCTATAGCTCCAGATCCCGACCTGCCGCAGATGTTCCGAGCTACGGAAAGGCAGGCGGAAGAAAGACAGGTTTCCATTCAATACCTTGGACAAAACCGCCACCGTGGCCAGGGAAAAGAGAAGAAACGGCATAAAAGCCAGCGGTTTGACTAACGAGCAGCCGATACCGAGCGCGATGAAGCCGAGTCCGGACCAGTTTCGAAAAGGAAGCGGTTCCCGCTTTAGAAATGCATCCGCCAGGGCCGCCCCGACCGCCCAGCTAAACCAGTAAGTAAAGGGCGAACCGGCCAGCCACTCCGAAGGCCCACCTTGATTAACGGTGAAGGCGATGCCGTCGATTCCCCGCAGCGAGATCTCAATTGCAGCAAGGCAGATCAGCGCGTTTCGCCATCCAATTTTGGCGACCAGTCCGAGGAGGAGGGGATATAAGAGGTAGAGTTGCGCTTCTACAGCAATCGTCCAAAAGGATGGATTTATTCCATCAAACAGGGTGGCGCCGAAATTGTGAATGAGAAGGGCGTGACTAACGATTTGTTCTGTGCCGGCCACCGAACGGGGGGACACCGCGGTGAGAGGAAAAACCAGGGCGAAGAAGAGTAACGCAACAAGATAAGGAGGATAAATGCGAAAAAAGCGCCGGTGCAGAAAGGTGGACCATTGCGGCTGTCGCTGAAAACTGAAATGAATACAGAAACCGCTAACCACGAAAAAAATCGAGACACCGGCCCAGCCATAGGTAAGGGGGAGGAGGGCGAGGTACGATTTGGCTGCATGAAAGTCGCGAAACCAATTCCCCCACTCCAGTTGGTATCGATTAAAGGCGATGCCAACGGCATGATAGAGGAACACGATCAGGACGGCGAAGCCGCGGCATTGGTCGAGAAACGCAATATGCTCTGCGCGCCGTTCCATCGCTTCAGGTTGAAAGACGAAGGAGACAAGCCGCTTCCCGAATAATTTCTACGTAATAATTCAACGGATGCCCATTTTACTACATAATAATCCTTGTTGACAACGGATTTCTGCCAATTCGATTTCAGTTGTATCCTACTCGTTTTGTGTTACTTGCATGTTAAGATCTGTATGGCGGCATAGATATTACGCGATAAGCTCCGCCTTCATTCTGTTTCCAAGTATTATAGAGGGCTGCCTCTTTTTCTGATGCCTGGGCAGCGTCCCTGTAGGAAACTGAATGCTTCCGCTCTTTCGATTGTTATTTATTTCCCTTGAGATCGTTCGCCCTTTGCTTTGTCGGGCTTGGGCTGGTCGCGGCCAACCGCAGCCAGGCCGAACCGCCTTTACTCCCGGTAGCTGGTCTCACCGCCATCGTGGCTGATCGGGACACCGGAATCGTGCTCGGAGCCACCGGCCCAGACGTTCAGCGAGCAAATCCGAGCACGACAAAGATCATGACCGCGATTCTCGCGATTGAGCTGAAAGGAGACGAGCTGGACACCATGGTGGGTCCGATCAGCGCCAACGCCGCGGGGACGCAGGGATCGCGGATGAATTTGAATCCAGGAGATTACGTCAGCTTTCGCGATCTACTCTATGGAATGATGCTTCCTTCCGGTAACGACGCCGCCATCGCCATTGCCGAGTGGATTGGTGGAACAGAAGAAAACTTCGTGGCGTTGATGAACGATCGGGCACAAGAGCTGGGACTAACCAACACTCGATACCGCAGAGCACCCGGTTTTGATTCGACCGAATGCACAAATTGCTGTTCCCCGCCGGATTCTGGTCTGACCAACTGCGGACATTATACCTCGGCCAGAGACCTGATGGCTTTGGCCCGTTTCGCTCTGAACAATCCCGTATTTGCTCAGATCGTGCAGACCGTAAGCTGGACGACGACTACTTGGACGGACGGATCAGGAAATCCGAAGAATATTACCCTGACCAATACCAATCTGTTGCTCAGCAGTATTCCTTATCCGGGTGCGAACGGAGTAAAAACGGGAGAGAGTCCCTCTGCCGGTTTCTGCTTGGTAGCCACTGCCACTCGCTCCAATCATTCGGTGCTTACGGTTGTGTTGGGTTCGAAGGCCGGTGAAGAGCCGGTCGGTTTTTTTTCCGGTTCGGACGACGATCTCGTCCGGCACTACGACAGTATTCAATTGCTCGACTACGGATTTTCCTCCCTCCTCGGGGTCCAGCCGTTTGCGAACGGTAGCTTTGAGCAGGGTTACAACGGCTGGACGATTACTGGAAATCAGGATACCGCCAGCGGCGCCAGCGACGGCACTCACGCCATCCGATTCAACGCCGGTCAAACGCCCCCGACGGCAATTGTGACCCAGAGCTTTGCCACCGTGCCAGGGCAGGCCTACATGCTCAATTTTGATTACGGGGTAGCCTCGGGCGTAAGCGCACGAGAGCAGCGACTTCAGGTCACGGTATCTGGCAACGCCCTATTACTCTCGGATCTGATCTCCCAGACCAAATTTAGCGGCACCGTGGACTATACGACCTATGCCTATTCGTTTGTAGCGGACCGTTCCATGACAACCCTGAGTTTTCATGACGTTTCCACCATAACCGATTCAGTGGATTCGTATCTGGACAACGTCCGGGTGACACCCTCTGGGACTCCGACTCCGACGCCAACGCCAACGCCAACCCCCACCCCCACCCCAACACCCACGCCAACTCCAACCGCAACGCCTTCACCAACCACGACGCCCAGCCCAACCGCCTCGCCAACGCCCACCCCGAGTCCGACTCCAACACCCACGCCAGGATCTTCCGTCGTCACGGTGACGAACACTCACGATAGCGGTTCGGGCAGTCTGCGCGCCGCTCTTCTCTACGCCTACGATAATTCAAGAAGCGCGCCGCCAGTTGCTACCGTCATAAATTTCCAGATTCCCACCAGCGATCCTGGGTTCGATGGACAGGTTTTTGTCATCAAACCCATCACTGCCCTGCCTCCTGTGCCCGTCGGAACGATTATCGACGGGACGACGCAACGCGCCTTTACCGGCCACACCAATCCGAGTGGTCCAGAAATTGTCCTGAACGGATCGGCACTGAATCAGGGAGTCCTGGCTCCCGGCTTGAATCTGAGTGAAATGAACTCTGTCGTCACCGGCTTGATAATTAACGGCTTTAATCAGCAGGGCATCCTTGTCTTTGGAACGGGCGCTTCCAGCGATGTCGTTTCCGGGTGTTACATCGGCACGGACGCAACCGGCATGATCGCGGTGCCGAATGCCCTTTCCGGCATCGAAATTTCCGGAGGCGCCCATGGCAACACTGTGGGCGGCTTCACCGTTGCCGAACGAAACATCATCTCCGGAAATATCGGGTGCGGGATTAAAGTGACTGGGTCCGGCTCGGATTCGAATTTGATCGCCGGAAACTTCATCGGCGTGAGTGCCGCCGGCGTCACGAATGTGCCTAACGGCACTCAGGGGATCGCAATCGTGAATGGGGCTCGATCCAACATGGTGGGCGGATCGGCGACGGGAGCCAGCAACCGCATTTCGGCAAACGTTCAGGAAGGCATCGCTCTTTTTGACACCACTGTTCGAAACACGCTTAGCCAGAACTCGATCTTCAACAATGGCATGCGCGGGATCGCCCTGTACGGGAGTGCCAATAATCAGCAGGCGGCGCCCGCGGTCAGTTCGGCGGTCTCGGGAGCGTCCGATGGGAATGCCGGCGGGATCGACCTCGCCGGGTCGATTGTCAGTAGCCCCCTTACCTTGTTTCACCTTGAGTTTTTTGCCAATTCCAGCGCCGGTCCTTCCGGGTTCGGGGAAGGCGAGATCTTTATCGGCTCAGCCGATATCAGCACCAATTCTACCGGCAGCCGCAGCTTTGTGTTGAAACTGCCTGCGGCGGTGCCGGCAGGCTACCTGATTACAGCCAAGGCAACGGCACCGGATGGAAGCAGCTCGCAGCACTCCGCTACACGCACGGTCACGGCAACGGACAATGATGGGGATGGGATGCCGAACAAGTACGAAAACGCCCATGGACTGGACAAGAACAACGGGTCTGATGCGAATCTTGACAGCGACGGCGATGGCATGACCAACCTGCAGGAGTATCGAGCCGGAACCGATCCTCGCTCGGCTGCCAGCCGGCTGCGTATTATATCTCTCGACGTCTCCGCGGACGCGCCCCAGATCAGTTTTCCGACGGTCGGGGGTAAAACCTATCGGATCGAATATTGCGACAACCTTGCTCAGGGAACCTGGAATATTCTGGGCCACAACATGTTTACGCAGACCGCAACAACGCTGCAAGTTCAAGATGCCGGAGCCACCGGCGGACCGAGGCGTTTTTATCGCCTGCGGGTGAAACCATAGCGACGGCCGCCCAGGCCGGACCGGAACAAGCCTTAATTGGGACAAATTTGATTTCAACTCGACGCTTCGAACGACATGACTGGAGACCGACGATTACGAAACACGAGACTATCTTCTTCTCCAGCCCGTCGGTTTAGGTTGGCGGCTGGTTACCTGACGGTTGCGCTTTGGTTAACAAGCCTCTCCTGCATGTCCGCGGTTGCCCCGGCATTGCTGCTAAAAAGCGAGATCAATCCACGCTATTTCACCGATGGAACCAACGCGGTCTATTTGACCGGCGAACACATCCCAACCGACTTCAACAATTGGGCTGGCTGCCCAATCATCGACTTCAGCGCCTTTACCGACAACATGGTGGCGAAAAAGCACAATTTTTTGCGACTCTGGGCCCTCGATGCTCCCTGCGCCTATCATCTGGATGGCAGCCATGGTGCAATTACCCCGAACCCGTTTTTGCGAATCGGTCCAGGCAACGCGGCGGATGGCCTGCCGAAATTTGACCTCAGCCAGCTTAACCAATCCTACTTCGATCGGCTTCGGGCCCGGGTGGTCGTAGCGGGCAGCAAGGGAATTTACGTCAGTGTCATGTTGACGTCGGGGATATTCGTTACCAACTCGAACAATTTTGCCTACTCGATCTACAGCAATCCAGCCAACAATGTAAACTCGGGGTTGTCATCGATGACGAACCTCCTCCAGTACACAATGACCAACTCCGCCTGGGTGGGATACATGGACGCCTACGTTGACAAGGTAGTCGATACCGTAAACGACTTCGACAATGTCCTTTACGAAATCTCAAATGAGGCCAGGCCCAATACTACGGATTGGCAGGAGCACGTCATTGATCGCATTCACACGCGTGAAGCGGGCAAGCCCAAGCAGCATTTTGTCGGCAAGACCGCCTTTTCCCACGAGGCAAGCGATTCAGATATCAACCGCGACTTGCTGGCCGGCAAAGCCGATTGGGTGTCGCTCTCCGGCCGGACCAGGCCGACTTATACTACCGACGTCGTGGATGCACCGGCAACAAAGGTAAGCATTCTCGATACCGACCACATCTACGGTTACGACATCCCATCGGCGGAGCGGGTGCCATGGGTTTGGAAGGCTTTCACCCGCGGGCACAACCCGATTTACATTACTCCGCAGACAGATTATCCGGGTGGATTCGAGCATTACCCCGAGATTGAGAATGCACTCGGCTACGCAAAAACATTGGCCGATCGCATTGGTCTCCTCCATATGGCGCCGGCGGACAGCCTGTCCTCGACCGGCTACTGCCTTGCCTGGATCAATATGGAATATGTGATTTACCAGCCGAAGAACGCCGGGGTGACTGTGAACCTGCCGGGTGGCGTGTTTAGCTATGAGTGGATCGACCCGGTCACCGGGTTAATAACCAGCACAGGGCAGTCAGGGACGATAAATGGAATCAACTCGTTTCCCCTTCCACAGGGAATGACTACCGCAGTGCTGCATCTTGTTTCGGCCCAGGACACCGACGGGGACGGCATGCCAGACCAGTATGAGAAGCGTAACGGTTTCGACATCGAGAATTCCTCGGATGCGAATCTTGACAGCGATGGGGACAGCCTGACCAACGTGCAGGAGTTTATCGTTGGCACAAATCCAAACTTGGCCGCGAGCCGTTTGTATATTTCCTCAGTCACCAAGCCGGCGGCCTCGGCCGCGCTATCGTTTTACAGCGCCGCAGGCAAAACCTATCGCCTGGAATATTGTGATGATCTGCGTCTCGGAAATTGGATCCCTCTGGATTATGTGTTCGCGGGTGCGGCCGATGTGATCCAGGTTTCCGATCCTGGGACAGCTGGGCTTGGAAAACGTTTCTACCGGTTACTGGTCGAACAATAACCAGTCCGGGCCGATCGGTTCCGTCTGCACCGCAGGCCTTCCCAAAAGATCCTGCTACTCCGGCCCGGGACTATTTTTGTGACACCAAAGTCACTTGCTCGGCGATGCACTGCCATTTCCCGCCCCGATCCATCCAGGTATCGGTATAGCGATAGGTGCGATCAAATTTCTTTCCGTCCTTGGTCATCCCCTTTTCTCGCGACGTCCCGATGACTACCGCCACGTTATTCCCGTAACGGCGAACCTGCATCTTCTCGTTTTTCTCGGAAGTATAGGTTTCCTTGGTGCTTTTTACTTCGGCCAGGACAGCCCGCCGGTTTACCACCTTTCCCTTCGGATTTACACCGATGAAGTCTGACGCCACCATCGGTTCCACCACGGCACTGTCATGCTTCATATATGCCGCCGCCCACTTGTTTTCCATTTCCTTCAAAGTCGCTTCCACGCCCATCTTTTTCCCCGCGCTCGCTGTCGCCGCTTTGGCGGAGGGTGAAGCGGACTTCATCGCAGCTGGAGTGTTATGGCTGGCCGGCGAAGGGTGTGACGTAGGGGTAGCGGTGGCGGCAGCCTCCGGCAGTTCCGGAGCCGTCGCGGGAGAAGTCTCGACCGTGGCCGAGCCGGTCTCCTCTGCGGGGCTAGGCGTGGGAGTCTCTTCTTGGGCGAAGAGAGCGGGCAAGAGAACCAGACTGATAAGAGCGAACAATGTGGCGATGGATTTCATTTTAAGAGAAGAGTTAGGTGTTAACTTTTAGAGGAGGCAAGACTGCGTACCCTCCCTTTGCCGCCGGCGCACCCTGGTCCCGGCGATTCAGCAATCATGCGACTCAAAAGCAACCTATGGGAACGCTCGGGGAGGGGTCAAGCCCCATTATGTCATGCTCAGTCCAAACAGGCAGTGACGGCCCATTGTGAGGTTGGCAGGGTGGGAGCACAGCTTCCCTTCAGCAGCGATCGCGGCAATTGCCGGCTGAGCCCAACAAATCTTTCTCCACCATACACCCAATGCTCCCCTCAATTCCGAAGTGAGATCGAAAACTGTATTTTGCTCGCCATCTGGCACCGGGCACTCTGAGAGGGCGGATGGGTAGAGGCGATTGGCGGGAGAAGGCGAAGAAACACAAAGAAAGAACAATCACCTGGACGTCTCTCACCATGAATTTATCCGCAATGGCTTGGCCTTGCTCGGGAGACTCGGATGTTTTTACAATCGAATCGAAAGGTATATTTCAGGGAGTTATGATGGCTGACGAACCGGAGGCGGCTCCATCGTTTGAGCCCCCGGAGAACGAGCGGCCGGCTTCGGCCCCGGGGGAAGCGGGATTAGGAGCATCAGGGCGGAGCGATTTGGAGTTGATGCGCGCGATTCAAGCTGGCGATGCGGATGCGCTCTCCCAGCTCTATGACCGCTATAATGGGATCCTTAAAGCATTGATTCTACGTGTCATTCATAACGATAGTGAGGCAGACGATCTGCTCCAGGAAATCTTCATGGAGATCTGGAATCAGGCGAAGAACTTCCGGGCCGAAAAGGGTAAACCCCTCGGCTGGATGGTGACCCTGGCCCGGCGGCGAGCAATAGACGGGCTCCGAAAGAAACAAGCTTACGCCCGAGCCGAGGAACGGCTCCAGAGCGAGACCGCCCAACAACCCGATGCCTGGGTCCATAATATTACCGAGCAGGAAATCAGCCTTGGCGATACCCGCGTCCTTGTCCGGAAGGTCCTCGATTCTCTTCCTCCTGCGCAGCAGCAGGCTATCGAACTTGCTTTTTTCCAAGGGATGAGTCAGCGCGAGATTGCCGCCAAAACGGCTACTCCCCTTGGCACGGTCAAGACTCGTCTTGAACTAGGGCTTAAAAAAATATATGACGGCCTAAAGGAATTGAAACATGAACTTTGAAGAGTTCCAGAATCGATCGCGACTCTACGTAATCGGGGCACTTGAGCGGGAGGAGCTTGAGGAATTCGAACAGGCGCGCAAAGAGTTCGGCCAAAGAGGCGAGGATTTCATTGGTGAATGCTACAGTCTGCACGAGGCTTTTGCGCTGAGTTTGCGCCCGGCAAAGGCATCCGCCGCCCTAAAACAGCGTCTGATGACGATGGTGCGTCAAAAACAGCAGCCCTAACCGGACGCGTTCCCCCGCAAACCTATCAACTCGCGCAGTATAAACTCCTGGAGGAACCCGTAGAAGTTTACCTGGAAAAGGCTGAGGTCCCGTCGCGAGCCGATCGGCGACCGATAATTGTCGCCTAATTCCCCTTCGCTGAAATCATTTTTCGCGGCAATGACCAGGCGCGCTTGATTGAGCGCGTTCAACCAGGCATCGGCGTGGTTTGCTGGAATAAAAAGCATCCGATTGGCGAAGGGCTTTTCGTTTCCGCTGAGTTGTTTGAGATCGGCCGCAACCGTCTCGGTGGCGGAGTGAAAGAGACGGCGCAGCTCCGGTTCGACATACAATTTCCATTCGGCGCAAACATTTTTCTCCGCCGGATCGACCGGGCGACTGAAGAGGCGGTTCTCGGCCGCGGGCACATTTTCAGGGCAGGTGCTGGCCGGGATCTGTCGAAGAAGTTCGGCCAAAAATGGATCGAGTTCCGAAATCTCAAGCCCCTCTTTTCGCCGGCAGATGTCCATGACGATCAACGGACGCGTTCGAGGGTGGCCAGGAGCAGGTGGCCGTGCAATTGCTGAACATAAAGCTCGGCCCGCTCCCGCACTCCGCTCCACAAAATCGAGCGGCCTTTATGATGAACTTCCAGCATGTGTCTTTCCGCCTTTTCCCGCGGATAACCGAACACGCGCTGAAACACCATGGTCACGTAGGTCATCAGGTTAACCGGATCGTTATGCACTATCACTTGCCACGGCAAATCGATCTCCTCTTCGGTCTTGCTTTGTTTTTCGGTGCCCGGCTCGGTCACCGTCGGCCCGGAGGTGTTCGCGAATGAACCGGCAATGCTGGATTCGCTCTGCGGCACCTCAGCCCTGACATACCGCGCCTGGCAGATCATGAGAAAAGGCTACCATAGGCAAGCTTCAGTTCAAATTCCCGAACAACCGTAAAATCCTGCCTTGGGCCGCCCGCATTTTGCGCGCATCGGCTGGTTTCCGATCGTCCAACCCAGCCAAATGGAGGAAGCCGTGGGCAATGTATAATTCCAGCTCGCGCAACAGCGAGTTCCCGAATCGGCGCGCGTTGCGGCGGGCCATTTCCACGCTGATAAAGATCTCGCCATGCTGAAAAGTGATGACGTCGGTTGAGCCGGTCTTTTTCAAAAACTCGCGGTGCAAACCGGTCATGCGCGCATCGGAGATGAGAAAAACGCAAATCTGAGGCAGGGATGCGATCATCTCGGTTCCGATTGGCCCGAGGCCGAGACAGTGGGGCAGAGCCCGGGATGCGAATGTCTGAAGGACGGCAATTTTGACTGGAATCTTTCGCTGCAAATTACGGATGGTGACGGCCGGGGCGGGCGGTTTTGCAGCGGCAAGCCTGGTCTTCATGGAAGGTGAGCCTGTTTCCCGGATCGGATTCGATCCAGCCAGCGCAAGGTGGAATAGACCAGCTGCAAGCCCTGAACCTGGACGTGGGCGGCCAGGGCATGTCGCAGCGGCTCGCCCGATAACGCCTCAATCCCGAGCGGGTTTCCGGTCCGCGTTCTAGGATAATGGGACGAGACAAGCGCGTCCCTCCTGGCTTTGGCTTTCACTTCGGCGGTCTCTGTTCCGCCTGAAAATTCCGGGTAATCAAACGGGCTCCCTTGTCGAACGTGATATACGCCCATGCCCATTGAAAAAGGACGGCTAACCGGTTCCGAAATCCAACCAGAAATAGAATGTGCACGAACAACCAGGCAAGCCAGGCGGGAAAACCGCTGAAGTGAATGAAACGAATGTCGGCAACCGCTTTATTTCGACCGATAGTGGCCATGCTGCCTTTGTCCCAATACCAAAAGCGTTGCGGCTTCCGTCCAGCGATCATGTTCAAAATATTGCGCGCGGCCTGCCGGCCCTGTTGCATCGCGACTGGAGAAACACCCGGGAGCGGTTCGCCGGTTTGGTAGGGAAAATTCGCCAGGTCCCCGATTACCTGCACTTCGGGATGGCCGGGAATAGTGAGGTCGTTATTGACCAGGACACGACCGACCCGGTCCACCGGGACACCCAACGTTTGTCCGACGAAAGAGGCGGTATTGCCCGCCGCCCAAATCTTGACCCGGCAGGGGATAAATTCTTCTCCCACCTGGAGTCCTTGTTCGGAGAGATTGGTGGCATGAATTCCAGTACGGACTTCCACCCCCAGGTCGCGCAGTTGCCGCGCCGCACTGGCCGACAGATCTTCGGGATAAGCGGCCAAAACCCGCGGTGAGCCTTCCACCAGAATTACTCGGGCTTCCGACGGATCGATATGGCGAAAATCCCTGGCCAGAGTATGGCGCGATATTTCGGCAATCGCCCCGGCCATTTCCACCCCGGTGGGCCCGCCCCCAATGACGACAAAGGTCATGGCCGCCCGGCGCGCAGCTTCATCGCGGCTTTTCTCTGCGAATTCGAATGCCATCAGAATCCGACGTCGAATTTCGATGGCATCTTCAAGGCTCTTGAGCCCGGGCGCTAATTGTTCCCACTCCGGATGGCCAAAATAGGAATGCCGGGCGCCGGTTGCCAAAATGAGATAGTCATAGCTGCAAACTCCGTCGACCAGGACCACTTTTTTTTCATTCACATCCACCGATTCGACTTCGGCCAGGATTACTTCCATGTTTTTGCATTTGCTGAGAATGGCGCGGAGGGGGCCCGCAATATCGGCCGGAGAAAGGGCCGCTGTTGCTACCTGATAGAGAAGCGGCTGAAAAAGATGGTAGTTGGTGCGGTCTATCACCGTCACATCCACGTCTTCGCAGGCCAGGATTTTTGCCGCTTCCAATCCGCCGAAACCGCCCCCGACAATTACGACCTCGGGTTTCCGTGTCCGCGGGTTTTCCATGGTTTACAATGTTCCAGGACCAAAAGCGGATGCGAGAAGATTTGTTTGGCGGTGGTTCTGTATTTGAAATAGCAGGGCGTCTCTGGCAGACGGCAATGTTCGAACGGATTTCCGGCCCGCGATCAGATGGCGTTTGACACAAACGCCCTACAGTTATTATGTTTCGCGCCTTATGCCGAAGCCCGTCGCTCGCAGCAAAACCCGCAAAGCAGTCGCTAAACGGTTTAAAATCACCGCGCGCGGCAAAGTCTTGCGAACCCAGTCTTCCCGGCGGCATTTGCTCTCGGCTAAGAATGCGAAGCGAAAGCGTCAGTTGGCCAAAATGGCACAGGTCCACAAGAGCGACGTCGCCCGGATCAAGGCGAATTTGCCATTCCACAGGTAGACGTATCTCGCCCGGTGTAGCCACGTCGCTATGCGACGTGCGCACACGGCCCACAGGGCCGTGGCTACATCATGGATGCATCCCTACCTGGCAGAGTTACTGAAACTGCGGCGGCGGCAATGTAGCCACGTCGCTATGCGACGTGCGCACACGGCCCACAGGGCCGTGGCTACATCATGGATGCATCCCTACCTGGTGAGTTACTGAAACTGCGGCGGCGGCAATGTAGCCACGTCGCTATGCGACGTGCGCACACGGCCCACAGGGCCGTGGCTACATCATGGATGCGCCCCTATCTGGCAGGCTACCGAAACTGCGGCGGCGGCAATGTAGCCACGTCGCTATGCGACGTGCACACACGGCCCACAGGGCCGTGGCTACATCATGGATGCGTCCCTACCTGGTGAGTTACCGAAACTGCGGCGGCGGCAGTTGTTCTTCGGGAGTCGGCCGCGGCGCGGTGGGAGCCGTCGTGGTGGTGGTGGTCATTGTTGTAATAGTCCGTGTGGTCGTCATTTGCTGCGTCCTTTCGATCGAATCAGGAGCCGGTTCCGGACTATAGAGATCGCGCCGGTTGACCAAGGTGGTGCAGGAAGATTGAAAAAACAGGACCAACAGAACGGCGCAATATTTCACGGCCTGATGCAAGCAAAACCAGCCGGGGCTGTCAACCGCTCTGCATTTCAAGCTGGAAAAGCCGCCCGCGCCAGAGTCAAATCTGATTCGGTTCGGCCAATCTGATTCGGTTCGGCGGTCATAGACCGCCGCTACAACTTGGTCGGTTCGGCGCTCATAGACCGCCGCTACAACTTGGAAAACTCGATTGCATCGGGCTGGGGTTAGCGTGAAATTTGCGTTCCGTCAGGGGCTATGGATTGAGGACTTACGAAACCCGCCAGGGCAGGAATGCAGCAACGGTAGTTTGATCCTTCTTGCCGTAGTTCTCTGGCGGACTTTTTTGAAGTAGCGCAAGCGTCCCCGCTGGCGAACTACCACATCGCAAGCGGGACGCTTGCGCCACTTTCCAACGATGAAATTGCTCAAGGTGAAAACGGTCCGTTTTACCGAAGTGGTCGAAAAGTCGGGCAGACCCGAGGTCTACACCCTGTGGCAAAAACCGGAGGCAGACCGCCATTTTCAAAGTGCTTTAAAAAATCACCGGGTCATGACCGTACAACCGAGCGAGACCGGAACAGAATTCGGCTTGGTCGGATTCAAGCGAACCCGGGGCGCAAGCTACCTGCTGTTTCCAAAATCGCTGAAGCGCTTCGAAAACCAACGGATTATTGGAATAAACTGGGACCTTGTTGCTTAGAACAACCGAAAGATGTCAATCACAGAGCACCCAGCGCGGCTATGCCGCCACCGAAACCGCAGCCGCGGATAAAATGCTGCCCACGAAACACACAAAAAACCCGAATGAAAAAGAGGTTATTTAGTTGCGTTAAGAAATCTTCTCGGAACTCTTGGCATAGGAGTTACGGAGTTTGCGGAGGCGAACACGGCTGGTTCCTGAGAGATAAACAGCCTCTGTGTTCCTGGCGATCTCTGTGGTAAATTTGATCGTCTCATGGAAAAGGAAAAAATTGCCGGGATTGAGTTCACCGCGGAGGAACTCAAGCGTTATTCGCGGCATCTGGTTATGCCGGAAGTCACTCTGGAAGGACAACGCCGCCTCAAAGCCGCGAAAATCCTGTGCATCGGCACGGGCGGTCTCGGCTCGCCGGCTACTCTTTACCTGGCCGCGGCCGGCATCGGCACGCTTGGTCTGGTTGATTTCGACCGAGTCGATCTCTCGAACCTGCAACGGCAAATTCTTCACGGGACGTCCGATATCGGGCGCAAAAAGCTGGAGTCGGCCCGGGATCGATTGTCCGAGGTGAATCCTCACGTCCAAATCGCTCTCCATGAAGAACGCTTCGCCAGCGGCAACGCGCTCGATCTGGTTGCCGGTTACGATCTGGTCATCGACGGCTCGGACAATTTTCCGACTCGATATCTTTCCAACGATGTTTGTGTTTGGGCACGCAAACCAAACGTCTATGGATCGGTCTTTCGGTTCGACGGGCAGAGCACGGTTTTTGCGCCGCATCTGAACGGACCATGCTATCGCTGCCTGTTTCCGGAACCGCCGGAGGCCGGGAGTGTGCCGAACTGCGCTGAGGCCGGGGTTCTCGGGGTGCTGCCGGGCGTTATCGGCACAATCCAGGCCATTGAAGCGATCAAGCTTCTGCTCGGCCTTGGCGAAACCCTGATTGGACGTCTTCTCCATTTCGACGCGCTTAAAATGCGCTTCCGCGAATTCAAGGTGCGCCGCGATCCTCAATGCCCGGTTTGCGGGGACTCGCCGACAATCACCGAGCCGGTCGATTATGAAGCATTTTGCCAGGGACCAATGCCGAAAAGCGAGTTTACTATTCCGGCGATTTCGGTCAACGACTTGAAACAGAAGCTCGAGACGGAGGATTCGGTGCTGATCGTCGATGTTCGGGAGCCGTTCGAGTACGATATTGCACGAATCGAGAGCGCGCGGTTGGTTCCGCTGGGCGAATTACCCGATCGCCTTGCCGAAATTCCGCGGGATAAACAGATCGTCGTGATGTGCAAAAGCGGCATGCGCAGCGCCCAAGCGGTTGGTTTCCTGAGAAGAGAGGGGTTTTCCGGAGCGGTTAATCTAGAGGGGGGGATCGACGCATGGGCCGCTGAGATCGATCCGGAGATGCCGCGCTATTGAAAGCGGGACGAAGTTGTCGTCCCATTTGTCAGTTTGCGATTGGCCGTGATGTCGTCGAAGCGAAACAAGTGGAACGAGACGAGCGCGCCCAGCATTGAACCCGTCTCTACATTTTCAATTCCGCCGCCAGCTCGCCCGGGCCCGGCACATCATTCCATTGCCGCAGCAATTCGCCGCGTCCGGAGAATACAAAAACTGAAAACGTTTTCATTCCCGCCGTCTTCTCCAGTTTCGATCGTATCTGTCCGCTGAAATCGGCGACGGCGTGGATGTCCCTGCGGGGGTTTCGTGAGAGGTTTTTGGCCGAATAACGCGGCTGGAGCTGTTTTGCCTCGGCATCGAGCCGCCGCCGGATCATCGCAGCCAACAGCATGCGGATAAAACGCGAGTGATTTTTCTTGAAGCTGATTACTGTTATTATTCGATAAGCTGGATTTCCGAGACAATATTCCGGGATGCGATCACCGACCAGCCGGGCCTTATTGGCATCGGAGCGCGGTGTGAGAATCAGCACCGTTCTATGCCCATCAGCCGTGGAAAGCTCATTTCCATCAACATCGACAAGGTTCAAGATGTGGACCTGACCCGAAGCAGCCGCGGCCGGCCCCGGAAAAGCGGCGAGGAGGCCGAAAACCGCGATTACACGACATTGTAGTGCGCGCATTTTTTCGATGACTATTTTCTCACGAACATGCCGGCAAAGTGTGACATAACATGATTCGAAAGAACGATCGATTACTCGCTGGAAAATTTGTAAAGCGCTCGTGTTTCTTTGCCCTGGCGGCGCTGTTCCTCGCGGCCGGTTGCGACCGGATGATGACACCTCGAAATGTCCAGATCACCAAAGATGCCGATCGAAAAGCGTCCCAGGGAGATTACTTGCGAGCGATCAACTTATATGAAGCGGCTTTGGATGACAGCCCGTATTGCTCCGAGATCCACTACAAGCTGGGCCTGCTTTATGACGACAAGATGAACGATCCGCTCGATGCCCTCCATCACTTCAAGCGCTACCTGATCCTGAGTCCGGAAGGAGCGCACGCTGAGGAAGTCAAAAAATTCATGAAACGCGACGAAGTGATGTTGGCCACGACCTTTTCCAGCGACGGGATCGTCACCCGGGCGGAAGCAGCGCGATTAAAGAATGAGAATTTTAAATTGCGGAAGGAAATTGAGGAGTTGACCCTGAAATCGAACAATGGATCGACCAAATCGGCCGGAGACGCCAAGAAGCCAAAAGAGGAGCGGGCCAGGAGCGGCTCCACGACCTACGTCGTCCAGACGGGCGACACGCTCTATTCCATTTCCCGGAAGTTTTATCATTCCTCCAGTCGCTGGAAGAAGATCCGCGAGGCGAACAAGAACAAGATCGGGAATGGGACGAAGTTGCAGCCGGGAGAAACCCTGATTATTCCGTAAAAGTCCTTCCGAACAACGGATCTCCTGGCGCGGTTCCGCTGCAACCGAGATCCAAGCACCGATTACGCCGATAACACGGATGGCTTTATAAACAATGCTGCCCACGAAACATACGAAAAATCCGAATAAAAAAGAGGTTGTCCCAAAAAGTTTTTGCGTCTTTTCGCGTGTTTCGTGGGCGAAAATCTTCTGAAAAGGCGACGATTTTGGCCTATAGCAGTGGGGGATTACCCGGGCGGGCGCGTCGGCGCCGGCGGAGGTGTGTTCCTGGCGGCTGCGCGCTGATCGACCGCATCGACGCCGAACGGATCCATCAAGCCCCCCTTGGGCGGAGAGGTTATCTGCTGTCGGATTTCGCTCCGCATGAGCGATCCGGCCCACCCTGGAAGCTTGGCAAACTTAATCAGGAGGGAATTGCCGGTCAGCTTTTTCAAATCGATATTATGAACAGCGGCGAATCGCTTCGCTCCCGGCGGCAAGGTAACGATTTGGCCGGGCATCAGGATGACGGTTTCACCGGTGCTCTTCAGTTTCACTACGGCCTTACCCTCAATCAGAATGATCTTGGTCCACGATCTCCGGTGAAATTCCATCATGGCAATGCCTCCGCTGATGGCCGCGGAAACGGCGGGGGTATTGATGCGAGCGATGCCCGATTCCCGGGGAACGCAAAGCAAGACGGCGCCGCTGGTAAGTTGCAAATTTTCGCCGCCGCCGGCAAAACTGAAAACAGTATTGGCGCCCAGCCGTGTCAATGTCTGATCGGTGAAGGTAAGTTCGGCTCGGGACTCTGTTCCGGTGCGGACGGCTGTTCCCCGGCGGACAATCTCGTTGACCGATGCCTGACGCGATGCGGCGCTCGATTTCAACAGTCGAACATCGCGGACCACCTGGGTAAGCCGGGCTTCATCCGTCTGGGCCGCGCGGGACAGAGCTGGGAGAAACAGAGATGACAATTGCCGCGAAACAGGATTGCCAGAGAAAAGCGAGATAACGGCTTGCTCATACTTTATTCCGCAGGCCTCGGGGCCGATGCGGCGGGCTGATTCAGAGCAGAATGAATACCCACTTCAGGCCGAACTTGTCCTGAAAAAAAATGCGATAACGAGGGCGTCATCGCCAGCACGCGAGGGCGCGTGCGCTCCCCGAATTGACACGCCATGTCACGGAGTGTGTTCGATTCATCTGTTACATTCCACTAGAACCTGACCGAGAGAGCGAGCGCGCCGCCGATGTTCCCAACCTGATAATCGAAAACGCTGTAGTTCGATTGGTTGGCCGCAAAACTGCCAACGGCGCTGGCCGTGATATATTTTGAAATGGAATAGGTAGCGTTCAGGGCCAGGATTTCGCTTACGTCCACCCGGTCACCAAGGACGTAATCATGCACCGCCAGGCGCGCGGTAGCGCCGAAAAAGAGGGCGCGGGTGAGTTGGGCAGAGTAGCCAATATAAACCTCGAAATCGTGCCGGCGCGGCGGTTCCGGGTCGGCGGTCAGGCTGAAATTGGTGTCGGCACCCAGGGAAAACTGCTGGGCCCGGCTGATCCGAAACGGCATTTCAGCGCTGAAAGTGAGGACATGATTGGAAAAGAAATCATTGAAACTGTTCTTCTCAGTCAGGCGATTATAATCGTATCCCACGTGCAGGACCAGGTTGTGCAATTGGCGAACGGTGTAGGTCAGCGCCAGTTGGACATCGAGGCTCCCAAAATCGAAGCTGGTGAGCCGGTCGTAATAGAACAACTGCTCGCGCACCCCGACAGATCCGTAGAGGGCATTGGTAATCCGCGGCTCGTAAGCGATGGCCGCTACGGGCGAAACCAGCAAATCGCTTTGTTCGCCGGAATTGGTCAAGGCGACGTTCGAGGTCCAGTAGAAGGGCACACTGACAGACGCCGTAAAAGGCTGATAGGTTTCGGCCCGCTTCAAAATCTGCTGTTCGCCGAGATCGGCATCATTCGGGCTGGCGATAATGTGATTATCCTGGACTCCGGTGGTGGCAGCGGCGGCGGTTGGATTTATGGCCGCTTGATCGCGAGCGATTTGAGCGCGGTTGAGAGCCTCGACCGTCTGGGCGCTGCTTCGGGGGACAGCGGAGAAAAGGGAAAGGCTCAACCCCAACAAGCCGAAGGCTCCGGAAGTGAATTGCAAACGCAAGCGATTCATCTATCGATGCATTGCCGGTCAACGACCAGGCAACACGCGCATCCGTTCGCTCCGATTACGGCCAGAGTCAAACGATGATCTATCCGGAGCTCGCGGCGACGAATGGCCGCTTAGTTTCCGGCCACCATGGCGCGGGGATCTGGCGCTCGATTTGAGCGGGGGCGCGCGCCGGGTGGTGCTTTTCACCGGAGGGCCGTTATTGACGAGATCGAGCAGTTGATCGGTATCGGTGACGTTGATCACGGTTCTGCCGTTGTCGCCGGACGATTTGAATTTATTATCCATTCTTGCGCCGTTTCGGCCCCTGGCTTTGGCCGGGGGATCATCGCTGACCGCTGCAGAATCCGGGCCAGGGGTGGGACCAGCGGCGGCCGCGGCGGCGACGGCGAACGAATCGTCGAATCCCGGCGCTTCGGAGAGCGGGTGAATTTCCGACCCGGCGGTCCCGTGAATCTCGCCCGAATGAACGTCATTGCCGCCAGAAACTGACGAGAAGTTTGGATTATTGGTGTAAAGCTTGGCCGGGGTTGGGCCGTTAATGGTCAGGACCACGCCGTCGAAAATATTAATTGTGTTGGCAGCAATAATCTTTGCGCTATTTCCGTCGAGGGTGACGTCGGCGACGAAGTTAATCGTCCCGTTGCTGCCGCCGGCATAAAGATGCAACAAGACGTCGGCGCTGATGGTCCCCTGCCCTATGGTCAAAGTGCCGTTGGTGCCGAGCGCGCCCACCTTCACGATATCGCCGCGGAGCGCGACCATATCCGGGGTAAAACCGGTCCCGCCCAGAACGATAGCGCCATCGGTTCCGGTTTGGCGGATATCGACGGTGCCAAAGTCAGCCTCCATAGTTCCTCTCCCATCGATTTCGCTGCTGGCACCGGTGGCCTGGACCATGATCGTGCCTCCCGGCCCCGGCGCAGTGTCGTGCAGTAACGAAAGGAGCTGGGTGGAGTTGGACAAGTCGATCGCCACCCCGGTGGATTTGCCGCTGGTGACCGTAATATTTCCACCGCTCTCACTGCTTCGATATGTGCCAACCCCGGGAGTCGGTTCGGCTGAGGAAACCTGAATGGTGGAATCGACTGAGACTGTTCCGCTGTCGGAATTCAACTCGACGGCGCCGCCGGCGCCCGAATATTGCACGTTGGAAAGATTGGGATCGATCAAGCCGGTCGTTGCCGTGATCGGCGAATCCGAATTCGTCGTGATATCGCCGGTTGCGTTGGCGATGAAGGTGCCGCCATCTCCAGGCGTTGTCGGCTGGCTGCTGCCAAAACCTCCTGCGTCCGCTCCATTAAAATTGACAGTCCCGATTCCGCCGGTTGGATTGAAGGTCAGCGTCGTCGCGTTGATGGTTAGTTTCCCTCCTGGGCCGGTAATAGTTGGAAAGGCGCCAAATTGGTTTCCGCTAAAATCGATGCCGTTAGGCGAGACGATTGAGTCCAGGTTAAAGGTGTGCTGGTAGGCCGGCCCGTCCCCTGGCCCAAAAAGAACGACGAACGGATGAATTCCGCCACTACCGGCAGTGAGAACGCTGTTTGGATCAACAATCGTCGGGACGGCGACTGTTCCGGCGGTTATGGCGCCATTTGCTGTGATCGTGCCAAAAGAACTCATCCTACCACCAATATCGATCGTGCTACCGCTGGTGAGCGAGTCCGTCAACGAGTCGCCTCCCGCGGAGATGCTTGCCGCGCTGATAACGCCACTGTTGAGATCGGTA
This sequence comes from uncultured Verrucomicrobiae bacterium, assembly GCA_963728975.1. Classification (GTDB taxonomy): domain Bacteria; phylum Verrucomicrobiota; class Verrucomicrobiia; order Chthoniobacterales; family UBA10450; genus DATFCK01. Next base: position 163,409 of record CAVSMF010000003.1, read on the forward strand.
GTGACGGTCAGCGTGCCTACGGCGGCAATGCTGCCGCGAACGTAGTTGTCGGTATAGTTGATGGAATGAAGGGTAACGTCGCCGCCGGAAACGAGATTTAGATCGGCGCCGGAAAATTCGATGTCGGTATATTGCGCGTTGATGCCGCCGGCGCCGGCGGTGAAGGTGGTAGAACCCGAGAGCGGCAACGTGAGCGTCGCAGGGGAGCCAGAACTTCCCCCAGTGAAGTTAATCGCGTTACCAGCCGTCGCGTTCAGCGCGAAGGCATACGCGAAGCCCGTATTTGCCGCGTTAATCGTAATGTCATGCGCCACGTTCCAAGTGCTGCCGCTAAAAATATTGATCGCGGTGCTGTTGTTCGGCCCGATGGTGAGATCGCCGCTTCCATTGATATTGAGCACGGCTCCCTGCAGTGTTGCGCCGTCGAGCGTGATCGTGGGAGTTGGGCCTGCCGAAGTAGCTTGATCGATCGTAATCGTGCCAAAATCCGCGCGGACCGTGCCGTTCACGACGATGTCGGCTCCCAGGGTGGAGAGTGTAATCGAGCCAGGCGTCCCGCCACCATTGAGGGCATCGAAACCCAGGTAAGAGAGCAGCGACCCGCTGGCTCCCACGGTAATACCAGTGCCGGCAGTGAGGTCGCTTTGGAGGTCGATGTTACCGCCGCTCGCGCTTTCCCGGCCCGGATTACCGGCTTGCGCATTATCATCCGATGAAACCAGCACCTGGCCATTGACCGTGATCGCACCGGAAGTGGACCGCACATTTACTGTTCCGCCATTGCCGCCGTATTCGGAGCTATCATCCGAGACAGTTCCGGTGGTGGCCGAAATTGCCGGCCCGTCGTTGTTAAGAGCATCGATCACGACATCGCCGTTGGTGGTGATGTCTACCGTGCCGCCGCTGCCGCCATTATAAGGTCCGCCCGGGTTAAACGCGCCGCCGTTCGAAAAGATCGAAGCGAGATCGCCCTGGTCGCCAATGTGCAAGCCGGCGGCCGTGACATCGAGAGTGATATTTCCACCATTGCCGGGATTGGAATCGGCGAAATTCAGGTCGGCGTCGCCGCCATTGGAAGAGAGCACCGGATAAGTCGGTCCCGTGCTGGAAATTGCACCGACCGTCATGGTGAGATCGTCAAATGTTTCGCCATCGTTGCCGGAAGAACCGCCGTTGTTAGGTGAAATTGTCGGCGCGTTGGTGAGATTCAATGTTCCATCCGCGACGATTTGGTTGGCGACAATTCCAAAAGCGAAAGAGCCGTTTGGGTCGCCAACGAAAATGTCTTGTCCGGCCTGCAATGTGCCTGTGATCACCGCCGGCGCCCGAATCGTTCCGGTCGCCATGACCAGGCATGGATCGCCCGGGGTAAAGATTCCCCCGTCGGCGTCGATGTCTCCGCCGGCGGTAATATTTCCAAACATGCCGTTGTTATCCACGTCGAGATTCAAACTCCCCGCGGTCATGATATCGACGCCGGCCATGAGGGAGCCACCGAACACGCGAATTCCATCGTTGGCATTGATCGTGCCCCCAGCGGTAGCGCTGGAAACAAACAGGAGGCCGCCGACAGTGATGTCTCCATTCGTTGCCGTCAGGCTTCCCGTTGTCACATCAGAAACGGCATCGAACGAGCCGGCAGCGGTCACGGTTCCCGAAGTAAAATCGCCGGGGACGCCAATGTTGTAGACGTTAATATCGCCGTCGGAAGTCATCATTAAATTGGGCGCGTTGAAGCCGACGGTGGAGGCCTGGATCCCGCCGGTGCCGGCGGAGAACGAGGTATCAGTCATACTGTCGGGGTTGAACATTATGGTCGTGGGATTATTTCCGGTGACGTTAATGGTGTTGCCGCCGACAAAAACGGATGTGGCGTTACTGAAGACGGCCTGGTCCGTTGAAACATCGATGCTGACAGTGCCGGTCGCGTTAAGCGACAGGGCGGTTGAGTCGAAAACGCCCGGCGAGAAATGGGCCGCATCAAACACGATATTGCTTTGCGAGGTGATATAGATTCCCGGAGAGGTGACCAGCCCGTTCTGGCCGGTAAAATCACCGCCGCTGAAGGAACTGAAGTTCAGGGTCGTGAGGTTGCCGTTAATTGTGATCGTTCCCTCGCTGTAGAGACGAAGGTCATCATTCGTCGAAATATCCGAATCGATCGTCAAATCCGAGCCGGCGCCTCTGGCGTAAATGAACATTCGATTCGCGTTTTCGAACGACAAGGCACTCCCCAGATAAATCGATCCGTTTTGAGTCGCCAAAAGGAGAGAATCGATCCCGCTGAAGTCCAGCACGACTCCATTGGCCGTGACCTCGTCGCGGCTTGCAAAAGCGAGAGCGGGGATATCGGCGCTGAGGCCATCAATGCCGATGAACCCCAGGCTGGTTACTCCGCCGGCGGTCGAGATCGTCGGGTTATCGGTGATAAAGAGCTGCTGGAATTTGAAGACGGCGATCTGATTCAGGTAAGTCGAGGTATCGATCCCGCCTTCGAACCCGCTGGCGGTATCGAAGGTGGAAACGGAACCGAACAGCCACTGAGCCCGGGCGCCGTCGGTGGCGTTATCCCGATAAATCTTGCCCGAATCCATGTTGCCATTGGTGGTGATGGTCGGGTCGGTCTGAATGACCGTGGTATTGTCAATGAGATAGGTCCCGGGAATCGTATCGGGCGGACCGAATTTGGCGCCCACGGCAGCGAAATTACTCAGGATAATCTCATCGCCACTGTAGGTAACCAAAAACGAGCCGAAGCCGTCGCTGGTATCGAGCCGGTTGCCGGAAGCGATGTTGGTGAAGCTCCCGCTCAGCCCATTTGAGCTAACCAGAGTGAAGGTATCGCTGTTCGAAACGGAATTCTCGAATCCGTTGGCGAAGGAAACGACCAGATTGCCGCTGAGCGCGACGGTGCCGTTGACGTTCAGATAACTGTACTGGCTGCCCTGGGTCAGCCCACCGAGTTGGAAACTGAGATTCGAGGAAGAAAGCAACGAAACGTTGCCGGTGATCGCGAGCCCGCTTCCGCCCAGGGCGGGTCGCAAGGTGGCGTTGTTCATGATGTCCGCCGTCACGCTTCCGCGCGCGTCGATCAGGCCGGCCTGGAAATCCAGGACGTCGCTGGACTGGACACTACCGCCCGCCAGGAGGAAATTTCCTCCGGTTTGGGTGTAACCGCCTGCGGCAGTCAGGGTGCCGCTGCCGATATCAACCGTGCCCGACGAAGTCACTGCGCCGCTAAACTGGAGGGCGCCGCCGCTTACTGTTTTAATCGTTCCATTATTGGTCAGCGTGCCGCTCCCGGTCTGAAGCACGAGCGGAGTAGCGTTATTGGCGATCAGCGTGCCGTTGTTGACGATGTTGGTCTGACCGAGGCCGATGTTGCCGCCGCCCTGGATGGTTTGATCGGCGCCAACGGTGAGCGTGTCCCCGGCGGATATCGCGTAGATGTAATCGTTGCCGGTGTTATCGAGGTTGATCACCCCGCTTCCGTCAATGGTTACGTTGCCGGACAAGAGCAGGGACGTAGTAGTTCCCGTGCTGTCAAAATCAACATTTCCGTTATTGGTCAGCGTCCCAATAATGTCGTCACGCTGCCGTCCGGAAGGACCAGCCCGGCGCCGGCGCTGTTGGTCACATTGGTCAACGTCGAATGAATGCTATGGATCTGGCTGCCCGCCGCGGCCAACGTGCCGCCCATCACCTCCAGATTGTTGACCAGGTCGATCCGACCGGTGCCGATCTCTTGCAAGGTCCCGTCGCTGGTGAACGTGATTCCGCTCCCGCCGAAGATTGTTACCTGGGAGCCAGTCAGGGCCTCGATCGTCCCGTGGTTGGTATACGAGCCGTTCCCGGAGATATTAAGCGTTCCTCCGTCGCTGGCTCGCAAAACTCCCGTAACGTTGTTAGTGAGACCACCGCCATCCGGCCCGATGTTTAACGGATTACTCTGATTAGCTATGATCGTGCCTTCGTTGACGATGGTGGTAGATCCATTCCCAAAGGTGCCCGAACCTTGAATCGTCTGACCGGTCCCGATGGTCAGCGTCCCAATCCCTGCATAGATGACGTCCAGGCCGGTGTCATCCAGAGTCAAAGTTCCGCTCCCGTTTAAGGAAACGTTTCCACCAACGATGAGGTAGGTGTGGATCCAGTACTCGCGAAATCGATGTTGCCATTGTTCGTGATAGTCCCGCTGAACGAATTGAGACTTCCGTCGCCGAATTGAACAACGCCCGCTCCGGAAAATTGTGCGCCGTCGGTAAAGGAATAATTATTGGTGAAGCTCAGGACTGCTCCTGATGACACTGAGAAAAGGCCGGAACCGCTGCCCGGCGCGGCCATTTGCAAGGTCCCGCTCTGGACATCAAGCGTGCCGTTATTGGTGAACAGAACACCCGTGTCGATAAGGAACAGGCCAGCGCTCGTATTCCGGGTGAATGTGCCAAGATTGTTAAAAATGCCGCTGCCGCTGATTGAACCAGCATTCTGGGCCAGAAATGTTCCGCTATTGTTGAAGACGCTGACATTTTGCAAAGTCAGACTCGCCCCGGCGGCGCTCATGGTCGCGGTTTGGCCGGCCGCGTTGTTCAGCGTCCCCTGATCCAGTGTCACCGGTCCGGAGATAATGATGCCTCCATTGGCGATAGTCATTCCACTGCCGCCGAGGGTGCCGCCGCTCCAGGTAAACAGATCGTTAATGGTGAGATCGTTGGAGCCGGTGACGGTGCCGTTGCTCAGGGTAAATTTCTGAATCGTAACCGGGACATCGAGATCGATCGTTCCGCCATTGGCGAGGGTCGCATCGTAGGTATCCCCCGCGCCCGGCTGGCCATTGTTTGGATAACGCGGATTGGAATCCCAGTTAGTCGCGTCGCTCCAGTTACCGGTGCTCCCGGTCCAGGTTGCTGAAGTATAAGATGGAAGCGCCTCGTCAAAGCCCGGCGCGTCCGCAAGCAGATGGGTGGTGGCACCGTTTATGGCGAACATTCCGGTGGTGCTGCCATTGCCGCCGGAAGCGATGTCGTAGTTCGGAATATTCGTATAGACCAGAGCCGAACCGGCGCTGCCCGTGATCGTGACCACGACTCCGTTTTCGAGCGTAACGGTGTTGGCGGCGATGACAACGGCTGCGCCATTACTGCTCAGCGTGACACTGGCAACGAAATCGATCACGCCGTTGCTACCGGGCGCGTAAAGCCGCAGCAGGGTATCGGCCGAGATCGAGCCGCCGCCGATGGTGAGCGTGCCGTTAGTGCCAAACACGCCGGCTTTAACCGTATCCGCATGAAGAGCCGCGCCGTTGAAGGTAATGGTTCCGTCCTCATCAATCGTGGAAAGAAACGTCCCGCCCACGCTGTAGTTTCCGCCGTTGAAGTTGATTGCCGCGCCGGCTGCGCCGTTGCTTCCAAAAATCTGGAACGTCGCGTCATTGGAGATGGTCGCAGTGCTGGAGAGATTTGAAGTGATGGTTGCGTTGCCACCGATAAATCCACCATTGCTATTATCGATGAGGGCGGTGACGGAGGGCGCGGAAATGCTGCCCGCGGTCAAGCTGATCGAAGCGTCTCCGGTGATGCTGCCGGCGGAGCCAAAGATGTCGAACTCGGTATCGCCAGTAGCGATGAAGCTGTTGGTTATATCCAGTGAAATGACGGCGTCGCGCCCAATGGTGGCGCCGCCGTAGTTGTAAATGTCGTCAAACAAGGCGCCAGTGGAAAGATTGGCCGCGGTCACATTGACCATGGCATCGCGCCCGATCGAACCGGGGCCGAGGTCCTGGTAATTCCCATTGGCCACCGCAAAGAAGACGCTTCCGGCTGCGCTGATGTTTTGGGTCGCGGAAACATTGACCAGCGCGTCATTGCCGATCGTGCCCTGGACATTGGAATAAATGGATGCTTCCAAGGCGAGTAAATCCGTCCCCGGAACTCCCGTAGCATCGGAGACCGTTGTGATATTTTGACCGCTTAACGTGACCAGAGCATTGCCGCCGATATTAGGAGCATCCAGAACACCGCCGGTTCCGCCAAAAGCGGTATCTTCGATTTCGACCAAAATGCCCTGATCGGCTGAGAGATCGCCCACTGCTTGAACACTATTGACGGCATCGCCGTGGATGTTACCGCCGCCGTTGGCACTGATAAATGACACGAGCGTGCCGCCAAGCGAGATGCTATTGGCCTGCGTGCTCACAGTGGCATCGCCGGTGATCGTTCCGCCGCCGTTGCCGTCGTTCCGGGTGGAAATCCCGAAGGTGGCGTCGCCCTGGGTGGTGAGAGCGCCCGAGATGCTAGAACCAATCCGGGCAAAACCACCGATGGATCCAGCATTGCGATCGTTGATTTCGATATCCAACGCGCCGGCGACGGAAACATTTACGGCGTTTAACTGGATCGTGGCATTTGATCCAATCATCCCGCCGGTCGTGCCAAAGGAGTTTTCCTGATTTGCAATGCCGAGAATGGCATCGCCGGGTGAGACAGAATCCTCGTCTGGAACGCCTGGATCAGTGCCAGTAACATTGAGATCGCCGGAGAGATTCAAATCGATCGACGCGTCCGAATCGATTACTCCGCCGTTTCGGTTGTTAACGTCAAAATATATTGCGTTGGCGGTGAAATCGTTGGCGTTGAACTGCAAATGCGCCGTGCCATGAAGGGTTCCAGCTGACGGACTTGCGACGTCGGTTCCGCCATCATTAAAGATCTCGAAGTCTGCCTCTTGCTGCACCGTGATGTTATTGGTGATATTGAAGGCCAGACGGGCGTCCCCGCCGATGCTACCGCCTCTGTTACTAATGAAGGTGGTCAGCTTGCCCCCAATGGAAGCGCTGTCGGCATCCACGGAGAGATTCGCATCTGACCCAATGCTTGAGCCCGCCGTGTTCCCCTGCGAATCGTCGTACCTGCTCGCTACCGACAGCGCCAAACTGTTGGTGAAACCGAAGGCGTCAGTTCCGTTGTGCAAGGTGGTAAGAGCACCAGTGATGTCGAGGGTGAGACTGGCGACTGAATCGATCTGCCCGCCTCCGCGGTTATTAATATAGGCGCTGATCGAATCTGCGGTGAGATCTCCGCCGGTCACTACAGAAACGTTCACGCCATTTCCGATATGGCCCGCCGGATTCGCCGTAAAATCGTAATTTTCGAGCAACAGGCTCAGCTGCCCCTGGGCGGAAAAAGTTCCGCCGGCAGTCACCGCGATGTTGCCGCCATCGTCGATCTGACCGTTGATGTTCTGGACAGTGAACAGAGCATCGCCGTTGACTGTCAACGCGCCGCCGGCATTCACATTGATGTTGGCGCCGCTGCTTAACGTGTTCTGAGAATTGTCGAGATTGACAGCCAAATCGCCGCCCGTCATCAGATCGTGTCCGGCATCCAGCGTCGCGTTGAGTCCGGAAGAAATTCCGCCGTTAGTCCGGCTGGTTTGGATTTGGTTGGTGGCCATGATGTCGTGGCCAGCTCGAAGGGTTACGTTTCCACCCGTGCCAGTGACGGTTTTCGTCGTAGCCAGGTGATCCAGGTTGAGATCGTTGCCGGCCACCAACGACAGGGTGGAGGCCTGAAGGTTCGAGGTCGCGTTGATGTCGTGCTCGGCATAGAGGTCAAGGTGTTTGGCCACGTTAATATCGGAGCCGAGTGTCAAATCGCTTAGGGCCCCCCGCGCGTATATGGTTAGGTCGTTCAGCCCGGAGAATGAAACTTCTGATCCGAGAGTGATCGGTCCATTCACGGTGGCGAGAAGTAGACCGTTAAGGCCGCTGAAGGTGAGCGCGCCTCCGGGAGCGCCGGATGTGATGCTCTCAACCGCAATCAAGGCCAGATTGGTCTCACCGCTGGTCACATCGATGGTCGGGTTCCCGATCAACTGAAGCGAGGTGAACTTGAACGCCGCTCCCGAGTCGGTGATTTGGTCGTCGAAACCGCTGGAGGTGTCGAACGACGAAGTAGAGCCAAACGCCCATGCCGAGAACGGTCCGTCAACGGTCGACCCGCGATAGATGGTCCCGTAATCGGTCACTCCCCCGGTAGTGATTGTTGGATCGGTGGTAATCACCGTATCCGGGCCGATCACGTAGGGGTTCGGCGAAGAAATTGTTGGCGGCGGCCCAACCTCGCTCGGTGTGGGAGTTGGTGTGGCGCTCGGCGTCGGACTCGGAGTCGGCGTCGGCGTTGGAGTCGGTGTTGGCGTCGGTGTCGGGGTTGGCGTTGGTGTCGGTGTCGGTGTCGGTGTCGGTGTCGGCGTTGGCGTCGGTGTCGGTGTCGGTGTCGGTGTTGGCGTTGGTGTTGGCGTTGGCGTTGGTGTCGGTGTCGGTGTCGGTGTCGGTGTCGGTGTCGGTGTCGGCGTTGGTGTCGGTGTCGGTGTCGGTGTCGGTGTCGGTGTCGGTGTCGGTGTCGGTGTCGGTGTCGGTGTCGGTGTCGGTGTCGGTGTCGGTGTCGGTGTCGGTGTCGGTGTCGGTGTCGGTGTCGGTGTCGGTGTCGGTGTCGGTGTCGGTGTCGGTGGTCGGTGTCGGCGTCGGTGTCGGTGTTGGCGTTGGCGTTGGCGTCGGGGTCGGCGTCGGGGTCGGGGTCGGGGTCGGGGTCGGCGGTCGGGGTCGGCGTCGGGGTCGGCGTCGGTGTCGGTGTCGGGGTTGGGGTTGGGGTCGGCGTTGGGGTCGGGGTTGGTGTCGGGGTCGGAGTCGGAGTCGGAGTCGGCGTTGGCGTCGGTGTCGGCGTCGGCGTCGGTGTTGGTGTTGGTGTTGGGGTCGGGGTCGGGGTCGGGGTCGGGGTCGGCGTCGGGGTCGGCGTCGGTGTCGGTGTCGGTGTCGGGGTCGGCGTCGGGGTCGGGGTCGGTGTCGGTGTCGGTGTCGGTGTCGGCGTCGGCGTCGGTGTCGGCGTTGGCTCCGGCGTCGGCGTTGGCGTTGGCGTTTCCGGCGGCGTCGGCGTTGGCGTTGGCGAGGCCGCAGCCTCCTGACTGATCACGTCTTCGGCTGTCTTGGCCGGCGGGCCCGGAGGAGGAGTCGCCTGAAGCAATTCCTGCTGGTTAATCACCGCCACGATCAAGTCCCAGTTAGGCAGTTCCGGAAATTCGACGATCAGCGGACAAGTCTCGACTAGTAACTGCTCATCAAACGCCTGTGGCGGCGAGATATGACCATCGGGCGAGACCCAGATGACTTCGCCGGCATGAACGACCACAAACTCTTCCGGATGCCCGTTAGGCCAGAACCGGCCGCTTCCCTCCAGCACGAAGAATTTCTTAACGTAGGAATCGAACAGGGCCGTGCCTCCGCTGATGGCCGCTGTCACCGCCGCGGTCGAGATTTTGGCTTCGGCTCCATTTCGCGGCACCTGGACCAGGATCGTGCCGGACCCCAGACTCATGTCCCGCGTGCCGCCTTTAAAACTAAAGAATGTATTCGCGCCCAATCGAGTAATCGTCTGATCCCGAAACGTCAGCTCCGACCGGGAATCTCCTCCGGTCCGCACTGCCGTTCGCTCATTGACCTGATCGTTCACCGTTGCCGGGCGCGGCGCCGCCTGCGCCGGCAGCAGTTTAACGTCTCGGAAAACCTGGGTAACGCGGGCCTGGTTAAATTGTTGTTCCGCGTTCGCGGTCCAGGCCAAACCGGCCAGCGAAATGATGGAAGCGACGATGCTCCATCGGCGCCGATAATTTACTTTGAATTGAAATCTCATCTCCCTTAGCCGCGTCAGGCTATCGGGGTGCCCAAAGTTTGTCATCAATTTAACGCTTGAATTCGCGCTGCTGGTTAAATCAAACGGAGTCATGGAGATACGGTGGATCGAGCGGCAACAGAAGGATTAGGAGAGCTCGCCGCCGGTTGCGATCCTGTCCCACTCTTCTTTGAGCTGGTTACGTTTACCAATGTTCCCCGGCCAAAAATAACCAGTTTCGTGTCTGCATAAGCGCCATCAGATTTCAAAGCGCGCTGCCTCGCCACCGCCGCGGCCAACAAATCTTGTCCGGGCAGCGTTGGAAAATCGCTGATCAATTGACAGGTCTTGACGAGCCGATCGAGATCGACGTCGACTGCATCGGGCAAACCGGTCGCCGCCGGGCTCGCGATCAGCATCTGCCCCGATCGAAGCAGCACGCAATCTCCGGGATGGCCGGGATTCTTCAGGCAAAGCCGCACGGTCCCATCCAAGACAATGAACTTGACGTAGGCTTTGGGATGATATTCGAGCAGAAGGGTCGTTCCGGTCACAGCCGCGGTGATGTTTGCAACCTTGAGGCTGGTCCCGCCGACGTGGGCCGGCACCTGGGCCAACATTGCCCCGGCCGCCAGCACAAATGTTCGATCCCTGGGCAGGAGCCCTAACCCGGTTTTGTCGCCAAGCCGTACCACAGTTCGATCCCGATACGTGATCTCGGCCCGCGAATCGGCGCCGGTAGAAAGAGACGCTTTTCCGTCCGGCAAAATGGCATTTACGGAGGCTGGGCGCGATTGGGCATTCGGTCCATCAATCCGAACATTCTTGATAACCCGGGTCAGCCTGGCTTCCCGAAGCGATCCTGCCTGGACCCCAAGTGGATTGCCTAACGCCGCCCACCCAAGCACCATAATAACCCAACCGAATCGACCGAAGAAAGGCATAGGAACAAGACCGCTGGAACGTCTACCTTATGCAGGAGTTGCCTCGCTCAGGTCAAGCTTTTACGCAGGCTACGCAAAATACTTTGGCACAGGACCAATTTTCTCGCCGATCAATTGCCGGTGCCGGAGAAAGACCACGAGAAAAAGTGGCTGCGACGATGCCGCTGGGGAGGTCAATGTGCCCGTTCAGGGCGCGCCCGATCCATCGATGCCGAGCAGCTCGCGTTGCCATGGCACCAGCAGGCTCTCCGCCCGTTTCGCGTCGCTGGCAATTGCCTCCAAAGTCCCTCGCGGCGCGACAAACGCCGGCTCCAATTTTAGTCTGGTCGCCGCTTCGTCCCGCTTGCGTCTCAGTTCTTCGGTCCGCTCAGTCACGGCCATTGAGCGGCGGGACCCCAATCGGCGTTTGGCCGCCGGCCATTCCGATTCCTCCAGTTGCATCGCCCGCTCGGCTGCGGCCAAAAAAGCGGTGCGACGCCGACTGGAGAAATGCCGGTAATCTGGAATTGAGCCGGCATCGAAACTACCGGCGGCGCGCAGCAGTTGCTCGTTTTGCAAAACATGAAAGGAAGGCCGGTTGATGGCCTCGGCTTCTTTTTCCCGCCAATGCCAGAGTTCCCGCAGAATGGCGGCGGCGCGGCCTCGCAATGCGCCGGAACCGCTGATTCGCCAGACCTCGTCGGCTGGACGGAGGCGCTCGACGCCGGCCTGTTCGACTGCGCGTTGACACGATTGCCGGAACCATTCCAGACGTCCCAGTTTTTGGAGTTCGGTTTCGAGCCGCTCGGCAATCCCAAGAAGATAGCGGGTATCGTTCACCGCGTACTCGAGCATGCGGTTGGGCAACGGGCGCCGGGCCCAGTTCGCTTTTTGGGAACCTTTCGGCAGCGCGACGTCGAAGTAACGTTTCACGAGTGCGGCCAGGCTGAATTCCCGGATCCCAAGCAACCGCGCTGCAATAACGGTATCGAAAACTTTGCGACCGTGAAAGGCGATGCTGCGACGCAAAAGCCGGAGATCGAAATCAGCGCCGTGGAGCACGATCTCTCGTTTTTCCATGGCCGCGGCCAGTGGTTGCAAATCGCGAATCGCCAGCGGATCCAGAACGTAATCCGCTCCCGGCACACTTAATTGAAGGAGACAGAGCTTTTCCCGATAACAATGAAGACTGTCCGCTTCGGTATCGACTGCGACACGATCGAAGGATTCGATGGCGGAAAGCAGCTCCTGAAGCTGTGCCGCGTTTGCGATTAGCTCGCCCGTTTCGGATCTTTGCCCCACCACTTCAAGCTCCAAATTCCAAGCTCCAACATCCAGAGAAATTCCAATAATCAATAACCAAACCAGACGAAGCCGCCGTCCTTTAACATTTGGTGCTTCTCTGGTGCTTGGTGTTTGGTGCTTGGTGCTTTTGTTTCATTTCAATCCGCTCAGAAGCAGTTCGGCGTTCGTTTTCGTCGCCTCCAGATTGTCGATCAGCTTCTCCATCGCTTCGATCGGAGGAAGCGCGGCCATTGTCTTGCGCAACACCTGAACACGTTCCCATTCGTCCGGATGATACAACAATTCTTCCCGCCGGGTGGCGGACTGCAAAACGTGAATGGCCGGGTAAAGCCTTTTTTCCACCAGGGCGCGGTCCAGGTGCAACTCCATATTGCCCGTTCCCTTGAACTCCTCAAAAATCAATTCGTCCATTCGGCTGCCGGTTTCAATCAGGGCGGTGGCCAGAATGGTCAGGCTCCCGCCTTCCTCCACATTGCGGGCCGACCCGAAAAACTTTTTGGGTTTGATCAAGGCTTTGGCTTCGACTCCGCCCGACATGGTTCTGCCTTTTCCCGGCTGCATATTATTATAACCGCGAGAGAGCCGGGTAATGCTGTCGAGCAAAATTACCACATCCTTTTTCTGTTCGACCAACCGTTTGGCCCGTTCCAGGGCCAATTCCGCCACCTGGACATGGCGCTGAACCGTTTCGTCAAAGTTAGAATGATAGATCTGGCAATCGATCTCCCGCTCCAGGTCCGTCACTTCTTCCGGCCGCTCGTCCACCAGGAGCAGAATGAGGACGATGTCGGGATGGTTGACCCGGATCGCTTTGGCAATTTCCTTGAGCAAAATCGTTTTGCCGACTCGTGGCGGAGCCACAATCAATCCGCGCTGGCCCCGGCCCAGCGGCGCCAACAAATCCACCGCCCGCGCACTGATCGAGTTGGTGCTGGGGTTTTCCAGCATGATCCGCCCCTGGGGATATTGCGGAGTGAGCTTGTCAAAATCGGTCGGCTCCTTCCATTCCTCCGCCGGCCCGCCTTCGATCGTGATTACCTGGTCGAGGACGAGCGATTTTTCCCTGTCCCGCGGGAGACGCGCCGTCCCCGAAAGAAGCTGTCCCGGCCGCAAACCATATTGCTGAATAAGGGTGCGCGGCACGCAAACATCCTCCGGCACAGCCAGAAAGTTGAGGCGCGGGATACGCAAATAGGCGGCAGATTCGCCCTGTTCGAGGAAACCCTCGGTTGTGACCGTGCCGCCGCGTCCAAGAGCAGCCCGAAGAAGATCGAGAATATGTTGATGACGTGAACGGCCGGGAAAGAGACGCAGATCGACTTGGCGGGCCAGCGAGTCGAGTTGTTTGAGGGAAGCGTCCTGAAGCTGGTTGATGTCGAGCGGGGCCGGAAGAGCGTTGCTGGTTTCCGAGGCCGGGGCCGGCGGTCGCGGGTCCTGTTCAACCGCCGAACCGGTTCCGTTATCAGCCGCACTTGGCGCCGGCTCTTCCCGCGGCGCATTGGGGTCTCGCGAAATGTCGTTAGTCAATTCCGGGTCCATGATTTTGCCGCCCAAAATCCCGTCAAATGGCGCGCCTGCCGAGCCAGGACGGTCCGCCCGTTATTATTCCAGACCACGTGGCCGGCGCGTTTGATTTTTTCTTCCAAGGACATTTGTAAATTGATCAGTTGCAGAGCTTCATTGCGAGTCATCGGAGGGCGGAGCTCCTGCGACGCCGTTTCTCCAGGGCTCGCGGGAGCTCGCCCCTCCGTTTGCCCCCGGGCCAATAACCGGGCCACTTGCAGGTCCGGGGAGCAGGCCACCACCACCACTGTATCGCACAGCGATTCACCGCCCGATTCATAAAGAAGTGGGATATCAGCAAAGAAAAAATCCGGGGAATTGCGATGCGTTTCCGCTTCGGCGCTCCATTGGCGGCGAATACGGGGATGAAGAATTTGTTCAAGCGCGCGTTTTTTCTCGGCGCTTCCCACGATTATCGCCCGAACTTTGGCCCGATTCAAGTCCCCGCTGGCCGAATAGATATCGCCGCCAAATTCTTCCTGAATCTCCTTTCTCACCTCCGGATCGGACTCGGCCAGCTGGCGCGCCGCCAGGTCGGCGTTAAAAAAAACCGACGACGGCATCAGTTCGCGCAGGCAATCGCAAAAAGCCGTTTTACCGGTGGCAACGCCGCCTGTGATTCCGATGGCAGGCATTCAGCAGGCAGTACTAATCGCCGCTTGGAGGAATGTAGCAACCGGCCTGTGGCCGGTTCATCTCGTCGAGTTGGCGGTTGCGAACCCGATTTTGAAATACAGATGACACCGCCCACAGGGCGGTGGCTACATGCGGGAGCATGTCCTTATTGGGTGGTCGCGGTAATTCGACTGGCCTGGGTTGGGCTGGAAAGGCCCAGGCTCACAGCCATGCCCGTTTTAAGATCGGCAAAACTGGCTCGCTGGCCGTTCACCGTGATCTCCGTAAACGGCGTTACCGTTACTGTCTTGGTCATTTTTTCGTCCGTTACCGTGATGCTGTTGGCGGAAATGGCGGAGATAACAATGCTGTGCGGAGTGGGCGCGGGAGTCCTTTTCTTCCGGCCACGAGCTAAAGCGGGTGTGAGCATCGTGCAGACCAGGGTTCCACAGATCACCAGACGAAAAAAAGCAGGCTTATTCATGGATCAAAAGAAAGACAGGATTTACAGGATTAACAAGATTCAAAAAACAGATGGGAAAAGGAATATGATTCTCGAGGATCCAATCCTCTCAATCCTGTCCGGAAATAGATCCGCTCACTTCTTGTACTCGGGCATTTCCGGAAGCACCGGCGGCTCGATCAGGCCTTCTTTTTCCTCTTCCTCCTCGGTCTGATTGACCGGTTGCCCGGCCGGATTAACCAGCCGCGCGGTCACAAAGATGATCAGGTTCCGCTTGATATGTTGATCGGTGTTGGTTCGAAAGAGCCGGCCAACCAGCGGGATGTCGCCGATGATCGGAGTGCGGTCCTCCACTTTCTGGACATCTTCCCGGATCAAACCTCCCAAAACCACGGTCTGCCCGTCCCACACGCTGACACTGGTGGTTACTTTGCGGGAACTAAAGATCGGTTGATTGATTACGTTGGGGGTGAGAACGGACGGCGGTGTATTGACTACGGTGTTAATCAAACCACCGGTAACCAGGTCAAGAGTTTGGCTGAGAAAAGAGGTCCCCGGCGCCAAGATCGGGCTTCCGTAATTGATAAAGCCTTCAAACTCGACCACCTGCGGAACCAGATTTAGGTCGATAGTTATGCCGTCGGGGCCAACCACCGGTTCGACCTCAAGCGTGACCCCCGTGTTCCTAGTCTCAAAAGCGGTCGGAGTGGTCGGTGTAATAGGAACTGATGTCGCGCCTCCGCTGCTGACCGCTGGTGCTTCCAACTGTCTGAGGAATCTGTGGCGGCTGGAATTGCGTCGGATAACGAAACTCCCGCACGATCTCGATCACAGCCCGTTGTCCGCTCTTGGTCGTCACTCTGCGGCGCAGAAAGAAGATCGACTCCCTTTTTCTGATTGAGCGCGCGAATCACAAGCTGAAACTGCGGATCGGTCAACACGCCGGCCAAACCAAATATTGCCGGGGCCACGCTGCTCGCTCCCATGGTCGGAAACAGCAGCGCATCAATGGCATTGGCACTGATGGCGAGATTGCCGCTGCGGTTCCCCGCCGTGACAGGATTCTGGCCCACCGGCATAGTGTTCGGAGCGGTTGCCGTCCCGTAGTTCTGGGTAAAGGGATAATCGCCATTGTTAAGCGCCGGTGCGGTTCCGGTAGTTCCGCCCGCTCCAAACACTTTGCCTTTGCCGGCGTTGAATGCCCCGAGCAGCCAGTCGAACCCGAGCTCCTTCAAGTTATTTTGGGTGATCTCGATAAATTTCGATTCGATCTCGACCTGCTTCGGACCGGAAACATTTGCCTGCTCCACCAGGGCGTCGACCAGTTCCAGATTGTCCGATGTGTTCCGGACAATCAGCCGGCTGCTCTGAGGAAGGAAATTCGCGCTCGCTCCCGGCGGAAACGGCACTCCCTGGCTTTCCAGAAACTCTCGCGCCCCTTCCCGGTTAACCAACTGACGCCCGCCGGTCGATTCCTGGGTGTCCTTGGCCGTGCCGCCGCCGCCGGCCACCCGGGCCGGCGCGCTCAGGGCCGACTCGCCCAAATTTACCGTGCTGCTGATGAAGCCTGGCGGGACCCGATATTCCTTGGTGAGCAAATCGGCGCTTTGTTCGCTGATCGGAATAATGGAAACGGCGTAGGGCTCGACTTTTACTTTTAGCCCGGCCTGGCTGGCGATGTAACGCAGCGCTTCGCCGAGCGGAATTTGATTCAAGGTAATGGTGATCCGGGCGTTGGCCGGATTGATCGCCGGAGCAGCTACCACCGCCGGCGCGACAATCGGCTGTGCCGGAATTGGAGTCGCCGCCGCCGGCGCACCGCCTTCCGCGGCGGCAGCCGGAGCCACTGCCACCGGGGTCGCCGCCGGCTCAACCGGAGTCGGAGGTGGCCCCGCCTGCCCGAGCGGGGTCAGACGCAATACGATGTCCACGCCTTTGCGTCCTTCGGTTGCAGGATCGTTGGCGGACGCCTGTTGCCGGAGAAAATCGATCGCTTCACGAATACTGGCATCGCGAAATTCGATTCGCGGAATAATGATCGTGTTTAGCTTGGTCGTGATCCGCGCCGTGCCGGCGGCATCTCTCTGAAAAGTTTCGGCCAAAGGCCCGACCGTCTGGCCATATTGCCTGACCGGTTCTTCCCAGCCTTTTTGGACCTGCCACAGCTGACGGGCCCGGGTTTCGTTGTAGGCCTCTTCGTTGTAGCGGTACTTGGTGTTGTCGATCTTTTCTTCGCCACGGCGGGCAGCGGTATTATAGGGATCGAGAGCCAAAACCTGCTCGTATTTCTTGAACGCCAGATCGTAACGGCCCGCCTGGTAGTATCCTTCCGCGTCATTGAGAAGTTTTTTTACGTCTTCCACCTTGGCGATGAACTTCGGGCCCATCGTCTTGTTGAAATACCCCGGCTGCCGCAGGTGAGCCACCAGCTCTTTCGCTTCGGAACAATCCGGGTTGTAGCGTTCGTCCAAAATTTCGAGCGCGATCGATTCCGCTTCGAGATATTTGCCCTCGGCGATTTTCTGCCGAGCCAGCTTTAAACCGCTTTCGCAAAATCCATCGACTGCTTCGCTGTGGGATTTGCCGCTGACTTCAGCGTCCGGCAGGAAAGCGACCGCGGTCCGAAACTCTTCGTGGGCGAGAGTGAAGTTCTGTTCTTTCATGGCCGTCTCACCGCGGATGAGGGCCTCCTGTCCCCGGGGCAGGGCTGCTTCCCGGCGAGCGATTTCGCGTTCGGAGATACTCTGGACATCCGGTGCGGCAAAAGCCGGGAGAGCGAAAAATGGAACGGCGCTCCCCAGGGCCACGATTCGGGCGGCTCGAAACATTCTATTACAGACAGAGACAATTAAGGTCATAAGCGGGGTGTGGTTAAGGAGCGACAAGACCGATCTGTATCGGTTCATCCGGTTTACGCGTATTTACAATCACTGCTTTGCTCGGCTGGACGTCTATTAGCTTATATTTGATCTCCTCCTGTGGTTTCAATGAAAATTCCTGATCTTTTCGAACCTGGAATTCCTGAGTGGCCTGACCAGCCGGCCAGGAGTAGGCAAATGTCGCCACCGACTCCGGCGAAACCGCCACTTTTTCTTTCACCAGGGTGAGCTTTTCGTGCGTCTCTTCATGCTCCAGGAGCAGTTCTGAAACATCCGTTTCCCCAGCCGTAGCCGGATTGACCTGATGTTTTTCCGTGAACTTCACGATCTTGAAACGCGTTCCGGCAATCGTGTCTCCGATTTTGAGAAACTGGGTCGGCTCCTTGAGATCGATCGCGTTGATGCCGAAAGTGTCGCCGTCCCATGACGAAAACATCAGCCGGAACGGTTCCTCGCTGAAAGCTTTCAGTTTCAATTTGGTCAGGTAGTCGGGATGCGAGTTTTTGTCGATGGGATTGGCGTGGCCCTGCCATTCGTCCAGGTTAGTGAATCCATCGCCATCCGGATCCTGGGTCAGGACGTCGGCATCCGCGATCGGCAAACCGAATTGCTCCAGCCATTCGTTAGGCACGGGCGGATGGACCTGGGTGGTTTCCAAGGTCGCAGGCAATCCGTTGCTGCCGATAAAATGCTTTTCCGGAACAAAGAGACCGGAGCGCCCGCTAAAAGTCCATTGGGGGGGCTGATGCAATTTGTCCAGGGCCGTGTCCAGCTCGGCGGCGCGACCGGGCGGCTTCGGTTTTTTCGGGGCCGGGCCCACCTGTTGGGCCGAAAAAGTGGCCGCGTATTCGGTGGCATCACGCCAAATCGCAACCGCGGTGATGAAAAGAAACGCAACCGCCACCATCACAATCAGGCGGTCGTAATGAAGACGAATCCAGTCCATCGGCTAAAGCTCAGTTGCCATCGCGCCAGCGCCATCGGGCGCTGTTCCCGCCCCTCCGGGGAGCGCATGCGCCTCGCGTGCCGTCTTCGACGCCCTCGTCGAAGACATCTCCTGCGTCCACAACCAAGGGTAACCGTCCGAGGATCCAACGACCCCGGATTCCCATGGATTTCCGCAAATGTACCGAAACTTTTCCTGAAGATCTGCTTCCGACCGGATCATTCGATCGAACGATTCTTTCTCCCAAACCGGCCCCGTTCTTCCGGCACCCTTATTGATCCGGTGGGCGCTGGCGGACTTGATGCCCTTCAGAATTTCGGTCAACGACCAAAAGACGGTTTTTCCCTCTTCTGTTTCTTGTTTTATCTGCGGCTCGAAAAGCAGATGCACGTGATCGGGCATCACGGAGGCCGCATAAAGCTCATATTGTTCGTGATCGTATCCATACAAAATGCTTTCCAGCACAAGATCTCGTTCCGCCGGCATCAGCAGCCGTCGTTCGTGAGTCGAAAAGGCCACGGCGTATTTTCCCCAGGCACGCTCGAAATGCGGCAGGCGGCGCTTTGAATAACACACGTCGTCAGCGGTTTCCGGCGTGGCGCCGGAAACAACACGCGAGGCGCGTGGGCTCCCCGGAAACACCGTATCCCGCTTAATCATAATTCATCATTCAAGTCGGAGCCGCATTGAAACAAAATTCCGGGGAGCGCATGCGCCTGGCGTGCCGTCTTCGACGCCCCTTGTCGAAGACCGATCTTGCCTTCCCAACCAGAGATAGTTTTCGAACAGTTTCTCAGCCATCGTATCTGCTTCTCAAAATGTAAACCGCACCAGTTCGATCCGGGCGGATGTTTCAATGTGTTCCGTGCCTACGATAAAGTTCAAGACCGCGTTCGGCGCCGGCTTCGCCGCAGCCGTTCCCTGCGATTTCGCCGTCGCAGTTTGCCCGGCGGCCCGCTCCCGGGCCGGACCTTTCTCTTTCTCATTCCGAACCCGCAGGAGCCGGACGATGAAAAACTGCTGGTTTGAGCTCGCGATCTGATTCAAGACCTTGCGAGCAGCGCTGGGCGCAGACAAAAACGTCACCGTCACGGCAGTTTGTTCGACAAATTTGGGGCCCGCTTCTGCTGCGACCGCCGCTTGTCCCCGGGCCGGGGTGGCGCCCGGACCGGCCCCGGCCGAGACCGGTACCCGGGATAGACTGGTCACGCTGTCCACCCGCGCATCGACCAGGATGCGCATTAACAGCTCTATCTGAGAAAGCTCCTGGCCAAGCTGGGGAGCGACATCCGTCGCCGGCAGGGCGCTGGTGAATTCCTCGAATCCAAGAGCGAAATTATCCGGAAGATTAACCTGATTGGCCCGCGCTTTCTCCGAGACCGCCAGCATGGCCTGGCGCAAATGAGATTGGAATTCGTTCGGCGCCAGCGGCGGCACAGGCAAAACACGCCTAACCAGTTCCTGTTTCACCTTGTCCAGAGTCGTCCCGTAGTTTTCCAGGTGCAGCTTCATTGTCCGGTAATTGGCCTCGGTCGGAAAAGGATCGAGCCGCTCCAATCGATTTTTTTCCATTACCGTTTCCTGAAAGCGGGCCACGGCC
This sequence comes from uncultured Verrucomicrobiae bacterium, assembly GCA_963728975.1. Taxonomy (GTDB): domain Bacteria; phylum Verrucomicrobiota; class Verrucomicrobiia; order Chthoniobacterales; family UBA10450; genus DATFCK01. The sequence continues at coordinate 183,365 of CAVSMF010000003.1, forward strand.
TGATCGGCCTGGCTGCGGGCGTGGAACAAGAAGTAAAGCGCCGCCAGGGTCACGAGCGCCAGCCCGATCAGAAAACTGCCTAACCACCGATTTTGTTCAAACCATTTCACGGCAACTTCAACGGTTTACGCAGCTCCAGATGCAACTCGTAGGGGAAAGCCCACTCCGTGTTGTTCGGGGTGCTCGGTTTGATTACCCGGGCCTGATTATTGGGATCAATCGCGAAATAAGGAGACTGCACCAGATTGCGGAAGTAATCGACCACCACTTCCTGTTGTTTGGGGTTGAACAAATAAAGGCCGCGCACCAAAACTCCGTCTACGACCGGGCCCCCTGGCCGCGGAGTCGATCCCGGCCCCGGTGAACCGGCACGGGCCGCCGGGTTGGCGGAAATTTCGGTGATCGGTTTTTCATCAACTCCGATCGGTTTGCCTTCGGAAGTAGGAATCAGTTCCGTGATCCAGATGTTTTCCTTGGGCAATCGCCGGTTCAGATCTTCCACAATTTCCACCCAGAAACTGCGGTCCTGGATCGCGTCGATCAGCGGACCCGCCAGGCTGTCGAGGGATTTGGTTTGCTGGCGCAGCTTGGCCAGACGCGTCTCCGCCGCCCGCATGGTGTCGACCTTTTCCTGGAGGCGGTCGGTCGCGTGCCGGGTGATGTGAGCGGCGCGCAAGTCGTAAAAGCCCCAGCCGACCAGGGCCAGAACGAAGCAAGCCGCCGCCAAAATAAAGAATGGCCGCCGCTTTTCCAATTCCTGTCGCCGCACCACGCTGGCGGGCCGGAGATTGAGCTCCATCGGACATTCGGTTACCGCCCGCAAGGCCAACCCGACCAGTTCGCCTAACAAATGGGCCGAACGCGAGATTTGATCCGTCGGCATGGAATCGGCCACCGCGACATTCCGGAGGGGATTGAAAAAGCCGACTGGTGATTGCAGCTTCTCCTGGAAAAATTCGCGCATGTAGGGCGTGCTGGCGCTGCCGCCGCACAAAAAAACGCGCTCGGGGGGGTTGCCTTGCTGCTGGCTCCGGTAATGACTGATCGAGCGCATTACCTCTGCATGCAGGCGGGTCATCGTGCTTCGCATGATTTTGGAGACGCGCGCCACCTCGGGATCGGAAGGCTCGGCATAGGCGCCGCCCAGACTGACGAAGCCGTCGCGTTTCTTTCGAAGCTCGGCCGCGGCAAATGGCTCGTTAAACTCGCGCGCGATTGCCGCAGTGATCGAGCCGCCGCCGATCGGCACGCTCCGGGAAAAAATCCTGGTCGATTCGACAAAAAGCAGATTGGTCGTTCGGGCGCCTATATCCACCAACAGGGAACAACCGGTTAGATCGCTGTAACTGTAGCGAAAAGCGTTGTAGAGCGCCATCGGCGCTACGTCCACGATCCTTGCCCGCAAGCCGGTTCCCTCCACGACTTCATTGATCTCATCGAGCAGATCCGATTTGATTGCCACCAGCACCACCTGGATTTGTTCGTCCGTTTCGGCGCCCACCAGCTGGTAATCCCAAATCACTTCATCAATCGGGAACGGAACGTTCTGCTGCGCCTCGAAGCCGATAATTCGTTCGATCTTTTCCTCGTCTACCGATGGGAGTTTGACGAAACGCGCAAAAACGGATTGCCCCGGCACCGCGTAATTGACGTCCCCGCTCTTCGTCCCGAGTTGGCCGAGCATCTCACGCAGGATAGGAGCGATCTGGGCGTAGCGCATCGCTTCACCGGCCAGTTCCGACAGGTTCTCGTGCAACCGGTAATCATGCAGCACCAGCCCGCCATTCGGTTGGGCCCGGAATTCACCCAGGCCGATTGTCTGGGAGCCGAGATTAAGGCTAAGAACGCGCTTGGGAGCCGCCATGCTTTAGAAGGTTGAGTTCTCCACTTCCCGCGCTCGATAAATGCCGGGCCCCCAAGATTCAAAGATCGCTGACGACCTGAATCGGCAGCTGTCCGTCTCAATCATTCGAGTTTTGGAAATCCGCTGGAGCCGGGGTGTTGAAAGGTGAAGGACACACCGTTAGTGGGTCGGCGGTTTAATTTGGGCGTATCGGTCCCAGTAAAGGGGCGCGAAGGGCGTCTCATTCTTGTTCAAAAGCATGCCGCTCAATGCCGGTAGCGCCTTGTACCATTGGCCGGGGGCCCGGACCAGATCCAATTCATCCAGCACCGCCCCCTTCTGCACGATCTGAACCGCGATGTTCTGCACCAGCGCGGTGGTCATCGCTCGATCGCCCAAAATCCGGGCCAGCGCCTGCGGCGGCGCATACATGACCGATCGGTTTTCCCGCCCGGCCGGGATATTCGCATGAGTCACCTCGCCGCTCATCAATTTCCCATTAACCAAAACGAAATATCGGAAGGTGAGCTCATCGGTAAATTCCGGCTTGGCCTCAAACTCCACTTCCACTTCCAGCCAGCGATCGCGCTGGTTCGCCGTGTATTGCTCGGCTCCGGTATAAGTGAATTGCGGATTCGCAATCAGGTTCCGGGTAACCTTCGTCAGCTGAAACTGGCCGCGGCCCCCGGCTGCCTGAGCAAAAGCCGAGGCGGACGACCAGAACAGGACAAGAGCCAGAAGACCAATCGCTTTGAATTTCATCTCGGCTGCTACGATTCCACAATTCGGCGAGCGCATGCCAGCCGAAATGTTGAAAATCTTGCCGGTGCCGCGCTCCCGAACGACAAGCCCGGCGGAGCGCAGACCGCTCTCTTATATTATATAGAGATGGAAAAACCGGCCCGCCCGGCCATTTCGGACCCGGTCCGGAAACCAGAAGCCATCTCCTAAATCGGGTGGGCCGGGTGGCTATTGATTTTCGGTTGGGACAAGGCGCGACAAGGAAGCATATCCGAATGGATCTGCGACCGAGGAGCAACGCAGGCCCAGCCGAAAAGCGACGCTTTCCGAAGGGCCTACCCTATTTATGAGATGGCTTCTATGCTTCAATCTCGGGCTCCCGCCGAAATGCTACCTCGGCAACACGCGCAAACGCGGAATCTCCCGGTTCGACTCCTCATAAGACGCCCCAACCGTGATTTGGACCTTGTCGGTGCCGACGGTCCCCGTCATGTAAGTGGCAAAGTCGTCGCCGCCGAACTTACCGCTCGAATGGCCATAGAAAACGCCCACTTCGCCGCCGTAATAAACCGGATTCAACCGCGAAAGAACCATCGCCCCGGAAGAATCTTTTCCGGACGCCTCCGACGTGTTTGCTTTCCGGGATTTCACCTCATCTCCGAGGGCAAGGGGAAACAGATCCGGCTGCACAATTCCCATCTGTCCCAATGCGCTCGAAACGGGCACCCGCCGCTCCACCCACAAACTCCGCATGGCCAGGTTATCAATCAGAGTCGAACCATCCAGGGTCTTGAAGATCTCCGGCCGATACGGAACCAGGGCCGAAGCCGCGTCGAACGCGTCGGCCTGACCGGCCCGATCGAGCCCGGCCGTTTCATCCTGGCTCTGCTTCACCTGATTCAGCTGTTGCCCCCGGACGGGAAAGCAAAGTCCGGCAAAAACAGCTGCGATCAACAGAGCGCGTTTCATTACCAGGCAATTCACAGCCGAAACGCTCTCCGCGCCAGTTAAATTGTGGCGGGAACCGATGGGCTTAAGAAGCAGCGACATAACTTCGAGTCTGTGGGTGGTATGATAAAGCCGAGCGAACTCTCGTCACTTTGTTGAACCCATTGCCCGGTAGAAAGTTGCCAGGAAATCTTCCCTGACTCGGATAGGCCGCGCCCGGCCCGGGTAACCGAGCCCCCGCCCGGCTCACTCCTTGAGCCGTTCCCGAAAATACTCGATCGTTTTCTTGATTCCCTCTTCGAAATCCACCCGCGGCTCCCAGCCCAGGATTTTTTTGGCGCGGGTAATATCGGGCTGCCGGACCTTTGGATCGTCCACCGGCAGCGGCTTGTATTCGATGGTCGATTTGGCGCCGGTGATTCGAAGGATTTCGTCGGCGAATTGCTTGATCGTCATCTCCCGCGGATTGCCGATGTTGACCGGCTCGTGAAAATCGCTCTTCGCCAGCCGGAATATCCCGTCGATCAAATCGGACACATAACAGAACGATCGGGTTTGCGATCCGTCGCCGAACACGGTGAGCGGTTTTCCGCTCAGGGCTTGTCCGATCAAGGAGGGCACCACCCGGCCGTCCCGGAGGCGCATCCGCGGACCGTAAGTATTAAAGATGCGCACGATCTTGGTATCCATTTTGTGGTAGCGGTGGTAAGCCATGGTCATGGCTTCGGCGAAACGCTTGGCCTCATCGTAAACGCCGCGCGGGCCGATCGGGTTGACGTTGCCCCAGTAATCCTCCTTTTGCGGATGCACCAATGGATCGCCGTAGCATTCCGAAGTGGAGGCCAGAATGAAAGTGGCCTTCTTGTCCTTGGCCAGGCCCAGGGCGTTATGCGTTCCCAGGGCGCCCACTTTCAAGGTCGGGATCGGCAATTCGAGGTAATCGATCGGGCTGGCCGGCGAAGCGAAATGAAAAACGTAATCGATCTTTTGTTCCGGCAGAAAAATGAAATTGGAAACGTTGTGCTTGATGAAACGGTATTTCTCGTTCCCAGCCAAATGGCCGATGTTTTCCACGTGCCCCGTCACTAAATTGTCGATGGCGATCACCCGGTGACCTTCCGCCAACAGCCGGTCGGTCAGGTGCGATCCGAGAAATCCGGCGCCGCCGGTGACGACTGAAACGGGGTTCTTTCCTCGGGCTGGCATTGTGATTTATCTAGCGGTTAACAAGCAAATTGCGAGCAAGAAACACACGTTTTTCATTGCATCTGTAGCGGCGGTCTATGACCGTCGCTCGAATTAGGATATAAATAATGCGACGGTCATAGACCGCCGCTACAAACGACGAGTTACCCATGCGCATTTTATCCGGCATTCAACCTACCGGCGTTCTCCACATCGGTAACTATTTCGGAATGATGCGGCCCGCCATCGCCCTCCAGGCTGAAGGCGAGGCGTTCTATTTTATTGCCGATTACCATGCCCTAACCAGCGTCCAAGATCCGAAAGTGTTGCGCGAAAACAGCCGGGGGGTCGCCGTCGATTTTCTGGCCTGCGGCCTCGACCCGGAAAAGGGAGCGCTGTTTTTGCAAAGTGACGTCCGGCAGGTAACCGAGCTGGCCTGGATTCTTTCCACCGTGACCCCGGTCTCCCGCCTGGAACTGGCCCACTCTTATAAAGACAAGATCGCGCGGGGCCTGCCGGCTTCGGCCGGCCTTTTCACTTATCCGGTGTTGATGGCGGCCGACATCCTGATCTACGACAGCGACGTTGTGCCGGTGGGAAAAGATCAGAAACAGCACGTCGAGATCACCCGCGATCTGGCTGCGCGGCTCAACGAGGCTTTCGGCGAAATCCTGAAGCTGCCGGAAGCCCGGATCCAGCCGGCAACTGAAGTAGTGCCCGGGATCGACGGACAAAAGATGAGCAAAAGCTACGGCAACACCATCGACATTTTCGGGGACGAAAAGGAAACCCGAAAACGGGTCATGAGCATCGTGACCGATTCCAAACCGGTCGAAGCGTCAAAAAATCCGGCCGACTCCACCATTTTTCAGCTCTTCTCGCTGGTTGCATCCGAAAGCGAGATTCTGGAAATGGAGGAGCGATTTAAAAAAGGGGGCACCGGTTACGGTGATTTCAAGAAACAGTTGTTCGAAAAGCTGTGGGAATATTTCGGGCCCATGCGCAAACGCAGGGAAGAAATTCTGGCCGACAAATCGTATATCGACAACGTCCTGGCCCGCGGGGCCGGGCGAGCCAACGAAATTGCCGATCAAGTGATGCAGCGCGTCCGCACCGCCGTCGGCCTCTAATCCGTACTGTAGCGGCGGTCTATGACCGCCGCATATTTGAAGAGAGCCCGCGAAACACGCGAATGGACGCGAAAAAAAAGATTTGGGAGGAAACCTTAGCTTTCCCAGCCGCCAGCGCTCCGGCCCACAAATCGGTTAGGCAAGCCCGCATATTAGAAGAGAGCCCACGAAACATACGAAAGGACGCGAAAAAGGAAGAATGATAATCGTCAGTTAGGCTCGCAGTTAGGCGGCCGGCTCGGTGTCGTGAATACGGCCGTAATCCACCGTCAGTCTACCGTCGCCGTGATCGGTGTAGATTTCAACGAAGCGTTCTCCAAAACGGAGATTGGCCGCGGTGTAATCCCGCTGGGTTTGGACCGCCGCGGGAATTACCGGATCGATCCCAACGACCGAGGCAACGAGAACGGCCCGGCTGGATTCAAACGCTTCCGGAGTCACGCCGTGGAGCGGGCTTTGTTCGTCAATCACATGGCGGAGGGTCAAGGCCGCTGGAAACGCAATCAAACGGTCGAACTGGAGTTTGAGATTGTAGAAATGCCTGAAATCGCCCCCTTCCAGCAACGGCTCGTCCCGCATGAACATGATCCGAAACTCGGCTTCGACCATACTCCGGTGCCGGAGATTGCCGATCCGCACCATCAGAGTGGGCCGGCCGTTCAAGGGCCCGATCACAGCCGCGTTGCTGAACAGGATCCGCGCGGTAGGACGAGAAAAACGAACGAAGATCAGGCCGGCCATGACCGCGAGCAAGAACATGCCGCTCATGATCTCAACCGTGGTAACAATATGCCCGTAGAGAGTCCGCGGATACATGTGTCCGTAACCGACGGTGGCCAGGGTTTGGACACTGAAAAAGAAAGATTCGAGAAACGAGCCGGTGGTTGTGCCCGCGATGCTATTTTTCCCGAGCATATAGAGCGTCGCGAATACCAGATTTAGCCCGACGTAGGCGGCAGCGATAAAAGCTGTGAATTGAGTCCAGTTCAGTCCAAGCAACCATTGGTAGACATCGCGCAACTCCCAGCTCTCAGCGTTGAGCTTGAGAAACTCGACCGGGCCGGCCCGGACGGAAACTGCGCGGGAGGACTTCTTCATCCGCTAAGCTCTTTCGCTCATTGCGATAATGATGGCAACACCCTGCCGAGTTGCGGATTCGCGATCGTGTTCCAATTTAACGGCGATATCAACCGCATCATTCCGACGCCGGTGTTCTCGATTTTCAAGCTCACCATCCAAACGGCTTTTGCAGTCATCGCCGCCCTGACCGTTGCCGCATCTTCCGCCCAGGACGCTCGGCCCGCTCCCTCGGAGGAAGCTCGGGCTTTCGACTTCTGGATCGGGGATTGGAAGATCGAGCAGGAAATCCTTCAAAAAGACGGGACCTGGCTAACTCTGGAGGCCAGCACGTCTGTGGCGCCGGCGTTGAATGGACGGGCCCTGATCGAGCATTGGGAAGGAAAAGTGCAGTTCTTCTGGGAAGGCATGAAAGAGCCGGAGCCAATGAAAGGATTAAGCGTGCGAGCTTACGATCCTCAAACCCGCAAGTGGTACATCCACTGGATGGATACGCGGCGGCCCTATTTCGGAACGGCCTATTCCGGAGGCTTTTCCAACGGTGAGGGAGAATTTTTCAGAAAATGGGAAATACCTGATGGTAAACGAACAGGACGGATCAGATTCTTTCACATCCGTCCGGATTCGGTCGACTGGGACCTGGCCATCTCGAAAGGTGATGGGAAGACCTGGTCGACTCTATGGCGCATGCACATGCGACGGGTCAAAAGCTGAGCCTGCCCGGGAGATCGCGATCGACCCTGACGGTGCGGGGAGGTGGATCGGTCTCTCCGAGAGCGATGGGGGATTGATTCGGGATGGTCAGCGTATGAATTTAAGGGATGTGCGGGCCGAAAAATGATCACAACAATCATCATCGAAACGCCAACAAGCCGGATACTCGGTCAAAGGCGGAAATCTGCCAACGTTGGCCGTCGAGCCAACAACCGGGTAAACCGCCACCGGCGCGACGATTGATATATTACGTAAAATATTAGAAAGCGTGATTTTTCTAAAAAACGGGCTTGACCTTTGGCCGGGATTCCTGTTATGACGCCCCGAGCGTCAACAAGGAGATTTTTATGAGCCCACGGAATGAAAAATTGAGCCCGATTATTAACGGTCGTCTGCTCGGCTACGCCACTTTGGCCGGGGCGGCTCTGGCCGCGCCTGCGATCCCAAATGCCGATGCAACTATTATCTCGAGTGGCCCTGTCAATATCAACATTCCCAGCACAACCTCCGGCGTCTACTTCAACGTCGTGACCGGCGCGTTTGACACCACGCCCGGCGGCGCTCCCGGCTGGGATCTCAATCTCTGGTCAGCTTCCAGCCTTGAGATCTGGGCGAATAACAGCGCCAGTGCTAGTGACGGTGTGCTGGATAATTTTCCAGGTGGCAATGCAGGGAGCGTCGATAATCTACCAGCAGGAACACTGATTGACGGAGCGTATAATTACGGCAGGACCGACGGCTCTGTCGAAACGTCCGGGCCAACCGCGTTTGCCCTCAACGGCGACCAAAACCTATTTGGTTTCCGGTTTTTGAATGAAGGCACTGGCACGTATGACTTCGGCTGGGCGCAAATCTCGCTTTCCTCAACCTTGGGAGGCCAGCCGCGTGCGATTATCGAGTATGCCTACGAGGACACCGGTGCGGCAATTCTGGCCGGCGACACCGGCCAGGACGGCTCGGCTTCGGTTCCGGATGAAGGGGGGACGGCATCGCTATTCGGCCTCAGCATCCTCGCTCTAGGTGCTCTTGCGGTCCGCGAGTGGCGCGGGCAGCGTGCTGGCTTGCCCAAGGGCAAGACGGCTTAGTCAACAGGCAAGCTTTCGGAAAGTCACCTGAGGTCGCGCAGGCTTTCTGCTTTCTTGGGCGGACCGCCTGAAGATTTCTTGGGGACACCAAATTTTGGCACCGGAGGGTGAATGGCTGTCCGCCTCGCGTAATGACCGATTCCGCTCAGAGCAACCGTAGCCGCGTTTTACTCATCGGCTGGGATGCGGCTGACTGGCAGGTAATTCATCCGTTGCTCGATGCGGGTCTGATGCCGAGTTTGCAGCGGCTGGTCGAAGCCGGGGTCATAGGCAACATCGCGTCGCTCTCGCCGATGTTGTCACCGATTCTTTGGACCAGCATCGCCACCGGCAAACGAGCTTATGGCCACGGTGTGCGTGGTTTCATCGAGCCGTTACCGGACCGCTCCGGGGTGCGGCCGGTCGGAAGTCGCTCACGCTCATGTAAGGCGCTCTGGAACATTGTCTCTCAATCAGGGCGGCGCAGCGTGGTGTGCGGCTGGCAAGCCAGCCATCCCGCGGAGAAAATTCGCGGCGGAATGGTGTCGAATCTCTTTTTTGTTCCTCCGCGGGATTCGATGCCGGATTCATGGCCCATTCCACAGGGAAGCGTGAGCCCGGAACGATTGGGCGGAAATCTGGCGGAACTCCGAGTGCACCCGCGCGAGATCGAGGCGCCGGCGATTCAGCAGTTGATTCCACGGGCGGCCGAGCTCGATCAAACCGATCCGATTGTTCGAGACCGATTGATCTTCGTGGCCGAGCGACTGGCCGAGGTAATTAGTGTTCACGCCGTTGCCACCGAGCTTCTGGAAAGAGAATCCTGGGACTTCGGCGCGGTGTATTACGAATGCATTGATCGGATGGGGCACGGCTTCATGCCTTTTCATCCGCCGCGGTTGCCGGAAGTTTCAGCGCGCGATTTCGAGCTTTATTCGAAGGTTATGACCGGCGTGTATCGTTTTCACGATCTGATGCTGGGGCGGCTAATGGAACTGGCGGGCCCGGACGCGCATATCATGATCGTGTCCGACCACGGCTTTGAAAGCGGGCCGCGCCGTCCCCGCGGACCTGCCGAACCGGCGAATTGGCACCGGCCGCAGGGAGTCTTCGTTTTGCACGGACCCGGGGTTCGAGCCGATGAAAGAATCGAAGGCGCGACTTTGCTTGATATCGCGCCGACGGTTCTCACCCTGCTTGGGCTGCCGATCGGGGAGGACATGGAGGGCAAACCACTGGTAAGTGCGTTCGAAACGTCGCCGGACATTCAACGAATTCCCTCATGGGAAAAAGTGGCCGGCGACGACGGGCGTCTGCCGTCAGAGGTCGAGGATCAAGATCCGGCAGCTGCCCAAGCCGCTTTGCGTCAGTTTATCGCTCTCGGTTACGTAAATGCGCCCACTGACGATGCGGAGCGCCTCGCCGTCCAGGCGGAGTCCGAGGCCGACTTCAACCTGGCCGTTAGTCTGTGCGAAGCCGGTCGCGCCCGGGAAGGAAAAGAAATGCTGGCCGCGTTAATCGAGAAAAATCCGGACGAACCGCAGACCCGCTATCGGATGGCATTTGCGCACGCTTGTTTGGTTTCACAAACACCGGAAGAGGCGGTGCCGGCGCTGGAGGCGTTGGAACGAGTGCAGCCGGACGCACCCCAGACCGTTGTGTTACGTGGCCTTCTGGCCTGGGCACGTGGCGACATGGAGACCTGCTCAGAAGCATTCCATGAAGCCGAAGGTATCGCGCCCGACGATCCGATCACCCAGACGCATCTCGGCCGTCTTTACCTGCGCCAGAGACGCTGGCCGGAGGCCGAGCGCGCTTTCAAGCGGGCATTGGACCTGGATCCCGACCTGGCCGAAGCGCATTATGGCTTGAGCGTGGCCTTGCCCCGGCAAAACTTTGTCGAGCAAGGAATCGATCACGCCTTGCTGGCGGTCGGTCTGCGTCACGAATTTCCCGAAGCCCACTTCCAGCTGGGAGCGTTGCTCTCACGGATGGGTTGGTACGAGCGGGCGGTACAGGCGTTCGAGATCTCGCTCCGAATGCGCCCCGGCTTTGTCGTGGCCCATCGGTATCTTTCGCGCATTTATCCGCGCATCGGCCGCTCCGATCTGGCTGAGCGCCACCGTAAGGAAGCTACTCGTCTATTAGAAATCCAAGCGCCGCAGCCAATTCCGGATTGAGTGGTCTTCGCAATTTACGGTTGTGACGACCTAACCTACGCTGGAGGACAAACTGGTTATGGCTTCAATTCGTGGAACATACGACGTAGCCATCGTCGGCGGGGGACCGGTTGGGAGCACAGCCTCGATCCTGCTGAAGAAATACGCGCCGGAGCTGAGCGTCGTCGTCCTGGAAAAAGAAACTTTTCCGCGGGACCACGTCGGCGAGAGCATGCTGCCGCCGATCTGCCCGATTCTGGATGAAATGGGAGTGTGGGATGCGGTTGAGGCAGCGGGGTTCCCGATCAAGATCGGTGCTTCTTACACCTGGGGCCGCAACAATGATCGTTGGGACTTCGATTTTTACCCGATCGAAAAATGGCGCGACGAATCGCGGCCCGCAAAGTTCGAAGGCCAGCGCCGGCAAACGGCCTTTCAAGTGGATCGCTCAAAGTATGACAAAATTCTTCTTGAGCACGCCCGGGCCAGCGGAGCCGATGTCCGCCAGGGAGTGAAGGTCGAGAGCGTACTTACGAATGGCGATCGGATTGAGGGGTTAAAGCTTAACAATGGGGAAGCGATCACGGCTCAATATTACATTGATGGCTCGGGCACAGTGGCGCTGTTCCGCCGCGCTTTGAATATCGGAATTGATCCAAACCTGGTGCTACGCAACATCGCAGTGTGGGATTATTGGACCAATGCCGAATGGGCTGTGGAGATCGGCACGGGCGTAACGCGCATCCAGATTCGCAGTTTGCCTTACGGCTGGATCTGGTTCATTCCTCTGGGGTCAAACCGAACCAGCATCGGTCTCGTCTGCCCGGCTGAATATTACAAGGAAGCGGAGCTCGGCGCTGAGGAGTTGTACCACAACTCGCTCCAGCGACAGCCTGACATCTGGAAATTGTTACGTAATGCCAAACCGGAGGGCCGACTCACCACATGCCGCGATTGGTCGCACCTGGCCGATCGCGTCGTCGGGGAGAATTGGTTTTTGTGCGGAGAAGCCGCTGGTTTTGCAGACCCGATTCTGTCGGCCGGAATGACCCTGGCTCATCAGTCCGCTCGCGATGCTGCCTACACGATCCTGGAGCTGCGTCGCGCCAAGTACGATCGGGCTTGGCTTCGGCAACGCTTCGCTCAAAAGCAGCGGACCGCGATCCGGCAGCACATCCAATTCGCCCAATATTGGTACGCGGCTAACAGTTGCTTCACAGAGCTCAAAGAGCATTGCGCCAATATCGCTCGCGAAGCTGGTCTCAACCTCGATCCGCAACAGGCCTGGGCTTGGCTGAGCCTGGGGGGATTTACCAGTGAATCCGAAACGATTGCGTCCGCGGGCACGCTTGATCCGGCTTCGGCCAAGAAGCTGTTGGAGCTGTTTGACACGGACCAACGCAAAGCAAAGTGGTTGATCGACGGACATAACATTTTCAAGCTCGACCTGCGCGGGGCCGAGACGGAACGCGTCGGGATCCTCAGCCAGGGGCGCATCCACGCCGTCCCCTGCTACGTTCGCAACGGCCGGCGTCTGCCGGTAGCTGGGTTCTACGCCCGCATGATCGAGGTTCTGCGGCAGACCTCCGACTTTGCCACCATGATGGGTCTGATCGAAAAAACGCTCGGGCAGATTCCTGCCACCGATCCTGAGAACCGTCAGTTCCTGCGCTCGCAACATCTTCAGGTATTGGAAGTGATGGTGCAGGACGGATGGGTGGAGCGAAAATGTGACAACAGCCGCCCTGGCCTGCGGATCGGTAACGAAGTCCAGCACATCCGGTTGAGCCGTGACGCTAACGAGGCGCTGCGGCGCGCCGGCCGCGGCGGCATCCTGCGGTCAAGGATCGATGAAAACGGTCTGGGGAATTAAGAGCAGTACGCAGCTCAGTTTTTAATCTTACAACTTGTTATGCTTGCGAACGATGGAAGGTGCGACGTTGCCATTGTCGGAGGCGGCCCGGCCGGAAGCACCGCCGCTACCCTTTTAAAAAAATACGCGCCAGAACTGAGCGTCCTCGTCTTGGAAAAAGAGGTTTTCCCGCGCGACCACATCGGCGAAAGCATGTTGCAACCCATCTGCTGGATCCTGGACGAAATGGGCGCGTGGGATGCGGTTGAGGCAGCAGGATTTCCAATCAAGATCGGCGCTTCCTATACCTGGGGTCGGGACAATGATCGCTGGGACATCAATTTTTATCCCATCGAAAAATGGCGTGACGAAACGCGCCCCGGAAAATTCGAAGGTCAGCGGCGGCATACGGCGTTTCAGGTAGATCGCTCCCGATACGATACCATTCTTCTCGACCACGCCGAATTGCGCGGCGTCGAAGTGCGCCAGGGAGTGAAGGTGGATGAGGTCCTGACGAACGGCGACCGGATTGAAGGATTAAAGCTTAACACCGGGGAGACGATCACGGCTCAATATTATATCGACGGTTCGGGCACGATGGCCCTGTTTCGCCGCGCCCTGGGCATCGGCATCGATCCCAGCCTTGAATTACGCAACATTGCGGTGTGGGATTACTGGCAAAACGCCGACTGGGCGGTGGAAATCGGCGTGGGAGCGACCCGGATCCAAGTCCGCAGTCTGCCCTACGCCTGGATATGGTTTATCCCGATCGGGCCCACCCGGACAAGTATCGGCGTAGTTTGTCCCGCCGAATATTACAAAGAGAGCGGCCTAACGGCTGAAGAGCTGTATAACCAGTCGCTTCGACGTCAGGAGGACATTTGGAAATTGTTGGTCAATGCCAGGCCGGAAGGCCGCTTCACTACCTGCCGCGATTGGTCGCATCTCGTCGATCGCATCGCGGGCGAGAACTGGTTTCTGTGCGGAGAAGCTGCCGGCTTTGCCGATCCGATTCTTTCTGCCGGAATGACTTTGGCGCACCAATCGGCTCGCGACGCTGCCTACACGATCCTTGAGCTGCGCCGAGGCGAGCAGAATTCGGGCTGGCTCCGCCAGCGTTATGACGACAAGAATCGTGGGACCATTCGCCAACATATTCAGTTCGCCAAATTCTGGTACGCGGCGAACAGTTGTTTCACAGAATTAAAGGACCACTGCGCCGGTATCGCCCGCGAAGCGGGACTCAATCTCGATCCGCAGGAGGCCTGGGAGTGGCTCGGAAAAGGAGGGTTCGCCACGGAGTCGGAAGTCATGGCCGTGGCCGGCACATTCGATCCGGCTGCAACCAAGAAGCTTATCGAGTTGTTTGACCGCGAGAAACGCAAGGCATCCTGGCTGATCGATGGATACAATCTGTTTAAGCTGGATCTGCGTGGCGCCAAAACCGGGCGCATTGGATTTCTCGCCCAGGGGCGGATCCACGCATTGCCTTGTTACGTTCGGAACCATCGGCAACTGCCCGTGGCCGGCGTTTACGGGGAAGTCATCGGGATATTGCGGCAAACCTCAGAGTTGGCAACCATTGTCCGACTTGTCGACAAAGCCATATCGCGCAGTCCCGTAACCGACGCGGTGACCCGTCAAGGCATGCGGGTGGCATATTTTCAGGTATTGGAAGCGATGGCACATGACGGATGGATCGAACGAAAGGTGAACGAGAAACATCCGACTTTTCGCATGGGTGACGTGGCCGATATTCGCCCCAGCCGGGAGACTAACGAGGTCGTTCGCCGCGCCGGCCGCAGCAGCATCGTTCGCTCGAGGATTGATTAGCTAGTGTCCTGTCCCGAGCGTTATCGGATCAGTGGAACATCTCCACCAGGTGCGACCGGAAAATGATCGCCGCAATGATGGTTGAAGCGATGGCGGTGATCAGGACCGCCCCGGCTGCGACATCCTTGGCGTCGCGGATGAGCGGATGAAATTCCGGGGAAGCGGCATCGGCCAGGAACTCGAAAGCGGTGTTTAACGCCTCCGCGGTCCAGACGATTGCAATGGCCAGGATGATCCAGCACCATTCCGGGGCCGAGAGTTGAAAGAGCAATCCGGCACCAACGACGACGAGGGTGGCCGCGAGATGAATCCAGGCGTTGTGCTGGCAGCGCAGCATTCGCAAAATCCCCTTGAGCGCATGCCCAAAACTTCGAATTCGCCCGGTAAATTCGAACGGCCGCTTTTCTTCTGTCTGATGCCCGCTTGTCGGCGGTGACGGCATCAGGCCGACTGGCGCGCCAAGATAGGGCGCGCGGAAAAATTATCCTTTAGTTCCGCGAAAATGAGCCGGCCGGCGCCGGTCTGAAGAGCGCTTGCCACGATGATCTTGGCCGATCTGCCGATGCAGGAACGGGCGTGGTTGACCACGATCATTGTGCCATCGGCCAGATAACCCACTGCCTGGTGCGCTTCGCGACCCTCTTTGACCAGGCCCAATTCGATTTCGTCACCGACCGCCACCACCGGGCGCAAAGCCCGCGCCAGATCGTTCAAGTTTAGAATCGGCACCTGTTGCAACCGCGCCACCTGACAAAGCGCAGTGTCGTTCGTCAGCAAACGCGCCTGGAGGATCCTTGCTGTCCGGACCAGCCGCGAATCCACCGAGGTCTCAGTGTCGTCGCCGCTTTCGTGAATGGTCAGGTCAACTCCGCGCGCCCGCTGGAGTTCGTTTAAAATATCGAGACCGCGCCGGCCGCGCTCACGCTTGGTCGGATCGTGCGAATCAGCCAAAGTCTGCATTTCCTCGAGGATAAACCTTGGAACAATCAAGGAACGGCTCAGAAAACCGGTGGCGCACAAATCGGCAATCCGGCCGTCAATGATGACGTTGGTATCGATCAGAATCGGTTCCTGCTGGGTCGTTTCCCGGGTAAACCGAACGTAGGGAATGATGAGTGAGAATTCGTCCCGATTACTGCGCATGGCGAGCATCATTCCCAAATAGCCGAAAACCGCATAAGCGACCAGGCGGGCCGTCCATTGAATGGTTTCCGATTGATAATGCAATACGTCGGAGGCCAGCAACAAATTGGCGAAAACCAATCCAAGCAGCAGGCCAAAGGTCGCCGAGGAAAACGCCCGCAAGGAAAATCCCTTGAGCAATCGGTCGATCAAAACCGTGATCAGACCAAGGAGAAGACCAACGATCAGGCCCGGCCAGACGTCTCCCTGCACTTCCGACGAAATGATCCCGCCGATGGTGGCGCAGAAGGTAATGAAAAGGACCCGCAACAAGTTGACTGTCAGCAGCGGCGTCATCTCTGTTTCGAGCGGGAACGGGAGTGTTGTTGCGGATGTGCATTCATCTCAATTTGGGCCGCCGTATCCCGGTAAAACAGCACACCGTGTGCCCGTAGGTTACTAACGAGCGCCCGAAAATCCGCCGCCAGCCGTTGGTCGGTCAGAAGGGCCGCCAGCAAACCGTTCCCTTTCATCGCCTCCTGGAAAACCTGAGTCGCCGACTGCACCGTCTTTCGCGCATCGGCCACCACCGATTGCAGATCGTCCGCGTCGCCCTTGATCGAACCCATCGCCGCCCCGGCCTGATCGACCACGCCATCTAATTTTTTCGACGATTGGGCCAGCGCCTTGGTCGTCTCATTCAAGTGTTCCATGGTGGAGCGCAGATCTTTTATGTTCGCCGGCGAAAGCGCCTCCTGATTCAGCCGAGTCACGGTTTGGTCGATGTTCTCAACCGTGCCGCGGAGGTCGCCCACCAGCTTGCCGCCTTCGCGGGTGAGATCGTCAATTCCTGTCTCGCGGGTGCCTTCGACCATGGCATTCTTTTTTACGTACGCTGTGGGTTTTGCCCGAGGCAGCGTTACCGTGACAAATCGGTCGCCCAGCAATCCGGAGCTGCCGACGGTGAATTTACTGCCCAGCGGAATTTTGACATAATCGTAAATCCGCAACGGCACCAGCACTCCCGGTCCTTCCCGGGCCAACCGCGGCCCGCCTGCTACCCTTCCGATCTTGGCTCCCGCCAGCAGCACATCGGATCCTTTCAACAGCCCGCTGGCATCGGTGAACCGGACTGTCACCGGATAGTAAGCCTTGAATCCCTCGCCGACCCGGCCGAATTCAACAACCAGGGCCGCAACCATGGAAAGTCCGAGGAAGACGAAAATGCCGACCTTGAACTCCAAGCCTCGTTCGTGCCGGTTCATTAAGGATTAATTGTCGATCCTGCCAATCATTTGGCAAGAAGGGATGGCAGGGCCGGTTTTTCGTAATGTAGCCACGTGCCTGCGGCACGTGCGCGCACGGCCCGCAGGGCCGTGGCTACAACGCTCACAACGGCTCTCGATCCGATCGCCCTTGCATGAAATCCCGCAGAACGGGATCGCTCGTTTGCTCAAGGGCAACGGCGGTTCCATGAAAGTAAATCCGTCCCTCGTGCAAATAAGCAATCCGGTCCGCGACATGAAAAGCGCTTTTCATGTCGTGGGTCACAACAATGCTGGTCATGCCAAAGCGCTCCTGGAGGCGGCGAATCAAACGGTTGATGCTGTCGGAAACCACCGGGTCGAGACCGGACGTTGGTTCATCGTAGAGCACGCATTTGGGCCGCCGAATAATGGCGCGGGCCAGGCCGACTCGTTTCTTCATTCCACCGCTCAAACTTTCCGGCATCTTATTTTCCTGACCTTCCAGCTCGACTACCTCCAGCATCTCCTGAACTTGCTGGCGCAATACCGCCGGATCGCGCTCGCCCGCTTCCCGCAGGGGAAAGGCAATGTTCTCTGCAACCGTCATGGAATCGAACAGCGCCGCACCTTGAAAAAGGATTCCAACCTTTCGCCGGATGGCGCCCAGCTCGCGTTCGGTCAGGCCAAAAATGTTATGCCCTTCGACCCAAATCTCTCCCCCATCCGGTCGCAACAAGCCAATCAGATGTTTCAATAAAACGCTTTTGCCGCCGCCGCTGCGGCCGATCAGGGCCAGGGTCTCGCCGGTGCTGACATCGAGATCGACGCCGCGCAAGACTTCCTGCCCGCCCAGCCGCTTGACCAGACCGCGGACGGCGATCATAGCCGGGGAGCCGTTAGGCGTCTGCAGCAAGCTGCCCGGCAATTCCTGCGCTTCCGAAGTATCGGTCGCCATAATCCCCTTAATGTTCAACGTCCATTACTCCATCGCTCCAATACTCCAATACTCCATCGCTCCATCACTGGTATCCCGCCGGGTAAATGATGTTGAGAAACATGGTCAGGAAAAAATTCGAAATCAGAACCGCCAGAGAACTGTTTACCACCGCTTCGGTGGTGGCCCGGCCGACGCCAACCGCGCCTTCCCGGGTGGTAAGACCTTTGTGACAACTGATAAAGACGATAAGCAAAGCGAAACAGAACGCTTTGCTCAGTCCCATGATGATGTCGCGGTTGTGGGTCCAACGGACGGTGTTGGCCCAATAGTAAGTGCCGTTGATCCCAAGCATGTAGACCGCGATTCCATAGCCGGCCAGAATGCCGACAGCGATGCATTCAGCCACCAAGAGAGGCATCGAAATCATCATGGCCAAAACCCGCGGCACGACCAGATAGTCAGTCGGGTATACCGCCAGGGCCCGCAAAGCGTCGATCTGCTCGGTCACTTTCATGGTCCCGATTTCCGCCGACATGGCCGCGCCGACACGCCCTGTCACCATCAGTGCGGTCAAGACCGGAGCAAGTTCGCGGCAGAGCGAGACCGATACCAGCGCGCCCACCGCCGATCCCATCCCCAGCTTGTTGAATTGAAAAAAACTCTGGGCCGCGAACACGGCCCCGGTGAATGCACCCGTGATAACAACCACTACTTCTGACAAAAGTCCGATCTCGACAATCTGGTTGAGAAACAATTTCCAGCGCAGTTTCCTGGTAAAAACCGAGCGGCAAGTGTCCGCCGCCAGCAAAACAACTTCGCCAAGATATTGCACGAACCGAAGGAGCGGCCGGCCGAGGGCGTTGAAAAGTTGGGTGATCATTCGTTCAGGCGAATAGTGATCAGGGATAAGGGAATGGGCAGACCCGGGAACCGTCGCCGCGATTCACCAATCACTGATCACGATTCACTGGCCGGTTAAGCGCTCAACGGTTGGGTTTTGGAGCGGGGCCGAAGCTCGGGCGGAATCGCACCGATAAATCGCGGCTCGAATCCCAGTTTGCGGAAAATGGCGCGGATCTCCCGAAAGGTGATGATTGGTTCGTCCTCGATCTCCAAATAGACGAGGTCATGGTTGCTATCGACCTTGTAATGCAACCCGGCGATCGCTTCGAGCTCGTGATCCAACTCGAGGATCTTGTTCAAATCGCGGACACCGGCCGCATACACTTCCAGTTCAACCATGGCGCCGCCGGAACTTTACCGGACATGCATGTGCGATGCAAAACGAGATTTGGCCCCGCCCCGGCCGCAATGAGGAAGTAGACGCGATCTCCGGTTGCGTCCGCTAAACCCAAAGCGGCGGGGACGCCGCTTCTACTTTTCGGCGGCAGCGCAGCCCTCCGTTGTTTGCGTGAGACGCAGAGCTGCGTAGATGTCGGAAAGACATGAAACGCGCAATTGTCGTTGCCTTCGCCGCTAATTGCCTTCTGGCCGCAATTTTCCTGGCCGGCTGCGCCACCGTCCCCTCGGGAATTCAAGAGGCAAAAATCAATCTGGCCCGGACCATCGCGGCGGAGCCGCCGGGCGATTATTTTATCGGGCGGCGTTATTATAAACCCTACTTCAAGTTCTGGGGCTATGTCCGGCGCCCGGGGCAACTCTGGTCCACCGCCCAGCTGGTAATGCTGAATGAAACGCAGAAGCTTGCTCCCGATCGCGAACAATTGAAGTTCGGAGGCGATAACAACTACGAATACAAACTTTACGGCTACTTTAGTGGCGACACCGTTTACGAACCGGCCAGCAACGGGTTTTATCCCGAATTCGTGCTGAAAAATTACGAGCTGATATCGACAAACCCGGCGCCCATTTTCAACAGTCAAGTCAACAGCCGGGCTCGCGCCGCCCAAAGCGCCGTAACCATTGAAAAACCGGCTTTGTAATGTAGCAATCGGCCTCCGGCCGGTTCCCCTCCGGCGACATCATCGGCCTGCGGCCGGTTAGCCAAGTGATCACCGACCAAAACAAAAAGAAGGACGCCCTGCTTGAGGAATTTCTGCGCTATCTGGGAGTGGAACGCAACGCATCGCCTCGCACCCTGAAGGCTTATCGGCAGGCCTTGGAATCATTTCGGGCCGGCTGCCGGACGGAGTGGCGAAGATGCGGCACCGATCAATTTCGCGATTATCTCTTCGAGCTGATGAAACGCCGGCAGGCGCGATCCTACATTCGTCTGCAATTCTCGGCCCTGCGGACCTTTTATGGTTTTCTGGTCGCCCGAAAGCGATTACGACGCGATCCGGTGGCCGAGCTGCAACTGCCCAAAATTGAAAAAAAACTCCCGCTGGTTCTGACCCGGCAACAAATCGACGAACTGCTCGATGCGCCGATGCGAGCTCCAAAATTTCGAGCCGCCCCGGCCTGGATGCCGCTGCGGGACGTCGCAATCATGGAGCTTTTTTATAGCAGCGGCCTGCGCTTGAGCGAACTGGCCGCGCTCAACGTGGCAGATCTCGATCCCTACACCGAATCGGTGCGGGTTTTTGGAAAAGGCCGGAAGGAACGAGTTTGTCCGGTTGGGTTACCGGCTCTGGAGGCGATCTCGCGCTATCGCGCCGCGGCCAACGTTCATGCCGGGCCGCTCTTTATCAATAAATCGAAACAACGCATCAATGCGCGTTCGGTTTGGTTGATTCTGAAACGTTATCTCCGCCACACCTCGATTCCGATCTCCATCAGCCCCCACAAACTGCGGCATAGTTTCGCGACCCACCTGCTCGATCGCGGGGCCGATCTGCGCAGCGTCCAGGCGTTGCTCGGCCACGCCAGTCTTTCCACCACCCAAATCTACACCCACGTCACAATCGAACGCCTGAAAAAAGCCTACGCCGCCGCTCATCCGCGGGCGTGAACTGTAGAGGCGCTTGTGCCAAGCGCCTGTTTTTGGATCCGGATCGGAAGATAAACAATGGGGCCGCGCTCTTTCGAGCGCGGAAATGCCGGATCAAAAGTAGGTAAGACCACGATGGAAAGGCGCATCAGCCATTCGAAAACGTTGTCGCGCGTTTGCTCCACAAGCGTTCGCATCGGCAGGCAATAGATGAGACGGTGAGGCCACTCTGAATTTCGGGTTTCCGATTTCGAATTTCGGATTTGCGGCAGCAGGCGATTCCAGAGCCAGGCCAACACAACGGCCGCGGTTTTGCCGCAGCCGGTTGGAATATTGATCAGGCGGGATTTGCAGTCTGGGTCTTCTGCGAGCCGGCATTGGTACTCATACGGGCCTTCGGCGATGCCGGTGGCGGTTTTAAAGAAGCTCGGGAAATCTAGCGGTGTCATCTGGTCGCGACTATCTCAGAAAGGGGCGGACAAATGCGGTCCCACCGGGCTTGAAAGCAAAATTTTTTGGCGCAATTGGTTCCGAAGCCATTCCACGCCGGATGGTTTTTGGCCGCAGGACGCGCACTGCGCGCGAGTCGCCGTTGATAATCGAACGGTTGAAACGTTGGATCATCGGCTTTGCCAAACGCGGTTCGAAAGAATTCGTCGAAATCTGACTCGCTCATGGTTCCGAAGATTCTTTTCCTCTTTCCAATTTCTCGTCGGATGCCGGCGAATCTTCGCGTACGGCTGCACCGGGGACGCGCTCTCCGGTGTAGGGATCGATGTAGGGCAGCCCTTGCCTGCGCCGTCGTTCGATTGTCGCCCGGCCCAAGTCCGCCATTTCCTCAACAGCGCGCCACTTCTCGGTCAGCGTCAGCTTCATCCAATCGCGCAAAGCGGCGCGCCGGCTGCCTTCCCAACTGGTCAGACTCCAGTCGATCGAATTATCCGAATCGCTCATTTCTCTTTCTCTTCCTGAATTCAACGGAGGTGCTGAATATCATCCAAATCCTGCGGCCTGCCGACAGTTTGCTTCATCGCGATCAGCGTCGGAATGGTGACGTAACGTGCCACCACAGGACCGTGCCCGGGTATCTCCACTATATCGGAAACGGCCTGCTTGTATTCCGTCTCGGGCTCCAGCCTACGCCCGGAGGCTACGGCTCGGCAGGCACGGGAGCTCGCCCCTCCATAGTTCACGGCTGCTCTTGTGTTCCTATGGACGTTTGCAGGATCCTTCCCGCATTTGCTAAAAGCTACGGCGGGCAGGCGCTTCGCTCAGAATAACAGCTGAAAGCGGAGAAAGCGGACGCCAACTCCGAAAGCTTTCGCGAGCAGGCAGGCGCGGACGTCTCAATCTGAAGAGACGGCTGTTTTTAAGATATTTCAGGTAGCAATCCGTCGCAAGCGCGGACGCTTGCGCTACCTTGTTTAGCTCGCGCCGGCGGGCGCGCTTTGGGGCTCGGCGGCTTTGAAGATCAGTTTTCCGTTTTCGGCGACCACGCTCACGGTTTCGCCCGGTTTGACGTTTCCTCGCAGCAGTTCCTCGGCAAACGGGTCTTCCAGATATTTTTCCACGGCCCGGCGCATCGGCCTGGCCCCGTATTGCGGGTCGTAGCCTTTCTCGATCAGAAATTCCTTGGCGCTGTTCTCGAGTTGCACGTGCACGTCCTTCGCTTTTACCCGGACTAACACCTTGTTTACTTCGAGATCGACGATCTGCATCAGCTCCGGCTTGGCCAGCTGATGGAACACGATAATGTCGTCCAGACGATTGATGAATTCCGGCTTGAATGCCTTCTTCGCCTCCTCGAGCAACTTGTCGCGCATGGCCTCGTATTCATGTTCGCCTAACGGCCTGACCGCGCCAAACCCCATCGTGGTCTGACGTTTCAGGGTCTCGGCGCCGACGTTCGAGGTCATGATGATGATCGTATTTCGAAAATCGATCTTACGGCCTAACGAATCGGTGATCTTTCCGTCTTCCAGGATCTGCAAGAGCAGATGCATGACGTCGGGATGCGCCTTTTCGATCTCGTCAAAAAGCACAACCGAATAAGGCCGGCGCCGCACTGCCTCAGAAAGTTGCCCGCCTTCCTCGTAACCGACATATCCGGGGGGCGAACCGATCAGGCGGGAGGCCGTGAATTTCTCCATGTACTCCGACATGTCGATCTGGATGAGCGCATCGCGATCGCCGAACATGAATTCGGCCAGCTTTTGAGCGAGAAAAGTTTTGCCCACTCCGGTCGGCCCCAGAAAGATAAAGGAGCCAATCGGGCGCCGCGGGTCCTTCAAGTCGGCCCGGCTTCGCCGCAACGCCTTGGAAATAGCAGTGACCGCTTCGTCCTGGCCGATCACGGTTTTCTTCAGTTCCTCTTCCATTTTGAGGAGCTTCTCCGTTTCCGCCTGCTCCATCCGCTGCAAAGGAACGCCCGTTACCTTGGAAATGATGTGCATCATGTCCTCGCCGGTCACGAGCACCTCCTTTTCTTCGCGTTCTTCCCGCCATTTGGTCAAAATGGTGTCGAGCCTTTCCTTGGTTTGCTTTTCTTTGTCGCGAAGCGAGGCGGCTTTTTCGAAATCCTGCGCTTTGATGGCGGCTTCTTTTTCCACCCGGATCTGCTCGATCTCCCGCTCGATCTCCTTCACGTCGGGCGGACGGGTCATGGAATTGATACGGGCCCGGGCCCCGGCCTCGTCCATCACGTCGATCGCTTTATCAGGCAAAAACCGGCCGGTAATATAACGCTCCGAAAATTTCACCGCCGTCTCGAGCGCTTCATCCGTCAGTTTGGCCTTGTGATGGGCCTCATATTTCGGCCGGAGGCCCTTTAAAATTTCGATCGCTTCCTCAACCGTTGGGGCATCGACTTTGACCGTCTGAAACCGGCGCTCCAGAGCCGCATCTTTTTCGATGTATTTGCGGTACTCGTTCATGGTGGTGGCGCCGACGCACTGCAATTCGCCGCGGCTCAACGCCGGCTTAATAATGTTGGACGCATCCATGGCGCCCTCGGCCGATCCGGCGCCGACAATGGTATGCAGCTCGTCGATGAAAAGAATGACATTTTTGGAACGGCGAATCTCGTCCATCACCGCTTTGATCCGCTCTTCGAACTGGCCCCGGTATTTCGTCCCGGCAACCATGAGCGCCAGATCGAGCGTAACCACCCGCTTGTCCCGGAGCAGTTCGGGCACATTGCCGGCTGCAATCTCCTGGGCCAGGCCTTCGGCGATGGCGGTTTTGCCCACCCCGGCTTCCCCGATCAACACCGGATTGTTTTTCGTGCGCCGGCAGAGCACCTGGATAACTCGCTCGATTTCGTTCCGGCGCCCAATGACCGGATCGAGCTCACCTTTCTTGGCCAGTTCCGTCAGATCACGCCCGAAAGCGCGCAGGGCGGGCGTCTTGACGTCCTTCTTGGAAGGTTCCGCCCCTTCCTGTTCCGATTCTGGCGGGGTAAAATTGGGATCGAGCTCTTTTAAAATCTCGTTGCGGGTCCGCTCGATATCGACCTCGAGGCTTTTCAAAACCCGGGCCGCGACTCCTTCGCCTTCGCGCAAAAGTCCCAGCAGGATATGTTCGGTCCCGACATAGGAATGGTTGAGCGCCTTGGCTTCCTTCCCGGCCAGGGCCAGAACCTTTTTAACCCGCGGGGTGTAGGGAATATTGCCCACCATCTTGGTTTCGGGGCCGGAACCGACCTGCTTTTCCACTTCCATCCGCACCGTCTCCAGATCGAGACCCATTTTTTGGAGAACGTTGACCGCCACCCCCTGCCCCAGCTTGATCAGACCGAGCAGGAGATGCTCGGTTCCGACATAATTATGATTGAACCGGTCGGCTTCCTTGCGGGCCAGCGCCAATACCTGCTGCGCGCGGGGTGTGAAATTATTCATTGTTCGATGGGGAGGAACTGTTTCCCGGCTCCTTCACCAGTTTACTGATATCAGGTTTAGGGAAGACTTTCAAACGCTCCCGAATAATTTGAGCCCGGAGATGGTCGCGTTCTTCGGCGGTCAATTTCTGCTGCGAGGTCTTTTGCAGGTGGGCGGGCTGGGTGTCGATGAAGAGCTCATCGATGGGCAACCTCCGGTCTTCCGGAAACGCTCCCAGGTCGACTCCGAGCTTGATGATCGACAGGAGATTGAGCGCCTCTTTCGAAGTCATGGCATGGGCATAAGTAAGCACGCCGTAGGCCCGGCCGATCTGGTCGGAGAGAGTATTCGACTTTTTCTGGATTAAAACCTGGCGGGCGTCGTGCTCCTTTTCGATGATGGTTTCGATCACCTTGCTCAACCGGTTGATGATATCCTCTTCCTTTTCGCCCAGGGTGGTCTGGTTGGAGATCTGGAACAAATTGCCCATTGCTTCGGTCCCCTCCCCGTAGAGCCCGCGCACGGCCAGACCGATCTTGCTCACCGCCTGGATCACCTGGTTGATCAACTCACTCAGGACCAGCCCCGGGAGATGGAGCATGGCCGAGGCGCGCATGCCGGTTCCAACATTGGTGGGGCAGGCGGTCAGATACCCCAGGCGTGGATCGTAGGCGAAATCGAGTTTGCCCTCCAGGGCGCTATCGATCTTGTCCACCAGTTTGAAAGCCTGTTTCAGCTGCAATCCGGACCGGATCGATTGCATCCGAAGATGATCTTCTTCATTGATCATCACGCTCAGGGTCTGGCGGCGATTCATGACAATGGCGCTCCCCACGCTCTTGGCCGCGTGCTCCCGGCTGATCAAATGCCGTTCCACCAGGACCTGTTTTTCCAGGGCGGAAAGGTCCTGGAGCAATTCCGAAAAGGAATCCGACATTTCCGAAAGCTCTTCCACCCGGGGCTTGATCATTTCGAGCACGGCGTTGCGTTCGGCCTTTTTGGCCCAGCCCGGGAAGGCCCGGTTCCGCAAATTGCGAGCCAGCCGGACGCGGCTGCTGATTACGACCTGATGATGCGGCCCTTCCCCGCGCAGCCATTCGCCTGCGGTGGACATGACATTGGAGAATTTCACGGGCTAATGAGCCAACTCGTGTTCGAGCTGTTTAATTTGATCGCGCAGGGAAGCGGCTGTTTCGTAATTTTCCTCCGCGACGGCTTTCTCGAGGTTCTCGGTCAAAGTGCGCATGCGGTCGTTCAGCTCCATTGCCCGCTGAGCCCTCTGCGGCAGCTTGCCGACGTGTTCGGTCCCTTTATGCATGGCCTTGAGCAGCGCGTTCAACCCTTCCCCAAACGTCCGATAACAGGTGCTGCAGCCGAGCCGGCCCGTTTTCTTGAAGTCGGCCTGAGAATAACCGCAGACCGGACAACGCTGGGACGCTCCGCCTCTCTCAATCTCTTCGGCCGCGCCGATCCCGAGTAACAGATCGGCCAGGGCAAAACCGGTGGGATCCTGCACGCCTTTCTCTTTCGAGCAGGCATCACACAGATTCACCTTCTGCATCTTGCCTTCCAAAATCTGGGTCAGGAAGACCGTTGCATCGTTACATTTGCAGACGTCACACAACATTTCTCTATTATTAGACCTACACTCGACGGAAAAATTCAACCCTCAAGTTTGCCGGAGCACCTTCTGCGCCGGGAGTTTGCCGGCAATGGTTACGAATAAATCGGTGTCCCGCTCTCGTGCGTCATCTCCCGGAACCGTGCAATCATGCTGGTCGTGATCGGCCCCGGTTTTCCGTTCCCGATCAAACGTCCGTCCGCTTTGATGACCGGAATGATTTCGGCAGCCGTGCCGGTTAGGAAACACTCGTCCGCCACAAATACATCGTGACGCGTGATATCGGCGTCGGTCGCCTTGATGCCCAGTTCGGCCGCGATTTCGAACACGACCGCGCGGGTAATTCCGCGCAATGCTCCCGCCGTGGTCGGCGGGGTAAACATATTGCCGTTCTTGACCACGAAGAGATTGTCGGCCGTGCATTCCGCTACGTTCCCGGCATCGTTCAGCATCAGCGCTTCGTCAGCCCCGGCCAGATTCGCCTCGATCCGCGCCATCACATTATTAAGATAATTGAGCGACTTCACCGCCGGGTTCAGTGCGCTCGGATTGGTGCGGCGGGTCGCACAGGTTACAACCGTCAAGCCGCGGGCATATATCTCCGGGGGATAAAGGGCGATGGTCGATACGATAATGATCACGCTCGGCCGCTTACATTGGGCCGGATTCAAACCAAGATTGCCGACTCCCCGCGTAACCAGAAGGCGAATGTAACCGTCCCGCAATTCGTTCTGCCGGATCGTGTCCAGCAACGCCTCCGTCATTTCCCGCATCGACATCGGAATCTCCAGACAGATGGAACGCGCTGAATCCCACAACCGCTCCAGATGCTCTTCGAGACGGAACACGCGCCCGTTGTAAAATCGAATACCTTCGAAAATCCCGTCCCCGTAGAGCAAGCCGTGATCGAATACCGAAACCTTGGCTTCGGCCTCGGAGTAAAGCGTTCCATCGATGAATATCTTCAATTCCCTGGCATTTGTCTTCGACGCCCCGGAACCAGTTTCACCCGCCGGCTTTGTCGCAGCCGCCGTTTTTGCTTTTGGTTCGTCAACTACCATCCCGCCGGCATTAGAGGTTTTCATATCGCCCGAAAAGTTTCCGGCGTTTCCCGCGCAATTCAAGGGACAAAAAATGGTAAGAACAGCCCCACCCCCAAGCCAACTCAGCCGCCTCACTCCACCAGACCGTCCGCAATATGCAATCGCCGATCTCCAAGCGCGGCCAGGTGAACATCGTGGGTCACCACCAGTAGCGTTTTTTTGCGGTCCCGGGCCAGATTGAGCAACAGATCGATAATCGCCTCACCGGTTTTGGAATCGAGATTACCCGTCGGTTCATCCGCAAAAATCATATCCGGATCGTTGATTAAAGCGCGCGCAATAGCCACGCGTTGTTGTTCCCCGCCGGAAAGCTCCGCCGGCAAATGGTGGATTCGCTCCTTCAAACCGACCGCTTCCAGGGTTTCTTGTGCCGTCCGGTCCGGCGAAGAACCGCCAATCAGGCCGGGGAGCAAAATGTTTTCGAGGGCGGTCAGCTCCGGGAGCAAAAAGTATCCTTGAAAAATAAAACCCATCTTTTTGTTTCGAAAGCGGGCTTGGGCGGCCGACCTTCCCGAATAAAGGCGGCGTCCCTCAAACTCAACCGTCCCGGATTCCGGCCGCTCCAGGCCGGCCAGAGTATAAAGTAATGTTGTTTTGCCCGCTCCCGATGCCCCGCAGAGAAAGACAGCTTCACCGCGGGCAATCTCGATCGAGATGCCGCGCAGGACCTCGATCCGGCGCCGTCCCATACGAAACGATTGGAACAGATCGCGCGCGACGAGCAGCGGTTTATCCGGCATCGAAACTTATCTGCCGCAAAGGCCGCCCTCGCACAAGCGAAGTCTACCCCGCGCCGGCCAAGCCCGGCTCCCGCCAACCAACATCCGGCCCGATCTTTGTCCTTGCCTAGGATGACTCTTCGTCGCCGCCCTCGGTAAAGCCTAACGAGGCCATGGTCGGCTCGTCAATTGCCGATGTCGTATACAGGTCATGATCGCGCTGGTAATCGGCCAGAGCCGCCCGCGTCAACGGGCCAAGCAAACCGTCTACTTCGCCGTTGTAGTAGCCCTGGGACTGCAACGCTTCCTGCACGTTCGCGACTACCTGGTCCGGAGGCAGGTTGTTATAGGCATAAATCGGCCCGTCATAAGGATAATAAGCGGCTGACGCATCGTAACCCCAGGCCGGATACCAGAAACCTGCATTCCAGTAATACCAACCGCCGCCAATAAGGACGACGCGAGGATAATGACTCGCCCACCAGACCCGCTCGTGCCAGATTGGCCGGTAAGCCCGAAAGGCGTTGTAATGGACACCCCTCCAACGCGCCGCCCCGACAATCCGACGGCTCGCGCTGAATTTGACGCTCTTGATGTTGCCACGCGATCCCCTCACCACATTGATATGTTTGGTGTGCAGCCTCGCTGCTTTGGCCCGCGATTGGACCGCCGGCAGGCGCGCCCCCTTATGTCCGGTCAGGCCCCCTTGACCTTGAGCATGCAGACGGACGGGCTTGCCGCCTTTCGTCGCGTTCCTGAGGCCTTGCTGGCCAAGACCGCCGCCCCGTTTACCAAGATGTTGCTGGGTGTGCTGCCCTTGCCCGCGTCGCAGCCCCTGCCCCTGGGCATGTTTCTTCCCCTGCCCCTGCCCCTGCCCCTGCCCCTGGCCCTGACCCTGACCCTGGCCCTGCCCCCGTTTTTTCTTATTCTGATTGTTCGCCGCAGTTACGGAGCCGGCCAGCGCGACACAGCATATTAATACAAGAAATGATTTCATAAGGTGTTGGTTTTCGAATGATTGGACCTAATAAACTGCCGATTATTCAATTCCACTGATCCCGTAATGTTTCTGCGCTGTTTGGTCAAGTTTCAAAAGGGTTCGGGGCCGCAAGCCACAAACTTGCGCCCCGTTTCCGCTGAGGACCTAAACCAGACCCAATGTCGCCAGGGTCGGGCGATCGATGGTCGAAGTGATCACCAGGCCGTGGTCAACCTGGAAATCGGCCAAGGCGCGGCGTGTCATTGGTCCGAGAACACCGTCAGCCGGCCCGGGATCATAACCATCCCGCTGAAGTTGGAGCTGCACGTTGGCGACGATCTGATTTGGAGTCAGGTCGCCGTAACTGTAAATCGGCCCGTAATAAGGATAATTAAATCCGGCCTCGTAGCCCCAAGCGGGATACCAATAGCCTCCGCCCCAAGCCCACCAGCCCCAGCCGGGACCGACAAAGATGATCCGATCGTAATGATTTCTCCACCATCCACGGTCATGCCATTCTCTGCGATAGTTGTGAAACGCGGCGTAATTGGCACCGCGAAAACGTTCGCTTCGCCAGTGGTTAACCACGGTTACGTTTCTGGCGCGGTTAAGTCTGCGTCCGTTACGAGCCAGAGCCCTCTGCTCTCGGGAAACTCTTCCGCGGCGCAACGTCGCCGTGCCCTGCCCATTGGCCGTGACTTCGCTGCGGGCGGTCACCCGGGCGCGATGGGTGTTTCGCTGGTGAGCGACCTGCAACCGGCTGGCCCGCTGGTTATTCCGTCGAACCACCGCTCGCGAAAGGCCTTGCCGACTAATCGCGTGCTGTTGGGTCCGCCGGATTGAGGCACTCCGTCTGAGATGTTGGCCGCGATGGGGCGTGACCGCTCTTGCCGTCGCGGCGTGTTCCGCCCTTTGTCGCCCCCTATGCCGTCCCTGATCATTATCCCGGGCCGACGCACCAAGCGCCAGGCCAAGCATGATGCACGTTGAAAGAAGTATACGTTTCATGTCATTTTTCCCTTTTCCCAGGTTAGACACCGCTCACTGAACGATTATTCAACATCGTTAAGTAATTTCGCCCGGCCAAACCTGGGCTGGCATCGCCCCGTCCACCACCACCCAAAACTTGTGCCTAGCTGGAAAGATCGCCGCTCTCGGCCAAATTCTGCTGCCGGACCGCTTCAAACAGCACAATGGCAACGGCCGTGGCCAGATTGAGACTGCGTGTCCCGTGCATCGGAATAGTCAGACAGCTATCGCGGTTGGCCTGGAGTAGGTTTTCCGGCAGCCCCTTGGTTTCTCGCCCGAAAACGAGGAAATCGTCCCGCTCAAATCTCGCTCTGTAATACGCGCGTTTGGATTTCGTCGTCAGAAAAAAATAACGGGCGTCCGCCGGCTGGGCGGCTGTCAGTTCGTCGAAAGAATTCCAGGTCCGGCACTCGACTTCTTCCCAGTAATCGAGTCCGGCCCGCTTGAGTTGTTTATGATCGAGACTGAAGCCGAGCGGTTTAACCAGATGCAGGGTCGATCCAGTGGCGAGACAAAGCCGGCCGATATTGCCCGTGTTAGGCGGGATCTCCGGCTCGATCAGGACGACATTAAACAAGATCAGCTAAACAAGTTCCG
The DNA here is from genome assembly GCA_963728975.1 of uncultured Verrucomicrobiae bacterium. GTDB lineage: Bacteria > Verrucomicrobiota > Verrucomicrobiia > Chthoniobacterales > UBA10450 > DATFCK01. The sequence continues at coordinate 214,030 of CAVSMF010000003.1, forward strand.
AGTTGGGAATTCAGGGATGATTCGGCCCAAACAGTTTCCGCGACGGCCTTTTAAGCCCTGAATCTTTTGCTCGCAGCCGCTAGGCGACCTTGCCCGCCACTACCTTCTCTAACTTCACGATGTCGGCCGCGAATTTACGGATGCCTTCCGCCAGTTTTTCCGTCGCCATGGCGTCTTCATTCACCAGGTAGCGAAATTTTTTCTCGCCCAACTCGAGCCTTGGCACATTGGATTCCTTTGCCTGAGCCGGATCAAGCTTGCGTTCGATAGGCTCATATTGTCCGGAGAGCTCCTCCATCAATTCCGGACTGATGGTCAGGGCGTCGCATCCCGCCAACTCCAGGATCTGGCTGGTGTTGCGGAAACTTGCTCCCATTACTTCGGTCTTGTACCCGAACTTCTTGTAGTAAGTGTAAATTTCCCGGACGGATTGCACACCCGGATCCTCCGGCCCGGTGTAATCGCGCTTGTTGGCCGCCTTATACCAATCGTAAATCCGGCCGACGAACGGCGAAATCAACTGGACCTTCGCTTCGGCGCAACGGACCGACTGAGGCAGCGAAAACATCAGGGTCAGGTTGCATTTGATCCCTTCTTTTTGGAGCTGTTCCGCCGCATTGATCCCTTCCCAGGTGGAAGCGATTTTGATCAGCACCCGCTCACGCGGGATTTTTCGTTCCTCATACAGCCTTATCAGTTGCCGTGCCTTGTCGATCGAACCCGCGACATCGAACGACAATCGCGCGTCCGTTTCGGTCGAAACCCGGCCGGGCACAATTTTCAAGATCTCACAGCCGAATTTCACCAGCAGATGATCGATGATGTCTTCGACCTGGGCCGCGCCGGAAAGCCCCGAACTCTTCCGCTCCGCCACGGCCTCGTCCAGCAGATGGGTGTATTGCGGCTTTTGGACCGCGGCGAAAATCAAGCTGGGATTGGTGGTGGCATCCTCCGGCTTGTAAGACTTGATCGATTCAAAATCACCGGTGTCGGCGACGACCTTGGTGAATTTCTTGAGTTGATCCAGCTGGCTTAATTTCGTTCCAGCCTTCTTATCTTCGGCGGCGGCAATACTCATGACACGATCCTCCTATCAATGTGAAAATTGAGGGTACGCCCACATCCAAAGATCACAATCAGAAAAACAGGAATCGGGGCCGGTCAAGGGGGAGACCGCACTTCGGTCATTATATTTGTAGCGGCGCTCTATGAGCGTCGCACTTCTTGTTGGAAAATGAGGATTCAAGCGACAGCGATTCGAGGCCGGTCAAGGGGCAGGCTGCACTTCAGCCATTTGTTTTGTAGCGGCGCTCTATGAGCGTCGCACTTCTTGTTGGAAAATGAAGATTCAAGCCACGGCGATTCGAGGCCGGTCAAGGGGCAGGCCGCACTTCAGCCATTTGTTTTGTAGCGGCGCTCTATGAGCGTCGCACTTCTTGTTGGAAAATGAGGATTCAAGCGACAGCGATTCGAGGCCGGTCAAGGGGCAGGCTGCACTTCAGCCATTTGTTTTGTAGCGGCGCTCTATGAGCGTCGCACTTCTTGTTGGAAAATGAGGATTCAAGCGACGGCGATTCGAGGCCGGTCAAGGGGCAGGCTGCACTTCAGCCATTTGTTTTGTAGCGGCGCTCTATGAGCGTCGCACTTCTTGTTGGAAAATGAGGATTCAAGCGACAGCGATTCGAGGCCGGTCAAGGGGCAGGCTGCACTTCAGCCATTTGTTTTGTAGCGGCGCTCTATGAGCGTCGCACTTCGTGTTGGAAAATGAGGATTCAAGCGACAGCGATTCGAGGCCGGTCAAGGGGCAGGCCGCACTTCAGCCATTTGTTTTGTAGCGGCGCTCTATGAGCGTCGCACTTCGTGATTCAAGCGACGGTCATAGACCGCCGCTACAGAAAGAAGGGGAGAGCCGCTACAAGAGAAATTACATTGACCACCCGCTAGGGCCGGTTGTATAGCCGGGGCCTGGCTCGCAGTGGGCAATTGGAGTTCGACGAATCGCCTTTGCCAGAAGTTTAACAACAAATCAGAGAGGAACCCATCATGAAAACGATTACCACCATTCTATGCATCGCATTTGCCAGTTTGGCGCCCTTGTCAGGAGTTTGGGCGCAGGCGAGCGCGCCGGCCGCCGGCGCAGCAAAGAGCAGCGCATCCACCTCCGGCACGGCCGCTGCCCGGACCGACGTTTACTATGTGCATTTCACCAAAGCCGCTCTCGGCAAGGCCGCTGAATTGGGCGATTGGCTCAAAACTTCGGACCCGAACGCTCCGATGCCCGGCCATGTCCTCGTGCTTCGGCATCAGGATGGCGACGCCTGGGATTATGTGGCGATCGCACACCTGGGAACCAAGGCGACGGTGGAAGCGCGAGGCAAACCGATTCCGAAAGACAAGCGCGATCTAAGCGAATGGCATACCGACACCTTTGTGAACGGCCCTTCCTGGTCGGAGTTCACCAAGCAGATGGGAATCAGCGAAGGGACAACCGCCAAGAGTGCTGATTCGGTTTACGCAGTGTCGATTTATCGAGCGGCTCCCGGACACCGCGACGAACTCGAAAAAATGCTCAGTGAAGCCCCCAATCGGCAAATTGACACCACTTCCGGCAATATCCTGATGCAACATCTTGATGGCGCGTCCTGGCAATACTTGGTCATCGCTCGCTACAACTCGTGGCAGGATTTTGCCACCAACGAGAAGAACAGTGTCGCGCAAAGCAGGAAAAAAGAAGGTGGTTGGTTTCAACTGCGCGATCAGGTCGCGTTTCATACCGACACACTTACCGATCGGATAGCGCCCTAGGGGCACGTCACTCATATCAGACAAAGCGGCGCCGGGCAGTGCGACTCTGTCCTGGCGGAGCTCCGGATTATTTCGGCGAAGAGCAAAAGAAGCTTTGCTTCGCCAATCCAAATTGGGTATCACCCATGCCGGACGCAGAGTTCAGTTCGGTAACGCCCGAACCCCCGGAGACCAGAGATGTCGCAACGAAGCAGAGCAAGCCATGGCCATTGGGTCCAGTGCTTGATCGTTCTGGCAGTTATTTTTTCGATCAACTCAATCGTCTCCGCCGGCGCGAGTGCGAGTGAGCCTCTTTATTATATCTACCACGGCAAACCAAGAGGCCTGACCCTTGATCCGGCACGCCTGGCTGTGCGCGTTTCTCAAGATCAGTCCAATGCATTGCCGATGAGCCTGGCCAGCCGCGGATTTACCCTGGCGGATGTAGAATCGCGTCCTCTGCCCAATTGGGTGGTCCTGAAGACTCAGTCGGTTTTGCAGCGGGCCCGAACCAACGTTCAACCGTCCGGCGCCGCGGCCCCGCAGAGCGAAGCAATCAGCCTTCACGGGTTGATCCAGTCAATCGACCTGTCGGGCGATCCCGATGTCGAGTTTGTTTCGCCAGTTTTCGACGACGAACGCGGCAACCCGATCATCCTGACATCGCGGGTGTTGATCGGATTCGACAGCAATTTGTCGGCGACTGCTCGCAACCAATTACGGGCGCTGATTCCGGAAGGGGCGCTGACGGAACAGGCGCCGTTCCCGCAGCCGAACGAGCAGCGGTGGCAGATTCAATCCCGCGACGGCTTTGCTGTCCTGGCCCGAGCCAATGCATTGGCCGAGACGCCCGGTGTTGCTTATGCCGAGCCGGACATGATTGCGACCGGGCACCAAAATCTGGTGCCGAGCGATCCCTATTTCTATCAGTCGTGGGGGCTGCAAAACATAGGGCTCGGCGGCGGCCAGGTCGGCTTCGATATGGAAGCAACCGCGGCTTGGGATATTACCCTGGGCAGCCCGTCAGTTATTGTTCTCATCCTCGATTCTGGGATCCAACAGGATCATCCCGATATCAACCAGGTGGGCGGCAAGGATTTTACGACCGATTCGGTTTCGCATCCGGACGGCGGCCCGGTCGGCGCCAATGACAACCACGGGACATTGGTGGCTGGTTGCATTTCAGAGCGAATGAGCAACGGTCTCGGTACCACGGGGCTGGCCCCCGGAGTCAAGGTGGCCTCGGCCCGGGTGGAGACGAACGGGAAGAGCAACGGCACTTTCACTTTCGAGTTCAGCTGGGTAATCGATGCGTTGAACTGGGGGCAATCGATTGGAGCGCGGGTCAGCAATAACAGCAATGGTTACGACACGCCGTCGAGCGCACTCGAGAGCGCTTATGCCAATACCCGCGCCAATGGAATGGTGCATTTTGCCGCGGCCGGAAACGAGGCTAAAGAGATTATCGATTATCCGGCCAGCATCCCCAGCGTTAATGCCGTCGGCGCCCTCAGCCGCAACGGTTATGGCTCGTTTTTTTCCAATTACGGAGAGGGCTTGAAATTCGTTGCTCCGGGCGACCAGATCTTCACCACCGATCGAACCGGACGATCCGGCGTGGTCAACGGCGATTATGCAACGGTCAGCGGCACTTCGTTCGCATCGCCCTATGCCGCGGCGGTCGCGGCTTTGGTTGTTTCCGCGCACCCCACCTGGACCTCGACCGAAGTGGAAACGCAAATGGAAACAACCTGCCGCGATCTCCAGATACCCGGGTACGATACAGGTTCGGGTTACGGAATAGTCGACGCATATCGGGCCCTGAGTGGAGCCACGCCAACGCCAACACCGACACCGACACCGACACCGACGCCAACGCCAACGCCAACGCCAACGCCGACACCGACTCCAACGCCCACGCCCACGCCGACACCGACTCCAACACCAACGCCCACGCCCACGCCGACTCCGACTCCGACTCCGACTCCGACTCCAACTCCAACGCCGACACCGACTCCAACTCCGACGCCGACGCCGACGCCAACTCCAACGCCGACGCCGACTCCAACGCCGACTCCAGCTCCGACGCCCACGCCGACACCGACACCGACACCGACGCCGACTCCAAGTCCAAGCACAGTGCCCACCCCCACGGTCACAGTGGTGGCGTCACCAGGAACAACCGCCGAAGGCGGTACCGCTCAGTTTATTATCTCCGCATCATCGGTGAACCCATTCCAGCCGACCACGGTCCAGTATTTTATGAGCGGGAAGGCATTCCAGGGGATCGACTACACCCTCGACGGCCCTCCCGGCCAAGCCGTCATTCCCGCCGGCGCTTCCTCCGTCGCGGTGATTCTTCATGCGCTTACCGACAGCGCGAAAGAGAAGGCCGAAAAGGTGACAATGACGCTCTCTCCGGGATTCACCTACAACCTGTCGCGAGTCAAAAAAACGCGAAAGGCGACGATTAAGATCCTCAATGTGCGCTCGTAGCCTGCTTTCCGCCTAACCGGAAGGTGCGGGACCGATTCCGCTCCCGTTAGGCTGGACAAAGCGCGTCCAGATGATGCAGCTCTTCCCAGGAGAAGTGCAGGTTCTCCAGCGCCCTGACGTTCTCCTTGATCTGATCCAGGTTCGACGCCCCAATCAAAACGCTGGTAATTTCCGGACGACGCAAAACCCAGGCGATCGCCATCTGAGGCAAGGTTTGTCCCCGCGCCTCCGCTATCGCGCTCAGTTTCCGGATTCGTTCCCGCAAAGCGGGCGTAACCACATTACGCTGTTCCGGCGTCCAGGTTTTGGTCGCGCGCGAACCGTCCGGGAAACCGTCCAGATACTTTTCGCTAAGCAGGCCCTGGGCGAGCGGCGAAAACGCGATCACACCCGCGCCGGCATGGGGAACTGAAGGAAGCAGCTCCGATTCGATTTTTCGGTTGAACAAGCTGTAACTCGATTGCTCCGCGATTATCGGCGCGAGCTCAAAATGACGCGTCAGACCGACCGCTTCCTCGAGCAATTTTCCAGAGTAATTGCTCAGCCCCGCATACAACGCTTTTCCGCTGCGCACGATCTGGTCCAAGGCCGCCAGCGTCTCTTCCAGGGGTGTTTCCGGGTCGTGCCGATGGGAATAAAAGATATCGACATACTCCAGGCCAAGCCGGTGCAGCGATTGATCGATGCTGGCCAGGAGCGATTTGCGCGATGACCCCTGTCCATACGGCCCGGCCCACATGAAAAAACCCGCTTTGGTCGAAACAATCAGTTCGTCCCTGGGCATATCCGCCAGAATCTTGCCCACCACGATTTCAGCCTGGCCCGGTGGTCTGCCGTAGTTGTTAGCCAGATCAAAATGAGTGATGCCGAGATTGAAGGCGCCGAACAGACAAGCGCGGGAAGTCTCCGGGCCGCGGTAACCACCGAAGGTTTCCCATGCCCCCAGCGAGATAGCGGGAAATTTTAAGCCGGAGACTCCGCAACGCCGATACGGCATCTGATCGTAACGGACCGGGTCGGGCGAAAACTGGCTGGCGCCGGAACGATCACGCTGGATCGGCCGGACTCCGGGCGGAACGCGTCTGGTGATCTCAGGCACGAATCAAGCCGATACCGCCGGCCGATTCTCGGCCGACCGCCGCGCGCCCAAAGCATGGCGCACAAAATTGTTCCCCAGCTCCCACATCGGCCCCGGAAATCTGCGGCACTCGCTCAAGACATCGTCGAGCCCATTCACAAAAAGATCGACCTCGCGCTCGGTGATGATCAGCGGCGGCAGGATCTTGAGCACATCCATGGCGTGCCCCGCCACCTGGGTAAGAATGCGGTGCTTGCTCAGCATCTGGCTAACCACCATCTGGGCAAACAAGACCTTGTCGATCTTGTGTAAAACCTTCCAGGCCATCTTCAGTTTGAATTCACGCGGTTCTTGAAACTCGATTCCAACCATGAGTCCCTTGCCCCGAACTTCCTTGATGAAGGAATGCTTTTCTCGCAGATCATCCACCTTCTTCATTAGCAACGCCCCCATGGCCCCGGCGTTTTCGACTAGATGCTCGGAATCGATCACCTCCAATGCCGCCAAACCACACGCCATGGCCAGATTATTCCGGCCAAATGTCGTCGAATGCACAACACACCGATCCATCCGGCTGAATGTCTTCTGGTAAATGTCGCGCCGGGTGATAATGGCGCCGCAGGGCACGTAACCGCCGCTCAAGGTCTTGGCCAGGGTAATAATATCCGGCTCCAGGTTCCAATGTTCGAACCCGAACATCTTGCCGGTGCGCCCCAGCCCGGTCTGAATTTCATCCGAAATCAGCAGGGTCCCGTACTTCCGGCAAAGCTCCTGGGCCCGGACAAAAAAATCGGTGCTGGGCGATTTGCATCCTTTGCCTTGCACCGTCTCGATCACGAACGCCGCGACGTCACCGGGAGCCAGTTCCCGCTTGAGCGCCTCGATATCATCCAGGGGGACCCGCCCTTCGAAGCCTTGCATCAGCGGGCCGAACCCTTCGGTAAAGCTTGCGCACCCCATCAGCGAAAGCGACCCGAGACTCAGCCCATGAAAAGCTCCCTCCAGCGAAAGCACTCGTTTTCGGCCGGTGGCCGCGCGGGCAAATTTCAAGGCGCCTTCAATCGCTTCCGTGCCGGAGTTACAAAAGAAAACCGCGTCCAGATGCGGGGGGGTTCGCTTGATCAGCGCCTCGGCCAGAAGACCGCTCAAAAGGGAGCAATCCATCTGGACCATGTTAGGCAGGTCGAGATCGAGCACGTCGCGGATCGCCTGTTGGACCACGGGATGGTTGCGGCCGATGTTGAACACGCTGTAGCCGCTCAGGAAGTCGAGGTAAGCGGCGTTATCCATGTCGTAGAGATAGGCGCCTTCCGCCCGCGCATACACTTTGTCGAACCCGATCACCCGCTGGGCCGCCACCAGGGTCCGGTTCACATGCCGCTCGTGCAGTTCGTAATTTTCACCCAGCCGGGCGGCGACGATTTCCTTGAGGTCAAACGCCATGGACCAATGCTCTGCGATTTCGCGTTGAAACGCAACCGGGACATGACCTTCCCCTGGCTTTAAGGCAGAGGCAGGACGCGCCCCGCAGCCGATAAACGAGGCTAGAGATCGTTCCTCGGCTTCCAATCGCGATAGGCTTCATGGGCTCCAACCTGCAGGTTCGTTTTTCCCGGGGAATAGCGTTCCAGTTGTTCGGCAAGCCATTGAAACCATTCCCAGGTTTTTTGTGATCCCGAGCGCTTCCGCTCAAACTCGATGTAGGGTCGCATTTTGCGAAACGCCACCCGAACGGTCCCGCCGAGCAGGTCGTCCGCCACCGATAACGGCACAATCCGGGCATAAACGGAATAGCCGATTCCCTCCAGAATAATGCCGATGCACTGCGCGGCTTCGAGTAACCGGGGATCGCCCTCGATGTCCCTTGCCGTTGCCCCCTCGGGAATGGATTGGACCAGCACCATCGAATTTATCCACGACGGGGTCATCAATGCCCGGACCGCGGCAAAGGCAGCGCGCTCTCGCCGTTCCCGACGAGCGCGCCGCGCTTCGAGTAATCCGAAAATTACTCCGGTCAGAACCGTCAGAGCAGTCGCCACATTGGCAATGGTGGACAAATCCATCGACCGAATCTAGAGCCCGTCCGGTTTGGCGGCTAGCAAATGACGAAAAACAAAAAGCCGTCCGGCTCGCACAGGAGCCGGGCGGCTTTTGAAGTTTGACCCAAGCGCAGTTAAAGCGCGTAGGTCTGCGTGATCTCGTTAGTCCTCAACCACGACTCGTCGAACCACTCGAGTGTCGCCGGTGCCGCTGTAGTAGACGCGCACCTTTTGGCCGGCCCGCAACGGAGCAGTCACAATTTTCCCCGCTCCATCCACAATGTTCGCGGCCGTATGAAGCACGAAGCTCACCGGACCCTCAGGCCCTTTAACCACGATGGTTTTGCCGGGTTCGTAGGTGGTCACCGTTCCGCTCGAATAGGTCGTCGTCGTCTGGGTGGCGGCTCCCGGTTCGGTTGTGGTAGTGGTTGTTTCTTGAGTCGTTTGCGCGAACGCCAGCGGCGCGACGAGCGCGCAGGCGAGAGCAATAATTATTGTTTTCACTCAATATCCTCCTCTGGTTGTTTGGTTTCCTTTTCTTGAGCAATTCTGGCTCAAGGAAGCGATCATTTGCTCCGGAGAGCGATCGCATACCAGGCTTAGACCCGATCTCCGGTCAGCCTATTCGATCGACTTTAAAATAAACCCGCGAGTTCAGTACGCTCTTCGAGCGATGGTGAAGGCGATTCTTTTCAGCGCTTCCCGACCACAATCCGCGTCGCGGTGCGCGTATCCTCGTTTCCGATATAAGAAATAAGGACACTCGCTCCCGGCTGGATCTTCTCTAGTTTGATCGTTTTGCCTGCGCTGTTTACACACCGCACGCTTTTGCTGATCGCGAAACTCATCGGGTTGGGCAGCTTGGTCTTTACCGTAATGATCTGGCCCGGAATAAACTCGGTCACCGTTCCGCTCACCTCGTTCTTGCCTGCCTGATCGGACTCAGACGGCGGAGGAGTAATAAGGGCGGCCCCCCCCGTCTGGCTAGACGCCGCCATCGGAGCCACCAGGGCCAACGCCAGTATCAGAAGAATTGGTTTCATCGGCTGTTCTTAGTATTTGCCAATTTCATTTAATTTCCGGCGAAGTTCCAGGGAAGAATAAAACCGCCGCACCAGGCGCCCGCCACCAGCGCCAATCAGGCCATGAACTCAAAAAAAAGCGAGCTCCACCCAACCCCCGGGCCCCTGTCGCCAAACCAAGAGATCGTCCCAGCCTTCTATGTTACCGATTATATGTCACACCTGTTTCACCGAATCGGACAAGCTGCCCCGCTAACTGCAGCCACAACAGTTGCTCCGATCGCGGCGGCAAACAATGCCTCGTAGATTAATCGAACGCTCGGTGAGAGCTGGCCATCAGGATACGTTCCGTGCATAATAAAACTCTTGTTCCCGCATCGCTGCGTTCGCAGGAGTCATCAGCACTGCCTGTTACCGATTATATGTCACACCTGTTTCACCGAATCGGACAACGAAAGATTGCCGGTTCAAAAGGCGAAATCCGGTCTCCGCGAGATCCAATCTCCGCAAAATCCCGCCTCAGCGAAATCCAGTCTCCGCGAGATCCGGTCTTCGCCCGATCAAGTTTCATCGCAGCAGAGAGCTGACTGACCACCGGGGTCCAAGGATTACCCCACTTCCCCATCTTACCGATTGTGTGTCACATGTGTTTCACACAATCGGACATGGCTGGGACCTTTTTCCAGGGGGAAATGGGGGGAGATGAGGCGGCCTGTTTTTGCGGAGCGGTACGCGTTGAGCATACCCGCGGATTTGTTAGAGTTGGTCCTCGATGAACGCCTCAACCGCCGATCCGGCTGTCACCCCCGAGCTGGTCGCCAAGCATGGGTTAAGCCCCGAAGAATTTGAGCGGATCAGGAAAATCCTCGGCCGGGAGCCGAACTTCACCGAGCTCGGTATTTTCTCAGTGATGTGGAGCGAACATTGTTCCTACAAGAACTCGAGAAAAGAGCTGCGAAAACTGCCCACCACCGGGCCCAATATCCTGGTCAAAGCGGGCGAGGAAAACGCCGGGGTTGTCGATATCGGAGATGGCTGGGCTGTCGCTTTCAAAATCGAGAGCCATAATCATCCCAGCGCGATCGAGCCGTTCCAAGGCGCCGCAACCGGCGTCGGAGGAATCATCCGGGATATTTTTACCATGGGGGCGCGCCCCGAATTCCTCCTCAATTCGCTCCGGTTCGGGCCGATCACGGAAAATCTGGAATCGAAGGCTGCAACCGAAAACAAAAAACAATCCGCAATCCGAAATCCGCAATCCGAAATTGCAAGGAACCGGCGGCTTTTTACCGGCGTCGTCTCCGGCATCGCTCATTACGGAAATTGCATCGGAGTACCGACGATCGGCGGTGAAATTTATTTCGACGAAAGCTTCGAAGGCAATCCCCTGGTCAACGTTTTCTGTCTCGGCGTTTTGAAACACGAACAGCTGGCCCGAGGCGCAGCCGAAGGCGTGGGCAATCCGGTTTTTTATGTCGGCGCCGAGACCGGCCGGGACGGACTGGCGGGCGCGGCATTCGCTTCCCGTGAGTTGACCGAGGAATCGCGTAGCGACCGTCCGGCGGTCCAGGTGGGCGATCCGTTCAAGGAAAAGCTGCTTCTCGAGGCGTGTCTCGAACTTCTCGCCCGGGGCGCCGTAGCCGGCATTCAAGACATGGGGGCGGCGGGCCTGACTTGCTCGACCTGCGAAACTGCCAGCCGCGGCGGGAGCGGGATAGAAATCGATCTGGCCAAGGTCCCCAAGCGCGAGCCGGGAATGACACCCTACGAAATAATGTTGAGCGAATCGCAGGAGCGCATGCTGATCATCGCCCGACGCGGGCGGGAAGAGGTCGTGCGCGACGTCTTCAAAAAATGGGATGTCCCCTGCGCCGAAATCGGACGGGTGACTGACGACGGCATGATGCGGGTGCGTAACAACGGAACAATCGCAGCCGAGATTCCCGCCAAACCGCTCGCGGACGAAGCGCCGCTTTATTCGCGCGAAGCAAAAGCGCCTTCCCCTGTAGCGGCGGTCTATGACCGTCGCATTAACGTTCTTGCCAAGATCGATAATCACGCCGCGCTTCGCCAGTTGCTTCGTGATCCGACAATTGCCTCGAAAAACTGGGTTTATCGCCAATACGATCACACCGTCCGAACCGGCACCGTCGTTAAACCGGGCTCGGACGCCGGAGTCTTTTTCATCCGCTATGCGAATAAGATTTTGGCGGCGACGACCGACTGCAATTCGCTCTACTGCCGGCTGGATCCTCGCCAAGGCGCCAAGATTGCCGTGGCGGAAGCAGCCCGGAATCTTACCTGTTCCGGAGCGCGCCCGCTGGCAGTGACCGACAATCTGAATTTCGGCAATCCTTACAAGCCGGAAAATTTTTGGCAGTTGCGGGAAGCAGTAGAAGGGATCGCGGAAGGCTGCCGCGCTTTCAATACGCCTGTGACCGGTGGAAATGTCTCTCTATATAATGAGAGCCGGGCGGGCGTAATCGATCCGACACCGACCATTGGCATGGTGGGCTTGATCGAGAAGGAAGCGCACATCACTACCCAATGGTTCAAATCGGCCGGCGACCCGATTCTCCTGGTGGGACCCGTGGCCGGACAGGGGCCGGTCCAGGAGAGCCTGGGCGCCTCGCGTTTTTTGAAGGTTTGTTACGGAAAAAAACAGGGGCCGGTGCCGCGTTTGGATTTGGGATTGGAAATTGCCGTGCAGCAAGTCGTGCGCAATTTGATTTCCGAGGGATTAATACGAAGCGCGCATGATTGTTCCGAAGGCGGTCTGGCCGTCGCTCTGGCTGAATGCTGCTTCAACCCCGAAGGTTTGCTGGGGGCGGAAGTTGAACTGGCCCAAGTTTTCAACCAGCCAACCGGCGCAGAGCGCAAATGGGAAACGTGCGCCACTTTATTCAACGAATCGCAATCGCGGATTGTGATCTCGGTCGCGCCGGAAAATCTGGAAAAGACGCTTAAGATTTTGGGCGGGCAAAACGTCGCTCATCAGCAACTCGGCGCCGTTAGTCGAGACCAACTTCGAATTCGGGTAGGCGACGAAAAACTGGTATGGCCAGTTGCCGAGGTTTACGACGATTGGTGGAACGCCATCCGGCGCGCCGTGGAACAGGACGAAACGATTCCGAGTTTGTAGGAGAGCCAGGTAGGGACATCTCTCCGAGATGGCCGAACGAAATACCTTCGCCGATTAGCATCCCTTGCCGGCAGATGGCCGCGGGGTCTGCAGGGGGTCAGCCGCCGAAAACCATGTTCGTTGCGGACGCCTCGGAGATGCGTCCCTACCTGGCACCGGCGCGTCTTCAGGTAGGGACATCTCTCCGAGATGTCCGAACGAAATACCCTCGCCGATTAGCATCCCTTGCCGGCAGATGTCCGCGGGGGTCTGCACGGGTCAACCGCGGGAAACCATGTTCGTTGCGGACGCCTCGGAGATGCGTCCCTACCTGTAATGGCTCGACGCCATCCTGCCCTCTTTTCTAAGGTCGCAGAATGATTCGGCTTCCAAAGCGCAAATGTCCTCCACATGATCCGCCTCATTTCATCGGCACCTCTGACGCTATTTTCTTTGTCACCATTTGCTGCCTCCAAAGAAATCGAAATCAGCTTTGTCAGCCCGATGTATCACCGATTCTTTTCGAAGCCTCACGATTTTATGAGGATCGCGATGAATGGTTCATTCATTTGCTGCTTCTCATGCCCGATCACGTCCATTTTCTCCTCCGATTCACCACTGATGTTGGAATCAAGCAAGCAATCGAGCGGTGGAAACGATATACCGCGACCCATGCTGACATCCGATGGCAACGCGATTTTTTCGATCATCGATTGCGTTACGACGAAAGCTTTCAGGTAACGGCCGATTACATCCGACAGAATCCGGTTCGTGCCGGTCTTGTAAAGAGGGCCGAAGACTGGCCCTATTGCCTTGAACCCAGGTAGGGACATCTCTCCGAGATGTCCGCGGGGTCTAGAGGGGGTCAACCGCCGAAACCATATTCGTTGCGGACGCCTCGGAGATGCGTCCCTACCTGGCACCGGCGCGTCTTCAGGTAGGGACATCTCTCCGAGATGTCCGAACGAAATACCCTCGCCGATTAGCATCCCTTGCTGGCAGATGTCCGCGGGGTCTACAGGGGGTCAACCGCCGAAACCATATTCGTTGCGGACGCCTCGGAGATGCGTCCCTACCTGGCACCGGCGCGTCTTCAGGTAGGGACATCTCTCCGAGATGTCCGAACGAAATACCCTCGCCGATTAGCATCCCTTGCCGGCAGATGTCCGCGGGGGTCTGCAGGAGGTCAGCCGCGGAAAACCATGTTCGTTGCGGACGCCTCGGAGATGCGTCCCTACCTGGTCCGTCCCTACCTGGTCACGTCCCTACCTGGTCACGTCCCTACCTGGACCGTCCCTGCCGGCGCGGTCCCTGCCTGGGGCAAACATGGCGTTGAATGACGATTAATTTCGTGGATTGTTCGGTGTGATCTCTCCCCAGAAATTGGACGGGGGCGAAATGCCGGATTCGGCTGTTTTTCCGCAGCATGAATGCGGCTTGTTCGGCGTGTTCGGGCACGAGAACGCGGCGGTGCTGACCTATTATGGCCTGTTCGCGCTCCAACATCGCGGACAAGAGAGCGCCGGGATTGTTACCAGCAACGGACCGGGCCAGAGCTTTCTCCAGCACAAGGATATGGGCCTGGTTTCGCAGGTGTTCGGCCAGGAGGAATTGGAAAAGCTTAAGGGAAGGCGCGCGATCGGCCATACCCGTTACTCGACTACCGGGACGAGCACGATCAAAAACGCGCAGCCTTTTTTGGTGGACTGCGTCCGGGGCCAGATTGCCATCGCTCATAACGGCAATCTCATTAATGCCGATCTTTTACGGGACGAGTTGGAGCGCAAAGGTTCGATTTTTCAAACAACCGCCGACAGCGAAATCATTTTGCATTTGCTGGCTCAACCGTCGGATAACGGAGCGAACATCCTGGCGGCGTTGCGTCGGATCGAGGGAGCTTTTTCCCTCCTGATCATGAGCGAGCGCGAGTTGATCGCGGTTCGGGACCCATTCGGCTGGAGACCGCTGGTCCTCGGCAAACTCGACGGCGCTTACATTGTGGCTTCCGAAACGTGCGCGCTCGATCTCATCCATGCCAAGTTCGTGCGGGAAATCGAGCCGGGCGAAGTATTGATCATCGACGAGAATGGGCTTCGCTCGGAGCGCCCTTTCCTCGATGTGCAGCCGGCTTTTTGCATGTTTGAGTACGTCTACTTCGCCAGGCCGGACAGCATCATTGGCGGGGTTAACGTGGCCAAGGTCCGGACCGCGATGGGCCGGGAGCTGGCCCGCAAATATCCGGTCGAAGCGGACGTTGTCGTTCCCGTCCCAGACTCGGGGAATTACGCCGCGCTCGGGTTTGCCGAAGAGTTGAAGATTCCTTACGGGCACGCCTTCGTCCGGAACCACTATATTGGGCGCACGTTTTTGCAGCCGAGCCAGCTCATTCGCGATTTCGATGTGCGGGTTAAGCTCAATTTGATCAAGGAAATGGTGGCGGGAAAACGAGTCGTGGTGGTGGACGATTCGATTGTGCGGGGCACGACCGCGCGAGCACGGGTGGTCAATCTCCGGGAAGCGGGCGCGAAAGAGGTCCATATGCGAGTGAGCTGTCCCCCGCACCGGTTTGCCTGCCATTACGGAATCGATTTTCCCGATCCGGACAAGTTGATCGCCAACCGGATGTCGATCGAAGAGATCTGCAAATATCTCGGGGTCGATAGTCTCGGTTACCTGGACGTGGAAGGGATGGTGCGCGCCACCGGGCGGAAAATGAACGAGTTTTGCCTTGCCTGCTTCAATGGCAACTATCCGCTGCCGGTCGATCCGGCGCTGGACAAGTTTATCATGGAAAAGCGGGAGCAGCGGGCCAAGGCATTGGCGGCTGAGGAAGAGCACCCGACATTGTTCGCCGATTTGAAGTGATAAACGCGTGTCATTCCGAGCGAAGCAAAGCGTAGCCGGGGAATCCCGGGTTGGCCCCCTGAAGCTTCGCGACGGAATCCTTCGCATTCGCTCAGGATGACAAAAAAGGCCTACACTCGCGCCGGGGTCGACATCGACCTGGGCAATCGCCTGAAACGAGGCATCCAGCAACTTGTTAGGCAAACCCACAGCCCGAAGGTCCTGGCCAAGATCGGCGGCTTCGGGGGTTTGTTCCGCGCCGACTTCGCCGGGATCAAAGACCCGGTCCTGGTCGCGAGCATCGACGGCGTTGGGACCAAGCTTAAGATCGCGTTCGCCCTCGGCCGGCACGATACCGTCGGCGCCGATTTGGTGAATCATTGTGTCAACGACATTGCCGTGGTCGGGGCCCGCCCCCTTTTCTTTCTGGATTATATCGGCTGCGAAAAACTTCGCCCCGCGGTGTTTAAACAGTTGTTAGCCGGGTTTTCACGGGCCTGCCGAGAAGCGGGTTGCGCGCTGATCGGAGGTGAGACCGCTCAGATGCCGGGGATGTACCGCAAAGGAGAATACGACCTGGCTGGCTGCATCGTGGGGGTGGTGGATCGCGGCAGGCTGATCGATGGCCATAAAATCAAGCCGGGCGACGTCATTCTCGGATTGATCGCCAACGGTCTGCACACCAACGGCTATTCGCTCGCCCGCAGGATTTTATTCGAAAAAATGCGCCTCAAGCCGAGGGCGCGTCTTCCCGGCCTGACCGGGACGGTGGGCACGGAGCTTTTGCGCGTGCACAAAAATTATCAGCCGCTCCTGGCCCGGCTTCCAGCCGGGTTGCTGAAAGGGCTCGCCCATATCACTGGCGGCGGTTTGGTGGATAATTTGCCGCGGATTTTACCGAAGAATTGCGACGCGGTGATCGACACCAAAAGCTGGCGAGTGCCGCCGATCTTCCACATTCTGGAACGAAATGGAACGGTAGCGCCCGCGGAAATGTACCAGGTATTCAACATGGGCATCGGAATGGCTGCAATCGTCGGCGAGCGTGATGCAAAACGGGCGGTCTCCATTTTGAAAGCGAAGCGGATCGGGCGGATCGAGCCGGGCAGAGGAAAAACTGTTCTCTCATTCTGAGGCGAGGGCGTAAAGCCGCTTGTCATCCTGAGCAAAGCGAAGGATCCCGCTGTTCGGCGATCATTACACGAGCTTGGATGGCGCAACCGGCGAGCAGCTGCGGGATCCCTCACCCCGTTCGGGATGACAACCCCAAATCAGAAAATCCGTGGCATCCGCGCAATCCCCGGTTAATCATCCTAGGAAATGGAAAAGCGGCGGCTCGGCAAAACAGATATGGACGTTTCCGTCCTTGGTCTCGGCGCCGCTGAGATCGGCTATCAAAATGCCTCGATCGAAACAGTAAAGGCGCTTTTGACCAACGCGCTCGATACCGGGGTCAACGTGATCGATACCGCTGAGTGCTACCGGGGCAGTGAGGAAATGATCGGCCAGGCCATCGCCCATTGCCGGGATGAATTTTTTCTGTTTACCAAGTGCGGCCATCCCCACGGAGCCGAGAGCGCGCCCAATTGGTCGGAGGCATCGATTCTGGAAAGCATCGCGCGCAGTTTGCAGCGGTTAAAGACCGACCGCGTGGACATTGTGCATTTGCACAGCTGTTCTGAGGCTGAGTTGCGCAAGGGCGAGGTCATCGCTGCCTTGGAGACCGCGCGTAAATCCGGTTACACCCGTTACATCGGTTACAGCGGCGACGGCCAGGCCGCGCATTATGCGGCGGAGTGCGGAGCGTTCGATACCCTGCAAATCTCGGTCAACATCGCCGACCAGGAAGCCATCGCCCTCACTTTGCCGAAGGCACGAGAGAACAACCTGGGCGTGATCGCCAAGCGGCCTTTGGCCAACGCCGCCTGGAAAACCGGTCACACGCCGATCCAGTCTTATCATCACGAATACTGGGGGCGCCTCCGCAAATTGAGCTACGATTTCGTTCGCGAATTCGACCTGGAAAAAAGCATATCCATCGCGCTCCGCTTTACCCTGAGCGTGCCGGGAGTGCATACTGCGATCGTAGGCACAACCAAACCGGATCGATTGCAGCAAAATTTCAGATTGCTCGAAGCCGGTCCTCTGTCCGAACCGGAGTTTAAAGCTATTCGGGAACGCTGGGAAGAGATCGCACCCCGCATCTGGATCGGCCAGGTGTGACCGATGTCCGATCGGGCGGCCGTCGGAAATTCAAAGGTCCAAGCTCCAAGGTCCAGGGAATGTCCAAAATCCAAATCAAAAAGCCCGCGCAAAACAAGGAGCACTATTTTAAAATTGAAGCTTCTTTGGAATTTGGTGCTTGAGGGTTTGGAGGTTCCGAGACCCTCTTGTAAGATTATTCCATGAAGCAACGTAAGTTAGGGCGAGGTGGCCCCATGGTTTCGGCAATCGGACTCGGTTGCATGGGAATGTCTGATTTTTATGGCGGCGGCCGCGATGAAGACGAATCGATCGCCACCATCCATCGCGCGCTGGAACTGGGCATTACTTTTTTCGATACCGCCGACGTCTACGGCCCGCACACCAACGAAAAACTGGTCGGCCGCGCCTTGAAAGGGCGGCGCGATCAGGTAGTAATCGCAACTAAATTCGGAATTCTGCGCGATCCGGGCAAGCCGGAGTTTCGGGGCATCAGCGGCAAACCCGATTACGTGCGTCAAGCCTGCGAGGAAAGCTTGCGCCGGCTCGAGATCGATTGCATCGATCTTTATTATCAGCACCGGGTTGATCCCGACACGCCGATTGAAGAAACAGTCGGCGCGATGGCCGAGCTGGTCCGGGAAGGCAAAGTCCGGTTTCTCGGTTTGTCCGAAGCCGGGGCCGATTCGATTCGGCGCGCCCACCGGGTTCATCCCATCACGGCCCTGCAATCGGAGTATTCCCTGTGGACGCGCGACCCCGAGGACGAAGTGTTGGCGGTCTGCCATGAGCTCGGCGTCGGGTTTGTTCCTTACAGCCCGTTAGGCCGGGGTTTTTTGACCGGAAAAATCCAAAGCCCGTCCGATTTGGAAGAAAACGATTATCGGCGGACCACGCCGCGGTTTCAGGGAGAAAATTTCAAGCGGAACCTGGATCTGGTGAAGCGGGTGGAAGAAGTCGCCCGGGAGAAGCATTGCACCCCGGCTCAGCTCGCTCTGGCCTGGGTTCTCGGGCAAGGAAACAACATCGTGCCAATCCCGGGAACGAAACGGCGCAAATATTTACAGGAAAACATCGGGGCGGTCGATGTGACCTTGACCAAAGACGATCTGGCGCGAATTGACGCGGTCGCTTCCCGGAACGCATTCGCCGGCTCCCGCTACCCGGAAGCGATGATGAAACTGCTCAGCCGGTAGCTCGGCATTCCGAATCAGTTGCAGGCGCCTTTCCCAAGCGCCCGCAACGAGCTTCACCGCAGTAGAAGCCATCTCATAAATAGTTGGAAATCGGAAGAACAGGACTACCCAATTTTGTCCGATACCTCAACCGGACGCGCCCGCGGACATTCCGGAGAGATCTTCCCGCCTGGGTCCGTCGGGGTTACCGGATTTTGACCTATCTCTCAATCAGTTGGCGGTCGGATTGTCACGCGCTGTCCGATGCCGCACGATAAAGATAATTAATCTGGAACCAAACATGAACGGATTTGAGGAACAAGCAGCGCAGCAACGGATGGAAATGTATTGGGAAGCGCATCCACGCAGTCCGTCAGCAGTTCGACGTCCGCGCCTCTACAAACGCGGCCAGACATGGGTCGTACTGCTCGGACCAAACTTGCAGGAAGGGATCGCCGGATTCGGTCCGACCGTCGAATCCGCCCTGCGTGCCTTCGACACCCAATACCTGAACTCGCTTCGTCCGCCGATCGCCGCCTAACCCCGGGCCGGCTGATTTTGGGGAACCGAACGGGCAAATACCGGTCTGACGCATTGCCCATGCGGGTTAGGTTAGATTGTTAGTATCAAGGTTTCTAGCAATCTTGTAGTCCTATCAACCCTGTGGAGTTGCCTGAAAACAGCGAGCCGGAGACCGGCACGGTATTCGCGGCTTGAATCTCCCGGTTAGGTAATGAATTGTTATTCGACATGGCCGGTAGAGGGAAAGTGAAGAAGCCTGCACCACACTCGTTAATCAGCAGAAGAGCGGTGCTCCGGTCGCACATTCCGCAGTCCGCCGCCGGTCAAAAAAAAATGGCCGGATCCCGACGCGCTGCCGGGTCAGCTCCTCTCCGACGGACGCAGGCGAACTCGCAAGGTAATGCTAAAGGCAATCTCGGCTGCCCGATAGTAGGCGTGGGGGGGTCGGCCGGCGGGTTCGAGGCGGCCATGGAACTCTTGCGCGAGTTACCGGAAAAGAATGGAATGGCTTTCGTTATTGTCCAGCACCTCGATCCGCATCATTCCAGCAAACTCGCCAGTTTGCTGGCCAAAGCCACGAAGATGCCGGTCGCCGAAGTCACCAGGACAACCAAGCCGGAACCGAACCAGGTTTATGTTCAGCCGGCAAACAAGTGCCTGATCGTTAGGGGTGGGCAGTTGAAGCTTGTCCGCCGGACCCAGCGCATTAACGTTGCCATCGACCATTTTTTTGAATCGCTGGCCGAGGACCGGGGCGCCCGCGCGATCGCAATTCTTCTCTCGGGCTGCGGAAGCGACGGCACAGCCGGTCTGCGCGCGATCAAGGAGGCCGGCGGACTGACTTTTGCCCAATCGGAAGAGAGCGCGCGATTTCCGGAGATGCCGCGCAATGCCATTCGGTCCGGCTTCGTGGATGCGGTCCTTTCCCCCCGGCAGATTGCCCGGGAGATCCGGCAAATTGCCAAGCATCCCTATCTTCGACGGCCGATTGCCGACGTAGACCACATCTACGAAGCGGCGGACGATTTGGGCCGCATTTTTTTCTCCTTGAAGAAACAAATGGGGGTCGATTTCAGCAATTATAAAGCCGGCACCCTCAATCGGCGCATCCAGCGGCGGATGGCCCTTCACCGGATCAAGACGTTGAGCCAGTACGCCCGATTTCTCCGTGACAACAAAAAAGAGATTCAAGCGCTGTTTGACGATCTGCTCATCAACGTGACCCGCTTTTTTCGGGACGCGCGCCTTTTTACCGCTTTGCGGGAACGTTATCTTCCCGGGCTATTAAAGACGAAGGAGCGGCAATCCGACCTCCGAGCCTGGGTGCCCGGGTGCGCGACCGGCGAAGAAGTTTATTCCCTGGCGATCTGTCTGCTGGAAACGCTCGGCCGGCGTTCCTCCGAATTGCGGATCCAGATTTTTGGAACCGATCTGAGCGAGACGATGATCGATCATGCCCGGGCCGGCATCTATTCCAACGCGATTGAGAAGGACGTTTCGCCCTTGCGGTTAAAGCGATTCTTCACAAAAACCGAGGTCGGTTATCAGATTGCCCGCCGCGTGCGAGATGTCTGCACCTTCGCCCGGCAGGACGTCGTGACCGATCCGCCGTTTTCGCGGCTGGACCTGATCAGTTGCCGGAACCTTCTTATTTATCTGGGGCCCGATTTGCAGAAGCGTTGCATCCCCCAATTTCATCACGCTTTGAATCCCGGCGGTTACCTGATTCTGGGTCCCGCGGAATCGGTAGGCACATTCGATAAACTGTTCGAGCTGGCTGATAAGAAGAACAAGATTTACATTAAACAAGCGGTGACACTGCCCCAGTCGCTGGGCGTGATCGACTACCGGAATCACGACGTCTCGCACTTTGGGATGAAAGCAATCTCCGGTGTAACTCCCGGGGTCAATGCCGAGTTGCTCCAAACCGCGGATCGTATCATGCTTAGCGCCTACGCCCCGGCCGCAGTAGTAGTCGATCAAGATCTGAAGGTGCATCAGTTCCGCGGGCGGACCGATATTTATCTCCAGCACCAGCCCGGACCGGCCTCTCTCGACCTGCTGCAGATCGTGCGAACCAGTTTGGTAGCGGATCTGCGCAATACTATTCGCCGGGCGATCAAGTCGAACAAGCCGGCCCGGAAAGAACGGGCCGTGGCAAAACTCAACGGCAAAATGCTGGAAATGAATATCCAGGTTGTGCCGTTTAGAATCTCCACCACGGAAAAGCCATGGCTGCTGGTAATTTTTGATGAAACAACCCAGGAGAGCAGGTCGGTCGAGCCCCGGCCGAGGCTGGGTAAGTCCGCAAGGCAACGCGAAATCGGAGAGCTGCGCCGGGAACTGGCTGCGACCAAGGAATCGCTCCAGGCGATCATCGAAGAGCAGGAAGCAGGCAATGAAGAGTTGAAATCGGCGAATGAGGAAATCGAATCGAGCAACGAAGAACTGCAATCGACCAACGAAGAACTGGAGACAGCCAAGGAGGAATTGCAATCGACCAACGAGGAACTCACTACCTTGAACGAAGAGCTAAGCACTCGAAACCTGGAGATGCTGCAGGTAAACAATGATCTGAGCAACCTCCTGGCCAGCCTTCAATTGCCAATCGTGATGGTGGATAACAACCTGATCGTGCGGCGGGCCACTCCGGCAGCGCGAATTCCCTTCAATATTTTGGCAAGCGATGTCGGCCGGCCTATCAGCGATTTGAAACGAAACGTCGATATCCCGGATCTGGAAGCCATTGTGCGCAGTTCGATCGATACCCTGGCAAGCCATGAGCGGCCAGTCACCGGCAAAGAAGGGCGCCGTTACCTGCTTCGGGTGCGTCCTTACCGGACCAGCGAGGATAAAATCGATGGCGCAGTCATTACTCTGATCGAGACTGATGGAAGGACAAAAGGTAATGAGAGCAAAGCATCCAAGAACCGCCGCCAAATTGCGCGCCCCAAATAAAAAATCGAAGGTGCAGCGCCGCCCGAAAACAGCGGCATCGGCTCGTTTGCATCCGCCCGAAATTACCGGGGTGGCGTTGAAAAAAGAGAGATTGTCCCGGAATCAGGTCGGTTCGCCCGCGGCCGCCCCGGGGCCGGTTGCGGACAACGGTTCCCGGCCGGCCAAGACCGGCTTCCAGCACCCAAAAACCGAACTGGAAGCCGCGATTCAACGCTACATCGATCTTTTTGATTTCTCGCCCATCGCCTATGTGACGTTTGATCGCATGGGCCGAATTGAAGAAATCAGCGTAACCGCCGCGCGCCTTCTCAATCGTTCCCGCCCGCAACTGGTTGGCGGCCCTTTTTCAGTTTGCGTGGCCCCGGCCGACACCCAGATATTTCTTAACCATCTTTCCCGCTGCCGCTCTTCCAGCGAACGGGTGGAAACGGAATTGCGGCTCAAGACCGGAGACGGCCGCATCTTTCCGGTTCAGCTCTCCAGCCGGCCGATGGATTCCTTTATGAAGGACGGCGCCCTGCTCTACCAGACCGGGATCATTGATCTGACCGAGCGCAAGAAGGGCGAAGCCGAGCTACGGCAATCGCAGGAGCGATATCGGACCTTGTTCGAACTGGTTCCGATAGCGGTCTACGCCTGCGACGCCGATGGCGTAATCCAGGAATGCAACGAACGGGCGGCGGAATTATGGGGCCGGAGGCCGAACGACAACGGAGCAAAGCAGAAGTTTTGCGGCTCCCACAAAATCTATTATCCGGATGGACAATTGATGCCTCACGACAAATGCCCGATGGCCAGGGCTCTGCGGGGCGAGCATCTCGACCCGAAAGATCTGGAGATCGTGGTGGAGCGGGAGGATGGGGAGCGCAGAAGCATTATTGTGGCGCCCAGACCGCTGATCGACGAGCGGGGCGACATCATCGGGGCGATCAACTGTCTTTACGACATCACTGAGCGCAAGCGCTGGGAGCATTCTCTGGCTGAAGCTGCCCGACAACAGCACGCTCTGTATGAATTCATGCAACGAAGGCGCGAGGCGGAATCGGTGCGGGACGTTTGCGCCGCAGCGGTCGACGCCGTCATGTCCGCCGTCGTCTGCGATCGGGCCTCAATTTTGCTTTTCGATGCCGGCCGGAGGTTGCGATTTGTGGCCTGGCGGGGACTATCGGCCCATTTCCGCAAAATGATCGAGGAGTATTTGCCCTGGCAGCGCACCGCAAAAAATCCAAAGCCCACCTGTGTCGCGGACGTCGATTTTGCCGATATTCCGCAACCGCTAAAAAAGGCGGCTCACGGAGAAGGAATTCAGGCTGGAGCCTTTGTCCCGCTGATTTCAGATGGTAAACTGGTCGGCCGGTTGACGATTTACTATAACGCGCCCCACGTTTTCACCGGAAACGAGATCCGGCTCAGCATGACCATTGCCAGCCGGCTGGCCCTGGCGATTGAAGCCAAGAAAGCGGAGGCTGCTCTCCGGGAATCGGAAGAGCTGCATCGGGCGATCGTTAGTCAAACGGCAGTAGGGATCGTGCATAACGACCTCAAGGCCCGAATCCGCTACGCGAACGCAACTATCTGCCAGATGCTTGGCTACGCGGAATCCGAGCTAATTGGCAAAAGTATTTTCGATCTGACTCATCCGGAGGATCTGGTCGAAAGTAAACGGCTCTTCCGGCGGATCGTCCGCCAAAGTGAGCCGTATCAGCTGGAGAAACGCTACCTTCGCAAAAACGGCTCCGGCCTCTGGGTGAACGTCAGCGCGTCCCCTATCCGCAAGGCCGACGGAAAGATCGAGGCGACCGTATCGGTGATTCTCGACGTGACCGAGCGAAAACGGGCTCAGCAGGCGGTGGAAGAAGCAAAGGCGGACTTGGAGCTTCGGGTAACCGAGCGCACCGCCGCGCTACTGGCCGCCAACAAGGAGTTGCTCAATGAGATCGTGTTGCGCAAACAGCTCGAACGAGAGATTCTCGAAATCAGCGATCGTGAGCAGCGCCGGCTCGGCCAGGATTTGCACGACAGTCTTTGCCAGCATCTGACCGCCATCGCCTTCATGGCCGGAGAAATCGGCTCTCGCATGCGAGCCCGGAAACAGGTCCGCCCGGACGAACTGAAGACGATTTCGAAACTGATCAACGAAGGCGTGACCGAGGCGCGGACCATCGCTCGCGGTTTGCATCCGGTGGAGATGGATCCGGCCGGATTCACCGCCGCGATCCGGTCGCTTCTGCACCGGCAGTCGGCTCTTCCCTACCGGCTCGATATGCCCGAGGAGGTGCCGATCGACAACCCGGAGGTGGCTACTCATCTTTACCGGATTGCCCGGGAGGCGGTGATTAATGCGAACAAACATGCTCGCGCGCGCGAAATCATTGTCAGAATGCGCAGTTCGCGGGACCAGATTGAACTTAGCGTGGCAGATGACGGCATCGGCATTAGCCAAAAGGCCGGCGATGGCAAAGGAATGGGCTTTCATATCATGAATTACCGAGCGCGCTCGATTGGGGCTCGTCTGGAGATAGAACCCGCAAAACCGCGTGGCACCCGAGTATCCTGCTACGTGCCCCGGAAATGAAATCGACAACCAGGATTGCTCCGGAACTCAAAGGAAAAAAAGTTCGGCAAAAGCCCGACAAACCGCAGCCGGCTAACGCGTCGGGCGGCGACGGAGAAAACAATTCCAAGAACGATTTCTCCGGCTCAGTTCGCATCATCGTGGTGGACGATCATCCACTTTTCCGCCACGGCCTCGGCCAGCTGCTCAACTCCGATGACTCGTTCGCCGTCTGCGGGGAAGCGGGCGGCGCCCCGGAGGCGATCGCTTTGATACGGAAATTAAGGCCCGATCTGGTGATCATCGATCTCGGTTTGAAAGGACCAAGCGGGCTGGAATTGACCAAATCTGTCCGGGCGGAGTTTCCGCGGCTGCCGGTGCTGATCCTTTCCATGCATGACGAACCAACCTATGCGGTGCGGTCGCTCCGGGCCGGGGCCAACGGTTACGTGACAAAACAGGAAGCGCTCGGCAGCGTCCTGGAAGCGGTCCGGGAAATCATGCTGGGCCGGACCTACCTGAGTCCTTCCATGGCCAGC
The DNA here is from genome assembly GCA_963728975.1 of uncultured Verrucomicrobiae bacterium. Taxonomy (GTDB): domain Bacteria; phylum Verrucomicrobiota; class Verrucomicrobiia; order Chthoniobacterales; family UBA10450; genus DATFCK01. Next base: position 239,364 of record CAVSMF010000003.1, read on the forward strand.
GAAGTAATATCGAACGTGGTACTCTCCAAGCGCGAGCCGGGCACCAATCCGACCGACTCCCTGACCGATCGCGAGCTGGAAATCCTCGAACGAATCGGCAAGGGCGAAGAGGTAAAAACGATTGCCCTGGCCCTTCATCTCAGTCCCAAGACGGTGGAAACGCATCGCGCTCATATCAAAGAGAAGCTGCGGCTTTCCAATGCGCGGCAGGTGGCGCGTTACGCGGTCCAGTGGGCCAGCGCCCGGGGAATGTGACAGGGGAGCGCGGGCTTCCCATCCGCAACCGTAGCCTTGATCTCCGGTCGCGTTCCTAACCCCCAAAGCGGCTAGGACGCCGCTTCTACTTTGGCGAGCGTAAGCTCCGGCCTCATCCGACTTCTCGCCGCCCCGGGGCGATGGCAACAAAGATCGAGACCTCCCGGAGACACAAAATTGAAAAGGCATAAAAATAAATAATTCCCTGTTTTTCGCGTCCTTTCGTGTGTTTCGTGGGCCACTGCTGCAGGGAAGGCCTTCCGGCAACATGTCCGCCAATCGGACGGACTCGTCCTGGGGCGAGCCCGCGCTCCCCGTTGCTCGCAGAAGACGAGCGTGTAAGATGGTGGCATTTTCTGCACCTGGCTCTCACTTTTTCATCGTGTTTTCAGCAGCATTTCGCCCAGCAGACCTGCTGGTAAGATCAATGTTTCTCGCTGTTCTCAGCGAAAATTTTAACGGCAGGGACGACTTCTCGCGGACTGGAGAAGCACATTAAATTACTGCCTTCGATTAGAACAAAAACTCAGAGGAGAGAATGTTAGCCCACCCAGACGGATCGCGGCCTTGTTCAGCACTCCAAAATCAGTGACGGTTCGGGTCAGTATCTCAAACGGAAGAATTTCCGTGGAGGCAACAGCGGCACAAGCGTTGGGGGGAAGGCATCCGTCATATCGATCCAAGGGCCGGCGACATCGTCCGCATTCTGCAGCACGCCAAGATTCCAAGCGAGTCCAACTTGCTCCCCCACCCGGCGAATGGCCAGCGTCGGCGTGGCTTCAACGTTTATTTTGAACAAGGCGATGTTTTCGATAGATGTGTTCGCGAATTCCCAACCCACCATGTAGGCGTGGCCGAGCTTGTCCTTGGCGAGTCCTCCATAAAAGAGGTCTCGTGTCTCATAGGTCGCTATGTTCGAATCAATCGTGGTCACCTGACCGGTCTGAATATTGAAATCGACAAACTTGTTCTGATTGATTCCGGCGTAGCGATAGACCAACGCATACAAATGCGTCTCGTCGTCACTGAGGATAAGGTTAGTGACGCGCGGATTGGGGTTCGCTTCAAGAACCCCCAGGTATTCGAGGGCCTCCGTCCCAAACGTGAAACGGTAGACTTTCCCATCATAGGCGATGAAATAAACCTTATCTCCGGCTTTGGTGTAGACGTGCATCACCCATCCTGATTTATCGAACTCGTTGGCGGCGAGAAAATCGTCCGCGTACGATTTCCCCGTGTAGGTCCACGTCCCCGCCGCGTTGTCGTACTTGTAGATCTGGATGTCGCCCGTGGAGGCGCCGCGCATCGGCACATAGGCGTTTCCGCTGTTGTCCACCGCGAAATTGCGGATGATGCCGTCGGCGTATCCTTTGCCCGTCTGAGCGATCATATTGATGTCGCCCGTTTCCAGGTTAAGCCGGTAGAGGTAGCCGTCGCCATAGGTCACGCCGTATAGGAGCCTTGGCGTGCCCCGGGTCATTTCCATGCCGATCGTTCCATAATTTTCAACGTGAACGCCGATGTTTCCATCGACGGTTTGCATCGCCTTATTCAAATATTTTGTCGCCGTCTTGCTAAGGTCAGTAATCGTGTCGTTTTCGATCGCATAAATGTGGGTTCCCCGGTGGTCCGTCAGGTTTCCCCAGGAATTGTCGTGCGTCGCGAAATAGAGCCGTCCGTCCGAGCCTCTGATCAGACGGGTGTGCACCTTCTGCTGGTTCTCGGTGGAAAGCCAATTGCCCGCCGCCGCGGAGACCGACTTCAGATCATTCAAGAACGTCACTTTATTGAGGACAGGATCATATTTGAAGATCGCGACATTCCCGTTTGGGTAGTTCTGGTGGTTGCTAATGGCCACATAAATATTCCCGCTGTCGTCATTCCCAAGCGCCCACCAGCAGGAGTCCCACACGAAATTAGGCACTAGCGGCGCCCCTGTCGAAGAGCCGTCTTCTGTGAAATGAATCTTCTCGTAGGTGAATATTCCCGATCCGGCCCCTTCACGGCAGAAGGAAAAGATCAACGTGAAAATCACACCGGCGGTCAACGTGCGTTTCAGTTTCTCTGCAAGGAAATTGCTTTTGCGACCATCGGACCGGAAACCGTCATGCCTCGGATCGGAATCGGGGGGCGATGAGGTCCGGGGGAAGCGAGGACGGAAAAGTGAGCGAATCCTCAAGATGCTCGTGTCTTCACAATTACGGTGGGTGTTAGCCATGGGTCCGGGCGAGTCAGGCTAGCGACTTTTTGATGCAATTGTCAAGCATCGGCTCGCGAATTTGGCTAACGATAGCCTAACGGAGTGCTGCGGGGTTTAGTGGGCCAGCGTCCGCGGGGTGTGAGAATATAAAAGAGGTCCACGAAACACCTGCCCGCAATGCTGCGTATAGCGTTGCAGGCGCGGCACCAAAGGACACGAAAAAACTGAACGGATGTTCCGCGGCGAGCCGCCGGGGACCGCGGGCATGTTGCCCGCCGTTCGCGGAATTCTTCCGCGAACTCTCAGCGCGAACATAACAGGCAAAGATCCCAATCTGCCAAACACGATGTCGAAGTCGGCAGGAACCCGTCGCTTTCTTTCTCGTGTCCTTTCGTGTGTTTCGTGGGGCCACTGCTGCAGGGAAGGCCCTCCGGCAACATGTCCGCCAATCGGACGGACTCGTCCTGGGGCGAGCCCGCGCTCCCCTTTGCTCCGGGCAAACACGCATGTAAAGTGCGGCCCACCTTTCACTCATCACTTTTTCATCGGGCGGTTAGCTCAGCGGTAGAGCATCTCGTTTACACCGAGGAGGTCGGGGGTTCGAAACCCTCACCGCCCATGTCCCGTAGGACAGCCCGCGAAAAACGCGAAAAAACGGGATGTCGCCCCCCTTCTCCCTCTTTAATTCGCGTCCATTCGCGCGATTCGCGGGGCCATTCTTACTCTGCCATTGTGCCTAAGGGACCTTTCCATTTAGGTTATCCGCCGATGCTCTCCCAAGGAGTAATCAACTTCACCCAACCGTTTATAATATAATATGACCAGAATTTTTCGCTTCCGGCCTCTTTCCCTCGCCACCTTGTTTCTCTTCCCTTTCGTTCTTTCCTGCTGGGCCCAGGAGGACCCGCTCAGCCAACCCAAGCCCTCCCCGCACGGCTCGCCCGAAACCGGCGCTTCACCGCAAAGCGCTACGCCATCACTTTCGTCCTCGGTTACCCCCGCCCCAACTCCCTCTGCCGGCTCCCCCCAACTCAGCGATGTCCTGTTCAAAAACCTGAAAGCGCGCTCCATCGGGCCCGCGGTTATGAGCGGCCGCGTCTCCGATATCGCGATCGATCCGCGTAATCCATTCGTTTTCTACATCGGGCTCGCTCACGGCGGTGTATTTAAGTCGAGTGACAACGGTGTCTCCTTCGATCCGGTCTTCGATAAACAACCGGTCCTTTCCATAGGGGCGGTGGCGGTGGCGCCATCCAATTCGGATGTCATCTGGGTCGGAACCGGCGAAGCGAACGATCGAAATTCTTCCGGTTGGGGGAATGGCGTCTATCGATCGACCGATGGCGGCGAGACCTGGCAGAACGTCGGCCTGAAGGAGAGCCGCACCATTGGCCGGATCGTCGTGCATCCGACCAAACCGGATGTCGCTTATGTAGCGGCCGGCGGCAATCTCTGGGTCGATGGCGGTCAGCGCGGGCTTTTCAAAACTACCGATGGGGGCAAGAACTGGAAACTTATCCTGCAAGCGCCGGCCCCGGATAATGCCCGAACCGGTTGCGGCGACGTGGCCTTGGATCCGTCGAATCCCGAGACGGTTTATGCGGCGCTCTATGCCCGGCAACGGACCCCGTGGAGTTTCGCCTCCGGCCCGGAAGCGACTAACGGGCGCGACGTTGGCGGCATATTCAGGAGCACGAACGGGGGCGCGACCTGGAAAAAACTTGGCGGTGGTTTGCCGCCCCAAACCGGCCGGATCGGCCTGGCCGTGAGCGCGAACAATCCCAAGGTGGTCATGGCCCTGGTGCAAAGTTATGAGGGAGGCTCCAGCCCGATTAGCGATCTGCGAAGCAAAAGCGGCGGCGTTTTCCGATCGGAGGATAAAGGGGAAAAGTGGACACGGATGAGCGCGATTGATCCGCGCCCGTTTTATTTCAGCCAAATCCGGATCGATCCCGTTAACGACCAGCGAGTGTACCTTCTGGAGTTTGCCTTACTCGTCTCGGACGATGGCGGAAAAAATTTTCGGGAAGATCTTTCGGAGAAGGTCCACCCCGACTGCCATGCATTGGCAATTCAACCGGGAAGCGCGCCGCCGCCCAAACCGGCGAAGCCCGAAGATAAAAACAAGCCGCCGAAACCCCCGATCTGTCAGCGCTTGATCCTCGGCACCGATGGCGGTCCCTACCAGAGTTTTGCCGGCGGAAAAAATTGGGACCACCTGAACCGGTTTCCAGCGGGAGAATTTTACCGGATCAGTCTGGACGATACCAAGCCGTATTTTCGCATCGCCGGGGGACTGCAGGATAACGAAAACTGGGTCGGCCCGAGCGGCGTCCCAAGCAAAGAGGGAATTCGCAACGCGGACTGGACCGCTCTGGCCGGCGGCGACGGATTTTACGTTCTCTTCGATCCTGCCGATCACGACACATTTTACGCCGAGAGCCAGCAGGCCGAAGTCCACCGGATCAATTTGCGCAATGGCGAGTTGCGGAGATTGCGGCCGGAACCGGCGGAAGGCCAGCCGCGTTACCGCTTTCATTGGAACTCGCCCATGATCATGAGCCAGCACAAGCCCGGCGTGATTTATCTGGGCGGGAATTGCGTTTTTCGCCTAACCGATCGGGCCGAAAAATATTCGGTGATCAGTCCGGACTTAACCCACAACGAGCCCGCTCACACGAACGCGACCGGAAGTGGCGCGGAGAATTACGGGGTCGTATTCTCATTGGCGGAATCCCCCAAGGCCGCGGGAATGTTGTGGGCCGGCACGGATGACGGCCGCCTTTGGCTGACCCAGAATGAAGGCGGCAAATGGACGGAACTGACAGATAACCTGCCCGAGCCCGCCCGCGGGCAATGGATCGTGCGGATCGAGCCGGGTCATTCCGATCCGAAGGTCGCCTATGTCGCGACCAGCGGCTATCACTCCGGAGACGATCGGCCGATGATTCTTCGCACCGGCGACCTGGGCAAAACCTGGCAATCGGTCACAGGCGATCTTCCGGCAAACGACCCGGTCCAAGTTGTCCGGGAAGATCCGGTTAATCCTAAATTACTCTATGCCGGCACCCAGTTCGGGGTATTTGCTTCGTTCAACCAGGGCGCGCATTGGGTCCGGATTGGCGATGTACCCGCGGTCCGGGTTGATGACATCCAAATTCATCCGCAAACGAGCGACCTGGTCATTGCCACGCACGGCCGCAGCATCGCCATCATCGATGACAGCGTGCCGTTTCGCCAACTGACCCCGGAAATCGAAGCCAAAGCGGCCCACCTTTTCACTGTCCGTTCGGTAACCGGGCGCTACCTGGATCCCGGTTTTGCCGATATGAATGGGAAAGGCGTGTTTCGCGGCGAAAATCCGCCGGAAGGCGCGCTTTTCACCGTCTGGGTAAAGGAATTTACCGGCGATGAAATCAAGATCCGGGTCACCAAATCCACCGGCGAACCGGTGGCGAACCTGAAAGCGCCGGGCACGCCGGGCTTGACCCGGTTGAATTGGGATTTGCGCCCGACCAAGGATGTCAGCATTCAATACGGCGGGGAAGATCCGAAGCGGCTTTTACCGGCCGGCGATTACATTGCGGAATTGAGCTTTGGCACCTTCAAAATGAAACAAACGTTTCACGTCGATCTGGCCGAGGGCATTACTCCGCGATGATTGAGACAACCGCAGATCACGCGGAGAAGCTCGGATCGCAGAGAAGAGGATGTGAGTTCGCCAAAGCTAAATCTTAGAGATCGGGCCTTTCCGTTTTTGGCGTCCTTTCGCGTGTTTAGCGGACCATTTCTCCCAGTGACCGATTGGACAGTCCTGAGCCGGCGAAACACCCGAACGGCTCGAAACCGGAGGGAAAAATAAGTGGGACGACACGAGGTCGTCCCTCCCCAATCGCGTAATTCGCGGGCAATTCTCTTCCTTTGGCCGCTCCACCGTCAGGCATCAAAAAATGAATATCGATAAATTCATGGAGGCGGCAATCGCTCAGGCTCGGAAAAGCCGGGATGAAGGCGGTATCCCGATCGGCTCGGCTCTGGTCCGGGGTGGAGAACTGATCGCCGTTGGTCACAATAAACGGGTGCAGGAAAACGACCCGGTCAGACACGCCGAGATCGATTGCCTGGCCAAGGCGGGACGGCTCGGCAGTTTTCGGGACACGGTTCTCTATTCGACACTGATGCCCTGTTATCTTTGCGCCGGCGCAGTGGTTCAATTCGGAATTAAGAAAGTGATTGTAGGAGAGAGCCGGACATTCCCGGGAGCAGCCGAATTCATGCGGGCACACGGAACGGAAGTGATCGATCTCGATCTGTCTGAATGCGTCGCGATGATGAGAAAATTCATCGCCGAAAATCCGGACCTCTGGAACGAGGATATCGGATTGTAAAAAACCCCAAGCACCAACGCCCAAGCACCAAGCTCGTCCGCGGCGAGTCTCATCCTGTGGCGGGCTCCAGAGAAGGACGAATAATCAGGCACCCAAAGCACCGTCATTCCGAAGCGCAAGCGAGGAATCGGGAGCCATGGGTTTGCAAAGACAATCTGAAATCGGTTTTTGGTTCGGGATTTGATGCTTTTACCCCGGCGCAAACCCGTTAAATTCACCGCAGTGAAGACAATCCAGTGCGTCGTCGGTTCCCTGTTGTTTAGCGCGCTCGTGCCCAGGGTTCATTCTCAGCCGCCTGCCCGCACTCCCGATGTCAGCAATAAAGCCCTGATCACGAAATCTACCCCGTCGCTTAGTCCGGAAACGTTCAAGAACAAGACCATGGCCGCGGAAATCGCCGCTCTTCACAAAATAGCGGCTGATTATTACGACTGGCGTAACCAACATTACCCGGTCCGGAGCAGCGACGCCGGGCTCCATACCTGGGACGATCGCCTAACCGACTATTCGCCGGCGGCCATGACCAAGCGGGCCGAGCACGAGCATGCTCTTCTCGATCAAGTGCGCGCAATCAAGACGAGCAACTGGTCGAAAGACGAACGCATCGACTGGATCCTTTTCCAGAGCCAGCTGGAGCAGGTCGATTTTGGAAATCGCGTCCTGAAATTCGAACAAACCAACCCGCAGGTTTACGTGGAGGAATGCGTAAACGGAATTTTTTCGCTTCTGAAAAAAAACTACGCCAAACCCGAAACGCGGGCGATCGCCGCCACCGCGCGATTAAAACAGATGCCCGCCTTGCTCCGACAGGGCAGGAGCAACCTGCGCCATCCGGTTAAACTTTACGCTCAACTCGCCATTGAGTCGGCTCGATCAGTCGATTCGCTTTTCAACGACAGTCTGATGACCCTTGATGTCGGTCTTTCGCAGGCCGAACACGACGACCTGGTCAAAGCCCGGGATGCGGCCGTGGCCGCGTTGCATGATTATGCCAACGCCCTCGAGAAAAGCCTGGCCACCATGGTCCCTTTCTCACCGATGGGAGAGGCCAATTACAATTACTATCTGAAACATGTCCTGCTTCTCCCTTTGAATGCCGGCGAAGTGGAAATGATCGGACGAACGGAATTGGCCCGATACCGCGCCTTGGAAGCACTTCTACCGGATCCGAAGCTGGCCGATCCCGACCCGTCGCGGAGCGCGAACATTCCGGCGAATCAGGCGGCCTTCCTTGCCGCCTATGAAAATCGGGAACAGGAGATGATCCAATTCCTGAAGAAACGCAACCTCGTTACTCTCCCCGACTACCTGGGTTCGTTCCAGATCCGGCAGTTGCCGGACGCGTTCAAGCCCACGAGCCCCGGCGGCTTCATGAATCCGCCCGGTGTTTATGATAAAGATCCGACCGGCTTTTATTTCATTCCGACTTACAATCCAAAATCGAAGAACTTTTACATTCGCGCGGCGATTGAAGATCCGCGGCCGATTCTCGGTCATGAAGGAATTCCCGGCCATTTTTTGCAGCTCTCAATCGCGAATCATCTGAAAGATGAGATTCGCCGCCAGCATGGCGATAACGTTTTCGTTGAAGGCTGGGCCTTGTATGGCGAAGAAATGCTGATGCGGACCGGACTTTATCCGGACAACTCCGCCGCTCACGGGCAGGTCCTGCGCCTGGCGCGTTATCGCTCGGCCCGAATTGGGGTGGACGTAAACCTCCATACCGGAAAATGGAACTTCGAACAGGCGGTGAAATATTTCATGGACGCCGGCGGACTCGACCGGGAAGCAGCCGAAGGCGAAGCGGCCGGCGCGGCGTCCGATCCAACCCAAAAGATCAGCTACATTATTGGAAAATGGCAGATCATGAATGTTCTCGGCCGCTACAAGGACAAACAGGGAGAGAACTTTCGGATCGGAAAATTCCATGACGATTTGATCGCGAACGGCAGCCTGCCAGTTTCGATTATTGAATGGATTCTCCTGGACGATCCAGCCTCCCTGCAAAAGGCGGCGGAAGAAAACCGGAAGTAGGATTTGGAAATGAGACAATAGCATGCTCCGATTGCGCGGCTTTTCTGCTTTCTGTGTTCTCCTTTCTCCCGTTCTTCTTTGGTCCTGTGCCAATCCTCACTTTCACGTTCCGGCCGAAGGTCCACCAGGTAATGCACCCCGTTATGTCGAGCTGGACAGAGAAACACAGATCGCCACTCTCCATTTTCCACGCGGACTTTATTCGTTCTACGCGGTGGACGACCACGGATACTATTACCAGGCACCGGGAAAAATTGTTCAACATACCGGCGGCAGTTCGATCCTGCGGGACGGCGGGATTTTTGTGAGCAAGCGCAACATGAAGAAATTGCGGGGCTTCGTCGTTTTCGCCGGTGCCCGCACGCACGTTGGAAACCTGTCCCGTGCGCCGCATCAGTTTCACGATTAGGCGAAGTAGTCGCGGCCCCCCGGCGGCGTTGTCCGAGCCGGGATGCCTCTCCGGAATCGGCCACCCCGGGACGTCCCGGAGCCGCGTCCCTCCTCCCAGTTACTTGTCTCGGCGTAATTTGTGCTCTTAGAGAAAATGTGAATGACCGGCATGGTCGGAGAGAAACCGTAAGGAAAGCGAGGTCGGCCGCAGCCATCAAGAGATTGCAAAGCGCCATCGACGACAGCTATCGGCAGCTGGTCGAAACCGCGCGAGCCGAGTGGAAATCGAAATTTGCCGGATACGCCCCAAGCGATGTTTGTGTCAGTGTGCGGGTCGACGAGACCGAACCGCCAACCGGCTCGAAACGATTTGCGCGCGCTGGATTTCTTCCTGTCCAGGCCAAGCCGACAAACGGCAAAGTCCGGCGGCGCCTCGCCTAACAGCTTCGGTCGATCGATTGCCCCCGGTTCCGATTTGCTGCTTCAGATATAGCCAATTTCCCTGGCGACCCGGACCAGTTGGCCGACTTTTTCAGTAACGCGTTCCCTCTGGTTCTTCTCCCGGGCCTCGATCACCTGGTTTGCGGCATTGATCAACCCTGGTGGCAATGGGTGCTGATTTTCTCCAAATAGCCCACGGACATGTTTGACGGCCTCCTCGATTTGATCCTCGGCCAGGGCGATCGCGGTGAGGGGCAATAACGCCATCCAGTCGAACCCATAAGGATCGGGCATTCCATGCCAACCCTCGAGAGCTTCGAGTCCCAGTTTTCGCGCGTCTCCGGCATGGCCTTCACTCCAGGCTAACCAGGCGAGATTCGCTTTTGCCATCGCAACGTACTCAGGCATGTCGAGCTCCAAGGAGAGCTTCAGGGTAAGCGCGGCAGTCCGTCGCGTCTCGCTGGCATCATGAAGCCGCCGGTGGCTCACCGCCAGATAAGACAAACACCGCGCCTCGTTCACTAAGTCGCCGGTCTTTTCGCAAAGATGCTGAGCTTTCTGCAACTGCGCGGCCGCCTCCGGCAAATTACCGCACCAGAGATGGGTAAACCCGAGCACAAATTCGGGGTGAACCCGTTTTTCCAGCTCGGGCAAACCGCGGGCGGCTTTGACCGCCAGGTCAGCGAAGGCAAGCGCCTTCTCCGAGGGCGCATAACGAGCACGGGAAAGCTCGGCAATAGCCAGACGCGTGAAAAATGTAGCGTGTTGGGCAGGCGTTCCTTTCTCCTCGACCATGGCGCGCTTCTCCCGGGCCATGTCATCAATCTGGTCGGCCATGCCCTGCCAATACAAAAGATGCATCCGCTCCAGGGTCACCTCTAACTTTTCCTTCCACCAGGACTCCGGTTCTCCTTCCTCCGGGCTCTGACCGAGTTCTGTCTCCGCTCGATCGAAGGCCTCGGTCGCCTTCGGGTAGATCCGCTGCATGCTGTAGGTAAATCCTACTTTACGCCGCAAACGTGCAGCTCCCACGCAATCTCTTTCCGCCAAAAATGAGAACGCGGAATCGTACGCGTCCCTGGCCGCATCATGCCGGCCAATCCGCTCCAGCAGGTCGCCCAGTTCCTGATAAAGGCGTCCGGCAACGGCGGAAAATGCCTCGTCTCGCCCTTTCCTTTCCTCGATCAGGGTCGCCACTTCCGCGATAGCGGACCGATATAAATCGATCGCCTCCAGGTTGGCGAAGCCCAACTGGGCGCGCTGGGCGGCGAGTTCCAAATAGTGAAGCGCCCGCTCGTGAGCTTCCGCTTTTTGAAAATGGTATCCCAAAGTCGCCGAAAAATCGTCCAGCCGAAGAGGGAAAAGCGATTCCAGAGCGACGCCGGCGCGCTTATGCAGTTGTTTTCGGTTCGCCCGGAGCAGGCTGTTGTAAACCACTTCCTGAGTAATAGCGTGCTTGAAAATGTATTCGGGCTCCTCAGGGCTGCTCAACAGCCGCAATTCGATGAATTCACGCCGTTGTAATTCCGCGAGCGAAATCCCAAGTTGCTCCGATCCGGATTCCTTTTCATCAAAGAGCCGAGCCAGCAGTTTTTTCTGAAAGACCCGGCCCAGGACCGCGGCGTTCTGCAATGTCCATTTATTTTCGGAGCTCAGCCGATCGACGCGGGCCGTCAACACCCCCTGGACCGTTTCCGGGACGTTCACCTTGTCGATATCGGCCGATGCCACAAAACGATCCCGCTCGATCGTAATCATTCCAGCCTCGGTCAACGATCGGAGCAATTCCTCCACGAAGAACGGATTTCCCTCCGCCCGGTCGAGAATCAATTCGCGCATTTTTTCGGGGAGATTCTCAATTTTCAACAAACGTTGGATCAAAACGCGACTCTCTTCCCGGGTGAGCGGCGACAGTTCGATCGTTCGACAATGCGAGGGAGCGACGCGCTGGACCTGCTTTTGCAATTGGTCGACAGACTCGTCATCCCGCCGATAAGCGACCAGAAGAAGCAAAGGCACTTCTTTAACCAGGGGCAACAGCGTCTCCAAAATGCGGAGCGAAGAAGGATCGCACCAGTGCAAATCCTCCCAGTGCAGAATCAACGCCTTCTTTTGCGCGTGTGCGGCCACGTAATCCCGAAAGGCCTGGAGGATCCTTCCCTGCAAGGCTTCGCTGGTCAGGAACTTCAGCCGCTCCTCGGCTTCTCCCGACAACGGAAAGTCAAGCAGGCGGGCCAAATAAGGATAAACATCGGCCGCTTTGGTCGAGAGGACGCTTTCAACGCTGCCGCGCAAAAGCGCGTTGGATCGAGCGAGATCCGTTTCACGGCGGACTCCGACAAGATTGCGCAAAAGATCACGCGCCATCCAGTAGCTCACTCCCGCGGTGTGAGAAAGGGCGCTCCCTTCCGCCCAGGGCAGGTCCAAGGCGAAGGAGCTTAAGGCTTCGGCGATCAGGCGACTCTTTCCGAGGCCGGCTTCACCAACAATGGTCACAACCCTGCCCTTCCCCTTGCGCAGGTCTTGAAACGCCGCCTGCATCTCTTCCATTTCCCGGCTGCGTCCAATCAGTTCCGCCCGCAGACCCTCGATACCGCGCCCAGCCCTCGGGACCGCTTTTAATCCAAGCAACCGATAAATTTCAACGGGCTTGGATTTGCCTTTCAGCTTCAGCGGCGGCAGCGCTTGAAAATCAAACAACGCCGTCGTCCGGCGATAAGTGCCCGGGCCAACGTAGATTTCACCGTCTGCCGACGCATCTTCGAGACGCGCCGCCAGGTTAACGGCATCCCCCATGACCGAATAATCGCGGCGATCCTGCGAGCCGATCGCTCCGGTCACGACCGGCCCGGTATTCACGCCAATATGCAGACCGAGCTTCGTCCTGTGTTCCCGGTTAAAAGAGACGATCGCCTCCATCATTTCCAAGGCAGTCCGCAACGCCCGCTCCGGATCGTTTTCATGGGCAATCGGCGCCCCAAACAGCGCCATCACTTCGTCGCCGATAAACTTGTCGATCGTGCCGCCGTACTTTTGCACGACCGGGACCAAACATTCGAAACAGGCGTTCACCAATTCTCGGACTTCCTCCGGATCCAGAGTTTCAGCCAGGGCGGTGAAGCCCGACACGTCAACGAAGAGAATCGTTACGATCTTCCGCTCCTCCGCCGGAGCTGATTCGACCGGCCGGGCGTCCAGTTCGGCCAGTTGCTTACGGAGAGCAGTCAGGGCCGGCTCGATCACCGAATCTCCGAGCAAAGCGCGTTGCGCTTCAAGCCCGGCAATCGCCGCCTTCAGTTCATCCCGATCCGGCATAGAGGCCTCGATCCGAAACGAACCTTTAGCTAATGACGATCAGAATGTCACGCTCAAGCGGACGGTCTGCCTCTATTTTTCGCTCTCCGTTGCTCCTGGCACTTTCAGGACAATTTTGCCCCGGGTGTGCCGGGTCTCGATCTGCTCATGGGCCTTGCTCGCCTCCGCCAAGGGAAACACCTTCGACATCACCGGTCGAATTTTTCCGGCGTCAATCAACTTCGCCAGTTGCTCCAGAACCGACGCATCCGGATGGGTCATGACCCCGGTGCCGCGGATCCCGTGTTTCTCCAGCTCGGCCGGATCGGGCGGACCTGTGATGGAGACAATAATGCCGCCTTTTTTTACGACACCGTAGGAGCGGGCCAGGGTGTCGCCCCGTACGCAATTCAAGACCACGTCCACATTTTTCACCACGTCTTCAAATTTGGTTTTGGTGTAGTCGATTGCTTCGTCCACCCCCAGCTGTTTCAACAGGTCCTGATTGGCCGTGGAAGCCGTGGCGATGACCTTGGCTCCCCGCGCTTTGGCGATCTGAACCGCGAAATGACCGACGCCGCCCGAACCGCCGTGAATGAGAATGGTCTGGCCCTTTTCCAGATTTGAGGCATCGAGCGCCTGCCAGGCTGTGGTCGCCGCCAACGGCACCGCCGCCGCTTCTTCAAAGGAAATGGATTTCGGCTTGAGCGCTGCCTCGTTTTCTTCCGCGGTCGCGAACTGGGCGTATCCACCTTGTTCCTTCGAGCTGAGAAATGCGTAGACGGCGTCGCCCGGCTTGAACCTGGTGATCTTTGACCCCGCTTTCTCCACCACCCCGGCTATATCCTTTCCCGGAATATAGGGATACCGGCCCGGACCATAACGACCGGCTCGAATGTAAGCGTCCACCGGGTTGACTCCCGCAGCCATGACCCGGACGAGAATTTCATTCTCTTTCGGCTCGGGCCGGGGCGCATCTTCATATTTCAATACCTCGGGGCCGCCGGCCTGATGGACCACGATCGCTTTCATTTTTGCAGCAGACTGGCCGTTAAGCACGGTTATCCCTAACGAGATTACTGCGACAAAAATGAATCGTATCGATTTCAGGCTCGAGCTCATTCCCATACAAATCGGTTATCGGCAGGTTAAAGTCGATTCAAAAAACCGGGTCACAAAATATAGCGCGAGCCTCCGGCTTGCCCATTAACGACTCGCTAGCGAGGACGCTCGCGCTACGTTAACGCTTCCGGCGGTTGTATCGGGCGCGGCATTAGTTAAGCCGTTCTGGCCTGGCCAACGCCCCAGGAACCCTCGCAGGGGAGAATAATAGCGCTGAAAGCGCGAGTCCAGCCGCCTCACTCCCAGGGCAAGGCGTCGAGATCGATGTTGCCACCCGTCACAATGATGCCGACCCGTTTTCCCTGAAGCTTGATCTTGTTTTCCAAAATAGCCGCATACGGGACGGCGGCTGATGGTTCGATGACAATCTTCATCGTCTCCCAAATTGCCCGCATCGCGCTGACAATTGTCTCTTCGGCAACGGTCACAATTTCAGACACGTAATCCCGGGCGATCGCGAAATTGGTTGCCCCGATGTTCGTGCGCAATCCGTCCGCGATCGTGTTTGGTTTATCGACCCGCATCAATTTTCCGCTCCGGAATGATCGAGCGGCATCATCGGCGTTGGCCGGTTCAACTCCGATCACTTTTATTTCGGGCCGCATGGTCCGGGCGGCAACCGCTGTTCCTGAGAGCAACCCGCCGCCGCCGACCGGACAAAGCACCAGATCGAGATCGGCAACCTTCTCCAGCAATTCCACTGCTGCCGTCCCCTGCCCGGCCATTACCTGTTGGTTTTCAAACGGGTGAATTAGAGTCGCTCCGGTTTTGGCAACGACATCCGCGCAGGTTGCTTCCCGCGCGGCCTGGGTGGGTTCGCACAGGATGACACGACCGCCATAACCTTCGACCGCGCGCATCTTCACCCGGGACGAGTTCGACGGCATAACGATGTAGGCCGGCGCGCCCCGAAGCTTTGCCGCCCGCGCCACCGCCGCTCCATGGTTCCCGGATGAATGGGTCGCCACTCCCCGATTTGCCGCAGCATCGTCCAAAAAGAAAACCGCATTGGTCGCGCCGCGCGCCTTGAAGCTGCCTGTCTTTTGAAAATTCTCACACTTGAAGAACAGGGAAGCGCCGATGCCGGCATCCAGGCGGCTGCTGGTCAGAACAGTTGTCTGATGAACATATGGCCGGATCCGCTCGTGGGCGGCGCGAATCGCGGCAAGGTCAAGCGAGTGCGATTCTTTCATAAGATCTCTGACGGACCATCAACAGCGGAAAACATCGGCTTCTCAGAGACAATCCTACATTCCCGGTCAAACGCCATCGAGCCGGCATCGAAATTTTTCTCGCCTATTTGATGCTGACCGCCCAATTTGTCACTCTCAAGCAAAAGAGAGGGTCGGATACGGCGCTTGCGGCGTTGCACCGCCGATTCGAGGGGTTAAACAGAAATATCAACCTAACAAAAGGAAACTTAATCACATGAATAAATTAAATGTCATTGTCATTGCAGTCATCTCAACTGGCCTAACCGGGATCTGTTCCGCCCAAACCAGCAGAAGCACTCCGGCCACGACCACCATGAGCGGGGGCGGGAGCACGGCGCCCTATGCCGAGGGACCGGTATGGGAGATCACCATGGTCCGGACCAAAGCCGGAATGGGCGATGATTATCTGAAAAACCTGGCCGGCGCCTACAAATCCACCAGCGAAGAAATGAAAAAAGAGGGCGTCATCATGGATTACAAAATTCTTCTGGGAGATGCGGCCAACCAGGAGGATTACGACATATTGCTCATGGTCGAGTACAAAAACATGGCCGCGCTCGATGATTTGCGCGCAAAAACAGATCCGATTGAGCGGAAATTAATCGGGAGCGAGACCCAGATGCGCCAGGGATCGGTCAAACGGGCGGAGATACGGGAAATCCTCGGGAGCAAGACGATGCGGGAGATCACGCTGAAATAGAGATATCGGCATTCTCATTCGCTCGGCCTCTCCAGCTTTGGAACTGGAGAGGCCGCTTGCTTTCCTTCTCATTCGGCGACAAATGCGCCCGATATTGAGCGGGACGGCTCGCCGCGCCTGCCGGGGATGAAGATGGGTACAACCGGTATCCGGAAGGTTTCATATTTTTAGCGTTCAACGTTCAACGTTTAAACTGCAACGGCCAACGACTCAATGAGCAGCACCAAAGCGCTTTTTCTCGACGAAGAACAGGTCCGCCGGCGCCTCCGGATCGAGGAGTTAATTCCGGCGATGGAACAGGCGCTGATCGATTTCTCGGCCGGTAAAGTCGTTCAGCCGGTGCGATCCGTTATTACTGTCGATCCGCCCGGCGGGTTCTTTGGGTTGATGCCCGCCCTGGCCGAAGGACTTGGCATCAAAATCGTAACATTTTATCCGACGAACACGGAGCGGGGCATTCCGACGCACATGGCGACGATCTTTCTGGTTGACCGGGAAACGGGCGCCCCGCTCGCCGTTATGGACGGCAGGTTGATTACCGAAATGCGGACAGCCGCGGTCTCGGCTGTTGCCACGAACCTTCTGGCCTCGCCGGCTGCGCGGGTCCTGGCCATCCTCGGCAGCGGCGTGCAGGCACGCAGTCACGTTGAAGCGCTCCGGGTTGTCAGGCAATTTGACCAGATTCGGGTCTGGAGTCACACCGCCGATCATGCGAAACGATTCGCCAAAGAGATCGGCGGTAAAGCGATGCCGGCGGAAGAGGCGGTGCGAAACGCCGATGTCGTAGTCACGGTCACCAGTTCCAGGACCCCTGTGCTGTGCGGCGATTGGCTGAAGCGTGGCTGTCATGTAAACGCTGTAGGCGCCTGCCGGCCCGACTGGCGGGAGTTGGACGATAAAGCCATGCAAAACCTGGTGTTCGTCGATTCCGCCGAAGCAGCAGTGAAAGAGTCGGGCGATATCATTCTGTCGGGCGCGCGAATTTACGCCGAGCTCGGCCTGGCGCTGGCGGGCAAAATCGATCCGCGCCGAAATGAAACCACTATTTTCAAATCGTTAGGCATGGCGGTGGAGGACATCGTGGCCGCCACCCTGGTTTATCGCTCCACCGTAACGTAGAAGCGGCAGTCTCGCCGCTTCCCATCATCATCCGGGGGCCGGCGGGGCCGATGCTCTCCAGTTCGATCGGTTTCTACACCGGGGTGCTAAAAAAACTTCGGAGAAGAAATATCGCTCCGGCAATGGTGATGAAATCTTCAACCAGAGCCACCAAAACATCGGGGACCTTTAGCCGCTGCCCCAGAAAACGGCGGCCATGATAGCCGGCAAACGCGCCGATCAGCGCCACCCAGCGAACCAAAGAAGATGCCGAACCACCAGGAGCGACCGGCGCTAAAACAGAGACCGGCAGCGGATAAAGCCCCGGTTATCACGCGGGCCGCAAGCAGGCCGGGTTGCGTCCGAGGCGGCATTTTGGGTAACTTGTCAGCAATCAGCTCTCCCAGCGCCAGGATCGACAGAAGAGCGGCGGAGGGCGTTGTCCCCACAAACCAAAATCGAGAACCCGCCAGCGGAATCCAGCCCCAGACCGCAAGCCAACTGACCAAGGCTAACGGACTGAAAGCGCGAAGACCGGAGAAAAAACCAATCTCAAACGCGGCCAGAATGACAAAGGCGAGGTTCATGAAGAAAGTAATTCATTCAAGATTTGCCCGGCGCCGTCAATGGGGCAGATAACGCATCTCCGCGCGTTCCGATCGAGCGATCAATACCCTTCGGCAACCAATCGAGGCCCCATTCGGTACCTCGGGAGAGACGTCGCTATCTCGATAATTTCCTAAACATTGCATCCAGCTGCTTTCGCGCGCCCAGGGCAATCATGCTCGAGGCAATAATTGAGTACACTTCCTTCCGCGGAACTTTAATTCTTTGCTCGAGCACTTTCGGACCGGCCTGCCGCAAAAGAGCGAGAGTTCGCGCGCCAATCAGCGCGGGCAATGCGGTGGCGACCCGAACCCGGGCGGGCCGGATAGCGAGAACGTATTCCATGCCTGCTGCGATCCCGTTCTCGGCTTTTTGGCGCCACCGGTTCAGGATTGGATGGAGCCGGGCAGCTTCAACCAGTAGTTTGCCAGGCACGATCCCCTCGGCTTTCAGCTCTTCTTCCGGCAAATAGCAACGGCCGTTTCGCAAATCCGAACCGGCATCGCGGAGAATATTGATCAGCTGCAAACCTTTTCCGTATTCGCGGCCTAGACTTTGCATTTCTTCGGCCGGCCGGTCCGCAAAACGGCGGAGATGATGCAAACAGATTTCCGTCCAGAATTCGCCGACCGACCCGGCAATGAGATAGGTGTACTGGTCCAGGTCGGCAACCGTGGGCAACGCATTTAACTCTCCGTGTTCGCCGAACCACTCGACATCTTTCATTTGCGCCCTGGTGATTTTATCAAGCACGACCCGGATATGCCGGCGATCGACCGGGTCGATTCGATCGAGACAGGCGAAACATTGGGACAATACCCCGATCAACCTGCGCTCGGCCTGGTCCGTCTGGAGCGGGGCAAACGATTGCTGGAGATCGGAGAGAATCGTCCCGGGAGCACCGCTTTGAATCGCAGAAGCGAGCGCAAGCAGCGTTTTGTGTCGCAACCCGGGCGGGACCTCAGTGGTATCGGCAACTGTATCGGTGGCGCGGGCCAGCAAGTAGGCGAG
The DNA here is from genome assembly GCA_963728975.1 of uncultured Verrucomicrobiae bacterium. GTDB lineage: Bacteria > Verrucomicrobiota > Verrucomicrobiia > Chthoniobacterales > UBA10450 > DATFCK01. The sequence goes on from CAVSMF010000003.1 coordinate 258,117, forward strand.
ACCCACCGGTTCTCGCAACTGGCCTGGGAGTAAACGGACAGAGAGATAAAACGAGCGCGAAACCGACCGAAGGACCGGCCCGAGAAGTGTTCCCGCCGAAGGACGATACCGGCGGTTCATTCGAAGTTATTCGACCGGCCCGTGCCCGACATTTTTGATCTCAATCCGGTCGGGCGCGGCGTTTCCCAAACCCATTTGCCCGGCCAGCTTGACATAGATGGCGGTGTTACCCATCGGCGGCAGACTGGAGCGCGCCCGCCATTGCTCGAGATGCTTCAACGCGATGGCATCGATGGCCACGGGATCTTTGCTTGCGTAGAGAGTGGCGAAATGGAGGGAATAATTGGGCTGCGATTCCGGTCCGCCGGCGTATTGGGCTAACAACCCATCCATCAGATTGAGCACGACTTTTTTTCCAACTTTTGGATCGGCATATATCTCCGCGATGCTGCCGGCACCGAACCCAAGACCCTGGGCGAAGCGGCGCCAATTATCGATGTTCGGTATGGTTACATTGTAGAGACAGCCTGCGATCCCGTTGAGCTCGGTATTGCTCATCACCGGCACATTGATGATTTTAGTGACCTCGCTGGAAAGGATCCGGGAAAAATGGCTAACGTTACTGGTGTTCTCCGTGTCGGAAAGCGGCACAGTCTTTCCCGGATCCGGTTTATATTCGAGATCGCCCCAAACAAGTTTGCCCATAAGAGGCGCGCTGAAAACGGCTTTCGGATCGTAGCCGGTGCGCGGTGTGATCGCCTTCAGCTGATATCCCTCAGCGCCAGGAACGTAACCGGCCTCTTTCAGGCCCCCGAGCGACTTATCCCAGACGATGATCTTGCTCCGGGCATGACCGGCAGCGACCAGGCCGTCCACGATAGCGTTGACCACTTCCTTGTGAGTTGTGAAAAGCTCGCCTCCCGCCGCCGAAATCTTGATTCCCACTTTGTCCTCCGGCGCCACCAGGGACGCCCACGCTTTTGCGACATCCGGCTGGCCGGTTACGGCCATGACCAGGCGATCGACCATGGTGCGCACGGCCCGGGCGTTGACGTGGTAATCGGTAATCGCGTCCGGATCATGGGCAACGAACACCACTGATGGAGTCGGGGCCGGCGGAGGCCCCTGGGCCCAGGCCGAGGCGGTGGCACAAAACAAGAGAATGGCTAGGTTTCGAATCAACAAAGGATGTGGAGCGTTTCTGGGAAACGCCAATAATACATGATTTCGCCTGTAAAACCTCAACTGTCTGCTTCCGGCGAGGGCTTCGGTGATACTGTTTCAGACCCTCTTCGGCACGTTTATGTTCACATTCCGTTTTGCGCGCGGATTTGTCCCTATTGCGCATTTTATAAAGAACGGCTCGACCGTTCTCAAACCGATCGTTTTTGCGAAGCCATCTTGCGCGAACTGGAGGCGAGCAAGGCCGGGGCGCCGGGGCGCGAGTTGATTCCGTCAACAATCTTTTTCGGAGGTGGAACCCCGACCGCCCTAACGACCAGCCAGCTCGAGCTGCTTCTGGATGGAATCCGACGGACTCTCGACCTGTCGGAGCTGGCGGAATGGACAATGGAAGCCAATCCGGGCAGCGTCTCTCTGCCCAAAGCGAAAACCCTGAAAAAACTGGGAGTGAACCGGATCAGCCTGGGAATACAATCCTGGGACAACAATCTGCTCGCAATTCTGGGGCGCGAGCACAGCGCCGCCCAGGCCGAGGAATCGTTCCGGATCCTGCGCGCGGCCGGGTTCTCCAATATCAACATCGACCTCATGTTCGGTCTGCCCACCCAAACGATCGAGCAATGGGGTGCGACCCTCCAAAAAAGCATTGCCCTCGGCCCCGAACATATCTCGGCCTATTGCCTGACTTACGAAGAAGACACCGAATTTTTCCTGCGTCATTCACGAGGCGAACTATCCTCCGATGCGGAAGCGGAGGCGGATTTTTTCGAGATGACCATCTCTGTCTTGGAAGATGCGGGCTACACGCATTACGAGATCTCCAATTATGCCCGGGAAGGCTTCTCCTCGGTCCACAACCGCGGCTATTGGTCGGGTGAAGATTACGTTGGGATCGGTCCCAGCGCGTTTTCCACGGTGGGAATGCAACGTTGGCAGAATATTTCCGATTACCGCGGATACGCCGATCGGGTGCTGAGGGGCGAATCTCCGATCGCATCCCGTGAAAGTCTAACAACTGAAGCAAAACAAATGGAGCGAATCGCACTCTCCCTGCGAACAGAGGACGGGCTTCCGATTGAGGCGGTGACAGGCCGGCTTGTCGCGGCCGAGCAGCTCATTCAACGCGGCTTGCTGCGCCGGTCGAACGGAAATTTCGTGCTTACCCGCCGGGGCAAAGCGGTGGCCGATTCAGTGGCGGAAGCCTTTCTTTAGGCACTTGTTCCACTGATCGGGGCCCGCAGGGCCGCCAATCCCGCCCGTCATCCCGAACAAAGTGAGGGATGACAGCGAGTCCCGCGCGACTGCTCCCACGGCCTCCGGTTATTGCACCGCTCCGTAGCGCCGCTGCCGGCGGCCGAACTCTTCGACCGCGGCAAAGAGATCTTTCCTGGTGAAATCCGGCCAGAGCTTCGGCGTGACGTACATCTCGGTATAGGAAGTTTGCCACAGCAGAAAGTTGGACAAACGCATCTCGCCCGAGGTGCGAATAAGCAAATCCGGATCGGGATAGTAGCGGGTGTAAAGATGTTTGCTGAACATCTCGACGTCGATCATGCCTTTGTCGATGTGTCCGAGCTCCACCTCCCGCAGAAGGCTTTTGATTCCGTCGATTATTTCGAGCCGGCCGCCGTAACTCAGGGCCAGGACCAGGGTGAGACCGTCATTGCCGGAAGTCGCTTCAATTGTCTTGTGCAGCTGCTGCTGGCAATTCCCGGGGAGATCCGTTAGGCGCCCAATCGCCTGCAGTTTTACGTTTTTCTCGACCAATTCCGGGGTTTTTTCCTTGAGAAATTTCTCCAGCAGACGCATCAGAGCGAATACTTCCCCCTTGGGCCGCTGCCAGTTTTCAGCGGAAAACGCATAGAGAGTGAGGTATTCCACCTTCAGCTCGCCGCAGCCTTCCACGCATTCGCGGACCGCTTTGGCGCCTTCCTCGTGACCTTTGATCCGGGACAGGCCCCGGTTTCTGGCCCACCGGCCGTTTCCATCCATGATGATCGCGATATGGCGCGGAACGGGTCGGCTGGAGGAAGGCATCGTCGAAGCTAGAGAAAAATCGTCTGACCCCGCGCCGGGCCGACGCTGATCATCGCCAATCGCCCGCCGGTCAGTTCCGAAATTCTCGCGGCATATCTTCGGGCTTTTACGGGCAGTTGAGAAAGCTTTCTGGCCGACGCAGTCGACTGCTTCCATCCCGGCAGCTGCTCGTAAACCGGTTCGCAATTGTCCAACTGCATCGCGTCCGAAGGCGGGACCCGAAGGCGTTTGCCGTTGAGACGGTAGCCGACACAAATGCGGATCGGATCGACATGATCCAATCCATCAAGATTCGTAATCGCCAGCTCATCGATTCCGTTGATCATGCTGGCGTAGTTAGTGGCTACGGCGTCGAACCAGCCGCAGCGCCGGGCGCGCCCGGTTGTCGCCCCAAATTCGCGGCCCAAGTCGTGCAACATCTTGGCCAAACCCCGGTCTTCAGTCGGCAACGCGCCCTCCCCCACCCGCGTCGTATACGCCTTCATTACACCAACGACCCGGTCCATCCGATGCGGGGGCACACCCGAGCCGGTGCAGGCGCCGCCGGCGGTCGTGTTGGATGATGTTACATAGGGATAGGTGCCGTGGTCGATGTCGAGAAACGTGCCCTGGGCTCCTTCGAACAGGATTTCTTTTCCACTCCGCAACGCTCGATGCAGATATACCACCGTATTTCCCACAAACGGGCGGAGCTTGGCCCCCGCCAGCAGATAATCGCGATTGACCTGGGCGTAATTGATCGGGCTGGCCCCGAGCGCCTGGAGAATGCTGTTGTTCTCGCGAATTTTCGCATGCACTTTTTTGGAAAACAGGGTTGGCTGCATCAAATCCGAAATGCGCAACCCGGTGCGAGCGGCTTTATCGCCGTAGGCAGGCCCGATGCCGCGTTTGGTGGTGCCGATGCGGGCTCGTCCCTTGCGCAACTCGCGTTGCTCGTCCAAGGCCCGGTGATAGGGAAGGACCAGATGCGCGCAATCGCTGATCAGCAGGTTCTTCTCGATCTTGATTCCGAGCTTGCGAAGGCCTTCAATTTCGGCCACCAGGGCCACCGGGTCGATGACGACCCCGTTGCCAATCACGCAAACCTTTCCCCGGCGCAAAATGCCGGAGGGAATCAGATGCAAGACATAGGTCCGGCCGTTGTGCATCACGGTATGTCCGGCATTGTTGCCCCCCTGGCTGCGCACTACCACGTCCGCCTTTGCCGTGAGCACATCAATGATCTTTCCCTTGCCTTCGTCGCCCCACTGGGCGCCGATTAGAATTGTGTTTGCCATTTGAATTAGAAGCTGGGCAAAAAAATTTTCCCGATGCATCGGGCAAGACGCGATCGGGACTTGCCGATGAACGATATGAGGGGGAAGGCTGGCCGCAAGGATTTTCGAGCCGGAGAAGGTCCGGCTCTCCCCCGCAGAGCAGGCGCTCTGCCGGTCCAGCCGCCCCGGGGATCAGCTCTCTTTTCCGGTCGATCAGCCGGGTTCCATCCTTGGCCGGCTTCCCCCAATGCATCTTCCTGACATCCAAGGCGGGGACCAGATTCGTAGCAGAACTTGATGCGAATACTTTGGCTTATCATCCTGATTCTGCTGCTGCTGGCGCTGCTTCCGGCCTGGCCTTATAGCGGCGGCTGGGGCTACTATCCCAGCGGCGGCGTTGGCCTGATTCTCCTGATCCTTCTGATTGTGTTCCTATTCGGAAGGGCGTGAAGGAGTAGCGGGCGAAAAATTACTGCCGGGAGATTTGAGCGGTTAGGCCGCGAAATTGGTTCGGCCTAAACTGCGGCTTAGAAGCCATCACATGGCTTCTAACGATTTCCAGCGGAGGCCGCGAACGCTTCCAGCCGGTTTTCCTTTGCCATGCCCACCCGCTACCGCCTAACCACGTCGCTGTTCTTCGCCGCCATTGCCCGTTTCAGGGCAGCGGCTGATTCGCGGCTCCCGCCCCGGTAATGCGACCGCGAATAATTCCGGGAGGCAGCGAAATTGATCTTTGAGTCCCGGATGAAAGTATTCATCGCTACCCGATAGCTGCCGCGTGCCTGCAAATGACGGTGGGAAGCGATGAACTGGCTTGGATCATAATAGTTGCTGTAATCCCGGGCAAAAGCGGCCCTGCTCATCCCGATTTCGATGTTTTTGCGGATCTCGAGATGCAAATGCGCGTCATACAAGCCGTGGGCCGTGCCCATGGTGCCGATCTGCTCGCCCCGGGCCACTCTTTGGCCGCGACGCACCAGGATCCGGTCCAGGTGCCCGTAAAGCGCGTCAATATTCTTCAGCTGGCCATGTTCGCGATACACATGCCGCACGATGATCACGTTTCCCCAGCCCATGTGACAATCGCGGGCAAACACCACGATTCCATTGCCAATGCTGTAGATCGGATCCCGTAAATCGCTGTCGCCCCCGCGAATCCCATCCCAATCTTCCCCTAAATGCCCGTGGGCTCGAAATCCTCGCGCCTTGTAATAACCCTGCGCATCCGGCTTACCGACGGGAAAATCGAAGCCGTCGGCAAGCTTGGTAAAGGCTGTCTCGATCGGCGCGTCAATCGCGCGCGGGCCACTCTGTTGGGCCTGAAAGGGCAAGCGCCGGGAGGGCTCGGGCGCGGGCGGCGCGACTCTGGTCAACCGCATTTTCTGAGCTGAAACTGAACGCGCGGCTGCCGGCTTTGAAGCGCGCACCAGGAGGGGACGGGGCTTTGCCGGTTGGGCTGAAGCAGCAGACGATTTTAAAACCATCGCCACCTTTCGATCCTGGGCCGGATGAGCGGCTGCCGATATTTTCGAGTCCGGGCGCAGAACCGGCAGCGCCTTTGGAAAAGTCCGCCGGGTGACGCCATCCGACACCGCCGGGTGTTGCGCAACACCTTCCTTTTCCGGATGGGCCGCGAGTCTTACTGCGTTGTCCCGATCGACGAAGACCTGCTGGGCGCGCATTTGCCCAAGAAAGGCAAACCCGCACAAGAGCAAAACAACAGACGGCTTTTTTCGCATGAAAAACCGCCTTTTTACCCAATTTCAGCTCGAATGACAAGCCGTTAGTTGCCGGAAGCCAGTTTTTAGGCGTACAAAGTAATAATGAAAGGCACGAGACGATTGGAAGGACGAGACTCGCGCGCCCGAGTCTGAGCAGGCTCATAAGGGTCGCCCCTCTCGCCTCGACGATCCTGGAGAGATGCGCATGCCAGCACTCCAGGGACTTGGTGTCACCAGCCTGCCAGAACGGAGACTAGCGAATTTCAAGGTGCGCGCCGCGCTTTCACGCGGCGCGACCCACGCACTTACGACGCACGGCTCAGGTTTCAATCCGCGCGCCGCGCTTTCACGCGGCGCGACCACGTGACCGTGTCAACCGTCCACGTTTCAATCCGCGCGCCGCGCTTTCACGCGGCGCGACGCGTCGATGATCGTCGCGATGTCGCATCCGCAGCATGTTTCAATCCGCGCGCCGCGCTTTCACGCGGCGCGACACTGGCGATACTCCGCATGTGATCTCGGAGTCACTGTTTCAATCCGCGCGCCGCGCTTTCACGCGGCGCGACCGTCTGCTACACCGCAGATCTGCGTGAGCTCGACATGTTTCAATCCGCGCGCCGCGCTTTCACGCGGCGCGACCGTCGTGTTCGATCAAGCGCACCCGAGCCTGTCAGCCGTTACATTGGTTTCAATCCGCGCGCCGCGCTTTCACGCGGCGCGACTGGCTGATACCGTTTCACGCGCAGCGCTACGCGGCACGCTAGATCGTTCATGTTTCAATCCGCGCGCCGCGCTTTCACGCGGCGCGACCCGATAACGCTCGATAGCCGACGTCACAGATCTGTGTGTTTCAATCCGCGCGCCGCGCTTTCACGCGGCGCGACCTCGACGAACTAGCGCGAGCTCGAAGCGCATCATTGATGTTTCAATCCGCGCGCCGCGCTTTCACGCGGCGCGACCTAGCTCGATGCAATGTCACGTCCGTCAATCGTGGTTTCAATCCGCGCGCCGCGCTTTCACGCGGCGCGACCGTCACGTTCCGAGCACTGCCAGCGTCGGACATATCGTGTTTCAATCCGCGCGCCGCGCTTTCACGCGGCGCGACGCTTGCAGCGATCGACGACGTCATCGGCACATGCGCTGTTTCAATCCGCGCGCCGCGCTTTCACGCGGCGCGACCCAGCGTCGACGCGATCGCAGCCGATCGGCATTGCTGTTTCAATCCGCGCGCCGCGCTTTCACGCGGCGCGACCGCGACGCTGTAATCGCGCGCCGCGCTTAGCGGCGCGACGTGCGTCAGATATGCGTTTCAATCCGCGCGCCGCGCTTTCACGCGGCGCGACGTCGCATGCCAATGCATGCGCGCTGCGCAGATCAATGTGTTTCAATCCGCGCGCCGCGCTTTCACGCGGCGCGACATCGCTGCGATCGCGACTGCAGCGGCTCGTCAGCTGTTTCAATCCGCGCGCCGCGCTTTCACGCGGCGCGACCGCAGCTAGCAAGCTGCATCGACGCAATACAGGTTAGTTTCAATCCGCGCGCCGCGCTTTCACGCGGCGCGACGACGCTGACGCGTCGCAGCCGTGCATGCCTCGACGTGTTTCAATCCGCGCGCCGCGCTTTCACGCGGCGCGACCTGACCGTGCATGCACATCGCTCGACGCACTCGACGAGTGTTTCAATCCGCGCGCCGCGCTTTCACGCGGCGCGACTTGCCGCGATGCTGAGTTCGCAGTCGACGATCTGGCTCATATGTTTCAATCCGCGCGCCGCGCTTTCACGCGGCGCGACTGCGGCGCAAGCTTGTACCTGCGCCGCAAGGGCTTACTAGCGCTTTATCGCGAAACTATCAATTTTCGCCGCACCCGGAGTTCTTAATATGTCAAAGAACGGCTGCTTCATCGCATCAGGCGAGGATGTTATCGCGTCGCGCGAATGCTAAGCTCGCGTCCCGGCACTCCAGGTTCGCGGATTCACAATCATAATATCAGAGGTTCTTCCAGGTCGATCGGTTTTGTAACGCCATGGTGCTCGACTTTGTCGGCCGCGATTTCATCTAGAAAATAGAAGCGGAGCGAATCTTGCGTCGTATCGATTTCCTTGAGCAACCGATTGCGCAGCGCGGCCCATTCCGTCCGACCAACCTTACATTCGAACACGGACTTTTGTGCCCTCACCCCGTAATCTTTGCACGCTTGAGCGACCCGCCGCAGGCGCCGTTGGCCCGCTTTCTCCACCGTCGAAACGTCGTATGTGATAAGGACAAACATCTTACTTGGGAATGAATGGCGTGTAGCAGGGGATATCACCACGCAAATGGCGCGCAAGAATGCGAGCTTGGACAAACGGCAGCTGACCAATGCGAAGCTGCTGCTCCAGCAAACCGTGAAAGAGCGTCTCCTTCTTGCGCTCTTGGTATGCTTGGATCACAAGTTTGCGTCCGGAATCGGTAAACTCGACCGCCCCGCCTTCCCGTTCGGAAAAATGCTGCGCTCCGATCTGTTGCCGGTTGACAAGTGTTATAGCGAGTCGATCTGCCAGCCAAGGCCGAAATTCTTCCAGAAGATCGAGCGCCAGGGATGGGCGATTTGGCCGATCCACGTGGAGGAAACCGACAAATGGGTCGAGACCGATCGCCGTCAGCGCGGCCACACAATCGTGCCGGACAAGCGCATAAAGAAACGACAGCAGGCAGTTGATGCGATCCCGCGGCGGACGCCGCGAACGATTTGTGTAAACAAATTCTTCTCGTTGCTGTTTCAACAACAGATTGAATCTCGAAAAATAATCTTCTGACGCTGCCCCTTCGACACCTCGAATGGGGTCGAGGGGATGACGGAAATTCGCCGCACCATCGATGTCAATCGGCGAACTGAGTAGGCGCAATTGACGGGCGAGCGCTTCCGCGGTGGATTCCAGGCGCTGCCGCTCGTCAGGCGATTCATTCTCGCGCGCCCCACGCAGCAAACTATTGCGGCTGTTTTGAATCTTTCCGGCCACGATCCGTTGCGCGATGGAGGCGCATCTTTCGACCGAGTCCGCCGCGCGAAATTGTGCGCGCCGAAGCATCACGCTGGTGTCAGCCACACCCGTCAACCGCGCCTGGAGATAACCAGCGTCGGTAAGGTAATTGACGGCAACTCCATTCTCCCAGCAAAGAGCCAGCGCGGGCGCAGTGATCGTGCTCTGCCCAAAAACGCAAACGGACTCCAGATGGTGAATCGGGATGGAAAGCTTGCGTATCTCAGTTGCAGATTGGCGTGTCCGTTTCTCGTCGGGTAAGTCGGCCGGATAGATCGGCACCTCAAGCTGCAAAGTCAAATGATCCCGCGCGACGAAACTGCCCGGCGTAACAAGATAGAGCGTATTTTGGACAATGTCGCTCATCCGGAATCTTGCACTTGAAATTTCACATTTGGCCGCGCCTCTTGGCCTCGATGCGCAGCGGATGATCTGGAGGAAGCCGCTGTAAAAGCCCTTTCTGGACATTAGCGGCGCGTTTCTTTTGATCGTCTTGGGACCTAGATTTCTCGGTCAAATGTCGCTGACCTTTGATCTCGGAATTTTGCAGCGAATCCGCCCAGCCGCGCAACTGGCGAGAACAACTCTCGGCGATCGATTTCAAATCTGAGATCTGAGATTTCAAATCGGCGGGCCAATTAGCTTTCCTAGCGCGACGCTCTTTCAGGCACAGCATCGAGCGCACCTCACCCGCTGAGCCGCGCGCGATGTAAATAAACGCGAGAAGCTCGTTGGTCGTCCCACGCTCGAATCCTTCGGCAATGTTATTGGAGACGGATAGCGCGGCGCGGTCCAGCTGGTCCCGAAAGCCGCGGCTGGCGCGAAAGGATTGGTTCTCCAGGAGGTCCTCGGCGGCTTCGTAAAGATCGGCCGCTTTCTGCCAAACTGGCATGTCTTCAAAGCGTTGATAGGTCATGTGGTGCGTGAGTTACGAGTGGTTGGATGAAAGTTGGTCGGCGAAGAGTGATTCATCCATGGATCGCAGATTTAAGATTTCAAATTTCAAAGAGTTGGTGCGGAACGCGGGAAAGTGACGGTGATTGCGATGTCGCTTTCGGCAGACAGACTTCAAAGAGCGAACACTCTTCGCAGGCAGGTTTGAAAACCGCCGGCGGCACCCGATTGGTTTCGAGCAGGTCATGCAATTCCCCAATCGCTTTTTCAGTCAACGCCCGCAATTCGGGCGTTAATTTCACCTCGCGGCGGCGCTTGCTGGCGGCGTGAAAAACCGCGCCGCGCTCGATGTCGACGCCAAACATTTCCTCGAGGCACAACGCCTGAGCGCAGACCTGCGCGTCGTCGTTCTCGAACCGGCGGCGTTTCCCTTTCTTGTATTCAACCGGGCAGAGCGATTTCGGCTTCTGCGATTCGGGATCGACACTTGCCTCGACAATATCGCACTTGCCTGAGAGCCCGAGCCGCTCGGACCAAATCGGCAGCGCTCGCCACAGTAGGACGCCCTTGGCAACTTCGTAACCGGACAAATCCGCGTGCTCATGCGCCAGCTCGCCGAGAATTGTATGCACGTTTTCCTCAAAGATTCCCTCGATGTGGATGAGCGCCGCACGCCGAGGGCAATAGAGGTAATGATTGAGGGCGGAGAGTGGAATTATTTCCACAACGGATTCTTCTGTGTCTCACAACAGTTTGATCACTTCGACTGTTGAGGGAACGCCGCTCTTGTCCAATTTCATGTCGTAGTCGGAGAACTTGCGAGGAACCCCGCCGCTCGCCTTGCACTCGTCGGTCAAGTCCACCTTCAGCGCCTCGAACAACCGGTGCGCGGGAGCATTGCCGAGTTTTGACTGGTGCTTGAAGACAACCAGTGCTCTGGCCGCAACCCGACCTTTGGCGGCGCTGTGGTCCTGACCGAACATTGTTTCCTCCTCGGGCTCGCCAACCTTTGAGCGACCACACAGCGCTTTCCAGAGCAGTGCAAGATCGTCGTCAGAAAATCCCGTTTGCGCGGCTTCATTGGCAGAGATAAATCCCTGCGTGCAGTAAAGACCATAAGGAACGATGGACTTTCGCCCAAATGTGCCAGTAATGTCACCGTCTTTGTCGAGTTGCTTCTTAGCGGTTTTCTCGTCGGTTACGGATTTGCGCGTGATTGTCACTTCCTGTTGAGAGACCTTGTGTAACGAGCGTGCGAATGTGATTTGAACAGGACCTCGCACTTGACCGCAATTTACATCCGTGCTCATGACCGCGCCGAAGGTACGCACGTCGAAGAAGTTGTCGCACATCCAACGTCGCGCGACGATTTGGTCTTCGTATTTCCTGTCCGCGGGCTTCTTCTCAATCGCGTCGTAAGCGCGCTGATGTACAAGATTGAGTATCCGGCGCGGCGGCGCGCCTTTAGTTTGAAAGTAAATCTCGTAGGCGGGTTGATTGCTGCCGTCGGGTTGCGTTTTGGCCGCGATTACGTAGTCACGAATCTTGCGTTTGATGCAACCATCAGTGACCAGACCCTGGAAGGTCTGAGGATCAATGCGCGGCAGATTACCCGCATCGGGGTCGCCATTCGGATTTCCATCGGCGACATCAAAGAGGTACAGGAAATCGTAACGGTTTTGAATGCAGTTCATTGTTTGGTCGGAAGTCTTAGTTTCAGTTTTCATGGTGCAAATCAGTTGGCAGTGTCAGGGGTTTCCGTTTCATCAGGCTCGGCTTCGGGCTGTTCTTTTTTAGTAGAAAGGCGTTGCCAGTAGAACCCAAGAGCAAAATCACCTTGGGCGACAGGATCGTTGGTTGGTGGGAATCCTCCGCCGGCGACGATATAACCAATCACGTCAGCGATTCGAGCATCGAACCAACCAGCGAGCTTGGGTTTGTCTCCGCGAATTTTGTTTACGTGTGGTTGCACCTTGCTGAGAAGCGTGCCGAAAACGCCACCGGGCATTGCGGACGCACTCGCGTAAAAGCGGGAGACGACCGTCGCATTCGTATCGCCCAGAGCGGCTGTTTGAATGGATTGAAGCAGGCGCAGCAACCTTCCGCAGTGGAAGGCCACCGTCTGTTCATTGAGGTTGATTTCACTTTTCATGATGTCCTTTCGTTTATTCATTCTGATTAAGATCGCCTGGATGAGCGCAGCACGTTGCGGACGTACACCCCGCCATTCGCCCTTGCGCTTTCCCTCTGGGAACACGTCAGCCGGAATACGACGGCAGGCGAGACTGAGGATTGACAGCGGAATCGGACGGCCAAGCAGCGCGGCTTCCCACAGTTGCTCACGTTGCTGCGCTACTTCTTCTTTCGCTGAATCTCCCTTGCCTTGCAGAACAGCGACCAATTGCCAGAGCGGCCAGCGACTCCAAGCTCTCCCGGATTCGGCGATGACCTCGTCACCCTCTTTTAATGACCGGTCCAACTGAATGGTCAGGTCGCGAAACCATTTGTTTACATTCTCGCGAGCAACCGGCAACGGCTGGTCAATCCAGCCACGAATGATTCCCCGCGCGCTGGCGCCGCTGAGCGAGAGACAGTAGAATCGCTGGGATTCCGCAGCGTGCGCGGAATCAAGATGGCCCGCACCCGGTGCGGTCATTACCTTTCGCGCCGCGATCGGTGTGACCGAGCCAGTCGGCTGGGCTTCTTCGGTTAGCAGTTCCTGCCAATCACCGAGCTCAATGGCCTTGCCCGGATTTCTCTCCGCCACGGGCTGGTCGCTGAAGAACAGAAAGTTCGTATCCGATGTTCGGCAATGGGAATTCTCGTCCTCTCCAAGCCAGTTGATCGCCCGAATGTATCCCTCGACTGCTTCCTCGCTCATGGGACTGATGAGAGATTTTTCAAAGCCATAAGATCCAAACGCAGCCTTGTCGCTCGATACCAACGCGACTCCGCCCGGCAAACCTCCGGGAGCAACCTTGATCCGTGTGCCGTGCGTGCGCACCGGATTGCAAATGCGGCCCGTCACCATACATGGCACCATCTCGGCTGGATTGGCTTCCGCTTGCCGCCGCTTGGCTTCTTCATTTTGCCACCAACTTCGCACCGACGGCCATTCGGGCAGAAGTCTTTGACCTTCGATGTTTTCGACTTGGAAGGAGATCCATTCGGAGACTTTGAACCCTTGCCTGGTCAATTGCGCGATCAGGTTTTTGCGGACGACGTCTGAAGCATGAAGTGAATGCAGAAACTTGAGGACTGCGTCCAAGCCGTGCGTCGAAGAAGCAGCGGAGACGGCTTCCAACCGTTCCACGAACAACTTTTGAGACTTGTGCGCGAAGGGATTTGCCTCGGGATCAAAATCGGGAATGACCCGGTTGATTGTGTCAGCACCGAGACACGCAATGGCCGCTGACGTGCGCGGCGGAATTTTCGACACAAAAACTTTTTTGGTCTGGTCATTGCCGGACACGCGGACGACCCCGGCAAGTACTCCATCCTGCGTCAAGCGCAGAACACAGTGAATGGTCTGCTCCACGAAATCCAGATCGTCAAGCAACCCGCGGCCCTTGGCGAAACGATGGAGTGCTGGAAAGATCATTGCTGAACCTTTCGATAAAGATTGGCGCGCATTTGGGCCACGTTCAGAACGCCCTGCTCCAATCGCGCAGGCGCGAACAGCGCGGTTTTGCCGGGGTAAATGCCTTTGGCAGCAGCAGGGCCGAAATCCAAATCATAGAGCATGATACCAAGGTCGCGGGTTTCACCGATGGGCGTCTCGTTGCCATCTGGCTCGTCAAAATGCGCGGCGTATTCTCGGATTCCGAAGTAGGGCTGGCGGAAGCATTGACCGGAGTCCCTTCGACGCGCAAACATCTCTCTATACTTCTGCAGATTGTCTTCCGGCGTTGGGTTTCTCACGATGAGACGCGCGGAAATCACGTAGGCAACATCTCGCAGAATCACGCTGTTACGTTGCGTGCGGTTTTCTCCCTGAACGTCGTCGCGTCCCGCCGAATCCACGAGATAGGGTTGGAACTTCGATGCATCTTTCATCCACGCGCTCACACCGGCTTTTCCTTTGACCGTAACGGTGTCTTGAATCTCATTGCGTCGCACGGAGACAAACTGGATTTCCTTAAGCACGCCGATTTCGTCCACCTCGTAGCGAATCTCTGGCTTCCAGAAGATGGCTTCCAAAATCCCGCGCGCAGCGGACGGCGTCATTACCGGATACGACACTCGCTCGACGCGCATCTCCGGTGCAGTGAAACAAGCGAAGTCGCCCCAAGCTTTCAAAGTGACGCGAATCTCGTTCATAGCTGGTTAGATAATAAGCAGGTCAGGAGGAACGTCACCAAAATGGTTGTAGCCGAACTCGCGATCGTAGCTCTCCTGCGTCAGCAGTAGGCCGTTGGGTAGTCGAACGAGTTTCGGCGAAAATAGAAGTTCCTTCTCGACGTGCCGTTTGGAGACGTTGATGCAGAAGCGGGCCATTCGGCGGAACTGCCAGCGGGTGACTGGCGAATATTGATTCGCGCGGGCTTCGGCCTGCAAGCGTTTGCCAACTACAGAGTAGTCCGTCAGCACCGCCTCGGTGTCGGACTCGATCCAATGGTATTTCTCGCCGATCTGCCGGTAGCACTGGTCCGTGCAAAGCCGACCGATATTGTGTTTGTCACGATTGGTCACTTGGTAAAGCGCTTGGAAATAGGTGTGGATAACATCAGGGTCGAAATTCCCATCCAGTTGTTCCGGAACCATGCCTTCGGCGATTTCGGCTCCACGGCGATAAGCACCACCTGGCAGCTTGCCGTCCTGAAGCCGGAACACAATGACGTCGCCAGCCGATGGCAATTGGCCTTCGCGGTTGCAACGACCTGCCGCCTGAATGATCGAGTCCAATGGCCCGAGCGCGCGATAGACCTTTGGAAAATCCAAGTCAACCCCCGCTTCGACAAGTTGAGTTGAAATGACGACACACCGTGCATGGGCCGTCCTAAGTCGTGCCTTGATGTGCGCCAGCGCGCAACGTCGGTGGGCAGGACACATGAGTGTCGAAAGATGGAAGACGCCTTCTGCTCTGATAGCCGAAAAGAGCTCCCACGCTTCACGCCGAGTATTGAGGACAACCAGAGCCCGACCCTGCTGGCGAAGTTCGCTCGCCAGCGCGGTAACAGAGATCGGTTGTCGTCGGAAGACTAGCTTGGTCCGCCGGAACTCAGCCCGCTCGTAGAGTTTCCAGTCCAGCGGAATAATTTCGGTGATTCCTCCAAAACCTTCCGTGAAGCTTGTCTGTTGGCGAAACGCCGGTTGGGTGGCAGTGCAAAAGACCAGCGAAGTCCGGCCCAGTGCAACCAATGCTTTCAAACGCTCCAACGTTGGCGTGAGCAACTCAGGCGGGAACGTCTGGCATTCATCGAAGATAATGACGCTGTTCAACAAGCGATGAAGCTTCCGGCAAGCCGACGGCTTGTGGCTAAACAGGCTCTCGAAGAACTGCACATTCGTCGTCACGATGAACCGTGCGTCCCAGTTCTCCGCAGCCAGCTTCTTCCGCTGCTTCTCTGGATCTTCGGCGTACCGGCATCCGACCATTCCGCTAAGCTGTAATGTTCAAGAACGGCTTCTTTGCCGAAAACGCGGTCGAACACGCGCGCGTTCTGGTCGATGATCGAGGTATAGGGGATGACGTAGATAACGCGCTCAAAACCGTTCTTCAGAGCATGGCTTAGCGCAAAGTTCGCGGAGGAAAGGGTTTTGCTACCCCCTGTTGGAACTGTGAGCGAAAAGACCCCTGGCGCGTTCGTTTTTCCCACCGCTGCGCAGATTTCATTGATGCGCCTACGGAGTTCGTTCAACGACCCCGACCGCCACGCGACTGCAAGTCAGTAAGATACGTGTCAAGTCCGGCAGCCATATGTTCAAGCGTCGGATATTCTCCCCGTCGGCTGGCTCTTCCACCGGCCGAAAGATAAAACGCCTCTGTGTCGAGATAGTCAGCGTCTACGAGCGCAGAGAAAAGAAGCCGCGCGCGGAGTTCTGCTGTCACGTCCGCGTCCTTGGAGGGTGCGGGCGTTTTGGGCAAAGAAACGCGGGTCTCTTTTACCATTGTGGCGAGGTAGGAGCCCAACTCCTCGTTTCGTTGCTTCCGCATCTCAATTAGTTTTGGCTGCAAGTCTGCCCAATCGTACAAGCCCGCGTGATGAGCGGCAATGACGTTTGCGAGTCGCGGGCTGTGCGCAACCATCACGGCTGCTCCAATCGCTGCGTGCGGTGTTCGCGGTTGGCCGAAGACTAAATATCTCTGGAAATCGGCCTGATACTTCCCCAGATCATGTAGAAGCCCGGCTAATTCGGCTTCGGCAGCCAGTCCCAATGGAGTGCCAAATTGTTTGGCCAGCTTCGCCACATTACCCAAATGCGTAGCAAGAAGTTGCCAATGACTAACATCTGGAGCGCGTTCCCCGCCGGGCAACTGCGCCGTGTGCGCGTAGTAATTCACCGCGCAGGAGATAATGCACAACCTGCCCTGGCTTTATCGAGCCAATTTCAACGGGAGATGACCACCGCTTTGGTGGGAGCCGCCTAGGAGCGTTTTACCTGGACCACCGGCAGTGGAAAGCGCAGCTGGAGCTCTTCATTCAGATAGATCTCCACGTGGTGCAGCCCATATTGCTGAAATTGGACCCCGCCAAAGTAGTGAACATTGGTGGCGTGCCCCTCGATTTCTTTCAGCACGAACTCCACCTCGGCCTGAGCGACGACTTGTTGTTCGTCTACTCCCAGGATCCGCGATTTTTGTTTGAACGTTCCCGCGCCACTGCACCACCGCGTCCAAATGCAGAGGCGCAAACAATTGATCGGCAGGGCCGGCGCCGGGATGACATTGATCACGCCGACCAGAGTCTGCATGCCATTGAATTCGCAGCGGACATCTTCGCAGACGAGACAACTT
>CAVSMF010000004.1:0-170591 GCA_963728975.1 uncultured Verrucomicrobiae bacterium
AACCGACAAACCAATAGTAATTCAAATTGTAAACGGTGTGAACGTTACCGTTCTTATCCGGAAACTTTTGCTGGCTATGCAAACGCGTCACCCTGAGCTGTCCGTTAGGCAAGGTCGGCGCCTTGATCGTTACGACTTTCGAATCCATCATTGTCCAGCCCTGGGCGGGCAAACAGCGTTCCGGACGATGCAGACTGTTGTCCGGGTCTTCGCCGGCCAGCACAATCGAGGCGAGAATGTCATCGCCCAGCCCATCGGAATAGATTCGACGGGCAAAAGTGGTGTCGGCAGCGAGCTCTACTCTTTCCCGCTCAGTGACCTGCTGCGGCACGCCAAACCACGACCCGATAAAATCGGGCAGGTTCATGTTAACCCCGGACGGCTGCCGGTGCGTTTGAGCCGGAAGCAGATAGACGGAGCCCAAACCCGCAAGCAGGATCAGTTGCAACACTATCAGCCGCCGAATCGTCATTGGGGCGTCTCCTGCGGTTGGGCCACGAGCCCGTCCCTGTCCGAACGTAAGTTCAGCAACTTGTGCAACAGAAACATCGCCAGCAAAGCGATCGGGAACGAAATGAAGCCCGAATATTCATGATAAATTCCCCCGGCAAGCTCCGGATATCCCGCTCTGGCGATCAGAATGATGGTAAAAATTCGGCCGACATTCGCGATGACCGCGAATACGACCGAGAACGCCAGTAAAGTAACTTTTTTCCACCACTTCCTTTCGAAAATGTGAGCGTAGACAGCAGTGAGCATGATAATCGCGATCAACGACCGAATTCCACTGCAACCTTCGGCAATGTCGAATCCCCACGCTCCGTTCACTGCCCGGAGGGTGGTCCCGACCGCGTAGATCTTAATTCCGATCAAGTTCGAAAGAACCTGAACAGCGTTCGTAATCAGAAATTGAAGCCGAAAACTTGTCTGCTGGAGCGCTCCAATCGGAATCATGAAAACAAGAAAACCAATCGGAAAGGCGAGGATCCGGCCGACCTGCTTACCCCAGACAAAAAGAACAACCCCAAAGAGCAGAAACGGAATTGCCAGCATGGTCACCCGAGCCTGAAGCGCTCGCGTCCCAATCAAAACCAGCCCGATGCCGGCAGCGAGAAAGAGCAAACCCCAGTTCGAGCCATTCTTCGGAGCAGCCAACAGCTTTTTGCGATGGAACCAGAGGAGGGCAAGCGATATCGGAATGACAAGCTTGCCGTATTCCTGGTTAAGGTTAGGCAGCCAATGCTCCCACGCCCAGACCATTATCGGCGCACTCGCATAGAGTTTGAGCACGCAAAAGAAAACAATCAGCGTCGCAAAAATGCTCGATACCAGCAGAGCGGCAATGCGGATCGCGCTTGGCCGAGGTTCGGAGCGCGGCAAACCAGTTCATCTCCGTTAACCCATTCGCCGAATCGGCGTCGGTTGCGTGCGGCCCCGCGATTCTTTCCTGGCTGCTCACTCGTGAAATTACAGGGCTGCCTGCGCTGCAACGCGCGATTGGGTGTCCGACCGTGCCGTCATCTGATCGTAAATCCAGGCGTAGGTCCGCTCCAGGCCGTCGCGCAGACGAGTCGAGGGTTCCCAACCGAATACTTTTTCAATCAGCGTGTTGTCGCTGTTGCGGCCGTTTACCCCTTTGGGCGCGGACAAATTATAACGCCGTTTCAGTTTCATCCCGGCGATCTCTTCCACGATGTCCACCAGCTGGTTGATGCTGACCAGCTCGCTGCTGCCCAGATTCAAGGGATCGACAAAATCTCCGCCCAGGATCATCTGCGTCCCTTTCACGCAATCGTCGATCCACATGAAACTGCGCGTCTGTTTGCCGTCGCCCCAAACTTCAATCTCATTTTTTCCCGATAATTTTGCTTCGATCACTTTCCGGCAAATGGCAGCGGGCGCTTTTTCGCGGCCGCCATCGTAGGTCCCGTGCGGACCGTAGACGTTGTGATAACGCGCAATCCGCGTTTCCAGCCCGAAATCTTCCCGGAAATGCCGGCACATCCGTTCGCTAAACAATTTCTCCCAGCCATAGCCGTCCTCGGGCATCGCCGGATACGCGTCCTCCTCCTTCAGCGCGGTCACATTCGGATCGGTCTGTTTATCCGCGGCGTAGACGCAGGCCGAGGACGCATAAAAATAACGAGCCACCCCGGCCTCCTTGCATGCCATGACCAGGTGGGTATTGATCAACACGCTCAACATGCAAAGGGCCTTGTTGTTTTCGATAAATCCCATCCCGCCCATGTCGGCCGCCAGATTGTAAACCAGCTCGATCTCACGCACCGCTTCTTCGCACGCCTCTTTCCCCCGGAGATCGAGCTCCTGGTTTTCCGCCTCGGGAAATCGCTGGTACCATTCCCCTAACGGTTTGACATCAACTGCGCGAACATCGGCTCCTTGCCGGAGCAAATCGGCCACCAGATGGCCCCCGATAAAACCGCCCGCGCCGCACACTACAATTTTTTTTCCTGAAGAAGCCATGGGTTACAACGTTGTAGAGGTGCTTGTGCCAAGCACCTGTTTGTTGAGTTCGGTGGTTGGCACAACCACCGCTACAATCACAATTTTTTCTGATGACATGATTTGATATCCGTTAACGCTTCCTATCTCCGATCTCTGACCTCCTGACCTCTGATGGCGATTGTGGTCAATCGCCGCTACCTGTCTCCTATCTTCTATCTTCGATGTTACGGCTGCAAATAGTAGTTTCGTAAGCCCAGCAACTGCCCTGCCGCTCGCCAGATAAACCGCGGATTATTGATGAGATAACGTCTCCCCAAACGCCCCGGTTCCTGCGTGAGCCGAAACAGCCATTCCAACCCGGAACGCTGGACCCAGCGCGGCGCTTGCCGGATACGGCCGGTCAGCAGGTCGAACGCGGCCCCGACCCCCAAAAAAATTTTCGCTTCCGGCAACAACGGCATGTACTGGGCCATGAATCGCTCCTGCTTCGGCGTGCTCAAGCCCACCCAGAAAAAGTCCGGGCGCGTTCCCCGAACCATTGTCTGCAAATCGCTGATCTCACTGTCGTTCAACCGGCGAAAAGGCGGTGTGTAAGTGCCGACGATCTTCAATCCGGGGAACCGCGCGCCTAACTGGTCCCGCAGTTGTTCGGCAATTCCCGGAACGCCTCCGTAAAAGAAGTGGGTGAAACCTTCCGCCGGCGAATGTTGGCACACGTTCAACATCAAATCCGGGCCATAAACTCGCTGGATGGTGGGGTGCCCCTGCAGTTTTCCCATCCAGACCATCGGCATGCCGTCCGGCGTGGAAAGCATGGCCCGATTCAGGATATCCCGAAGGACAGGATCGTCCTGGGCTTCGCTGACCCCGTGCACTCCGGTAACGGTGACATAACCGCGGCGGCCCTGACGGACAGCGTCGAACAAAAAATCGCGGGCGCGATTCTGGTCGAGGACACTGATACCGACACCGAGCACGTTAACTTTTTCCACGTCCATTGCTTGCCCTAACCATACCACAGCGCTGCTCGGACGTGTAGGATGTTGCTGGCCGCGGCGTTCGGATTCTACTTGTAGAGGTGTTTGCGCCAAACACCTGCCCTACGGAACTCGGTGGTTGGCACAACCACCGCTACAAATTTCCCTGGCGCTTTTTCCCGGCAGAGCATTGCGGCGAGGGCGCCGCAATGGACACGCGGGGGCGCGTGCGCTCCTCGGATTCCTTTGCTCCTTGCCTTTCTCCCTTCGCCTTTTGCCTCCCTGCTGGCCCCCTGCCCTGACGGCGATTCGGCGCTCCTGCACCGTTCGTTCTCTCCCGATTTCATGTCACACGTGTGACACGGAATCGGGCGCAAAAAATACCGGGCACGGATCCCTCTTTTTCCTGCACTCTATGCACCAACCAATCCCACCCCCGATTCTCCCCGTTTTGCCCTCCACCCTCACCCACCTGCACCGTTCGTTCTCTCCCGATTTCATGTCACATGTGTGACACGGAATCGGGCGCAAAAAATACCGGACAACGGATCCCTCTTTTTCCTGCTCTATTTTATTCACAGGCTTTGTAAATTGGGTCCGGCGACGACGACGCATACGGGAGGCGAGGAGCTGGTGGCTCTCTGAAGCCCCGCGCCTCGTGTATCCATTGTGGCGCCTCGCCGCAATGGGCACGCGGGGCGCCTGCGCTCCTCGGATTCCTTTGCTCCTTGCCTTTCTCCCTTCGCCCTTTGCTTCCCTGCTGGCCCCCTGCCCTGACGGCGATTCGGCGCTCCTGCACCGTTCGTTCTCTCCCGATTTCATGTCACATGTGTGACACAGAATCGGGCGCAAAAATACCGGACACCTCGCCGCAATGCTCTGAGAGGAAAAGTCCGCGACTCGCGAAAGCTTCCGGAGTCGCCGGTACGCGAGGCGCGTGCGCTCCCTGGATATTGCATTTTCTAGCCCGTAAGTTGCTCCTCTGGCGCTCGGGGAACCTCGTTGCGATGGTCGATCATTATCTCGTTGTGGGCGCCGGTCTGAGCGGCGCCGTTTTAGCCCGCGAACTGGTAAACGGCATGGATTGCCGGGTGACGGTGCTGGAAGCGCGCAACCATATCGCGGGCAATTGCCACACCGAACGCGACGGGGCGAGCGGGATCATGCTCCACAAGTACGGGCCGCACATCTTCAACACCGACCGACTGGAGGTCTGGAATTATGTGAACCGGTTCGCCCGATTCCGCCCATTCGTGAACCGGGTCAAAGCGCATACCGCCAGGGGCATTTTTTCTCTGCCGATCAACCTGCATACCATCAATCAGTTTTTTGGAAAAACGTTCACGCCCGGCGAGGCGCGCGAGTTCATCGCCTCGATCGCCGACAAAAGCATTGTCGAACCCGCCAATCTGGAAGAGCAGGCCCTGAAAATGGTCGGACGCCAGCTCTACCAGACGTTCCTTTACGGCTACACAAAAAAGCAATGGGGGTGCGAGCCTCGCGAGTTGCCGGCGTCGATATTGAAACGTCTGCCGGTGCGCTTCGATTACAACGACAGTTATTACGACAAGCCCTTTCAAGGCATTCCAGAAGAGGGCTACACCGGAATGGTCAGCCGCATCCTCGATCATGAACGGATCACGGTCCTGCTCGGGACCGAGTTCGAACCGGGTTTGGCCGACGGAGCCAGGCATCTCTTCTACACCGGACCGCTGGACGCATATTTTGGGTTCCGGTTCGGGAGGCTCGGATATCGCACGGTCGAGTTTCAACGTATTGACGGCCGGGGCGATTTCCAGGGATGTGCCGTGATCAATTATCCGGAAATGGACGTTGCCTATACGCGCGTCCACGAGCACAAACATTTCGCTCCCTGGGAACAACACGAAAGCACGGTTTGCTTCCGTGAATTCAGCAAGGAAACGACCCGGGCCGATGTTCCCTATTATCCAAAAAGATTGGCTGCCGACATCGATCTCCTTGCCAAATATGTTGGCCTGGCCCAGTTGGAAAACACCACTTCATTCCTGGGCCGGCTGGGGACGTATCGCTATTTGAACATGGATCAGGTGATCGGCGAATCGCTCGATTTTTCGAAACGCTTCCTGAACTCGGTCAAAACCGGGACCCCAGGCCCCGGTGTTCTCGGCCGACAACCGCTCCCGGGCCGGCGCGGACTGAAGAAGTACGAACCAACCCGGTTCGCGCCCAAAGAAATGGCAACAATTTCATGAGCAACAACGAACTGACAGTCGTCATGCCGGTTTACAATGAGGAATCGAACATTGAGGGCGTGATCATTCAATGGCTCGAAACATTGGCTGGCCAACGGATCCGAGCGCGCATCATCGCCGTCAACGACGGCTCAACCGACGGCACCTGGAACGCGCTGATGCGGTTGCAGCTTCGGTTTCCGGAGCAGCTCGTTGTTATCAATAAGGCAAATTCAGGACACGGGCAAAGCTGCCGCGCCGGATACGAATCCGCTCTGGCCCAAAATGCCCGGTGGATCCTCCAAATCGACTCCGATGGGCAATGCGATCCCGCATTTTTCCCGCGTTTCTGGGCCGGGCGCGACCAGGCGGAATGTATTTTCGGAGTGCGCACCAAACGGGACGACGGTTATGCGCGCAAACTGATTTCCTCGATCTGCCGCATACTGATGGCTGCGGTTACGGGCCGGGATTTGAAGGATGCGAATGTTCCCTATCGTTTGATCAAACACGACGCGCTGAAGACGGCATTAGAAGCGGTGCCGAAATATTTTGATCTGCAAAACGTGGGGTTAACTCTGGCTCTCAAACGCAATCGGGTCTGGCGATGGATGTATGTGCCGATCCGATTTCGCGCCCGTCAAGGCGGCACCAACAGCATCAACCTGCGCAGGATCGTAAAGATGGGATTTCGAATGCTCCTGCAGATCAAGCAGGTAGGCGGAGACGATACCGAGCGGTTGAGCGGCCTGAAGCCGGCGACGGCCGGCGTTCTTTTAAGGGGACAACCGTGGCCTGGTTTTGGGCGCCTGCACAATGTTTTCCTGCCGTTTGTCCGGCTTTTTACTCCGGTATTGTCAGGGAGGCCGGAATTGCCTGGCCGGGTTCGCCGTGGTTAAAGCGGCGGGGACGGGGAGCGCACGCGCCCTCGCGTGCTTGGCGATGGCGCCCCGCCATCGCGGACTTTCTTCCGGCAGAGCATTGCGGCGAGGGCGCCGCAATGGCTTGCAGAGGTGTTTGTGCCAAACACCTGTCTTATCAAAATAGGTGGTTGGCACAACCACCGCTACAAATTCGCCGCGGGATCCGCGGTCATACTTTGCGGCCAAACTTTTTCTCCAGCTCGGCCAGCGAGATCTGGATCATGGTCGGGCGGCCATGCGGACAGCAGTAGGGCAGATCGCATTCGAGCAGGTCCTGAATCAGCTTTTCCAATTCGGGGTAACGAAGCGGATCGTTAGCCTTGACGGCATGGCGGCAGACTGTTTTTGCGATCATGTCCTCGCCTAACCGAAGCGGCGAACTGCTATTGCTTGCATTTTTCAGCTCGTCGATCACCGATTGGATGAACTGCGCCGCGTCCGGAGCGCTGACGAAGCCGGGCAGACTGTCGATCTTAAATGTATTTGGGCCGAACCGTTCGATGCCGATGCCCATTTTCTGGAGGACCGGAACGTTGCGTTCGATCCACTCGGCATCGCGCGGCGGCAAATCGAAGGTTTGAGGCATGAGCAATCGCTGGGAGGGGACACCTTGTTCCTCCATGCGGCGCCGCAATTCCTCGAACAGAATGCGTTCGTGAGCGGCGTGTTGATCGACCAGGACAAGGCCGTCGGCGTTTTCCATCAAAATATAGAGCCGGTTGAGCACCCCGATGATTTGAAACGCTTGAGGGGTAACGCGCGGTGGGACGGGGGTAGTTGCCGCGTCACCCTGGCGATTCGGCCCGCCTGCAACGCTGGGCGTAGCACTGCGGGCAGGTGAATCGCCGCTACCTGAGGCCCGTTCACCCTGGCGATTCGGTGAATCGCCGCTACCTAAGGCCCGTTCACCCTGGCGATTCGGTGAATCGCCGCTACCTCTAATGAACTCAATCGCGCGTTCGCCCCGCAAGGTGAAATCCGAGTGCAACTGCGGAAGATCGGGCGCCATCGATTGCCGCGCGGGATCGGCGACCCCGACGGCGCCGGTAATGGAGCCGGCGGGCTCGGGTTTAACTTCGGTCCGGGCACCGAGGTCGGAAGATTGGCCGGGCGCCGGCGCGCGAAACTGCTGCTGCCAGGCGGCGCGTTCGCTCTCCAAAGTTTGCCGGACCGAATCGACCACCGCCTCGCGGACCGAACTTGGATCGCGGAACCGGACTTCGCGTTTGGCGGGGTGCACGTTGACATCCACCGCTCCGGGATCGAGCGCGATGAAAAAGAACGTGATCGGGTATTGGCCCCTCATCAAAGCGGTGTGATAACCCTCCCTGAGAGCGGCGTTGATCAACTGATTTTCGACTGCGCGACCGTTGACGAAAATCAGTTGTTGATCGCGGGTTTGGCGGCTGATCCCGGCCCGGCCGATGAATCCGCTCAATTGAATCCCGGGAGGGGAAGCAGACCTGACCGGCAACAATTTCTCGACTGATTTCGGTCCGTAGAGATCGCGCAGCCGATCGAGCAGACTGGCGGCGGGCGGAAGCTGAAACAGGAGACGCTCATCGCGGACGAAAGTGAAGGCGATGGC
Source organism: uncultured Verrucomicrobiae bacterium (assembly GCA_963728975.1). GTDB lineage: Bacteria > Verrucomicrobiota > Verrucomicrobiia > Chthoniobacterales > UBA10450 > DATFCK01. Next base: position 8,168 of record CAVSMF010000004.1, read on the forward strand.
GGGATGCCCGATGGCCTGGAGATGGAGTTGATGCTCGATGTTCCGGCTCTCGGTGTTTTCCGAACGAACGAATTTGCGGCGGGCCGGCAGATTGTAGAATATCGAGCGGACTTCGACCTGGGTTCCGGGGGCCTCCCCGCTATCCCGGACGAGCTCGATCTTGCCGCCATTGACGACAATTTCCGTCCCGGCCTCGGCGTCACGTTCGCGGGTCGTTAGGCGAAAGCGGGAGACGCTGGCGATGCTCGGCAGCGCTTCGCCTCGAAATCCGAGGGTGGCCACGGCCTCGAGGTCCAGGGCGGAGCGGATTTTGCTGGTGGCGTGGCGTTCGAGACAAAGCAAGGCGTCATCCCGGTCCATTCCGGAGCCGTCATCAATTACCCGAATAACGGAAATGCCGCCTCGCCTGATGATGACATCGATTTTGCGGGCGCCGGCGTCGATGCTGTTCTCAACCAGTTCCTTGACCACCGATGCGGGCCGCTCGACCACTTCCCCGGCTGCGACCTGACTGGCAACGGTTTCGGACAACAGTCGGATGCGGCTCATTGTTGGAGAAGTTAAAAGTAGCCTCCTTCGCCAAGGCTACGGCGGCCAGGGAATTTGGAAAGTAGAAGGGAGGGATTTACTTGAAACGTTACATGGTGGCAACGATATCGCGCCACAGGTTTTCCCCAGCGGGCGGCTCGGAGATCCGCCCCTACCTGAAATTGCCTTCCACCCCGCCCTGGCATTGACTTGATTTAGCTGCGTCGTACCTTTGATAATTGATGATTACTGTGACTCCCAGCGCTGTGCGACAGCTGCGTTCCCTGCTCGAGGCAAACCCCGGATCGGCGGAAAAAGGCCTCCGCGTCCAAATTGCAAAGGGGGGGTGTTCCGGGTTGCAATATGAAATGACCTTGGACGAAATGCGGGCCGGCGATGCCGTGGTGGAGCAGGAGGGCGTTAAATTCCTGATCGACCCTGAAAGCGCAGATTTTTTGAAGGGAGCCACCCTGGATTTTCACGATGGTTTGAGCAGCGTCGGTTTTCAGGTTCTGAATCCGAACGCCGCCCGAACTTGCGGGTGTGGTACTTCATTCGAGGCTGCGCGGCCAAAGTAGCTTCCCGGAATTGGGGGCGTGGAATCGAATGAATTACAACTACGGCCGATTCAGCTACGATGAGCCCTACGGCAGCTACGGACGTCCGGTCCGTCGCCGCATCAATTATTTTGCCTGGACCGTTGCAATCCTTCTGCTGACCGGAGCGGCCTTTGCCACATGGCTGGCCAGCTTTTACATCTTTGGGCAACCGGAACGGCCCGAAAGCTATCGTGTCCTGCAAAAACTGCACAAAATCGATCCGCCGAAACGATTCGAGCTTACAGCGGCGCCCGCGGGCGAATTCCTGTCGGCCAAACAACTTTACGATCGCTACGCGGTGATGGGATCGGCCGAGCTGGCCAGAACCAACGCAGAGCTGGCCCGTAACTACATTCGCAATTACCAGCAGGTCCGCGGCCTGGTCCCGTATGTCATCGGGCGCTACGTGGTAATGGAAGCGCGTGAACTCGGAGCGCACGACGTGTTCGACTCCGGGATGGTGGTGTTGACCACCGCGGTAGATCACGGCGCGCTCTTGCTCGAACACATCTATCCAGCCGATGCCCAGGCCATTCCCCTGATGAAACAGACGTTGTCGCCCGGATTGGAAATTCGATTGGAACGCACCCACGACATTTCCGCAGTGATTCATGCCCAGCGTCTCCCGGACGGCCGCATGTTGTTGACCGCGGTGCCGCTTCTTTATGGAAGCTACACCACGGCAAAAGGGACCGGCACGTTCACCCTCGATCCGCCCCTGGAATTAAATCTCGCAGCAGGATGGCCGTTGTTTAAGGAACAGTCGCGGCTCAGAGCAGAATTGCACTTTGCCGAGTATCGCCGCGGCAAGACCGGTCCGGTCGCGCAGGTGCCAATACCGGGATTGACGCCGACCAGTGCGACGCCGGCTGCCGACGCCCTGGTCCGGGTGGAACAGGCCAAACCGGTTGAACCGCCGCGGGTGGCGCAAGTCGCTCCGGAAAGTTTGACAAGCAAACCGGCAACAACCAGGCGCGGGAAAGTCGCCAAAGCCCAAAAGGAAACCCCGGCCGTGCCCGCGCCGGCAGTGGCGGCAAAAGCTGCGCCCACCGCGACCCCCATGGAGGTTGCCAGCGCCGCGACCGGCCATTCCAAGGAAATTCCAAAAGCGGCGGAAACAAATCCGGCTCCGGGGAAAGCGCCCCAAGCCGTGCCGGCTGTGCCGGCTCTGCCCGCGCAACCGGTGGTGCCCGATTCTTCGACCGCTCTCGCTTCGACCGCCGGCGGCGGCAGTTGGAAGACTTTTCAGCCGGGCAAAATGCCTCTGGGCCGTTTGATTGGGCCGAGCGATCTGAACGACATCGCCGAGCGCGGAATTGTCGGCGAACGCGTCTATTTGCGAGGCCAGTTTGTGGTCAACTTTTCAGACGCAAATCGCGCGGTCCTCCGGCCGCGGTCGCGTCTGACCAATGCGATGTTGCACATGGGTGGCTCCTCATCCACCCGCATCATAGTGGAGTTTCCGGCCGGGTACGTGCCCCCGCCCCAAGGTTCGATCGTAAGCCGGGATGAAGCGCGCCCACTCGAAATTACCGAGGTGCGCAGAGAGGAAGACGGGCAGCTGAACGTGTTCGCGCGCGAGATTATCCAGGGACGGTGAGGGGGCTGTAGCCGCGTCGCTATGCGACGCGCGCACACGGCCCACAGGGCCGTGGCTACATACGGAGAAGCAATTCCGACTCCCCTGTCATCACTCCATCACTCCATCACTCCGCTTCCACTCCTAGTCTCCGCCTTTGGTCTCGAGAATTACTTTGCCGTCGCGGATCTCAAAGGTCTTGAGATTGTTTTTCTTGGTCCATTCAGACAAATAACCGCGCAGCGACCAGGGCCCGTATTGCCATCGCATCGCTTCCTCCGCCACCGGCCGGCCGTTGACAACGATGTTGGTAACCCGCACATCGTGCGGATCACCGATAACCGACGATTGCACGGTGCATTGACCGTTCAGGTAATGACCGCCCAGCCATCTGACGCCGTCCAGCGGAACACTTACCTGAAGATGGGCGACGTTCTTCTCAATCGTGACATATGCTTTTCCGCGAAGCTCCGGTTTCGAGGCGATCAACGAATTGATCTCGTCGCCGGTTAGTTCGATCCGCGCCGGCTCATGCGCCCGCGCGTGTCGCTCGAAAGAAACCCAGTCGGCCCGGACTCTCTCTTGTTCTTCCTCGCTTCCGGGCTGGGCCGGCAGTTCGATCCGAGTCTTTGGAAAATATTGGCCGCGCAAATAGCTCACAGCAAAATAGCTCCCGGCGATAAACGCAACTCCCAGTAATACAAAAAAAGCGATGAGAATCAGGCAGCCCTTGGCAAAACAGCCCATTCCTCTTTGCGGCGGCGGCGGCTCGATCCAACTGCTCATGGTTCGACACCAGGTTGAATGTTTTTCTGGGCTGCGATCAATTTATCGTACAACCCTCGCAACCCCTCGGAGATTGTCCGGGCGCCGGCGATCAGCGGCATGAAGTTTGTGTCGCCGCTCCAGCGCGGCACGATGTGAATATGCAAATGGTCGGCCACGCCGGCCCCGGCAGCTTCGCCTAAATTCAAACCAATGTTAAATCCTTGCGCCCGGGTGGCGGCCCGCAACAGGGCTTGCCCGTGCCCCACCAGATTCCACAGCTCGACAATTTCATTCTCGCCCAGGGCCGATAACTCACCGGTCTTCCGGTAAGGCACCGCCATCAAATGTCCGACCGCATAAGGATACCGGTTCATCATTAGAAACGCGGTTTTGCGCCGGGTGATGACAAGATGCTGGGCATCATCGCTGGCCGCGGCCGCTCGCGATAAAAATTCGCGGTCCCGCGGTTCTTTCTCGAAATATTCGACACGCCACGGGCACCAAAGCGTCTCGATCTGGTCTTTGGGAAATTCCGACATGCGATCGTGCATCTAACCACGATTGGATGCAAATGAACATCAATCTATAACGGATTTGGCCGATTCGTGTCCATTCGCCTTTACCGCCGGTTGCTATTTGCCGCCCGGGCTTTGGCGAGTGACCAGAACATAAGCCGCCTCTGTCCGATCATCTCGGGCCGTTGCCCGAACGGGCGACAACGCGGCCCCTTTAAGGTCGCGCATCAGCTCGGGCGCCTTTTGGCCCGGGACGACCAGGGCATCGATGCTTCCGCGGTTCCATTCCTCGATCGCCTGGGCCGGCCTGACGAAGTGCGTTTTTTGAAAATAGAGAAGCAGTCCTTCATCGGTTCTCGAGATCACTTCGAACCGCCATTGATGCGCCGCCGCCTGTTCCCGAACTTCCCGGCCAAATTTCACCAGCGCCCCGCGGTGATCGCGATATCCAGTCACAACCTTGAAAGCGCTGTATCCGGCGGTAAAAAAGATTGCTATTAACAACGCCGCCGTGGCCCACCGGTCCGGTCGGCCGGCTCCATCGCCCGGACGGTCCGGCCCGGACGAGCGGGGCAGCGGGCCGTTCCAGACGGAACACAACTGCGCGGCCAGCAGCAAACAGAGCGGCGGGATCACCGGAAAAATTCGGTCGACTCGCTTGGAGGGAAGAATCGACATTACCAAAACGCCGCCCAGAGCCCAGCCCACCAGCCAAAAAACATCAGGCGACACCTTCCGGAAAAATGCCCGATAGCCGATTTGCTCCGATCGAAAACGAAAGACGGCCAGAAAAATCATCAGAACGCTCCAAGGCGCGAACTTATGGAGCAAATGAGGCAGATAAAAAAACCAGGGCTGGGCCCGATGAATATCTCCGCCGAAGCGCCCCATGAATTCGCGGACGACGACTTGATTGTAGAAACCCGGAACCAGATAAATTCCACCGGCGACCCAGACCAGGAAGAGAGCGAGCGACACAATCCATGGCCACCAGCCGGGCCAGGCCGACTCGATTTCCCGTCCGCGGCGCCACCATTGAAAGATTGCAAGGCCCGGCAGCAAGAAAGCATAGACGATAGGGCCTTTGATCAACATCGCTGCGGTCAGCAAAACAAAGATTGTCAGCCGGTCCCGAAAATTCCACGGCATGTTCCGGCGGATTTTTCCCCAGATGAGGAGGCCGATCAAAAAAATCACGAAAGCCAGAGGCATATCGGTGCGGACGAGGGTAGCCAGACGCGGGGTGAGCAGATTAAAAGTGAAAGCGGCAAGGGCGATCAGACCGGCAACCGGGCCGTAAGCGGTTTTGGCGGCGCGCCATAACAAAGCGGCCAGAGCGATGGCGGCGAGAAGGGAGGGCAACCGCCAGGCCAGGTCCCACGATCGGGTAACAGCAAAGAGACCGGCCGAGATCCAGCCGACCAGGGGCGGTTTGGTGGCGATTCGCTCAAGGGGCGTTGTTTGGTAGAACCAACGGCCTTCCTTGATCATTTCGAATGAAGTGAATGCTTGCTTGGCTTGATCGTAATCGTCGAGCTGCCAGGGCAAATTGGTGACCAGCAACAGAAGAAACCCGGTCAAACCGACAAGCCACAGGGTCCGCCGATCCTGAAGGGGCCGTTTCAGCCAGGTTGATTGCATTATTTTGCGAAAAAGACGCGCCGGCGCCGGCAAACGCCCGGGGATGGTTCGCAAGTTGTAAAGTTGCGCCCCATCGTCAGTCGCTCTCCATCTCGTGTAATATCGCTTCGGCTGCGCGCTTGCTGGCGCCGGCTTCGCCTAACGACGCAATGATCTCGTCGAAATGCGACAGCATCTCGGAGCGCAACGCCGGCTGATCGATCAAGCCAACCAATGCCGCGGCCATTTTCGCCGGGTCAGCCTGATGCTGGATAAATTCCGGAACGATTTCTCTGCCAGCCAGCACGTTAGGCATTCCCAAATGTTTTATCCGAACCACCAGCCGCGCTGCCAGGTAAGTCGGCCACGACACCTTGTAAACCAGAATGAACGGCAGCCGAAAATAGGCGGCTTCCAAAGTCGCGCTCCCGGAAGCAATGATTCCCGCCCAGGCCCGCTGCATCAATTCCGCTGCCTCTCCAACCGTGACCGTGATGCATGCTCGATCCTTTCCCGGTGACAACGACGGCCCGCTCAAGGCGCGGGAACCGATTTCCCGCGGCCCGCCATCACCCCGCCGTCCGGCTGGCCCCGCTGCCGCGCGGGTCTCGGCCTGCTCGATTTCCTCGGCCACGATCATCGGCTCGGCTTCTCCCCTTAACGACGGAAACGAGTGCGGCATCGAGCCTGAATCCACCCGAGGGGGCGGAACCGAAAGATTCAATGTGGCCGAGCCGGTCAGGTTCCGGATCTCGTCAGCCATCTCGACCGAGGAGGCGGCGACCTCAAAACGCAGAGCCGGTTTTGTTTTGTGAAGCTCCCGGGCAGTTTGAACCAGGACCGGCAAAATCTTTCGCACTTCCCGCCGACGGCTGCCCGGAAAAAGTCCAATCAGATTCGGATCGCGCGGCCCATCGATCGTTTGCGCGCGTAATCGCTCAATCATCGGATGGCCGACAAACTTTGTCCGCAATCCCGAGCGATTATAGAGCTCGGCTTCGAATGGAAAAATGCAAAGCATCAGATCGATGGATTGGGCCATGCCGATAATCCGTCCACGATTCCAGGCCCAGACTTGCGGGCTGATGTAATAAATGATTTTGAATTTCCCGGAACGGCGGCGGAGGGCGCGGGCCAGGCGCAAATTAAATCCCGGGTAATCGATCAATACCACCGCGGCCGGTTTGTTTGCCTCGATTTCCCGCAGCGTTTCCCGGAATTCCCGGCGGAAGTATCCATATTTTTTGATCACCTCCCAAAGGCCGACTACAGCCGCGTCGGCGATCCAGTTCTTGAACGGCCGGCCGCCGGCGGCTTTCATCTGCGGTCCGCCCCGGCCAATCAGCCGCAATTCCGGGTTCAGCTCGGCTAACGAGCGGAACAAGGCTGCGCCATGATTATCCGCGCTGGCTTCGCCGGCCACGAAATAGATGGCGGGAGCAATCATTCCGGTGGTTTGGGGTTGCACACTCAAATGTTGGACGGGATTTACAGGATTATTCGGGACCGGGACGAGCGAAGAGCAATTTCTTCAATCCATCCGGCGGATCCGGCTAACCCGGTCTCTCCTCCTGGAGCCGCTGGGTGATCTTCACCGCCAGCTCCAGGGCCGCGGTTGCTTGAAACCCGGAGACGCGCGGTTCCCGCCCGGTGGTGGCACACTCGATGAACGATACCAGCTCGCGCTTGAGCGGTTCTTCGCGCTCGATCTGCACCTTGTCGCGGCTGATACGATCACCGACCCGCCGATAAATTTCGCCGCTCTGATTCTGATAATCGAGGGAAAGGTAAGCGTCTTCCTGAAAAACCCGGATCTTCCGCATGCGTTCCGGACTGATGCGGCTGGATGTCACATTGGCCACGCAGCCATTTTCAAATCGAAGACGCGCATTCGCAATATCCTCGCTCCGGCTCAATACCGGGACGCCGACGGCATCGATGCTTTGCACGGGCGACCGGACCAGATGCAGAATGACCTCGAGATCATGGATCATCAGGTCGAGGACGACGCCGATGTCCATGCTGCGCTCCGGATAGGGAGAAAGCCGATGGGCTTCGATGAAACGGGGATGAGTCAAAAGCTTTTCCAGCGCACTCAGGACCGGGTTGAACCGTTCGACGTGACCAACCTGCAGAACCACCTGATTTTTTACGGCCAACCCGGCCAGCTCGCTGGCCTCCCGGGTGTTTTCGGTGATCGGTTTTTCGATCAGGAGATGTTTGCCGCGGGTCAAAAGAGATTGCGCCACCTGATAGTGGCTGCTGGTGGGAGTGGCCACGGATGCGGCATCCACCATGTCGGCGAATTGTTCGAGAGAAGTTGTGACGTTGGCGCCGTATTTTTTTCCAATGGCGGCCGCTCGCACCGGATCGATATCGTAAACCGCGGCAAATTCGGCCGAAGGGATTTCGGCATACAAACGGGCATGATTGCTGCCGATGTGACCGACCCCAACGACACCGATGCGGAGGTTTTTCATGCCAATGGCAGTCAACCGCAATGCGGAACCAAAGGCAAATCGGATGTCGGGATCCGTCTATTTCCGCGGTTTCAACAGTGGAAACAGGATCACGTCACGGATGGATTCCGCGCCGGTCAACAACATGGTCAATCGATCGACTCCGAGCCCGAACCCGCCGGCAGGCGGCATTCCATGTTCGAGGGCCAGGAGGAATTCTTCGTCGATCTTTTGGGTTTCTTCCCCGGCTTGCTCGAGCAGACGGCGGCGTTGCGTGTCCGGATCGTTGAGCTCGGTGTAACCGGGAGAAATTTCCGCGCCGTTGATAATCAACTCGTAAACGTCCACCAGCGAATCGTCGTCCCGATTTTGTTTTGCCAAGGGCACCAATTCCTTTGGACAATGGGTAACGAAAAGCGGATCGAATGTTTTCTCTTCCACCAGCTTTTCGAACACGTGTTGGGTGACCTCGAAGTCGGCCAGCTGCGGCAGAATTTCCAGGTGCAGTTCGCGGGTGGCGCGTCCTCTTTTCTCCTGGCTGGATAAATCGAACCAATCGTTCCCCGCGACTTCGCGAACCAGATCGTGATAGCGGGCCCGGCGCCATGGCCGTTGCAAATTGATCGTCCGGACAATTTTTCCTTCCGGATCGCGATGTTCGACCTGGAGGGGACCGGTGGGCCCGGCGGCTTGCGCCCCATCCCCGGGCGTCGACGGGGCGGCGCCCTCCAATTGCGGCATGTCCAGGGCCTGGCTTTTCTCAGCCACATGGCAAACCAGTTCCTCCACCAGGTTCGCCATCTTTTCAAAATTGGCGTAAGCCCAGTAGACTTCCAACATGGTGAATTCGGGATTGTGCCGGCGTGAAATTCCTTCGTTACGAAAATTCCGGTTCAATTCGAATACCTTTTCGAAACCGGCCACCAACAGCCGCTTGAGATAGAGCTCCGGCGCGATCCGCAAATAGAGATCAAGACCAAGGGCTTTGTGACGGGTTTGAAACGGCTCGGCCGCGGCCCCGCCCGCCACCGTTTGCAGGATCGGCGTCTCCACTTCTACAAAGCCGCGGTCTTCCAGAAAACGCCGCATTTCACGAACGATCACAATCCGCTTCTGAAAAATTTTCCGGGACTGCTCGTTTGTGATCAGGTCGAGATAGCGCTGGCGATAACGCGCTTCCACATCCTGCAAGCCGTGCCACTTTTCCGGCAATGGCCGCAGCGCTTTAGCCAGGACCTGAAACTTCCCGATCTTGAGGGTCGGTTCGCCCGTTTTAGTCAGAAAACATTTGCCTTCCACCCCGACGAAATCGCCCAGGTCGAGCAGAGCAAATGCCTCCATCGCCTCCGGGCCCAGCTCCTTGGCCTGGAGATAAACCTGAATCCGCCCGGTGACATCGCGAAGATCCACGAAATGACTCTTACCCATGTCGCGATGAGCGGTGATGCGGCCGGCCACACGAAGGGATTCGCCTTCCTTGAATTTCTCCCGGACCTGTCCAATCGACCCGGAAGTCTCAAAGGCCGAACCGAACGGATCGATGTTCCGCCCGCGCAACGCCTCCAGTTTGGCGCGCCGCTGCGCTATGAGCTCGTTCTCTTCCTCCATTTTCGGGACGCACTCTAAACAGAATTTCTGGAATGAACAGCGGCAAAGGCCCCCAAAGACATCACAGAATAGGAGATAGAAGTTAGAAGATCCGCTTAATTCCCACTGATCTCCCTTCCTGGTTTCCAAATTTAATCTCCCTTCCTGCTTTCCTGCATTCCTTAGCAATGTCCCTTCCTGGCTTCCTGGTTTCCAGATTCAATCCCCCCTTCGCTCTCGGCGTCTCACAGAGACGCCCTACAACGGATTTCCTGCTTTCCTGCTTTCCTTAGCAATGCCCCTTTCCTGGCTTCCTGGTTTCCAGATTCAATCCCTGCTTCGCTCTCGGCGTCTCACAGAGACGCCCTACAACGGATTTCCTGCTTTCCTGCTTTCCTTAGCAATGCCCCTTTCCTCGCTTCCTGGCTTCCAGATTCAATCCCTGCTTTCCTGCGTTCCTTAGCAAATTTTCCCCTTCCTCGCTTCCGGCAACATTCCATTTGCAAAGAAAACAAGCGCGGTGAGATAGTTCAGTTCCTCGGCAGCATCCGCTTTCGTGAGCGCCCGCAGGTTACATGGCCGTAGATCTACCGCAAACAACGTCAAAACGCGAGGGACCGCTGGTCAAGCAGTTCTCCGTTTTTCTCCCTAACAAAGTCGGGGCTCTGCTCGACATCGTAAAGATGATCAATGCCCACGAAACCCATGTCGTGGCCCTGAGCGTCTCGGAGTCGACTGATTCCGCCATTGCCCGGATCGTGGTGAGCGATCCCGATCGCGTCCTGGACCTTCTTCGCCAGCATAACATCGGCTTCGGCATCTGCGATGTGGTGGTGGTGGAATTGCGGGAAGTCGCCACCCAGTTGGTCAAGCTTCTGGCCGCGCTTTTCATGGCCGAAGTGAACGTGCACTTTGCCTATCCCTTGCTCACTCGTCCCCGAGGAATGGCTGCCCTCGCTTTGCATGTGGATGATAACGAATGTGCATCGTCCGTGCTTCGCGGCGCGGGTTTTAAAATTTTGAGCCAAAACGATATTTCACGGTAGATTTTCGACTTTACCATGGTTGACAGCTCCAAAGCATTCTCTACAGAAACAGCGTCGATGCGGACGCTGACGTTTTCTTCCTCTTCAGAGACTGACTGGAGCTTCCGTATCGGGCTCAGCCTGATCGCGCTGTTTGCGGCAGCGGAAATTTTTGCGGCTGGTTACTATTATACCGGCCGTTTTCGATCCGCCCGGGCCACAACCCAGCCGGCTGTCGCGGTCATGGCCCCGACCCCCGCCAAGGTCGCACCGACGGCGCCCCCGGCCGCGGCTTCGGTGGCCCCGACCACTGCTGCGGCGGTGCCGGCCACGGCGGCTAGTCCTTCTACTTCCACCCTCTCGGCGGCGGACCGGCTTCTCAAGGAAGCAACGGCGTTGCGGGATCGAGGCGATACCACGAATGCCCTGGCCCGTTTACAGGAAGCCGCCCAACGCGATCCTAAGAACGCTCAGGTGCTGGCGGAAATGGCGGCCATTTACGAATCGATGCAACTTTATGACCGATCGAATGAGACCTGGCGAAAAATCGAGGATATCGGTCCCTCCGCCGGCGCGGTGTTCGATTTGGCAAAGACGAAACTCATGCTCGGGGTCGCGGCCCCGGCCAAGTTGACCACGCCCCCAGCTCCGCCCGCGACAGCGAAATCGCCCGGAGCGGAGATGGCGGCGGAGACCGGGACGGGAGCCGAGGGGATTCCTGAAGGATCGGTCTTTGGAATCACCGATCTTACGGTAACAGAAACTCCCGACAACGACGCGGAAACGAACCTGACTCTTCGCATTGCGATCAAGGCGCGGCCGCACACCGTGATCGACCACACCAGGGTGACCATTCGTGTTTATTTTTACGATACGATTGGAGACAATCCTCAACCGGTGTTGACCGACGCGCAGACAAGCCACGAATGGCTGACGCCCAACCACGACTGGATCGCGAGCAACCCGGAGGTGTTGTCGGTGACGTATTTTCGAGCAAAAAATCAGGCAATGTCGTCAGAGGCCGCCTTATCGGCGGCAGCGGCCGCGGTGGTTCCGGGAAAGAAAACGCGGACATCGGCGGCGAAACGGGAAACGACTGCGGCCCTGAACGAAGGGGGCCAGCGGCATTATCTTGGCTACATTGTGCGGGTATACTATAATGACAAGTTGCAGGCCCAGCAGGCCCAACCATCCAAACTTCTCGCTCTGTTTCCTTCTTCGGCTCCTTCTCCCTGATGCAAGTGCTCATCGCCCACCGCGACGCAGAGATTGGTGAGCAACTGGCGCAAATGGTGATCGATTATACCACACACGAATGCGATTTTGCCGGCAGCGGCGCAGCTGCTACCGACTGGGCCCGACGTCACGCCCGGTGCGCGCTGCTGATCACCCAGCTCGAGGCGGAAGAGTTGGACGGTCTGAGCCTGGGCGGCTCGCTGAGCGAAATCTTTCCCGGCCTGCAAACAATGTTTCTTCCTGCTTACCCCGCTTCCGAGCAGCGACTCGAGATCGCGGAAGGCAAGATCTTTCCGGAACCGATTGACGGCGAAGCCTTGCTCTCGGCCATCGAGCGGGCCGACGCGGGAAACCAACCGGTGCCCGATCTGTTTCACATCGCCGATCTATTGCAGATGTGTTGCCTGAGCCGTCGCGGCGGCGCCCTCCAGATGGTGCGGGAGAAAAAGAGCGGGATCGTCTTTCTTCGCAACGGCGAGATCGTTCATGCCGAGACAACGGCAAGACGCGGCCGCGACGCTTTTTTCGAAATGGCGGCCTGGAAATATATCGAGTTTGCTTATGATCGAACGGTTCGGCCTCCGGTCGAGACCATTCATGACCCCTGGGATCAACTCCTGATTGAGGCAGTGGAAGCTCGTAAGACCGACAAAGGGGAAGAAGAGGAGCGGCGCCGCGCTTGAACGGACGCCGCCCCGGACCAGTCTGAATTTTTTGTATGGGAACGCTTGGGAAATCATACAACACGATGAGGCGCGTGCTTTGGTTCAATCTGCTTTTTGCCCTGGCCCTAACCGCGGAAGCACAAATTCAGATCGACCTGAAACTGCCGCGTCTGCAATACATCGCCTACGAACCGATTGTGGCTACGGTGGGGATCACCAATCTGGCGGGGCGCGATGTCGATCTGCAAGACACCCCCGGCCAGGCCTGGTTCGGCTTCGAGATCACCGGCTCGGAAGGCCAGCCAATCGCCGCCTCCAAAACCCAGCTCTCCCAGGCTCCTCTGCGGATCGAAGCGGGGAAACGTGTCACCCAAAAAGTCAATCTGACCCCGCACTACGCTGTCGCTGAGTTCGGGACTTACCACGTCCGCGCCTACATCTATTTTGCCGACTTAAGCCGTTTCTTTTATTCGCCCAAGCGAGTCTTCGAGGTAACCGGGGCCCGCCCAATCTGGCAGCGAACCGTCGGCCTTCCGGCAGGGATTTCCGCGCCGGGAAATGTCCGGACCTACTCCCTCATGACCAACCGGTTTCCGGATCATACCTCGCTTTATGTCAGGGTGGAGGACAAGGACAGTGGGATCGTTTATGCTACTTACTCGTTAGGCCGGATCCTTTCCTACGGTGAGCCGGAAGCGGAGCTGGACCGCGAAAACCAGCTTCATGTTCTGCATTGCGCCTCTCCCCGGAGCTGGACCTACTCCCGGATCGGATTGAATGGAGAAGCCCTGGCCCATTCCTCCTTCATCGAAACGAAAAGCCGGCCCCATCTGGTTCACACGGCCGACGGGTCCGTGTGGGTGCGGGGAGGAATGGCCGAGCCCAGCGCAGTCGCCCAGCAACCCTCCCAGCACCCGGCCCCGAAACTTTCGGATCGGCCGCCAGCCCCGCCGAAAGATTCGAGATAATGCCCTTTCGTATTGCCCTATTAACCTGCATCCTGGCCGGATTTTCGGTGACCGATTCGGTCCAGGTGATGGCGGCAAGCAGCCACCGGCCAACCCGAGACGGCCAGAGTCCGGCCACCAGCCGGCACCACAAATCCAAGCCGTCGGAAAGCAGGCCTTCCACTATTGTGGTAATCGATGCCGGCCACGGCGGGGTCGATCGCGGCGGAATTCCCGGCCAGCGGGTACCGGAAAAAGTGATGACCCTGGACGTTGCCCTGCGACTAAGAAATTTGCTGCAAAAAAGCGGTTATCGTGTGGTCATGACTCGAAATAGCGACGTTTTCGTGCCGCTGCCTACGCGGGTGGCAATCGCGAATTCTTATCGCAACGCGATTTTTGTCTGCATCCACTTCAACTCGGCCCGACGCACCGGCGCCGACGGAATCGAGACCTATTTCTACAGCCGGCAAAGCCTTCCCCTCGCCTCAGCCATCCATTACCATGTCGCCCATGGCGCTCCCAGCCCTAACCGCGGAGTCCGCCGGCGCGGTTACTATGTTTTGCGAAAAACCCGGATCCCCGCCGTTCTGGTGGAGTGCGGATTTCTAACCAATCCAACCGAGGCCCGCTATATTCAAAGCGCCGGCTACCGCCAAAAGCTGGCCGAGGAAATCGCCACCGGTATCGGTGGACGTTCCGAAGTCGTAAGAAGCGCGAACCCGGCGCTCCTGACCGCCGACGGCAGTGTCCCGCTCCAACCCTTCATCGATCAAACAAGGGTGAGTCATCGTCACCATTATCGGCATCACCGTTCGAAGCGGTCGTCCCATAAGAAATCGAAATCAAGCCATCAGAGAAATAGTTCGTCTCTGGCCAGCAGCCGGACCGCTTCGGCCAAGGGAAAACGCAGACGAACCAGCGCCGACAACAGCGCAAAAAGCAAAAAAAAGTCGCGCTCCGACGAGGCGGAGAACTAATTGGACTCGCCCATTGTAAGTTCGGCGCAGATGCGGGCCGCGGAAGAGGCGGCATTTGCCCGGGGAGTCAAAGTTGAAGCGTTGATGGACCACGCTGGCGCCGGAGTGGCACGCGCCGTCCAGCAATTCTTTCCTGCTCCCGGACGATGCATCGTCTACGCCGGCAAAGGACACAACGGCGGTGACGCCCTGGTTGCGGCGGAATGCTTGCAGCGCGCCGGATGGAAGATCGACATCCGCCTCGCTTTTGCGGAACAGGATTGCAGCGAACTAACTCGCAAAAAACTCCACTCACTCCGGGAAGCGGAGCAGGTTCCTGGCGCCCCATCCGGGACGCCGGCCTCTTCCCCCACAATCATTCTCGACGGCTTGCTTGGACTCGGCGCCAAGCCTCTCTTGCGCGAGCCGATCCGGGCCGCCGCCCGCGATATCAATCGGCTCCGCCTTGAACAAAATGCATTTGTCGTTTCCGTCGATATTCCGACCGGGCTTGGACACCGATTCTGGCGAAACCGATCCCGAAGATTGCGTCATTGCCGATTTCACGGTCGCGATCGGCTACGCTAAATACGGCTTGGTCGTGGATTCGGTGCCCGATCTGGTGGGCCGCCTCGAAGTCGTTCCCCTGGCCGATCTTTCTCTTGGCGAGATCAAGCCCAAGGATCTTTTGGCCACGCCCCACTCGCTTAACCCGGTCCTTCCTCGGCGGAAATTCAGCGCCTATAAGAACCAACTCGGGCGAGTCGGTGTCGTGGCGGGATCGGAAGGATTTATTGGCGCAGCCCTGATGACGACGCAGGGCGCATTACGCGCCGGGGCCGGCTTGGTCGAGCTTTTTGTGCCGCGCGAAATCTATCCGGTGGTGGCCGCAGCCGCCCCGATGGAAGCGATGGTAAAGCCGATTCGTTCCTACCGCGATCTTCTTGGGGAGACGGTGGATGTATGGGCGGTCGGCCCAGGATTGGGAAAGACCAAAGCCAGGGAGATCGTGCAGCTGATCGAGGAAGCCGACCAACCCATGGTGATCGACGCCGATGGCTTGAACATTCTATCGGAAAAAATCGACGTTTTACAACGCTGCCGCGGATTGCGCCTGCTCACACCGCATCCGGGCGAAATGAAACGGCTGTTCGACTATGGAAAGATGTCGCGGGCCGGAACGGTTCGGCATTTTTGCGACAAATTTCCGGTTACGCTCTTGCTCAAAGGCAGCCGCACGGTGGTATGCTCACGCGATCAGCCGCTGAGCTATAATTCCACGGGGAATCCGGGGATGGCCTCAGGCGGAATGGGAGATGTTCTCACCGGAGTGTGCGCGGGTTTGGCCGGCCGCAAACTCTCGCTTTACGATGCCGCGCGCGTGGGAGCATGGGTTTGCGGTCGAGCGGCGGAGCTATCAATCTTCAACCTCGGCGCCAGCGAAGAATCGCTTCTCGCCGCCGACGTGCTGGCAAATCTCGGCCGCGCCTTCAACGACCTGCGCAATCCGCTGGTCTGACGACCACCGCCGTTTAAGGACTCGCCGATTTCGAATAACCGAGTTCATTATGTCTATGTCGTTCCAAAGCGCCCCGCCTCCCACCGCCCCGGCCCAAACTGACGACAGCCGCTGGAATCGCTCCAAAAAAGCGCTCGGCCCCATCGCGGCGGCCCTGGCTGTTATGGCAAAGTTTTTCGCCAAGATAAAATTTCTCGCTCTGCCGCTGCTGAAATTTCTTCCGCTGATATTGAAATCCGGCGGAACCATGCTGCTCATGATCTGGGTGTATGGCGCAATGTGGGGATGGAAATTCGGCGTCGGTTTCGTGCTCCTGTTACTGGTCCACGAATGCGGTCACCTGTTGGTGGCCAAGAAGTTCGGTTTAAAAGTGGGGGCGCCGGTGTTCATCCCGTTCATGGGCGCTTTCATCGCCTTGAAGGAAGCCCCCCGAAACGCGTGGATGGAAGCTTGTGTCGGTATCGGCGGGCCGCTCCTGGGTTCCGCCGGAGCCTTGGTTTGTAATTTTCTGGGAGAAGCGTTTAACGCGCCGGTATTCATCGCTCTGGCCTGGTTTGGTTACATGCTGAACCTCTTCAATCTGACGCCAGTCGGGATATTGGACGGGGGGCGGATTGTCACCGCTCTCTCCCGGTGGCTCTGGATTCCTGGATTTGCTTTGCTGGTCTGGTTTGGATGGAAACATCCGAACTTCATCGTCTGGCTGGTGGTGCTGGCGTCCTTGCCCCGCCTGATTTCCTTGTTCCGGAAGCGGACGGAAGAACAACAGCGCTATTATGAAGTTACACCGGCGCAGCGCTGGACCATGTCCCTTCTCTATTTTGGGTTGCTTGCAATGTTGATTATGGGAATGCAACTGGCCTCCAAGGATTTGCAAAAACAAGGATTGCCGGCGCACCATCGCGCGGGCGACACCGTGGTCCAGTAAAGACCGAAGGTACTCGGCTATTGACGGATCAACTTTTGAAAGCGCGGATCGCTTCGAAGCGGGTCCCACTCCCAACGACGTTTAAGATCGTTGACCGTGACACTGTAGCCGGCGGTATCCACCGCGCCGGGGACAGCGAAAAGATGTTCCAGCAGAGTCAGCGCCTGGTCGTTCTCCCCTACCCGGGCATAGATCAGCGCCAGCGTGCCTTTCAGAAGCGTCCCGTCCACGGCGTCTTGCGCTTCCGGCCGCAGTTCCACCGCGCGCTTTCCCTCAGCGATCGCTCGTTCTTTCTCTCCCAGTAAGGCACAAGCCAGCCCCAGCGCGGCATGGCGCTCCGGCGTCCCAGGCGTCTCCGCCGTGGCTGCGGCAAACAGGTCGCGAGCATGGGTCAATTCTTTTTCCGCCGCGCTTTTATCACCGCGCATCAGGGCAATTTCGCCGGCGAAAAAGCTTCGCGGAGTATCGACCCCATTGAGATACGAAATGGTCGCCAGCGACGAATTCAGCAGAGCGCGCTCCGCAGCCGCCGGATCGCGGTCGATCAAACTGGTGTCGATCCGGACTGCGGTAACCGCGCCGTCCGGATCTTCGCCGGACGGAACAGAGGCCATTTCTTTTTTCAACAGGGCGGTACTTCCTTTTGCCCAAAACTCGACATATCCAATCTGCACCTTCGCATTGACCGAATCCGGGGAGAGGGCCAGCAACCGCCGGGCGTTCGCTTCCGCGTTGGGCCAGTCGCGCATCGCGCAATAGACATATAGGAGATCGCGCACAACGTTGGCGTTTTGGGGATCGAGGGTCAGAATTCGCCGGTAATCGGAAACAGTCTCCTGCCAGCGGCCCTGCCGGCGTTTGATGGCGGCAATGTCCCACGGCACCGAGCTATCGTTAGGCAAAAGCGTTTTTGCGATCTCAAACTCACGCAGCGCAGCGGCATAATTGCGATCAAACCAGTAGTAACAAAGGCCGAGCGCGTGATGGCCTTCACCGAGACTCGGCTGCAGCTTGAGGGCCAGGTCGGCTTCCGTCCGCGCGCCCGTCCGCCAGGCCTCGGTCGGTTCGTAAAAGTGATAGATGCGGGCCCGGGTGGCGGCCAGGCGGGCGTGGGCCAGGGCGAAGTTCGGGTCGAGCGTGATCGCCTGGACATAAAGCTGTTCCGCGGTGCGGTAATCCTGCAGGAAAGTGTCCGGCTTGAACTCGTAATGGCGCGCCTGCAGATACAGATCGTAGGCCTGGGCGTTGTTCGTCGGTTTGAGTTTCACCCGCGCTGCTTCCTCGGGGGTGAGTGTCGCTCGCAAAGCCTCGGCGATTTCGCGAGCCAGTTCGCCCTGCAAACCAAGCGAATCCTCCAGAGGCCGGTCGTAACGCTTGGCCCAGAGATGCCGGTCGTGCCGGGCATCAATAAGTTGCACATTCACCACAACCCGATCGCCATCGCGTCGAACACTTCCTTCCAGCACGTTTCCGACATCGAGGGCCTTGCTGATCGCCTTCAGATTATGCGCGCTCTTCTCTCCCCTGTAATTCATCACACTGGTCCGGCTGATGACACGCAGGCCTTCGATCTGAGCAAGACTGGTAAGGATATCGTCCTGAATCCCATCCGCAAAAAAAGCGTTCTCCTTGTCGGCGCTCAGATTCTCAAATGGAAGTACCGCGATGCTCTTGTCCGAGCTCGATGAGGTGAAAAATGCAAAAAGGGCCGCGGCCAACCCCGCTGCCACAAGCGCTCCGCTGACGATGAGAACGCTTCGCCGGCGAAAGGTGGAGGCGGGCCGGCCGGCCGCTTCTTCCGCCGATTCTTGTTCCCGCGCCTTCCTCACCTTTTCCGGCATTTCCGGATTGCCGGCTTCATCGGTGTAAAGATTGACCACGGGCAATCTGACTTCGTGCTTGACCGGGCATTCACCCAGATCATGCAAATGCGGCTGCCACTGGCGCGATTGGGCCAGATCTTCGGCGACCCGTTTGGAAAGAAGGATATGGCCGGCATCGGCGCAATCCATCACCCGCTGGGCGATATTGATTCCGGCGCCGGCAATGTTCGTCCGGTCATTTACATCTTTGAGCTGACTAATCGGGCCGCTGTGGATCCCCATGCGAAGCTGAAGCACCGGATGATTTTTCAATGCCTTGCCGATCTCCAGAGCACAAAGCACAGGCGCTTCCGGGCTGTTGAAGAAGACCAGGGCCATGCCGTCACCCACCGGCAATCGAACGAGTTGGCCGGTCGCTTCCGCCGCCCGAAACGCCTGGGTGTTGCGGACGATGGAGCCGAGTTCGCTTTGTAATTCCCGCTGGTCGTTAATCAGCAGTTTCGAATATCCAACCACATCCATATAAAGAACGTGGCCGATCTCCAGCTGAACACCCGGGTCGGAGTCACTCAACATGCGCTTTCCGTAACCGTTACTCCAGAGAAAGAAATGTCACGAACGAAAACATGGCCAGCGACATCTCTCTCCCACGCTCTCGCAAGCTAAAGTCTCCCCAACTAAGATCTCCCCAGCCTTCCGTTTCTCCAAATTACGGTAATCTCCCGCCGCCCCCTTGGATGGTAATCCCCGCTGTCCCCTTGAACGGTAATCCTCGCTGTCTCCTTGAACGGTAATCTCCCGCCGGCCCCTCGCATTCCGATTCTGTGTCACACCTGTGACATAAAATCGGTAAATATTGGACCAGCTCAACAGCTCCGTTTCTCCAAATTGCGGTAATCTCCCGCCGTCCCTAGCTCCCGATTTTGTGTCACACCTCTCCAACTAAAGTCTCTCCAACGAAGGTCTCCCTAACTAAGGTCTCCCCAACGAAGGTTTCCCCAACGAAGGTCTCCCCAACGAAGGCCTCTCCAACTAAAGTCTCTCCAACCTAGGTCTCCCCAAACCTCGGTTTCTCACAAGTTACGGAAATCCCCCGCCGTTCCCCTGCTCCCGATTTTGCGTCACACCTGTGACATAAAATCGGTAGAACCCCAATTGCTCAAAACTGAGGTTTAAACGCCACCAAATCGCGTCTCGCTTTTTCGAGTACCTTAATTCGCCGTTGCCACGCTCGCCGACCCAGGTAGGCCGCAGGTAACAATTCCTTCGGTAAGAGTGGATCGGCACTGACTGCATCTTTCCAGGCGATGCGTTCTGCCTCTGCCCAACGTCGCAGAGCTTTGGCATTCGTTTCGCTGTTGCGCTTTACCGTTGGCTTTTCCGACAGTACCCCGAGATGCCTGCTGTAAAAACTATTGATCCGATCGAAATCCCAGGCTCCGCCAACGATGTCCGCGTTTGATTCGCCAGCGCACGGTTTCGCCTCGAGCAGGATTAACGATTCCACATCAATCTTTGCTGAGGCCAGCAGCCGAACTTCTTCCGTTAGAGGATGGGGACTAATCCAAACACTGTCCTGCAGGTAACCGAACCCTCGGTTAGACAAGTATCGCCAGAGACGCACGCGATGAGAATTCGCGGCGAGCGGGACGTCAAACAAAACCAGCCTCCAGCGGCCATCCCACGGTCGAGACCATTGCGCCTCGGGGTCACGGCCACCCAGAGCCCGGAGACGGCCTTCGGTGGTCAAACGGTAGAGGCGTGTCGCCCGCATCTCTGCCGCGTTGCGTTCCAAAAAACGTCGCCGTTCCAGCTCGGCCAGTTCACGCAAAAATCCGTTTCGATACGCCCAACTCTCGAAAGATTCCGTCAGATTACGAAAAGTCGGCCTGGCCAGCTGATCGGCCGACCAGAGCAACAAGTACAACAACTCCTCTGTTTTCGCTCTCAAGGAAGCCAACAATGACCCGGAAATCCGCCTTTGGACAAGTCCCGATTCTGTGTCACACCTGTGACATGGAATCGGTAGAACGTTAATCGACGCTGGTGGAAGGGAACGCTAGATTGCGGCGGGAGGTTTCTGATTGAGTTGGCCGATTGCGGTAGGAGCGTTTTCGATTCGGTTGCCCGGTTGCGTCGGGAGGTTTTCGATTCGGTTGCGATTACGGCGGAGCGTTTTCGATTCGGTTGGCCGACCAGGGTTATCCAGCCTGCGGCCACCTTTCCATCCGAGGTTTTATGGATGGAGCTGTCGCTTAGATTTAGCCGCGACGTGGTGCTACAGTTGTGGGTTATGGCGTTTGAGCTGGAATCGAATTACAAGCCGCGCGGGGACCAGGGACAGGCTATTGCCAAACTGATCAAATCCGTCGAAGCGGGCAATCGCCATCAAACGCTTCTTGGGGTGACCGGTTCGGGCAAGACTTTCACGGTGGCGAATGTAATTCGGGAAGTGGACCGGCCTACGCTGGTTATCTCGCATAACAAAACGCTCGCGGCCCAGCTCTACTCGGAGTTCAAACAGTTTTTTCCCCGGAACGCCGTCGAATATTTCGTCAGTTATTTCGATTACTACCAGCCGGAAGCGTACATCCCGCGGTCCGACACCTACATTGAGAAAGATTCTTCCATTAACGAAGAGATCGAGCGTCTGCGGCTGGCGGCGACCAGCGCCCTGCTTTCCCGGCGGGATACGATCGTGGTGGCAAGTGTGTCGTGCATTTACGGCGTCACTTCACCGGAGGATTACGAGCGGATGTTGTTAACCGTAAAACGCGGCCAGCAGATCAGCCGGGAAGCGGTGCTGGGCCGGTTGATCGACATGCTCTATGAGCGCAACGACATCAGTTTCTCGCGGGGACGATTTCGGGTTCGAGGCGATGTGGTTGAAGTTTATCCAGCAACGGCGGACGAAGAAGCAATTCGGATCGAGTTTTTCGGCGATGAAGTGGACGCGATTTCGCGATTCGATCCTCTGACCGGACATGCCCACGACAATTTGGGGGTGATCACATTTTTTCCGGCCAAGCAATTTGTTACTCCAGCGGACAAACTGAACCGTGCCCTCAGTTCTATCCGGAACGAGCTCGAGCACCGCATTGTGGAATTGGAAGGGAATGGAAAACTGCTCGAGGCCCAGCGCTTGCGGATGCGAACAGAATACGACCTGGAAATGCTCCAGGAGATGGGATTCTGCAATGGGATTGAAAATTATTCACGGCACTTGTCCGGACGAGCCCCGGGATCGCGGCCCTATACGCTGCTTGATTTTTTTCCGAAAGATTTCCTGCTGGTGGTGGACGAATCGCACGCCACCATTCCGCAAATCGGCGGAATGTATGAGGGAGATCGGTCTCGAAAAACGGTCCTGGTCGATTACGGCTTTCGATTGCCGAGCGCGCTGGACAACCGGCCGTTGAATTTTGGCGAGTTTATGGGGATGACGAACCAGATCATTTACGTGAGCGCGACGCCGGCGGAATTCGAGATTCAAAATAGTGTGGTGGGAAACAAGGGGTACGTGCCCCACAAACGGGCCCGGATTGGGGAGAATGAGGTGGTCCCGTTCGTGTTGCCGGGAAATCAACGCCCAACATCCAATCCGGAGGCTCCCATTTCGCGGACAGACCAGCCGCTGGAAAAGTTCGATGCCCACACCCCGGGCGCGCCGTTAGTGATCGAGCAAATCATTCGGCCGACCGGGCTGCTCGACCCCAGAATCACGTTAAAACCGCTGACGCATCAGATCGACGATACGATTGAGCTCTGCCGGCAACGGGTAGACAAAAATGAGCGGGTTCTGGTCACGACCTTGACCAAACGCACGGCGGAAGATCTGGCGGATTATTTGCGCGACGTCGGGTTAAAGGTGCGTTATTTGCACAGCGACATCGACACCATCGAGCGGGTGGAGATCCTTCGGGGTTTGCGGGCGGCTGAATTCGATATCCTGGTTGGGATCAATCTCCTCCGGGAAGGCCTGGATTTGCCCGAGGTTTCGTTAGTCTGCATTCTCGACGCCGACAAGGAGGGGTTCTTGCGCAGCCAGACTTCCCTGATCCAGACCGCTGGACGCGCCGCCCGCCACATCAATGGAGAGGTCGTCCTGTTCGCCGATCAGGTGACCCAGAGCATGGAAGCGTTAATCTCGATCTCGGAATATCGCCGCGCAAAACAGATGGAGTATAACGAGAAGCACGGGATCACGCCCCAAACCGTCCGCCGGGCGGTGCAGGAAAGTCTGCATACGATTCTGCGGGGGCGGGAAGTTGAATCATCGGTGATCCGGGAATCGGGAGGCGATTTCAATCTGACCGAGCTGCTTCGGGAATTGGAGGAGGAGATGGAGCAGGCCTCGGCTAATCTCGAGTTCGAACGGGCCGCGCTGCTGCGCGACCAAATTATGGAAGTGAAAACCGGAACAGGCATCTCCAAGATCGAACCGAAACGACGGCCGGTTAAGTACGGGCGCGGGGCGGGTCGAAGGCGTTCGCGGGTCTAGCTCGAAAACAGCGGGGCTTTATAAAACAGGCGCCTGGCCCAAGCGCCTCCACAGCCCTGCTCGCATGGGATTAGCTGTCTTGAACCGCGTGCGTGCGCTTGGCCCGATCCTGCTGCTGATTGTTTTGAGCGCCCGGGCCATGGCCGAGGACGTCTTACTGCCAAGCGCCGGTTTGAGCGGGCTTCCGGAGGTGGAATTTTCCCAGCTGAGCCAGCGCGATCCCAGCCCGTTGGGCGAGAAAGCTCTGGCCATCCATCCCGGGCAATGGAAGCACGCCGAAACCGAACATTTCATCTACCATTTTGTGCACAGCTACGTGGCCACACCGGTTTCGGTTGAAGCGGAATTCCATTACCGGGTGGTGGCCAAGGAACTGGAGCGGGATGAGCCAACCGGCGACGTCAAATCGCACATTTACATTTTCGAAAAGCCCGAGGATTGGCGGCAGTTTCAGCTCTTTGGTCAACTGGAGCCGTGGACGGGCGGGATCCATTCCATGGGAAGCCTTTTCATTCAGCGCAATCCCAAAAATCGGTTCTCCGGGAACACTCTTGGCCATGAAATTGTGCACCTTGTCGTCCACCGATTTTATCCGGAAGGTGTCCCGTGCTGGTTGAACGAAGGGTTGGCCCAGTATATTTCGAAACCAGCGTATGCCAGTTACCAGCGGGCGCGCGGTTACATTGCCAAGCCCCGTTCCGAAAGCATCGCTCCGGACGATCTGATCCCGCTTGCCACCCTTGTTATCCTGACACATCCCCCTTCAGAAAAAGTCGGGACCTTCTACGACGAATCGGAAAAGCTGGTGCGATTTCTGGCCAGCACGGACAAGCGGAGTTTCCTCGCATTTTTCGACGCGCTTGGTCACCACGAACCATTCCAGATTGCGCTGTCGCGATTCTATGCCGGAAAATTTCCGAACATCGCGACCTTGGAAGAACAGTTCCGCGAATATGCGGCCAAAGATCTCGGCTCCACCCTCCAACAAGTGAAGGCCGATTAATCGAGGCCCGCCCCATCCTGGACGGTCCGCCAAACACGCGAAAAAAAGACGAAGAAATAGGAAAGATACGGGCCTTTCGCCAAGGTCACAGTTTGACGGGAGCTACTCGTTCTTCCTTTTGGCGTTATTTCGCGTATTTGGCGGACCCAATTCCTCCCCGTTTCTCCCGGCTTCTAACCGAGAACCGCCCGCCAAACAGCCATCCACTTCTCTTCCGCGCGGACAAACACGAAAATGTCACCGCCACGCTCGCGATGATTCTTTTGGTCGAGCGAATAAGCGATTTCCCAATTGTAGCTGGCAACGGCCGCATCGATCAGAACGTGAATTTCAGGTTCGGTTTGCTGATAAGCCGATACCCGCGCCTGTTGGATAAAATCGACATAACTCTGGACGCACGCCTCGCGTCCGCTGGCCACAGTCTTCAATTTTGCATCTTTGATCACCATTTCGGGATGAAAACAGGATGAGAGCGCGAGCCGGATTGCGCTGACATTACGGCTCAACCACGCGCCATTGATGGTTTCCAATGCGATGCGAATTTCTTCTTTTATCAGATCAGGTTCTGCCACTTTTATGTCAGTAACCTTGTATTCGACGGCGCGCAATGCGATGAAATCCACGGTGGCAAAAGCAAAAACCAAACAGGCGGCGGCCAATTTCCACGCCGTGGTCGGCTCGGATGAGGCCGAAGTGAAACAGACGGCCGCGGCCCTGGCCCAAAAACTTACTCCGGCGGGATCGGGCGACTTTGGGCTGGAGATAATCGATGGATGCGCGGACAACGCCGACCAGGCTGTGGCTCGGATCGGATCCACCATCGAAGCGCTGCAAACGATGCCGTTTCTTGGCGGCGGCAAGCTGGTCTGGCTCAAGAATGCAAACTTTCTTGGGGATAGCGTCATTGGCCGCTCGGCCAGTGTTCTTTCGGCGTTGGAGGGGCTGGCGGAAGTTTTGGGCCGTCCCGCCCCGGAAATTGCATTCCTGATCAGCGCTCCTGAGATCGACAAACGGCGTTCGTTTTACAAAATGCTGAGTAAACAAGCGGACCTGCAGGTTTTTGACCGCCTCGACTCGACCCGGAGCGGCTGGGAAGAAGAAGCGGCCGAAATTACGCGGGGCCGCGCTGACGAACATGGTTTGCGATTCGACCGGGAAGCGCTTGATCTGTTCGTTCTGTTGACCGGCGGCGATAGCCGGCAAATCGAAAACGAGCTTCAAAAAATCGATATTTTCCTGGGGAAGGAGCGCGAGATCAGGACGGAACATGTGCGTGAACTGGTCCCGCTGTCACGCGCCGGAGTTATTTTCGAGCTGGGGAACGCTCTGGCGGAGCAGGACGTTGGCCGCGCCCTTACCCTGATTCGGCGATTACTCGATCAAGGCGAAACCGCGATTGGCATTCTCCTTGTTGCCATTCTTCCAACCATACGGAATCTGCTTTTGGCGAAAGATTTGATGGAGCGCCATCACCTGTCGCCGCCTCACGCGCCTTTTCATTTTATTTCGGCGTTGAATCGGCTGCCGGAAGATGCGACCAGACATCTTCCGCGAAAGAAAGACGGCGCGATCAGCGGCTACGCTTTGGGGATTGCCGCCCAAAACGCCCATCGCTTTGAGTTGGGCAATCTGACGGAAGGAATGGAAGCATGCCTGCAAGCCAATCTTCGGTTAGTAACCAGCCAGCTCGACCACGAACTGGTGCTGACCGAAGTGATTGTGAAAATCCTTGGCCGCGATTAGCGGCGGCGCAGCTTTCGCAACTAGGCCGGGGTGCCGTCTACTTGTTTCCGGGCAATGGGACCAACGTAGGGAATGTCCCACCGAACATTGGTAAATGCTTTCACGGTAGCGACAATCCAGACGATTAGAAAAGCGATCTGAACCAGCGCGTTCACGATCGCCCAGAAGAAAACCAGAATCCCGCCGATGGCCGGAATGGACCAAAAAACCATGCGAACCACGGCGGAAGCGACGTTAAACAACAACCAGGCGCCGCCGAAAATGATCGACTGCATGGCGTAAAAGCGGACGAACCCATCCCGTTTTTCCATGATATAAAAAACGACGCCGCCAATCAGCGGAATACAAGCCAGGGCGGCGGCTA
Source organism: uncultured Verrucomicrobiae bacterium (assembly GCA_963728975.1). Classification (GTDB taxonomy): domain Bacteria; phylum Verrucomicrobiota; class Verrucomicrobiia; order Chthoniobacterales; family UBA10450; genus DATFCK01. The sequence continues at coordinate 34,536 of CAVSMF010000004.1, forward strand.
CATTGGAAGGCATATCGAGCGAGGATGCATTCACCTCGGGCGCCGGGACCGGGGGCGGCTCGGGTATCGAACCGGGGCCCGGTGGCGGGGTGGAGTCAACAGATTCGGCCATGCCTGGTTAGTACAGGAGTGCAAAGACAACTTGTCAAGCCAACTCGGATCTCCCCTCCTTTTCGCTTTCGTAATCGGAAGAAATCACTAGGTTGGCGAGGCAAGCGAATGGAAAGATTCTTTTCGCAGGATTCAAGCATGACCCGGTTTGCGTTAACAAACGATACGAACTCCTCAACCGATCCCGGCGCCGGCGATTGTCGGGATCGCCCTGGCCCGCAATTGTGACGGCGGCAGTTTCTTCCACCGGCGATCAATTTTACGACGCAATCGTCGCTCCAGGTTTATTGGATGCGGTGGGCGCGACCATTGCCGAGGTTTTGCCACTGCGGTCGTGTGCGATTATCACGGACACCAACATTGGCCTGATTTACGGCGAGCGGGTGGCCGAAAACTTGTTGGCGGCGGGATTTACCAATGCGCTGATCACAATTCCTTCGGGTGAAGAGAACAAAACCCTGGTCCAAGCGGGCGCGGTTTGCGACGCCATGACCAGTGCGCGGCTGGACCGCCAATCTTTTGTCATCGGGCTGGGCGGCGGCGTTATCGGCGATCTCTCCGGATTTGTCGCGGCAATCTTTCAGCGGGGGATACCGCATGTCCAAATTCCCACCACTTTGCTGGCGATGGTGGACAGTTCGATCGGCGGAAAAACGGGGGTGAACACGAGCGACGGGAAGAACCTGCTCGGGGCAATCCATCATCCCATGCTCGTTATCGACGATGTGGATGTTTTGAAAACGTTGCCGCAGCGCGAATTCAACCAGGGATTCGCCGAGATTATCAAGCATGGAATAATTGCCGACTCCGAAATGTTCGCCGGTTTGCAGGAAAATGTGGGGCAACTGTCCGATTTACAGGCCGACGAAACCGCACGCTCCGCACTTGCGCCACTTATCCGGCGCAACATCGAAATCAAAGGGAGCATCGTCGAGAAAGACGATCTGGATAGAACCGGAGAACGGGCTTTGTTGAACTTCGGCCACACGGTGGGGCACGCGGTCGAGCGGGCGGGCCAGTACCGCCGATTCCTTCACGGGGAAGCAATCAGCCTGGGAATGGTGGCGGCTTGCACGGTGTCGATGAGGAGGGCCGGCCTGCCCCAGGAGCACCGGGATGCCGTGGTCGATCTCTTGCAACGATTTGGTCTGCCTACCCGTTTACCCGCAGACATCCCGACTAACGATCTTATGGATGCGCTCCTTTTCGACAAAAAGTTTGAAGGCGGCGAAATCCGGTTCGTGGTGACGCCGTCGATCGGCTCGGCTTATCTGACAATGGATGTGACGATGGAAGATATCCGTGAAGCGGTGGAGGAGTTGCGATATTGAGGGGCATTCCTGGCTGCCGCCCGGGAGCACAGGACAATCCCTTACTTTGGGTCCTCTTCGTTTCGGAAAGGGAGAGGAGCTCAGCGGTCAAGGGCTCGACCAGAACGGCGGTCACAGACCGCCGCTACAGGAAACGAATCATTTCCGCGCATTTCGATAGTAATCCGCGACTCCGTCGGCCACGCTCTCGGCGTATTCGCGAAAGATGCTTTTTCGCTGCACCCCATTGATCAGGCGGGTGCCTTCGTAGTCGCCGGCCTGGATGCGCTGATATCCTTCCCGGCTGTTCATGACATACGGTTCGCAGTAAATCACCGGGCAGCGGTAAATACGAGTGGCGAGGAGGTTGCGAGCGTAGACATAGCCGGTTTCGCCGACTTTAGTGACAGCATTGGCGGTCGGATATTGATAGGGCGGCAAGCCCGTTTCCTTGGCCATGACTCCGGCAACGGTATCGGCCAGCGGCAATTCTTCATCGTAGGTCCGGCTCAAAAGCCGCCGAACCATTTCAAAGCGCTCGTCGTCAAGTTCCAACTCACTTTGGAGGTAGGAGCCATTGACCAGAAGATGGAGATGGTTGCTATCGGTCAAAAGCGGATTGGCCGGGTCGCCCCACCCTTCGGCATTAAAATGCAAACAGAGCACCAGATCGGGATGTAATTTCGTGTTCACCAGCAAAGCCCGGCGCCGGATCTCACTGTAACGATAAAAAAGAATTTCGCTCTGCCAGCGTACGGTTTGGTCTTTCTCGGGATCGTTAGGCCCGAGAGGCTCCGGCCGCGGATCCGGGATGCCATTTTTTATCAGGATCTTTCTGGCTAAATCCAAAAAATCGTCCGGGCGCTTGACCGTCACCGGTTCGGCGCTGTTCCGCACAAAAACCACTTTGGCGCCGCGTTCCCGCAACTTGGGCGCGAGAAGGCGTGCCACCCGCAGGACCAAATCCCCTTCCTGGACGGGCGGGCTGTCGCCGACTTGAAACCAGCGCTCCTCCATTTTCGCCCATTTGCCCCCGAGGTGTCCCGGGTCGAGAGCGATGCGCAGCCCGGCGAGCGGTTTCCCCGGCCTGGCCGGCGGCAGTTCTTTGGCCGGATGCCAGAGCCTTGGAACGGGCGCCAATGATTCCGTATCGGCAGCGAAGCGCAGGTTAAAGAACGTTTGGGCCTGGCGATTGGTCAGAATGCGGGCCGACTTCTCCCCAATAGCGATCATGTCCGCGGGCAGGCCGTGGGTGCAATAGACGTCCCGAATCAGGTGTGTGAAATCCTCCCGGCTAATTGTTTCCTGATATTTCTGAAGCACTTTCCAGCGGGGATGGCTTCCCAGGGGCGTCAGATTATCGGCTCCTCCGGCGATCGGACTGAAGCTCAAACAAAGAACCAGAACGAGACAGCAGTGGTAAACGCGTGTGTGCCGAAAAAGAAACATCCCGGTTTGGACTTCGCTTCCTTTAATACGATGATCCAAGAATGCTAACGGTTCTTTTTCTGGGCGACATCGTAGGCGAACCAGGACGTAGCGCAGTCGTTGCCCGGCTGTCCGAGCTGAAGGAGAAATACGCGGCCGATTTCATTGTGGCGAATGGCGAGAACGCGGCCGGCGGGCGCGGGATTACAGGAAAGATAACGATCGATCTGCTGCGGGCCGGTGTTTCTGTCGTGACCACGGGCGACCATATTTGGGACCAGAAAGAGATCATGGGATTTCTCGACTTGGAACCTCGTTTGTTGCGGCCGTTGAACTATCCACCGGGAGCGCCTGGGAGCGGGGCGATCGTTCTGGAGACGGCGGCCAAGGGGAAAGTGGGGGTAATCAATGTTCAGGCGCGGACGTTTATGCAGCCGATATTGGAGAATCCATTTCAGGCCGTAGAAGCGGCGGTGGCGAGGATGCGGGAGGAAACGCTCCTTATCGTGGTCGACGTTCATGGAGAAACAACCAGTGAGAAGATCGCGATTGGCCGGTTCCTCGATGGCCAGGTATCCGCGGTGATTGGGACGCATACCCATGTCCAGACGGCAGACGAGCAGATTTTTCCCGGCGGCACAGCGTTCCTGTGCGACGCGGGCATGTGTGGTCCGGTCGAGTCGATCCTGGGCCGGTCGATTGAGCCGATTGTGAGGCGGTTTCTATCCAATCTTCCGGCCACATTCCCGGTGGCAAGCGGTGAAGTGCGGTTGCGCGGCGCGATTGTTGAGATCGACGAGCGGACCGGGCGGGCGCTGCGCATTGAGCGGCTGGACGAGCCCGGGCTGTCCGGCATTCCGGAGACAGAAGCCGAGCCGAAGGCGGATGCCGACTCGCCGGTGGTGTCCGATAATGACTGAGGAGTTTCACTTGCGGAGGAGTATTCGTGCGGCGAACATCGAATCTTTCCTCAAAGACAACCGTCCAAATGAACAACAATAAAGTCATGAAAGGCATGTTTTTTCTCGGTTTCGCTTTCCTCGTTTTCGTTTCATCGTTGCCGCTATTGAGCGCGCCGGTGAATCGGGAGGCGAACCGGCTTGCTCGGGAAGGGACTAAGGCAGCCAACAACAAACAGTGGGACGAAGCGATTGACGCCTTGCGCAAAGCGGCTGAGCTCGATCGCAAATATGCCCCAAATTTGGCCACCGCCCTTCAGCAACGGGCAGCCGCTCGGGTCACCGACGGAAAGTTTTCCGAAGCTGTGAGCGACCTTGACGACGCCATCAAAATCCAGCCGCGAGAGGCCCGAATTTACGAGAGCCGGGCTTACGCGGAGATGAAGCTAAACAATCCCGATAAGGCGCTGGCTGATTATTCCGAGGCAATCAAGCTCAATCCGCACGAAGTGCGCTACTATCAGGTCCGGAGCTACATTCGCGAAGTAAAGGGAGACTATAAAGGTTCGATGGCGGACGCGGAGAAGATCCTAAAACTGGACAAGAACAACGCCGAAGCGCAGGCCCGTAAAAAGCGGCTGGAGAAGAGGATGGCACAACCGACGCCGTTTGTTCCACTGCCCGGACCGCCAACCACTCCAGCGGTCAAACCCAGGCCTCATAGCTGAGTTGGATTTTGCCCCGGCACGTCGCACAGCGACGTGGCTACAGGAACGGAGATGCTCGGCGCCTGCGGTTGCGGAGTAGGGGCTGGTTTGTTTTCTGCAAGCTCGAGGGAGGTTTAGGCGCCTAACGACAGGCGAAATTCCTTCTCCCTCAGGGAGAAGCTTGGATGGGGGGCTCACTATGCCAACGAATCAGTGTCGGCTTCGATCTTGCCGTCACCTTAATCCTCTTTCAAGGTGCGCAGGTCTGTTTAGCGCCGTTTCGTTGTCATGTTGAGCGCAGTCGAGGCATCTCCCTATCCTTTATGGCGGGTCACGAAGCGAAAAGTCAGAGATTCCTCGACTTCGCTCGGAATGACACAAGAAAAACGCAAGGAACGCAACCCCGTTCACACCGCGACGCAGCGACAGTCCTAGGAGCCGTTTTGTGAATCCGGACTTTCGGCTTCCCCTTCCCTGGGGACCGGCGCGAACCTTCTCTTTCGCCGGTTGGCCGGCAGCGGAGACAGGGTCATGGTGACGTTGCGTCCGGTGATTTTCGGTTCCATTTCCACCTGAGACATGCCGGAAAGATCTTCGCGCACTTTTTGCATCAACTGCATTCCGAACTCCTGGTGGGCCATCTCCCGGCCGCGAAATTGGAGTTGGACCCGCACCTTGTTGCCGCGGTCAAGGAACTCTTCTCCGTGCCGAATTTTGGTGAGGTAATCGTGATCGTCGATATTAACCCGAAACTTGATTTCCTTGAGCTTGGCCCCGGAAGGTTTTTTATCCTTGTCCTGCTTTGAAATGTCGTACCGGAATTTGCCGAGAGCAACGATTTTGCAGACCGGCGGGTTGGCGGTGGGCGCGACTTCAACCAAGTCGAGGCCGAGGCCTTGAGCTTTGCGCAAGGCGTCGGAGAGTTTCATGACGCCCAGCTGTTCGCCGGAGGATCCAAGAATGACCCGGACTTCGCGGGCGCGAATCCGACCGTTTACACGAAATTGTGGTTGCAGATTAAATCAAGCTCCTGGCGGACGAGACGGGAGTGCGCCGTAACGTCGTATTCTGGTATCTCGCATTTCGGTCCCGCCGTAGCGTTTCCGAAGCACTCTTCACTGCCGCGGCTGCGAGGACCGCGGCACGGGCCCGCCTCAGGTGCGAACCGAAGGAAATCTGTAAGCAAGATTTTGCAGTTGAGCAAGCGGATTCGGTAATGCTGCAAGTTGTGAGCCAAGGGGGGCCGGAAAGCTCAAAGCACCAATACCCAAGCATCAGGGAATCTACAAGCTTCAAATTTCAAAAGAGAGCGTGTCGCCATAGGCTTTGTCACTTGGTGTTTATCTGGGGTTTGGAGGTTGGTTCTTGGAGCTTCCCGGGTTAGCGGATTGGGCCCAGTCACGGGGGGCTGCCAAAATGTGCTGCATACGATGTGTAGGCGGCGGCATCGTCGAGCATCGAATCGAGGGTCGCCATCAGCGGCGCCGGCCGAACAATTCCTGAAAATACCGCCCGATCTCCAATTTCGGTGTCGAGCAAAAACGTCGGCCGCTGCGTAACCTGCAAAAGGTGAAAATCGGCCGTGTCCGCCCGGACCCGGGTCTCGATCACCGGTGAACGCGCGCGCTCGAGCAACTTTTTTGCATCGAGCCCTCCCGCTCGGGCGCCGATTTCCGCCATCCCATCCCAATCGCCGAACTCTTTTCCCTCGCGCAAACCCGCCTCGGCCAGGGCCAGGCGGATCCGGTCATCGGTTACGCCGAGATCCTTTCCCGCCTCGGCCACACAATTTGGCGCGAGATATTCTGAAAACTCAGGATTTGTCCAATCGGCCCTGAGCATGAAAGGCGAGCGCATAATCGTTCCGCTTCGCCGGTAGAACCATTCGTGTTGCTGATGGGAAGTGGGAAGGCCGGACCGATCCATCAGGGCGATTTTCCACTGAAACTCGACTTTGCCGGCGTAGCGTTTTTTAAGGTCGGACCAGGCCGGCTCAGACCAATAGCACCAGGAGGAAATCACATCCAGATAATAGGTGGCAGTGATGCGCATATTTGAATTAAACGTTGAGAACTTGGGCAGTTAAGCATAAACGTTTGCTCGCTTCTCGAAAAACTAGCGTTCCAGGCCCAACCTTCAACTCGCCTCGCCGTCCAGCTTGATCGTGCCCGTGCTATTGTCTGCCAAACGAAGGCGCGGCATGGATCTGATTCATCGCTCGCCTAACCACGCATGATCGACCTGAACTGGATTTTTCTATTTATTGCGGTGGCGTCGCCGCTGGTGGTTCTGGTCCGCACCTGGCGATCCGGCTGGGGCCATCGTGGCTGGCGGGTGGCAGCGCTGGTGGTGCTTGGGGTGACAGGAGCGGGGTGGATTTTGTTTCCGAAAGCGGCCGGTTATGTCGGGGCGGGAGCCTGGTTTGCTCTTCTCTTTCTTCCGGCGGCCGGGTTGAAACGAATGAGCGAGCTTACTCTAGCTCAGCAATTCCGATCAGCCAGACGATTAGCTTCGCTTTTACGGATTTTACACCCGAGCCACGAATTGCGGCGGCAAATCGCAGTCCTGCGCGCTCTGGAATCGCGCCAAGCGGCGGGATTGATTCAACCGCCATGGGTTCAAGGCGGCCCGGCATCGACGTCGTGGGTTCGACGGATATTTAAAGCGCCGGCGGTGGCGGCATTTATCGCCCTTAATGTGATCGCATTTGGGATTGAGACTCGATTGGGCTCGTGGAGCGCACCCGGCGTCCTGTTCCGGCTCGGTGCCCTGGAGCCCTACGCGGTTCTGGTTAACGGTCAGTATTGGCGGGTGTTCACAGCGCTCTTTCTCCATGCCGGTCCGGCTCATCTTCTTTTCAATCTGTTTGCCCTTTACGTGCTCGGCCCTCCCCTGGAGGAAGGCATCGGCACAATCCGTTTTTTTCTGTGTTATCTGGTCTCGGGAATCGGCTCGAGTACCGGCGTGGTTGTCTTGTGGCGGCTTGGCCTGATTAGTCCGGGAGAATTAGTTGGCGCGTCCGGATGCGTTATGGGAGTAGTCGGGGCCTTGGCCGCCTTTTTGCTGCGCCGGCGGCACGTGCCCGAGGCCAAACGACGCCTGGGCAATATCTTGCTGATCGTTGTCATCCAGACTGCGTTCGATCTGCTCACCCCGCACGTCAGCATGTCGGCCCATCTTTGCGGATTGGTCACCGGATTCGTTGTTGGACTGGCATTAGGTTCAACTCAAGGAGCGGCGACTTCCCGGCCGTCCAGATTGCCGTAAACGGCGGCAGCCACCGTCGCTTGAATCCGGGCCCCGATCCAAAATTGCATCGTAAGCAAAAGAGCGGCATAATCCTGGCTCTGAGGCTTGTCGCGGAAATGTTTTTTGATTTAATTCCGGCGCGGACGCTAAAACCGTCAACGCTTCGGCCATGCCTACCTATCAAACCTACAGCGTTACCCCGACGTTACCGGCCCCGCTGGAACAGCTGCGGGAGATGACGTTCAACCTGTGGTGGACCTGGGAACCATCCGCTCGCCGGCTGTTTCGCCATCTCGACCCGGAATTGTGGGACCGGACTAACCATAATCCGGTGCGGATGCTGCAACTTTCCCGGCAGTCGCGCCTGGAGGAAGTGTCCCAGGACAAAGTATTTCTGCGCGAACTGAAGCAGGTCTACGACAGCTTTAAAAAATATCTCGACCGCGGCGATACCTACGGAAAAACCGGTCCCGGCAGCGCAATTGAGAAGCCGATCGCTTATTTCTCGGCCGAATTCGGTTTTCACGAATCGATTCCGAATTATTCCGGCGGTCTCGGCATCCTGGCCGGAGACCATTGCAAATCAGCGAGCGATCTCGACTTGAAATTCGTGGCCATTGGGCTGCTCTACCGGCATGGTTATTTCCGGCAGGAAATCGACAAGGATGGCGTTCAGCATGCGGTCAATCTGAACCAGAACTTCCATCATTTGCCGATTCGCGAAGTGCAGCGCGATGGAGCCAATCTGCGGGTGGGAGTCCGGATTCTGGACCGGGATGTATTCGCCAAGATCTGGGAACTGCGGGTTGGCCGGATCAATCTGTATTTGCTGGACACCGACACGCCGGAAAACAGCGCCGGAAGATCGTTTGATCACGGCGGAGCTTTACGGCGGCGACCTGGAAATGAGAATGCGCCAGGAAATCATGCTCGGGATCGGAGGGGTGAAGACGCTGAGCGCGCTGGGAATCGATGCCGAAGTGTTTCACATGAACGAAGGCCATTCCGCTTTTCTCGGCCTGGAGCGGATCCGGCTTTTGGTGGCGGAAAAGAAACTCGATTTTTACTCGGCCCTGCAGGTGGTCGCGGCCGCCAATGTCTTCACCACCCACACTCCGGTTCCGGCCGGAAACGATTCGTTTCCGCGCGACATGATGCGCACCTATTTCGGGTCGTTTGCCAAGGAACTGAACCTTCCGTTCGACGAATTGTTATCGTTCGGCCAGACGCGCATCGACCCGAACGACCCTTTCAGCATGACGATTCTGGCTCTGCGCCTGAGCCGTCATGCCAATGGAGTCAGCAAACTGCATGGCGATGTCAGCCGCTCGCTTTGGAAGGATGTCTGGTCCGGGGTCCCGGTTCACGAAGTGCCGATTACCAGCATCACCAACGGCATTCACACCAAAACATGGACCGCTCCCGAATTCTCCGAGCTCTATAAGAAATACCTGGGCGATTGGCAGGAGCATCTTACCGAACCCGACTTCTGGCGGCGGGTAATGGATATTCCCGACACCCAGCTGTGGGAAACGCACCAGAAATTGAAGCTGCGCCTGGTTGAGTTCGTCCGGGACCGGATTCGGACACGGCGGCAACGGATCGGCGATTCGCCGGAAGCGATCCGAAAGGTCAATCGGATGCTGGACCCGGAGATCTTGACGATCGGGTTCGCGCGTCGTTTCGCCACTTACAAGCGGGGAACGCTCCTATTCAGCGATAAAGAACGGCTGCTTCGCTTGCTCAATGATACGACCCGGCCGGTGCAATTCATTTTTGCGGGCAAAGCGCATCCGCGGGACGAGGCTGGGAAAGCCCTGATCAAGGAGCTTTATGAGTTCAGCCTCGAGGCCGGGATCGAAAACCGGGTCGTGTTTGTGGAGGACTACGACAGCTACATCGCGCGGCGAATGGTTCAGGGGGTCGATCTCTGGTTAAATCATCCATTACGCCCGCTCGAAGCCAGCGGCACCAGCGGGATGAAGGTGGCGCCTAACGGGGGGTTGAATTTGAGCGTCCTGGACGGCTGGTGGTGCGAAAGTTTTAACGGCAATAACGGTTGGGCCATCGGCGCGGAAATCCGGGATGGCACCGACGCATTCCAAAACGAAGTCGATGCCAGCAGCCTTTATCAATTGCTGGAGAACCAGATCATTCCGCTTTATTACGCGAAGCCGGACGGCAAACTACCCCTGGCCTGGCTCCAACTGATGCGGGAATCGATCCGGAGCGTGACCCCGGTATTCAATACCCATCGGATGGTCTCGGAGTACACCGAGCGCCTTTATATTCCGGCTGCGAAATCGCACGCCGATTTTTCGCGGGACCAATGCACCGCCGCCACCGGATTGAGCCAGTGGAAGTCGAAGATCCGCAAGGATTGGCCGCAGGTGCGCATCGATGATGTGCAGGTCAGCAACAAAGACAGGCAAAACATTCCGGTAGGCGAATCACTCCAACTGAGTGCACGAGTTCATCTCGGCGCCGTCGATCCCAAACATGTCCGGGTAGAAGCTTATCATGGAGAGCTGGACAATGGCGGAATCAAGAATGCAGCGGTCACCACCCTGACTGAAAGCGGACCAAACGGCGACGGCAATTACGTGTATCAGGGCTCGGTGCCGGCCTCGGAAAGCGGCGCTTATGGTTTCAGCATTCGCGTGGTGCCGACGCACCCGCATCTCATGCAAACGCACGAGCTGCGGTTGATCACCTGGTCCGGGTAGCGCACGCTTCCAGCGGGTTTCGTTTGGCTCGCTTTCTGTCATCCTGAGCGCAGCCAAGGATCGGGTGTAGCCCTTTTGCCCGATTCTTCGACTCCGCTTCGCTACGCTCAGAATGACCGGCACACGCGCTCTTCTTCTGTCATTCCGAGCGAAGTCGAGGAATCTCTCACTTTTCGCTGAGTGACCGGTAATAAGAGATAATGAGATGTCTCCCGTTCGACTCGATATGCTCACTCAGGGCAGGCTTTCAATTAGGCGGCTTGCCGCGACTAAAATTGGATGCAACGTCACGTTGCCGCTCGACATGACAAATTACCCGCGCTACCGCACACTCCTGTTCATTTGGCAGGATGCCAAACGATGCACGCTGGAAGCGTGCCCTACCCGATCGCGCTCAGAGCACTCAGAAATTCGCTGAAATCCCTGCCGTTTCGCGCCGCCTGATTCAGCGCGGCCAGGCGCGGATCGCTGGCCAAGGCTTCCGGCAACGCCACCCGGCGCGATTCCCCTCCCCCGGTAAACACAATTTCATCCCACTGAATCGACTCGATCTGTTCGTTGAATCGGGCCACCGACCGGCCGCGGAAAAACGCTCTCGTTGTATCCGGAGGCAGGTAAATCGCCATCTTTATTTCGTCTTCGGTGGCGAACCGTTTCATTGAGCCCTGCCGGACCAGCTCATAATAGAGTCCGGCCTCGAAATCGACGTTGTGATATTCCAAATCGATCGATTGCAACCATGGATCGTTCCAGGAAAGCTTTTCTTCCGCTTGCAGGGCGTTGAGCAGGAACTTCTTGGCCGACCAATCGATTCGGTCGCGCGTCATCATCGGATCGCTTTCGAGATCGTCCAGGATCTTCTCCCACTCTCCCAGGATCCATGGATGATCTTCGTCGCTCGGCTCGATCTGGGCCGCCGCCTTGAGATAGGCCCGCTGGACATCGATTGCCGAAATCTTGTGTCCATCTTTTAGCTCAATAATCCAATCGCAAGTTTGATCGCGGCTGATCGAGCGGTGGGCGTCGATTGGTTGGGCAATTTCGAGCTGCGGCACTTTCCCTTGCTCGATCAGGTCGAGAACAAGAGCAGTAGTGCCCATCTTCATCGCCGTAGCCCACTCGCTCATGTTCGAGTCGCCTAAAATAACATGGAACCGGCGGTAACGAGTGGTGTCCGCATGCGGTTCATCGCGCGTGTTCACCAGCGGCCGACGGTTCATGGTATCGATGCTGACCAGAACACTGAAAAAATCCGCTCGCTGCGAGATCTGAAAAATACCGGGCTGATTAACCGCGCTCTCCGTTTCCACTCCCATTTTGCCGGCGCCGGCGAAGATTTGCCTGGTAATGAGGAACGGCAGAATGCCGGCCACGATCCGCTCCCACTGGAGATCGCGCGACATCAGATAATTATCGTGGCAGCCGTAACTGTGCCCCACAAAATCGGTGTTGTTTTTGTAAAGGCGCACCTGCTGCCCGGGAGGCAATTTCGAATTCCGGCGCCGGGCGCACTCGGCCAGGATCCGCTCACCCGCTTTGTCCTGGGCGACGATCTGCCGCAGGGTCGTGCATTCCGGCGTCGAATATTCCGGATGAGCGTGGTCGTTGTAAAAACGCGCCCCGTTGGACAAAACCAGATCGCTTTTTATCTCCTCGAAACTCAGCGGCCGGTTTTTGTCGATCTCGTAATAGGCCGATTCATCGGTGTCTTGCAACAACTCCCGGGCCCGAAAACCACGCGCATCCAGATGGGGATCTTCCAGTTCGTAATCCCACTTCATGTGGGCCCCGTGCTCAGTATATCGCCGGACCAGCTCGATCGATTCGGTCACCACATCCACCGTGTCCACCCCGGCCACGGTGATGCCGTATTCTGTTTCCAGCCCAAAAACGCGTTTCATAAAAGCTGTTAGGCCACGGATTTACACAGATGAAACACGGATAAAATGCGGCTTAATCTGTGAACATCTGTGTCCATCCGTGGCTCCCGCCTTGCCTGAATCAGATCACCCCGGAATCGCCCCGCGGCCGTGAATCCGAAACCGGTTTCACCGGCGCAATTTTCACAACGTTCTCGGGATCGTAATCGATGAGCTTCAGCCAGTCTTCAGTGATGTCGGTGGTTGGGAAAATGTCGTTCTCGCTGTACTCGGCTTGGAAGGCGAGCTGGAGATCGCTTTCCCGAATCCCTTCTTCCTGTTCCGTGGCGATGGCGCGCTTGATGGCCATGGCCTTGGCCCGTTCTACGATCGAAGCGATGATTGCGCCGCTGATGAGATCGCTGCGGTAGAGAATCTCCTTGCGGCCGCTCCGTAAGGTCACCTCCAGAAATTTGTTTTCTTCCCGCCGGGCAAATTGCCAGTCGACAAAGCGTTCGATCAACCGGCCCACCGCCGCCCCGATATTCTCCGCTTCCTTGGCCAAAACGCCGTCATAAGGCAGATCGTCGGTCAAATAGATGCGATAAATCGATTGCGCCCCTTCCTTGTTCGGCCGGTTAACCTTGATTTTGCGATCGATCCGTCCCGGCCGGAGAATGGCCGGATCGATCAGGTCGGCCCGGTTGGAAGCGAGAATAATCACCACGTCGTTGAGCGAATCGATCCCGTCCATTTCCGAGCAGAACATCGGCACCAGGGTGCTCAGAATATTGGAATGCCGAGACGCCCGGCGGGTCCCGAGAATACTCTCAGCTTCGTCAATAAACAGGAACGGCATGAACCCTTCCTGCCTTTTCTCCCGGGCGGTCGCAAAAATCTCACGCACCATCCGTTCCGACTCCCCCACCCACATGTTCAGGATCTCCGGGCCCTTCACATGCATGAAATATTCCCGCATCTCGGTGCCGCTCTTCTGGCTCAGTTGTTTGGTCAGATTGTAAGCGGTCGCTTTCCCGATCAGGGTTTTGCCGCAGCCGGGCGGGCCGTAAAGGAGGAACCCTTTGGGGGTGGCGTGCTGAAACTTCTTAAACAGATCCACATGCAACAGCGGCAGCTCGATCGCATCCTTGATCGCCTGGAGGGCCTGCTCCTGTCCCCCCACCTTCTCCCAGCCCAGTTCCGGCACCACATCAAGATAATGTTCGTGCGTTTTCGTGCTCGAAAGCATCTCCAACGCCATCCGGTAATTCGGATCCACCCGGACTTCGTCGCCCGATTTCAAAGTTGATTTGGCCAGATCGGAGGAACGCTCCAGCACCATCGATTGGGCGCCGTGCTCGCTCCCAACCCGCAGCCGATCGGTTCCGATCACTTCCGTAATTTTGGTGACCGGCCCCGCCATTTCAAAGCCGAGATCGCCCACGATGACAAACGCTTCATTCACCAGAACTCGGGTCCCTTTTTTCAATTTCCCGATCGGAATTCGGGGATCGACATTGCAATAGTAATCCGCGCCCCCGACCACGATATGCGCGGTGTCGCGGGAAGACGCGCCCAGGTAAGTGCCGATCCGGTTGGCCGGCGAAGTCACTTTCTTGACGACCTCCTCCAGCTTTTCAATCATCCGCCGGGCTTCGACGATCATCTCCTCCTGATCGGAGATATCGGGGCGGAGATTCAACAACTCGCGCCGGGTGGGATCGCCTGGAGGCAGCGCGGCGATCAGGCGATCGACAGATTCAAGAAGACTGCTCGGTGCTGCGCTTTCACCGCTGCCCTCCAATCCTTCACTGCGCTCGTCGCTCATTACTTTTGGTTGGGGTCCTTACCGTCGATCCAGGGTGCGGACCCTCCGAACCGCAATCATTATAACTTTATCGGGTTTCGTTGGCAACGATTGCTGGAAATTCATTTCCGAGTTCGACGTTCTCGCCCTCTAAAATGTTCAACCATGCCGCGCGCTCCTGGTTGCGTCTTTACTGTCCGCCTCTTCCATCTAAGCGCGAATTTACAGCCTATCGCGTGCCGAGCCGCCCGCCGCGCGCAGAAGCACCAAATCCCAAGCACCAACTCAGGTAGGGACGCATCTCCGAGGCGTCCGCACCGAACGACCTTGCCGCACTCCAAGCAATTTCATGGAGGGCGGAGCTCCCGCGAGCCCGTAACGGAAGCACCAACATCCAAGCACCAACATCCAGAGAAGCACCAATAATCAATCAAAAAGAGTCCACGATCGTGGTGTGCCCTTTTGAAGCTTGATGCTTGAAGCTTCTCTGGTGATTGGAGTTTGAAGTTTCCCTGGTGCTTGGGGTTTGGTGATTGGTGCTTCCGCCCACCGCGGCTTCGTGCTTGGATCTTTCGCCGAACGCGTCCGCGCCGAAGGTTCGTGTGTCCTCTGATTTCTGTCCTCTGTCCTCTGTCCTCTGTCCTCTGTCCTCTGTCCTCTCGTCCTCTCCTCCGTCCTCTGTCCTCTGATGGCGCCTGGCGCCAATGGCAGTTGCGACCCAGCCCTCGTACCTCTAAAGTCTGCTTTTCCTCGGCGAGGAGCCTTAGCTCAATTGGTTAGAGCGCCGCCCTGTCACGGCGGAGGTTGCGGGTTCGAGCCCCGTAGGCTCCGAGGTTTTTAACCTCTTTTAAAATCGGCCCGCGTCAGACGCGGCGTTAAAAACGGCCGATTCCGTCAAGGGGAGTAAACAACTTTAAGACGCATGAAGCCCCGGTTGCCGGTCTTTGGAATCGTTGCGGTGTAGAAGTTGTTGGCATCGGGGCCTGAAATGGCCACACCGTTCGTAGTCCAACTCTGCAAGTCCGTGCTCGTCTCCACCGAGTAAGTGACCCCCGCGCTCCCGCCATAGAATGTGAGGCTCATTTGGTTCACTGTGAGCACAGGCTGGGGCACGCTGCCAGCCAGGTCGCGAGTGGGATCAAGATTAAGAGCGTATGCCATCAGCAAACTCACGCCATCACTGTTCGGGTCCGTTTGCGAATCGGCATTGTAGGCGAAGGAGTAGGAGAGAAGCCAGGGCGCGATCGGGGAAAAAGCTCCCATGTTCACAGCCGGATAGGTATCACCGGAGCTATCAGTCCAGTTAGGCGAAGAGAAACCGCCTGCGCCGTTAAAATAATAGACGGTGAAGTTGCCGGCGGTGCCAAAAAAAACACTCGCTCCCATCGATGGGGCGTTGCCGAGGAAAACCGCGCTGGCCATTTTGAAGCATCCATCGAACACGCCAATTCCCATGCTCGTGACGCCAGCGCCAATGGTCACGCTTGGCAGATTGCCGCAATCCACGAACGCATCGTCTGAAATGGTAGTGACGCTATTGGGGATGGTCAGCCTGGTCAGGGCGAAGCAATCCTGAAACGCGCTTTGCCCGATGGTGGCAAGGTTGTTGGGGAGCGTGATATTGCTCAGGCTGCTGCAGTTGAAGAACGCATTGGTTCCGATGCTAGTGACGCTGACGCCGATCGTCAGGCTGGTCAGGCTGGCGCAGTTTAAAAAGGCGCTGGCGCCGATGCTGGTGACATTCGCGCCAATCGTCACATTGGTTAGGGCGCTGCAATTCCGGAAGGTCTGGTCCGCGATGCTCGTTACACCGGAGCCAATGGTCGCGCTGGTCAGGTTGAAGCAAGTGTCGAAGGCGCCGAGTCCCAGGCTGGTGACGTTATCAGGGATAACGATACTGGGCAGGCTGCACTCGTAGAAAGCATGGACTCCGATGGTAGTCACTCCGGTGCCAATGGTTACGCTGGTCACATGGTTGCAGGCGAAGAATGCTTCCTCCGAAATCGTGGTGACGCTGTTGGGGATTGTCACGCTGGTCAGGGCGAAGCAATCCTGAAACGCGCTTTGCCCGATGGTGGCGAGGTTGTTGGGGAACGTGACACTGCTCAGGCTGCTACAGCCGAGGAACGCGTTGGTTCCGATGCTGGTGACGTTGCTGCCAATCGTCAGGCTGGTCAGGCTACTGCAAACTTCAAATGCGGTATCTGCAATACTGGTTAGGCCGGTGCCTATTGTCACCGTGGTCAGGCCGGTGCAATTATGAAACGCACTGGTTCCCATGCTCGTCACGCTATTTGGGATATTCACACTGGTCAGGCCGGTGCAGCCATCAAACGCGCTAACCCCGATATTGGTGACACTGCTGGGAATGGTCACAGTGGTCAGGCCGGTGCAATTATGAAACGCACTGGTTCCCATGCTCGTCACGCTATTTGGGATATTCACACCGGTCAGGCCGGTGCAGCCATCGAATGCGCTAACCCCGATATTGGTGACACTGCTGGGAATGGTCACCGCAGTCAGGCCGGTGCAGTTTTGGAACGTCGCGCTCTGGATACTGGCGACACTGCTGCCAATCGTTACGCTGGTCATACTGGCGCAGCCGGAGAACGCACTGGATCCGAGACTGGTGACACTATTTGGGATGATCACGCTGGTCAGGTGCCCACAGGAAAGGAACGCCGAATTTCCGATGCTGGTCACACCGCTCCCGATGGTTAGGCTGGTCATGCGAACGCAGCCGTTAAACGCACTGGATCCGATGCTGGTCACGCTGTTGGGGATGGACGCAGCAGTCAGGTGATCACAGCCGGCGAATGCGGAGGCTCCAATCCCGGTGAGGCTGCTGCTCAGCGTGGCGCCAACCAGCGCAGTGCATCCTTGGAAAGCACTGGCTCCAATACCGGTCACACTGTTCCCGACGGTCACGCTGGTGAGGCCGGTCTGATTCAGAAAGGCGTCAACGGCGATGCCGACGACTTGATAAGTGATCAAGCCGGCTGTGTGCGAACTCGGGATGGTGAGCGCACCACTCAGTGTGCCGCTATAACCGGTAACGACGGCCGTATGGTCGAGGGAATTATCGGAGTAAGTCAGCTGCGCTCGTGCATTGCCGGCAAGACATAGAGCGAACCCGCCAATCGCGATGTATCGAATGGTTTTTATCAATCTTCCCCGTTTCAGTTTTTGGTGTTAGTGGCCGCAGCCTAGTTCCTCTCAAAACCGAAAAGCAACGCTTTCGAGAAGAGACGACTCACTTCGGCTCCCAGTTGGATCTGGAGATCGCGTTAAGCGCTGTCTCAGCGAAGGTGCAGCCTCACGAACCTTTCCGCCCGGCCGAAGATGCGTTGAAACGTCGAGTGACATAATCGCACTGATCGTGAATTGACCCTAACAAATGTCGAGCTTTTAATATGTAGGATGGGGGGTACCGATAATCTTGATTGGTCGACCGCTCTCGCAGCACCGCTGGACCTACATCCGAGCGTCAAAAGAGGATCAAACGAAGGGGGTCCGTAATCCCGGTCAACAGAGGTCAGCGGTTCGCGGGAGCGTAACTTTACGGCGGGACGCCGCGAGTTTTGATGCCAGTGCGGCTCGGCCCGAGTCGGTCCAGGGCAGCCGTTTCGGCCAAGGAAAAGCCGAAACTGATAAAAAGGTACCGGACCGTGCAGGCTCCGGGGTTTTCTCCCATTGGACGTTGAGCGTTGAGCGTTGAGCGTTGAGCGTTGAGCGTTGAGCGTTGGACGTTAGACGTTAGACGTTAGACGTTGAGCGTTAGACGTTGAGCGTTGGACGTTGAGCGTTGGACGTTGGACGTTGCGGGTTGTAAGAAGGGTCAACCGTTTGCCTAACCGAATTCAACCCTGGGGGCCGCGCCGCCATCCGTTTCGAAACACTCTCTGTCTTCTGGCTTCCGCCACTTGCCCTAACGACATGTTAACGATGTTAGGGCGTGTTGCCTAAATGCGAGCCGTCATTCCATACGGCAATCGGCTTCCTTTGTCATTCCGAGCGGCAACGTGACGTTGCATCCAATTAGAGTAGCGGCGAAGCCGTCAAACTGAAAGCCTGCCCTGAGCGAGGGTAGTGAGTCGAATGGGAGGAATCTCTCATTTTACGAATTTCTAGGAGTAAGAGATGTCTCCCAGCCTTTGCATAAAAGCTACGGCGGGCAGGCGACTGCGCTCGACATGACAGAAAAAGTATTTGGGCAACGGGCCCTGAAGACGCGACCCAATCCGCCGTCCGATTTAGAAATCATCCTTTTGCAAGTAGACCATTGCCTGCGATAAGAACAGATCAGCCGAGTATGAACCTTCGCCCTGCCGCGGTCATGTTTGTCGCTGCTGTCATCACCGCATCGTGTTCCGAGAAGTCGGCGCCGGATCGGGGAAAGAGCACGTCCGAAGCGCGACGCGAGCTGGTGCGCGAGTCCGAAGTGGAAAAAGGCGGAGAAGAGAGAAAACCCGGGGAAGATCAAATCGCGGAAGACTGCGTTGCTTTCGTCCGTTCAACCAAGGTTGTTGCTGCTCGGACCGCGAGCGCCGACTGCCCAGGGTGTCCTGCCGAAGGGACGGAGGTATTGAGCTTCCGCCAGATGAAAACGGATGCGGTCTCCCGCGCTGGCGATACCTGCACTGTGGTGGTGACGATTCGGGCAGTGTTCAATCCCGGTTCGGGTGCAACAATCGCCGGAGGACTGACCGGCTGGATTCCGCCGGAACAGCGGATCGCATATTTGAGTGGGCAGACGCCAACGGGCGAACAGGCGTTTCACGTTCAGATTACCTACAAGCGTCGCGGAGAAAAATGGCAAGCCGTCGAATTCGATCGGTCCGAGCCGCACGGGCGGATACCTGCCGAATGATCCTCTTGCGTCTATCCTCCGGGGCGCGACGTTATTAATTAGAGACATGCGCCACCTGGACATTGCGATCGCCGGTGCGGTGCTCATCGCGCTCAGCCCGGCGACTGTCATGGCAAAAACACCGACTCCCGGCAGGAGCGGGATTGAAGGCAGAGTTGTTGTCTCGCCCAGCCGCCCGGGACCGATCAGGAAAGGTGAGGAGCCCAGTGTTGCGCCAGTGCCTCATGCAAAGTTCGTGGTCAAAGCCGGGGATGCGACCATCGCGACGTTTACCACGGACGGCGGGGGTCGGTTCCAGGTCGCGTTACCAGCGGGTCACTATCTCATCATGAGAGAAGGCGCGATTCCCCGGATCGGCCGCTGGCAGTTCGAGGCGGATGTCGTCGCCGGCGAAATGACGAAGGTGAACTGGATGGCCGACAGCGGCATGCGCTAGTGTCCTCTCGCTGAAAGGGTAACTGCACTTCCGGCGGACCGGGCTACTCCCCCCAACACCGACAGGCGACCAGGCTGCAAGATTAAATTTCTATAATTTTACGAAAAGGTTTTGACGCGAGATTCGCAAGAAGATATACGCAGGGCTGTGCGAAACAGGGCAACACATTTCGCGTATGAGACGGCCGGAAGGGACCCGGCTTCCGACTCGTTGGAAAGGCATCACCCATGAAAAGAAAAAATGTCCGCCGCTCGGTTTTCATCGCCTGGCGCGCGATTATCTCATCGTCCCTGTGCCTTGCCGCAGGAATGCTAGCTTTCTTCGCCCTCGCCCAACCAGAGACGACTGGTTCGTCCGGCTGGTTGAGCCGTCTGGGATTTGCCCTCGGGATCGAATCGCAACGATCCGGCGGTGAGGCGATCAAACTGGACAAATATCCGGCCGAGCCACCGTCGGCGAGGTCGCGACGCTTGGCGGCTGTTACCTATAGCGGCGCGCCCCAACAGCTGACGCCCGTCACCCCCGTTCGCACGAGGAAGTTGCGCGACATGACGCCAATCAACCCGAACAAGGTCGTGAAGCATTATCATCCGGAACCGATGCCTCCGAAGCTTCCTACGGAAAGCGGCGGAGTGGCAGGTACAATTCAGACCGAGGCGGGCGCGCAGGTCTCGGCCCCGAGTCCGACGGGTGTCAGCTTCGAAGGTGTCGGGGTTGGGCTGGCAGGATATAGCCCCTCCAGTAATCCGCCAGATGTCAACGGCCGGGTCGGCCCGACCCAATACGTGCAATGGAACAACACGAGCTTCGCAGTCTTTAACAAAACCACGGGTGCGTTGGAGTACGGGCCCGCTGCCGGTAATACGCTCTTTCAATCGCTGGGCGGCGTTTGCGCGTCACACAATGACGGCGACCCGGTCGTCTCTTACGACATTCTCGCGGGGCGCTGGGTGATTTCACAATTCGCTGTGGCTGGCCCGGCGGGCAGCTATTCCCACCAGTGCATCGCTGTTTCGACGACAGAAGACGCGACGGGAGAGTACTACGTCTACGATTTCGTGACTGACCAGGTCAATTTCATCGATTACCCGCACACTGGAGTGTGGCCGGACGGTTATTACATGAGCGCGCATGTCTACACCGCGGCGCCTACTGATCTAAGCCCGATCGGGCTGCCGGTAGCGCCGCCGAATGCATTCTTCCAGGGCCGCATTTATGTCTTCGAGCGGCAGAAGATGATCGATGGGCTTCCCGCTCGCATGCAAAGCAGGGATCTCGGAACGGAATACGGATTCCTTCCGGCCGATCTCGACAGCTTGACTCCGCCGCCTGCGGGCGAGGCGGAGTTGGTCCTCGGCCCTAACTTCGGACTCACGAACATCACCGATTCATTCCGAGTGCAGGTGACCTGGGACCCAGCTCCAACGATCACCGCGATACCGGGTAGCATCCTGGCGGGCATCGGCAACGCGCCGTGTGTCAGCAACACGACCGGTCGCGATTGCGTGCCGCAGCCTCCCCCAGCCGCTCCGACGGATTATCTCGACAACCTCAGCGGGCACTTCATGTACCGGCTGGCCTACCGCAACCAGGGCACCCAAGCCGCGGCGGACGAGTCGCTCGTTGTCAGCGGTCCGAGCAGTGGCAGCGACGCCAACCACGGAGCCGTGGAATGGTTTGAGTTCCGGAACAGCGGAACTTCAACGGCAACGCCAACGCTTTTCCAGTCTGGCACCTATGATCCGGATAGCGCTTATCGCTGGATGCCGTCGATCGCGATGGACAAAGATCGCAACATCGCGCTGGGCTACAGCAAGTCGAGCACGACGATCAAGCCCGGTATCTACGTGACCGGCCGCCTCGCTACGGATTCGGCCGGCACAATGGGCGCCGAGACGGAAATGCAGGCGGGCCTCGGGGTGCAGGTAGCGCCTGCGGGAAATCGTTGGGGTGACTACAGCTCGATGACCCTCGATCCGATCGACCAGTGCACCTTCTATTATACCAATGAGTACTTAAAGACAGACGGAGCCTTCAACTGGTCTACCCGGATAACGAGCTATAAGTTTCCTACCTGCCAGTCGGCAGCAAATCTCTACGGCACCGTCACCGGCACAATCACTTCGGCCGAGACAGGTGCTCCCATTTCCGGCGTGAGAGTGGCGCTGAGCAACGGCTACGCCGGCGCCAGTGACGAAAACGGCGTCTACACCATCATCGTTCCCGCCGGCAGCTACACCGCCGTTGCCGCAGACCCAAACCGTAACTGCACCTCGGCGTCGCCTGCTTCGGTGAACGTCGCACCGTCGGGCGGCGGCATGGTTCCCCAAAACTTCGCGATGACCGGCACACCCAAGCTCGAGGCCAACGGCTTCACCCTTAATGATGACCTCGGCAACAACAACGGCATCGTTAACCGGGCCGAATGCGTGAAATTGAACCTCGGCATCAAGAACAACGGTTGCGCGAAAGAGACCGCGATTTCTGCCCACCTTACGACATCGACGCCGGGCGTCACGGTGATCGACGCCGACTCGACCTATTCAGATCAGGTGATCGACGCGAGCGGCGCGAACCTGACGCCGTTCAGGATCTCTGTCTCAAGTTCATTCGTGTGCGGCACGGAGATCGCCCTTTCACTCAACCTAACGACTGCGCATGGAATGATATCGATTCCGTTCACGGTGCCGAGTTGCGCCGGCGGGCCGGACCAGACAATTCCGGCGAGCCAGTTAACGACGAGCGACTCGACGCAGGCGGATCGGATTGGGCGGGACGGCCGGCCGAGCACCTGCGCCGGCAAAAGCAGCCCCGGTGGTGGTTTCGCCGGAACGCACTACTACAAGACATTCACGTTTACCAACACGAGCGGCGCCGCTCGTTGCTACACGGTCACGATCAACGCGGGCCTCAACGGCCCCGGCGACATCGAAAGCGTTGCCTATGATCAGACCTATGATCCAACTGCCCTCAGCACAAATTATCTCGGGGATACTGGCATCAGCGGGCTTGGCACGACCGTCGACACAGTCACCTACTCGTTCCCGGTCCCAGCGGGGCATAACTTTGTGGTGGTAGTGAATACGACGGGTGGGGAGCCGGCCTCGGGGGCAGTTTCCTCCACGTTCAGTGGCACAATCTCCGGGTTCGTAAACAACAACGCCGGCCCGGGCGATTGCGCGTCGGTCCCAGCCGTGCCATTGCGGATCACGGCCATCACCCGCCTGACTACCGCGGGTCATGTCGGTCATATTCTTGTGCAGGGCACCGGCCAGCCAAACACCGCTTATCACATCGAAGCCTCGCCGGATTTGAGCACCGATAGCTT
This sequence comes from uncultured Verrucomicrobiae bacterium, assembly GCA_963728975.1. Lineage (GTDB taxonomy): Bacteria > Verrucomicrobiota > Verrucomicrobiia > Chthoniobacterales > UBA10450 > DATFCK01. The sequence continues at coordinate 57,266 of CAVSMF010000004.1, forward strand.
CAGTCAACTCAATCCAAATCCGGTCAACAGCAGCCCGAGTGGCGCGTTGGAATACGAGGACGACCCCGGAAACCTCACAAAGCGCTTCTACCGTTTCACGTTCCCGTAACCGCGCAGTCAATCCGCAGGCTGCGAATCAGGCCAAGTCGATCGGGAGGGACGAGCTAGTCTCGTCCCACTTTCTCCATCGTTAGGCTAACGTGAAAAGTGAAGACGCGACCCCATTCCTTCCCCTATCTCTATATAGAGGCTTTTCCGGTGACCATTACTATTTCGTCTCCTCCGGCGCGAGGGAAGCGACGATAGCCCTGCGCCTCGCATCAAACGACGGTTGTTATCCCAACGTCGGACGTCTTACTTATGCCCGTTAAGGCGAATGCGAAGTGAAAACAGGCGCGTCAGGTAATGCCTAACTCTGTTTTCCATCCATTTCTTCCTCGACATTATTGACCTTTTTTTAAAGCCTCCCTCGGCACCGCCGTTGACGATTCGTTATGAAATCCATTCGAACCTATAAATCATCTATTTTCAAAACGTTCGGCCTCGTTGCGCTCGTTGTCGTGATTCTCGCGATCACTTCAAGCTCCTTGCTCGCCTTAACAACGCTCAATGTCACGCTTAGCACAGACAATAATCCGGGCGGTATCGGAGAGACGGGCGATCTGAGGTATTGCTTGAACTCAATGAATCAAGGTTTGAACACGGTACCCGATGATTATGCGATCGTTTTTGCTTTTCCGATGACGATTCAGCTCAATGGCATTCTGCCGATCATTAACAATTCCTCGAATCCGGTGAATATCACGATCGGCAACCCAGGCTCTATTCCTACGGTCACGATTGACGGTAACAGCGGCGCTTACTCCGGATTTTTCATCGCGATGGGGAATGTGACGATCCAAAACATGATCTTTCAAAACATGACCGCAAAAGGAGGCAATGGCGGAAACGGAATTTCGGGCGGCGGCGGCGGCATGGGCGCCGGAGGAGCCATTTACGCACCTCAATCCTTTTTAAATGGTTCGAATCCCTCAGTCACCTTGCTGAATGTATCGATCAATAACTGCTCTGCTGTTGGTGGAAATGGAGGAAGCTATTTAAGCCTCTCTTCGACAGGCAACGAGGGCGGCGGCGGGGGTGGCGGCTTCAGCGGAAACGGGGGTTCTATTACGACCACTGGAAGCACCGGGGGCGCTGGCGGAGGAGGTTTTGGTGGAAATGGTGGAGATGTCACTCTTTCGACTGACGACCTGCTCGGCGGTGGTGGAGGCGGAGGTGGCGGCCTTGGATCCCGCGCCACCATAGGCACGCTCACCAATCTGGGGAATGGGGGCTTGGATCAGGATTTCGGCCTGGATGGAAATGGTTTTGGTCTAACGATTACCGCTGGTTCTGGTGGAGGGGGCAACGCTGGAGGAAACAATGCGGGCGGCGGCGGTGGGGGAGCCGCTATAGGAGGATTCACATTTTCCGGAGGTGGCGGTGGTGGAAGCGCCGGATCGAATGGATTGCAGCCTCAAGGCGCAATACCACCGGAAGCTAACGAAATCACTCGCCCATCGCCTCGCGGCGCCGCATTGGCGGTACCTTCCGGGGGCAATGGAGGAGATGGTGGGGGCGGAGGCGGTGGCGGAGTCGTAATAACGAATTTCACAAATGGAGTGGACGGACAGGCTGCGAATGGCGGCTATGGCGGTGGGGGCGGAGGCGGCGCTGGCACCGGCGCTTATGATACCGATTACACTGTACAAGGTGGATCGGGAGGAGTTGGCGGTGGCGGCGGAGGCGGCGGAGTCAACCAATCTGATACGACGCCTGCGGACGGCGGCAATTCTCTTGGCGGAGGCGGAGGTGCGGGTGGTGGACCCTCCAATGGCTCCAACGCCATAGGTGGATCTGACATAGGAAATCTCGGCGGAGGATCTGGAGGGGTTGGCGCCAATACCTACGGATCGGGCTTTGGAGGTGGCGGCGGAGGCGGTGGGAGCGGTCTCGGAGGCGCTATCTTTGTGGATAGCAATTTGAATTTCACTCTACAAGCGATCCCGGGAGTTCCAACCACCTTCAATACATCAAACAATACGACACAAGCAGGAATTCATGGGACTGGCAGCCCTGGCAGTTCAGATGGCACTGATGGATCAGCATTGGGGAACAGTATTTTCCTGCGCACAGGTTCTTCTCTCACCCTCATGGCGCAGGATGCCGGTGATCTTCTGACCCTCGGCGATCAAGTCGCGTTTATTGACGACACCACTTTCGGCGCAGGAGGAACAAGTGTCTTTGTCCGAGGAAATGGAACTGTTGTTTACAATGGAACAACGGATTACCAAGGGTTCATCGGAGTCTACAATGCGAATTTTAAAGTGAATGGAGAGATCGATGCCACATCAATTTTCGTCTGTAGAAACGTTAGCTTTAGTTTACAAAGAGGCACGTTGAGCGGGGTTGGAACCCTGACCGGAGATGTCTTTGTTAATTCTGGAGTAATCTCTCCAGACACTGGAGGAACGCTCACTCTTGGCGGTTTAGCCCTCAATTCAGCAAATCCGGCTTTCAACACCATCGGAAGCGTTGTCCATATCCAAATCGATTCCAGCAGCACACCTTCCGTCGTTAGTGTTACCGGGCCCGCATCGCTGGCCGGCACCCTGGAGATCGACCTGGATCCAAACGCTCAGCCTGGAACATACACAATTCTCACTTCATCTGGCATTACCGGCACCTTTGATTCCGTCACCTTTACCGGATCGACCCCGAATTTTACTCTCTCTTATCTGCCGGTCGGAGCTCCTACGTTTGTGCAATTTGATCTTTTAGCCTCTTCCCCGCCCGGCACGAGTGTCACGGGCAGCGGCACGATCGCCGCCGGGTGTGGACAGATTAGGTTCAATTTGAAGGCCACCTATAACGCGAAGCATAAGATCGTTGCCACCATGTCTTACAACGACCCATGCGCAGGATTGCACTTCGACAATCCGGTGATCAGGAGTCTGACCTTTGTCGGAAACCAGGTCATGTTCAGTGGAACGGTGAAAGTCCTCAAAAAGAAGAAAAAGCAGAAGGTTAGTTTCAACGTGACGTTGACGGACAATGGCAGCCCGGGCACGCTCGACACGATTGCCATCACTATGAGCAACGGCTATTCCGTGGATGCCAACCTGAGCGGGGGCAATATATCTATTCAGTAAGGGCCAGGAGAACCTGAATGAAACTCACTATTTTCACCGCAATCCTTGCTGTCGGCAGCCTGTCCCTTCCTGTTTTTGCCGGGCCGGAGCCAATAGCGACTGAGTCCAAGGAAATGAAAGAAATGGCGCCGGCCCCAGCTCCAGCTTGCAACTGGACCGGCTTTTACATCGGCGCGAACGCCGGCGGTCAATTCGGTCACAGCACAGATAGAACCGGCAGCTTTGGTTATAACGCCGATGACCAGGCATGGGGATACAGCGAGTCGTGTTTTACTGGAGGCGGGCAAATTGGTTTCAACTGGCAGTGGCATGGGCTTGTCCTGGGACCTGAATTGGATCTTGGTTATATGAATCTGGATGGGCGCGGCGTTCAGCCAGGATCTCCCGGTGGGGATACCCGCGGCGAAAGCAGCAGTGATCTATTTACAACCCTGCGCGGCCGCGTGGGAATCGCACGGAATTGTTGGTTAGTTTACGCGACCGGAGGCGCTATCGGAGTGAATTACGATACGCGAGTAGTAGACGATCGTAACACGGCGCCTGGCGGCGGCAGCCTGGTTGATGCGCACAATCAAGATTTCGATTGGGGTTATACCGTTGGAGCTGGAATCGAGCGCATGCTCGGCGCGCATTGGTCGATCAAAGTCGAATATCTTTATTTCGATCTGGATAGCCAGGGCTTTAGCGGTGTCACCAATCTGGGGAATCGATACGATTGGAGTGGAGAAACTGCTGGCCACATCATCCGCTGCGGCCTCAATTTCCATTTCTAATTGAGTTAGTCGTTCCTCGAAGACGCGCTAGAATGACGGCAATCGTGTCCGCCGCCGGACGGACTTGCCTCGCCACGGCGAGTTTGTCCAATCGGCAAACGCGGCGAGCTCGTAATCGTCTCTGCTTGAGTCTGTCTCCGTAGGCTCCGAGGTTTTTGTAGTATCCTTACTGTTTGCGCTTAAACAAGTTATACGCGACGCCGACCGCAAATCCTAGACTTCCCGTTGAAAGCCGGGCACGCTTATTTACGGTTTAAGCTTGTTTTTTTACCCACTGAAATATAACATGCTCGCCACTTTACAATTTTGTCTGAGCTCCCGGCCGCACGCGGCCATTCATATTTAGTTAGGGCGTTTTCGAACATCGCCCTCATCATAATTCTCGGCATCTTTTTCATTGCGCACGCAGCCATCGCGCAAGTTCCAACCATTACTACGGTCAGCCCCTCATCAGGAGCGATCGGCGCCGCCGTAACAATTACTGGAACAAACTTCGATGCCACGCCTGGAAACAACATTGTTTATTTCGGCTCGGTCCAGGCAACGGTAAACACTGCTTCGACAACCTCACTGGTCGTCAATGTGCCCACGGGCGCGACTTACCCCGTTAGCGCCTCCCATCTCGGTTTATCTCAACACCAGCAACGGTGGCGCGACAAGCTTCGCCGCGCGCGTCGACTTTCCAGTTTATAGCAACCAATAACAATGAATCCATAATCTAAATGAAACCTGATTCTAGCAACGCTGCCCGCCCGTGATGACTGATATCCTGTTTGGTCGTGCGATGGTCCGCCGTCATTGGGTGGTCCCGGCACTCGTCCTCCTTGCCTTCGGTGGGTCCGCCCGGGCCCAGAGCTCGATCCCCCTTGGCAATTCCGGCTCCCAATCTTTCGCCTACAATCCCGCCACCCATTTCCTCTATGCCGCCCAACAGGGTCCGGGCTCGTCCACTCTGAACGTGATCAACACGCTGAGCAACACCGTGGCCGGCTCGATCACATACACCGCCGGTTATGCCGCGCAGGCCAGCGCCAGCGGCGCGACCGTGTTCGTCCCCGATCAAAGCAACAGCCTGGTGCGCGTGTTCACTGTCAACGGCTCCGGGGTGCCCTCGGCCCTGCGCAGCGATCCCGCCTCCCTGGCAACCGGCTCCGCGGCGCTTGCCAGCAATTATGCCGTGACCAAACAGGGCACCGGCGACTACCTTGACATCAACGCGGTTTCCAATGGTGCCAACCAGCACACCACCCTGGTCGGGCTCGGTGCCGGCAACGTCTTCAGCGACTCTAACACCAACCAGTATTATGCGAACTACTCGGGTGGCGCGAAGGTGGTCAACGCCGACACCGGCGCGCTCGTTCGCAGCCTCGCCAGCCAGGTCCTAGCGGTTGACCCGGCCGCCACCCACAACTTTGTCTATCAAATCGGCACGGCCTCCGTCCTTAACCAGTTGAGCGGTGCCACCAACGCGCAGACCGGAACCTATGATTTCGGGGTCGGGGCATCCGTTGGCGCGGTCGCCGTCAACCCCGCGAACGGTGACGTTTTCGTCGCGATTCAGACCCTGAACAAGATCGTCGAACTCACCCCTGCGATGACCTATCTCCGCCAATTCAGCATCGCCAGCCCGCAGGCCATCGCCGTTGCCGATGGCGAACTTTTCGTCGATTCCGCCGGAGCCGGCTCCCTGAGTGTCATCCTGATCAATCCGATCAATCCGCCCGCGATCGCAAGCGTCTCGTCCACAAGCGGGCAAGTTGGCACAAGCATCACGATTACGGGAACGAACTTCAGCTCGGTTCCCGGCAATAACATCGTTTACTTCGGAGCCACTCGCGCCGTCGTTACCGCGGCTTCGGCCACTTCGCTGACCGTGACCGTTCCAAGCGGCGCAACTTACGCCCCGATCTCGGTGACGGTGAATCATCTGACGGCTTACACGCCTTTGCCTTTCACCGTCACGTTCCACAGCGGGCGCATCATCAATGGCTCGTCCTTCGCGGCACACGTGGACTTCACCACCGGAGCGAATCCTTACTGGATTGCGGTGGGCGATCTTGACGGCGATGGAAAGCCCGACATCGCGGTCGCCGATTTTTACGGTCAGGCAATTTCCATCTACCGCGACCAAAGCTCGGCCGGAACAGTCGACGCCAGTTCGTTCGCCTCAAAAATCGATGTCTCGACCGGCACTAATCTTCCAACTGCGGTAGCGATCGCAGACATCGACGGCGACGGCAAGCTCGACCTGATCGTCACGAACGGCACGAGCAACACGGTCTCGATCTTTCTCAACACGACCGTTCCGGGCGGCGCAATTTCATTTGCCTCCAAGGTCGATCTTCCCACGGGAAGTTATGCCAACCATGTGGCGGTCGGCGACCTCGATGGTGACGGCAACCCGGACATCGTCGTCGCCAATAGCAACGACACGGTCATCTCCGTATTGCGCAACGTCGGGATGGCCGGTTTGGTCGCCTTCGCACCGAAAGTAGATCTGGCCGTGACCCGGCCGAGTGACGTGGCGATCGGCGACATCGACGGGGACGGCAAGCCCGATATCGTGGCGACGAGCCACACGAATTCCACCGTTTCTGTTTTACGAAACAACAGCACGGTGGGCACCCTCTCCTTTGCCACGGCCACTGACTTTGCCGTTCTGACGGGCAGCTCTCGGCATGCGGAGACCGTCGTCCTCGCTGATTTCAATGGAGACGGCAAACTCGATCTCGCCGTGGGAGGAGAAAACGCCACGTCTCTATCGGTTCTGCAAAACACCAGCAGCTCGGGAGCGATTTCTTTCGCGCCTAAAATCGATCTCACGCCTCCAGATTTCAATCAATATGGCATCGCTGTGGGCGATCTCGACGGCGATGGCAGACCCGACCTGGTAGCGTCGAACTGGAGCACGCCGAAGCTTTCTATCTGGCGCAATTCGAGCGCGGCCGGCGCCACGTCCTTCCAAACGCAGGTCTCGTTTACGAGCGGAAGCTTTCCCCGCGCCGTGGCCATCGCCGACTTTGATGGAGACGGCAGACCGGATCTCGCGAGCGCAAATTTCACCGACAATAGCGTCTCGGTGTTCCGTAACACCATATCAATCCAGCCTGTCATCACCTCGCTATCGAATATCTCGGGGCCGGTCGGCGCAACCATTGTCATCACCGGTTCGAATTTTGATCCGATCGCGGCAAATAATACCGTCTATTTCGGTGGCGTGCGCGCCGTCGTCATTGCTGCCACCTCCACTTCGCTCACGGTTATTGTTCCACCGGGAGCGGCCTATGCGCCCATCACCATCACGGTCGGCGGCCTGACCGTGACCACCCCTACCTCATTTATTCCCACCGTTCATACGAGCGGTGCGCTCGACGCTTCCGCCTTTTCGCCGAAGGTGGATTTCACGACCGACTCGGCGCCCGTCAGCATCAAGAGCGCGGATCTCGATGGGGATGGCCGGCCTGACCTCATCGTGATCAACCACGGAAGCAATACCGCTGAGATTTATCGAAACACATCCACCGCAGGTAATATTGATTCGAGTGCCTTTGCCGTTCCGATCCCGTTAACGACAGACGATCGGCCTCAAGTGGTGGCGGTCGCTGACCTCGATGGAGATGGACGGCTGGACGTCGCCCTCGTCAGCTCGACAAACAATACGCTGTCGGTCTTCCAGAATACCAGTTCGGTGGGAGCGATCAGCTTTGCCGCGCGGCTCGATTTCACGACCGGCGTGACCCCGGTCGATCTGGCGATTGGCGACCTCGACGAGGACGGCCGCATGGACATCGCCGTGGCCAATGGCAATGCCGCCACGGTGTCTGTGTTCGTGAACACGAGCGGAATCGGAAGTATTTCATTCGCGCCGAAACTGGATCTGCCGGTCGGCACCGTGCCTGTAAGCGTTGCCATGGGAGATCTCGATGGAGATGGTTGGCCAGATCTCGTGGTGGCCAACGGGGCGGACAGCACGATATCGGTTATTCGCAATCTCAGCTCGTTTGCGAGCGCCGCCTTCGCCGCCAGGATCGACTTCGTTTCCGGCAGCAATCCCGAGAAAGTTGCCCTCGGCGATTTTGATGGTGACGGAAAACTGGACATCGTTTCCGCAAATTCCGGCAGTGATTCGGTTTCGATTTTGCGCAACATCAGTTCGCCTGGTTCCATTACCACCGCCTCATTTTCTGCCAAGATTGACTTCACGACCGGCAGTAATCCGCAGAGCGTGGCAGTCGGCGATCTCGACGGCGACGGCAAGCTCGACCTCGTATCGGCCAACTTCAACGCAGACTCCGTCTCGGTGTTGCAGAACACGGGTGCGCCTGGAACGCTTTCGTTTGCAGCGAAAGCCGACATTTCGACTGGAGCAGGGGCGGCGGATATTGCGATTGGCGATTTCGATGGCGACGGGAAAGCGGACCTGGCGGTCGTCAATTCCAACGCTGCCACTTTGTCCATTTTGCGAAACGTGCTCAATCTTGCCCCAAAAGTTAGCGCGGTGGCCGATCAAACGATTCCAGAAGACAGCGGAGTTGTCGTTGGCCTCAGTGTTTCGGACGCTGAATCCTCTCCCGCCAGCCTGGTCGTGACCGGCAGTTCGTCCGATACAGGCCTCGTGCCCAACGACAGCCTCGTCCCTGGCGGTTCCGGTTCGAATCGCACTTTGCAGGTCACGCCAGCCGCAAATCAGTTCGGGACGGCCACCATCACACTGAGCGTAAGTGATGGATCTGCCACGACCACGACTACCTTCCTTCTCACCGTTCTTTCGGTAAATGACGCGCCAACACTGAACCCGATCGCTGACATCGCGATCGATGAAAATGAGGGCCAGCAAATGATCGATCTGGCGGGAATCACCTCTGGTGCGCCTAACGAAAGCCAGACATTGACGGTGACCGCCGCATCGAATAACACCAATTTGATTCCCGACCCGAGTGTCTCCTACACCAGTCCGCAAACGTCCGGCACATTAACTTTCACGCCGATCGCCGATGCCACCGGCACGGCTACGATTACCGTGGCAGTCCAGGATAACGGCGGCATCGCCAATGGAGGGCAGGACACCATCATACGAACATTTACCGTCACGGTGCGAACACCTTTGCAAACCTGGCAGACGACTAATTTTACAACGCAAGAATTGAGCGATCCAAATTTCAGCGGACCCAGCGCCGATCCGGATTACGACGGAATTCCTAACGCGCTCGAATATGCTTTCGATCTCAACCCACAAATCACCGACGTGACTGCACTTCCTCAAGTCGGACTTGAAGGCAATTTTATTACCCTGACTTACCGAAAGAATTTATCAGCAACCGATCTGAACTACATAGTTGAAGAATCAGCCGACCTTATTGGCTGGGGTCCGGCAAGTGTCACCGAAGAAATCGTTTCGGAAACAGACGGTGTTCGCGTGATCAAGGCCAAAGTTCCGATCGAAAACGCACAACAAAAATTCCTGCACCTAAAAGTCACTTTCTGATTTTAAGTAACCCAGTTATGGACGGCAGCCGATTCGTCCAAGGTCGAGACTTTGTCTTTGCCCGTAGGATTCCGGGTTTTTGTATTAAAAAACTGCTTGTTAGGTAATCGACAGAGAGCCCGGTCATCAGTTTGGTTGGCGATCCTTGATCGAACTGCTCCCTGCGGCACTCGCCGCGGACCACTTGTTACGCTCCGCTTTGACAAGCTCCAGATCGCTATTTCGATACGCTCGGCGACCCGACCGAACGCTGCGGCTGGAACGCGCCGAAAGAATGTTGTAGTTGTTGCCGGGGCAAACGCCTAAATTCAGACGCTCATGGCAGAGGACGAAAAGACCAAGCTGCGTTTGGAGACCGCGCACGTGCTCTTCATGGACATCGTCGGGTATTCCAGGCTCCTGACCGACGAACAGTCGGAAGCGCTTCAGGAGTTGAATCAGATTGTGCGCAATACCGAGGCGGTTCACGAGGCAGAGACTGCGGGGACACTTACGATTTTGCCGACCGGCGATGGCATGGCGCTGGTTTTCACCGGGTCGGTGGAAGATCCGGCCGAATGCGCCCTGGAGATCAGCCACGCGTTGCGCGCGCAGCCGAGTCTGCCGGTGAGAATGGGAATCCACAGCGGCCCCATCCATCACGTGAAGGACGCAAACGAGCGCGAGAACATTGCCGGCGTAGGGATCAACATCGCGCAGCGGGTGATGGATTGCGGCGACGCCGGCCACATTCTCTTGAGTAAACGCGTTGCCGACGATCTGGCACAACAGCGTCGTTGGCAGCCCTATCTTCACCCACTGGGCGACGTGGAAGTGAAACACGGACTTGTTGTCTCGTTGGTTAATCTTTATGCCGAGACAATTGGCAATCCCACGCCACCGACGCGAATCGGGAAAGCGCGCCGCAGCATCCCCCGCTCTAAAGCCGGGACGCACAAAGCCCTCTCTCCGCTCGCCCGAGCGATCTTCATTGTCGCCGTCTTGCTGATCGCGCTTGCCATCGTGTCGGTGATTTTCGCTCCCGCGATTGTGCGCACGCTCGGCCAACGCCAGTCAGCGACATTACCTCAACCGACCGCCACCGGGTCCCCTTCGTTAGCCGATACTATTAAGAGCGAAGTCGCCAAGAAAATCACCCAGGAATTAAAGAAAGATCTTTCCGGCAAGAAAACCGCCGCACCCGAGCCGCCCCCTACCGATTCGGCGATCCCGGAGAAGAGCGTCGCCGTCCTCCCCTTCGTGAACATGAGCGGAGACAAAAATGACGAATATTTGAGTGACGGCATGACGGAGGAATTGATCAACGCGCTGGCCACGGTGCCGGGGCTGCGGGTGCCAGGGCGGACATCGTGTTTCGCTTTCAAGGGCAAAACGGAAGAGGACATTTTTCGAAAAGTCGGCGACGAGCTGCATGTCAATACGGTGCTGGAAGGAAGCGTTCGCAAAGCCGGCAAAAAACTGCGCGTCACCGCGCAGCTCATCAACGTCGCCGACGGCTACCATCTCTGGTCGAAGGATTATGACGGCGACATGAAGGACATCCTCAACTTTGAGAGCAACGTGGCCGAGCAGGTCGTGCAGGCGCTGAAGGGAAAGTTAGGTGTCAAGGAGGCGCGCCTTTTGGCAAAGAAACCGACCGACAATCCGGAAGCGCACCGGCTTTACCTGCTGGGGCGCTACGAGTTTGCTAAGTACACGCAGGCTGGCTGGAATAATGCGATTCGTGATTACGAGGAGGCGCTGAGACTGGATCCGAATTACGCCTTAGCCTACTGCGGACTGGCTGATAACTACGCGTATATGGGAAGCGTGGTGATGCCCGAGAGAGAGGCTATCGCAAAGGAAAAAGAATTTGCCCAGAAGGCGCTGGCGCTCGATCCGGAACTGGCGGAAGCGCACATGTCCCTCGCTCTGGCACTCGTTGCCGGTTTTGACTGGCGTACCGGTCTGAAAGAATTCGATCGTGCGCTCAAACTGAATCCAAATCTGGCATTCGCCTATGAGACACAAGCCTGGACTGTGAATGGACTTGGCCGGTTCGGCGAGGCGATCGCGAAGACCAGGAAAGCGATCAAACTCGATCCTTTGAATCCGTTTTTTCAAATGAGTCTGAGTTTTTACCAGTATTGGGCAGGCCGATACGACGATGCGATCGCGCAAGCCGGAAAGACGCTGGAAATGGATCCGAATTCAGCGATCAGCCACGTTTTGTTAGGCCTCTCTTTCCTTAAGAAGGGCGACACAGCCGACGCGATCGCGGAATTGCAAAAAGCTAAGACGCCGAATCCCGGTGCCTGGTATCAAGGGTACCTCGGCTACGCTTATGCCATCTCCGGAGATCGAGCGAAAGCCGAGCAAGCGTTGCGCGAGCTCGAAGATCTTGCGAAACAGCAATACGTCAGTCCGACAGCGTTTGCCACGATCTATCTGGGACTTGGCGAAAAGGAGAAAGCTTTGGATTGGCTGGAAAGGGCCTATGAGCAGCAGGACAGCGCCTGCTGGTATCTAAAGATTGACCAGATTTACGACAGCGTGCGTAACGAGCCGCGTTTTCAGACGCTGGTGCAGAAAGTCTTTGCCGCAAAACAGTGAAGATCGACAACTTCTTCGCCGAGCTGAAGCGGCGTAATGTCTACAAGGTCGCGCTCGCCTATGCGGTGGTGGCGTGGTTGTTGATCCAAGCCGCGTCGATTCTCCTTCCCACATTCGAAGCGCCCACGTTGGTGATGAAGGCGTTTGTGGTGTTTCTGGCGCTCGGATTTGTCGGAGTGGCCATCAAACAAGATCCGACCCGGATCAACCCTGATCCTAACCGGCTCAGGCAAAGCGATTGGCAAAAAAACAGAGTTTTAGCCAATCTTTGCGGGGCGAGGCTCCGAGCTTGCGAATGGAGCGCGTGGGACGCGCGACATAGAAGGTAAAGTGACGAGGGTAGGAGCGAGTGAGCGGGGGCTGCGAATGGAGCCGGTGGGAACCGAGCGACATAGATGGGCAAGCCGACAGGCCGAAGCGAATGGGGGTTCGCGAGTCAACGAGTTTCAAAATCGAGTATGGCAAACCCCACGCTGCAACAGGCGAGATTGCGCTTTGATCGTCTTGAATGATTAGAAAAAGAGACGAAATCCGCTCGTTAGGCTATGCGCCGCGCCGCGGCCTAAGTCGGCCGGCGCATGGCCGCGGCCAGGCTCAATCGAGAGATGCCGCTAAAGATGAGGCTCACGCCCACCAGCATTCCCAGTACCCAGGTAGAGCTCGATGGCCATTGTGCCCAGATGAAAATCGCCAGGAGCCAGTGTGATGACGGCGTCGAACAAAACCCAGCCTGCCTTCGTTCGCCGGCGAATGGCGAAATAGAGCGCCGTTTCCAGCGCGGCTTCGATAAGCAGAAAAATCGCGAGCACCAGAGTGAGCGTGACCAGCCCGAGCAAGGGATGCATCAGCATGTAAATGCTGGCGAACCCATAGACAATCGCCAGGAGCAATTGCCACAGGACTCCGCCGAAACTGTGCGAATGAAACGCGAAAATTAAATGCCACACTCCTACCAGCAGAATCAGCCAGCCGATCACAAAGACAAAGCCAATTGACGAAGCCAGCGGCAGCGCGATCGCAAGAATTCCGCAGACCAACATCAGAACTCCCCAAACCACCGACCAACCGCTCCCACCCGAGCCAGCCGACAAGTTATTGTTGTTCATATTCACCGGATCCTAACAAGCCCGCGGGCGGCGCAACAGCTTTATTGTTGTCAAAGAGAAAGCGCCCCGCCAACAATTTTTTCTTAGACAACTGCCCATCGACCAAACGCCTGACGATCGTCCGTGAGCAAGTTTTAAAACATCGCGGCGAGATTGCCGGCATTCCCGCTCTCCGCCGCCCGACCGCCTGCATCAGCGAATCGTCCAGAAAGGACGACAGCAAAACAACCGCTGCCATTCCCGCGAAAACGGCAGGTAGTGAAAGTATCTTCCCCGAACCCTTCCTGATACCGCGGTTGGCATGAGCGTTCTCATCGAAGACGTAAAAGGTAATGCGGTCGTTAATGATTCAGACCTGCCACGTGAGCGGAAGGTTTTACGGCGCTGTGAGGCTGAAAAGAATATGCGATTCACCGGGGGGCTCGGGTTCCTGATCGATCGCGCTCGGGCATACGGTGAAGCCACATTTTTGCAGGACGCGGATCGAGGCAAGGTTGTGGGGGGCCACCCCGGCGTAGAGCGGCCGCCTCTGTTCCAGGCGAAGAAAGGAAGAGAGCGCTTCGCTGGCAATGCCGCGTCCCCAAAGTGCGCGGTCGATCCAGTAGCCGACCTCGCGTTCCCCGTCGCGCACGAAACTAGCGATGTGCCCGGCTACCTGGCCATCGGCTACGATGGTCTTTTTCAGGCTGGTGTCGTCGGCCAGGATCTTGGCCCAATGCTCGTCGAATTCCGCTCTATCGCGTGACCGGAATACAACCAGCGCCACGGCCACGGGATCTCGCTGATGTTCGAAAAAGATGGGCAGGTCGCCCGGTTCGACGTCGCGCAAGAGCACCTCTGTTTTCATAGGCCAAGGATACTCATCAGATTATCTTGCGGAAAGCGGACATCGAGCGGTTGAGGGGTCATTGGTTGAGAGCGTAAGATCTCCGTGGGAGCCAGGCTCTTTATGGAGTTGAGAGAATTATACTTTATTCTCGCTCGAAACTTTCAATTTCCGCGAGCAGGGCTTCGGCGCGCTTGACGGCGCGGCCGGCAGAGCTGTTGGCAAGGCTGCTGGCGAATTGCTCTTTACCCGGCCGTCGTGACCAAACAATTATTCCCGCCATTATCCCGAGGCAGATTACGCCACTGAACAAGAGCCAGCCGACTACGTCAGGATTGTGGACCCAGACGTCAGCGCCCAATCCCTTGAAGATCATGAGCAGTAACGGGATCCAAACGAAGCAGCCGGCAACGCCGAACCAAAGCCCCGCTTGCATGTGCCAGGCACGCAAATCGGCCAGCTGCTTTTGCAGCGTGAGCACAGGAGCCGCATAGTCGAGGCGCTTGATCAGGTAAAGGTCCCGCGCGGCGAAGAGGATGAGCATAAGGCCGTAAGCATGGACCGAGATTCCGTAAACCATCAGGTGCAGAACGCCGAGGTGGTTAACCCAGAAATTGCCGGAGATGAGGGAAAGAAGCGCGCCGCAGATGATCTGGATAATCTGCCCGGCAACGAGGGGGCGGAAGCCGGCGCGGAGGCGGTTGTGTTTGCTTTCCCGAAACTGAAGGAGCGCGAGCGTGTGTTGGCGCTCCAGATTTCGGTTAAGTGTTTGCCAGGTGGCTTTGAGATCGTCAAGTTCGGTCGCTTGCATTGTTCGTTAGGTTCCAGTTAGTCGTGTGATGTGGTTGCGGACGGTTTGTTTGAGCCGGCTTAGCTTTGTTGCTACATTCGTTTCAGTGATGCCGATGATGGCCGCGATCTCGCGGTAGCTGTGATCATCGAGGTAGAGGAGGAGAAGGGCGCGGTCGAGCGGTGGGAGAGAGGCAATGACCTGGCGCAAAAGAGGAATGCGCTCGTCCGCCTCTGTCGCGGGCCTAGATTCATCGGGCAGCTCCAGCTCGCTTTCTTCGAGTGAGACAGTTTGCCGTGCGGGATGGGTGTTGCGACGCAAAGTGGAGATGGCGACGTTCAAGGCAATGCGATACATCCAGGTGGAGAAGGGGCGATCGGGCGAGTAACGCGGCCAGGCTTTCCAGAGTTGCAGGGTGATCTCCTGGGAAAGGTCGTGGCGATCGGAGACGCTGCTGGTGTAGCCAGCGGCGACTTTACGGATGATCCCGCCGTGCTCTTCGAGCAGACGAAGAAATTCTTCCTTGTCGTCCACGGCTATTGGCCTTGTTGCAGCGGCATGATCGATCATTTCGAGCGGAATGGGAATGATTGTGTTCTCTTTGTGCTGTTAATGGGGTGATTCGCTGGGCGGCCCGGAAAATCACAAAAATTTTTCGGATGGGGTCGGCTGTTCCGAAGAGAAAAGCGTTGGGAGTAAACCTTCTGAAACGCACTTCCATCAGAATTGCGAGGCTTCGAACAAGGCTGTTTTTTATGCCGTCCGATAGTGTAATGATAAGAAAGATTGCCATGCCGGTCGGAGCCAGCTACCGCTTCCAGCGGAGACAATCCGATTGGCCGCGGCGGCTGCGCGCGCGAGAGTCGTCAATTCATTCTGAAATGTCGAAGCACCTTGTATAGACGCACGTGAATCACTGGAAACAGGAGCTCGTCGCGGGCGCGATCGTGTCCAGTTTTTTGCAACCGGGAGGAAAGGATCGCGTTCCTGGCCCGCTCGCTTTTTCATGCGAATATGGCAGTGACCAGCGATCAGTGTGGCTAAAGAAAAGCCGGAAGCGACAAAAAGGTACCGGACCGCGTAGGTTCCGAGGTCACGATTTGATTCGTTAGGCCGTTGCGTGCACTTCGGGCACCCGTGCACCCAGGATGACGACAAAGAATTGGCGGGTCAGAATAGGCTCGTTAAATTGGGAGCCTTGAGATAGTAAGAAATCTCATGCCGACGGAGCATTCATCTGGCCTGAAATTCGAGATCGGGCACGTCTTGTTCATCGACATCGTGGGTTACTCGAAGTTGCTCATCAACGAGCAGAGTGAGCAGATTCAAACGTTAAAACAGATCGTGCGGGGCACGGAGCAAGTCCGTCTGGCGGAAGCTGAAGGTAAACTGCTACGTTTGCCGACCGGCGATGGCGGCGCGCTGGTTTTTCGAAATAGCCCCGAAGCGCCGGGGTTGTGTGCGATGGAGATCGCGCAGACGTTGAAAAACCATCCCGAACTTCGAGTCCGGATGGGAATTCATAGTGGGCCCGTTAACGAAGTGACCGATCTGAACGAACAAGCCAACATTGCCGGCGCCGGCATCAACATCGCGCAGCGGGTGATGGATTGTGGCGACGCCGGTCACATTCTTCTTTCCCGGCACGTGGCGGAAGATCTGGAACAGTATCCGCGCTGGCGTGCCTATCTCCATGATTTAGGCGAATGCGAAGTGAAGCACGCGGTGCGCATCAGCATTGCCAACCTTTACGACAACGAAATCGGCAATCCGCAGATGCAAAACAAGTTTCAAGCTCTGAGGCGACATCGCGCCCGCGTGCGCTGGGCGGAAGCGGCGATCGTTTTACTGCTGCTTGCTGCGATTATCGCTGGCGTCTTTTTTTGGCGACGACCGACGCGCCCGGCCACGGCGATCGTAGAAAAAAGCATTGCGGTGCTGCCGTTTGAAAACCTAAGCGACGACAACTCCACTGGTTATTTCGCCGAAGGCATTCAGGACGAAATCCTGACCCGGCTAGCGAAAATCGCGGATCTAAAAGTGATCTCGCGGACTTCGACGGAGCACTACAAGAGCACGCCGCAAAATCTTCCAGCGATCGCCAGCCAGCTTGGAGTCGCTCACATACTTGAAGGAAGCGTCCAAAAATATGGCGACGCCGCGCGAATCAATGTGCAGTTGATCAAGGCGACTAACGACTCGCATGTTTGGGCCGAAACCTTTGACCGCAAGGTAACCGACATCTTCGCCGTCGAAAGTGAAGTTGCAAAAACAATCGCGGCCAAGCTCCAGGCGAAACTGACCGGCCGCGAAGAACAGGTCATCGCTAAAAAACCGACAGACAATCCCGCAGCCTACGATCTTTACCTGCGAGGTCTCGCCGTCTCGTCCCGGCCCGGGATTACTCCGGCCACGATGCTGGCAGCGCAGCGGTATCTCCAGGAAGCAGTGCGGGTCGATTCCAAATTTGCGGTGGCCTGGGCGTTGTTGTCGGAAATTGATTCGCGGGGTTATAACACCGCCAGCCTGCTCCCCCGTTGACAGAAAACCATATTTCTGGGATTCTGGCTCCATGAAGACCACCCTTGACCTTCCGGATGATCTTATGCGCGAGGTCAAAATTCGCGCCGTGCACGAGCGGAAGAAATTGAAGGATGCCATCGCCGAGTTCATTCGCAAAGGCATGGCGGCGGGCAAAGGTCGGCCAGCTAAATTGCCCAAGCCGGTCAAACTGCGCGGCGGCCCGATAACGACCGAGGAGATCGAAGCGGCCATTGCCTGGGGCCGCGACTGAAACATGCTCATCGTCGACACGAATGTAGTCGTGCATCTTCTGATCCACGGCGAACACACTCAAGACGCGCGGGATTTACTCAGTCGTGATCCTGATTGGCGAAGCGAAGCTTTTCTGCTGGTGGAATTCACCAATGTGCTCGTGTCGTCGATCGCGACGAAAAGGATGACCATGTTGCTGGCCGATAACTTCCTGTCAAACGCCGTCGCTCTTTTCGACGGCAAACTGGCTCGGATGCCGCACGCAACGGTCTTGGCGGCGTCCGTCCGCTACGGTGTCAGCGCCTACGATGGGCGCTTCCTCGCCCTGGCCGACCAACTCGGCAGCCCCCTCGTGACCGAAGACGCCCGTTTGCGTTCCGCTGCTCCTAAGGTCACTCAGTCGCTGGCCGAAGCGCTCGCTCAAGGATAGGCCATCTGCCAGATGCCCCCTAACTCCCAGAACAATCTTCGACTCGAGATCGGGCACGTCTTGTTCATCGACATCGTGGGCTACTCGAAGCGTTCGATTAATCATCAGCGCGCGGCTATTGATGAACTGGCTCAAGCCATTCGTGCGTCGGAGCAGTTTCAAAACGCCGAAGCCGCGGGCCGATTGATCAGGATCCCCACCGGTGCATTGCGACTCGGGCAAGCGTACCCATGAGCGAATCCACCAAACCTGTTTTCCTTAGCTATGCGTCGCAGGACGCGGAAGCCGTCCAGCACATTTGCGATGCGCTGCGCGCAGCGGGGCTCGAGGTGTGGTTCGACCGGAACGAGCTACGCGGCGGCGACGCCCGTTACCCCGCCGCGATCGCACTGCTCCAGTCCTTTCTGGAAAAGTCGAGCGCGATACGAGCCCTAAGCCGCGGTTCGGCATTGAGCGCCCTCGGAGCCGTCCAGCGATTTGCCGGCGACGCCGTAAATGCAAAGGCCAATTATTCGCAGGCGCGCGAGCTCTTTGACGCGAGTTTACGTGAGCAACCCGACAACGCCTTCCTGATTTCTTGGATCGCTGGCATGGACGCCGGGTTGGGAAACAGAGATTTGGCTCTCAAGGAGGCCGGGCACGCGATGGAATTGCTGCCTGCCTCAAAGGATGCATTAGAGGGTCCCGCCCTTGAGGAAGGAAAAGCTAGAGTGCTTGCGCTGTTCGGCGAGAAGGATGGCGCGATCGCTGCACTGCAACATCTGCTGACGACTCCGTATGAGGCGGGCAGCCCGCCAATCACGTCTGCCGTGCTTCGTCTTGATCCGAGTTGGGATCCGCTCCGTGGCGATCCGCGCTTCGAGAAGCTTTGTCAGGAGCCTGACAAGTGAGCAACCCGGGCGAACAACGCAAGCTGGCCGCGATCATGTTTACCGACATGGTCGGTTACAGCGCGCTCTCACAGCGCGACGATAAGCTCGCGCTCGAGTTGCTCGAAGAACATCGCGAAATTCTTCGGAAGATTTTCCCGGAACACAACGGCACCGAAATCAAAACCATCGGTGACGCGTTCCTGGTCGAATTCGGGAGCGCTCTGGAAGCGGCGCAATGCGCGATCGAAATCCAGCGCACGCTGGCCAAGCGCAACCACGACGTGACTGTCGAGCGACGCATCGAACTGAAAATCGGTCTTCATATTGGCGATGTGGTGCATCGCGGCGGCGACGTCTATGGCGACGGAGTAAATATTGCCTCGCGCATCGAGCCACTGGCGGGCGCGGGCGGAATTTGCGTGTCGATGGATGTGGAACGGCAGATTCGCAACTCACTGGAAGCGCGGTTGGAGAAGCTGGCGCCGACCGAGCTGAAAAACATTTCCGCGACGATGGATTTGTTTCGCATCGTCTTGCCATGGGAGCAAAAACCAGAAGTCAGAGAGGCGACCGCCGCTCCTCCAAGCACAAGACTCGTTTTGATCGGCGGGCTCGTCTTGCTGTTGCTTATCGGCATCGGCTGGTGGCTGATGCGTCAGCGAAGCGCAGCGCCAAGTTCACCCTCACACATTACGTCGCTCGCCGTCCTGCCATTCAAAAATTATTCGGGCGACGCCAACCAGGAATATTTCGCCGATGGAATGACCGATTTGTTAACCACAGAACTGAGCGGCGTCGGCGCGATCACAGTGAAATCTCACCAGTCGGCTTTGAAGTTTAAGAATTCGACAAAATCCAGTCCGGAGATCGGAGAAGAGCTACACGTGGACGGCATCGTCGAAGGTTCAGTGCTGCGCGATGGAAACGAAGTCACAGTAAACGTGCAATTGATCGATGCGCGAACCGACCGCCACCTTTGGGCGAAAAAGTTTGAGCGCGACCTCACCAATATCTTGAAAATGCGAAACGAAGTTGTCGAGGCCATTGCCCATGAAATCCAGACAACGATTTCGCCGGAGCAATCTTCCCGTCTTAGCAGCGCGCGACGCGTGAATCCGGACGCGTTGCAGGAATACCTGTTGGGCCGCCAGGCTTGGAACCGACAAAACGAAAAGGGTCTCGACGAAGCTTCAAAGCACTTTAACCGTGCGAAGGAGGTCGATCCTGAGTTTGCCTTGGCGTGGGCCGGTCTGGCTGATGTTTATTGGTCTGTCGCTGACGCGAACATTCCAGCGAGGGAAGCTGGGCTAAAGGCAAAGGCGTGCGCCGACCGAGCACTGCAATTGGACGATTCCCTCGCGGAAGCACACACCTCGGAAGGTGCGATCGCCGCCAATGACTTCCGGTGGGCCGAGTCAGAGAAAGAATATCACCGCGCCATCGAACTGAATCCGAACTACGCCATAGCTCACTGGCAATATGGCTGGCTGCTTATTTGGTTGGGGCGCATCGACCAAGCCCAAACGGAAATGCAGCGAGCGGTTGAATTGGATCCGCTCTCAGCCGTGCTGACGACGGATGTCTGCGTCCCCTTTGCGTTGAAAAAGGATTACGACGCAGCCATTGCGCAATGTAATAAGGCAGCGGAACTGGATCCGACTTTCTTCCTCCCGCACTTTGGTTTGGGCTGGATTGAATTCCTGCGCGGGAATTACACGAAGGCGATTGAAGAACTTCGGGCGGCCCAGGCACTGGATACAAACCCGATCATCACCGGCTATCTTGGATTCACTTACGGCCGAAGTGGCCAAAAAGAAAAAGCGGTTGAGACACTCAATGAGTTAAATCAGCTCGCGCAGCGCCGTTTTGTTACACCTTTTTGCGAGGCATTGGTGTATCTCGGCCTCAGTGAGGATGACAAAGCTATCGACTGGCTCGAGAAAGCGTACGAAGAGCGATCCACCTGGATCGGCTGGCTCAAAGTACAGCCGATGCTGGACCCGCTGCGTTCGAATCCGAGATTCCAAGCGCTTTACAAGAA
This sequence comes from uncultured Verrucomicrobiae bacterium, assembly GCA_963728975.1. Taxonomy (GTDB): domain Bacteria; phylum Verrucomicrobiota; class Verrucomicrobiia; order Chthoniobacterales; family UBA10450; genus DATFCK01. The sequence continues at coordinate 78,147 of CAVSMF010000004.1, forward strand.
AATGAATTTCCCTCGGTGAGCGCAGGCGACGAACAACGCAAGCTCGCGGCGATCATGTTTACCGACATGGTGGGCTACAGCGCGCTGAGCCAGCGCGACGAAAAGCGTGCCCAGGAATTGTTGGAGGAACATCGGCAGTTGCTTCGAGAAATCTTCCCGCGGTTTAACGGCACTGAAATAAAAACGATCGGCGACGCTTTCCTGGTCAAATTCGGGAGCGCTCTGGAAGCGGCGCAATGCGCGATCGAAATCCAGCGTGGCCTGGCCAAACGCAACACCGATGTCACCTCCGACCGGCGGATCCAACTCGAGATTGGCATTCACATCGGCGACGTGGTCCACCGCGACGGCGATGTTCACGGGGACGGAGTAAACATTGCCTCGCGCATCGAACCGCTGGCTGCAGCATTTGCTTCGTTTCTAACCGTATCCGGTTGTGTTCGCGATTGGTTTCTGTGGCGGCGGTCTGCGACCGTCGCAGTTCTTCAGGGTGCGACGGTCATAGACCGCCGCTACAGTAATTCCCGTCTCACTTCTTCAGGATATCCGGACTGGATATAAGCTCGTAAATCGCGGGCATTCAGATAGTATCAACATCAATGCCCTCCGACCGATCCTCTGACGTGAAGTTCGAGATCGGGCATGTGTTGTTCATCGACATCGTCGGTTACTCGAAGTTGCTGATCACCGAGCAGAGCGAGCAGATTCACAAATTGCGCGAGCTCGTGCGCGGAACCAACCAATTTCGTCTCGCGGAGGCGGAAGGTAAGTTGCTGCGATTGCCGACCGGAGACGGCGGCGCGCTAGTCTTTCGAAACAGCCCCGAGGCGCCGGTTTTGTGCGCACTCGAAATTAGCAAAGCGTTGCTAAATCATCCGGAACTGCAGGTCCGCATGGGAATTCACAGCGGCCCCGTTCAGGAAGTGACTGACCTGAACGAACAAGCCAACATTGCCGGCGCGGGCATCAACATCGCGCAGCGGGTGATGGATTGCGGTGATGCCGGACATATCCTGATTTCCAAACGCGTCGCCGACGACCTGGAGCACTACCCGCAATGGCGTTCGCTCCTGAATAATCTTGGCGAAGTCGAGGTAAAACACGGGGTCCGCATCCAGATTTCCAATCTATATAATAAGGAGGCAGGCAATCCCGAGGTTCCGCAGAAATTAAAGGTCAAAGGACGACCGGCTCCGGCAGTTTCTGAGCGTGGCGAAGAGTTGTGGGTTGCTGTGCTTCCATTCAGGGGTGCGGGCGACGCAGAGATGGAATCGTTCGCCGATGGCCTCCGCGAGGAAATCACAACCGGGCTTTCTCGGTTTCGCTATTTGTCGGTCGTTGCCAGCGCATCGGCAGAGCAAGTGAAGGGAGAGGCTGGAGACGAGCGAACTCTGGGCGCGAAACTCGGCGCGCGTTATGTGTTGCAAGGAAGCATCCGCAAGGGAGGCTCCGGCATTCGGGTGAGCGCCCAGCTCCTCGATACCAAGACAGGAACGCAGCTCTGGGCCGAGACCTACAACCGGGATCTCCAAATTTTATCAATCTTTGCGGCGCAGGACGATGTCGCCGCCCGCATCGTCGCGACGGTTGCTGACAGCTACGGTGTCCTGGTTCATTCACTTCGGGACGCGGCCCGGCTGAAAAATGACACTGATCTCACTCCGGCGGAGTGGCAATTCCAATATTTTGCCTACCGGGAGCAGATCACGCCCTCGAATTACGCCGCGCTCAAGAGTCGGCTCGAGAGCGCGGTAAAACGGGACGACCGGCAGTCGGACTTGTGGGCCTGCCTCGCGCAAATCTATGTTGACGAATATGCATTTGGCTTCGGAGGCGACGCGACCTCGCTCGATCGTGCCCTAACGGCTGCTCGACACGGGGTTGAATTGGATCGGGCGAACCAGTTCGCCATGGTCGCGTTAGCGCAGACGCACTTCTTTCGGCAGGACCTGGCGGCGTTTGGTCCTGCGGCCGAGCGCGCGATGGCCCTCAACCCGCTCAACACGGACGCGGTTGGAATCCTGGGACTGCAGATCGTGCACACGGGCGAGTTCGAGCGAGGCACCGCGATCGTTAGGCGCGCGATGGAACTGAACGCCAATCATGCGGGCTGGATGCATTTCGCTCCGCTATGGGATCACTTTCACAAAGAGGAGTACGAGGAGGCCCTCGAATGCGCGAACCGGGTCGACGTACCCGGACTCTTCTGGCCCTACCTTGTCATGGCTTCGGCCTGCGGTCACCTTGGCCGGCGCGCCGAAGCCGCGGCCGCGGTCCGGGATCTTTTGGCGCTCGATCCGGAGTTTGCCGCGCACGCGCGCTCGAACGTCGGGACCTGGCATTTCGCGAGTGGCCTCATGGAGCCCATCCTGGACGGGTTGCGCAAAGCAGGGCTCTCGATTCCCGAAACCGATGACTCGTCCGGCTCGCCGAAGCGGAAAGCGACGATTAGGTCAAAAACGGATCAGGCAAGGCCTGGCACAGACGCGGGAGCGGCTCGGGCTGACGAGGGATTCTGGGTGGCGGTGTTGCCATTTAAATACAGTGGCGGCAATGCCGACCTCACCGCACTGGCCGACGGTATGACGGAGGAAGTCGTTACCGGACTTTCCCGCTTCTCCTATCTGCGCGTCATCGCCCTCGGTTCCACCGCTCGCTATGCCAACCAAGCCGTGGATATCCGCTCGGCCGGCAAAGAACTCGGCGCCCGTTATGTCATGGAAGGAAGCCTGCGGCAGGCGGGAGCACGGCTGCGGGTTGCGGTGCAGCTGATCGACGCCGCTTCCGGTGCACACCTTTGGGCGGAGACCTACGATCGCGCCTTCGTCCCGGGAGAAATCTTCTCGCTTCAGGACGATCTGGTTCCGCGCATCGTCTCCACGGTCGCCGACATGCACGGAGTTTTGCCGCGCAGTATGAGCGAAGTGGTGCGGCTGAAGGCCGCCGATCAAATGAGCGCCTACGAAGCGTTGCTGCGCAGCTTCGGTTACAACGAGCGCTTCACTCCCGAGGACCTTGCCGAAGTCAGGGCCTGCCTGGAACGGGCGGTTCAACAGGCCCCTAGCAATGCCGAGTGTTGGGCTATGCTGTCGTTGATGTACGCGAATGAATACGGGCACTGGGACAATGCAACACCGGATTCTTTGGACCGGTCACTGCGAGCCGCGCGGACGGCGGTCGAAGCGGCGCCCTTGCATTCCGTGCCCTACTACGCACTGGCTCAGGCTCTTTACTTTAAGAAAGAATTTACTGCGTTTCGAGTCGCGGCGGACCGGGCGATTTCGCTGAATCCGATGGACGGCGCCACGGCCGCGTTCATGGGCATGCTCATTGCCTACTCTGGAGATTGGGAGCGCGGGTGCGCTTTATCGGACAAAGGTTGCCAACTGAATCCCAATCATCCGGGATGGTACTGCTACCCGGCGTGGCACGATGCCTACCGGAAAAAAGATTATCGCAAAGCCCTGGACCTGGCGTTCCAGCTCAACGCTCCCCAGAACTACTACACCCATGCGGTGCTGGCCATGTGCTACGCGCAACTCGGCCGGATGGAGGAGGCGCGCAAGGCGCTCCGGGAGATGCTCGCGCTCAAACCCAACTACGCCGAGGTCGCGCGTGAATTACACGGGAGATGGATCCAGCCGAATCTGGTGGAGCAGCTGATGGACGGGCTGCGGAAAGCCGGGCTGAAGATTCCGCCAAGGGAGGGAGCGAAATGAGGACGACCAAAATTATCTGTTTCGTATTTGGCATGATGCTGGTTACGCCGGTCTGGGCCCAAGAAACCACCGTCGTGAGCAATGTGCTCGGACCGGAAGGCCCATTGTACGTTGACGGCAGCCTTTACTTTGTCGGTTGGGTCTCAAACACGCTCTCAAAGTGGGACGGCACGACGACGACTGTCCTCAATCATACCGACGGCTGTGGCCATAACGGATTGGCGCTGACGAAGGACAAGACGTTTCTGCTCGCCTGCACCGACGAGCACGGCGCGATCATGGAGCTCGATATGACAGGCAAGCAGTTGCGTCGATGGGATGCCGACAAGGATGGCCAGCCATTTGCCGGTGGCATCAACGATATCGTGGTCGCGCCTAACGGAGCCGCCTATGCCACAGTCTTCGGTCCTTACCAGGATGTGCCCACGTCGGTCGCGGGAAAGATCGTTTATCTTGCGCCGGGCGGCCAGCAATGGGTCGAGGTCGCGAACGATCTCAATTACGCCAACGGCATCGGCGTTTCTCCCGATCAAAAGACTCTCTATGTCAGCGAAACCGTCAGCAACTGCATGCTGAAATTCACGATCAACCCAGATGGGACGTTGAGCCATCGATCAAATTTTGCGCTGCTCAATCTTCTCGTAAAAGACAAGAACAAGTCGTGGTGGCTCGGACCCGACAGCATGAAGATCGACCGCAAAGGCAACATTTACGTTGCCCAGTGGTTCGGCGGCAAAATCTTGAAGATCTCGCCTGGGGGCAAACTCCTGCACGTGTTTGAGATCGCGGCTGGGGACGGCACGACCAACCTCGCCTTTGACGAAGGTGAGAAAGACTTGTTCGTGACGGTAGTGAAGGATCCGAACGATCCGCAGGCAAAAGGCAGCATCGTAAAGATTCCCAATGTGAAATAACCTGTGCGACGTCGTCTCGACGGAACCGGCTTCGGTTTGGGAACGCGAACTCGCGTGGTTGGAAATGTCGTCCAATTTATGTGCGTGCCGCAATTGCCGTGGACGCGTCGGCTTCCCAGCCGCCGAGATAGTAGACGCGATCTCTGGTCGCGTTAGCCAACCCAAAAGCGGCGGGACGCCGCTTCTACTTAGCTTCGCTGCTGCGCGCCTCCAAAAAGTGCCAGCCGATTGATCGGGCGCGATAGTACGTGTTTAGCGGCAAGGCGCGGGAACAATCTCATCGTGGGCAAACCCTCGCAGGGCAAAGCGGAAGAACTCTCGCGGCCAAAGGCCCCTCCCACTCTGAAACCCACCTCCCGGGTGCTAAGGAAATGTGGGAGGGGCCTTTGGCCGCGAGAGTTTCGGCGTCCTGGCCTAAGATAGCGCCACCCCACAGATAGGATGTCTGGCGCTAAACACTTACCCGCGATAGAGCTGCTTTTGTCAGGCAGCTATCGTGATAGTGCGCTGGTTGGCACAACCACACGCTACACTGGGCTTTGTCCAGCTTCTGACCCCTCTCCCCAACGCTTCCAAACGTAAATGGAATTGATGATCCACGCGATAGGGTTGAAGCTGAGAATCGTTAGGGTAATCCAGGCCCAGTGCCGGCGCTGAGCGAAAAACCACGCGAGTGCCGCGTAAATAACGCCGCACACGACCACGGCAACGGTTCCAAATCCAAGGACGCTGCCAAGGACGACACCGCCGATGAACGACATGATGCTAAAGTAGTAGCCCCAACGGTATGGCCGCTTCCCCGGGTTCCGCCGCTGGAACCGGCGATTCAGAGCGAATGCGGCGACGATCGGTCCTATGATCAGGGCCACCGGAACAGCAATGAGCACAAAGGCAATGAGACCGGCTCCAAGCGTATTCGTCGATTGCGGCGCGGGATTGGAACGGACAGCCGAGGCTTCGTTGGCAGGCCCCATTGTGATGATCACTTTTCCCTGAGCGTGTCCCTTTTCCAGATATCGCATCGCTTCAGTGGCCTGGCCTAACGGGTAGGTCCTGTCGACCACAGGCTTTAGTTTGCCAGCCGCCATCAGATCAGCCAAAAACTTCAGATCTTTTTTGTTCAGGTCCGCCATCATTGGTCCCATCCTCTGGCTTACGAACGGCGCCAACACCAGCGCGTTAATCGGATTAATCACAGGGCCAATCCACCGGCCGTCGTTTACGCCTCCGCCTCCGATCAAGACGTATCTCCCGTTAGGCTTCAAGACGCGCCTGCATTCCAAAAGCGAATGGTTCCCGACGTTATCGATAATCACATCGTAAAGTTGCCCGTTTTTGGTGAAATCCTCCTTGGTGTAATCAATGACCTGATCCGCCCCGAGCGATCGGACCAGATCCAGATGCCGGGTGCTGCACACGCCGGTCACATCCGCGCCGAACGACTTGGCGATCTGGACCGCAAACGTCCCCACCCCGCCCGACGCGCCGTTGATCAATACCTTTTGCCCGGGCTGAACCTTTCCTTTGTCGCGAACACCCTGCAATGCGGTCACTCCCGCAATGCCAACCGAGGCCGCCTGATCGAACGTTACGTTGGCCGGCTTCAGCACAATTGCCTTGTCGGGAAGACCGCACACGTACTCGGCCAGCGCCCCGTCTCTTCCGCCGAACACATCGTCGCCCGGTTTAAACTGGGTTACATTTTTTCCAGCCGCTTCAACGGTTCCCGAGTAGTCGACACCGAGCCGTGGATTTTTTGGTTTAACCAGCCCAAAGCCCAAGAGGCGAGCGATGTAGGGCGAGCCCTCCATGTAATGCCAATCCAGCGGATTAATCGCCGCCGCACGAACTCTGACCAGGACTTGATTGTCATTGGGAACGGGCTTTGGGATTTCCTCAACCCGAAGCACATCGGGCGAACCAAAGTCGTGATAAACGATGGCTCTCATCATTGTAGCGGCGGTCTGCGACCGCTGCTCATGTTCCTGGGCACGGGCTGCGCGACCCAACAAAAGCGCGACCAGGCAGAATCCAGTAATCAGGAGTTGTCGATGTGTGTTCATAGTCATTTCAGTTTTCTGCTTTCTTAGCTTGGCTTCTTCACCGATTTCCGACCTCTGACATCTGACCTCTGATTTGCAATCCCTTGAATAGAAGCGAAAAACTCAGCACGATTTCGAAAATTGTCATGGGAGAATCGAACCAATAGGGGTTAACCGGGCCGGCGAATTCGGGGAAGATCTGAAAAACAAACGCGCAGACTACGCACCAGGCGGAGGAGACGTCCGCTCGATGACCGGCCTGACCTTTCCCGTCAAGACGAGGTCGCCGAGCATGATGAGATCGCCTTTGCTCATCTTGGTCATGTACTGGGCGACAAATCAGGCTGAACGGCCCGGTGACGACCATCGATAGATAGAACGCGCCGGCTATGCGCGCGGTTTTTTTGAGTGGGTGCATAAAATTTATCCCTTGGTTGGTTTGTTAGGCTTGCGGATGCATCAAAGTGGCCCGCGATAGCGCCGCAACCGAACCGCGGCCGCGACAAATAGCGCGGCGACGATGAGCCCGATCCAGAGACCGGGAGTACTCAGGTATTTTCCCGGAGTGAGTTGGGTGAGCGAATCAACCGTGGGATGATTGCCGCCGTGGAAACCGAAGGCGCGCGGGGCGAACCCCGTCAACCGGTGGCCAAGCATCTTCCCGATGTAGGTGGTGCCGAACGCGATCTTCTCGAGGATTTGGAGCGCAATGAGCGGCAACACCGCCCAGAGAAACGTCGCGCGCTTGGCCCAGCCTGAGACCAGCAACAGCCAGCCGTAGATCGGCGCGTGCCAGAGCGCGAGCACAATCAAGCCGTAGAGCAACACGATCCAGTTCTGAACCACCGGCAAATATTCCCAGGTCGATGACGGACTCATTCCGTGAGCGATAAGAATCAGGCTGGTCATCAGCAGCATGATCACGTGCACGCAAACGATGACGGCGAAGGCAACCAGCGGCAGAATCGTCAACGGAATGGTTATCTTGGAGAGGACCGCAGTGAGATCGGAGACCGGCAGCGATTTCCAGAAGAGGATGCTCCGATCCCGACGTTCGCTGTGCAGGGCATCGAGGCAGTAAAACACGCCAACGATGAACACGGTGAAAAGCATCATCATCGCCGCCATATCGTATGGCACCTCGATGCGGGCTCGTTGCAGTGCCGGGGCAAGTAACAACCCTTCGCGCCGGCGTTCGGCCAGGCCAATTGCGCTGATCGCAAACCCAAATACCTGGACCGCACCAACAATCAGCGGCGCTATATATAGAGAGCAGTTCTCCCACACTTCCCGCCGCACCGACCAGTAGAAAGGGCGTGTCTTGTAGCGGCGGTCTGTGACCGCCGATTCAACCGGCAACTCAGGCAGGACGTTTGATGGACTGTTCATCGGGCACCTCCGATTTCGGCGTTGGACGTTCGCAGTTTCTGGGGAGCGCACGCGCCCCCGCGTGCCGGTTTCGGCGCCATCGCCGAAACGAACTTTGGGAGATTGAGAAGGGTGATGACGGGGGCGTCATCACCAGCACGCGAAGGCGCGTGCGCTCCCCAAGACCGGACTGCGCTCATCGCGGTCCCCCTTTCCCCATGGTAGCCACGAACAGATCGGCGATGCTGGGACGCCGAACTTCGCCAAGCGCGGCGAGCTGGCCGCGCTCGGCATTTTCGAACAGCATGACGCTGCGGCCGAACACCGGGCGTTCGTGCATCGGTTTGAGCGCCCGCGCGGCGTCGAGATGTTCGGGACTAACCATCACTTCCAGATAGCGCGACTCGAATTCTTCCATGCTGCATTGGAGGACAATCCGCCCGCGATCGATGAACATGAGATCGGTCAGCACATCCTGGATCTCTTCCACCTGATGCGTCGTGACCACGATGGTGCGGCTGTGATCGAAGTAATCGTTCAACAGCGAATCGTAGAACTGTTTCCGATACAGGATGTCCAGTCCAAGCGTCGGCTCGTCCAGCACCAGCAATTTCGCGTCGATGGCCATGACCACGGCGAGATGGAGCTGGGCCACCATTCCCTTGGACAATTGCCGGACCTTACTGGTGCGTTTGATGGCGGTCTTGGCCAGGAAATTTTCCGCCTTGGCCCGATTGAATCGGGGATGGACGCCGGCGACATAATCGAGCAGCTGTGTGACCCGGATCCAACGAGGCAACACCGCGACATCGGCAATGAAAGAGACATCACGCATCAGCTGTTCGCGCGAAGACCACGGGTCGCGTCCGAGAACGGACAATGTTCCCTGGTAAGAAGTGAGCCCGAGAATCGCGTTGAGCGCGGTGGTCTTACCGGCGCCGTTAGGCCCGATCAGTCCAAGAATGCGCCCCTCTTCAACGCGCAAATCAATCCCGTCCAGCGCGACCGTTGCTCCAAAAGATTTGCGGAGCCCGCGTGCTTCTATTGTGGCCATGGTTTTAGCGTTTCTCCTTTCCGGTTTTCCTGGCGGCGGCCGTATCCAACTCTTTGTCCGTGATGCCGAGCCGCTGAATGGTGGCCGCGATTCGCGGCCATTCGTCGTTGAGAAATTTTTCGCGCTCGGCTTTGAGGAGGCGGTTACGGGCGTCGGCGTTGACGAACATGCCGAGCCCGCGTCTGCTCTCGACCAACTGTTCCTCGACCAAATCCTGGTAGGCCTTGAGCACAGTCAGCGGGTTCACCCGATATTCGGCCGCGACATTGCGCACCGACGGGAGCGGATCGCCTTCCTTGAGCACGCGATCGAGAATCATAGCCACGACACGATCCCGGAGTTGTCGATAAATCGGCTGACTATCGCTCCATTCATTCACGATTCATCACCTGCTCCGAGTAACCCTTGAAAGAGTATGAAGAGGTCCGAGCCGGAAAGGGGTTCAGAATTGGGGGACGGAATTTCCGAGGCGGCAGAAGAAAGAACGGGTTGGGAGGGCGCGATCTGCTTGGAGGCGGAGTTGTTTTGTAGCGGCGGTCTGTGACCGTCGACCATGGTGAAATTGGCGGTGGAAATTTTCGCGGTATCGGAAGCCGGGCGAGCGAGATTGGAGGTGTCCGGGGCGAAGTCGGCTCTTCCATTTCCGGAGTGTTCCGCTTGGTCTGTCCCTCTCATATAGTGTTATAGTTAACTATAACACTATGTTACTGGCAAGCTCTTTTTTTGCTTTTTTTTGCCGCCTAAACCGGGCATTCAAGGGCCCCTTTTTTTAGAAAAAAAATCGCAGCAGCGTTCTCTTCGGGCCCGAAGCCAGCCCAAAGACTAGCCCGTTGAAAACGGAAAAGCTGAAAATCAGCCGCCGCCCACCTTATTCTGTCCGGAGAGCGACCATCGGATTGATGCGGGTGGCGCGTCGCGCGGGCAACCAGGTCGCGATGAATGTGGCCGCGGCCAGGACGATCAAGGCGCTGGCAAAGGAGGGCGGATCGAACGCTCCGACTTCAAACAGAATTCCGCTCAGTATTTTCCCGGCCGCGGCGGAGAGAAGAAGACCGAGGGCGATCCCGGTGCAAAGCATAATCGAGCTCTCGCGCATGAATAATTTCATTACGTTCCCGCGCTGCGCGCCCAGGGCCATGCGGATCCCAATCTCGCGAGTGCGCCGTGCGACCGAATACGATTTAACGCCGTAGAGGCCGACTACCGCCAGACCAAGGGCGAGTCCTCCGAAGACCGAGAACAAGGCGGCGCCGGCCCGAATCAGCCAAAGATCGAGGTTCGAATCCAGATACTGGGCGAAACTTTGCAAGGTCAGGATCGGAAGCGCGGGATCGACGCTACGCACGGCGCGCCGGAGCAAATCGGCCGTGGAGGCCTCGCTTCCGGGAGCGAGCGAGCGGAACCGAACAAAAAAAGAAACGTCGCTTTGGAATGCGCGCGCGAACGGCAAATAGATCGCGCCGCCCAGCTCTTCATTTGCAAAAAGCTCGTGACGCGTAACTGGCACGATGCCGACTATCTCGATCGTTTCGTCGGCCTTGCTTTCACTCGGATCGGCGTTTTTGCCCGGCGTGTATTCGCCGGCAAACTGAACGCGTTGTCCAACCGCATCGCCCTCCGGCCAAAGTTTTTTGGCCAAAGCTTCATCAATGATGGCCACTTTTGGGCCGGGCCGCGTTGCTTCCGCTTGGGTAAACGCGCGACCCCGGAGCACCGGCAATCCGACGGTCGAAAAATAATCCGCGCCTACACTGTCAAAAGCGGCCTTGAAAGCCAGGCCTTGGGCGGCGGTCGCGGGCCGGGCATCCGGACCGGGATGGACGCCCGCGCGTTGGACATTTCTATCCAACTCAATCAACCCGAACGGAACTGTCGCCGAGATGCTGGCGTGCTCGACGCCGGGCAGCGCCGCCAGTCTCTCGGTCAAGTTTTGATAAAGTTCCCGCGCACGTGCTGGTTTGTAACCAGCCAGACTGGCGTCGACTTCGAGAAGATAACTTGGGCCAGGCCTCAGCCCGGTGTCGATAGAGGCAGCTTTGCCCGCACCGCGAACGAATAAAGCGGCTGCGGTTAAGAGCGCAAGCGAAAAGGCGATTTGCACGACGACGAGCGGATTGCGCGGCAGAAATTTCCAGCCACGGCGGATCGCATCTTCGCCGGCATGTTCCTTTAGGTCGGCCACGACGGCGCTGCGCGAGATCTTTAACGCCGGTCCAAGCGCGAACAGGAGTGTGCCGAGCAAACAGAATCCGAACGTTGCGACCAGGATTGCGGGATTCGCTCCGCTCGACCAGACAATATCGAATGGCATCAGCTTGCGCATCGAACCAACCAACAGACCCGACGACCACACTCCGAGAACGAGTCCGCCCGCGCCACCGAGCAGGGCGAGCACAAAACCTTCGCTGAGAAGCTGGCGCACGATACGCCACCGGCTGCCGCCGAGGGCCAGACGAATAGCGATTTCCTTGCGCCGGGCGGTGCCGCGGGCGAGCAGCATGTTGGCAAGGTTAAGACAGGCGACCAGGAGCACGACCACCGCCATCCCGAGCAGGAGCGGCGCGATCGATCGCAGTCCGCGATCCGCCGCCGGGCTGTTGCTCGCCGTATTGCGCGCCACCGGCGCGGTCAGGAACGTCTGGTTCTTCTGCTCGACCGGATAGGCCTTTTCCAAATTGGCGGCCAGTCCTTCGAGCGCCGGCTTGGCCGCGGCCGCTGTCATCCCTGGTTTAAGCCGGGCCATGATCCGCAACTGCGTTCCATTGCGATCGTCAAGCGACCTCTTATTCGCCGATTCGAAATCGTTCGCGACCTGGTCGTGAACGCTCATCGGCAACCAAACCTCCGGAGACAAGATTTGCATTGTGCCGACGAAACCTTTGGGCGCGATTCCGACAATGGTATAAGGCCGGCCGTTGACCAAAAACTGCGAACCGAGCACGCTGGGATCCAGGTTGTGTTTCCGCCAGTAACTGTAACTAACGACCGCGACCGGCGTGTTACGACCGGGCGTTTCCTCTTCCGGCAGAAACGCGCGGCCCCGCGCCAGGGGAACGCCGAGCACGGAGAAATAATTAGAGCTGACGATGGCCGCGAAGGCGCGACGGGCGTTGTCATTCTGACCCAGGCCGATCAAGGCGAATCTAAAACTCATGACGCCGCTAAATACCGTGTTCTGCTCGCGGATGTCGCGATAAGTTGGATAAGAAAACCCGCGGAATTTCTTTGGATCTTTCTTGTCCTGGGAGAAGAGCTGGACCATTTGGTGCGGCCTGGCGTAAGCCGGCGGAGCGAAGAAAAGAGTATTAACCAGGCTGAACACGGCGGTATTGGCGCCAATCCCGAGGGCGAGGACAAGGACGGCGGCGATGGTGAAGCCCGGCGCTTTGACGAGCTGCCGGAAAGCGAACCGAAAATCGTGGATCATGTGATAGGGAGGTGTTTCTCCTCCTGGTATGATGCATCGACCCCGGCAAACGGATTCAGAATTAGGTTGTCTCCGCGATGGGCAACGATTTTTGTCCGGTAATCAGACCACTCACGGGACCGGAAATGCGGAGTCTGCCGACTGCCTAAAAGAGACCAGCCAGGCAGGATTATAGGCTGGTCTGATCCGCCCATCTTGTTAGAAGCCATCTCATAAATAGGGACAGGCCGCGCAAGAACAATTTGGGGGGTGGATGGCAAGGCGCGAGCGACGAGCATACCCGGAGCGGTCTGTCAGGAGCGAGCAACGCCGCCAGACGCCCCAAATTGTTCTTGCCCTCTGGGTGGCACCGCTTTTTGGTTTTAACGGCGTTGCTTCTCGGTCGCAGGTCGGCACCGGACATGCTTCCTCGGCGCGCCTTGTTCAAACCGAAAAATCAGGCTGCCACGCGGCCTACCCCTATTTATGAGATGGCTTCTATATGATTTAGATACAGTGGGCGACAGATGAGGGAACTCGTTTCGGCGAAGGCACCACGCGTTCCTGTAGGAATTGTGGGGGCAGGCCGGACCCGCAATGGTCTCGGGCCGTTTCTGGCGAAATTTCTCGAACAAGAGGGATTTTTCGTGGCCGGGGTTTCGGGGCGTTCCCGGGAACGGGCAACGGCAAATGCGGACGCGCTCGGGCGGGAGCTCGGACACGAAGTGGAACCGTTTGCTTCCGCGCGGGCGCTCTGCGCCAGCCAAGTGACTGCGCTGATTATTGCCTCGCCCGTGGAATTTCATCTCGAGGCCCTACAGGCGGCGGCAGACGCCGGTTTGCCGGCTCTATGCGAAAAACCGCTTGTCCAGGAGAACAACTGTAAAGAAGGCGCTGCAATCATTGAAACTTTTGCCTATAAGCGCCTCCCGTTGCTTGAGAACTGCCAATGGCCTTATGTGCTCCCCGCTTTTTTCGAATTGCACGGCCCCCTGGAAACCAGGGAACAGCTTAAGGTCGAGTTGGGCTTGCGATCGTCACAACCTGGACGGGAAACGGTTAAAAACATCGTCTCGCATCTGTTAAGCATCATTCAAGCAGTCGCGCTGTTCGATTGCAGCGCCGCCGTGAGTGAGGTGAGCATTGCCGACCCTTCTTATAAAGAAAGACGTAACCTCTTGCGTATCCGCCTGGCCGCGCCGGGAAAAACCGTGGACGGGCTCCTTCACCTGGACATCTGCGCGACCGTGCCCCGGCCGGCGTGGCTGGCCATCAACGGCCGCCGGATCGATCGCCAGGTCCGGCAAGGTTATTCCATCGCCTTGTCGGCCAAGGGACGGGAGGTGGCCATTGAGGATCCGATGAGACAATTGGTAAAACATTTCGCGGGATTGGTGCGAAGCCGTGATTCTGGTTTGATGGATCATGATCGCGAACGGATCCGGCAACGGCTGGAGTGGTATCGGCAAATCCTGAGCAAACTAGAATGAATTTTCAGACGGGCTTTGCGGAATTGTTCGTGCAGTACCAACGAGAACGTTGAGGGCCTCGACAAGGAAGTGCTGCAGGGACTGAAAAAATCATTCGGAACGATATTGTCACACTCAGGTCGCGATGACGTAGAAATTCCCGACCGAGTGGCGGACGATCCTGAAGGAATCGCGGACAGACTGGCCCAAATGATCTTCAACTTTTCGCGAGCACCCGGGCCGGCGCCCAATCCGAAAGCTGTCGCCGGGATTCGAACTCGGCTTCTTGCATTCGTCCAAAAAGGGATTCCGGCAGAAGTGCAGATGCTCTGGTCGCCCAAAAAGCATTGGGCGTTCGGAACCGAAACCGCTGTCGACCTTGCCGAACTGGCCGCATTCCAGACTTTGCTTTCGATCGATTCCGCGGTCCGGGCCGTCTATCCAGCCGGGATATCGTTTGTGATCGACGTGGAAGACATCGAATTTCAGTTCATGGAGGGGCAAACTAAGGAAGTCATCAGCGCCCAGGAGACATACATATCGGGAATGAAGCGCCTGCTCGGTGCGCTGGGTTTAAATGAACGTTTTACCCTCCGCCGATTGAGCGAACGGGCGAGGGACCGGCAAGAGTTGGACCGGTGGCGACAGCAGATGGACGAGAACTATCGGGCTCTCGAAGCTTACTGGCATGAGTCCGAATGCTGTCCGGCTCCGTCCCGGGAAACATTACCAAGTTTCAAGAGGATCAGCCAGCTGGGTTGGAAGGGAACAATTCCAGAGGAGATGCGCAGGTACTATTTAACCCGGCTCGGACGGCTCAGCAATGCATCCGACGCGGAAAAGGTGGATATGGTGTTACGGAACTTTGCCGGGATTTTGCTCCATCATCAGGTTGGGTTGTTCAGCGGTTCCAACGGGATTTGCCCCCTCAAATTCTCATTCGTCCGTTCGGCCGATGCTGCTCCGGCCGAGCTATTGTATGGCCGGGTCGATATTCGTTTTGCGCCGAGGCGACTTTGCAGCCGCGTAAGCGCAGCCGCGCCCTGGTCGACGAAGGGTTTCGTCGGTGGCCGGATGGATAGCCCGCGCGTCTCGTTTCGAGGCTGGCACGAGCTGGCCAGCGCACAATGCCGGTTCGCGGAAGGCTGGTTTACCATCGCTGGGCCTAACGGTACCGCCAGAGTCCGGGCTGATTTCATGCGCCAAGACGAGCCGTGAACAAAAGATGCCGTTGTTTGCGCTTGTTCGCAGCCGTTGCCATCAGGGATCGGCCCGGCCGATGACGCGCAGGAAACGGTCGATGGTCGCATCCCAGGTTTGATCGCGCACCGATTCGCGCGCGTAGGCTGCCATTCGGCGCCAGAGTTGCTGGTTCGCCACCAAGTCGCCCATGTGTCGAGCGATTTCCTCGGGCTCGGCTCTGGCCGCCAGGATGCCGTTTTTCCCATCTTGAACGCGATCGGGAGCATTCGGCACATCCGCCAGGATCACCGGGGTGCACATCCATAACGCTTCGCGCAACACTCCTGCGATCGGACCAAAGCGCATCGGGAAAACAAACAGGCGAGCCGAAGCCAGCAAATCGATATACTCCCGGTACTGGCCGGGATCGTCCTTTCGCAGGTAGCCGTGGCAAATCACGTGAGCCTGAGGCTCCGGCAACTCGCTGTCGGTTATCCCCACCAGATGCAAAGTAAACGGATCTGAAAATTTCTCGTTAAAACGCAGGAACGCTTTCAGGAGCACATCCACGCCGCGCTGATAATAGCCGCGGCCGACGAACAGAATTTTCCGGGCGGCTTCCTTGCGGGCAATGAGGGCATCCGGACCGGGAGACTCGTCTTCGCTGAGATTGATGCCAGCATTGAGCAGGATGGATGATTGAACACCGTAACGGTCGCGAATGAACTCGATACAGGCCTGATTGAGGCTAAACACATATCGGGCGTTTTGAAGGTTTCGCTTTTCCATCCTGATAAGGCAACGGTCGACATACCCGGGACGAATGCCCTGCTCTTCCAGGTGATGCTCGTAGGTGCGGTCGCAGTAGAGGGCCACCGGCACGTTCGAATAACGATAAGATGAGGAGGAGAACGTGAGGAACAGATTCAAGTCGGCGTCCTGAAACGCGCGGCAGGTTTTCGCGAGATGAAAATTCACCAGGCGGTGGAAAGAAGGAACCCGAAGCATGGGACGCGGCGGTAAACCAAACCGGGAAGCCGCTCGGTTTCGGTTCCGGTTGAGGAAGTTCAATCCCCGCTGGATAAATCCCAGCTCCGGGACCAGGCTGAACCGCCTGACATCGACGTTTCGCGAGATAAGGGCGCGGGAAAAAAAGTAGGGCACGTTCGACCAGGTGTTGATGTCGTTTGAATCGCCCCAGCAGAAGAGATTTATTTTCACATTGGTCGGTCGCTTATAACCTGGCCCCAGATGTTTGTGGCCAGAAATCGGTGTTGATCAAGTCAAGATCTCAGTCGAACGACCAAGGCCGGGCAAAGTCGCGTGTGAAAATAAAATGCCTCGATTCGTCTGTTACGTTAGGTTAGTTTTTCGTATGCGATTGATTCGACTCGTCATGGCGCTCTCCGTTTCCGGGGTTCTCCTGGCCCGGACGGCAAACGCGGCGGAGCCCGCCGCTCCGGAACATACCGGTGTGGCTGTCGGTGAAAAAGCGCCGTTATTCACCTTGAAAGATCAAACGAACCACGACGTATCGCTCGAGTCGCTCCTCAAGAAAGGGCCGGTGGCGCTGGTCTTTTTTCGCTCGGCGGATTGGTGACCCTTCTGCCAGAAGCAGTTGGTCCAACTGCAAGCTAACCTGAAGGAACTGGAAGCAACCAGCGGTCAGGTGGTGGCCATCAGCTACGATTCCACGGACATTCTCAACCGGTTCGCCGCCAAACATTCGATCACCTATCCGTTGCTTTCCGACACCGGCAGCAAAACCATCGAGGCCTACGGGATTCTCAACCGGGAAGCACCGGAACGCTTCAAAGGCATCCCCTACCCTGGAACGTTCATCGTCGGGACCGATGGTGTTATTCGCGAAAAATTCTTTTTGGAAGGTTACAAGGAGCGTATCGATCCCGAGTCGATCCGTAAGGCGTTGCTGAAGGCACGGTAAGCCGGGAGGTCAGGAGTCAGCAGTCCGATAGCGATCGGAAAGTCATGTTTCTGGAACGATCACGGTCCTGATGTGATCAGTGGATTTCGCCACTGCATCGAGCGCGGCGTTAATCCGGGCAGCGTCAAGACCAACCAGGCGCAGCGTTTCTTGCGGGAAATGGAGCTGCCCACTGCGCGCCAGTTGCATCAGCGACGGCAATTCGGATGCGAGATGATCCGACACTCCGATAATTTCCGCTTCCTTGTTGATGAGCTCCGGGTACGGAGCAATGGACATTGATTCCGCGGTTAGACCGACGAGGGCGGCCCGGCCGTGAACGCCCAAGCACCGTACTGCCTGGGCCATTGTAACTGGCGAACCAATCAATTCTATCGCGACATCGACTCCTTTCCCCCGGGTCGCTTCTTTGATCTGGTGAACGGGATCTCCGGCGGTGGCATCGATGGCCACGCCTCCAAGGGCTGCGGCTGAATTCAGTTTGGCCCGGTTGATATCGACGACGTATGCGGCGCCGCAGCCGAATGCTTGGGCGAGCTGTAACGCTGAAAATCCCAATCCGCCGAAACCAAAAATAGCGACCGTGTCACCGCTGTTCAACCGGGCTTTGTTCAGCGCATGAAGAGCAGTCGCCGAAGAACACATCATGATTGCACCCACCTCGAACGGAATTTCGTCCGGAAGAACAAACACATTTCGACCAGGCACTTTAATGAACTCGGCGTATCCGCCGTCGCGATGCTTCCCGATCATTTGGCCTTGAACGCAGAATTGTTCGTTGCCGCCAATGCAGAAACCGCAGCCGCCGCAGCTTACCAGGTAATGAACATAAACGCGGTCGCCGGGTGCGACGTGGCGGACTTTTTCGCCAACTGTTTCGATGCGACCCGCGACTTCGTGCCCGAGGGTGACCGGCAAAGAAGTCATCGGTGAAATGCCGGCCCGATAATGCGCGTCGGAATGGCAGATGCCGCAGGCCGCGACGCGAACCAGAACGTCAGACGAACCAACTTGTGGAAGCGGAACCTCAGCGTCTTCCAGCGCTTTCGCCAGCTGCACCAGCCGGACCGCCTTCATCACCTGGCGCGCTCGAATCGTTTTTCGGCCAGCTTAACCAGCGTAAACAACGCGAGGTTGACCGGCACATCCACGCCGAGCTCGGCGCCGCGCCGCGAAATATATCCGTTTAGCGAATCGATTTCCGTGGCTCTGTCACGGTCGAGATCCTGCGCCGTTGAGGAGAAAGCTCCAGACATTTGATTGGCGATCTCCATGGCAGCCGCCATCCCTGACTCGTTATCTTCGATCCCGGGCAAAATTACCCGAGCCTGCCGCGCCACCGCTAATACTTCTTCCACGACCCGCTCCATCAGCTGCCGCGCGTCGCTGCTCGCAGCGATCTGTCCATAGCGCGCCTGCCCCAGGGCGGAAATCGCATTCAACGCGCAATTGCAGAGAAGTTTGACCCACAATTCACCCTCGATATTGCTCGATATCCGGCAGGGTATGCCGGCGCGAACGAAGGTCTTTTGGACCTTTTCTGTTTCGGATGCGAGTCCAACCACGAGATCGCCTCGCGCCAGATGTCTAATATGACCCGGTTCCGGGACGGAAACCGCGATGTAAACGGCAGCAGGCAGGGCGGCGATATTGGCCGCCGCCCGAACCTGATCGACATTATCGACACCATTTTGTAAACAGACCACGGTCGTGCCGGGAGTGAGGAATCGAGACATTTCCCGGGCGGTCGACGCCGTGGCCATTGTCTTAACGCAAAACAGAACCAGGGCGGCATCTCGAACCGCGCTCATTTCGGTGGTTGCCTCCACCGCGATCCGCTCTCGACCGCGCTGGTTATGGAGAATAAGCCCAGTGGCATTGACTGCATCAGCAAACGCCTTGCGCCCAATCATAACAACCGGCGCTCCGGCTTGCGCCAACCTGCCGCCGAAGTAACCTCCAACCGCACCGGCGCCGACAACCGCTATTCGCGGCCACTCTTGGACTTGAGTCATAGATCGTTCCTGGAACAATTCTCACCTTTTCCGGCGTCCCGCCACCAGAACGGATTTATTCCTGGATCGGATTATCAACATGACTTGCTTTAATCCCCCCTTCTTGATAGGAGACAGCAGAAGGCGAGCATCCAACCCGCTGCCTAACAATAAACAAGGAATAATATGAAAAGAGCTTTTCTTCTCTACGCGGCGATCGGCGCAGCACTTGTCCTGGGCGGCTGCGCCAGTATTGACACTTCGGGGACGGCAACCCGGGCATCGAGTCTTCCGCCACAAAGCGGCGTGGTCGGCGGCGGCGCCGGAGGCGGTGGGGGCGGGCTGGCCGGCCGGCCAAAAAACCAACCGTAAACAGACGGTTAGAGGTCGGGGAGGGAGGACGGGAAGTCAGCGGTCGGGCGGCAGCGGTCGGGTTCCGCGCGGGCCGCTTGATTATATACTCGATTGGGAATATAGATCGAGGACATGAAATTGGACCAGCTGGCAGCGGTTTTGGGAAAATTTCCGACGACCTTCCCGCGGTTTGTCCTCCCGGACGGCAATCATATCCCGGCCCATGCCCACGTCACTGAAGTCGGGCACGTCGTTAAACACTTTGTCGATTGCGGCGGCGGCGCCGGCAGGAGCGAATCGGTATTGCTCCAAACCCATGTCGGCACCGACACCGATCATCGATTGAAGTCGGATCGATTTGCCAAAATCCTGCGGTTAGGCGGCCGGCTCCTGCCTCAATCGGGGCTGGAGGTTGAGGTCGAGTACGATTGCTGCCTTGTCTCGCAGTATCCGATCGTTAAGGTTCAGCCCGCCGGCAAATACCTTGATATCGTTCTCGGGCGAAAACGAACACAGTGCCTGGCCCGGAAACGGGCGAAACGAAAAAATCCCGGGGGCGGCGGCGGCGACGGCCCCAGTTGTTGTTAGCGGCCGATGGACCTGATCCGGATTTATCAGTGTTTCTGCCACCAGACGCGGCTGCGGATCCTGAATTTGCTCAACCAATCGCCGCTCTGCGTCTGCCACATTCAAGAAATCCTGGACGAAGCCCAGGTCAAAATTTCCAAGCATCTCGCCTACTTGCGCCGCAGAGGAATGGTTGTAACCGCCAGGGAACAAAATTGGATCATCTATTCGCTGCCGGCGCGGCGGACGCCGGAATTGGAGAAAAACCTAAAATGCCTGCAGGATTGCATGCAGACGGACGCGATCTTGAAACGCGATTTGAAAGCGCTGGCCAGGCTTCGGCGGAGCTGTTGCAAGCCGCCCACATTTTTTGGACAAAAAACAAACTGAAGGAAAACAAATGCCAAAACAAAAGGTTCTATTTATTTGCGTTCATAACAGCGCCCGGAGCCAGATGGCAGCGGCGTTGACGAATAAGATTTGCGGCGATTTTTTCGAGGCCCAAAGCGCGGGTCTGGAGCCGGGCGCGCTGAATCCGCTTGCGATTGAAGCGCTGCAAGAATTGGAGATCGACATATCGCGAAACAAAACCCAGGCGGTTTTCGATGTCTGGAAGTCGGGCCGGATATTCCAGTTTGTCATAACCGTATGCAGCGAGGCCGAAGCCCGGGGATGTCCCATTTTTGCGGGGGTAACGACGCGCTTGCACTGGCCGTTCGACGATCCGGGGAAATTCACCGGCCCCCACGAAGAACGGATGGCGCGAACGCGCAAGGTGCGCGACCAGATCCAGGCCAAGATCGAGCTTTTCTGCCAGGAACAGTGCGTGGCAGGCGCTGCTTGAAAAAAGGTCGCGGTCAGCCGACCCCGAGGCGGGCCAATTTGAGGCGGTTTTCTTTCTTGCGGACAAGAGTTATCTCTGGTGCGATTTTAGCTACAATACCGGCGGGTCGCCACTAACGATTGAGCTTCTCCTGGCCACACCTGAGAATTGTCGGGCATAAAAAGCGGAAATCGCTCTTTTGTGTCTTCGCCATCTTTGGCTGTAGTCCTGATCGACGGGTGAGCCGCCCGGTTGTCCGCACAGCGGTAGCAGCGGCGGTGACGGCATTTTTCATCGCCTTGGCCGCGAACGGCTTCACTCAGGAAGCGTATCGGCCCGTGGGCGAGGCCGAACCCCCCGCGGAACCGCCTCCGGAGAGCACTTCTCCGTCCGAATTAAAGAAGCTTCCGCTGGAGGAGTTAGTGGATTTGGAAATTACTTCAGCCTCCCGCCGGCCGGAAAAACTTTTTCAGACTTCGAGCGCGGTAGATGTGATCACGGCCGAGGACATCGAACGCGCCGGGGTCACGAACATTCCGGACGCGCTCAGGCTGGGGGCGGAGATGGAAGTCGCGCAGGTGGATGGTCACAGCTGGGCAATTTCCACCCGCGGATTCAACAACACCATTTCGAACAAACTACAGGTGCTGATGGACGGTCGCAGTCTTTACACGCCGCTATATTCAGGCGTGTTCTGGGATGTGCAGCAGACGTTCCTGCCCGACATCGAACAAATTGAGATCATCCGGGGTCCGGGGGCGACCCTGTGGGGCGCCAACGCGATCAATGGAGTGATCAATATTCGAACCAAAAGCGCGGATGAAACGCAGGGGCTGCTTCTTTATGGCGGCGGCGGGTTCGAAGAAGAAGGTTTTGGCGGGCTGCGCTATGGCGGCAGGGTCGGTGAAAATACTTTCTACCGGGTCTATGTGATGCACCAGGCCAACGACGGCCTTCCTCTGGAGGGCGACGGAAGCGAAGACGACTCCCATATTACCCAGGGCGGGTTTCGGATCGATTCCACGATTCATCCTGAAGATACGATCACGTTGCAGGGAGATTTTTACGGAGGAACTTTTCAGCAGAGCAACGCCGCCGATGTCGATGCGGATGGCCAGAATGTCCTCGGCCGATGGACCCATCAATCGGATCCCGATTCGTCAATCATGGTGCAAGCTTATTACGATCGGACGCGGCGTTTCATTCCAAACGTGTTCGAAGAAGAGCGCAACACTTTTGACATCGAGCTCGAAGACCAACTTCGTTATGGCGAGCATTACATCGTTTATGGCGGAAATTACCGGCTTTCGCTCGACGACATTGGCAATCTGGGGCCGAGCCTTGCTTTCCTGCCCGCCAGCGACACCGAGCATTTAGTCAGCGGTTATTTACAAGACGAATGGCACATCGTGCCGGACACCTTTTTTATCACGGCCGGAACAAAGGTTGAATACAACTCATTTAGCGGGTTCGAAATTCAACCGACGGGTCGATTTACCTGGCTGCCGACAATGAGGCAAACGGTGTGGGGCGCGATTTCACGCGCGGTCCGGACTCCGACGCGGGTCGATCAGGACCTGGTTTCCCCGAATCCGGCGTCGGGGCTGCCGGCTTTGCTTCTGGCGAATCCCGATTTCGACTCTGAGACTTTGGTGGCTTACGAGCTGGGCTATCGAATCAAGGCAACCGAGACAGTCTCGTTGGATGCGAGCGGATATTACAACGATTACAGCAACCTCCGGAGCATCGAGCCGTTGAGCGGGGGCAAGTTCACGATCGAGAATAAACTGGAAGGGCGCTCCTATGGCGGTTCCCTGGCCGCCAACTGGCAGATCACGCAGTGGTGGCACACGGATGGGAGCGTTTCATTGCTCCATCTTGACATCAATAGAGCTGCTGGAGGCCACGACATAAACAACGGGAGGGCCGAAGCGAACGATCCCGAGTGCAGCTTCATCATTCATTCCGCGATGAATCTGCCGTGGAATCTGCGCTTCGATTCCTTTCTTCGATATGTGGACGACCTCCCGAATCCGCACACCCCGGCTTACCTGACGGCGGACTTGAGACTGGGTTGGTCTCCACGCAAAAATTGCGAAATTGCCATCGTAGGCCGCAATCTTTTCGATAATGCGCATCCCGAGTTTCGATCGGCCCTGCTATCCCGAGAAGTCGAGCGGAGCGTTTACGCGACATTCAAATGGAGCTTCTGAACTCACGAAAGCTGGTTGGGTTGGGCGTGGCTCTGGCCTTGTTGGCGGCGCCGGCAAAGGCAACCTCGCCGCTCCAGCCCACCGAGTACGGGCTGAAGTCGGTTTTTCTTTACCAGTTTTGTCGATTCATGGAGTGGCCGAATTCGGCCTTCTCATCGCCTAACGAGCCCCTTACCATAGGCATCCTCGGCAAAGACCCTTTCGGTCCGATGCTTCGGGAGGCAGTCGCCGGAGAAAAGTACCACAATCGGCCGATTCGAATCAAACATTGCCGCGATATCAGCGATATAAAGGAATGTCACCTCTTGTTCGTCAGCCGCTCGGAATCCATTCCGACGGCCGATATCGTGGCCGCCACCGCGGGCAAGAACATTGTCACGGTCGGCGAAACCGCCCAGTTCGTTAACAATGGCGGGATGATAGCCCTTACCGCCGAGCAGAATCATGTCCGGCTCCGGATGAATCTAACCATGCTGCGCGCGGCCAATGTGGAAGTGAGCTCCAAATTGCTGCGCATCGCCGACACGAAATCCTGACCATGGCATTCTCCCTTCGCGATACCCCGATCAAACGGAAACTGATGCTGGTGATTCTGCTGACAAGCAGTCTCGCGCTCGTCCTCATGGGCAGCACTCTGATTACTTACGAGTTGATGAGATTCCGCCGTTCGCTCGTGTCCAACATGAGCGTGCTGGCCCAGGTCATCGGCTCGAACAGCACCGCTTCCCTTGCTTTTCAGGACAGGAAAAGCGCAGAGGAAATGCTCGCCGCCCTTTCGGCCGAAAGCCAGGTTGCAGCCGCGGCAATCTACGACGACCGGGGAAATGTTTTTGCCAGCTTTCCCAGGAAGATTCCGGCAAACACTTTACCGCCGAAGCCCGGACCTGACGGTCACCGGTTTGAAAGAGCGCACCTGATCATGTTTCGGCCTATTTTGCAGCAGGGCGAGCGACTGGGAACGATTTATTTGCTGGCTGACCTGGGAGGCATGTACTCCCGCATCACTGTTTACAGCGTGCTCCTTCTCCTGGTAGGCGCGTTCTCGTTCCTGGCCGCAATCGTTCTTTCGACGAGTCTGCAGCGCCGCGTCTCATTGCCAATCCTCGAGCTTGCAAAGGTCGCCAGTGCCGTGTCGGAACGTCAGGATTATTCCGTCCGCGGGACCAAGCACGGCGCCGATGAGATTGGGCAGCTAACTGAAGCTTTCAATCAAATGCTGATACGTATCGGCCAGACCACCGAGGACCTGAGCCGGGCCAAAGAGGCCGCCGAAGCCGCCAATTACGCCAAGGACAATTTTCTCGCGATCCTCAGTCACGAACTGCGCACCCCATTGACTCCGGTACTCGCTACCGTCTCGATGATGGAAGAGGACAGATCGATGCCTTCGCATCTGCGTCAGGAATTGGACCTCATTCGTCGCAATATCCAGGTGGAAGCCCGCCTTATCGACGACCTGCTGGATGTCACCGGCATTATCCGGGGCAAACTGGATCTGCACCGGGAAGTCGTTGACGTCCGGGCCTTGCTCCAGCACGCCATGCACAACTATTGCGCGGCAACTGCCGCCCAAAAAAATTTGACTGTCTCCACCGAGATAACCGCCACTCGGACCCATGTCCTGGCCGACAGCTCACGGATGACGCAAGTTCTTTGGAACCTGCTCCAAAATGCCTGCAAGTTTACGCCTCAAAATGGAAGCATCGCGGTTCACGTTTACAACGAAGCGGGCGGAAAAGATCCCGAGTTGATCGTTGAAATAAGCGATAACGGAATCGGGATAAGCCCCGATGCCATGCCCCGGATCTTCGATCCCTTCGAACAGGGCGAGCGCTCCCGCAGCCGGCTCTTTGGCGGCCTGGGCCTGGGACTCGCTATCAGCCGCGCGATCGTGGAGCTGCATGGCGGTTCCATAAGCGCTGAAAGTGAAGGCGTCGGCAAAGGCACCAAGGTAACGATTCGGCTTGCCACCGTGGATGCGGCAGGGCGCGCCGGCGCCGAGCAACCGCGCCAAACGACGCTAACCGCCGGTTTCCGCCGCACCCTTCGAGTCCTGCTGGTGGAGGACCATTTCGACACCGCTCAGCAATTGACACGTTTGCTCGAACATTCCGGACATAAAGTAACTTGCGTCGGCAGCGTCCAGGAAGCCCTGGCCCAAGGTCGCAACGGCAATTTCGATGTTTTGATCAGCGATCTCGGACTCCCCGACGGCAGCGGCTGCGATCTGATCCGGAACCTTTCCCGTCATCATCAAATCCCCGCGATTGCCTTGAGTGGTTTCGGAATGAAAGAGGACATTGAAAACAGCATCGCCGCCGGTTTTTCATGTCACCTGACCAAACCGGTGAACTGGCAGGAGCTGAAAAGCGAAATCCAGAAGATCGCCGAGGCCTAAGCCTCGGCCGGCGGCGGACGTCGCTCCGGTTCCGCCGGAATAACCGTTGAACTTTGAACAAGGTTTCCGAGACCGGCGCCGATGATCGTTAGAACAAGCCCGGGGTTACTGCCTGTGAATCAGCCCGCGAAACCAGCGCAGCGCCTCAATTGTGTGGTCATTCTTGATCGCGTGGCCTTGGGGGAAAGTTTCAAATCGCACCCGCTCAAAGCCGGTGCTCTTGATGGAAGCCGCCACCGCTCGAGCGTGTTCCGTCGGAGCGATGCTGTCGTTAACCCCGCTGCTGATGAAAATCGGTATCTTCAAAAATTCCGGCCCGATACCCGATTTTCGATACGAAAGAGTGAGAACATCCTGGTTGACGCCGGAAAGATAAATACCGCACAACCGGCAGTGCTCGAGGAATAGAAGCGGAGCCAGAAGGCTCGCCCGTTTTGCTCCTCCGGAAAATCCTGCCACGGCCACCGGCCATTGAGCCGATCGCGGGAAACTTCGGTGGAGGGCATCGAGTGCGGCCAAGGTCATGGCGGCGCGCCAGCCATTGGTGTCATGCGACACGAATTCGCGGCCATCGCCGGCCAGAACAATCCAGTCTTGAGCCAGCGCGGCAGCACGATAGAAATCGACCAAATCATCTCGGTTGAGACGCCTGAAATCGCTCGTGGAAAACACGACCAGAACAGGCCAGGTCCCCGCCGGGTTGAAATTTCGCGGAAGAGCGATAACAGCGACGGCATGGCTGGGCACGGTCCTGGTTGCGTCCGACGCGTACGATTTTTCCCGGGTGCTGAGGGGAACATCGGCGCGGACCGTTCCGCCGGGAGAGAGAGGGACACCGGCAAATAAAAAACTAGCCCCCTCGGCTCGGAAGGCGAGAAGGAGGGCCACCAGATGTGCTGCCAAAAGTCTACCCATTAACCTTAACCAATGCCGGTGATCGGACCGAACACAACCCCGGCAAAAATGCCGGAGCATCTTCAATCGCCGGCCGGTAATCGGAGACAGCGTGCCTTGCAAAACGGCGATGAATCGCTGACGATTTGAGCGTATTGTGATTGATGGATCGGGGACATCGGGGCTGTTCCCGCTTACGAGCTTGCCGTTGAAACTTGGAATAGAACTGTGATCGAGAAATTGCAGCACGGGTTGGACATCCTGCACGATCCGAAACGTAACAAGGGAACCGCTTTCACCGAAGCAGAGAGAGACGCGCTCGGGCTCCGCGGATTGTTACCGGCGCATACCCAAACCCAACCGGAACAGATCAATCGAGCGCTCGCCAATATGCGGCGCAAATCGTCCGCGCTCGAGCGCTACATCTTTCTTCTCGCCCTGCTGGATCGAAACGAGACGCTCTTTTATCGCACGATCATCGAGAACGTGGAGGAAATGCTGCCCTTGATCTACACCCCGACCGTGGGCCAGGCTTGCCAGGAATACAGTCATATTTTCAGAAGAGCCCGCGGCCTTTTCGTTTCCGCCCAGGACCGGGGACGGGTGGCGGAAGTATTGCGTAACTGGCCCGAAAAAGACGTGCGCGTAATCGTGGTGACGGACGGGGAGAGAATTTTGGGCCTGGGCGACCTCGGCGCGAACGGAATGGGAATACCGATTGGCAAACTCATTCTCTACAGTGTCTGCGCCGGCATTCCTCCGGGACAATGTCTTCCCATCACCCTGGATGTCGGCACCAATAACGCGGCTCTCCTGGCCGATCCGCTTTACCTGGGATTGCACCAGCGTCGACTCCGGGGCGACGATTACAACAGTTTGCTGGACGAGTTCATGACCGCTGCCACCACGATTTTCCCGCAAGTGCTTGTCCAATTCGAGGATTTCGCGCGCACCAACGCTTTTCATTTGCTAAAAACATATCGGAAACAGATTTGCTCGTTCAATGACGACATACAAGGTACGGCGGCCGTCGTGCTGGCGGGCCTCTACGGCGCCTTGCGATTAACAGGCAGAGCATTGGTCGACCAGCAATTTCTATTCTTCGGAGCGGGCGAAGCGGGAACCGGGATCGCGAACTTGATCGCGGCAGCGATGGCCGAACAAGGTTTGTCTGAGGCAGAAGCCCGTCAGCGTTGTTGGTTTGTGGATTCCAAAGGACTGGTCGTAAACAGCCGCGACGACCTTGCAGAATATAAGAGGCCATTTGCGCACGACCACGAATTCCTGTCCGATGGAGTCGAGATCATCAAAAAGCTCAAACCAACCGCCTTGATTGGAACAGCGGGGACGCCGGGAACTTTCTCGCGGCCGATGCTTGAAACCATGGCGAAAATCAATCCGCGGCCGATTGTTTTTGCGCTGTCCAACCCGACTTCGATGGCGGAATGCACCGCCGAACAGGCTTACGGATGGACCGATGGCCGGGCCGTTTTTGCCAGCGGCAGTCCTTTTGATCCCGTTACCGTTGAAGGCAAAAAGTTGGTGCCGGCGCAGGGGAACAACGCCTACATATTTCCGGGTATCGGACTCGGCGTAATCACCTGCGGGAGTCGGCTCGTCACCGACGAAATGTTTTTAGCAGCGGCTCATGTCCTGGCCGGCAAGGTTTCGCAGTCGGATCTCGATCAGGGGAGCGTGTACCCGAGTCTGCGCACGATCCGCGATGTTTCCGCAGCGGTAGCAGTCGCGGTTGTCGAAATAGCGCGCCGTCAAAACCTGGCGACACGGGATTTGCCGGAAGACCTGTATGCGCGGATCAGGTCGATGATGTTCGAGCCGAAGTACGCGAGTTATTCAGGCAGCTAAGCTCGGTAGATCGAGCAGTCCCTTGCTCGATGCTAAAAACCTGCCGCCGCAGGCGCACTAATTCCACCAGCAACCCCACATTTCATGACGACAAAATCCCGGTGGATCGAGCAGTCCCTTGCTCGATGCTAAAAACCTGCCGCCGCAGGCGCACTGATCTCGCTCCAAGGAGCTCAACTTCCCTGACCAAACCAAAATCAGTCAGCGGCTCCGCCGATTCGTTTAACATCGCGCGCGGAGCGCTCGATCCACCACCAACCTCACATGGCGACAAAATCGTCGAGCAGTCCCTTGCTCGATGCTAAAAACCTGCCGCCGCAGGCGCACTAATCTCGCTCCAAGGACGCTCAACTTCTCGGACCAAACCAAAATCAGTGAGCGGCTCCGCCGATTCGTTTAACATCGCGCGCGGAGCGCTCGATCCACCACCAACCTCACATTAACGGCGACAAGAATCCGGTGGATCGAGCAGTCCCTTGCTCGATGCTAAAAACCTGCCGCCGCAGGCGCACTAATCTCGCTCCAAGGAGCTCAACTTCTCTGACGAAACCAAAATCAGTCAGCGGCTCCGCCGATTCGTTTAACATCGCGCGCGGAGCGCTCGATCCACCACCAACCTCACATTCACGGCGACAAGAATCCCGGTGGATCGAGCAGTCCCTTGCTCGATGCTAAAAACCTGCCGCCGCAGGCGCACTAATCTCGCTCCAAGGAGCTCAACTTCTCGGACCAAACCAAAATCAGTCAGCGGCTCCGCCGATTCGTTTAACATCGCGCGCGGAGCGCTCGATCCACCACCAACCTCACATTAACGGCGACAAGAATCCCGGTGGATCGAGCAGTCCCTTGCTCGATGCTAAAAACCTGCCGCCGCAGGCGCACTAATCTCGCTCCAAACGCTCAACTTCTCGGACCAAACCAAAATCAGTCAGCGGCTCCGCCGATTCGTTTAACATCGCGCGCGGAGCGCTCGATCCACCACCAACCTCACATTAACGGCGACAAGATCCCGGTGGATCGAGCAGTCCCTTGCTCGATGCTAAAAACCTGCCGCCGCAGGCGCACTAATCTCGCCCCAAGGAGCTCAACTTCCCTGACCAAACCAAAATCAGTCAGCGGCTCCGCCGATTCGTTTAACATCGCGCGCGGAGCGCTCGATCCACCACCAACCTCACATTAACGGCGACAAAATCCCGGTGGATCGAGCAGTCCCTTGCTCGATGCTAAAAACCTGCCGCCGCAGGCGCACTAATCTCGCCCCAAGGAGCTCAACTCCCCTGACGAAACCAAAATCAGTCAGCGGCTGCGCCGATTCGTTTAACATCGCGCCCACGGCGCCCGATCCACCTGCTGAGCGCTCAATAAATGCCCACTCTTTCACAACCGACGCATAGCCGCTTTCCGGGCTGGTGCGAATATGGCTTAAAGGAAAGCAGCATGAAAACGACTCCGGCGACCTGGCCGACCAAGCATAACTGGCGTTACATCGCACGACAATTGCCGCCGAAACGGGCGGCGGCCGAGCGGGCCTGCGACTTTGACGAGATTTACGGATTGTTTGATGAAGCCACGGTGCGGGCTCAAGCCAGCCGGTGCATCAATTGCGGAGATCCTCCGTGCGCCAGCACCTGTCCTCTCGGCAACCGGATCCCGGAGTGGCTCGGCCTTGCCGCGGACGGGAAGTTTTTGGAAGCGGCGGAACTATCGCGCTCGACCAGCAACATGCCCGAAATTTGCAGCCGGGTTTGCCCCCAGGATCGCTTGTGCGAAGGCGCCTGCACTCTAAATGCGCGCTCGGACCCGGTATCGATCGGGGCGATCGAGAAGTTCATTAACGAATACGCCTTTGCCCACGACGCAGTGAAAGCGGAAACCGTTTCGCCTAACGGGCATAAGGTGGCCATCGTTGGAAGCGGCCCGGGTGGCATAACCTGCGCCGATCAACTGTCACGACTCGGTTATGCCGTGACTATTTTTGAATCGCTCGGCCGGGCCGGTGGCCTCCTGGTCAATGGTATTCCGTCGTTCAAACTTGAAAAATCAGTCGTGGAGCGGCGGCTTGATCTGTTGCGCAAGCGCGGAGTCACCCTCCAATGCGACGTCATGGTCGGGCGCGACATTTCTCTGTCGGACTTGCGCAAGCAGTTTGACGCCGTCTATCTGGCTATCGGCGCGCAAAAGCCAAAGGAACTGGGCTTCCCCGGCGCCGATTTAGCCGGAGCTTTTCACGCCCTGCCGTTTCTGATTCAGAAGAACCTCGGCGATACCTCGTCGGGCGAGTCAATTGAGGTTAAGGGCAAGCGGGTGGCGGTGTTGGGCGGTGGCGATACCGCCATGGATTGTCTCCGAACCGCTCTGCGTTGCGGCGCGCGGGAGGCCGTTTGCATCTATCGACGGGATCTCGAGAATATGCCGGGGAGCCGCCGCGAATATGTCAACGCCACCGAGGAAGGCGCCCGTTTCATGTTTCTAACCAATCCGGTCGAGTTGTTAGGCGACGATAATGGCCACGTGGTCAAAGCGCGTTGCGTTCAGATGAAACTGGGCGAACCGGACGCCAAGGGCCGTCGCAAACCGATAACGATTCCGGGGTCGGAATTCGATGTCCCGGTCGATGTGATCCTGATTGCCTATGGATTCGATCCGGTCCCGATTTTCGCGGCTGGCAATTCGGATCAGATCGAAGTCAACAAATGGGGAGGCGTGGTCGTCGACGACAATCAGATGACGAGCGTGCCCGGAGTATTTGCCGGCGGAGATTTGGTGCGCGGTCCGGACCTGGTCGTCCGCGCCGTACGCGACAGCCGCAAAGCCGCTGCGGGAATTCACAACTATTTGTCGTCCCAACCTGCTCTTTCTGCCTGACCCGGGTCGTCCGCGTCACGTGCCTGATCTCACCAGAACGATTAGCGCCACACCGCTTTGTAGACCAACAGAGCCGCGAAAAAGTAGAAGCGGCCTCCTCGCCGCTTTGGGCTTTTGGGAACGCGACCAGAGATCGCGTATACGGTAATTCTCCCATGCGCGGGGGACGGCGCCCGAGGCGGGAAGCAGACCGAAGCGTTCTGTGTCGGATAAGCAACCCCGCCAGCCCTCGGCCGGAACCCGGCCCGAAAGAGGTCTTGAGATTTGCCGTGAGAAGTCTCGAATTGTAGCCTGCGTCACCAAAGAATGAACCCTGCAATCGAAACCTTCGATTTAACCCGCGACTTCGGATCGTTCCGCGCGGTCGATCACCTGAATTTGCGGGTCGAGGCCGGATGCTTTTACGGCTTTCTCGGGCCTAACGGCGCCGGCAAGTCCACCACGATCAACATGTTGACCGGCTTGCTTGCGCCCACCGCCGGCCATATCCGGATCCTGGGCGAAGAGATCAGCGATCCGCGCCGCGCCCTGGAGGTGAAACGACGAGTAGGCGTTGTCCTGGAGGATCTGGCCCTGTTCGACAATCTAACCGCACGCGAGTATCTCACGTTCATCGGGCGGATGTATCTGCTGCCGCGCGAAACCGTCCGGGATCGCTGCGATCAACTGCTCGCAATCATGGAGCTCGATCGGGACGAGAAGAAACTAACGCTCGAATTTTCACACGGCATGAAGAAGAAACTGGCATTGGCCGCCGCCCTGATCCCAAACCCGGATCTGCTGTTTCTGGACGAACCATTCGAAGGCGTGGACGCAGTCGCCTCTAAGACGTTGCGCGATACGCTCAAGCAATTTGTGAA
This sequence comes from uncultured Verrucomicrobiae bacterium, assembly GCA_963728975.1. Lineage (GTDB taxonomy): Bacteria > Verrucomicrobiota > Verrucomicrobiia > Chthoniobacterales > UBA10450 > DATFCK01. The sequence goes on from CAVSMF010000004.1 coordinate 110,080, forward strand.
GCGCGGGGCCACTGTATTTCTTACTTCGCACGTCCTGGAGATCGTGGAAAAGCTCTGCACCGACGTCGGCATTATCGCGCACGGCCGGCTTGTCCATTCCGGCAAAATGGAAGATGTCCGCCGCGATGGCTCGCTGGAAGACAAGTTTCTGGCCATCGTTGGCGGCGAACGCGAAGTGCAGAAGTTGAGCTGGCTGGAGAGTTGAGTTTGAACTGGGAACAACTCAAACTCATTCTGTTGTTGCGGTGGCAATTGACCCGCAACCAATGGGCCCGCAGCCGATACGGTCTGCGCGGAGTCTTTGCCGCAATCATTGTTATTGCCGCGTCCGTTCTGGCCGGAATCTCTTTTCTGGGCGGATTCCTCGGCGCTTTCTTCGGATTGCGGAATGCTTCCCCCAATATCCTGATGACCGTCTGGCTGGCGGTAACCGGATTCTTTTTAATGTTTTGGATGATCGGTTTGCTGGTGGAATTGCAGCGCTCGGAAGCGATCGATCTCCAGCGATTGATGCATTTGCCGGTTGTCCTTCGCCAAATCTTCGTCATCAACTATATCGCATCCCATTTTGCCCTCAGCATTATTGTGACGGTGCCGGCGGTGCTGGGACTGAGCATCGGGCTCGCGATTGAGCGCGGTCCGATGATGCTCCTGATTTTGCCGCTGGCCTTGAGCATGATTTTCATGATCACGGCCTGGACCTACTGCCTGCGGGGCTGGCTTGCGGCCATGATGACCAATCCGCGGCGCCGGCGCAGCATCATCATGCTGGTTACGCTCGCCATTGTGTTGATCGGCCAGTTGCCCAACCTCTACTTCAATGTTTTGGGCCACGCCCATCTCGGCAGCAAAGTCGGAATCCGCAACAACTTCAACAGACTTTTGGCCGTCCAAAAATTTGTCCCGCCATTTTGGGTTTCACTGGGCGCTCGCTCGCTGGCTGAAGGCCGTGCCTGGCCGGCTCTTCTCGGAATTGCCGGGTGTTCAACCATCGGGGCTCTGGGGCTTCGCCGCGCCTATCGCAGCACCCTGAAATTTTATCACGGCGAAACCGGCAGCAGAGCTTCTGCGGCCCAGCCGCGACGGCCCGGCCGCGAGCCGAAAGCAATTACCTCAGGTAAGGGCACCGCCCGCTTCCTCGAAATGCGTCTGCCGGGCCTGCCGGAAGAAGCCAGCGCAGTCGCGTCGTGCGCGCTTCGTTCGATTCTTCGCGCACCGGAAGTCAAGATGGCGTGGGGGATGTCTTTTGTCGTGACTGCGATTGTCGGCGGCTCGATTTTTTTTCGTTCAAGCGCCAGAGTGCCCAATAGTCTGAAACCATTCCTGCTTCCGCTGGTGATGGCTTTTGCGCTGCTAACCCTGGTTCAATTTCTATCGAACCAGTTCGGGTTCGATCGGGATGGATTTCGAGCATTCGTTCTTTCACCGGCAAGACGGCGGGCAATCCTGCTGGGAAAAAATCTTGCGGCGCTGCCGATTGTGACCTGTTCGGGCTTGTTTTGGCTCGTTGTGATAAGTATTTGGCTGCGACTCTCCATGTTCACGGTGCTGGCCGGCCTGTTTCAAATTGCAAGCATGTCCTTGATCGCAGGAATTTGCGGCAATTTGCTTTCCATTTATATGCCTTACCGCATCCAGGCGGCATCGTTGAAACCAACCAAAGTGTCCGGCGCGGTGGGCATAGTGATGGCCCTTAGCCAGTTATTGTTTCCCTTGCTGATGTTTCCCGTCTTCCTGCCCCCTCTGGCCGAGCTGTTATGCCGTATCGGAGGAATCGCCCCCGCCATTCCAATCAATCTTCTTCTCTCGATCGGCCTGGCCGTGCTGATTGCATTGATATACTGGGAACTGCTGCCCTCGCTTGGAAACTTGCTGCAACAGCGCGAGAGAAGAATTCTGGAACTGGTGACGGCCGAAATTGAGTAAGGCCGCCGTAATCGAGGAGGAACCCTATCCCGCCTTGCCGACGAGCATCACCAGACCAAAACGCTGAATCGGCGGAAATCCGAGAGAGCGAAAATAGCAAACCGGCGGCTAAGACGACTGCCGCCGCGAACATCTGAGATCACGAGTCTCGACGGGCCAGCCAGCGGAAAGCTCGCTTTACGAAATTCCTGGCGTCTCTCTCGACGCAAACTCCATGAGCAAGAATTAGTTTATCGAAATCCCACGCCAGCAGCTTTTCCAGCGATTGCCGGGCAAGGTTTCGATTGGTGAAAGTGAGCCTGATATCGGGCGGGACCCCGCCCCCCGGATAGGCAACGCCGGCAAGCTTCCACAGAAGATTCGAAAACGGATGATCCTTCAGTAAGCGGTAATTTTGGATGAAATCGCCAAAGATGACCGTGCCCGATTGTTTGTGAAAAAAATAGACTTCTTCGACGAACAAGTTGCCTCTGAATACGAGTTGGTCGAGATCGTCCGCCCAGCCGGGCGGTGGCGCATCTTCCAGAACGCCGGTGAATGGCATATGTTTGAATTGATCAGGTACCTGAGGTGGCGCCCACAGCTCCGCGTCGGGGAATAACCTGTGCCACAATTCGAGTCGCCAGACGTGCAGCTTGGTCGGAGCGACGAGATATTTCACCGGTCCCAATGCCTTGATCCGGGCAAACGTCTCTGCCGATACGACCACCGGGGAATTCACCCACAGGGAATGGCCGGTCAGGGTCACGATGACCATGCGCGTGGAAAACGGGATACCGGCGGCGCGAACCGGGGGGCCATCGACCAGAAAAATGTTTTCAGCAAAAGTCTGGAGACCGGACATAAACGAGTATTGAGAGATTCATCGATCTCGTCGACATGACAAGAGGATGCAATAGTGGGACGTTTTGCAGAGCCGTCCCTGCAATTATTTCCCGGTTAAGTGGCCAGCCGGGGTGGTTGAAGGTTTGCGCCGCCCCGGGCAGGCTGCGGGCAGACCGGAAAACAATTTGCCTATCCGACTACAAAAGGTGGCGTTATGAGCAAGATTGAGAGATTGATCTGCAGAGGCTCAACTCCATTGCAGCGGCGAGAATCGATATATCTATATATATACATATGAGTATGAAGATGAATACACCGGCAGTTTGGAAGCGCGCACTAGTCACTTGTCTGGCAACCACCATGGCGGCGGCGGCGGCCGAGGCAAAAAGCCACCGATCCACTGGGAGCGATCCCGGCGGCCATACCAACAAAGGAGTGAACTTCGCCCGCCACAAGGAATACGACAAAGCGATCGAGGAGTTTACCAAGGCGATCGCAGCCCAGCCCGACGACGCCAAGAATTACCTGAATCGCGCAACCGTTTACAAACTCACGCACAAATGGGACAAAGCGCATGCTGACTACGACAAACTGGTTGAACTAAAGCCAAAGGACGAAGACGGCTATATCGGACGGGCCCAGGCTGAACTGGCCCAAAACCAGACGGATGCCGCTCTGGCCGACCTCAATAAGGCCATCGAGCTTAATCCAAAAGACGTGTCGGCCTATCGTTACCGAGGATACCTTTATCTGCAAAAACAGGACTGGGACAAAGCGATCGACGATTACAGCAAATTGCTCGATCGAGCGCCCGGCGACACTCAGGCATTGGAACGGCGCGGGTTCGCTTATCGCAACGCCGGCAAGTATGCGCAGGCAGCGGACGATTTTAGCAAATTAATTGAGAAATCACCCAAGGACCCGGAGGCTTATCGCCGCCGGGCATATGCCTACACCAAGCTGAACAAGACGGAAAAGGCCGTGGACGATCTGAAAGCACTGCTCAAGCTCAAGCCCGACGATGCCGATGCCAAGGCGCAGTTGCAGGCCATTCAAAGCCGGCATACTTCACCCACTCCGGTGCCGTTCAACCCTCGCGGGATGCAACCGCCGACTTCCCCCGCCCCGGCTGCGGGTTCACCTCACCAGTGACGAAATCAGGGATCTCGCCGTCCCCCCGGTTAGGGCTTGGCGTACCCGATCACTCCGCAGGCTACTCTTCCTCCGGCGTTGCCGGTCGGCTGCGATTTCAAATCGTCAGCCTTTTCATGGACGATCACCGCATGGCCAATCACCGATTTCTCGCCCTTTAACGCCATATGGTGATCGACATAATCCAGGGTTGCGGTTCCTGAACTGTTCGCATCCACGTTACCCATATCTCCAACGTGGCGATGTTGCGCGTCCGGTGCCCCATGCTGCTCGTGGGTTGGATTGAAGTGACCTCCGGCTGAGGTTCCGTCTGCCGCGGTGCAATCCCCAAACTCGTGCACGTGAAAACCGTGTTTGCCCGGAGTGAGGCCGGTGATGTTCGCCTGAACGCGAACGCCATCGGGCACCTTGGTGAATGTCACTGTGCCGGTAACGTGATTGCCTTTGGTCGGATGAAGCACCGCGACGGCCTTGGACGCTTTTGGGGATTGTTGGGTTGATTCCTGGGCGACCATGGTGGCGCCAACCAGACCGAAAAGGGCAAACGCCACAGCCCAACTCCGATATTTCATTGTCATATGAACTCGATTCATAATGATTTCGTTTTGGGGTTGCCCTGTAGTTTTACATTTTTTTGGCTTTCCGCCAGTTCCAAGGGCATTTTCGCCTTCGATCCGGAGTACTTGAAGGATCCCGTTTGCGCTCCTGTCGCTTTTAACAAAGATCCGCGCGGGCTTTAATCCAATCCAATCCGCCCCGCATGTTCGAAAGATTATCGTGGGGGCCGCACGTTCGCGGGCATAAGGAAATGAAAGAAGTCGGAAAAAGAATTTGGGCTATTGCAGAAGGATATATTCCCGGCAAAAGCACGGGGCCGGCGCCGGAAATGACGAGTCACGAAGCGTGTTGCATTCTCAACCCGTCCGGGAACGAAGCAAAAGTCTCGATCACGGTTTTTTTTGAGGATCGGGGGCCGGCCGGCCCGTTTCGGTTCAATATCGCGGGGGAACGAACCAGGCACCTGCGGTTTAACGAGTTTAAGGATCCGGAGAAGATTCCGTGCGACACGCCTTACTCGAGCCTGATCGAATCGAACGTGCCGATTGTTGTGCAGCACACCCGGCTTGATTCGCGGCAGCCGGCCAATGCGTTGCTTAGCACCATTGCTTTTCCATGCGAATAGGCCTGATCAATCGACAACTTTCAACCATCCAGTTCTTATGACCGAAACGACCAGCGACTTTCTGCTTAAGCGAATCAATCAATGGGGACTCAAACGCATCTATGGATTTCCGGGCGACGGCATTAATGGAATTATCGGGGCAATCGACCGGGCCGGTGACGCCATCGATTATGTCGAGGTCCGGCACGAAGAGATGGCGGCGTTCATGGCGTGCGCCCACTACAAATTCACGGGGGAAGTAGGGATTTGCCTGGCGACATCGGGTCCGGGCGCGATTCATCTTTTGAACGGGCTTTATGACGCCAAGATGGATCATGCCGGAGTGGTGGCGATTGTGGGTCAGCAGGCGCGAGCGGCCCTGGGCGGCGATTACCAGCAGGAAGTCGATCTCATCACCCTGTTCAAAGATGTCGCCCACCAATATGTCCATATGGCGTCGACTCCGGTCCAAATCCGCCATTTGATCGATCGCGCCATTCGGATCGCCAAGGCTGAGCGCACTGTGACCTGCATCATTATTCCGAATGATGTCCAGGAAATGCCCGCGGTGGAAAAGCCGCCGCGTAAACATGGGACCATTCACTCGGGAGTCGGCTACATGGCTCCGCACGTGGTGCCGAAGAAAAAAGATCTGCAAAAGGCCGCGGACGTTTTGAACGCCGGACAAAAGGTGGCGATCCTGGCCGGGGCCGGGGCGCTCGGAGCCACCGATGAAATTATCGAGACGGCGGAGATTCTCGGAGCCGGGGTCGCCAAAGCCTTGTTAGGCAAAGCAGCTATTCCGGACGATCTTCCGTTCTGCACCGGACCGATTGGGCTGCTCGGCTCCAAGCCGAGCTGGGACATGATGACCGAATGCGACACCCTTCTAATCGTCGGCTCGAGTTTTCCCTATTCCGAGTTCCTTCCCAAGGAAGGTCAGGCTCGCGGCGTCCAGATCGACATCGATCCGAAAATGCTGAGCATTCGGTATCCGACCGAAATCAACCTGGTGGGCGACAGCGCGGAAACCTTGCAGGCGCTCATTCCCATGCTGGATCGAAAGCAGGACCGGTCCTGGCGGAACAAACTGGAAGGGGCAATCAAAGAGTGGTGGAAGGTGCTGGAAGCCCGGGCCATGAACGAGGCCGATCCCATCAATCCGCAGCGCGTATTCTGGGAATTGTCGCCGCGTCTGCCCGATAATTGCATTCTCTCCTCCGATTCCGGTTCTTCGGCGAATTGGTTTGCTCGCGATCTGAAGGTCCGGCGCGGAATGATGGCATCCCTCTCCGGCAACCTGGCGACGATGGGTCCGGGCGTTCCCTATTCGGTCGCGGCCAAGTTTGCCTGGCCCGACCGGCCGGTGATCGCGCTGGTGGGCGACGGCGCCATGTTGATGAACGGAATCAACTGCCTGATAACGATCGCTCATTATTGGAAAGAGTGGAGCGATCCGCGACTCATTGTCATGGTCTTGGCCAACCGCGATCTAAACCAGGTGACGTGGGAGCAACGGGTGATGGCGGGCGATCCGAAATTTCCCGCTTCCCAGGTCGTTCCCAATTTTGCCTTTTCTCGTTATGCCGAGTTGCTTGGGCTCCGCGGTATCCGGGTTGAAACGCCCGACCAAATAGGACCGGCGTGGGACCAGGCGCTTTCCTCCGACCGGCCGGTCGTCTATGAAGCCCTAACCGACCCGGAAGTGCCTACTCTGCCTCCCCATATCACTTTCGAGCAGGCCAAACATTTCATGGAATCGATGGCCAAGGGCGATCCGCACCTCGGCCATATCATCAAGGAAACGTTTAAAGATGCGGTCGAAGGAATATTGCCGCACAAAAGCTGACCGGCTGCATGCGCTCTCATCTCAATGAACCCTCGCCCTCCTGCCGCCCGGATCGACGACCTCAAGGTTTCGGCCTTCAAAATTCCGACTGATGCGCCGGAATCGGATGGAACTTACGAATGGGACAGCACCACGATTGTGATCGTGGAAATCTCCGCGGCCGGCCAACAATCGTTAGGCTACACCTATGCCGATGAAGCCACCGCCAAACTCATCGCTTCCAAGCTAAAGAAGCTGGTGGTCGGCCAGGACGCCCTCTCGATTAGCCGCCTCTGGAACGCCCTGGTCCATTCCATCCGCAATCTCGGCCGGCCGGGCATTTGCTCGATGGCCATTTCCGCCATCGACACCGCCCTGTGGGATTTGAAAGCCCGATTGCTGGGATTGCCGCTTGTTACTTTGTTAGGCCAGGCTCGTGAGTGCATGCCCCTTTATGGCAGCGGCGGGTTCACTTCCTATTCCAACGAAAAATTGCAGGAGCAGCTCGCCGGCTGGGTGAACCGGGGAATTCCCCGGGTCAAAATGAAAGTGGGCCGCGATCCCCTGGCGGATCCGAAACGAGTTGCCGCGGCCCGGGAGGCCATCGGAAACAAAGCTGATCTCTTCGTGGACGCCAACGGCGGTTACACCCGTAAACAGGCGCTCGAACTGGCCGGAAAGTTCGCCGAGTTCGATGTCTCCTGGTTTGAGGAACCCGTTTCTTCCGACGATCTCGACGGCCTTCACCTCATCCGGGACCAGGGACCGTCAGGAATGAACATCGCCGCCGGAGAGTATGGTTACGATATCGGTTACTTCGAACGAATGCTCGCGGCCGAGGCGGTGGATGTTTTGCAGGCGGACGCGACCCGCTGTTGCGGCTACACCGGATTCTTTCAGGCCGCCGCTCTCGCTGAAGCGCATCATGTCCCGCTCTCGGCCCATTGCGCTCCGGCTCTGCATCTCGCTCCCGGATGCGCCGCCCGCTCCTTTTTGCATGCGGAATACTTTCATGACCATGTTCGGATCGAGCAGATGCTTTTTGAAGGGACACGGTCGCCGGACGGCGGCGCTCTCTATCCCGATCTCTCCCGGCCCGGTAACGGTTTGGAATTCAAACGGCAGGATGCGGAAGAGTTCGCTCTGTGATTTATGACTAAAGTACCTCCAGGAAAATGTCAGTCAGCCGCCTCCCGGCGCAGCGCATCTGACTCGCACCCAACGCTTGACCCTGCCGGAACGGTTACGCGCCGAAATTAATGGAGAAGTCCGTTTTGACGACGGCAGCCGGGCCCTCTACGCCACGGACGGCTCGAACTATCGCCAGACACCAATCGGCGTAGTTTTGCCGCGCTCGGTGAACGATGTCATCGCGACGATTGCGGCGGCCCGCTACTACGGCGCCCCCATTACCAGCCGGGGCTGCGGGACAAGTCTGGCCGGTCAATGCTGCAACACCGCCATCATCATCGATATGTCGAAGTATCTGAACCAGGTGCTCGATATCGATGTGGAACGAAAGCTCGGCCGCGTCCAGCCCGGCACGATCCTGGACGATCTTCGCCATGCCGCGGAAAAATATCACCTGACCTTCGGACCGGATCCCGCCACCCATAACCATTGCACGTTAGGCGGAATGATCGGCAACAATTCCTGCGGCATTCATTCAGTCATGGCCGCCTTTGCTGGGACTGGCGCCCGCACCGCGGATAACGTTCACGAGCTGGAAATCCTGACTTACGACGGCGAACGGATGCGGGTCGGACCGACGACCGAACAAGAACTGGAGAATATCGTCAGCCAGGGCGGGAGACGGGGCGAAATTTACCGGCGGCTTCGGGAATTACGCGACAAGTATGCGCCGGCGATCCGGCAAAAATTTCCCGATATCCCCCGGCGAGTTTCCGGTTACAACCTGCCTGAATTATTGCCGGAGAAGGGCTTTAACGTCGCTCGCGCGCTGGTCGGCACGGAAGGCACGTGCGTTACGGTCCTGGAAGCAACCCTCCATCTCATTCCCAATCCCAAAGCGCGCAGCTTGCTCGTGCTCGGTTATCCGGACGTTTACAGCGCCGGCGACCACGCCCCGGAAATCCTCCAGCACAAACCGATCGGGCTGGAAGGAATCGATCACAAGCTAATCAGCTATATGAAAAAGACCGGCATGCACCCCGAGGACATTCAGCTTCTTCCCGAGGGCAAGGGATTTCTCCTGGTCGAATTTGGCGGGAACTCGAAGGCGGATGCCGATGCCAAGGCCCACGAAGTGATGGCGGCTTTGGGGAAGAACGGCAATCCCCCTAACATGAAGCTTTATGATGATCAATGGGAGGAATCGAAAGTCTGGGAGGTCCGGGAATCGGGGCTCGGAGCCACCGCTTTTGTCCCAGGGTTGGACGACACCTGGCCCGGCTGGGAGGATTCGGCGGTGCCGCCGGACAAGGTCGGTCCCTATTTGCGCGATCTTCGGAAGCTTTTTCAGAAATACAATTACGATGCCTCCCTTTACGGACATTTCGGGCAGGGCTGTATCCACTGCCGAATTCCGTTCGATCTTTACACCGCCAAGGGAATCGAGACCTATCGCTCCTTCGTCGAGGAAGCGTCCGATCTGGTCTTGAGCTACGGGGGATCCCTCTCGGGCGAGCACGGCGACGGCCAGGCCCGCGCGGAATTGCTTCCCAAAATGTACGGACCGGAAATCATGGAGGCGTTCCGCGAATTCAAATCGATCTGGGATCCGGAATGGAAAATGAATCCCGGAAAAGTGATCGGCGCCTATCCGATCACGGCGAACCTGCGAGTAGGCAGCGATTACAATCCGTGGGAGCCGACAACCTACTTTTCCTATCCGTCAGACAAAGGCAACTTCGCCCGGGCCGCCCTCCGCTGCGTGGGGGTCGGAAAATGCCGGCGGTTGGAAGGCGGCACCATGTGTCCGAGTTTCATGGTTACGCGCGAGGAGAAAGACACGACCCGGGGCCGGGCGCATCTCCTTTTCGAAATGTTACGCGGAGAAGTGATCGGCAAAAACGGCTGGAGAGACGAAACGGTCAAGGACGCGCTCGACCTCTGTCTCGCCTGCAAGGGATGCAAGGGGGATTGCCCGGTCAACGTGGATATGGCCACCTACAAGGCCGAATTTCTGGCTCATTATTATAAGGGGCGTTTGCGCCCGATCCATGCCTACGCCTTCGGCCTCATCCATGTCTGGGCCCGCCTCGCTCAGCTAGCCCCCACTCTGGTCAACTTCATCAATCGCGCGCCGCTCATTAGTAATCTGGCTAAGGCGTTTATTGGCGTCGCTCAACCGCGCACGATGCCCGGTTTTGCCGGAGAATCGTTCAAAAGCTGGTTCGAACGGCGACCGGTCCACAACCAGGGCAAGCCGCGGGTCATTCTCTGGCCGGATACGTTCAACAACTACTTTCATCCCGCGGTGGGAAAGGCCGCGGTGGAAGTGTTGGAGAGCGCCGGATTTCGGGTGGTGTTACCGAAGCGCGATCTCTGCTGCGGCCGGCCGCTTTATGACTACGGAATGCTTGGCACCGCCCGGCGCTGGCTTCTGCAGATCCTTCATTCGTTAGCCGACGACATCGAAGCAGGCGTCCCGATTGTCGGTCTGGAACCCAGCTGCACTGCCGTCTTCCGCGACGAAGCCTACGAGCTCTTTCCTCAGAACGAGAATGCTCGGCGATTGAAGCAACAAACCTTCACTCTGGCCGAGTTTCTGGAGAAACACGCCCCGGACTATCGCGTGCCGAAATTGGAACGAACGGCGGTTGTGCACGGCCATTGCCATCACAAGGCCGTCATGAAGATGCAGGCGGAGGAAAAAATTCTGAAGAAAATGGGAATCGATTACCATCTGCTCGATTCCGGTTGTTGCGGCATGGCCGGCGCATTCGGATTTGAAGCGGATCATTACGACGTTTCAATCGCCTGCGGCGAACGAGTCCTTTTGCCGGCCGTTCGCAATGCGGGCAAGGACACTCTGATCGTCGCCGACGGCTTCAGTTGTCGCGAACAGGTTCGGCAATGCACCGATCGCGTGCCGCTTCACCTCGCTGAAGTAATGAGGATGGCTATTGACCACGGTCCGAAGGGAGTGGCTGGAAGCTACCCGGAACGGCAATTCATCCAGCCCGAACCGCCCACGACTTCGCCGATAAAAGCAGCCGCGCTGGCGGCGGGACTGGGCGCGCTCGGCCTGGCCGCGCTCTACTGGGTGACCCGGAAACGAGATCGGTAATCCTCACTGGATTTATTTCATCCACAGATTTCGCAGATTCACGCAGATTTTTGTTGAGGAGGGCGGAAACCAGGAGATTTATTTCTGAGGAAAGCAGGAACGCAGGAAAAGCGGTTTTAGATTGGTGATTGGTGCTTCCCTGGTGCTTGGTCCTTGGTGCTTGGTCCTTGGTGCTTGGTCCTTGGTGCTTGGTGCCTTGGTGCTTGGTCCTTGGTCCTTTCAAACCCTCTCGCCGCCCGGAGGCGCCTCCCACAATGTCCTCGACTGGCTTCCAGATTTAATCTCGCTCAGGCTTTGGGCAGAGTAACCACTACCGTGGAGCCTTTGCGTCCGACCTTCATTTCGCTCTCCTTCACCGGGCCCGGCAAAGTGATCATTTCCTCGTAACGCCCTTTCTCCATGCTTTCGATGGTTCCCGGACTCGGGCTCGCCATCGTGTTGCTCTTTTGTTCCCGGGCAACCAGATGGAGCTGGCCGTTCTCAAAGTTCACTTGCACGTCCGACATCTTTGTGTCGGGAAGGGTAAAGTGAACCACATAATTGTTGTCTTGATCCTCGATGTTCATCGTCGATCCGAGCCGAAGCGTGCTCGTTCCGTTGAGGAGGTCGTTAGGAAACGCGTTTTTGAACACCTGATCCATCTGCGTTTCCATGCGTTCCATCTCATTCGCCAATCTCTCGTCCCAGGTCGCGGGGCTCGTCTCCGGACCGGCTCCCGGCGCTTCCGGCTCCATCGGACTAACCGCCGGTGACGCCGCTGCCACCGCCGCATTCGCCTTGGGAATGGTGATCACCACCAGGTTTTGTTTTCGGTCGATCTTCATTTGGTCCGCTTTGATCGGTTGAGGCAGGCTGATGATTTGATCGTACCGCTGCGTCCCCGTTGCGCCGCCGGCTTTCTGCGCGGTTTGCATGGTCACATGTAAATCGCCGTTCTCCACCTTTGCCTTCAGATTCGATGTATCCCCGTTCGGCACATACACGCGGGCGACATACTTATCCTTCTGTTCCCGCAAATCCACCGAGCTGGCCAGGCGCGATCGGCCGAACAAATCGCCGAAATCGTGAAAACTGCCGGCGAAGAGAGTGTCCATTTGCGATTCCAGATCGCGCAGCCGCATGTTTATGTCGGCAAAAGGCGAGCCAGTTGGCAGAGGGCTGATCGTTGGCACCGCGAGCGGGCTACTCGATTCCACCGGTGTCGGACTTGGCACTACGGTCGCCGTGGGACTCGGAGTTGGTGTCGGGGTTTCTTTTCCGCTGCTCGATTGATCGTCAGAACACGCACTGAGCATTGGGAATGCGATAGCGAGGCTGAACACGCCTAATTGAATCCAAAAATTTTGAGTTTTCATAACTTCCGGTAGCGATGCACCGGATCGTCACGCCATCGCAGGATCCGCCGGAGTGAACTCAAAAAATCCCTGATAACGCCCGACCGGCGACATCAGATTTTCATGCCTCCGGCAAGGGAGAAATCCCTCTGTAATTTCGACCATTCGCAGAACAAACTGTTCAAAATTTGGCCAACTCCCTTCGCCGGAAAATTCGGCAAGGCCGGCGTTTGCGCAGAATTAGGCAATCCTCCGGGTATCGCAGAAGCGTAACTACCTTAGCAGCTTGTCATGCATCGGCTCTCCCATCTTCAAGTTCGCGCTTCTATCGGTTTCGGCAGGACCTGTCTGGTCGGGCGACGACCGACAAAACATTCCTATTTCTTCCTCGCATCAGGTTTCCAGAAGAGAAACGGGCCCGGATGTTCGGGTCTAGCTGGCGGAGATTCGCCACTGTGAACAGCATCGAGCGACACTGACAGGTGGAATGGCCCAGATCTTCTCTCGCAAGGCCAATGTTTATTCCCGAGTCACCCTTGTCGGAATCGTCATTTTCGTTTGCGGCGGCGGCTGGGCGACCTCGACGATCTATTGGTCGCCTTGGACCACTTCCGTCGATATCCCATTCCAGCAGCCTGTGCCGTTCAGTCACAAGCATCACGTGTCGGATGATGGAATCGACTGCCGTTACTGTCACACCTCAGTGGAGAAATCCTCATTCGCCGGTTTGCCCCCTACCGAAACCTGCATGACCTGCCATTCCCAGATCTGGACCGACTCGCCGATGCTGATGCCCGTCCGCGCCAGTTTCGCCACTAACACACCGCTCCAATGGAATCGGGTGCACGATCTGCCGGGCTATGTGTATTTCAATCACAGTATTCATATCGCCAAGGGCATCGGTTGCTCGACCTGCCATGGACGCGTCGATCAAATGCCGCTCACCCGAAAAACCGAAACCCTTTACATGAAATGGTGTCTCGAATGCCATCGTAACCCGGCGAAATACATCCGGCCGCGCGATAAAATCTACGACATGACGTGGCGACCGGCCGAAAACCGGCACGGCGAAGGAAAGAAGCTGGTGGCCGAATATAACGTCGATACCAGCGGCCGCCTGGAAAATTGCAGCACCTGTCACCGATGAACGAGTTCGGCTATTGGCGCAGTCTGAAAGAGTTGTCCGATCGGGGCGCGATTGACGAACAGGATCTCAACGAATTTTTCGCTGGTGCTTCGGAGTGGCCCGAGGACTGGAGCCGGCGCGATTTTGTCCGCCTGCTGGGGGCATCGCTTGCCCTGGCGGGGTTCAGTTCCTGTACAAAACAACCGGTCGAAAAGATCGTGCCTTACGTTAAGCAACCCGAAGAAGTGGTGCCGGGCAAGCCGCTGCGATTTGCCACGGCAACACAGTTCGGAGGATTCGCTCAGGGATTGTTGGTCACCAGTTATGAAGGGCGTCCGACCAAAATCGAAGGCAACCCCGATCATGCCGCCAGCCTCGGAGCGACAACGGTGTGGGCGCAGGCGGATGTTCTCGATCTTTACGATCCGGACCGGGCCCAGACCGTAACCACCGGCGGGGCAATCAAATCCGCAGGCGATTTTTGGAATGCACTCAATCTTGTTCTGGGCTCGGTCAAAGCGAATGCCGGCGCCACCCTGCGGATTCTAACCGAGTCGATCACCTCTCCCACGTTGCTGACCCAGCTGGGGGACGTGTTCCAAAATTTTCCCGCCGCCCGCTGGACCGTCTGGGATCCGCTCAATCGTGACAACGCGGCGGGCCGGGAAGTAATTTTCGATCTAACCAAGGCAAAAACGATTGTTGCTTTCGATTCCGATTTTCTTTACGCCCATCCGCACGCTCTTCGTTACGCCCGCGATTTCGCCAGAGGGCGCCGGGTAATCGAACAAAGCGGAGCGCGGATGAGCCGGTTCTACGCGGCTGAGCCCACTCCCACCATCACCGGTTCGAATGCCGATCATCGGTTGGCGATTTCGGCGAAAGACATTCTGCCGCTGGCTCGGACCATCGCCGCCCGTCTCGGAATCGGTTCGGTTGCCGCCGGAAACGCCGAACATTCGGACTGGGTGGCGGCGGTTGTTCGCGATTTACAAAACAACCGCGGCGCCAGCATCGTTATCGCCGGCGAAACGCAGCCGCCGGAACTGCACGCGCTCGTAAACGAAATGAACAGGGCCCTCGGCAACGCCGGCGTCACTGTTTCGCCGGCCCCGGCGGTGCCTTCTCCGAACAACCGGACCGCGCTTCGCGAATTAGTCGATGAAATGCAGCGGGGCGCGGTCGATCTCCTGATCGTCCTGGGCGGCAATCCGCTGTATGACGCGCCGGCGGATTTCAATTTCGCGGATGCATTTAACAAGGTGAAGCTCCGCGTGCATCACAGCGTTCATTTCAACGAAACCTCCCGGCAATCGCATTGGCATCTCGCCGCCACTCACTTTTTGGAATCGTGGAGCGATATCCGCGCTTTTGACGGCTCGATTTCGATTGTCCAGCCGTTGATCGAGCCGATGTATGCCGGCATTTCCGCGCACGAAGTTTTGGAAGCGCTGGTCAACGCGTCGCCCCGGACACCCTATGAGATTGTGCGGGGCCGATGGCAAGCGTTGCATCAGGCGCCGGACTTCGAAGAGAAATGGCGGGAAACGCTTAGCAATGGAGTTGTCCGGAACCTCCCCTTACCAGCCCCAAATCCACCGCCCCTCGGAACTCCCCAATATCGGCACCCAATCCCTGACTCGACTCCGGCTGCGGGAGCGACTCCGGCTGGGCCGGGAAGCGCATCTTCATCCGTTCTCGAAGTCCTGTTTCGGCCCGACATTAGCGTGCGCGACGGGCGGTATGCGAATAACGGATGGTTGCAGGAGCTGCCCCGCCAGTTTTCCAAGATCGTCTGGGATAACGCGGCGCTCGTTAGTCCAAAACTGGCCGAACAGGCCGATCTGGAGAATGGAGACATCGTTGAGCTAACCTTCCGCGGCCGAACCCTAAAAGCGCCAATCTGGATTCAGCCGGGCCAGGCGGACAATTCCATTACCCTGCCGCTGGGTTACGGGCGCAAGATCGCCGGGCGTGTCGGACAAGATGTCGGATTCAACGCTTACATCCTGCGGCCATCCGACGCGCTCTGGTTTGGAGATGGCCTAACGATGCGGAAAACCGGCGATGAACACCAGTTAGTCGGCACCCAGCACCATTTTACCGTAAACGGCCGAGGCATCCTTCATGATGGAACTTTCAAACAGTTTTTGGACGACCCGCACTTCGCCCAGGAAGCGGAGCAGCTTCCTCCCGCCGACGAGACTTTGTATCACCCCGAAGAATATCCCTACAAAGGTTACAAGTGGGGAATGGTTGTCGATCTCAACGTTTGTATCGGATGCCATGCCTGCACCATCGCCTGCCAGGCCGAGAATAACATTCCGGTTGTCGGCAAATCCCAGGTCGCCGTGCACCGGGAGATGCACTGGATCCGGTTAGACACATTTTATTCGGATTCGGCCGCAACTCCCAGGCTCACCCATCAGCCGGTTCCCTGCATGCACTGCGAGGACGCCCCCTGCGAGCTCGTCTGCCCCGTGGGCGCAACCGTCCACGACAACGAAGGGCTAAATCTTCAAATCTACAATCGCTGTGTCGGCACCCGTTACTGTTCCAACAACTGCCCTTACAAAGTCAGGCGATTCAATTTCCTCGAGTACAACAACCACCTGAGTCCGACAGTAAAGCTGGTAAAAAATCCGGACGTAACCGTGCGCTCGCGCGGGGTGATGGAGAAATGCACCTATTGTCTGCAGCGCATCAATGCCGCCCGGATCAAGTCCGAGCTGGAGCAGCGCGCCATCCGGGACGGCGAGATCGTCCCCGCCTGCGCCCAGGTTTGCCCGGCCGAAGCGATTACCTTCGGCAACATGAACGATCCCCGGAGCCGGCTGATGCGATCCAAGCGCTCTCCCCTCAACTACTGGATGTTAGGCGAACTCAACACCCAGCCGCGCACGAGCTATCTCGCCAAACTGCGCAATCCCAGCCCCGAATGGAAAGCGTGATGAGCGATCCCGAAGTTAAAACAACAATTCTAACATCGCGGATTTCACCGCTTGGTTACCCGACGAACCTGCTCGAACCGGGCCAAACCTACGAATCGGTCAACAAAACGATCAGCGAGATTCCGCTGAGCAGCCGCGCTCCCCTGACCTGGTGGGTCGGATTCGCCATCTCTTTCGTGTTGATGATGATGTTCCTGTTCGCTATTTCGTGGCTTTTCATAAAAGGCGTCGGCATTTGGGGCATCAACATTCCGGTGGCCTGGGGTTTTGCCATCGTGAACTTCGTTTGGTGGGTGGGAATTGCCCATGCCGGGACGTTCATCTCCGCCATTCTCCTTTTGATGGCGCAACAATGGCGCACCGCAATTAACCGCTTTACCGAAGCGATGACCCTGTTCGCAGTGGCCTGCGCCGGTCTGATGCCGTTGCTCCACCTCGGACGGCCCTGGGTTTTTTATTGGCTCCTGCCCTATCCGGATACAATGGGGGTTTGGCCGCAATTTCGCAGCCCCTTGGTCTGGGATGTTTTCGCGGTCGGGACTTACTTCACTGTTTCCCTGCTGTTTTGGTACCTCGGACTGGTTCCCGACCTCGCCACCGTCCGCGATCGGGCCAAAAAATTCTGGCAGAAAAAAATCTACGGCTTTTTCGCCCTGGGCTGGCGGAATTCTGCGGCGCATTGGCAACGGCACCAGATCGCCTACCTCCTCCTGGCCGGACTGGCCACTCCTTTGGTGCTTTCAGTCCACAGCGTCGTTAGCTTCGATTTTTCGGTGGCGATTGTCCCCGGCTGGCACTCGACTATTTTCCCGCCCTACTTCGTGGCGGGTGCGATTTACTCCGGTTTTGCCATGGCCCTCAACATTATTATTCCGGTCCGCAGAATCTATCGCCTCCACAATGTCATTACCGCGCGTTACCTCAACAACATGGCTAACATCATGTTGGTAACGGGAATGATCGTCGCCTACGGCTACTTCATCGAAGCCTTTATGGCCTGGTACAGCGGCGACATCTTCGAACGCTACATGATGACCAACCGAACCCTCGGCCCCTACGGCTGGGTCTTTTGGGTGCTCATGCTTTGCAACGTCCTTGTGCCTCAGGCCCTCTGGTCCGCCCGGGTCCGGCGCAATTCCGTGCTCCTCTTTTTTGTCGCCCTTTTTATCAATGCCGGAATGTGGATCGAGCGCTTCGTGATCGTCGTCACCAGTCTCCACCGCGATTTTCCGCCCTCGATGTGGGCGATGTTTTTTCCGACCGCATGGGATTGGGCGATCTTGTTTGGCAGCGTAGGCCTCTTTCTCACCCTCCTCTTCCTCTTCATTCGCCTCCTCCCGATGATTTCCATTTCGGAAACGCGCGAACTCGTGGCGGAACCGCAGAAGGCGAACGTCCCATGAAACCAAGCGAGACCCACGGTTTGCTGGCGGAATTCTTTACTCACCAGGAGTTGGTCCGCGCCGCCGAGGAAGCTTATCAGGCCGGTTTTCGAAAAATGGACGGGTTTGCGCCATTTCCGGTCGAAGGTTTGGCCGAGGCTCTCGGAAAAAAGAACCGCCTGCCTTTGCTGGTTCTGATTGGCGGGATCGTTGGCGGCACCGGCGCTTATTTCATGGAGTGGTACGCAAATGCCGTCAGTTACCCGCTCAATATCGGGGGCCGCCCGATCCACAGCTGGCCCTCCTTTATTCCGATCACATTCGAGCTGACGGTCCTTGGGGCGTCGCTCACCGCATTTTTGGCCGCGCTCGGACTAAACGGACTGCCCCGTCCCTATCACCCGCTCTTCAATGTCCCGGAATTTGAACGCGCTTCCCAGGATCGATTTTTTCTCTGCATCGAAGCCAGCGACCCGCGGTTCGATCCCGAGAAGACGCGCGCTTTTCTGCAAAGCTTGAATCCCATTCTGATCGCGGAGGTGCCCGAGTGAAAAGGACCGGTAGGGCGCGACCGCCGGGCGCGCTGGATCCTGGTAAGGCGCGACCGCCGGGCACGCCGCAACGCAAAAAATTGCCGCACGATCTTCCCCTCGGGCTGCGGCCTGAAGAAGAGATCTTTTTCATCACCATTTGTTGCAAGCGGCGCCATGAAAATCAGCTCTGCCAGCCAGAAATTGCTGGTGCACTATTTGACTCTGTCGCCTTTCGTAATCGCAAAGCGCTTTGGTTCGCGCATCTGGTTGTGCTTATGCCCGACCATTTGCATGCATTCATTTCCGTTCCGGATGACCAGGCGATACGGGATGTGATATCAAACTGGAAACGATATCTCGCGACAACGCTCAAGATTGATTGGCAACGCGACTTCTTTGATCATCGATTAAGGGGCGACGAGAGCTTTGCTGATAAGGCGGAATACGTCCGAGCTAATCCTGTTCGGGCGCGGCTGGTTACGGCCTCGGAAAACTGGCCGTATTTCTGGACGCCAGATGAGGCCCCCGGCGCGCCCGGCGGTCGCGCCCTACCAAGATCGCATTCCGCCCCCGGCGCGCCCGGCGGTCGCGCCCTACCAAGATCGCATTCCGCCCCCGGCGCGCCCGGCGGTCGCGCCCTGCCAAGATCGCGTTCCGCCTCCGGCGCGCCCGGCGGTCGCGCCCTACCGATGCTTGTCGCGATTGCTGTTCTGGCCTGCACCGCCTGCCGGCCGGACATGAGCAATCAACCGAAAGCCAGGCCGCTGACTGAGAGCGATTTCTTTTCCAATGCAAGCAACGCTCGCCCCCTTCCTCCGCACACGGTGGCGCGAGGCGACGCCCGGGAAAACGTCGCTTTTTACACCGGCCTAACGAACGGCGTCTACATCACCCGGTTGCCGGTCAAACTGACGTCCGAACTGCTCGCTCGCGGCCGGGAGCGCTTTGACGCGATGTGCGCCGAATGCCACGACCGCACCGGGAGCGGGAACGGCATGGTTGTGCAACGCGGTTTCCCCCAGCCTCCCTCCTATCATGTCGATCGCCTGCGCAACGCCCCAATCGGCCATTTTTACGATGTCATCACCAATGGTTATGGCGTGATGTATTCCTACGCAACCCGGGTGGAGCCGGCCGATCGCTGGGCCATCGCCGCCTATATTCGCGCCTTGCAGTTGAGTCATCATGCCACCCTCTCCGACGTGGAACCGGCGGAGCAATCAAAACTGGAGGGTGAACAATGATCGCACCGGTTAACGAGTGGGCTGGCCGCACCAAAATCCCCTGCCTCATCGTTGGCATCCTCGGCCTGGCCGGATGCGTGGCGGGATGGATATTTGCTCCCCGCGACTTTTTCGTCGCCTACCTGTTTGCCGAACTTTTCTTTCTCGGCATTTCCCTCGGCTCGCTCTGTCTGCTGATGATTCACCATCTTACCGCCGGTCACTGGGGTTACGCGGTGCGTCGATTTCTCGAATCGGCAATTGGCAATTTGCCTTTGCTCGCTCTTCTATTCGTGCCGATCTGCTTTGGCCTAACCGATCTTTATCCGTGGAAGCATCCGGCCCTGGTGGCAGCCAATGAGGTCCTTCATAAAAAAGCAGCCTACTTGAACACCCCCGGCTTTGTTATTCGCGCCGCCATTGTTTTCGCCATCTGGATCATCATCGCCCGGTTTCTCCTGAAGCATTCGGCCCAGCAAGACGTTACCGTCTCGGTGGAACCAACCCGCAAAATGCGAAGGCTGAGCGGTCCGGGATTGGTGATTTATCCGGTGACGATGACTTTCGCCTCCGTCGACTGGGTAATGTCGCTGGAAAAGGACTGGTATTCCACCATGTTCCCGGTCCTCATTTGCATCGGCCAGGTGCTGAGCGCGCTTGCCTTTGTGATCCTGTTGCTTTCCGCCGTGTCCCGTTCTTCCGAGATCGAGCCGCTCGCCGGCGAGGAAACCTTTCACAAGCTCGGGAACCTCCTCCTCGCCTTCACCATGATGTGGGCTTATCTCGCCTTCTCCCAACTCCTGATTATTTGGTCGGGAAATCTGCCCCACGAAATTTCATGGTACCTGCACCGGGTAGATCATGGCTGGCGGTGGGCCGCCATTTTTATCGTCCTATTTCACTTTTTCGTTCCGTTCTTTTTACTTCTTTCCCGGCCGGTAAAGAAGCGGCGGCGGGTGCTGGCCACGGTGGCCGCGTGCGTTTTGGTCGCGCATACCGTCGCCGTCTGGTGGGCGGTGGCTCCGAGCATTTTTGAACATTTTTACATCGGCTGGCTGACTTTGGCCGCGTTTTTGGCGGTGGGAGGCATCTGGTCGGCGGCGTTTCTGTGGAACTTGGAGCGCAAACGCCTTGTCCCGCTGAACGATCCACGGTTTGCCCTGGCTGTCCCGGCATGAACCCGCAAACGAAGACTCCTGGCCACGAGAAGAAGGACGTTGATGTCCCTTCGTTGATGATCATCGCCTTGCTCTTGCTGGTTTCCGGTGTCATCATTTTTTTCGTTGTCTCCGGCTTGATGCGTTATTTCAAGCTCCATGAAGCGGAATCCCAAAGCAGCCCGACCGCGCCGGTTACAGCCGTCCAAAAATATCCGGGACCGCGGCTGGAAGTTCGGCCGGCAATGGATCTGGCAAAGCTCCGCGCGGCGGAGGAATTGGATCTCCATTCCTATGGGTGGATCGACCGAAAATCCGGAACGGTCCGGGTGCCGATCGACCGGGCGATCCAACTGCTTTTGGAGCGCGGCCTGCCTGACGTCGGCGCCGGCAAAACCCCTCTCAGCCTGATGCAGGCGCGTCCTTTGGAACGGGCCACCCCGCCGCGATTGATGGAAAACAAATGAAAACTCCCGCGTTTGGTTTTATTTTCATGCGCAACCTCGTTAGTCAGACTGGAGGACGCCGGCAGCGGCGCTCTCCATTACTTGAAGCAATTGTGCTGGCCATCGTTTGCATGTCCGTTCTGGCCGGCCGGGCCTGGGCCCTCACCCCCGGCGATTTGAACCGGGTGACGTTTGAGCAGCACCCGGGACGGCAGCTTCCGCCCGATCTTGTTTTTCGCGACGAAAACAACCGGCCATTCCGGTTAGGCGATCACTTTGGAGGAAAACCGACAATATTTGTCCTCGGTTATTACCGGTGTCCAATGCTCTGCACCTTAATAAATGACGGATTGATTCAGGCGTTACAGGAACTTCGCCTGGATGTCGGTCGCGATTTTCAGGTCGTTAACGTCAGCATCGATCCTACGGAAAAAGCGGCCGCGGCCGCGGCCAAAAAGCAGGATTACCTTCGCCGTTATGGACGGCCAGGCGCGGCCAAGGGCTGGCATTGCCTGGTGGGCGACGACCATTCGATCTCACAAGTGGCCGACGCACTGGGCTACCACTACGCCTACGATCCGCAGTCCCACGAATACGCGCATCCCAGCGGCATAGTGATCGTCACGCCCGAGGGAAAAATTTCGCATTATCTTTTCGGCGTAAATTTCAACCCGCGAGAACTGCTCGATAGCCTGGTCGCGGCCAAGCAGGAGCAAAGCTCTTCGGTCATCTCCCAGGTCCTGCTGCTTTGCTATCACTACAATCCGATCAAGGGCAAATACGGCGGACTGGTGCTGTCGATGGTCCGGGTTGGCAGCATCGGCTTTCTGGGCGCAATCGCCTGGGGGATTTTTTCGATGACGCGGCGTCCGACCAGGAAATCAATTCCGTCCGACTAAAACATGGACCAGTTTCATCTTTTTCCACCGGAAGCCTCCACCAGCGCGCAACAAGTGGACGCGCTTTATTTTGGACTCACCCTGGTCTCGCTGTTTTTCATGGCGGTTATTTTTCTCCCGATTATCTGGTTCTCGATAAAATACCGCCGGGGCTCGGCCGCCGATCGTTCCAACCCGAGTTCCGGTTCAAACTGGATCGAGAGCGGCTGGACTATTGGGCCGATTATCCTCTCGTTAGGCTTGTTTACCTGGGGCGCGCTGGTCTATTTCCGGATCGAACGCCCGCCGGCCAACGCCATCGAAGTCCAGGTGGTAGGCAAACAATGGATGTGGAAACTCCAACACGCCGAAGGCAAGCGGGAGATCGATGAGCTGCACGTCCCGGTCAATCGCCCCGTCGTTCTGAAGATGACCTCGCAGGACGTGATCCACAGTTTTTTTGTGCCCGCGTTTCGGGTAAAGCAGGACGTCGTCCCCGGGAGGTACACCAGCGAGTGGTTCAAGGCGACCCGGACCGGGGAATACCATCTTTTCTGTGCCGAGTATTGCGGCACCCAACACTCCGGCATGATTGGCCGGGTGGTGGTGATGGAACCGGCGGCCTATGAGCGCTGGCTGAAATCGGGAGAACCAACCGAATCGATTGCGTTGGTCGGCCGAAAGCTCTTTCACGACCGCGGTTGCAGCGGATGTCACGCGCCCAATTCCAAATTTCACGCGCCGCTGCTGGAGGGAATCTACGGCAAGCCGGTCCCGCTTTCCAACGGCGCGGTGGTGACGGCCGATGACCAATATCTGCGCGATTCGATTTTGCAGCCGGCCAAGGAAATCGCAGGGGGCTACGAAAACATCATGCCGACATTCAAGGGACATCTGACCGAGGAAGAGATCATGCAGCTCATCGCCTATATAAAATCGTTAGGCAACCAACCGCCGCCGGCCCAATGAACAGCACTACCCTGGAATCCGGCGCGCGAAAGAGCGCCACCGAAATCGATATTCGGACGGAAGGCGAACTCGCTCCCGATAATTACCTCAGCATCAACCACAGCGTTCGCTCCTGGCTGCTTACCACCGATCACAAACGAATCGGATTGCTTTATCTCTGCACCATTCTGGTCTTCTTCACCATTGCCAGCGTGGCGGCGGCCTTGATGCGGATCGAGTTGCTGACCCCGCAGGGAGACCTGGTCACATCGGAGACCTACAACAAGCTCTTCACCATTCACGGCGTTCTGATGGTCTGGTTTTTTCTCATTCCCTCGGTTCCAGCCGTGCTCGGCAACTTTTGCCTGCCGCTCA
Source organism: uncultured Verrucomicrobiae bacterium (assembly GCA_963728975.1). Lineage (GTDB taxonomy): Bacteria > Verrucomicrobiota > Verrucomicrobiia > Chthoniobacterales > UBA10450 > DATFCK01. Next base: position 133,578 of record CAVSMF010000004.1, read on the forward strand.
TGATCGGAGCGCGCGACGTCGCCTTTCCCAAATTGAACCTGATGAGCTGGTACATTTTCATCGCCGGAGGCGCCCTTGCCCTTTGGTCGCTGATCCGCGGCGGGGTGGACACGGGTTGGACATTTTATACGCCTTACAGCACCACTTACGCGAACTCGCACGTCATCTCGATGGCGGCAGGCGTTTTCATAGCCGGCTTCTCCACCATCATCACCGGAATGAATTTCATGGTGACCATCCACAAAATGCGGGCGCCGGGGCTGACCTGGTTTCGGCTTCCCCTTTTCGTCTGGTCGCTTTACGCCACGAGCTTGATCATGATCCTGGCCACGCCGGTGCTGGCCATTACCCTCGGGTTAATGTCGCTGGAGCGTTTCTGGGGCATCGGCATATTCGATCCGAAGCTCGGCGGCGACCCGATTTTATTTCAACATCTCTTCTGGTTCTATTCTCATCCCGCGGTTTACATCATGATTTTGCCGGGCATGGGAGTGGTGAGCGAAATGATCACCTGTTTCTCCCGTAAAAGAATCTTCGGCTATTCCTGGATCGCCTGTTCCAGCATGGCCATCGCCGTCCTGGGCTTTCTGGTTTGGGGCCATCATATGTTTGTTTCCAGCCAGTCGATCTATGCCGGAATGGTTTTTTCGATCCTGAGTTTTCTGGTGGCGGTCCCTTCCGGCATTAAAGTCTTTAACTGGACGGCAACGTTGCACAAGGGCTCGATCCATTTCACCACCCCGATGCTTTATGCGCTCGGTTTCATCGGCCTGTTCGTCATCGGCGGCCTAACCGGATTGTTCCTGGCCGCGCTCGGCATCGATGTTCACGTCACCGACACCTATTTTGTCGTCGCCCATTTTCATTACATCATGGTCGGCGGCATGGTCACCGCTTTCATGGGCGGTCTCCATTATTGGTGGCCGAAGATTACCGGGCGATTGTATCCCGAAATCTGGGGCAAGTTGGCCGCGCTGGCCACATTCCTCGGATTCAATCTCACCTTTTTTCCGCAGTTCCTCCTCGGTTACCTCGGGATGCCGCGGCGATATCATGCCTACCCGCCCGAATTCCAGGTCTTTCACGTGCTTTCAACCGCCGGCGCCTCGATCCTCGGCGTCGGTTACTTGCTCCCCCTGATCTATTTTCTTTGGTCCCGCAAACGGGGTCGCGTTGCCGGGCCCAATCCGTGGCGCGCCACCGGACTGGAATGGCAAACATCTTCCCCGCCGCCCAAACATAATTTCAAGGAAACACCCGTCGTCACCGAAGGGCCCTATGCCTACGACGCCGAGGCCGACCGCGATTTAGATATGGCTACCGCCTGAACCATGAGCTCCGTGGAACCTACTCTGGTTGCAGAACATTTTGACACCATCGAGCAGCAGCGCAGCGCGGCCCAGCTCGGAATGTGGATTTTCCTGGCCACGGAAGTCCTGTTCTTCGGCGGACTTTTCCTCTCCTACACCATTTACCGAACTCTCTACCCCGATACCTTCGCCGCGGCCAGCCACCACACCGAAGTCATGATCGGAGGCGTCAATACCGGCATTCTCCTTTTCAGCAGCACGCTCATGGCCCTGGCCGTGCGCGCGGCCGAACTGAAACATCGCAAACATTTGGTCTGGCTCCTTCTCGGCACCGCCTTTTTCGGCATGATTTTCATGGGCTTGAAAGGGTTCGAATATTACAAGGATTTCAGCGAGCACCTCGTTCCCGGCATCGGTTTCGAGTGGCATGAGGCCAATCCGGGGCAGGCCGAGATTTTCTTCTGGCTCTATTTTGCCATGACCGGCCTGCACGCTATCCACGTCACGGTGGGAATTTGCGTCATCCTGGTCCTCAGCTTCCTCGCCTGGCTCGGCAAATTTACCAATGGCCACCATACCCCGGTCGAGATTGCCGGGCTCTACTGGCACTTTGTCGATATCGTCTGGATTTTCCTCTTCCCGCTGCTGTATCTGGCGGGTCATCGCTGAACCCAATGACTACCCATTCTCCAAAAACTTATTGGAAAAACTGTGGCGCCCTGATGGTTCTGCTCGCGCTGACCTGGGGAATTGGATACATCAATCTGGGCTCGTTTAATCTGGTGGTGGCGCTGGCCATCGCCATCACCAAAGCCGGCCTGGTCGCGCTCTTTTTCATGCACATCAAGGGAAGCAACCCGTTGTTGAAATTCGCGGCCGCGGCCGGTTTGATGTGGCTGATGATTCTTTTGGCGCTGACGTTGAGCGATTACATGACCCGTTCCTGACCGGGCGTTTCCGCCTCGAAATTGCAGCTCGTTCCTTTGCCGCCAGCGGTCATCCGCAAATCATAAAAAATGGCGAGAGCGGTTCGTCTCTCCATTGATCAAAAATGAAACGCGATGCCGCCGCGCAACCGAAAGTCCGGAACCACCTGGAGGGCGGTATTGTCGATCGTTAGGGGAAACTCGGCCGTTATCTCACCGCTCCAGCGGCCTCGTGAGGCGACGATGCGCGGACCTGCGAACACCGAGGTAATGCCGGTGTCCTCGGCCGGTTTGCCCCGGAAACGGTCCACATCCTTGTGTTCGCCCGAAATTTCGAACTCCAGTCCCAGAATCGTTTTGGATGTTCGAATAAAATAATAACCGGGACCGCCGCTCCAGGTCAGATCATTGGCGAAATGATACTGGTGCGCGCCATCGCCCCGCAGCGTGAACTGCACGTTCGTTTCAAGGAAAATGTTCTTGTATCGCAGGGAATTCTGTTCGCCGAAGATTCCGTCATACGACCCGGTCCCGAGAGTGAGATCATGCCCATGAATTCCGCTCGGGGGCGCGCCCGGAATTTCAATTTCATGAAATTCCTCTTTCAATCGGCCGGTTGCGCCGGTTGGGAACTTGATTCCTGTGAGCACCACGGCCGAAGCCGTGAAATCCGGTTCGTGCTCGACCGCAACCGGATTTTTGCCTTCGAAATCAAATTCACGCGGCCCGGACGACGCGTAATGAAAAAGCACACTTTTCAGTAAAAGGGAAGCGTCGCCAATTCCACTCTCGGATCCGCGATCGATGGCGAATCCCTCGGGCCGTTTGAAGTCGCGATAAATGATTGGAAGATTCGCCTGGAGCCCAAATCGGGCGCCGAACTGGTATCCGGCGACGAGCTGGGTAATGGAACTGTTCTCGTACTGTCCGGCCGGATTGGAGGCTTCATGGCCGTCAATCTGAACGGTGCCGAACCGGGTGAATTGTTCGCCGACGGCGCCGTACCATCCGCGCAGCCAGGGGAAAGGCGGGGCCGCCTGTGTTCCTGGCATGGCTTCGAGCTGGGGGGTGTAACAACCGCAAAGATCACAGGCCCGGGCCGCGACCGGTGCGATCAGAATTAAAACTGAGAGTAAGATGCGATTCAAATTTGTCATTGGAGTTTGTGCAATTCGAGCGAGAGACTAAAGAAAGCGCGACAGACAGCGCCATGGCCGTGGCCACATTTGGCGGGCTGCCGCCACTCATTCATCACACCGGCGTTGCGGTTGCCAGACAGCAAGCGCCGAAATATGTGACCGCTAGTTAGGCAGTCGCTGCCCGAGGCGGGGGAACCGGCGGAGAATAGACCCGTTCAAACGCAGGAAAAAGAGGGGTCTCGTAGGTCAGCCGGCATGATCGGGGTGACAATTGAACGCGGCGCGTCAAACAAATCAGATCGATGTTCGGCCGGCCGGGCTGAAGATCGGATTTCTTTTGCGAGTTTCTTTCCCTGGCCAGGAGATGACATCGAGAACAAGGGTGCCCGCCATCGAATGTCTGCGCGATTGCGCAACGCAACGACGTGCGCTGCGAAAACTTGACGATCATTATCCCCCACGCCACCGACTGAAAAGCGATCCATTGCAGGCCAATGGCGTTTACCAGGACCACGACCGTCACCAGGCGACAGACGACTCCGATCACTTCACCGGAGGGTAGGGTTCACCTTGCCAAAGTCAAGATAACGGCTCAATCACGGCGTCTTCGCCTGTGGCAAAGGAGCGGCTCCCTTATTCCCGGCTTCAAATTCGCCGTCGCCTTCGTCCAGGTAGCTCGTTCTCCCGATGCTGGAGACGCGCAGCCATTGGCGCCAAACCCCTGACGAAAAAGAACGCTCCGATTTCAGTGTCACCGTCTCCGGTTCCGGAGTTGCATTGCCGCGCTCAGCCATCGCCTCGGTTAAAACGCGGCCATCCATCGGTTCCGGCGCGCTAATTCCAAGGATGTTCAGAATTGTCGGCGCCACATCCACGTTGCCGCTCGGCCAATCGTCCGTGTAGCCGATGCGAAAATCCGGACCCGCCGCAATTAACGTGTTGTGCATGTCGAACCGGCTCAGAGTGGCGTGTGTTCCCTTCCCGGCCGCCCGTTGCCAGTCGGCATCGATCATTCCCGGCACCCCGAACCGATTTTTCGCATCGCTCCACCGGAAGGAAAAGACCACATCAGGCGCGTCCGCGCTGTCGATATGCCCCTGATCGAGCCCGAACGTTCCGTCGAGCTTCTCTCTGGTGAAGATCACGCCGGCAAAATCCGATCGTTGCAGGAACTCAACCAGCCGACGCACAACCGCGCGGTCATGGCCCATTATATAAAGAAGAACGCTGCCGCCGCCGCCCACCATCATTATTGCTCCGGGGGCCGGTTGTTTTTTGAATTCCGTTGTCACCTTGAATCCGGCCCCGGCCAGGATCCTGGGAAGCTCGACTTCCCGTTCGATGGTGGAAAAGCCATGATCGGAAACAACAAACAGATCGGTCGTTTGGCGCACGTTATGGCGATCCAACGCGGCCAGGACGGCGGCAAGATTGTCGTCCGAATCCCGGATCGCCCGCAAAGCGGCCGGCGCGCCCGGGGCTGTTTCGTGCTGGGTGAGATCGGGCTCGCCCAGCCAGAGCACGGAAAAACGCGGAACACCATCCCGCCACAGGATTTCGGTTAGGGCTTTAGTTGTCCAATTCCCCCGCTCGGGGTGTGTTTTTGGGAAAAGACCGAGCTGATCCACAATACGGCGCAGCAAATCGGCCGGAAAAGCCGTGCCGGAAGAGAGCATTACCGCGTCCCCGGGCGAAGCGGGGCGGCGATCGAGCAGCAATCCGACTGTTTTACTGGCGGCGATGATCGTTTTGCCGCCGGCCTGTTGAACGAGATCGGCCACGGTCGGAGCCGCAATGTATTTTCCACGCGACAGTTCGTCGCCACGGCGGACCACACCCGGATTTTCAACATCGACTGCCTTCCAACGATCAATGGCGGGACGAAATTCGTGGTTTGCAATAAGCCCGGTGTGATCCGGATACATTCCCGTGGCCAGAGCGGTCCCATTCACGTTCGTGGCGGACAGATAAACGCAATGATTATTCCGAAATGTCACACCCGACCGAGCCAGTTTCCACAAAACCGGCGTGTTTCGGGCCGTCACAAAATCGGGACGCATCCCGTCCCAAACAACGACCACGATGCGATGCGGCTCCGGCGTCTTGGATTCCGCCAGAACAGGCGCGGGAGCGATCGCGCAGAGAGACAGGGTCGAAACCAGGCAGGCAAGGATCGAAGGGGTCCGCGTCCTCCGAGGGAACGGACTCGTCCGAGTGGGGGCGGCGGTCGGGGGCCAGGAACTGGCAGGCTTATTTGGAATCGACATTCAATTTTTCGCTTTCAAATTCGGTTGCGACGATCCGCTGCTTCACCATAGCCGTCCGGCCGGACCTGACGAGCAACAGTTAGGTTACAAATCTCGACGACTTCCCATCTTCCGTGAGGAAAAGAGAAATGCCGCCGCCCGCCAGAGCCAGGGAGCTGCTGAGCAGCATCACAGTTCGAAAAGCTCTAATAAAGGCTTCGTCGATTGCCTGGCGGATAGTTTTGCGCAGGGAGGATGAGACCCCGTCTGGAATTGCGATCGCCGCCAACTTGATTTCCTGGTGGTCGAGCGCCTGTTTTACAGACATCGGCAGGTTGGCGCTGTTCGAACGGGACTCCAGAGAGCGGGCAAACACCTCGAGCATAATAATTCCGAATATGGCGATGGCCAGCAACCCGGCGGCGCGGGCTGCGGCATTGTTAACTCCGGACCCGATTCCCATTCGATCTTTTCCTACGGCATTCATCACGGTGGTGGTCAAAGGGGCCACGCTGATCGTCATCCCAAGACCAAGAACAGCAATTCCGGGAAAAAAATCTTTCCAATAACCGGCGTTATCGCCGGCCGCAGCCAAAAGAGCGAACCCAACTGCGGCCACCAGTGGACCAATTACCAACGGTATCCTGGATCCGTAGCGTTTGACCAAGCCGCCAGCCCAGCGGGACAAAACAAACATGATCAGGACAAAAGGAAGCAACGCCGCTCCGGTCTCTGTGGCGGTGTATCCCTGCACCTGAATCAAATTCAATGGCAGGAAAAAAAACAGTCCGCCGAGCGCGCCGTAAAGAAGCAGGGTGAGCAGATTGGCAACGGCAAAATTGCGCGAACGGAACAGAGCCAGCGGCAGCATGGGATTACCGGTCCACCCTTCAAACCAAAAAAATGCGGTCAGAAATATCGGGGCCATGATTAACGCCGTCCAGACATCGGCACGACCGAATCCCACCTGCGAAGATTCAATCAATCCATAAACAAGCGCGCCCAAACCGGTGGTAATGAGGGCCGCTCCCGGCCAATCGGGCGGCTTGTTTTCAGCGGTATCGCGCGTCTCGGGAACATGCTTTAATGCAATCAGACATACGGCGAGAGCAAGGGGCAGATTGATCAGAAAAATTCCGCGCCAGGAGAAGTGTTCGATCAACCAGCCGCCAATCACCGGGCCTATGGCTGTGGTAATTGCGGTAAAGCCGGCCCAGGTCCCAATGGCCCGGCCCCGCTGTTGACCGTCGAACGACGCGCCGATGATGGCCAGGCTTTCCGGGACAAGAAGGGCCGCACCCGCTCCTTGAAAAGCGCGCGCGGCGATCAACTCCTGAATATTAAGGGCAAGAGCGGAACCGAGGGATGCGACGGAAAAGAGCGCAATACCGGTCAGGAACATCCTGCGCCGACCGTAGCGATCCCCGAGTGATCCACCGACTAACAGCAGCGACGTCAACACCAGAGAATATGCTTCGACCACCCATTGAACATCGGGAACGCCGGCTTTGAAGGCGGCCTGGAGGGCCGGAATGGCGACATTGACTACCGTTCCATCGATGAAGGCCATGCTCGACCCGAGAATTGTCGCCGCCAGTATCCAGGGTGCGGCGCTTGCCCGGCATGGCGCCTGGGCAATTCCGGCCGAGATAACTGCTTCGTCACACGGTCCTTGAACAAAATTCGCCATGGCCTGTCGAACTATGCTTGCAGTTCCCGCATGAGCTCTATCTCACAAAATCTGCAACTCTCCCAAGCTGAAGCCAAATGCGGTTAGCGCTTTATCGTTTAACTTTCCCATGATCCTGGCCAGAAAATTCATTCCTCTTTTCTTTGCTTTTGGGCCGATCCTTTCCGGCCAGGCCGATCAAATTATTCCGACAACTCAGGGAACGAGCTGGATCTACGATATGACGGAGGAAGCCGGCCAGGGGTTTCGTTTCTCCAATTCGCAATCCGATTCCGGCGAAAAAGTTCATGCGACTGTAATCTATCGGATCAATGGAACCAGGGAAGTTGACGGCAAACAGCTCCTGGAATTTGAAATGCACCGGGCCGACAGGATAACGAACACGGATCTTGTCACGGTGGACGAGCATGGAATCCTGTGCTGGGCCCGCCTGGACGAATCGGGCAAGCTGATCAAACTGGGAAACCCGCAGACGATGGTCGCCGCCCCGCTTCAAACCGGTCTTACCTGGGATTTCAACGACGAGATTGCGCAAACCAAGGTGCACCAATCGTATCGCGTCGTTGGAGCAGAAGACATTGTGGTTCCGGCCGGCAAATTTCATGCCTTTCACATTCACGGCGAACAAAGCGCGCCCGGCCGAATGATTATCGACCGCTGGTTCGTTCCCGGCACCGGGATTGTAAAAGACGTAACCGAAACGCGCGCGGACACCGGTGAGATGTTGCGCCGGATCTCGCTGGAGTTGAAGGAGCAGCCGAAGATTGCTCCCCGGCCGGAAGTGAAACCGCCGGACGCCGCTCAAAGACTAACGGGAACGGTCGGCCCCGCGCCCATCGGCGAGGCCGCGACCAAATTCAGCTCGACCATTCCAAAGATTTATGCGCGCTGGCACGGCCATAACCTGACTGTTGGAACTGGGATTCGCTGCGTCTGGATCGCGGAGCGGGTGGAGGGAGTGGCCCCTCCCGATCACATCATCGACCAATCGACCGCGCAGGCGACCGCCCCCGATTCCTATGGCGTTTTTGGGCTGGTCCGGCCCGAACCGGGATGGACACCCGGCAATTATCGGGTCGAGTTTTATTTGGATGACGCGCTGGCTGCGACCGCCAAACTAACTATAGATAAAAAATAATGCGTCGAAGCCGTCGATGGCTTCCAGGGCTGCGGCCGGCCAAGCATTGGGGAATGTAACAACGCTTGGCTTTGTCGGTCGGGGACACTAATCTCCAAAGGCACCGGCTGGATGGCTCGGCCTGCCGTGTTCACCTTCAGCATGTTTGCCCGAATCCTTTCAGCATCGTTTGCGGCGCTCCTGATGTTCGGCTCGACAGTTTACCCTCAGGACGAGCCACCGATTTCGCCAGTCGGCTATTATGAGGGTTCGACCAGCTACGGGGCCCAGTTTCTAAAGAACCAGAAATACATTCATATTTCGATGAAGAGCAAATCGGATTTCTGGTTTGTGGTGATGCCGGATCCCCACAACGACAAGAATCTGACGATTCACGGCCAAGGTCTGGCAGAGTACGATTTAAGTTTTGGAGTTGACTGGACGATGGCCGCCAAACTCGGCCTGGCCCAGGTCAAAGGTATCGCCGGACTTTCGCTCGATCCCAATGTCACGCTCAAACTGAATCCAAAGACCGCCACCCAAAAATATTATCTCTCCGGCAGCATGTCGATGCGCAATCCGGACAAACCGACCATGGATCTCACTGTTTCGTGGCTCCCGCCGGGTAGCGGGGACAAACCGCCACAGTTGGAGCTGCAATTAGTTGGCACCCTCACCGCCAGTGGCACGGGCGGCGGCGGCGGAATGACGACATTTACCGCCGGCGCGGGACTCACCGCCGGCACGGTGGTTAAGACCATTAAAGTGGAGCCGAACCCTCCTTTTGGAACTGACTCCCTCACCCCAAACCTGGGCAAGCGCAGCAGCTATGGGCCGTTTGCCATCGAAAGTTCGTACTCAGGCCCTGGCGGCGACAAAAATACCGAGGTCACGGTCCGTTGGAAAGCGGTCCAGCGCTATGATTTCGCACTCCTCGACTGGATGGCGAAACGAGGCCAGAAAACGAATCAACCTTCTCCGTCCGCATCGACAAATCCAAGCAGTGCCACCGTGGCTGATTGGCGCTCCGGCACGGTTAGCCTCACCATCGGAAATGAAAAGCAATTGGGTCCCGCCGATTCGCTTCACCCGCGGAGGACCGACACCTCCAACCAGAAGGCGCCAACTTGGGGAAAGGAGATAACTTTCGATGCCGCTTTACCTAACGATCGATACAGTGTTGGTCTAACCCTGGCCAGATCGTCCGTCCCCTGTAGTTTGATGTACTCGAACAAGACCCCCGCCGGGTTTAAGCTGATCGTGCGTCCCGACGCCCCCATTTCCGAAGGCAAAACAGAAATTACCGTGGATTGGCTGGCGATACCACCGCGCTGAGATAAGTTCGCCGGGGCAAGGTGTTGTTCGATTAAAAAATCGAGGGCGGAAACGAACCGCTACTTCTCCGCCGAGGGAACGACCTTGAATGGGAGCGTCGCAACTTTTTGGTCCTTGATAAGAAAATCAGCGCAATAGTTACCGGGGTTCAGAGTCCCGCTATTGATAATGATCCAAGTATCTGCGGTCTTGTTATTTTTACTCAGATACAGACGGGATTCGCCCCATTTGACCGTCTCGCCTTCCTTCGGCCCGAGACGGCTGTAAATCACTCTGACCGAGGTCGGTTCGTCGCCGTTCAGCTCGCCATGAAGCAGCAATTTTTTTGTCCCGGCCGGGATTGCATCGCCCGGCTTCCCATCCGCCGTGCGAAGGGAAACAGTCACGGTCCCGTCCGGGCACGGGATGGAAACAACGCCCGGCGTCCCTCCCTGGTCCTTCTCCTCGTTGTCTCCAGCAAGCTCATCGGCGAATTCCTTTGCTTCTTCCGCCTTCACCTTGCCCGGCCCGGGACCCGCCACCGTGGGCGTTCCATTTTCGCCGGGCTGCGTCGCCGCGATCTCCGGCTCGTTTGATATAGCCGGCAGGGCCGTTAATTCGAGAGAAATTCGCGTTTTCATCGAACCATCGGAGCCCCGAACCTCCGTGACATCTTTGATTTCTCCTACGTCGGGCGCATACCAGCGATCCACCACCGAACGAAACGGTTCCGTCCCGACCACGTGAACATGATAAGCGTTAAACTTTCCTGCGGGAACTTCGACCGGCTCCTGACCAACCACCTCATACTTTTCCTCGACCTTTTGATCGCCCGCTTCCGCGTGATTTTCCCACTTCTCTCCAATTTTTAGGGGGAAACTCAGCATCTTTTGGGGGTGATTATATTTCACCTTGTCTCCCTGGCCGTTGCCCCGGGCGAGTTCAAACACGCCCTGGTCGCTGACTTGAACAAATTGAACGGCCTGAACGGCGCCCTGCCGGTGCAACTCAAACCTGTGCGCTTCCACTCCGTCAATCTTCTCCGTGCCGCCGACTTTGATAACCACCGGCAGACGCACTTTCCCATCCGAGTCGACTTTGACGGTTTGACCTGCGCTCGGCCGAACTCCTTTCCCGAATTCCTGGATCATTTGATATTTCCAGGTCGTTCCCTGCGTCGTGGGCAGAATCGACTCACCCCAGGCCATTGGGATGGCGCAGAACAATGCCAGGGCGAAGAGATATCTTGCCATTTTGTCCAAATTACGAATCCGGGTGATTGAAATCAAATCGTGGTTTCAACTCTGATCGCACGTTCAAACTACTTGGCAGCCTCGATTGTGAACCGCACTGTCTCGGCCAGCTGGTCGCCGTCATAAATTTCGACCCGGTACTTTCCCAGCGGCCATCCCTTGTTGGGCTTGGACAAGGTAAAGGTGCCAGACGCGCGAGGTCCATTCGCCGTGGTCGAAGCTTCGTCGATTTTGTAATTCTTGGGCGCCACGTTGCCCACGTCCTCTGCGATCCATACCGCTCGGATCTTGTCGCCGGACTTCACTTTTTCGCCCTGCCACCGGGCGTAAATCTTTGAAACATCAGCCGAAATCTTATTGCTGGGCTCGGCGAACTTGTCCGGGGCAACCGCGGCGTGCAGCACTTTTTCATCAGGCTTAGAGCTGGCCGAGACCGCCGGTCTCTCGCCCTTCTTTGGACTTTCCTTCAGCTCGAGCAAAATGCGCTGCAACAAATTACCATCCGGCCGCTTCATCTCGGTCAGAATTTTGACGTAGCCGACTTCCGGAACAAACCAGCGATCTTCTGTCGTGGCCGGGAAGCCGGTTTGGGTCACTCGGAGGTGAAAGGCGTCGAACTTCCCGGCGGGAACGGTTATGCTTTCCTTGGCCAGGATTTCATAAGTCTGCGAAGCCTGGACACTGCCTACCTGGCCTTTCCACTCCCACTTCTCCCCCACCCGCGGTGGCAAGCTAAGCACCTTCTGGGGAGGAACAGCCTTCATGATCTGGCCGTCCTCGCCCGCCCGGGCGATGGCAGTGACCGCGCTGTCATCGACCTTAAAATACTCCGTCAACTGCACCTTACCTTGTCGATGCGTTTCGAACTTCTGGGTCTCGATCCCATCAATCTGTTGGGGTCCGGCTGCGTAAATTGAGATCGGGAGATGGAGTTTGCCTTCAGCATCCACGTTTGCCTGCATATCCGCCCCCGGGTGAATGCCCTCCCCGAACTCCTGGGTCATCGCGTAATTCCACACTGTGCCCGGGGCGGTTGGGAACAGGCCGGCCCCAGCCGCCTGCCCGAGGGTCCAGGCGATTATGACCAGAGCGACCAGCCATTTCACCAGCCCAATGCTGCAAAGACGCCGGCACGGTGTCAATTCCTTACTCGGCCGTCCCGCTATGCCGGATCGTTCGAATCCCAGCACTTTTAGCTCGACTCTTGCTATAAAATCGGCGACAAGTTTCGGCTGCAAAAAGGGCCGGTCAGCCCCCCCAAAGGGATAAAGGAATAGCGTGTTGGAAACCGGGATTATCAGAATCAAGACTCAGAACGTGAGCCGTCTACCTACCGAACGTGCTTTGGTTAGCCTGCTCGCGCTGATTTCGCTAATCGCTTCAGCAGCTGGCCAGACCAAAGACGCCGGCCAGCCGGTCGCATTTCAAGCAGCCGGCTTCGCCGAATCCAAAGCGGTCCGGGATCTGCCGAAAATCGTCGCCGGCGGCGAGGAAGAAAAGGAGATCAACCCGGAGAACCGCGAACTTATTCGTCACGTCGATCCGCGGGTAAAACCAAGCGCGGACGCGATGCTCTCTTCGTCAACGCACTTCAAGAAATTGCGGCAGGGAATAGTCGCGCCCCAGGCACTGCCGACTCCAACCGTAAGTTTTGAAGGCATTTCCGAAACAACACTTAGCCAGGGATATCTGCCGCCCGATACCAATGGCGCGGTCGGTCCCAACCATTACGTTCAGGTCATCAACGTCGGTTTCCGCGTTTGGGACAAGTCTGGCAATCCGCTGACGGCGGCGGCGGCTCTCAGCAGTTTGTTTGCTCCGCTCGGATCGCCCTGCGGTTCCAAGGACGACGGCGACCCGATCGTTCTTTACGATCAACTGGCCGACCGCTGGATCATCAGCCAGTTCTGTGTCGATGTCGTCCCCAATCACCAGCTCGTCGCCGTCTCGAAAACGGGCGATCCGACCGGTCAATTTTATCTCTACGATTTCGTGATGCCGAACGAAAAGTTCAACGACTATCCGAAATTCGGGGTCTGGCCGGACGCCTACTACATGACGGACAACCAGTTCAACCAGGCTGGGGATACCTTCCTGCAGGCAGGCGTGTTTGCCTTTGATCGAGCAAAAATGCTGGCCGGCGATCCGACCGCGGGCTATGTCTATTTCGATACTGCCGTACTTTTCCCTCCAGCAACCGGCAACAACGGTCCTGACGGCATCGGCGGAATGCTGCCCGCCTGCCTGGATGGTCTCATGCCGCCGCCGGTCGGCGCGCCGTGCCCGTTTGCTTATTTCGAAGCAGACGAGTTCGGTGATCCCGCCGATCAGCTGCGGATATTCGATTTTCACGCCGATTTCGCGACCCCGGCCAACTCAACTTTTACGGAGAGGACCGGCAGTCCGTTGGCGGTGGCGGCGTTCGATCCCACCACGGTACCTGACAATGCCAGGAACGTGATACCGCAGCCTTCCCCCTCTTCGAGCTCGAGCTATCTCGACGCGATCAACGATCGGCTCATGTTTCGCCTGGCCTATCGGAACTTCGGCACGAGCGAATCGCTAATCGCCAACCACACCGTTAATGCAGCCGTCAATCCGGCCTATCGTGCCGCAGTTCGCTTCTACCAGCTCACCCGCACCTCTCCAAACGCTGCATTTACCATCGCCGAGCAACAAACCTGGGCGGGTCTCTCGGGCGACACGGCCAACCGCTGGATGGCCAGCGGCGCGATGAATTTCCTGGGCGACATTGCCGTGGGTTACAGCGTTTCCAGTGCGACCGTATTCCCTTCGATCCGGTACGCGGCAAAGCTGCATACCGATCCAGCCGGGAGCGGCCTGGCCCAAGGCGAACAGACCATCATTAACGGCGCCGGCTCCCAAACGAGTACCACCAGCCGCTGGGGCGATTACAGCGACATGACGCTTGATCCGGCGGACGATTATTCTTTTTGGTACACCCAGGAATATTATGCCACCAGCAGTCAGCTGGGTTGGCGAACCCGCATCGCCAAAATTTCGCTCGGCTCCCCGATGGTTTCACCTCGGGGAACGATTTCCGGGACCGTTACCAACTGCCAATCGGGGTTGCCGATTGCAAACGCGGTCGTGCAAATAAGCAGCGGTTATTTCAGGATGACTGGCGCCGGCGGTGCTTACAGCGCAACCGTCGCGCCCGGCACATATACGGCTACGGTAAGCGCGCCGAATTATCAGTCGGCCACATCAGGCAATCTGGTTGTGTCGAATGGCGGGACGGCGACCTACAATATCTGCCTAACCGGGGTGCCGAACCCGGTCGCGGATGCGGCCACGGTGACCGCGGACAACTGCAACTCGAATGGGGTCATTGATCCTAACGAAACCGTCACGGTGAGCTTCGGAATCAAGAATACCGGAACCGGCGATACGACCAATCTGGTTGCGACTCTGCAAGCCACCGGCGGGGTAACCAATCCGAGCGGCCCTCAAAGTTATGGGGTAATGACGGCCGGCGGCGCGACCGTCTACAAATCGTTTACATTTACGGCCGGGGACCTCGTCTGTGGTTCGACCCTGACGGCCACCCTCCATCTCCAGGACGGGGCCACCGATTTCGGCACCCTCACTTACAATTTCACGACCGGCCTCCTCAATACCGCCTTCTCGGAAAATTTCGATGGCGTGACCGCGCCGGCGTTGCCCGCGAATTGGGTGGCGACCAACGCATCCGGAGCCACGGCGCCGCTCTGGGTGACTTCGACCGCGAGTCCCAACAGCGCGCCTAACGACGCCTTCGTTAACGATCCGGCTACTGCCGGCGAGAAACTGCTGGTTACGCCAAATATAGCCATCACATCGAGCGCGGCCCAAGTGAGCTTCCGAAACAACTTCAGCCTGGAACAAGGCTTTGACGGCGGCGTCCTCGAAGTTTCCTCTCCCAATATCAATGCCGGCGCGTTCACCGATATCACCGACCAGGCCGTCGGCGGCAGCTTCATCAGCGGCGGTTATACCGGCGCGATCACCAACGTTACCGGCAATCCGATTGGAGCGCGCCAGGCCTGGACCGGCGATTCCGGCGGCTACATTACCACGGTGGCGGCCCTTGGTCCGAATTTGGCGGGGCAAACCATCAAGCTGCGGTTCCGGATGGGGTCGGACGGCAGCACCGGACTTACCGGTTGGCGAATTGACGACGTGCAGGTCGCCAACGGGTCTTTCTGTTGCGGCGTTTCGATCGCACCCGCCCCGCCGGTACTTCTGAACTCGGAAAGCTACGCCCCGGCCAATGGCGCGGTGGACCCGGGGGAAACCGTTTCGGTCAACCTGGCATTGATGAACAATGGCGCCAGCGCCACGACCAATCTGATGGCAACCTTGCAGGCAACCGGCGGCGTGACCGCTCCAAGCGGACCGCAAAACTACGGGGTGATCCCAGGCAGTGGCGGTTCGAGCGCGCGCCCTTTCACTTTCACGGCCAGCGGCGCATGCGGCAGCAACATTACCCTCACCCTGGCATTGCAGGACGGCGCCAACGATCTCGGCACGGTTGCGTTTACCGTGCGGCTGGGCGCATCCGCAGGATTGGCGACAGTTGATTCTCAGAATTTCGATGGGGTGACCCCGCCGGCCATACCGAGCGGCTGGAGCTCAACCCACACCACCGGATCGGCCAACTTCGTCACCTCGACCACCACGTCCGATTCGTCGCCTAACGATGCCTTTGCTCCGGACAATATCTCAGCCGGTCTGGTCGACCTGGTCTCGGCGACTTTTCAGCCCGCCCAAAAATTGACCTTCCGAAACCTGTTCAACCTCGAAGTATCAAGCGGCGGAGTGATCGGATACGATGGAATGGTGCTCGAGATTAGCTTTGATGGCGGAGCCAGCTTTACCGACATTATTTCGGCGGGCGGCAGTTTCACCGCCGGTGGTTACACCCACCTAATCAGCAGCAGTTACAGTAATCCGCTCCAAAACCGCGCTGCCTGGAGCGGACTTTCCGCCGGGACCACCGGCTCGCCCGCTTACATAACGACAGCAGTCAATCTGCCGTCACAGGCGACGACCCAGAGTTTCAAATTACGCTGGCGAGTGGGTAGCGACACGAGCCTGGCCGCGTCCGGCGCCAGCGGGGTTCGGATCGATTCGATCACGACAAGCGCGCCGGCATTCGTTTGCGCAAACGGGCCGCCGGCCATTCTCAATGGACCGCCTCCGTCACCCGTGATCGTGGGCACGCCCTACAATTTCACCTACCTCGCGGGTGGAAATCCAACCCCCAGCTTTAGCGTCACAGGCGGCACCCTGCCACCCGGACTCTCCCTGTCATTGGGTGGCGTCCTTTCTGGAACCGCCAACTCCGGCGGCAACGGCGTCTTTTCCAATATCACTGTCACGGCCACCAACGGGGTTTCCCCTAATGCCACCCAAATTTTCGATCTGGCAATGGCGACACGAGCTGCAAATTACATTGCCAGCTTCGGCCTAACAGGAGGCGACGCCGCCCTCAACAACGATTACGATCACGACGGTCTGAACAATCTTCTGGAGTACGCCCTGGGCCTGGATCCAACCCTGGGAAGCATCGTCGGGCTGCCCACCGTGACCCTGAAGGATTATAGCGGCACAAAATATCTATCGATGACGTTTTACCGCTCTTCCCTCGCCACCGACCTGAGCTATATCGTCCAGGGTTCGAGCGATCTGAATTCCTGGACCGATCTGGCCGCAAGCGTCGGTGGCGCAACAACCAGCGGCCTGGGATTTGTCGCCGAAACCGGCACCGCCCCGAATTTTATGGTTGAGGTGCGCGATACCGTGCCCTACGACCCGAACAACCCGGCCCAGACTCGCTTCCTCCGCCTGAAAATCACCTCGCCCTAAGCCTGGCATTGATGGCGAGCAATGGCGGCTTTCCCAGCCTGCCACCCAGGTAGTTTCGGCAGGCCGGACCCCGAAGCTCCTTGCCAAAGCGCGAATTCTTGAATCCAATCCCCCGGAAATGTGCATCATACGGGAAAGGAGTTTTTCATGAAAACAATTTCGATGTTCGCGTTCGGCACGGTCATCCTTCTGCTCGGCGCCTGCGACTGGGTGGGAATCAGAGGTAACAGTCATATCACCACCGAACCGCGAACCATTGAGCCGTTTACCGAAATTGATGCCGGCGGCGCTTTCCGGATTGAATGGCACAGCGGCCCGCCTTCGCTCACCATAACGACCGACGAAAATCTTCTCTCTTATGTCGAAAACCGGAACCGGGGGAATCGTCTCGAGCTGAGGACCCATGACCGCCTGCGGCCGACGCGAGGTATCAAGGTCGTGGTCTCAAGCCCTTCCCTCACCGGCGCGAAGCTGTCGGGCGCAGCCGATCTTATCGCGCATTCGCTTTCCGGTCCGACCTTTGCCGTTCAGACAACCGGCGCGGCCAGCGTTGTCCTGGACGGCGCGGTGGATGAACTGCTGGCCGACCTTACCGGGGCAAGCGATGTGAAAGCAAAAAATCTTCAGGCCAAGAACGTCGAGATATCGGCCACCGGCGCCGCCGATGCGTCCGTTACCGTCTCTGACAGCCTGCGAGTCTCAATCACCGGTGCGGGCGACGTTAATTACTGGGGCAACCCAAAAACGGTCGAACGGCACATAACCGGCGCCGGTTCAATCCGCCACAAGGAGTAAAGTCATGTCACTGGGAATCGTTATTTGGATAATGATCTGGAACGCGGTCCTTCACCGCGGCTGAGTCTTGGGGAGCGCGGGCATTTTGCCGCGGACCTCAGTAGGTTCACCAGCCAAAACAAAATACCCGTCCCTCAGTTGCAGGGTAAACTGACAGTTTCCCTCGTGGCTGCGTCCTGCGGAAGCGAGGTGCGTTTGCATCCAAACGAAGCCACACCGGAAGCCACCGGCTTCCCCTACAGAAAACTCGGCCTATTTTGCTCATGCCATGTGGCTGCAGCCTTTCTTAAAATGCTTCAGCCGATGATCTCATCCACCAGCCGTGGCAACGATGCGCCCGCGGGTTCCCGGATCGAGCGGGTGGCAAGTGGCGATAAGGATGTCGCTTCCGGGTTTATCTCAATCAGCCGCCCTACTTTGCCGGCGGCCCGCAACGCCCAGTCGGTGATATACCCAAACAGGGCCGTGGTCCCGACGACCAGCACCAAATCACACGGTCCGGAGGCAAGGTAATTCTCAACTCTTCCGATTTCCCGCTGGTCCAGCTGTTCTCCAAACCAGATCACACCGGGGCGCATCAGCTCGCCACATCCGCCACAGACTGGCGGTCCGGATATTTGCTCTTCTTTCTCCGAATACTGGGTCGAGCAAGAAGAACAACGGGTGACAAAAATATCGCCGTGGATCTTTACGATCTGGTCCGAGGAAAGGTGTCGCCCATTCCATTCCGCGCGAGCGTGGAGGTCATCGACATTTTGAGTGACCAGGAGAAAATTGGCGCAGGACCCGGCTAGCTTCACGATTGCGTTATGGGCCGGGTTTGGCTGTGCCGCACGGATCCGTTGACGGCGCTCGCGATACCAGTCCCAGACTAACCGGGGATCGCGGGCAAAAGCGTCCGGCGTGGCCAGCTTCGACGGGTCGAGATTGCGCCAGTAGCCTTCTTTTCCGCGAAACGTAGGAATGCCGCTCTCAGCCGAGATTCCCGCGCCCGTGATCACGAGCACTCGCAAGCCAGGCATGACCAACCAAACCGCGTTTCCGGAAAGCTGGCAACGCGATAGTCCCGGCCTAGCGCGAATCCAGACTGTCTCTGCGGTCTATCTCTTGGCCAGGCGAACCTCCGTATTCGAAAGGGCGCCCTGACCAAATTATTTTTACTACCGGCTTTTTCTCAAGATCAGCTCCCCGGACATCGGCGCAGCAGTCAAGTTATAGGTCATGCCCTTGTGCACATCGAGAGTCAAATCGAACCAATTCGGATTGGATGATTGCGGCGTCGCTTTGACAGACAGAACATGCTTTCCCGGGGTCAGGAACGTGTGATAGGAGCTGCCGTAGCCAATGCTCGATACTTCCTTGCCGTCGATTTTCAGGGCAACGATGACATCGTTGCCGAGAAGAGGGTATCGCTGAATGCTCACCCGGCCGCCATCATTGAGTCCCGTGGCCGATGTTGCGTGCGATGCCCCCGCCGTAGCCTTGCCCGCTTTACGAGTCTCCGCCTGAACAGGTAGTGCGAGGGCGAACACGACACCGATCAGGCCAAGGATGATCAAAGAACCTATGGGATATTTTTTCATGCCTCACCTTGGTGCAATTTAAGCCGGTTGGCTATCCCCAAGATAGCTGCGCTGACTTCCGGCTGCCCTACCTGTTCCGCCGCAGGATTAGCTGACTGGCAAAGGGCACAGCAGTAAAACTGTAGGTCCGCCCTGGGCGAACATCGAGTTCAATCGTCCACCAGTCACGATAATTGGGACGCGGTGTAGCGAGCACGGCCAAAACGTGGCGACCCGGAGAGAGAACAGTTTCAAAAGTATGCCCGTATCCAATGCTCGCCACCCGCCGGCCATCGATGCCAACACTGACAAATACCTCGTTACCCAGATTGGGCGTTCGCCGAATCACGAGAACCCCACCCTCGCTCCACGCATAGGCGCGAACGGTAGGGTATTCCTCGGCCCGAGACGACGCCAGCAGGCTACTTGCGATACCCACCAGGAATAGACAGCAGGCAACCGCTAAGAAGTTTTTCATGGAGTCCTTGGAGTGATGTCAGGCCGGGAAAACGAGGTTACAAATCCAAGACTACACCATATTGAAGCCTAATCGAGGGGGTTCCGACCGCGTTCGAGAAGAATCTGCTCACGAGAGGACTCGAACCTCTGGGCGTGGCGGTGAAAGGATACTCGCTGACGGTGTTTCCCAGGTAAACGCCTTTTGCGGTTTCGTTGGAAAACCGATCGCCGACACCAAATCCTGGCAAAAACGCAACGTTTTGCAACGTTAACACGCGAACGGCAGAATAACGTCAGCCGCGACTTGGCAATTGTGCAGCAGCTTGGTGCACAATTGCATCGCCGATTTCCTCAGACCCTCTGAGCCGACTGAATCCATAGTCGGAAGAATCGATCGGTGATCAGAAACGAGCCGTTGTCGCGGTCGATGACATCTCTTGCCAGGAGCGATTCTACCGCTCGTTGTGCGTTCGATGCGGAACTCAGTCCGTATCGGCTGATGAATTCTCCGGCGAAGACTTTGACTCCCGCGGCTTCGTTTGCGAGCCCCTTAAGAAACCTTTTTTGCGGAATGGTCAGTGATTCCCACAACGTCGTGTACGCGTAAGCTTCGCGATCCAATAGCAACTTTAGCGCTGCGCGAATTAACTCTGGCGTAACGGTTGCTTTGCGTTCGCACAATTCCCATAGCGCATGACAGAGATGCTGAGTGTAAAACGGGTGCCCCTGTGTCATGTCGCAGATCTGATGAATCTGCTTCTCATCGATCCGCTTTTCCGCGTCGGAAAAGTGTCGTTCGATGAATGGTTGCCAGTGTTTTTCTGCAATCGGACCGAGCGGATAATGGCCGCCGGCTCGGTAGAGAGGGCGGTTCTTATCGAGAACCATTTTCTGAATGAGATGTTTGCGGCTTCCGAGAAAAATGTAACTTACTCGGCCGTGCTTCTGAATAACGCTTCGCAGCTTCCGCTCCACGCGATCGCTGCCGTATTCGAGAATCTGCTGAAATTCATCGATCACCATCGCGACCTGGGGTCCATTTTTTGCGGCGATCCGCGCGGGTGTGTCTAGGACTTCTTCGAGGATCGGCTCGATCCGAGCGTGCTTGGCGAGACCAAAGGTCAGGCTAGGTTTTCCGTCCTCGTCGGCCGTTATGCTCGGCGATAAGTTGCTGAAAAAGTTCTTTGCTGTCTCCAGCGCTTTTTCCACCGAGGAACTCATTGATTCCGCGATGGCGCGGGCGAGCGCTGCGACAAAGGTTGTCTCACTGTCTGTTGGCCACAGGTCGACATACGCTGATACGAAATTCTTGCGGGGCAGTTTATCGAGGGCCGCGCGGACCAGCGATGTCTTGCCATAGCGCCGCTCGGAGAACACGAACAGCTTCTCCGCGTTCTCCATGGCGCGGCGTAGATCCGCAAGTTCCTGCTTCCGGTTGCAGAAGGCATCACCGCTGACCACACCGCCGTATTCGAATGGGTTCCTCACATTACGCAGTTTGCGTTACGCACATTGCGTAATACAACCAGGATCCGGTCTGGTAAAGCGAGATCAATTCGGCATGCGGTTTTTGCGGGAGCGCGGAGCCGGTGTAGCCGGCGTACTCGCGGAGTTTGATGACGCCTGGATAGGTCTGCTTCAGAATCTCTTTCATGCGCGGCGTGCGCATGAGGTCCTTGAAAGAATTGCTGCTCAATTGCGCCTGCGTTGATGATTCGCTCCAGATGGCGAATGGCATCGTGGGCTGGAGCTTTGGCGATAGCTCGGCGAAAACAGCTGATACGATACGAATCTTTCGGGTGCCATCGCGCACCATTTGCCGCGAGAATTTCGATGCAATGCAGCGCATCGTCGGGTCCTGGAATAACTGCGGAAGAACGAATCCAGGCTCCATTCGAACGATGAGAAGGCCGAGCACATCGCGTTCTTTTCAGCCGTCTGGTTTCCGAACGTCGGCACCGAGTTTGATGAGGAACTCGAGCAGCTCAGGATTGGGCCAAAAACAATACTCATTAATCAGTGCGGTGACATCGTCGCGCGCTGGATCGATCCCGATTTTCTTAACGACATCGAACTGCCCGCGGCGCACTGCCGCGACCAGGGCTGTGTTGAGAGCTTCCTCATCGACATCTGAGTCGTCCATCATGGGCACGGGTAGTCGCGGGTCGGCTCCTGCCCACATCAGCAGGGACACCCATTTCAGATTTCCATCGGCGGCGTGATAACGGAGTGCCATGGTCGCCTGGCGTCGCGCCGAGGGAACCGTGTCCCGCACGCTCATGTAAACTCCGAGAAATTCGCGGTGCTTGTAGCGAAATGCGCGCGCGATGGGATAACAATCGCATTCAAGATCAAGTCCGTTGGCTACGAACCAGCGCATGATCTGTGGATGTCGAGAGCATAGAATGGTATCAAAATCCACGGTGCGAGGATCGGCGCCATATTGCGCGAGCAGTTCAACAAGATCGAAGTTGCGACCATCGATCGCCCGGATGAGCGCGTCATTCTTCTCTTCCTGGTCGACCGCTCCTTCCTGCAAGAGAACCTCCACCATACTGTGAAAGCCAGATTCGATTGCGGTGCGGATCGGTGAAGTCGCAGAATTTCCCGGCGGCATCCGATAAGGCCGACCGTCTCGGATCCACTGCTGCACGGCGAACAGCTTTCCGGCTCGGCAGAGCGAGCAAACCTCTTTCAGGTCATCGGGAAGCTTTTCTCGTTTTGGCATCTGATAATCCGGTTTGTTCCATGAATTTATCGAGCGACATCATTGGTTCGGGATCAGGTGGATTCATCTGGCAGGATAAGATTTTCGCGCGAATTGCGGACAAGATTGTAGCCGCTGCAGGCTGATTCATACTCCGGCATGGACATGAAAGTTGAACAATTGCCGAGAGATTTTATCGCCGCCAGTCATGTGGCCCGCGTGGCTATTCAACTGGCGAACATTGGAAAGAGCACGCCGGAACAAGAGCTGAATCGGGCGTGGCGACTGATTGAGGTCGCGAGAGGAATGGTTCGGGAACATGCGGCTTTCCGGCCGGTGTCGACAGAGCCGCCGAAGGCCGCCGAAAAGCCTAGAGGCGGAGTTTGTGTCGCTGCCTGGGCCGGGTAAGCGATGTCCGATTAGCGGTCTTTCGCGCTCGACGCTGTATCAGCTCGGAGGCGCTCGGAAAAATTCGAATGATCTCCCTTCGCCGCGAAGGCAATTTGCGAGGGAAGAGGTTAGTCGCGGTTGAATCCGTGAGGCATTATCTCAGAACACTGGACGCGCAACAGAATCCGCAATAAGCGGCTGTGGTTCATTCTGTCCAAACGGCTAGGGTTTGCGTCCAGGATGACGGGCGTCGGGGCGATATGGATACGTCAGCGAATTGAGCCAATCTATCAGATTCGCTTCGCCAAATTTGTCGTTCTTCGGCGTTCGATTCAGAACGGCGGTCGAATTCAGCGGCTGGCGACCGAAGCCTGAGGCTGCGTCAATACCGCTAGAGCTATGAACGTCCAGGGTAAACTTCGTGAATTTGCGACCGCTGCATATCACTGCCGTCCGAAGCAGCATTAGAGCTGGAACTATATGGTTGAGCCAGTCCTCGGTTTCCTTCGATCCTAGCGCCGGATAGCGGTATGTCGTACCGCCTAGGCTTTGCCAATGGAAACGTTCAAGCATGCTTTGAATTCGACCGAGATCATGTTGCCCAGATTTCGGGATATCGAACGTAAGTGTAATTGGCATATTTACTTTCAGGTGGTTGCTCGATCGAGCTTTCAACAATCGGCTCTGATGTCTAATCGCAGGATGTCACGTCCGCTCTTTGATTGCGTCCAAGATTTCACGGGCAAGAATCGGGAATGCGGAGTTTTGAAATTCAGGATCGTCCATATAACGGGTGACGATCTTGTCATTTTCGCCCATCCGCTGAATCATCATTTCTTCGATAAGCTTCCGAATACCCAGATGAGAATTTCTCGAATTGCGGATTCGCGCGGGCCGTCTTGATGATCTGCTCATTCTTCGCAGCGCGTTCCTTGATCTGCTCGAAAAACAGACGGTCCTCTTCGGTGAATTCAGTGCCGAAGCGATCGTTCAGCACGTTAATGATTTCGGATAAGTGGTGCTTTCTCATCTTTAGCTTTGCCGGTTCCGACATCTGTCGGGCTTTTTACTCCCACTGGGTCGCCTTCGTTCAACGTTATCGCTCCCGACGACACTCGCTCTAAGCGATAATATTGAAGGCCGACCTCATCCGTTAGTTTGATCGCCGGATCTCGTTCGATCGGCAGATGCGGAACAAGAAAGCGGCCGTAGCTATAAAGCTTTTCCATTTCAGGATCGGCATACGGCACGATCTGGCTCATGAACGCGTACACGCGCGTGTAACCATTTAGTTTTTCCCGAAATTCTCGCCGCTGTTCTTCGTCCGGAATCGCTTTGAAACGATCGACTGCAGGCTGCAGCTGCTTCTGCATCGCGGCGTGATCCGATGCCTTCTGAGCCCCGGGCGCCCGATAGAAAATATTGGCGAATGCGTCGACTTCCGACCGAGTGATAAACCTGCGCTTGATCAAGCTCGTGTTTAAGCGCCTCCAGTTTCGAAATATCGGATGATTCCTGCAGACTCGTCGCATCGTAATACGGCTTGAACGCGCGATAGATGTCATCGGCAGGGTTAACGAAATCGAGGACGAATGGTTCGTCCTTGCCAGGAATCTTTCGATTGAGACGAGAGAGCGTTTGGACCGCCTGTACTCCATCGAGTCGCTTGTCGACATACATCGCGGACAAGCGCGGTTGATCGAATCCCGTCTGGTATTTGTTCGCGACAAGCAGCACCTGATAATCAGACGAATCGAAACGTTCCGGTAGCTGCGCTTCGCTTATCGGCTTTCCTGTTACGATATCCGTATTCATTCCCGGCTCCGTGTATTCGAGTCCGGTTTCTGGATCTTTCACAGTCCCACTGAAAGCGACGAGCGGACGAATATCAGTATAACCGTTGCGTTTCAGGTAACGGTCGAACGCCAGTTTGTAGCGAACTGCATGCAGCCGCGATGAAGTGACCACCATCGCCTTTGCGCGGTCATCGAGCCGATGCTTCACGTGTTTACGAAAATGTTCCACCATCACTTCCGTTTTTTGTTCGATATTGTGCGGATGCAGCGACATGAATTTTGCCAACGCCCGCACACCCTTCTTTCTTCGGGAAGTTCGGGTCGTCTTCCGCCTCTTTTACCAGCCTGTAGTAAGTCTTGATAGGACGTGTAGTTCTTCAGCACATCGAGGATGAACCCTTCCTCAATCGCCTGCCGCATGCTGTAGAGGTGAAACGCCTCAGGTTTTCCGGTTGTGCCGGCGCGCCCAAAAAGCTCCAGCGTTTTTCCTTTTGGCGTTGCGGTAAATGCGAAGAAACTCAGATTTGGCTGCCGCCCACGCGACTGCATCACTTGATTCAGAATATCTTCGCCATCTGGCTCGTCTTCGCCGTTCGGCGGCTGGACCTTCGCGCCGAGAATTGCTTTTAACTCGCGAGCGGTCTCTCCGGTCTGGCTCGAATGCGCTTCATCAACAATCGACCGCATACTTGCGTCTCGCGATCGCCTTCTGCCATTCGCTCGCCTGTTTCTTTTCTTCGTCAGTTGCCGCTTCCGAGCTTTCCGCACCTGCGACGTGCAACAGACCGCGGAGGACAAACGGAAATTTCTGCAAGGTCGTAACCACGATTTTTGTTCCATCGACCAGAGCGGCGGCCAACTGCCGTGAATCCTCGATCGATCGCCTTTACGACACCCTGAGCGTGTTCGATCTGATAGATCGCGTCCTGTAGTTGTTGATCCAGCACGCGCCGATCAGTGATCACGATTACGCAATCAAAAATCTTTTCGTCGGTCGCCGTGTGCAGACTCGCCAGCCGATGCGACAGCCAGGAGATGCTGTTTGTTTTGCCGCTTCCGGCGGAATGTTGAATCAGATAGTTGTGACTCGGGCCTTCGTTGCGCGCCGTTGCGACCAGCTTCCGCACCGCATCGAGTTGATGATAACGAGGGAAGACCATTGTCTCCTTCACGACGCGTTTCTTTCCGCCTTTTCCGTCGTCGATCTTCTCTTCTTTCTTCTCGATGAACATGAAGTGACCGAGCACATCGAGGAAACTGTCGCGCTGCAGCACTTCTTCCCAGAAATAACCCGTGCGATAGCCGGAAGGATGCTGCGGATTTCCCGCGCCGCATTGCACCTCGCCAGGATGACTTCCGCGGTTGAATGGAAGGAAATGCGTTTTCTCCTTCTGCAATCGCGTCGTCATATGAACTTCGTCGGGATCAGCCGCGAAATGGACGAGCGCGCGTGATTTGAATTGAAAAAGCGGCGCGCGCGGGTCGCGATCTTCTTTGTATTGCTTTACAGCGTTCCGCCAACTTTGATTTGTTCCTGGGTTCTTCAGCTCGCACGTCGCGACAGGCACTCCGTTCACGGCGAACAGCATGTCCACCGTGCAACCATCATTCGGATGACATGGAACCTGGCGCGTTAGCGTCAGCGTGTTTTTATTGTAAAGCTCCAGCACATCGTAAGTTCAGGCCGTGCGCCGGTTTGAAATAGGCGAGCCGAAATGTCTTTCCGTAGAATTTGAAACCATGCCGCAAGACATGAAGCGAACCCTTTAGGTCCAGTTCTTTTGCCAGCGCGGTGATCAGCAGCGATTCGAGTCCGGCGCCGTGTAGGGCCTCGCATTTCTTCCCAAAGCTTCGGCTGCGTTGCTTGAAGAAATGAAATTATGCGCGCTGGAAAGAGCGCGCGTTCTTTGTCCCATTCCGATTTATCGCCTGGCTGCCAACCCGCCTTTTCGTGGAGAATTTCTTCCACGTAAGTTTCAAAAGCGCGTTCGGTGGTCTGGGTCATGGTTTCGGCCCAAGAATGAACCGAGCCCGCTCGTGCCGTAGCATCTCGAACGGTGTCATACATTTAATGCCAAGACCGATGCACGCGTTGGGAATTTTGATTTTCTTCGTTGAGGCTGAGGCAATCTCGTGCGTCACAACCGTGAAACCGTGGGCCAACGCGTGCGCCACAAGATAAAAGTCCGCCACTTGAAGGAACGTATTGACGGCGGCGGGTTCATAGTTCTGGCCGGTGGCCCACGCACTCACTTTTCCCAAAGCCGGTAAGATGGCCGCGTCGGGTTTGAGAAAGAAGCCGGTCCCGCGCGTCGCCGCCCAGCCGGAAAGCTCGTCACCGCCGGCTTCGATTTCATCGCCGACCTTTTCGGTGCTGAAAACCAAACTTGCGGCGTTCGACGCAATGAGCCAATCCCAGAAGGCCGGACAGAAATCCAAACCGTAGTGGAGGTTCTTGGCCTGGATGAACACGTCGGCATCCAACAGATAAGTCATGCGACGCCCACTCCCAGACTACGCCCCAATTCCTGAAACGTTGCCTGCTTCGAGAAACCAAGCATGCGAAACGCATCGTGGTAGAGGGTGTGGCCTTCCAGTGTGCTGGTGACCAGAGCGGCTGCAAAGCGTTTGCTGACACGCGCGGCCTGCGTCAGATAAAAATTGCCACCCGTTCCCCGTGGGATCGCGCGCAGACGTTCCAACTCGGCGTTATAGGCGTCCCAGAATTCCTTTCGGGTTAGTCCGTCGACGTCATGGATCCGGCGCAAAACGACGAGTGTGCTGACCTTGAAATGCTTCGCCAGTCGGCTGACTTCATCCGACAGATCGGCGGTTCCATTGTATTCCCGACGCACCCGGTCGAGCGGCACGAGTAATTCGGCTGCAACCTGATTGCACCAGCGTTCCACCGCTTGGTCAGGAACGGCGGCCGGCCCGGCGTCCGAAACCGCGGATTGTCCCACCCAGATATGGGCGAGTTCATGTGCCAGCGTGAACATCTGCGCCAGCCTTGGTGTCCGCGCCGTTGATGAACACCAAGGGCGCGAGATCGTCCACGATCGCAAAGCCGCGAAACTCCTCGGGATCGAGGCGCCGGTGATTGTTATTGTGGACGACGCCATTGCACATCACGAGGACACCCAAATCGTCCGCCTGCTCGATGAAATGCCGCAGCGCATCGGTCCATGTGGGCATTTGTCGGCGTTTATCCACGTCGAACCCAAGGGCCGTCCGCATTTTCGCTGCGGTCGCGACGATGTGATCCCGGACGCTCACCGACCCGACAAACGCCAGCGGTTGTTCCCCCATCGAGCGCTCGTAATCCCGGTACCACTCCTGACGCTGCTGGCAGACGTAGATGGTATCCAGCAAGTCGGGAGAAGGGTGATCGATGCACTTGTTGGTGATTGTGCGAAAATCAGGAATCGGGATTTTTTCGACTGGCGGCTTTTCGAGAAAGAGATAGCCCACCGGCGTATACGTCGCTTTGGCGAACGCTTCGACCTGTTTCAGCGTCGGCTGTGCCACCCCACGCTCCCAATCTGCAAACCGGGGAAAGCGATGTTCTAGATCGGCTGGCTCAAGTCCCGCGCGCGCGCGCGCCCAATTCAGCAACGCCGGTTTGATCGCGACACGGTTCATTCTGAAAGACTACTTTCTTACCGCCCTTACATCAATCTCGCCCGTCACGGCGGCGGTGATGAGGGCGGTGCGGTATTCCTGTAGCTTCTCAATCGCCGCTTCCACTTTTTCCATCATCCGGTCGAGCTTCGCGGTTTCGCGGTCGAGGTAATCGACGATAACATGTTGTTCAGGAACCGGTGGAACTGGAACTCGCATTCTACCAACGATACCTGGATTGAGGTTGAGCATCGTCGTCCCGACCGCGTGAAGTTTGAGTAATCCGGCAAAGCCGGCACTGCTGATAATCGCAGCGTAGTAGTCGGCCCGGGACTGATTCAATCGAATCACCAACGATCCGGTGCCGCAGAGCCAACCGGTTTCCTCTTCGCCTACCACGCCGCATCGACCGATTTCGCCTCGGCGACCCATGACGATATCGCCGGGCTTAAGTTGATGACGAGTCAGGCGCGCTGCAGTCTGCGCGTCAACTGCGGATTGATCGTCTGGAACTAAACGGCCACCAACAATATGAGCTGGATTGATCAGCGGTATCCCTCCCTCCAAATAGTCAGACTCATGCAATTGGCTTCCAAAGGGACCGGTTTGAATTGCGGACGTTATTCTAAGAATCGGCTTCACGTCCCAATGCTCCGGGATGTCGCCGAGCCATTCGATGCCGGAGGTTTTGAGTTTGACGTTGGGATTCAAACCCCGCGCGACGGTGCGGGAGATGAGCGCGGCGCGCTTTTCCTTCAGCTTCTCGATCAGCTCCCGTTTCTTCCCGACCAATGTATCCAGTCTCGCCGTCTCCCGGTCGAGAAAATCCGCGATCGCACGCTGCTCCTCGACCGGTGGAAACGGAAGCCAAGCGTCACCAATCGAAGATTTCGGCAGACCGTAGCGCGTCACGCCTGTCGCGACCACTTGGAACTGTTGGTTCACTGCGCACGCCTGAAACGCTCGAAGTAGATAGTCGCCGCACAATTCGTCCGGCTTCGGTCGTGTGATACCGAGATGGTAGCCACATACGAGGTCATCGGCAGTCTCTGCTATCAAAGCCGGCACAGCGATGTCGCTCCACTCTTCTGAATCCTTTGTGATGACAACGTCGTTGATCTCGAGATGGAACTTTCGAATCTCTTCAGCAGTCGCAGTCGTCTCCATCAGCGGCATGCCAGACATGATGCGCTCGTTGTAGTACACGTCCGTGTAATTGCAGAGCCGCACTGGAAGCTCATCGTCGGAGGGCACCTTGTCCACGTTACTGACCCAGCATCGTGCGGTTGTTTTGAGACGCTTGGGTTTCCAATGTTCTGGAACGTCAGGAATCCATTCGACGCCGCTCCGTTTGTAGCGCGGGTAAGCCGGAAGCTTCATGCCGTTACTTCTTTGAGCAGCGCGAGGATCTCAGTTTCGAGGGTCTTTATGTCGGACTCAATTTTTTCGAGCGGGCGCGGCGGTTCGTAACGATAGAAGTGGCGGTTAAGCGGAATCTCGTAACCGATCTTCGTCTTGCTTTCGTCGATCCACGCGTCCGGGACATGCGGAAGCACTTCGCGCTGGAAGTAATCCTCGATTTCTTCTTTCAGCGGCACATTTTCGTTGTCGCGCAATTCGGCGTCAGGCTCGGGTTTGCCGCGCGCGTCGGTGCATATCTCAGCGCTTTGGTCGCGCTCGCCGAAGGCATCACGCAAGAGAAAACACGCGGATTTCGTGACGTATTGATCGCCGGGCAAAGCGTGGTTAAGCCATTCATCGAATGCGTCGCGGCTTTTCAGAAGGCCGGGTCGCGCTTTCTTGCGTAGCTGCGCGACAATGTGTCCGCGCGTTTCGGCGGGTAGCTTATCGATCTTCGCAATTCCAGTGGTCGCGTGTTCAAGCGCGTCGAGCTTTTCATCGGTGATCTGGAAGGCGAGACGGAGCGGGCGTTCCACTGTGATCTTCTGAAAGCCGAAGTCTTCGTTGTCGAAAATCTTGCTCACGACCAGTTCCTTCATCGCGCCATCGATGGTGAGTTTCCGCGTTTCGCCGTCAGTGAAGTTGCCGTAGATACGGGTGATCTCGCCGATATCGTCGCGCTCGCCGAGGTCGCCGTCGCCGATTTTACGGCGCTTGTTGCCGAGATTCTTTTTCATCGGGATCCACATGTTGCGCGCGTCGATTAACTGAATCCGGCGGCGGCGTGGTTTTGTTTTCCGGTTGGTCAGAATCCAGACGTAGGTGGCGATGCCGGTGTTGTAGAAAAGCTGCTCGGGGAGGGCGACGATCGCTTCCAGCCAATCATGCTCGATGATCCAGCGCCGGATTTCCGATTCGCCGCTGCCAGCGTCACCGGTGAAAAGGGGCGAGCCGTTGAAGACGATGCCGATTCGGCTGCCACCATTCTCCGGATCGCGCATCTTAGAGAGCATGTGCTGGAGGAAAAGAAGCGAGCCGTCGTTGACGCGCGGTGTGCCGGCGCCGAAGCGGCCTTGAAAGCCGAGGGTATCGCGCTCCTGCTCGATGAAACGCTGCTGTTGCTTCCACTCCACGCCGAAGGGCGGATTCGCGAGCATGTAATCGAATTTATTGTCCTGGAACCCATCTTTCGAAAACGTGTCGCCTAGGATGATGTTATCGGCGTCCTCGCCTTTGATTAGCATATCGGACTTGCAAACCGCCCAGGCGTCGTCGTTCCAATCCTGGCCATAAAGCATCGGCTTCGCCTCGCTATTCAGCTCGTGGATGTAGGCCTCCGAAACTGAGAGCATTCCGCCCGTGCCGCACGCTGGATCGTAGATCGTTTTCACAACGTGGCTGTGCGTCAGGTCTTTTTCCGGCGAAAGAAGTAGGTTCACCATTAGCTTGATAACTTCCCGTGGAGTGAAGTGTTCACCAGCTTCTTCATTGGCTTGCTCGGCGCCGACCCGGATCAGCTCTTCAAACACGTAACCCATCTGCACATTGTCGATGTGCGACGATGAGAGATCGATCCTTGCGAAAGCCTTGATGACTTCGTAAAGGAGATTCTTCTCCGCCATGCGCGCAATATGTTCATCGAAGCCGAAACGTTCGATAATCGCGCGAACGTTCGGAGAGAACTTGTTGATGTAGCTGTTTAGATTCGGCGCGAGCTGGTTTGGATCGTCGAGCAGCTTTTTGAAATCGAGCTTCGACAGATTGTAGAAGGGGCGCTTCGTGATCTTCTGAAGCAGGCTTCGAACAACAGTCTCGGGCTTGTTTTTGATTGCCGGATATTCCTCTAAGACGGCTGGTTTCGTCGATGCGAGCAGGCAATCGAATCGCCGTAAAACGGTGAGCGGTAGGATTACCTTGCGGTATTCATTCCTCTTATACGGACCGCGCAGTAGATTGCAGATGCTCCAGATGAAACTCGCAAGTTGGGAATGCGTTTCGGCGGTCACTCAACGGGAACCTTATTCAAAATGTTTTCCGGTGAAAAGCTTACCTTTCGGTCATCGGTTAAGTCCGAGGGGCTGCTTCCCACCATTGTTCTCAGTTATTGGGAAGAGAGAGGGAGTTTTGAAACTGAGACCGAAGGAGAAAACGCGCGCCACTTTGCAGTGACGCGCGTTCTCGGGGGAACAGGGCGCTACTGGGCTGGAGGTGTCGGTGGCGGGACGCCTGCTCGCGAAAGCTTTCGGAGTTCGACCCCGAATGAGTTCGGGGCTGTCCATCGGCAAGCTTCTGCGTTAGACCGCTCTGGCCCCGAAAGTCTTCGGGGTTGTCCGACGGCGAACGCTGGGATTTGCGGACGTAACCCATGGCGCCGTAGAGGTCGGAGTCTTCGGTTCGCAGGCGCGAACTTTACGGCGGGAGGCGTGAGCTTTGCGAATCGGCCTAGGGAAGCCGGTGACTCGGTTTTGGTGAAAATCGAGCCGTAGTCCGGCTTCCCTAGACCGACTGGCAAAAGCCCGCGGCCTCCGCCGTAAAGTTCGCTCCCTGCGAACCGTCGATCACGCCGGCAATGACGAGCGCGGTGTTCGCGGCGAGCGCGGCGACTTTCTCGTCGCGCGCTTTTCTCGTTTGTTCTCGAGCTGCGCTTCGGCTTCGGCAATGGCCATCTCGGCATCGCGCGCGTCCTGCCGAGCCGTTTCGGAAGTGCCGTCCGGCTCCGGACTGCTCACGAGAGGATCGAAGGTAAAAAGTTGTAGGGTTGGCGTCCGCTGCGTTTTTCAAAACCGCCCGTCCGGCTCCGGACTGCTCACGAGAGGACTCGAACCTCCACGGGTTGCCCCATACGGTCCTGAGCCGTACACGTCTGCCAGTTCCGCCACGTGAGCCTGAAGAAGGAAGGGTAAAATGCGCTGCTGCTCCCCTCCGCGCAACCCCATTACTCATGCTCATGCTCATGCTCCTGCTCCTGCTCGCAATCGTGCTCGTCTCGGCGAGAAATCGTGCCCGTCTCGGCGAGAAATTTGCGACGGTCATAGACCGCCGCTACACAAGACGTCAACCGCCGCCCCGGCGCTTCTTTTTCGCTCGCGCTTCCAAAGCATTGGCCTTCCGGGCCTTGCCCAGGGACCGCAAGAGATCGGCATAATTCGACGCCACAATTTCGTAGTCTTCCGGCGGATTATCGGTCGCCTCCTCCCAGCTCTTGAGCGACGCCCGATAAAGTTCGGAGGCCCGGGCGTAGTCGCCCTTGGAATGGTAAACCACGGCCAGATTGCACTTGGACTGGGCAATATCGGGATGCGTCGGCGGATGGACCTTCTCCCGGATGGCCAGGGCGCGGAGATGCGCTTTTTCTGCTTCCGAGAAACGCCGTTCATTGGTGTAAAAAACACCGAGGTTATTCAGGACCGACGCCACGTCGGCATGCTCGGGGCCGAGCTGTTTCTCGTAGATCTGGAGCGCGTGCAGATAATACGGCTCGGCTGCTTTTTGGCGGCCCGACTTCCGAAAAATCAAGGCAATGTTGTTCAACATCGTGCCCAGGTCGGAATAGGCCAGATCATCAAGCTGCGTCCCGGCTGCGATCGCTTTCTCGTAGTAACGGATCGCTTCTTCCGACTGGCCGAGGGTATCGCAGGAAAAAGCGAGGCGCCGGGCCGACCGGTACAAGGCGTGTTGATCCTGGGGCTGGACTTTTTCCAACATTTCATGGGCCTTCAACAGATAAGGCTTTGCCGCCGCGCTATCGCCGCTTTGGTCCAGAAGCTGGCCGAGTCTTTGGTAACTCAGGGCTATCGGCCCCGGGTCTTCATCGAAGGCGCGCTTGGCCAGTTCGAGAGCGCTTTCCGCAACCCGGATCGCTTCCGGCAATCGATTGCTGGCCCGCAACGTTTCGAGTTTATCGTTGAGAATGTTCCACAGTTTTTGTTCCCCTTTCATTCAACGACCGCGGATTACGCGGATATCGCGGACAATACAATTACACTGAAGGTTTGGGAACTCGGAACCCGATTTGCACCGGAGCACGACGCAGCCTGTTGAAAACGCAGATCGCAGCGCCGGCCACGCTTCTGCTTGGGCTTTCCTGAATCAGCCTTGCGCATCCGCGTCATCCGCCTCATCCACGCAATCCGCGGTTAAGATTCCGTTTCATTCGGATGGCTCACCAACCCTCGCTGAGCTGGCTGACCAAGCGTATAGCAAGCTCTTCGGTCGCCAACGGCAAGGCCTGGCGTTCATCCGTTACTACATCGCTTCCCACGAAAAAACTGGTTGTGCCTTGCGCTTCTCCCGGGGGACCAATCGTTTTTCCATCTTTGCCAACCAGCCGATATTTCACCCGCATAATCAGATTGAATTCGGTTGTCGCCAGAACATTTCCACGCAAAGAACGCGCCGGCGACCGGCTGATCCGGGAGATTTCTCCCTTCAAAACAGCGTCGGCGTTCTGTTCGCTGGCGATGGTGAATGTGCCGTCCTGTTGAAATTGCTTGATCACCGTCCCGGTTACCAGCGCTTCGATCCGCGGAATCAGAGTGTTATTCTTGAATGTCGGCACCGCAATGCTGTGCACATCGCTCAGGTAATTTGGCTTGATTGGGCCGATGTGATAGCCGAGACAACCGCTCAGCGCGGCACAAGAGAGAAACGCCAAAAAAAAATTCTTCACGGGGCCGGCGAGGCGGTCGTCTCCGGCGAGGCCGAGGGGGCAGCCGAAGGCGCGGGAAGCAGCCCGGTCGAAGATCCGTCAGGAGACGGCCCGGCCGGCGGAGCAGTGGTGGCGTCCGGCAGCAACGAGGCGGCCGGCGGCAACGAATTGTCTGTTTCCGGCGGCGGCAAAGTCCCGGAGGAACGCGCTCCCGAACGTCCGGTCGGCGCTCCGCCCGTCCCCGGTTTGCCTTTTTGCTTGTTTTGTTCGGCAAGTTGTTCGCCGGCCGGGAGCAAAGCTTTTTCACCTACCTTCTTCGTGATCTGGTCGATTCGTTTTTTGGCTTTCTCGCTTTCGCTCGAGCCGGGCTGCTGGCGAATGACTTCGTTGTAGTAGATGACGGCCGCGCGATAATGTTTTTGTTTGTCGTAGAACCGGGCGATGTGGAACGCGCTCGCGGTCTGTTTTTGGGAAAGCGACTGCAGGTTGGCTCGCGCCTGGGCCGCCTTTTCGCTGTTCGGATAACGGAAAAGAAAATCCTCAAAGGCCATCTTCGCTTTCTCGGTTGCTTCCATGTCTTTGGTGCCGGTCCTGGCCGCTGTTAACCAAAGATAACCGATCTGATATTGGGCGTTGGCCGCCACCGGATCGTTTGGAAATTTGTCGATTACCGCCTGGTAAGCCGAAAGAGCCGCATCGTTGATCTTCTCCTTCTCCCGGGCCAAACCAATGTCGAACTGGGCGCGAGCGGTGTATTTCCCGTAAGGCGCGGTTCGAATGATCGCCGCGAAAGTTTCGATGGCCCGATCGAGCGGGTTGGAAAATGAAATCCCGAGAATCTTACTTTTTTTGGCATTCAGGAAC
Source organism: uncultured Verrucomicrobiae bacterium (assembly GCA_963728975.1). Taxonomy (GTDB): domain Bacteria; phylum Verrucomicrobiota; class Verrucomicrobiia; order Chthoniobacterales; family UBA10450; genus DATFCK01. The sequence goes on from CAVSMF010000004.1 coordinate 168,687, forward strand.
ATCTCGCCGATCCGGAATTGCCCCTCGATTGCCGCGTCGAAATTAGGGCTGGCATGATAGCGTTCCACAACCAGCCGGAAAGCATCGGCGGCAACCGTATAATTGTGAAGCTGTTCGAACAGCTCTCCTAAATGAAAACAAACGCCCGGCGCCAGCGCGTCCCTCGGATACTTCCGAAGCAGCGTCTTGTATTCCTTGACCGCGCGTTTGAGATGGCCCCGCTTTTCCGCCTCCTGTCCCGCCTGGAAAAGACGCTCCGCTTTGCTGCTCATTTTCTCCTCGCCCGGAGCAACAAATTTCATCTTTCTAGCCGGCTTAAACACAACAGCTCCCTCGGTCAGCCCCGGCAAAAAAAGGGCCAAAACAAGAGCAAGAGCAGCAACCCGAATGCGACTGTTCATGGAAGGTTTGGCAGGGTAGTTGAGTTCTCCAGTCCGTCAAGTTTTTGAGGGGCTTTGGCAACAAAAGCAATCGAGCCCCGGTAATGGGGTTGTAGCGACCATTTTCATGCTCGACCGTTACTCCATCCATCCGCTACTCCAATACTCCATTGTCTCTGCCATTCCTTGAACCTGACGGATCAGCAAAAAATTCGCATCGGCGCCTGCGCCTGGGCTTTTCAAGAATGGCGCGGCGCATTTTACCCGCCCGGCTTGCCCGAGTCTCACTGGCTCGAGTTCTACAGCCGCCATTTTCCGGCGGTCGAGATCGATTCCACATTTTATCATGCTCCAGCCGCCGACCTCGCCCGGCGCTGGGTGGACATGACCCCTCCCCATTTTCGTTTCGCCTGCAAACTTCCCCGGGCCATCACTCACGCCTGCCGGCTGCGCGATTGTAGCGCCGAGCTCAATCAGTTTTGGCAGGCCATCGAACCGGTCGCACCAAAACTCCAGGTTATCCTGATCCAGCTCCCGCCCTCTTTCACCCCGAAAGAAGGCAAACCCGCTCTGCGCGCCTTTCTCAAACAATTGCCAAAAACGTTCCGATTCGCCATCGAATTCCGGCACCCGGGATGGCACCGGCCGCAAATCATCGGTCTGCTCGAGAAATACCGGATCTGCTGGGTCTGGGCCGACACCACTGCGCTCAACCAACGCAACCTGGCGCCGTTTGAGTTCCTGCCCCGGACGGCGGATTTTCTCTATCTCCGTTTGCTGGGCGATTACGCCACCAAATACGGTGCGGACGGGAAACATCTGCATCGTTACGAAAAGCTGCTGTGGAAGCGGGAAGCAGCGCTCGATAGCTGGGCCCTCAGGGTCGAACGTCACCTTTCGGAGGTGCGAAACGTCTGGGCGTTCGTTGGCAATCATTTCGAGGGATTCGCGCCCGACACCTGCCGGCGACTGGCCGAGCGCCTTGGCTTCGATCTGCAATTGCCCGCAGAAGCGGCCGAGACGGCGGCGGAGCAGGACCGTTCCCAATTGGAGCTTCTCTGAGCGGGCGAAGGCCCCCTGACCAGGTAGGGACGCATCTCCGAGGCGTCCGCAACGAATGTGGTTTCCCGCGATTGACCCGTGCAGAACCCCGCGGACATCTGCCAGCGTCCAGATCGAGCTGCCGGCAAGGGATGCTAATCGCGAGGGTATTTCGTTCGGACATCTCGGAGAGATGTCCCTACCTGAAGACGCGCCCTGACCAGGTAGGGACGCATCTCCGAGGCGTCCGCAACGAAATCGTTTCCCGCGATTGACCCGCGCAGAGCCCGCGGACATCTGCCAGCGTCCAGATCGAGCTGCCGGCAAGGGATGCTAATCGCGAGGGCATTTCGTTCGGACATCTCGGAGAGATGTCCCTACCTGAAGACGTGCCCTGACCAGGTAGGGACGCATCTCCGAGGCGTCCGCAACGAATGTCGTTTCCCGCGATTGACCCGTGCAGAACCCGCGGACATCTGCCAGC
>CAVSMF010000005.1:0-331119 GCA_963728975.1 uncultured Verrucomicrobiae bacterium
TTTCCGTGACTTCAACTTCACATCCCGCTTCCACGCGCGCTCTCGCCAGTGGTGGCTCATATTTTGTTCTCGTTAGGTCTATGTGCGCCTTATGAAATCGATTCGATCTTGGTTAGTAGCCCGGTTCTATCCTGGGTTTCTAGAGGAGTTTTACGCAGCACGTGAGATTCAGCGTCGCGAACAGAGGAGTTACATTCGCAGGTTCACCTTTATTGTCGGCTTTTTTGCGTTTTTCATCCCGATGCTAATCGTTTTGTTTTCAGCGGCGGTTCCGCTTGTTTACAAGATTCTGCTCTTTATTGCCGTTTGGGGAGTGGCTTGCGTTCGGGAAACCATCACCGAGCATTACTCCCTTCAGTTGCTGCGCCGGGATCGTGGCCAGCCGAAGACCTAACCGGGCGATGCAGCTAACACATTTCCCGTTCAGCGTTCACTTTTTAAAATGATTAGTGTATCCTTCATTGCAGTTCAGGCTTCGCCTCCGGAAGGCGTAGCTGATCTTATTCTCGTTAGATCGTGAGCGCACTTCGCAGGTTGGCAATCGTCTCTGTCGTCTCCTTTAGCGTATTGTTAACGCTGACGGTCATGCTATTCCTTGCCACTGAATGGGCGAATCGAAGTGCCCAATTTGCGTTCGGAGATAAGGCGCGTCGTTTGCAAATCGACGGAAAGTCGGAGGCCTATGTCTTAGAGCACTTCGGGCCGCCTAGTCACACAAACCCGTCGACAGATGGTTCGGGCCACGTGCTCGTATACGTGCCGTGCAAGTGGTCTTTCTGGCCTAGCTACTCCAAGATTGCCATAGATGATCGCACCAGCACTGTATCCTTTTGGATGATAAACTCCGACTGAGCAATCTAACCAGGCGATGGAGCCAACCGCTACCCGCTGCGCGTTTACATTTTAGATGATTGAAACACTTACACTTCGATTGATGCTCGCCGCCGGTAGCGGTGGCTCATCTTCTTCTCGTTAGACGCATGGACCTCGTTCCGAAGAAGAAAAGCAGCCCTGCGAGCATTGGCGGTTCATGCGCGATCATCGCCCTTTTTCGCTCCGCTGGTTAACGCGGGTCTGTTTTTCCTCATCTCGCTGCCGCTGATCTTCGCTGCCTTCGTGCTTTCGATTGTCGCAATGGCGAAGGGGCGCGTCATCGGGGGAATTGCACTTCTGATGAGTCTGATGATCGTAGGTCCAGGGTCGTGCGAGTTCATGATCAACCGGGACAAGTGGCTGCATCACCCAGAGCAAATTGAGGCGGAGAGCAGGCAAAATCTGACGAGACTTAAACGCGAAAAAGAGATCGACCGCCAATCAAACGAAGGGGTTTCATGGGACGAACATTATCTAGCCACAGTGTTGCGGGAGATAAATTACTCGACCCCTGACGGCAAAGTGACATTAGCGCCAGGTTTGATGCTCGACGCTGGGGTTTCCAGTGACGGGGAAAAAATCTGTGTGATTTACCGTGGCGACAGATTCATTGTTAAGCCTAGTGACGTAATCTTAAGAAAAAAGAAGTAGCGCTGACCGACACGGTCATCCGCGTTATTAGAGCGTGAGGTCTAACCAATCGATGAAGCCAACGGCCCTTGGCGAATGAACGCGAGCAACCTTGCCACAGCACCTGCCGTGGCTTATCTCTGTCTCGTTAGGTCCAATGAACACGCGCGTCTTGTTTTTATCATGTGCTCTCACGCTGTTCTTTATTGCACACGCTATGTCTGCATCAGACGCGCTTCTCGTCGACCAATTTAAGACGGACATGATCGCGCAGCTTGAGGAGAAAACTCCCGGCCTTTCAGCGGAGCAGAAGAAGACTGCACTGGATTCCATTCTGGCCGAGGCAAACCGCACGTGCCCGTCAGCGTTGCTCCTAACTCAGGCTCAGTCGACCATGCTTGGTGCAGGCGACTGCCCAGTGACCGACGAGCAGCTTCGACAGACATATCGGCAGCTAAAGCAATTGGCAGGGGACAGACCGATGCCTGTGTTAGTTGAGTATTACAAAGCGAAGTTTGATTTAGGCCAGCTAAATCCAGTGCAGAAGACCATCTACTTTAACTTTACCTCTGCGATTTATGAAAACATGCGTCGTGCGGCCGGGAAGACCTAACCAGACGATGAAGCTAACCGCCACCGCTGCACGTTTTGGAGAGACTTTCCATCTGGCTAGTTCACCACCGCTGCGGATCACGCCTGGTGTCAGTGGCGGTAGCTTATCTTCTTCTCGTTAGATGCTAACACCGCAATGAAACTTGGATACGTAACGCTCGAGCACGCATTTTGGATCATGCAGCACTTCTTGGAGACGTATTGGAAGCGCGGCGGTGGCCACCCAAAGAGCAAGCGGAGCGAGACGACTGACGTTGCCGGGCTGCTTGGGTCAATTGCGCTTTTGCCTGACGGAACTCCGGTGGATTCCGCGCAGTTCCTCGATTGGCTCAGAGCAGCTGATCTCGTCATTCGTGACGGTGGAGGCCCGATGATGCTCCAGTTCGAACGAAACTGATTCAGCCTTCTTTTGTATGGCGCACCAACCATTTAAGCAGTCGGTGGAGCTAAACGCCAATCGGCGTAGTTCCATTTTTGAGATGACGAGAACCTATTCATTTCGAGCACCACGCGCTCTTGGTGGCGGTAGCTCACTTCTGTCTCGTTAGATGGTGCGTGTGCTTGCAGTCTGAAGCAAGGGCTGACTTTTGAAGTCATCGGCACGATCTTGGCGATGGCCGCCTCCTCCTGGGTATTTGGAGTGCGCAACGAGCGAGCATTTTCCACATTGGACATTATGTTACTGTGGGTAGCTATGTGGCCACAGTTGCTAGCCGAGCAGTTCGGATTGTCATGCCATAGCTCGCTAGCATCACTGAGCCTAAATTGCTTTGGGTGGACCATTGTCGGATTGGTACTGGGGGCGCTTTGGAAGAAGACCCATGCGAGATCACATCCAATTATCTAACCAGTCAGTGGAGCTAACCGCCACCCGCCGTGCGTTCACGTTTTTCCATGATTAGAATCTCTTCACTTCGAGCATCACTCGATGTCGGTGGCGGTAGCTCACTTCTGTCTCGTTAGGCGAATAGTGCGATGAGCTCATCACCGGAGGTAGTGCTTGGGATCGCGTGGTTTCGTCCCGACCAGTGGGAACTGCTACGATCGGTGTCTGCTGATCCTGATGTGTTGGAGCCGACACACGGCGAGTGGGAGAAGCTCGCGCGAAGAACGATTCAGGATCTAGCGCGCCAGGGTATTCTCGCTCGAAAAGTTGACGTGGATGTGAAGCGCATTCAAGCCTGGTGCAAGGCGCAGCAGCGACCGCTAGATGCTTCGGCAAGAGCAGCGTATGCTGCAGAGCGTCTTCGAGATGGCGCCGAATTCGCCTAACCAACCGATGCAGCCAACGCCTTCCCGTTCAGCGTTCACTTCCAAAATGATTAGTGTATCAAATATTGCAGTTCAGCCTCGCCCTCGGAAGGTGTAGCTGATCTTTTTCTCGTTAGGCCTAATCGAAACGTTACGCAATGCGACCATTTACGAAAATTGCTCTGAAGGCGGTTCTGATCGTTGTCGCAGCTTTTGCGGTTCTCGTCGTTATCGTTCGCTCGCTTTTCATTGTCTCGCCGATGAGGACTGATTCTATGGAGCCACTCATCGCGACTACCGATATTGTCGTCGCTACGAAGCTGTTTAGCGCTTCTTCACTTCGCAGCGGAGATTTGGTTGTCGCGGACATTCCCGCTCCCAGAGGAGGTCGGGTTCTTACAGTTCGCAAGATTCAGCAACAGCCCGACACTCCGAGTGACAGCTTTTACCTGCAAGCGGCCAACAGCAATGGCGCTGACTCGCGGCTTTTTGGCCCACTACCAGCGTCAGCCATTCGTGCCAAAGTCATTTGGATTTATCGTAGGAGGCCTAACCAATCGCTGGAGCTAACCGCCACCCGTCGCGCATTCAGCCTGTTCTCTGTCTTCCGTCCTCTGTCCTCCGATTGTATGCTCGCCCTCGGTGGCGGTAGCTGAGCTTTTTCTCGTTAGACGCTGAAGAAATGAACGAAACGTTCGTTGTCACAGTCTTTGGAGCCGCACTGTCCGGCCTGACATTTGTGGTGTACCGCCACCCCGACGGTTACAGGCGCATCTTTTTGGTGGTGCTTCCAGTATGCCTCTTTCTAGCGATCCTGATTTGCTCTGATAACCTTGGGTACGGCCTCGCGATGATTACCTCGCTGCACGACGACTTGCAGCGCAATCCGAATGATCCATTGAACGCACACTCATTTGCGATCCAGCAGCTGTATGAGAAGCGGGAACTTATTAAGACTTTTCTTATGTATTTGATGCCTGCCATCGGCTACCTGATATTTTTGCGTTTCTTACCCGACATATTGGGGCTGCGTCGCCAACGCATCTAACAAAACGATGCAGCTAACGCCTTCCCGTTGAGCGTTCACTTTTTAAAATGATTAGTGTATCTTCCATTCCAGTTCAGCCTCGCCCTCGGAAGGTGTAGCTGATCTTATTCTCGTTAGACGCAAATCCCACTGGTGCCTTGATGACCGTCCCAATTGCTTCCCAATCCCAGCTCATAGAGGCGCTTCTGACGCTAGCAGCAGTACCTCCTTCAAGTGACACTTCTCGGCATCGCGATTCGGACCTACCGTTCGCAGCGTACAGAACCAGTGCGTCTTTTGATGCTGGCCTGCATTTGCTATGTTGTCCCGCACGTCTTTGAGTTTCTTGTGTATTTTGTCCCTGGATTTCTGCATGCCGATAAAATTCGGCTCGGTTACTTTCGTCCGATTTGGTGGATGCAGTCTCTGGATCAGAGCTCGTTGATTCTGTTTTTGCTGTTTATGATATGGGCACTGAGAGCTTTTACGACAAAGGGGAATCAACAGTAGTGCACGCTGCGTCTAACCGGGCGATGCAGCCAACCGCTCCAATGCGCCACGCGTTCCATGCAAACTTCAATTAGTGTGATTCAGTCAGCTGCCAGTTGCGCCGCCCAGAGCGGTGGCTGATCTTATTCTCGTTAGGCGACAAAAACCAGCACCTCGGACTCCAATAATGAACACATTGACGATAATCCAACCTCAAGAAAACGGAGCTGTACGCTTGAGCGATCAAAAGACATATCTCGTTTTGAAAGAGCATCAGCCGATCGCGGCCCGATGGCAGGTAGGACAGCTAGTTCGCGTTACACAAGTGCCCTTGCAACACGACGAATTCGACTTACGTCCCGCAGACGACTCGACGGATGCTGCACGAGCAAAACGCTTTGAGACGTAGTTCTGCTCGATTATACAAGTTTGAAAGCTAACGGTTTGTTCCAACTTGGAACAGTACTAATTTGAGACGGGATTTAAAATGAAGATGTATCTTTGCATTAACGGTAAGCAAGCAGGCCCTTATTCAACGCAGGAAGTACGAAACAAACTAAATAATGAACGGATAGGTTTGGATCAGCTGGCGTGGTGCGAAGGCATGCAGGATTGGGCACCAGTCTCGCAGGTACTGGGATTTTCAGTTTCGACTCCGCCTCCGGCGCCGTCTCAGAGTAGTGACCTTTCCGCCGATTGTCGCAAAGAGACCTTCACTACTTGGATTGAATGTCCAAGATTGTTGGGACTGGAAAGAACGTTACTCAAGTTAGCAGCCTCCTCAGGAGTAAAGATTGAAATTCAGACTGATCGAGGATTGGTTCGTGAGAAGCTTTTTCTGGAAATTCGGGCAACAAAAGAGGAGAGACAAATATTCAAAGAGCGTTTGGAGAACGAGTTTAGGAGCAACGCTTCCATTAGGCACCCTAGATGGCTGGACATTCCATGTAACGATTTTGGCGTGTGGAATTTTTTAAACAAGTAGTCAATTGCGGCGCGAGAAAATACACTCAGTTACGCACACATTCGAATGTTCTTATCACGCCGACGCCTAACCAGGCGATGCAGGCTCTTAATCAAGGGAAAAGTGTAGTTCTTTCCCGGGCCCCAATGAGCGGACATTTTTTCCGCCTGGGGTTGGGGTGGCTTCTCGCTTTAGCTTTTGGAAGCGGAAGAGTGTCGATCGTTTTCTATCGGCGGAGCTTGAGACGAAGCGACCTAACGAAGCGGTTTGTATCTGACGATGATATCTCCATCAGGCAGGCTCTGGGGACTGACCCATCGGGCGGACCGTGCATGGTCGTGATGGGGAAGAGTGGAAAAAGCTGGACTCGGGGTCTGCATTCACGCCAAACGGGCTTGGCCGGCGCTAAAGGCTTCGGCCAGAGCAATCGCATGGTCGGGAGTATCCCGGGCTTTTCCCATAAACCGCTGCGTTCATGTTGCGATGGTTCGCTTCGTCACGAGCGAGCCGTCTAAGAACGCCGCGCTGCTTTTACTTCCAAGACGGAAGCGGCTGCTGTTGGTGGGAAAAATCGGTTGGGATCAAAGGGCCGGCGACGCAGCCACGAGTGCCACAGCGCTTCGAGGATCTTGCGTTGGGTGTTCAAGCGGGCATGGCGCACACGCCGTGCGCGCTTACTGGCTTGATAAAAACTCTTGATTGCGTTAGGCCCGGTGGTGCATTTACAAGCCGTGCGCCAGGCGTGATAACTAAAGATTCTTTAACTCGCGGTTTCCTCGTCGGTCCAGCCGCTGGTAGCCTAACGCTTTACCGTCACTCGAGCGATCGGTGATCCCGAGCTGGCTGTATTTCCAGAGCTTGAACTTGGTGGGGAAACGCTCTGGCTGTTCAATGATCGCGCTAAAGACGTGCGCCGCGATCGGGCCCACTCCGGGGATGCGCTGGAACTCGCGCACTTCCCAAAACTCTTTGCCCACCCGCTCCACTTCCTGGAGCGTTTCTTTCCACTGCTCGATCGCTTGATCGTGCTGAGTGTAAATGCGCAAGAGCATCCGCCGTTCTTCTTCCCCCGGGAGCTGGTCCAGATACTCCTGGCGCAGAGTCTTGGAAAACACCTTTAGCCCGTTGAGCTTGAGGACCCCCCATTGCCGGTAGCGTGCTTTAATCAGCGCCTTGAGCTCTCGCTGGGCATCGCGCCAGTTCAACAGCTCGTAAACCAGCGCTCGGTAAATCTCCCGGGTGCGATCAGTTCCCATCCATACTTCTTTGAGCTTTCCCAGGCGCAGAAGCAAACACATCGCGTCTACGTCTTGCTCATCGCACTTGGTCGGATTGGCATTGACCAGGCGATTGTGCCGCGGTTCGCAGATAAGGAGTCGCTCGACCAAGGGCCGGGCGATCCCACTGGCCCAGCGGGTGAGCGGTCCCGCTTCGATCGTCAGAAAAACCGCCCGCCGGCTTGCCCGCAGGGCCTTGAGCTCGGCCCGCAGTCGCTCCGCTTGGGTTTCAAAGCGCACCTTGGGTTGATTGTTTCCATCGTAGTCCATACTGCCCAGCACACTGTGCTCGCTGTGCAGGTCCAACGCGGCGTAAAGAGGAGTCTTTTTCTTCATGAGTTTGATGTTACCCTTCCCTATTCCAATCAAACCCCAATTAATGACGGCTCAGCGAACGGCGGACCGCTGTACGCTCCACATTTGAGATGACTTCCACACTTCCACTCCGAGCGACGCGCGCTCTCGTCCGCCGTCGCTCATCTTGTTCTCGTTAGATGATTGCGCCGAGCGTTATGAAGTTAGCCAAGACGATCTGGGATTCGCCACTGTGGGATTACGCCGGCTTGGCTGTTATCGCGGCGTTTGCTATTTTCCGTTTGGAGAGCCTCCATTGGATCTGGGTGTGCGTGCTCCTTGCTGTCTTTCTGGTGATTCGCAGCCACTTCAGGAGAAAACGCCGACAGAGCTCTAATGCGATATCATGATTGCTTTCACACCGATCATCTAACCCATCGATGCAGCTAACGCCTTCCCGTACCGCGTTCACATTTCATCGTGATTAGTGTATTCTTCATTCCAGTTCAGTCTCGCTCCGGAAGGCGTAGCTGATCTTATTCTCGTTAGGTCTATGAGGCAGATCGTGCCGATAATCAGTGCCCTTGTTATTACCCACAGCGTCGTTGCAGGACAGCAATCCGCGACGCCCCCGCGGTATGGGCCCAATGGGTGGGTCCCGTTGTATTGCCCGAAGCCCGAGTATCCTGAATGGGCGCGAGCCAGGCATCTGGAAGGGAGCGGAGTATTCCTTCTGCGGCTTCGGCCAAATGGCAGTGTCAAATCGGTCGAAGTCGCAGAGAGTACAGGGCACGCCGTATTAGACCGGAGCTGTGTTCTCACATTTCGAGAGTGGCGGTTCCAACCGGGATTTGCTAAGAGTATCCCGCAAGTGAAGATCCCGATCAGATTCACTATGGATGGCGCACGCTACGGAGGGACCTAACCGGGCGATGCAGCCAACCGCTCCAATGCGCCACGCGTTCCATGCAAACTTCAATTAGTGTGATTCACTCAGCTGCCAGTTGCGTCTCCCAGAGCGGTGGCTGATCTTGTTCTCGTTAGATGCTAAAGGCCGTTATCTCGCTGATAGCATTGGTTTGCGCCGGGTGCCATCGCCCGACTTCAAAGGAAAAGCTGCTGATCGGAACATGGTCATCGCCTCTAACCGAAGAGATTGTAAATGGCACACTTCAATCCGTCGGCAGCGACGTGATGGAAGTTACCTTCCGGGCCGACCACAAAGAGTTTTGGCGTGTGCCGGGGCAGGACGAGCATGCCGCCGCTCGGTGGCACCTCGAAGGCGACTATCTCGTCTTTACGATGGAAACTAAGTCATTTGTCGGTCCACCCGGCATTACGCGACGGGAGAGAATCACAAAACTCACTTCAGATGAGCTTGTTTTCAGAGAAGGTAGTATAGAAGGTCGTTGGAAACGCGTACGATGACGCATCTAACTGGGCGATGCAGCTAACACCTTCCCGTTCAACGTTCGCTTTTGAAATGATTAGTGTATCCTCCATTGCAGTTCAGCCTCGCCTTCGGAAGGCGTAGCTCATCTTGTTCTCGTTAGGCCTAATCGAAACGTTACGCAATGCGACCATTTACGAAAATTGCTCTGAAGGCGGTTCTGATTGTTGTCGCAGCTTTTGCGGTTCTCGTCGTTGTCGTTCGCTCGCTTTTCATTGTCTCGCCCATGAGGACTGATTCTATGGAGCCACTCATCGCGACTACCGATATTGTCGTCGCTACGAAGCTGTTTAGCGCTTCTTCACTTCGCAGCGGAGATTTGGTTGTCGCGGACATTCCCGCTCCCAGAGGAGGTCGGGTTCTTACAGTTCGCAAGATTCAGCAACAGCCCGACACTCCGAGTGACAGCTTTTACCTGCAAGCGGCCAACAGCAATGGCGCTGACTCGCGTCTTTTTGGCCCACTACCAGCGTCAGCCATTCGTGCCAAAGTCATTTGGATTTATCGTAGGAGGCCTAACCAATCGCTGGAGCTAACCGCCACCCGTCGCGCATTCAGCCTGTTCTCTGTCTTCCGTCCTCTGTCCTCCGATTGTATGCTCGCCCTCGGTGGCGGTAGCTCAGCTTTTTCTCGTTAGGCGTTCAGAGCGTTGCCCGTGATGCAGCCGATTTTAAAAATCCTGATCTCCGCAGTCCTCATCTTCGCGATCTCGGAGCTCGCGAAGCGCAGTTCCTTCCTCGGCGCACTCGTTGCATCGCTGCCGCTAGTTTCCATTCTCGCTATGATCTGGCTCTGGCGGGACACGCATGATGCGTCGCGTCTTGCCCAGTTCTCCACGGGCGTGTTTTGGCTCGTACTTCCGTCCCTGGTCCTGTTCGCGTTGCTGCCTCCGTTGCTTACACGCTGGCGGTTCGGCTTTCCGGCAGCATTGGCCCTTGGTTGTGCGGCCACTGTCGTTGCATACTTTCTCGCCGCCGCCGTGCTCAAGAGGTTCGGCATTCATATATGAGAGTCATTCCCGCAGCCACGTGCACGCCTAACCAGGCGATGGAGCCAACCCGCCTGAGGCGGGCCGGCGTACGCCCAAGTTTTCCATGACTCCAATCTCACATCCCGCTGCCCCGCGCGCTCTCGCCAGTGGTGGCTCATCTTGTTCTCGTTAGGCGATGAGCACGCGCACCACGAAAAGTATCTGGGGACTCGTTAACACAGTCCTGGTTGTAGTTGCCTTTTGGACCGGCTACAATGAGATTTCGCCGGAAAACCTACGTGGTACCAACCCGGATCAGTATCTTTGCCTCTCACTTCTGCTTGCGATGCCGTTGGGAGTTGTGCTCTTAGTATGCTTTCCACGTCGTGAGACGCTGGAGCGGCCCTCTTGGGGACGGACTCCTCTATTTCTCGGGCGCGACCCGCTTCAGGGAGTCTTCTTGACCACAGTTACTGTGTTTGGGTACGCTCTTGGATCCTCCCTGGGGATTTCTGGTGCAGGTGCCATTGGCCGTTGGACCGTCGCCATATGGTGGAGCACTTTTGTTGGGTTAGTTCTTGGTCAGGTGATCGTATACATTGTCTATCGTGGCCGGATCACGCGTACCGCCTAACAAAACGATGCAGCTAACGCCTTCCCGCTGTGCGCCGGGCGCGGACTACGTGACTACAGACCACAGACTACGATTTATGCTCGTTGATTCCTTCACTCCCGTTCCGTTACCGTTACCCTCACGGCTTGACCGTCTACCCCGTGGCTTCCCAGCTCACGGTGTTCTCGGAAGGCGTATCTGATCTTATTCTCGTTAGGCCCATCGCATGAAGCGTCTTCTCATCACCATCCTTATTGTTGTTGCAGTTCTTGTAGCGGCCCTTGGACTCGCGATCGCACTTGGCGGACCAGGCAAGGCGCCGCCGCCAATGTCGAGCATCAGTGACCCTTTCAAGAACGTGGATTTCTCCGATTTACCGGAGGCGAGGTACGTTACGGCTCGCGATGGCACTAAGCTCGCCTTTCGGGCCTACCCGGCTGCAGATGGCGCGGTCAAAGGCAGCGTGGTGCTCGTGCACGGCTCGTCTGCGAGTAGCAGCAGCATGCACCTGATGGCCAGGGGATTTGCTGCCGCTGGCTATGCAGCTTACACGCTGGACATCCGCGGACACGGCAAATCAGGCACCAAAGGCCACATCGCCTATATCGGACAGTTGGAGGACGACCTCGAAGACTTTGTCCATTCGACCAAATTGGCTCAGCCCTCCACGCTCGCCGGATTCTCTTCCGGCGGCGGATTTGTGCTTCGCTTCGCGGGCAGTCCACGTCAGGAACTATTCTCCAACTATCTTCTTCTTTCTCCTTGGATCAGTCAGGACGCAGCAACGTTGCGTCCGGGTAACGGCGGCTGGGCTACCGTGGGGGTTCCGCGCATCATCGCGATCGCCGTGCTCAATGGGTTTCGAGTGCACGCGTTTGACGACCTGCCGGTGGTTAGATTCGCGGTCGACGAGAGGGACAAAGCCTTGCTCACCCCGCAATATTCCTTCGCCCTCGCGCAGAACTTCAGGCCTGAGCGCGATTACCAGGCAAACATTCGAGCGGTTAGGCAACCCCTTCGGGTACTCGTAGGTCAAAACGATGACGTGTCGTACGCCGATCGGTTTGCAGCCGTTTTCAAGACAGCTGGCAAAGATGTTCCTGTTACAGTTCTCCCGGGGATCGACCACATCTCACTCACACTTGATCCAGTCGCCGTCCAAGCGGCAGTCGCGGCGGTTGAAAGCATGGATCACGGAAAGCCTAACCAAGCGATGGAGCCAACCGCTTCACCGCGTACGGCCTCACTTTCTCGATGATTAACGCACATTCATTCCAAACCAGCCTTGCTGTCATCTGGATTTCATCCAGCGCCCGGCTTCCTAGTGCGGTTCGCGTCTTCGCGTTCACGCACTCCCGCCGTATTGTTTGCAACGATAGCGGTGGCTGATCTTATTCTCGTTAGACTGCCGCGATAAAGAATAGACCGATGGCAAGATTCCTGTTCACGATGCTGCCGGCAAACGACCTTGGCTTGCCGACGCGGTTGGTGCCGATTGCGCGCGTTCTCGCTGATCGTGGACACGATGTTGCCGTGTTCAACCCATCGCCCGCACCGGCCCGCCTGATCGAAGAAGCGGGGCTCTCTAACCGGCCGATGCCTTCGCGTTCGCTTCCGGATCCGCCCTTTGATTTGGCGAAGGCGAGCCAAGCGTGGGATGTGGAAGAGTTTTTCGGATGGCTTTTTGCCGACGAAGAATTTGTGCGCGCGAACACGAGACTACACCTCGATGTGATCCGGGAATTCAAACCTGACGTGGTCGTTGATTCATTTGGAGTCTTCGCCTGCCTGGCCACGCGAATTGCCGATCTCCCGCTCGCTACCGTGCTGCAAGGAAATTTCCATCCGCAGAGCGAGGGCTTTCGCTGGTGGGCGGGCGAGCGACCCGTCGGACTGCCCAGCATCACTCCGCTCATCAACAAGATCGCTTGCGAATACGGGCTCGCGCCGGTTGCGCGCAGCGTCGATCTGTTGGCGGGGGACCTCTCCCTCATCGTCGGTACGCCGGAGACCGATCCTGTCTCGCCGTCGGCGCCTGTCACGCATATCGGGCCCGTCGTGTGGCAGCGTGGGGATGCACAGTTGCCCAGCGAGATCGATTCCCTCGGCTCAGCTAAGCCGGTCGTATGGGTCTATTCGGGGAATCCCCGCTATGCGCCGGTGGCCACAGCGATTGACTCTATCGTAGTGGTCCGCGCGGCAATTGCTGCGCTGGGTGACGCGCCCGTCGAGGTCGTACTTACTACCGGCTATCAGGAAATGCCGACCGAAATTGGTGCACTGCCCTCCAACTTCCATCACGCCGCCTATGTGCCCGGCCGCACGATGGCCGAACGCAGCGACTTGATGGTGCACCACGGGGGACACAGCTCGGTGATGCAGTCGCTCGCCGCGGGCACGCCTGCGGTTATCATTCCGACCATTTCGGAACGAGAAAGCAACGCGCGAAGGCTAGTGGCTTTGGGGGCGGGCGAAATCGTGCTGCCCATCGATGGAGAGGATGGCGAAAAGCAAATCGATCTAGCTGATTTTGCGGAGAAGGTGCACCGAGTGTTGCACGAGGAACGGTATCGGGACGCGGCGCGAAACGTCGCGGAACGAATGCGGCAATTCGGGGGAGCGCAGGAAGCGGCGGGCCGCATCGAAGCGATGGTGCCTGAAGGTCTGAAAAGGATGGTCTAACCAATCGATGGAGCCAACGCCGCCCACTAGCTTATGAGCTTATTTTCAGTTCAACCCTTCACTCCGAGCCTGCCGCGGTTCCGGCGGCGCGGCTCATCTTATTCTCGTTAGATGGCGATTTCATTCCAGTCATTCTGAGGAAGGGTGTAAAGATGGCAAGAAACGCGTGCCTCAGCTTTTCCCTGGCGATTACGATCTGCGTATTTGTCCTGACTGGATGCAGTTCTCGCGCAACCAAAGATGACGCTGCCAAGGGGATTGTCGGCGCCTGGTTCGTCAAGATGCCCGAGGCGCCGTTCCAGTACCACATGCTCATATTCCACGCCGACGGAACCGTGGTGCAGAGCAACCCCGATGCGGGCGACGCGCATACGAGTGACAGCAGCGGGATGGGTGCGTGGTCAGTCGACAATGGTCGAGTGATCGGGAAATTCGTAGAAGTTACGGCAGACCGCACTACCCATAAGTTCGTAAGCCGAGGCGAGATCTCGTTCAATGTCGATGTTAGGGGCGACACAATTTTCGGCGACGGCAGCGCGCGTTTCTACGATGTCAATGGAGCGCTCAATGGAGGTTCCGTGTCATTTACACTTTTGGGCACCCGCGTTAACGCTAAATGAGCCAAGCCATTTGTTCTGCTTGCCTCTTTTCCAGGGCTTTGAATGGATCGCTTTCGGTGCAGCCACGCCTTTGCTGCGCGGAGTTCGTTGCGCGGCTTCTCTACCGCGAGCCACGTCCGCGGCCGCATCTAACCATCCGATGGAACGAACTGCGAAAGCTTTCGCGAGCGGGCTGGCGGACCGCGGTGCGCTCCACTTTTGAGATGACTTCCACAATTCTACCCCGCTTGACGCGCGTTGATTCATTCGCTCCTGCTCAATCACCGCTACCCTCGCGGCTTTACCGTCCATCCCGCGGCTGCCCAGCTCGCGGTATTCTCTTCCGCCGTCGCTCACCTTGTTCTCGTTAGAACCTTATGCGCATTCATCACGTTGCTTCGCTGTTGTGCCTTCTCGCCTCTGCCTTGTCGCTGCTGGCAGCGGAGCGTTGCCAGGAGATCTCCGATATCGTCGCGGCATCAGTCGTATCCAAGCCGAAGATGATTGAAGTGCTTAGGAAAAACCCGCAGAAGGGCACGCTGGGTGAGGCGTGGCGTTTGGACTGGTTCGCCAGCACCCAGCAACTCGACAAGTTGCGAGTCCCGACAGCAGAGCAGGAGTATATGTTTAGGACCATCTACGCGCTCAGTTTCTCGAACAACCTGGAGATCGATATGGACATCTTCCGCGACTATTTTTATCTGCGTTGCAAGCGAAAGGAGCGAGGATTATCCAGCAGGCCATTGGCATCCATCCCTGCCGCTTCTCTCGTTCATTGCTGGCGCACGGTATCGAACCGCGCCCAGTTCCAACAGTGTGAAGAGAAGCTCATGGAACCAAAATCTAGGACAGCACGTTGAGTGTTTACTACAATCGGTTCTAACCAGACGCTGGAGCGAACCGCCACCCGTCGCGCGTTTACTTTTTCAGATGGCTAAAGAGTTCAGGCTTTGGGTGGGGATCCAAATCCTTTTTGTTTTGTTTCTGCTATATCTAGGTTGCAACGCGGTGCTCCGAGGATGATACGCGCATCCAATAAGACGATGCAGCTAATCCGCCTGAGGCGGACCGCTGTGCGCCTGCGCAGACTATATGACTACTGACGGCAAGACTACGATTTATGCTCGTTGATTCCTTCGCTCCCGCTCAGTTTCCGCCACCCTCGCGGCTTGCCCGTCCATCCCGCGGCCTCCCAGCTCGCGGTATTCCTGGAAGGCGAAGCTCCGAAAACATTCGCGAGTGAACTAATCTCATTCTCGTTAGACTGCTATGCGTGTGCCCGCCGGACGAAAATATTTCGAGGTTCTAGCATTCGTCGCCGTCTGGATGGCTGCCGGTTGGATCTTCCACCTCGATGCCGATCTTTATTTAATACTTGGAGTTCCGTTAGTCATTCTCTTTCAGCTGTTCATTCGTCGCCAGCCACTGCGAAGTCTGTGGGCTCGCGACGCGGCGTCTTTTCGTTTTGGCTTGGCTGGAGTTGGAATCGCGGCACTTCTTATCCTGACCCCTGGATACGATCTGGTGGTCTTCGCATTACCGAAGAAGTTGTGGATCGTTGCTTTATGGCTTCTGTGCGCCTGCGCCGGGGCAGTCTTTGCGGCATTTGCGCTCCGTGAGCAGCGTGCGAGCGCCGCTCGTCGCGGTTTATCAAGTTTCATCGCAGCTGTATTCATGGGGACCGTCATCATGGCGGCCAGTGCCGCAGCGCGACACGGCTCAATCGGGATCCCTCTGCCGAAGCTGGTTCCTTTGTTCAAGCAGTTCTTGCTCTACTTTACCGTGGCCTTCACCCTGGAGGAGGTGGCATTTCGAGGTTGTCTCGATTCACACCTTTATCGGGCTCAAAACAATGGAGAGAAGAGTGGTTCGGCTTGGTTTTCGGCGATTTTTGTCTCCGCTCTATGGGGCATTTGGCACTTACCCACACTTCCCATTTCCAGCGCACCGGCATTCGCAGCAGCGATCCCAGCTCTGATCCTGATTCACACTTTGGTCGGAGTGCCTCTTTCTTTTTGTTGGCGGGCCGGCGGTACTTTAGTCTTGCCAGCAGCAGCCCATGCTTTGATTGACGCCTACCGCAACACCGTTCTGTGACACAACCACCGCGCCCCCAACATGTCATCCAGACGATGCAGACCAACTCCTACGGCTGGTTCGACACGCCGGAAGAAATTCGCAACTTTGCGGTCGTGCTAGCGTTTGCAGCCTTGCTCCTGGCCGCGCTTGTGTTCACTTCGTTTCGCGTTTGGCGTCATTTTCAGCCGTCCCCCGCGGGTTCGCGAAGTGTTATCCGCGGATATACGGAGCGTGGTTTTGAGGGTCTCTCTTGTTCGATCTTCGGTTTCATTATCGGTTACGGAGATTACATCTATCGCGGTGTTCGCTTCGCCGCACGCAATCCAAAACGCATCTACACGGCCGTCGATTACATCGGGTACCTGTTTTATTACATCTATGGAGGGCTCATTTTCAGTTTCTCGATAGTAGCCGTGTTCTTCGTCTTGTACTTCAGCCTGCGCGACCGTGTGTTTCGTTATTGGATTGTGTCCTCACTTCTGGGCGGCATTGTGGGGGCGGGTGCTGCCTACCTCTCGCTTAAGCTTTTCGTTTATCCCGGGATGATACCCAGCTACAGTAAGACATTCCTGCCGAGATCCATCACTTCCGGAGTAGCGACATTTGGGTTGGGGGCGCTGTTCGCGTGGCAAGCCCGGCATCTAACCACTTCGCGAGTGAACTGATCTTAACGATTCGCCAATCCATTCACTTACTCACCAGGCTACCCATCTATCTCGTGGCTGGCCAGTCCATTCCATTCTCGTCAGGCTCCTCACCATGTTTCACGACATACCGCAATCACTCCTGGCGCGGATGCGGACGCTCGAGGAGATAGATGCGCGAGACCGGGCGGACGGCACGCCCCACAGCAAGCGACTGCGCCAGGTTTCACCTGAGGTTGGTCGGTTCATTGCTGTTTTGGCGGCTACTGCTCCGAGCGGGCGTTACGTTGAAATTGGGACTAGTGCCGGCTATTCCGCAATGTGGTTATCATTGGCTTGTCGAGAGGTTGGCCGGAAAATGACAAGTTTTGAGCTTTTGGAGGAGAAAGTTCAGCTTGCCCGCGAGACAATCGATTCTTCTGGAATATCGGACGTGGTCGAGCTGGTACATGGCGATGCGCTAAAGCACTTGCCAAAATGTGAAAACGTCGCGTTTTGTTTTTTGGACGGCGAGAAGGAGATTTATGAACGTTGCTACGATCTGGTGGTGCCACGGATGGTGGCCGGCGGGATTTTGATCGCCGATAACGCGATCAGCCACCGGACTGCATTGCAGGCGATGATCGACCGAGCGATGCGAGATGATCGGGTCGACGCTCTGGTCGTACCCATTGGAGCTGGGGAACTGGTTTGCAGGCGTAGATGACATTCCGGCCTAACCAGGCAAAGCAGCCAATCCGCCTGCGGCGGACCGGTGCGCGCCCAGGGCTGGACTACATGACTACAGACCGCAGACTACGATTTATGCTCGCTTCCCGCAGCCGTAGCTCCGAAAGTATTCGCGGGTGAACTGATCCTGGTCTCGTTCGATCCACACAACGTTAAAACCTATGTCGTTCGAGCAAATATCTTATCTGGCGCAAATTGTTGCTTCGGTTGGCGTGGTTGTATCGTTGATCTTTGTCGGTCTACAGATCAGGCAGAATACCGGCGCGCTCCAACGGAACGAGCACAACTCCACCATGGCGCAATGGACGGTGATCCGGATGGCGATCGCCAAACACCGCGACATTGCCGAATTGATGACCGCGGGGCTCCATGGAGAGCGTGCCATGGATGCGGCGGATCAGCTGAGGCTGGAGCAGATGCTGCAGGAAAACGCCTGGGCGTCCTTCCACATTTGGGAGAGAACGCAGCGGGGTATTTTTCCGAAGGGGACTTTCGAAGCGACAGGTGGAGCACTCTTGGGCACCTTGCTCAGAACGCCGGGTGGCGATAGCTGGTGGCGCGAGGCCAAACATATTGGCTTCCCTCCTGGGTTCGTCTTGGACGTCGACGCGGTGCTGGCCAAGAACGGTGGAGCGTCCGCCGTAGTGAATCCGACGTGAGACCCGCTGAGGCCCTAACCGGGCGATGCGTCTCCGGAAGCGTCCGGGGAGTGCTAACTTTGAAACTGTTCGCGACCAGGCACGGTAGCCGTTGTCCTCCACCCTGACATCTGACTTCTTGACATCTGACTTTTGACTTTTGATCTCTGATTACGACCCCTATGAAACTCACCAACGACCGCTATATCATTTTAATCG
The DNA here is from genome assembly GCA_963728975.1 of uncultured Verrucomicrobiae bacterium. Taxonomy (GTDB): domain Bacteria; phylum Verrucomicrobiota; class Verrucomicrobiia; order Chthoniobacterales; family UBA10450; genus DATFCK01. The sequence continues at coordinate 18,041 of CAVSMF010000005.1, forward strand.
GCACCAAGAATTTCACGGAGCGTTATTACCGAGACAAGGCCGGTTGGTTAAAAGTCAGCGCGCGGGGCCGAACCTTTCGGATGACTGCGGAACAGGTCTTGAATCATGTTCTCCCCGCGATGGCGGGGGTTAAACCAAACGTAATTATCAAAGTGGAACATCATTAAACGCTCCTAATTCCATCCAATCCTGTGTAGTTCCACTCTGGTTTGGATCTTCTAATTGCCAATTAACGTGACTTTATCCGCCACGTTATCGCCGCCAATCCTGGTATAGTGGACGCGGACTTTTCGATTGGTGGTCAGGCCGATAGCTGCGATCGTTTTTCCGTCGGGATCGGCGTAGGTGATGTTCGGGCCGAGCTTGAACTGGGTCGGCGGATTAGGCGGGAGCGTCTGGAGAATCAGCACCTTGCCAGGCGTGTAATCTTTAATAGTACCGGTCATCTCGGCGCCGACTTTGGGATTGACGGTGGAGGTCTGGGCGTAGGCAGGGCCGATCAGGAGAAGGGCCGTGCAGAAGAGGGATAAGATTGCTTTCATGATTGTGCTTTCTTTAACTTCGTCTGGCGCGGGGTATTCGGACGTTCCTAAGCGTGGGAAGGAATTCTCCACATGCCACGCCCAAATGGGCATACCATATTAAAATGACTGGGTGCATTGATTAGCGGCGATCGACCTCAATCGCCTTGGCGTCTGGTTGAACCACCGCCGCCAACACCCGAGGTGGCGGCCTCCTTTTTAAGCGGGTCGCCGTTCCCGGCAGAGCCCGGGCGGGTGAATTGCCGGATAAAATCCTCCAGCGGCTTCGAGCTGGCGGCATTTTCCTGGAGGTTGATGCCGGCCTTCTCGCTCAAAATCAGACTGAGCAGAGTCTCGAGAACGCTTCCGCTTCCCTGCCCTGGGCCTTCGCCCGGTTTGCCTCCGGCGTTGCTGATGAACAATCGCGCCGGCACCAGCGGCTGAACGCTCTTGGAGAATTGATCCGCGAAAACATTCAGGGCATAGAGCCGCGGGTCGCGATAAGCGCCGACCTTTTGCAATGTGACCGCCGCCTCGGCCAGGCCGACCTGCGCGATCCGCGAAGATTCGCCTTTGCCAATCAGCTCTTTGGATCGCGCTTCACCTTCGGCCAGCGTCACCTGCTTCTTGGCCAGCTGTTCCGCTTCCGCGAACTGGGCCTGGCCCCGATTGGCGGCGATCTCGACAGCAATCGCGCTCTGGGTCAGCTCAGTTTGGCGTTCCGCCTTCGCCTTTGCCTGGTTCAGCGCGACCTGTTGCCGGGCGGCCTCTTCTTGCTTCGCATAAGTGGCGCGCTGTTCGTCCGCCAACCGCCGCATCCGCAGCTGGTCAAACAACATGTCAATCGGGTCGGCATGTCCTGCGGCGGGGACATCTCTCGATTCCGGCCGGCCAATCAAAACCGCGACCACATTGATGTCGTAACGCTGGAAGCGTTCGCCCAGTTCTTCCGTAGCGCGTCTCTGGATTTCTTCACGCTTGGTCAGTAAGTCGAGCATGTGCGATGTCTGGGCGACGTCGCGGAAGTAAGCGGTCAGGATCGGATCGAGCGTCTGGGTAATCAGGCGCTTCACATCGCCGAACCGCTGCACTACCGACGGCGCTTTCTGATAGTCGATATGCAAAACTAACGACAGCGGCAGACGCGGTTCATAACCGTCGGCCGTGATTAGATCGATGCTGGTGAGGTCCTCGTCATAATGATGGGCCTCGGTTTGGCCGCTGATCCAGCGGAGGACGAAGTTGATCGTCGGCACCAGCTCCACTTTCACCGCGTACGGATTCAGGGCGTATTTGCCGGGAGCGAGCGCGGAACGCCAGACACCTCGCTGGCCGGTCTCCACTTGTTCGCCATAACGGAACGATTCACCGGTGGTGTCGTTTCCGGCGGCGCCATGATAAGAAACAACCACGCCCACATAGCCAATCGGGATCAGGGTTTTGGCCTTGATCTCAACCGTGCCAAACCAGCGATTAATGAAGAACGTGCCGTCGGTCAGGACCTGCAACTGTTTGCCACGCTTTCCTCCGAGCTGGAGGAACGCTTCAGGATCCTGGAAATAATTGTGATCTCTTCCAGCGACCGCCTTGACTTCGGGAGCAATGATTTCACCGGAGCCAATCGTCGGCCCGTCCTGAATGCTTACCACGCCAATGGTATCGACATTTGGATTGAACTCGGGCATTTTCTCAGCCAGCGAAGGGGGCGAGCCGGCTTCACTCGCGGTTGCGTCGGCGATGCTGGCCTGGAAATGGTTTACACCGCCAGATCCAATGACCACCGGATCAAACGCGCGCAGGGAAGCGAGCTGCGCCTTCCACGATTCGTAACGATCGGCTGATTCGCGCACCGGCCCCGAGAAAACGCGTTCCTCGGTAATGACAACGAACAGGGCCAGGTTAATGGCATAAACGCCTTCGCGCAGAATCCCGCGCTGCCGTCCTCGTTGGCCGTGCCCTTCGAGGAAGCGGACCGCGTCCTGGAAGTGATTGGAATCCACGTTGCGGCCGAGGGTTTGGATCGGCTCGAGCGGAACACCGTCCCGGGCATAAAGGTAAGCCATTTTTCCTTCGCCCACGACAACGAGCGGTTCCTTATGAATGCGGTATTGCCACGGATACAGACCGAAATGAATACCGCCCCGCAAGAATCTGGCCTGAAAACCGGCCTCGGCATTACGGGCAATGATCTGGCCCTCGCGGAGCGAACCTTTGCTGCTCCAGATTTTTTCGATAATGCCGACCTGGGTATGCGGAATGTAAACAATTCCGAGCAAACGCGGAAGGCAGAACAACAACAACACAATGGCAAGACCTCCGAGCCATAAGACCCACGGGGCTTCTGGAAGTGAGAGAGCGATGCTATGCATATTTTTGTTACTCCTTATTTAATTGTCACCCAGTTAGACAGGGCTTGGCCGCGCAGGCGCGAACGCGTTCAACCGATTTTTATGAGTATTTTTCGCAACCTGGCCTGACGGCTGCTGCGACGCCGACGCCTTCAGACGCAGGCGGGACTTTTTCAGGATTCATTCCAGCGTCAACTCTGAAAGGGTTGACATTAACAGATTGCGTTTGCTATGGCGGGACAATGGCGCGTTGGAACAATGCCCGGAAAGTATTTCGCCGGGACGAAGGTCAATCACCTCCATTTCATTGGAAAGCCGCGCCAAAAAACACGAGCTAAACCATAAACCAAGCTCTTCCCGGTAAATTATGCCAGATAATGCGACTGTCATTCATGTGAAGCCCGGCCAGGGCGCGGCCTTTTCAGCAGCGGGCGACATTTATCGTGTGCTCGCGAGCGGCGATCAGACGGGCGGTGTTTACGCGCTTTCCGAAATTCGGGTTTCGCCAAACAACGGCCCGCCGCCGCACGTTCATTCCAGGGAAGACGAATCATTCTTTGTGTTGGAAGGCGAGGTCACGTTTCAGATTGGGAATGAAACAATCGTTGCCAAGCCCGGGACCTTTATCCAGGGGCCGCGCGGTATTCCTCATTTCTTCAGGAACAATGGCCGGACCGCAGCCCGGATGCTGGCTTTTGTGGCGCCGCCGGGCTTTGAGCGTTTTATTAACGAATTCGCTCAACCGGTTCCGTCGTTCGATTCCCCGGCGATTCCGGTGGACCAGAAGGAAATCGAAAAAATAGTCGCAGCTGCGCCCAAATACGGAATCGAGATTCTGCCACCGAAAGGTGCGGGGTAATAAGCGGGAAACGATCCCCCGGACCTCTGGGAGAGAGGTGCCTACCTGATCGGTGTGTCCTGCCGCGAGACGAACCGGCCACAGGCCGGTTGCTACATGTTTTCGCGCTTTTGGCGTGTTTAGCGGACGTTCCCCATGCGTCTGTGGGTTAAAAGCGACGGGACGTCGCTTCTAGGTTGCGCTTGATTCGAGGAGTGAACACCGAGTAGAAATGACTACGATGGATTTGGCCGGCACTCTGAAACAGCATTTCGGATATTCCGAGTTTCGGCCGTTGCAACGCGAGATCATCAGTGACGCTCTGGCCGGCCGTGATCTTTTTGTTCTGATGCCGACCGGTGGCGGAAAATCGCTTTGTTTTCAATTGCCCGCGCTGATGCGCGACGGCCTCACCATCGTGGTGTCGCCCCTGATTTCTTTGATGAAAGATCAGGTGGACGCGCTCCAAACCAGCGGCATAGCGGCGACATTTCTTAACTCGGCATTGGACAAGGCGGAATCCACCGCGCGCTGGCGTGGGCTTCATCGCGGCCAGTACCGGCTGCTGTATGTGGCGCCGGAGCGTTTGATGCTCGATTCCTTCCTGGAACCCGCGCTCAATTGGAATATCGTCCAAATCGCGATTGACGAAGCCCATTGTATCAGCGAATGGGGGCACGATTTCCGCCCGGAATACCGGGAATTGAAAAAACTTCGGGCCCACTTTCCGGATGTGCCGGTGATGGCGTTAACGGCGACGGCAACCGAACGGGTCCGGTTGGACATCGTCAAGCAGCTAAAACTGCGTGAGCCGCGATGTTACGTGGCCAGCTTTAACCGGCCGAATCTCAATTATCGGGTGGTCCCGAAATCGGCGCCTTACGAACAATTGCTCGCATTTGTCCGGAGCCGTCCGAATGAGAGCGGCATTGTTTATTGCGCGAGCAGGAAGAGCGCGGACTCGCTGGCGGCGCGGCTGAACGAGGATGGGGTTAGCGCCAAACCGTATCATGCCGGTCTGACGCCGGCCACGCGCACAAAGAACCAGGACTTATTTCTGCGCGACAGCGTGCGGGTGGTCACCGCCACGATCGCGTTCGGGATGGGAATCAACAAACCAAACGTCCGTTTTGTGATCCATTACGATTTGCCGAAAAATCTGGAGAGCTATTATCAGGAGACAGGACGGGCGGGCCGCGATGGATTACCGAGCGAATGCGTGCTGCTCTTCAGCGCGAGCGATGTTGCCAAGCAGATCCATTTTATCGAAGAGAAAAGCGAGGGCGAAGCGCGCATCGCCCGGGAACAGCTTCGACAAATGGTGCACTACGCCGAGACCCGCGACTGCCGCCGGGCAACGCTACTGGCCTATTTCGGCGAAGCGCAGGTCCGGCCGTCCTGCAACGGTTGCGACAATTGTCTCGCTCCACGCGAGACGTTTGACGGGACGGTGGCGGCCCAAAAACTTCTCTCCTGCGTTCAACGGATCCATCAGAAGAACGGGTTCGGTTTTGGATTGAATCATGTGGTCGAAGTGCTTACCGGCGCGGATACGCAAGCGATCCGGCAGCGGGGGCATAACGAGTTGTCCACCTACGGGATCGGCCGCGATCTCAAACGCGACGCCTGGCAGGCGATTGGGCGGGAGCTGCTGCGCCTGGGCTTTATGGAATGCGCGCCCGGCAAGTTCGCGACCCTGAGCCTGACCGCCGCAGGTTGGGATGCGCTGCGGAATCGGACACCCGTTACCCTGACCAAACCGGTGGACGTTGCCGCGAGGAGTGATAAGGCTCAGGCCGGCGCGATTGAGTGCGATGAAGTTTTATTCGAACATTTACGGCTGCTTCGCCGCCGGCTCGCCGACGAACGGGACGTGCCGGCCTACGTTATTTTTTCCGACGTCTCCCTGCGGGAAATGGCCCGCGCTTATCCGACAACGGCCGGCAACTTTCGGCGGATTGCCGGTGTGGGCGAACAGAAATTGAAAGATTTCGCCGAGCCCTTTCTGAAGCAGATCGAGGAGTACCTGCGGACCAATCCTCGCCAGGAATTCGATAGCGGCACCGTAAATTTCGCCGGTGCGTCCGGGTCCCGGGCTCCGCGGCGCCCTTCCGGATTGAACGACAGCCAGGCGGAAACGCTGCGCCGATTTCGGCAGGGCGAATCAGTCGGACACATTGCCCGGGCCCGCGGGTTCGTGCCCACCACGATTTATGGGCATCTGGTTGCCGCGATCGAATGCGGCAAAATTGTCGAGCACGACCGTTTTTTCACGCCGTCGCAAGAAACCGAAATTGCAACCGCCTTCCGGCAGATAAGCGGCGGGACGCTGACTGACGTCAGCGCGCATCTCGGCGGCAAGTACGACATCGGCAAATTGCGGATCTTTCGCGCCCTAACCGCCCATCGGTCGCGACCGCCAGTTGATGCCGCTGCCGCCTGAACAAACCTTTCTAACGAAGTTTTTAACCTCAAACCGATAAGGAATGGCTTTCACCTTTTTTTAAAACCTATTACGCCCGATTCCTCGCTCCGCTCGGAATGACAGCGATGTGGCACCGCTTCAGTCATCCCGAGCGGAGCGAGGGATCGGGCAGATTCGGGTTGACGGGGCTAACGGGTCACAACGCGCCTTTCTCAAATCGCGAGCCAACCCTGAGCGGACATCTCGGAGAGATGTCCCTACCTGTACCTACGCCTAGCTGTACCCATGCCTACCTGTACCCTGGATTCCAAGACATCCGCGCCTGCGATCGAGCGCGTAGACTTAGTATGCCTGCAAAATCCAAGAAGCAGCAGATGGCTGCCGGCGCAGCCTTGGCCGCTAAACGCGGGAAAAAATCAAAGAGCTCGCTTCGCGGCGCATCGAAGCAAATGGCGAAATCGATGAGCAAAAAGGAATTGCGCAAATTTGCCAAAACCAAACGCAAAAACTTACCCCGAAAAAAACGTCGCTGAAATATACCCGGACGCCCCGGAGGTGCGTCCCTACCTGAGATTGATCGGGACGCGCAGTGTGGCCTCGAACCGCTGCGCGCTACTAAAGAGCGCCCGGCAACATGCCGGACGCAGCGGGCAACATGCCCGCGCTCCCTGCTTACGGCGGCTGGGGGGCCGCCGTTCCTTGTTGCTCGTCGGGACCGGGATCGACGCCGATTCCCTTTTTCGCCAAAAGATTTGCGACCGCCTCCTCCAGATCGGCAATTCCAACCGGCTTTCGCAAATAGGCGTCGCCACAAATCGACAGCGCTTTTTGCTGTTCTTCATCACCGGCATAAGCGGAATAGTAGAGGACGCCCACATCCGGTTGAAGTTTTCTCAATTTTTGACAAAGATCGATGCCGCTGCCGTCATCCAGGCGGATGTCGAGAATGAACAGGTCGAATTCAATTTCCTGGGCCAACTGCAATGCTTCGGCTATGGTTCCCGCGGTCATCACCCCGTATTGGGCATCGCCCAAAACAGCGGCCATAAGCAGCCGCGTATCCTGGTTGTCGTCAACGTGCAGAATCCGCGCTTTAGTTTTCTTTGCCATTGGGGGTTGTCGTCGCTGTCCGGCCTATTCGTCCAAAACTTGGCTCGATATGCAAGACTCAAAAACGGGGCTGACTCTGGTCGTATCAATAAGACGGAATAGGGGCGGCAAAGGCCGCTTCTACTTCTGCTGGCGAAGAGCGGGGATATGCCGCTAAGGTACGATCATGCTGGCGGAGACGGAAATTGTGTCGGGAACGGTTACTCCAAGCAAGCCGCGTCCCTGGTGGAAGACCCGGCTGTTTCTGTTGATCAGCGTTGGCTTTCATCTTCTGTTCGTGCTCGGAGCTACTTATTTCGTCGTCTCACGCTATTCGGGCGCGCGAAAATTGACGTTTGCGGCGGGGCCGAAATCTCCTAACCCGGCCGAGCGCGCATTGCAGCATCGCGTTCAACTGCAAGAGCGAACGAAGACGGCGCCGGCAGCGGTGCCCAAACGTGTGCTGACCAGGGGTGTAGCCAAAATAGAATTGCCGCCCCTGCCTTCTTTGCCCGGGCCCAAGGAAGCGGCCCCGGCGCCGATGCTGCCGGCGGCAGGAAACGCGATCGGTTTCGGAACCCGCCCGGGAACGATGGGAGCGGTGGGCGGAACCGGGACGGGAGCGGCGATCAATTTTTTCGGCATCCGCGACGTCAGCAGGAATGTAGTAATCGTGGTCGATATTTCGGACTCGATGTTTGGCCGGACCGGCGACGCGGATTACGATTCGCGGAAGCTTGTCCGGCACGGCAAGGAACAGAATTTCCAGGTGGTGCGCGACGAAGCGATCAAGCTGATTGAAGGCCTGAATCCGAACACCAATTTCGGCATCATCAGGTTTTCGGGCGGCGCTTACAGTTGGAAACCGGAGTTGGTCCCGGCCACGGACGAAAACAAGCGAGCGGCGATTGATCACATCCAGAAACAGCTCGATTACCATAAAGCGCCGAAGAAACGCGGCCGGCCGGGCGGGACGCGGCATGATTACGCGCTGGAGGCCGCGTTCAAGCTCAAGCCCGAGGGCGGCGTCATTTATCTGATTACCGATGGCAACGCTACCGGCGATTCCGTTATTCATCCGGGGCAAAAGATCAGTCCCGAAGACATCTATAAGGTGGCCGAGGATGGAGAGAAAACGTTGAACAGACCGGCAAAGATCCACACCATTTACTATGTGACTGGGGAGGATCGGCCGGACGAGCGTCAGATGCTGATAAATCTGTCCGGGCGAACCGGCGGCAAATTCAACCGGGTGGAAGCGAAAGGGCGAAAAGGTTGAGGCCCAAGTAGAAGCGGCGTCCTCGCCGCTTTGGGCGCTTGGATCAGCGGCCGGGAGGCCGCTTCTACTATTGGGCGCGCCGCCAGAAAAAGTAGATCGGGACGCCGGTCAGCACGATCAATATTCCGATACCGGACGTGGCTGGCGCGAGCCAGGCGAGATCGATAATCAACAAACCGGAGAGAAAAATGGACACGACCGGGACGAACGGATAACCCCAGGTTCGATATGGCCGATCGGCTGCCGGCGTTTTTTTTCGCAACACAATGACCGCGGTGACGAGGAGCAAGTAAAAAAGCAGGTCTGCCGAAACGATGTATTCGAGCAACTGGGTATAAACGTTTCCATAACCCATGGCGCCGGTCGCCGGATTGGTTGTCACTGTCCGGGGTAAAGTCAAACATGCCGTCCAGATTCCTTGCGCGACCAGAGCGGCGGCGGGAACGTGAAAGGCATTGGTGGTGGCAATGCGCCGAAAAAATAAACGGTCACGCGCCATTGCGTAATAAACACGCGCGCCTGCCAGAATGAGTCCGTTGTTGCATCCGAAGGTTGAAACCATAATCGCCGCGGCCATCGCCATCGCGCCAGGATATCCAAAGACGGCCTGTATCATTGCCACCGCGACCCGGTTTTGGGGCGCGTGCTGAAGTCCCGATAACGAGAGAACCGCGACGTAAGCGAGATTGGCCAGGACATAAAGGATCACCACGATCCCGCAGCCCCAAAGCAGCGACCGGGCAAGATTTTTTCCCGGTTCTCGGACTTCACTGCCGACGAAAGTCACGTTAGTCCAGGCGGTTTGGGCGAAGAGCGGACCGACCATCGCTTTGCCGAACAAAAGGGCCAGGGCCAGGCCGCCCGCAATGGCGAAACCGGGCTGCGCGACTTGCGGGCTCCAGCCATTAGCCCAGGAATCCCACCAGGCCGAGGAACGCGCGGCGCTGGTTGCATTCCATCCCCAAATAAGACCGACCACAACGACACCCGCCAGGGCCGCGGTCTTGGCCAGGGTAAATGTGTTCTGAACAATCTTGCCGACTTCCAGTCCGCGAGTGTTGGTCCAGGTAAGCAGCGCCACCAGCGCGATAGCCACCAGTTGTTCGGTGGAAAGGCTGATGGCGTAGTGGCTGCCGATCCCCAGCGGTGGCACCAGATAGTTATTTGAATTAACCGCGGGAACAAACACGCCGAGAAACTTGGCGAAGGCAATTGCGACGGCGGCGATCGTTCCCGTCTGAATGACGAGGAAAAGGGTCCACCCGTAGAGAAAACCGAGCGACGGTCCGTAGGCATTTCTGAGAAAAACATAAACGCCGCCGGCGCGGGGCATCATCGTGGCCAATTCCGAGCAGCAAAGCGCGCCGGTGATTGTCATTAAGCCGGCAACTGCCCAAGCCAAGAGCAACCAGCCGGGGGCGCCGATCAGACGGGCCGATTCGGCCGAGGTAATGAAGATCCCGGAACCGATCATCGAGCCCATGACAATCATGGTGGCGTCGAGAAGACCAAGGCCGCGCTGGAGTCCGGTGTTATTGGGGGCCATGAGGTGAGGTTGGCGTGTCGGCGTTGTGGGTCTCAATGAGGTAGCGGCGGTTCACCGAACCGCCATCCATCGAGCGCAGTACGGTCCAGCAGATGTGGCCAATCTTCTTCGCTACGGACCAATCCGGCCCTGACGGGATTTCCACGGATGTATGCCGCTTTTTCTTCAAGGCTTTCATCATTTCGCAGTCGATGATCGAAAAAATTGCGCTGCCATTTGACTCCGGTGAATCGTGATGCGGCTCGTTTGAAATTCTTCACCACGGTTGAGAGTGATACATCTCCACTAATGGAAACGAGCGCGTGCCAGTGATCGGGCATCAACAGAAACACGACCACGCGCCAGACTTGGCGCCGGTCGTAGATTGCAGCTGTCTCGAAAAGTTTGCGGGCAATGTCGGTGTGACAAAGCTGGTTATTGTGTCGCTCGATGCAACAGACGGTCAGAAAATATGTGGCCCCAAACCGGCCGTCGAAGTGCGCCCCGTGGTTTAGGGGCTTTCTTGTGAAATGGTTTCGGGGCATCGCTCGTTGATGGCGATTGGGGTCAATCGCCGCTACCTCGGGGGATCATAAGCTTTCGGTAAATTATTTCTCAGCTCGTTGATGGCGATTGGGGTCAATCGCCGCTACCTCGGGGATCATAAACTTTCGGTAAATTATTTCTCAGCTCGTTGATGGCGATTGGGGTCAATCGCCGCTACCTCGGGGGATCATAAGCTTTCGGTAAATTATTTCTCAGCTCGTTGATGGCGATTGGGGTCAATCGCCGCTACCTCGGGGATCATAAGCTTTCGGTAAATTATTTCTCAGCTCGTTGATGGCGATTGGGGTCAATCGCCGCTACCTCGGGGGATCATAAGCTTTCGGTAAATTATTTCTCAGCTCGTTGGTGGCGATTGGGGTCAATCGCCGCTACCTCGGGGGATCATAAGCTTTCGGTAAATTATTTCTCAGCTCGTTGATGGCGATTGGGGTCAATCGCCGCTACCTCGGGGGATCATAAGCTTTCGGTAAATTATTTCTCAGCTCGTTGATGGCGATTGGGGTCAATCGCCGCTACCTGGGGCGGAGATTTTTACGCCTTCGTTTTCCAGCGCGGAACGCAAGGCGCGGGCGAATTCCACCGCCTCGGGCGTGTCGCCGTGAATGCAAATTGTTTCCGCCCGAACGTTAACATCGGTTCCGTCAACAGCGCGGACCTTGCCTTCGCGCAGCATCCGCAAGACCCGCGCGGCTGCTTCTTTAGGATCGTGGAGCAAAGCGTCGGGCCGGGTCCGCGGGACCAGCGAGCCGTTCCCGAGGTAGTTGCGGTCGGCGAACACTTCCGGCACGATCTTCAGCTTTCGGGGCGCAGCCGCCTGGGCGAGGGCGCTATTGCCGGGAGCGAACAGGAGCAAGGAGGAATCCACCGCGATCACTCCCCGGACCACGGCATCGGCAAGCTCCCGGTCGCGCACCGCCATATTATATAGAGCACCGTGCGGTTTTACGTGGTTGGGGTGTGCGCCAACCCCGTCGGCAATGGCCTCGAAAACGCCAACCTGATAGACAATCAGGTCAAAAACCTGTTCCGGAGTCACCGGCAACTCTTTCCGGCCAAAGTTCTCCCGATCGTACAGGCTCGGATGCGCGCCAACCGCAACGCCAAAGTGCATTGCTGCCGCAATCGCGTCCCGCATGCTGTTGGCGTCACCGGCGTGAAAACCACAGGCGATGCTGGCGGAACTAACCAGCCGGAGCAGTTCGGGATCGCTGCCAACGCCCTCGCCAAGATCAGCGTTGAGATCAACGGTGAGATTCATGCTGCGCGTGTCTCCAGTCCGACACGAAACAATCCCAGATCGCGTTCCCGACAAAACAAAAGCCGGTGCGCTTCCGCCATTGAGACCTCGGAAAATCGGACCCGGTCCGCGGCCCGCAGCTGGGCGGCAATCGGGAGATCAACTGTGATTATCTGCGCGATTTTGGGATAACCGCCGATGGTTTGGCAATCGCCCAGAAGAAGGATCGGCTTTCCCTTTGATGGAACCTGAAGCGTTCCGGGCACAACCGCTTCGGAAATGGAATCGCCAATATCATTGCGCCAGAGCGGCGAACCATCGAGCCGGGCCCCCATCCGGTTCGAGTCCGGCGACACGGTGAATGCCTGGCCGACCAGGGCATGATGCGCAGTGGGATTGAAACAATTCCAATTCGTGCCGCGAATAAATCGCAATACCGGTTCCTCTCTTGCAGTCGTTGTCCAATCGGCGGACGCGCTCCACGGGGAAATCCTGCCGTTAGCCAGGAGCTCGGCGATGATCTGGGCGGCGTTTGTTTCGATGCCGAGCGGTATAACATCGCCATCGCGAAGAGCACGGCCATCGAGCCCGCCGAACTCGGCCCGTAAATCGGTGGAGCGACTTTCCAGAACCGGAGCGACATCGATCCCGCCTGAAATGGCGAGCCAGGCGCGGCAGCCGGTCCTGGGCGGATTCACAATCAGTTCTTCACCGGGCTGAATCAGGCCGGCGCGGCCAGGGGGCAACTGGGTGGTTCCAATGCGCACATCAAATCCGCCGCCGCACCAGGCCACCAACCGTCGATCGTCAAACGCAGATCGGAAACCACCCAGGGTGATCTCCAAGCCGGCAGCCGTTTCGTTGTTTTCAACCAGAAGATTGGCGACGCGCAATGCATGAAGATCGAGCGCGCCGCCAACAGACACGCCGAATCTGCGGAAGCCGTTTCGGCCGAGATCCTGGACCGACGTGAGAAATCCGGCATGCCGGATAGTCAATCGCATGGGCTTTGGTGGTTCACCGGGCGGTATTCAGTTCAACGTTTCCAGGATTCAAATTGTTCCCGGGAAATGGAGTGGAAGCGCACGTAATCGCCCGGGCAGAGAAGCGCCGGCGGATTTTTCTTTGGGTTAAACAAGCGCATGGGCGTGCGTCCGATAACATTCCAGCCCCCGGGAGACCGCATCGGATAAATGCCGGTTTGACTGCCGCCGATCCCGACCGATCCGGCGGGCACTTCTTTTCGCGGAACAGGCCGGCGCGGGGTGGCCAATTCGCGGGGCAAACCGCTGAGGTAAGGAAAACCGGGAGTGAACCCAAGACAACTTACTCGATATACCGCCTGGGTATGCCGGTCGATCACGGCCTGGGGAGAAAGGCCGACGCATCGCGTCACGTCGTCGAGATCCAGGGCAAACTTGTCGTCGTAACAGACCGGAATTTCGATCGGACTGGACGTGACGCGCTTCAGCCGAACCTGGCCATTGGCGATGGTGGTCTGGACTAACCCGCCCATCCACTCATAGATGTTGTTCGGATCCGCTCCGGCCGTCACCGCCTCGGCCGGATCGTAAAAGATGGCAATGGTGGTGTAGGCCGACGCCACTTCGGTGACGGCCGGCAGATTTGCCCGCCGCAAAAAATCAAAATAACCGAGGACTTCATCCAGAGTTTCATCCGGGGCGTCCTCGAAGTTCTCCCGGACATGAAGAATGAGCGCGGAATCTCCCAGCGGCGTAATTTCCATCTGGGACCAAAAATAAACACGTAGCCGGCAAAGATGCTAACCTATTCTGCCGGCAAGGAGGGGCAGCTTCCCCCGGCGGGCGAGCCTGTTTGCCGAAACATTCTTGCGATAAACTGCAGAAGAGGTTTTTGGCAGAATGCCAAAAACAGCGGGCAACATGCCCGCGCTCCCCGGCAAAAGCGGCGAGGACGCCGCTTCTACTTTTATTCTTGCGCGCTTTCCGGCTGCGGGAAATTGTAGGGCGTCTGTGTCAGACGCCGATCGCACCAAATGACGTTCGCCGCGGCGGACGCATGGCATTCTCGATGGCGTTTCACAGAAACGCCCTACAAAAGATTTCACCGAAACGCCTACAAGAGATCAAAAAACATTTTGAGAGCCTGGAAATTCTTTGCCCTGGCGATCGCCCTTGGAATTGCGCTTTGGTTTCTCTCTCCCAGCCGATCCATCGGGCCTAACGAGCCCGGGGTAGTCGAAATTTCCTATCTCGGCGAGGCCGGGGTGGAAGCGGCTGCCATGAACGATGCTTTTCGGATCTTCGAGACGGAAAGCCGGGCCGCCCACAGGCGCGATCCTTCCCATCCGATCTACCGGATCGTCACCGGGCAAAACGCGTCACGAGATCAAACCTCGGATCCGACCCGCTTCCTGGTCAGCGTCGCCGGAGGCAGGCCGCCGGACCTGATCCGGTTCGATCGTTATGCGGTAAGCGAATGGGCCGCCAGAGGCGCCTTCGCCAAGCTCGACGATTTCGTCGCCCGCGACGCCTCGAGCAACGATCCGGCGGCAATTCATCCGGAAAATTTTTACAAGTCGTGCTGGGAAGAAGTCGTCTACGAAGACCCGGTGACGCGGGAGCGCGGCATTTACGCCGTCCCGGCCGACGTCGACGATCGAGCGCTTTTTTACAACAAAGATCTGCTCAAGCGCGGGGGATATGTGGATGCGGCGGGTGAAGCGCAACCGCCGCGCACGTGGGCGGAACTCGAGGAGATGGCGGTCAAGCTAACCGAACGCGACGCGCGGGGGCGGATCACCCAACTCGGTTTTGCGCCTAACTTCGGCAATGCCTGGCTCTATCTTTACAGCTGGATGAACGACGGCGAATTTCTCAGCGCCGACCGGCGGACCTGCACCCTGGATTCACCGCCGGTGGTGCAGGCGCTCCAGTGGATGACGCGCGTTTACGATCGGGTCGGCGGAGCGGAAGCGGTTTATGCGTTTCAAGGCGGATCGCAAGCCGGCCAGTTAAGCATCGCCCCGGGGGCGCTCGATCTGTTTGTGCAGGGAAAGGTGGCGATGAAGATCGACGGCTACTGGTGTTTCCCAGAGAGCCTGGCCCAATTCGGCCGCGATTTAGACTACGCCCTGGCGCCGCCGCCGATGCCGGCCTCGGCTCTGGCCCAGGGACGACGGCCGATCAGCTGGGTCAGCGGCTGGTGCTACGCCATTCCTTCCACGGCGCCGCACAAGGAGGGCGCCTGGCAGTTATTGCGCTTCCTGAGCAGCCGGCGGGCAATCGAGATTATCGGCGACAGCGAACGGACCCGGTTGCAAAGCATTGGGCGAGTCTATGTGCCGAAGCAAAACTCGAATCGAAAAATCAACGAATGGCTGTTCGACAATTACATCGCCAATAATCCCGCGATTCAGCCAAAGATCCGGGACGGGGCCAGGCTGTTGAATCATCTCCTCGATGTTTCTCCGATTCGTCCGGTGACGCCGATTGGGCAGCTTCTCTTCAACGAGCAGAGGCGGGCAACCGAGAACGCCATTTTTCACAAGATGTCGCCCCGGGCCGCGCTGGCGGAAAGCCAACGGGTCGTGCAGCGCCAGCTCGACCGGGTGTTGAGCCCGCCCCGGGGCCCGATTGTTCCCTGGAAATATTTCTTGTGGATCTACGCTGGAATTATCGTCATCGCGGCCGGGGCGATCATCGGGTTCGACCGGCAGAAAACCCGGAGCCGTTATTTTCGTTCGGAGCGGCGCGGGGGCTGGCTGTGCGCGTCCCCCTGGCTGATCGGGTTCATCGTTTTCACCGGCGGGCCGATTCTTTTTTCCATTATCATCAGCTTTTGCGATTACGACATTCTCAATCCGGCGCGTTTCGTCGGGCTGGACAATTACCGGTGGATGTTCACGCGCGACGCTCTCTTTTGGAAATCGATCTGGAACACGGCGTTCATGATCATCGGCATCCCCCTGGGGATGGCTCTCAGTCTGGGGATCGCCATCCTGCTCAATGTCGAGATCCGCGGGGTGGCGGTGTGGCGCACATTTTTTTATCTGCCTTCCATTGTTCCGGTAGTGGCATCGAGTCTTCTCTGGCTCTGGATTCTCAATCCCAATGTCGGGTTGCTAAATCACGTCCTTGGCTCGGTCGGCCTTCACGGACCAAACTGGCTCCAGGACGAACATTTAAGCAAACCGGCTCTGATTTTGATGGGGCTCTGGAGCGCCGGGGGCGGAATGATCATCTGGCTGGCCGGACTCAAGGGGATCAGCCCGGCGTATTACGAGGCGGCCGCTCTCGATGGGGCCAACCTCTGGCAACAATTCCGCCACATTACCTTGCCGCTGCTGTCGCCTTACATCTTTTTCAATCTCATCATGGGACTGATCGCGACGCTCCAAATATTTACCCAGGCTTTCATTATCACGGAGGGCGGCCCGGTCGATTCCACCCTTTTCTACGCCTACCATTTGTTCAACAGCGCCTTTCGTTTTCTCCACATGGGTTACGCCTCGGCTCTTGGCTGGTTCCTTTTCCTGGCCGTTTTCGGATTGACCCTGCTCCAGCTCCGTTTCTCCAAACACTGGGTCCACTATGAAGAGTAGAAGGAGATTTGTAATTTGCGATTTGCAATTTGTAATTTGGAGGACCTACCAATGAACGAGGATGAGCTGGTAGACCGGACCAAGCAGTTCGCCTTGCGGATAATTCAAGTGGTCAGGGCGCTCCCCAAGACGCCCGAGGCGCGGGCCATCGGCGACCAGATGGTACGAAGCGGGCCTTCTGTACATGCCAATTACCGAGCCGCATGCAAGGCGCGCTCGCGCGCAGAGTTCATCGCGAAACTTGGGACCGTTGAGGAAGAAGCAGATGAGACGGCGGGTTGGCTCGATTTGCTTGTCGCCAGTCAGATCCTCCCTGAAAAAAAACTACAGTCGCTTTTACAGGAGGCGCGGGAACTCACTGCGATTTTTGCCGCATCACGCAAGACCGCGTTGCGCAACGAACAATTGCAAATCGCAAATCGCAAATCGCAAATGCGTCGCCCCTCAGGCAACAACCGGTCCCGGCAGAAATGAGATTCCTGCGAACGATCTCGATCTATTCTCTTCTTCTGCTCGGCTCGATTGTCTTCGCCTGGCCATTTATCTGGATGGCCGCGACTTCCGCGAAACTGCAGCGGGAATTGTTTAGCGATCATCCGAAGACGATGCCGGAGGCGCCCGACCCGCGAACACGCTCCCCTTACATCAACCGTCGTTTGTTTGCCGATGTGAGCGGGCCGCGCATGCAAGAATCGATTGCCTTTATTCAAGCACAGCTGAAAGCCGGGAGTTATTCCCGGCCGGGCGATAGCGACCGCCAGCTGGCCCAAAAAGAAACGGCCCGCGGGATTTACGCGCATTTGCTGACAATGATTTCGACGGAGACGTGGAAAAAACCTGCCGGCCAGCTGGAAGCGGACATCGCCAAGAAAATTACTCCGGAATTGGTTTCGGACATTACCGGACAATTGCGCCGTGTCTTTTGCATTCGGCAACTCCAGGTGCGGTCCTACGATCTCCAGGAAGATCAACTGGTGGGGCCTAACGATGCCGCGGCGGCATGGAAAATCGGCGGATCGGCAGGGGCCCGTCTGGTTCAGGCCGGACCGGCGGACCAGCCTTTCGCAGAATTACACTACGATTTTTCCAAAGGGGATTCGGTCACCCTGACCCGGACATTCACGACCAGTTTTCCAGTTTCACGGCTGCACCGCATTCAATTTTATCTCCGCAACGACGACACCTGGCACGCCATCCGGCTCACCATGGAAAAAGGCGGAAAGCAATTTCGCTCCGATCGCGCTATCGACGATGCCGATTCCAACTGGGCGGTGGACACCTGGCAGGAGCCGGGCCCGGACGATCGGATCGATAAGATCCGGACCTGGACATTGTTGCGGGAGGTCGGCTCCGGCCAGCAATTCGTTAACGGCCCCAATCAGTTAAAGATTACGCTTGAATTGTCGCGCCGCAATCTGGTTGAGGCATGGATCGCCAAGATCCTTCACAATTATCGCCTGACGCTGGATTACATTCCATTTTGGAGATATGTCGGGACCAGCCTCTTCCTGGTCATTCTGAATCTGGCCGGCACCTTGATCAGTTGTTCGCTGGCAGCCTACAGCTTTGCCCGATTGCAATGGCCGGGGCGAACCATCGCTTTCGGCCTCCTCCTGGCCACCATGATGATTCCGCCGCAGGTCACGATGATTCCGCAATTTTTGATTTTTCAAAAACTTGGCTGGTACAACACATTGAAACCGCTCTGGGTGACCAGCTTCTTTGCCGCAGCCTTCAGCGTTTTCCTTCTCCACCAGTTTATCAAAGGCGTGCCACGCGATCTGGAGGACGCCGCCCGACTGGATGGTTGCGGGTTCCTCCGCATTTACTGGCACGTGATCCTCCCATTGATCAAACCCGCCCTGGCCGTGATCGCGATTTTCAGTTTCCTGGCCACCTGGAATGAATTCATGAGTCCGCTGATTTATCTGAGCGACCAGCGTCTTTACCCGCTTTCATTCGGACTTTATGCGTTTCAGATTCAATCGTTGCAACCGGGAACCAGCGCCGAGATCGGCATGGTAATGGCAGGGTCCTTGTTGATGACGCTGCCGGTAATCGCGATTTTCTTTTTCGCCCAACGCTATTTCCTGCAAGGCGTGACGTTGACCGGACTCAAAGCGTAGAAAGAAGCGCGCTTATCGCCGCGAGGCCGTCCGTCGATCGTGGGAAACAAGCCGCGATCCGACAGAAAAAGCCGGTTACAAACCGAACTGGGAGATGTATCAAAAAGGTACCTCGGTAGCATCATAACAAGACCAGCCACAATTTGCGACCGAGCAAATGCACTCAATTGAGTGTCGCGTAATATATTGATTATCAACAGATAACAAACAAACGATTCGAAATCGGAGGCGACTCCGAACAGTTGGCACTTAGCATGATAACTATGAGCCACAATGAATGCATCGACAGAAGAATTTCACCGGAGCAAATCGGCTGGCCGAATCGCCTCTGGTGGTATCAAATGGCGGTTCGTTCATTCAACACAGACGGAAAACCTAAATTAGAAAGTACAACCAATGCCAAAGGCAAAGAAAAAGTTGCAGCTTCGCGATCAGAAGCCGGCAAAAGATCCGAAGGGTGGAGGCCATCATGGCACTCGGCGTGGCCACTTGAACACAGCGGGCACCGCCACGAGCGACACTCAACGGCGTCATAATCGGCATCACAACCTCCAGTGATGAAACGAACCGCACTGCGGCGCGATCCGCAGTGCGGTTTTGAAGCTCCCCCGAGAGCGGAACCAGCCTGATTCGAGAAAGCGTTACCTGGATCGGACCGCCTCGATCTCAATCCTGACTGAAACTTCCCGGCTGATACCGGACATGCCTTCGGTCGCCCTGCCGAACATCAGCTGAAACGCGCGGCGATCGATCGGACCCGCCGTCCCTTGCCAGCGCGATCGCTCCGCCGACGGCTGGCTCAACATCCGAACATGCAGAACGATCGGCTTGGTAAATCCGTGCATGGTGAGAGCACCCCCGATATCGGCAGTCTGCCGGCCGGTTAGTTTCACGCTCCCGCTCCGAAATATAATTTCAGGGAACTTGGCAACATTGAAAAATTCCGCGCTACGCAGATGATCGTCGCGCCTTTTGTTACCGGTGTCGATGCTGTCTACCTGAATTCTGGCCGACACGGATGAATGCTCGGATTGTTGAGGATCGAATTCGATGTTTCCGGAGAACTCCCGGAACCGGCCGCTGGTAGTGAAGAAAAACTGGTGCACTCTGAACCCGATGGTCGAGTGGGCCGGATCGATCTGGTAAACTTCGCCTCGGGCGGGAAGCGGGAGAAGCGCCGCCGGAAAAGCAAGGACCGCCAGAATTGGGACAATCGATTTCATCGCCCTCCACGAGCCGAAAGACAGGAGAACCGGGAAACCCGGAGTCGAACAAGCAAAACTGCGCCGCAGTTGGACTCCGATTTCTCCTGAAATCCGCAGACGAAACGCAGGACACCGCGCACAAGGCGGTGGCCACAGTTATTTCCTGGTTTGCTTAGCAATGCTGCTTCCTGGCTTCCAGATTTTGGCCACAGATTTACACAGATGAAACACAGATACGGCAAGGTTTCTGCATTCTGATGTTTTAACCGCGGATAACACGGATGGCTCGGAGACCCCATAATTTAATCCCGGCGTCTCACAGAGACGCCTTACAACCAGATTCCTGCTTTCCTGTTTTCCTTAGAGATCTTTTCCTGGTTTCCAGATCCAATCTCCTCCTCTCCCCGGCGTCTCACAGAGACGCCCTACAACCAGATTCCTGTTTTCCTTTATCCAATACTCCAACACTCCATTTCTATTCGACAGTTTTTACTTTCTTTTGCGTCTTGATTGCCAGTTTCTTCAGCAGCGGCGTCCGCGAGAACGGCAATTTTCCGAATAAATTTGCCAGAGCGAACGCCGGATCGCCTCGCCGCAAATCTTCATGATGCACGCCGGTGATCCGGGCCAGCTCGGTTTCGAAGTGAGCAACGGCGCGTGCGGTGGGCTCGCCGGAATGGAGATAGCCAAAGGCGCGCCGCAACAGGGCAAAAAGCTCCGGCTCGTTGTGATCGCGTTCTGTGCATAACTCGATCAATTCGACGAAGTAGGCGGCGGTCTGCATTCGGAGGTAGCTTGTTCGAATTCCGGCGAACGGGTTTCGCAAAACTACCTCGGAAAGAGTATGCAAACCGGACCTGCGGCTCGGGACAATCTGAATTTCGGTCTCAAAAAACAGGTCGAGCTTCCCCGAAAACGGGCTTTTGGCCCGGCGCGCCCCCTTGGCAATGGTTTGAATGCAGCCGAGCGATTCCGTGCACCAGGAAACAATCAAACTTGTGTCGCTGAATTTTCGTTTGCGCAGAAGGATCGCCGCGGTGCTGGGCACACTTTACTGTTAACGCGAATCGGGTTAGACGCATCCCTCCATTTTCAGCGGTGGATCAAGGGGGAGTGATTGGTCCGCTAAACACGCGAAAGGACGCTAAAGGAAAAGAATTAGTGGGACGACACAAGGTCGTCCCTCCCAATTAATTCCTAATTTGGCGTCTTTTAGCGTATTTGGCGGACCAATCCGTCCCTCCGGTTTAGCGGTTGACGATGTGGAGCGCGCGTTTTTCCACGGCCATGGCCGCTTCCTTGACTGCTTCGCTCAAAGTTGGATGAGCATGACAGGTCCGGCCCAAGTCTTCCGAGCTGCCGCCGAATTCGATGACCGAAGTCGGCTCCGCGATCAATTCGGAGGCGGCATGTTGCAAAATGTGAGCGCCAAGAATCCGATCGGTCCTGGCGTCGGCCACGAATTTTACCATGCCCTCGGCATCCTCGTTAGCCAGGGCCCGGCCATTGGCGCGAAATGGGAACTTGCCGATTTTCACTTCGATCCCCTGCTCTTTCGCCTGGTCTTCGGTTAGGCCCACCCCAGCCAGCTCGGGGTTTGTGTAAATGATTCCGGGAATCGCATCGTAATTCACGTGCCCGGCTTTGCCGGCGATAATCTCCACGCATGCGATTCCTTCTTCTTCGGCCTTGTGGGCAAGCATCGGGCCGGGAATAACATCCCCGATGGCGTAAATCCCTTCGATGTTCGTGCGAAAATGGGCGTCGACCTTGATCCGTTTGCGGTCGTCGAATGCGACCCCCACTTTTTCCGCTCCGACCCCTTCCGAGAAGGGCCGCCGGCCGACCGAGACCAGCACCTTGTCGGCTTCGAATTTCAATTCTTCGGTGCCCTTGGTTGCGGTGGCAACCACCCGTCCGTTCTCGACGTTGACCGCGCTGACTTTCGCGTCGAGATGAAACGTCATCCCCTGGGCGGTCAAGGCGCGTTGCAGCAAATTCGACATTTCGAGGTCGAACCCAAGCGCAATCCGGGGAAGAAACTCCAGAACGGTCACTTCCGATCCGAGCCGGTTCCAAACCGAACCGAGCTCGAGGCCGATGGCGCCGGCCCCGATCACCAAAAATTTCGGTGGCGGCTCGGTGAAACACAATGCCTCCGTGCTGCTGACAATGGTATCGCCGTTAAATTTGGCAAACGGCAACTCGACCGGGACGCTGCCGGTGGCGATCACGATGTTTTTTGTTTCAATCTCCTCGGCCGCGCCCGCTGACGATTGGATGGAAACTTTTCCAGGCGCCGTAATCGTGCCCAAACCCTCGAACGTCGTCACTTTGTTCGTTTTCATCAGGGCCCGGACTCCGCCGGTCAACGTTTTTACGACTTTTTCCTTGCGCTGCTGCATTTTCCCGAGATCGACCCTGGCGTTCTCGATGATGATCCCATGTTTGCCCGCTTCTTTTTTAGCGAACATGAAATGATCGCTGGAAGTGAGCAGCGCTTTGCTCGGGATACACCCGATATTGAGACAGGTGCCGCCGAGTTCCTTGTCCTTTTCGACAATGGCCGTCTTTAGACCGAGCTGGCCTGCGCGAATGGCCGCGACGTAGCCGCCTGGCCCCGAGCCGATGATGACGACATCAAATTTTTCCATATTATATTAATATAGCCCCAAGTTTGTCATTCCGAGCGCAGCACAGCGGAGTCGAGGAATCTCGTTGAATCATCGCAGGTACAATACGGGATGTCTCGGCTGCGCTCGACATGACAAAGAAAAAGTCTAAAAGTCGATGGGCAGTTTCCGGGGATCCTCGATGCACTCTTTTACTTTTATCAGGAATGTGACCGCCTCTTTCCCGTCGATGGCGCGGTGATCGTAGCTCAGGGCCAGGTACATCATGGGACGGATTTCCACTTTGCCGTCGATGGCGATCGGGCGCGGCATGATTTTGTGCATCCCGAGAATTCCGGTTTGCGGCGGATTCAATATGGGAGTGCTCAAGAGCGAACCGTAAACGCCGCCGTTTGAAATGGTGAATGTTCCGCCCTGTAGCTCTTCGATCTTGAGCTTTCCTTCGCGGGCTTTGGCGGCGTAACCGGCGATGTCGCGTTCCAGGTCGGCAAAGCTCTTTTTATCGGCATCGCGCACGACCGGCACGACCAAACCCCGATCCGTGCCCACCGCCACACCGATATCGTAAAAATGATTCTCGATGAAATCTTCGTCCTCAATTCGACCGTTAAGCGAAGAAACGACTTTCAGGCCTTCGATGGCTGCTTTGATGAAAAAGGACATGAACCCAAGTTTGACTCCGTTCTTCTTAGCGAAAGCATCCTGCGATTTCGTTCGCAACTCCTGAACGGCGGTCATGTCGCACTCGTTGAACGTAGTGAGAATGGCGGCGGTATGCTGAGCCATCACCAGCTGGGCCGCGATCTTGCGCCGCAACGGCGACATCTTTCGCCGGGTAAAGCGCTGCTCGGACGATTGGCCATCGGATGGCAGGGGCGCGGGACTAACCGGAGAAGAAACAGTCGACTCAGAAGCGGACAAGCTGACACCTTCCTCTTCAGGTTTCTTCGCGGTTACCCCAAGCACGTCGCCTTTGGTCAAACGGCCGCCCTTTCCCGTTCCGGAAATTTTCTCCGGCTCGAGCTGTTGTTCTTCGACGATTCGCCGGACCGCGGGCGAAAGCGGCTCGGTATCCGCAGGGCCGGTTCCGGCCGGGCGTTCCGGGCCGGATTCCGAGGCGGTCGCCGGTTTTTGGCCGGCAGTTCGCCCGGTATCGCTGGCCGGGGCGGCAGGCGCCGATTTTGAATCGTCAATCGTGGCAACGATCTCACCAATCTTGACTTCCGCGCCTTCCTTGACCCTGGTTTCGAGCAGGCCTGCTTTTTCGGCGGGGATCTCAGTGGAAACCTTGTCCGTTTCGAGGGTAAACAAAGGATCGCCCGCGTTGACGTAATCGCCCGATTTCTTGTGCCAAACCGAGACTACGCCGCTGGTGATCGATTCACCGACGGCGGGGATCTTCACTTCAATGGCCATGTACTCGTCGTATCTAAGCCCAGAAAAAACGGCTGGTCGATTGGATCAACGAAAATGAAATCCCGAAGGAAGTAAGGCCGTTCCCGCATCAGCTTCCAGGATGCGAGGCTGACCATCTTGCGTGAACCCGTCCGGCTAGGCGGCATCCTCGCTGCTGCCGAGGCGTGGCAAGAAAGGATGGCTGGGAATTTGCTGCAAGCGATGCCATGCTGTTCATGAGTTTGCCAAAGGCATTTTCAAGACAGCCCTCATCCTGGATCTTCGCTCGAAATGATCGCTTGATTCTGGAATCGGATTCTCGATTTTTTTACCGGTTATCAAATCAGTTTTTTTCTTTTTTATGGCGGCTCGATCTGGGGAGTCGCATGGTTTTGCGATCGGAAATCGGCGGTCCTGGCGGATTGATCGCCGGCATCACCTGGTGGTGGGCCGACAGACAAGCCGGCCACCCCTATCTTCATAATTGGATCGAGGCTGGGAAGCGATAATCCATCTCGGCTATTTCATGTTCATTGCCTTTGTCGGTTCGATCTTGCGGGCCCACAGCGATGAGGCCGAAAGCCGGATCTCGTTGCTTGAATATTCCCAGCAACTGGAGCGGGAAATCATCGGGATCAGCGAACGGGAGCAGCGCCGGATTGGCCAGGATTTGCATGATGGGATCTGTCAATTCCTGGCGGCTCTTGGTTGCGCGGCGGCTTCTCTTCGGAGCGATCTGGAAAAAATGAATTTGTCCGCCGAAGCAAATGTTGCCGGCGAGTTGGCCAGACTGTTTCAAGACGCAGTGGTCCAGACACGGGATTTGGCCCGCGGGCTGGTTCCACTGCAGATTGGACGAAGCGGGGCTGGCATGCTGGCCTTGGAAAATCTAGCCGTCTCGGTGAGCCGCTTGCAGGGGATTACCTGCACATTTCGAAGCCAGCGGGCCGGCCGTTCACGTTGAAGAAAAATCCGCCATGCATCTTTATCGGATTGCTCAGGAAGCGATCAACAATGCGCCAAACATGGCAAGGCCCGCACCATCGCGGTGTCGCTTTCTGCGCGCCCGGGTATCGCCACCCTCCAGATTGCGGATGACGGCGCCGGGATTTCGCAGTCCGGAACAACATCGAAATGGCATGGGTTTGAGCATCATGAACTACCGCGCTCGGGTTAGTGGTGGCGAATTGAACATTTACGAACCGGACAACGGGGGCACGGTGGTTTCGTGCACGTGTATCCACAGGCAATGGGCAAGACGAGAATGACAGCGTCTAACCACAAACCCGAATTGTCATTGTCGAAGATCATCCCATGTTTCGGGAGCAGCTTGCTCATCTGGTCAATCGGGAAGGAGATCTTAGGCGTTTGCGGGGAGGCGGACAGTGTTCCCGACGGTATTTGTCTTATTCGGGAACAACGGCCCCATTTGGTGATCGTGGAATTAATCTTAAAGGAGCCAACGGCCTGGAATTACTCAAGGATCTGCGGGCCCAGGAGATCGATGTTCCCACCCTGGTCCTGTCCATGCACGATGAATCGCTCTACGCGGAGCGAGCCATGCGGGCCGGGGCCAAAGGTTATATTACCAAACACGAGGCGTCGGCCAAGGTAATGATCGCCATTCGACAAGTCCTGGCCGGTGAAATTTATCTCGAACCAAAATTCATGTCCCGGATCGTCGGTAAATTGATGGGCATGAACATAAACGAGACGCCGACCAACCGACAAGAACTGGCCGACCGGGAACTGGAAGTTTTCGAGTTGATCGGCCGCGGATATACCAGCCGCCAAATCGGAACGCCGAACTCGGCATTGGCCTAACTACGATCGACACCTACCGGGCGCGCATTAAGGAAAAATTGGGACTTGGAAAACGCCGCCCATCTTACACCCAAGCCAGCCGATGGGTGCAGAGCACGGGATGAGCTCGAAGATTGGGCGGGCGAGCTCCGACCCGGGGTCCAACTGTAGTGATTTCCGCTACAAAAAATGACTGCCGGCACTGTTGCGGAGGAAGGTCTGTCTCCCTGCTCACTAGGTCGCGTCAATTAACAACCATGCCACTCAAACTTCCATGAAACAGATTTATTACTCTAAATAGCCGGCGCGGCTTCACTCTCGTTGAGATCATGATCGTCGTCGCAATTATCGCCCTGCTCGCTTCCATCGCTGTTCCAGGATTTCTCCGGGCCCGGAAACGCGCCCAAGCTGCGCGCATCCTGAACGACCTGCGCTTGATCGACTCAGCCATCGACCAGTATGCCATTGAAACGAACAAAGCGACCGGGGCGACCGTCAACATCGCGGACTGGACGGCTTACATGAAGAAAGGGTCAATCCTTTTTACCACCGGGAAGGATCTTTTTGGGAACACTTATGGCACGCAATTGGTTGACTCATTGCCGAAAGTTCCCGCCAGTTCCAAGCGTCGCTTTCCGACGTGGCCGATGCCGCCTTCTGGTCTCCCTATCAATAAGACTGTGCAGCAGCGGAACTCCGGACCCGCCGGCTACGTTGGGTGAACCCTACTGCCGCCGCCCCCCAAAATGGCAAATCAGACGGTGAAGGCTTCGACCAACGCGCTTGCTCGCGCTTATGGATGGCCAGGGCCCCTACCGCGGGGCTGGCGCTGGCGTCGCGCCCGGCATAACCGATCTCGCGCTTAAACAGGGCCCGCAAACGCGGTTCCATGAAACTCCATGCCCCCATGTTTTGCGATTCTTCCTGGCACCAAACCAGCCGGGCCGTTTTCGAAAACGGCTTCATCAGCGCCCGCAGCTTTTTTTCCGCCAGAGGATAAAGTTGCTCGATCCGAATGATGGCTGCGTTCGTGATCTTATGCGACTGACGATAGTTCAGCAGATCGTAATAGACCTTGCCCGAGCAAAAAATAACGCGCTTGATTTTTTCGGACGGGCCGACCTTGGGCGATCCAAGAATTTCCTCGAATTTTCCTTCGGTAAATTCTTTTGCCGGCGAGGAGGCGAACTCCGCGCGCAACAAACTTTTCGGTGTCATGATAACGAGTGGTTTCACGAAGTCGCGCTTCATCTGGCGGCGCAAGACGTGGAAGTACTGGGCCGCGGTGGTAAGATTGCAGACCTGGATGTTGTCCTCGGCGCAAGCCTGGAGGAAGCGCTCGAGCCGGGCGCTGGAATGCTCCGGGCCCTGGCCTTCGTAGCCATGAGGCAAGAGCAAGACGATCCCGCTTGGCCGCTGCCACTTCGATTCGGCTGAAACGATAAATTGATCGATGATGGCCTGGGCGCCGTTGGCGAAATCGCCGAACTGCGCTTCCCACAGGCACAACATCCCGGGATAATTGAGGGAATAGCCGTAGTCGAATCCGAGCACCGCCGCTTCCGAAAGCAGACTATTATAGATGCAAATCCGCGCCTGTTTATCGGCCAGATGCATCAACGGCAGATACGGTTTGGCCGTTTTCGCATCATAAAGAACGGAGTGACGGGTGCTGAAAGTTCCGCGGGAACTGTCCTGACCCGACAACCGGACCGGCACGTCTTCAAGAAGGAGCGATCCAAAGGCGAGCGCCTCGGCGTAATGCCATTCGTAGGGACCGCCCGCCTCAAAGATTTTGCGGCGATGATCGATAACGATGCGTTTAATTTTGGGCTGGAGATCAAAATCCTCCGGCACCCGGGTCAATCCATCGACAATCGTCCGGAGCATCTCTTCGCTGATGGCGGTGGGGACGGGTGAACCCTGGTAAGCCGGCTGAAAAACGGCGTTGGACTCGATGAATCTGGCGCGTTGATCCGCTTTTTGTTTTTCGATGGCTTTAACTTCTTCGAGCGCCATTTCGAGGCGCAGCTCGAACTCGGTCTCGAGCGACGCGGCGTCATCCTCGCTCAGCACTCCCGTTTCGAGCAGCTCGCTCTTATAGAGCTGGGTCACGGAAGGCCGTTTATCGATGCGGGCGTAAAGTTCCGGCTGGGTAAAAGAAGGCTCGTCTCCTTCGTTATGCCCGTAGCGCCGGTAGCAATAGAGGTCGATCACCACATCACGGCCGAATTGCTGCCGGAAATCGAGAGCGGTATCGGTTACGAACCAGACCGCCAAGGGATCGTCCCCGTTCACGTGGAAGATCGGCGCCTCAATCATCTTGGCGATGTCGGTGGCGTACATGGACGAACGCGCATCTTCCGGCAAGGTGGTGAAACCGATCTGGTTATTGACGACGGCGTGAACTGTTCCGCCGGTTCCGTAGCCTCGCAATTGCGACATGTTCAACGTCTCGGCCACGATCCCCTGGCCGGCGAAGGCGGCGTCGCCGTGCACCAGCAATGGCAACACCTTCCGGCGATGCTCGGTATCGCTTCGAATTCGCTGACGAGCCCGGGCCGTTCCTTCGACCACCGGATCTACCGCTTCGAGGTGGCTCGGATTGGCCGCCAACCGTATCTCCACCTCCGCCCCGGAAGCAAGTTTTCGCACCGTCCGGTAACCGAGATGATATTTGACGTCGCCGTCGCCGGCCACCAAATCGGGCAGGTAGTTCTCGCTGAACTCCGTGAAAATTACCTTGAGCGATTTGCGCAAAAAATTCGCCAGCACGTTCAGCCGACCCCGGTGGGCCATTCCCATGCAGATCTCCTGAATGCCGGCCGGAACGCATTTGTGCAGAATGGTGTCCAGAATCACCATCAGCGATTCCGCGCCCTGCAAAGAAAAGCGCTTTTGGCCGATGTAGCGAGTGTGCAGAAAAATTTCGAACGATTCCGCTTCGAGCAATGCCCGGAGCAAGGCAATCTGGACGTTAGGCGGCGTTTCCCGTTTGTTCGGGCGCGCTTCCAACCGGTGCAGAACCCAGTTACGGATTCGCGGATTCTGGATGTGCACGAACTCGGCCCCGATGCTGCCGGCATAAATTCGTTCCAGCGACGCGATCATTTCGCGCAGGGTCATTGGGCGATTGTTCTGAAAGAATTTTGAAGCGACCGGCAAATCGAGGTCTTTATCGCTGAACCCGAGCTCCCGCAGGCTCAGCATCGGGTTCTCCGGGCGCTTGGCGGCCAATGGATTTACCCGGGCAATGGTGTGGCCCAGAGTCCGGTAGGCATAGACCAGACCGTCGATCCGGGTTTGAAGCGGGTTTTCCCGGATCTCGCCCGCCGGCTTGGCAGCGGCGGCGGCTCCGTTGCGTTGCGGCAAATTCCCGAGCTCAAAGCCCTCGAAAAATGCAGACCAACCCGAATCGACCGACCCAGGGTTTTCCCGCCAGCGCCGGTAATTCTCTTCCAGCAGCTCGAGATTTTCCCGAGCAGCGATTGAAGTACGCATTACAGAATTAATCTGCAACCATTACCGGTCACGGCAAGTTGACAGTAGGGAGTCAACCTCGTTACTTGCACGCAGATGACCGCAGCGGAATTCGTCATTTCGGGGAGCGCACGCGCCCCCGCGTGCAGCGCTTGGCGCCCTCGCCAAGCGCTAATCGGACGCCGGATGACGCGAATTTCGGCGAGGGCGCCGAAAACAGCACGCGAGGCGCGTGCGCTCCCCAGGCGACGCAGCCATGTCGTCATTTTTATTGCCGGGGTTCTCCTGACCACAGCAGCCGCTTGCCTGGCCCAGGCCGATCCGGCCGCGGAACCGGCGGTGCTGGCAGTGGCGAAAGTCCTGCCCGCGGTGGTCAATATCGACACCGAGCGCGTTGTACGCCGGACTGTGCGCGATCCGTTCGACGAACTTTACGCGCAGTTCTTTGGCTACTATAGCCGGCGCCCACGGGAGATCCGTCAAACTCTCCAGAGTCTTGGTTCGGGTTTCATTGTCGATCCCGCCGGATATATCGTGACTAACCAGCATGTGGTGGAACGCGCGGCTGATTTGAAAATTCAGGTGACGACGAATGACGGCAAGACCTACAAAGCCCATTACATTACCGGCGACGACAAGAAGGACCTTGCCTTCATAAAAATCGACGCCAAAGCGGCCTTTCCATTTATCAACCTCGATAATATTTCGCCGAACCTGCTGGGCGAAACCGTCATTGTAGTGGGCAACGCGGTCGGTTACGGGAGTTCGATCAGCCGCGGTGTCCTGAGCGCGGTCAACCGCGACATCACAATCGACAACCTGGAATACAAAAACCTGATCCAGACCGATGCCGCCATCAATCCCGGGAACAGCGGCGGCCCGGTGATCGATCTTTCCGCGCGGTTGGTGGGAATCAGTTCCGCGAAAATGGCCTTTACCCCTCAGGGGGTGCCGACGCAGGGCCTCGGTTTCGCCATTCCCGCGGCCGTGGTGCGCGAAAGCGTCAACGAATTCAAAAAGGTCGCCCTGGAAAGCCCGCCCTCAAAAGGGCAATCGGAGGAAATCGGGAGCAAAAAAGCCGAAGGTTTGTTCGGAATGCAGCTCCAGGATCTCACACCCGATCTGACCGATGCCCTGGGCTACGAGCCGGGCCATGGCGTCCTGATCAGCGCGGTGGAACCCGGCAGCCCGGCGGACAAAGCCGGAATCGAACGCGGCCTGGTCATCTATCGCATCGGCAGACGCAATGTGAACTCGGTCAAAGAGATTGAAAATTTGCTTGGCCATGCCGGATCAGGGACGACAGTTGATTTCGCCATCGGCGTCGTCCGCGCCAATGGAGCCGGTCAAAGAATCGAAATTGTTACCCTGGAGGCCCGGTAACAATTTTCAAAAAATCGGCAACGGATCGCGCGTTCGGTTGTCTCAAGAAATAATTTCCCAATGATCAAAGTCGAACATTTGACCAAACGCTATGCCGGACACACCGCGATCAAGGATTTGAGTTTCGAGGTTGGAAAAGGCGAGATCATGGGATTTCTCGGCCCGAACGGCGCGGGGAAAACAACCACCATGCGGATTCTGGCCAGTTTCATGCCCCCCACCTCGGGCCGGGCGAGCATAGCCGGGTTCGACGTTTTTCGTCAGTCGCTCCAGGCCCGGGCCCACCTCGGCTACATGCCGGAAAACGTTCCTCTTTATAATGACATGCGGGTGACCGAGTACCTCGATTACCGGGCCGCTCTGAAAGGGGTGCCCCATCGCCGGATCTCCGAGCGGGTCGGCGACGTCAAGGAACTGTGTGGAGTCAAAGACGTCGAAAAAAAGCTGATTAGCACGCTCTCGAAAGGTTACCGGCAGCGGGTGGGCCTGGCCGATGCGCTCCTTCACGAACCGGATCTCCTGGTTCTGGATGAACCCACCATCGGTCTGGATCCAAATCAGATCCGGCAGGTGCGCGAGTTGATCAAGAATCTCGGAAAACAGCACACCATCCTGCTTTCCACTCATATCCTGCCCGAAGTCGAGATGACCTGCACCCGGGTCATCATCATTCATAAGGGGCGCATTGAAGCCTGCGACACACCGGAAAACCTGCTGGGTAAAATCCGACAGGCCGGCGGGGTTCTGGTGGAAGCGAAGGTTGGCAGTGACAATGGGGCCGAAGAACTGAAGAAAATTTCCGGGGTCCGGGATGTGACCATTGGCGGAGACGGCGATTGGAAGACGTTTTCGTTACGGGTGGAATCGGGGGTGGACGTGCGGGAAGAAATTTTTCGGATGGCGGCGGCCCGGCGGTGGAGTTTGCGGGAGCTGACTCAGCGGCGGGCGACGTTGGAGGACGTGTTTGTGGAGATTACGCACCCGGAAGTTTAGGCACTGATGGGAAAAATAGGTCCTATGGGACATATGCGTCCTATGTTGAATCGCTGAAGTATGAGGAAGTTACTTGTTCTGCTGGGGCGGGAAGTCCGCAGCTACTTCTATTCACCCATCGCTTACATTGTGATGGTTTTTTTCCTGCTCGTTACCGGAGTCGATTTCTATTTTCAGATCTCGTTCATGAACCAGCGGCCGATGCAGTACTCGGTCCAGGAAGCATTTTTTAATTCCGTTTTTTTCTGGTTCGCGTTTGTCCTGATCTTTCCCCTGATCACGATGCGACTTTTTGCCGAGGAATTTAAGCTCGGCACGATTGAACCGCTCATGACCGCTCCGGTCCGCGACTGGCAGGTGGTGCTGGCCAAATTTTTTGGGGCTCTCGTTTTTTACTTCGTTCTGTGGGTGCCCACCCTTCTTTATTTTGCCATTTTTCAAAAGATCACCAACCAAACCGCGGCCGGGGCCGCCGGGGCCTATTGGGGCTCCTATGCCATGCTCCTGCTCCTGGGGATGTTTTACATTTCGGTCGGATGTCTGGCATCGGTAGTGACGAAAAACCAGATCGTGGCCGCGATCATTTCCTTTTGCGCCATTACCCTGTTGTTCTTTCTCGGATTGGTGCAGTTCATCTTGCTCGATGTCTCATCCACCACCCGGTCGCTTCTGGGTTATTTCTCAGCCATCGAGCACATGGGCACGTTTTCCCGCGGGGTGATCGATACCCGGCCGATCGTTCTCTATCTCAGCATGACAATCGTGATGCTGACTGTGACTTATCAGGTGTTTCAATCACGCAAATGGAGACTGTAACCCCCCCCGAGACCAAAGCTGCTTCATCCGCGCCGCGCAAAATCGGGCGGCTCAGGATTGGCGTTAACGTTTTGATCCAGATTGTTCTGGTGGTGCTGCTCGCCGCCATGATCAACGGTCTCGCCTTCCGCCACTACAAACGCTGGGATTTTTCGCGCGACCAAAAATATGCGCTCTCCGATAAGACGAAGCGTTTCCTGGATTCCATCAAAGGCAAGGTCCGCATCACCATGTTTTTTGGGCCTAACACTCCGATCACGGCCGACGTCCAGAACCTTCTGACCGAATATCAATACGCATCGAAGGGAAAAATCGACGTCGAAAATGTCGATCCGGAGCGAAACCTTTCCCGGGCCAAGGAGCTTTTCGAAAAATACAAGGTGGTGAGCGACCAGAGCCTGGTCGTCCTCGAGTACGAGGGGCGCAGCAAAACAGTCAAAGCATCCGAAATGGCGGACATCGATCAAAGCGGCATGGCTTTTGGCGAAGGTCCGCGGGTTGCCGCTTTCAAAGGCGAACAGGCGATCACCAGCGCGATGATGGACTTGGTGGAGGGAAAGAAAAACATCCTGGGATACGTGACCGGGCATAAGGAAGCGCCGTTGAACGGCCAGAGTCCGATTTCAATTCTCAAGACATTTATTGAAAACGAAAACGTCGATTTTCAGGAGCTGAACCTGTTTAACGTGGGCGAGATTCCCGCCAAAATGAAGGCGATCCTGATCGCGGGCCCGCAGTATGATTTTTCGGACCGTGAAATGAAGATGGTGCGGGATTTCTGGAACAAACAGGGCCGCATTTTGTTGCTGGTCGATCCGTCTGCCAAAACCCCCAGGTTGGATGCGTTTCTGAACACCGTGGGTGTGAAAGTAAATGACGATCGCCTGATGGCGTTCCTGCGAACCGGCATCCAGGAGCTTGCCCTGACCCGGGATGTGCAGGCCCATTTTCTCGATACCCCGATCACGCACCGGTTAGCCGGAGCCAGAATGCTGTTGTTCGGCGGCACCTCCACTCTCACCCTGGAATCGAATCGGGTCCGGCCGGCGAACATTCGCATCGAGCCGTTGCTCCAGGCGGAAAAGGGCTACTTCGCCGAGACCGATTACAACAGTCAGGACCAGGCCAAACTTCAGGCTGACGCAACAAAGGCCGGCAACGCGCCTTTGACCATTGCCGCTTCGATTGAGAAGGGCGGCAGCGCCGATCAAAGAGTAAACGTCAATTCGTCCCGCCTGGTGGTGGTGGACAACGCCACCTTTATCCAGGACAACGCGATCACTCAGGACCAGCAAGCGCTCGATTTTGTGTCGGCCTCGATCGACTGGCTGCTCAGCCGGGAGCAACTGATCGGGATCGCCCCCAAGGTGCCGAAGCCGCTTACTTTCAGCCTGACTGAGGATGCGTTGAGCAATATCCGATTGATTATTCTTGTTTTGATACCTCTGATTCCGGCTTTGATCGGCACCGTTGTCTGGTGGCAACGCCGAGCCTGAGCGTTTTGTTTGATGAATTGGAAAACGACAACCATTCTGCTTGTTATCGTAGTCGCCCTCGGCCTCTACATTAAATTTTACGAAAGCAAACAGCCGGGCACGGAAGAGGCCCAGCGCCAGGCCAAGAACGTAGTTAATTTTACTCCGGACGACATTAACGGAATCGTGATTCAAAATGGCGACGAAAAAATCGATCTCAGGCGCCACGATAAAAAATGGCGGCTGGAAGCGCCGGTAAAAGACCAGGCCGATGGTTCGCAGATCGACAGTTTGCTTTCGGACCTGGAGAACTGGCCAAAGGACGCCACCATCACGGCAAAAGAGATCGATAACGACAAAGCGCAGCTGGCCGAGTACGGGCTGAACAAACCAAAGCTGCGCCTCAAGCTAACCGGCAAGGCCGCTCCCCCCGAAATCTGGTTTGGCAAAGATGCCGCTCTCGAGGGCAAAATCTATGTCCGGCTGGAAAACTCCAAATCGGTCTTTCTTGCCGGACAATCAATGAAGAAAGAGATCGAGAAGAAGCCGGACGACTTTCGCGATCGCCAGCTGACCGATTTGAGTGCGACCGAGGTCTCAAAAGTGGTGATAAAAACAGGAGCCGGCGAAATGGAGCTTCAGAAACAAGGCGAGCACTGGGAGATCGTAAAACCGTTGCGGGCCCGGGGCGACGATCAAAAGATTGGCGATTTAATCGCCCAAATCACCACTGCCAGGATTCAACAATTCGTGGCCGACGACCATGGCGATTTGCGTCCCTATGGGTTGGCCGAGCCGCGCGGGTCGATTACCATCTTCGAACCGGAGAGCGAACCCGCCGCTCAGGCGAAACCGTCCCACGGCGAGCCGGGCCTAATGCTGCAGATTGGAGCTGTGCCGGAAAAAGAAAAGGACCAGGTTTACGTTCGATTTTCGCCGCGCAGCTTCGTTTATACTTTGCCCAGGAAAATCGAATCGATTCTCGATACCAAGCCAAACGATTTGCGGGACCGCCACTTTGTTCGGATCGATCAAAATATTCTCGACCGCATCACGATTGAGGAGGCGGGCAGGAACAAGACGGTCCTGGCCCGCAAAGACGATCATTGGACGATTGCAAACCACAAGAACGCGCAGGCCAATTCCGCCGAGGTGCATCGGTTAATCGACACTCTTAGCAACGCGCTGGTGACAAAGTTCGTCGATAACGTGGCGTCGGACCTTCCGAAATACGGTCTGGATAAACCGCAGCTTCAGGTGGTTCTCAGTTCGTTCGCCTCGGAAAACACGGCCGAGACCAAGGCTGGAGAACGACCCTTTGCCACCGTTTCCTTCGGGAAGACGGAGGGCGACGAGGTTTATGCGCGGGTGAGTGAAGAGCCGTTTGTGGTGGCGGTAAAACATTCTTTGGTGGAAAACATCTTCTCCGACCCGTTGCAATGGCAGGAGCTGGCGATTTTCAAATATAAACCCGAACAGATCCACCGGCTGAGTGTCGTCACCGACACGGAGTTATCGCTTGTCCGGGGCCCGAACAAGCAATGGACCTGGGCCAAGGGAACCGGCCCGATCGATCAAACCAACCTGCAATCGCTCTTGAATACGCTGTCGAGTTTGCACGCGGTGCGCTGGATCGGGTCGAACCCGCCGCCGCATGCATTTGAAAAACCTCAGGTTGTCATCACCTTCACCACTTCGCCGGACGACAAAGCGATGCACAAATTGACGGTGGGCGGCCCTGCCGGCAACGGAATGTGGGTGGCGCGCACGGACGAGCGGGAAGGCGTTTTTGTCATCAGCAATCCGGATTTCAACGCGCTCAGGCTATCGTTAGTCCAACCGGTTGCGGCAACGCCAACGCCGACGCCTTCCTCGGCAATAAATCCGACGGCTTCGCCGATGGCCAGCGCCACCCCCTGACAAACGCACGAGCGCAGCCGAATGTAGCCACCGCCCTGTGGGCGGTGCCGAGTGCCGAACAGGAACCGGCCACAGGCCGGTTGCTACATATGGCGGTGTCGGGGGCTGAACAGGAACCGGCCACAGCCCGGTTGCTACATGGCGGTGCCGGGGGCTGAACAGAAACCGGCCACAGGCCGGTTGCTACATGGCGGTGCCGGGGGCTGAACAGGAACCGGCCACAGGCCGGTTGCTACATGGCGGTGTCGGGTGCCGAACAGGAACCGGCCACAGGCCGATTGCTACATGGCGGTGTCGGGTGCCGAACAGGAACCGGCCACAGGCCGAT
Source organism: uncultured Verrucomicrobiae bacterium (assembly GCA_963728975.1). GTDB lineage: Bacteria > Verrucomicrobiota > Verrucomicrobiia > Chthoniobacterales > UBA10450 > DATFCK01. Next base: position 54,012 of record CAVSMF010000005.1, read on the forward strand.
TGCTACATGGCAGTGTCGGGGGCTGAACAGGAACCGGCCACAGGCCGATTGCTACATGGCGGTGTCGGGGGCTGAACAGGAACCGGCCACAGGCCGGTTGCTACATGGCGGTCCGAGTGCCGAACAGGAACCGGCCACAGGCCGGTTGCTACATATGGCTTGTCTGTTGGGCGCCCATCTTTTCGAATAGCTGCATGTCCCCCGAGAAAATTTATCCCAGGCGCCCGCCTCGTTTGATTCTCTCTACTAACGAACCGCTTTATTTCGTCACTTTTTGCACTCATGGCCGGCACCGGTTTCTGGCAAACTCGGACGTTCACTCCGCATTTGTTCTCTTTTCCCAGCGCGCATATTTCGAACACCAGATCTCGGTGGGGCGCTACGTGATCATGCCCGATCACGTTCATTTGTTTGTCCGGGGCGCCGACGATTTTGATTTAGGGCGATGGATCGGCGCGTTGAAACAATGCCTGGCAAAAACGGCCGCTCGGACAAAGTCAAACAATCGAGTGTGGCAGGAGGGATGTTTCGACCATGTTCTTCGCAGCGACGAGAGTTACGGCCAAAAGTGGGAATATGTGCGCCAAAATCCGGTTCGAGAGGAACTGGTCGCGTCACTTAAAGATTGGCCGTTTCAGGGAGAAATCGTCGCAATCGATCGGGCGTAATATCAGCTCACACGGATGTAACATGTAGCCACCGCCCTGTGGGCGGTGTCGGGGGCTGAACAGGAACCGGCCACAGGCCGGTTGCTACATGGCGGTGCTCGGGGGCTGAACAGAAACCGGCCACAGGCCGGTTGCTACATGGCGGTGTCGGGGGCTGAACAGGAACCGGCCACAGGCCGGTTGCTACATGGCGGTGTCGGGTGCCGAACAGGAACCGGCCACAGGCCGGTTGCTACATGGCAGTGCCGGGGGCTGAACAGGAACCGGCCACAGGCCGGTTGCTACATGGCGGTCTCGGGTGTCACGGGGCATTTCCTTTTTCCGCGGTATAAATTGTCGCAACTCCGCCGGTAAGCGGTTCCACGGTCATGCTCTTGAACCCGCTCGATTGCAAAAGCCGGACCATTTTCTCCCCGCTCGGGAACTGTTCAATCGAGTCGCCCAGATAATCGTAGGCGCTCTTCTGTCCGGTAAGAAGCGATCCGATGAGCGGCAAAAAATGATGCAAATAGATGCGGTAAACGCCCCGGGCCAGCCCCATGCCCGGAATCGAAAACTCCAGTATCAGAAGGCGGCCGCCTGGCCGAAGGACCCGGGCCATTTCCCGCAATGCTTCGGCGTAATCGGGAAGATTTCGCAGGCCAAATCCGATCGTTACACAATCGAATGATCCGCTCGGGAACGAAAGCTTCATCGCGTCTCCCACTACCGCGTGCCGGACTCCCTTGCCTTTTGCCAGAGCGATCATCTCCGGAACAAAATCCAGGGCAACGATCTGGGTATTGGGCATTCGCTTCTGCAAGGCCAGGGCCAGATCGCCCGTGCCGGTGGCCAGATCGATCACTTGCCGGGGTTGCCAACCGGCGACGATCCGGGCAGCGCGTTTGCGCCAGTAAAAATCGATGCCGCAACTGAGGAGATGGTTCGCCAAATCATAGCGGCGCGCGATCGAACCGAACATCGCCCGGATCCGGTCCGGGTGTTGGTATGGCATAGGTGTGTCGATTCCGTTATTTAAGATGCACAATGGAAGCCGGGCCAGCTTTCGCTTTTGTTCTTCTCAGCGTAGTTGGGCTCTGACCGACTGATTAACTGTCGCCCAACACCCGTTTAGCGGAGTCTTCGACTCAAACCGACAAGCCGGGAGCTAGCAAAGGCGTGTCTGCTTCGCTCTGGCATGTCGGAAAATGAGTCGCTGTGAGATGCCGCCTTCAGAGTTCCGGGGAGCGCACTGCCTGCCCTGAGCGAAAGCCGAACGGGCGCCCTCGCGTGTAGTTGCCGGCGCCACCGCCGGCAACCGGGTGGACCGCGAATCCGGAGATGGACACGCGAACGCTTTCCTCAGTTGGGACCTTCCAGGCTAGGCGGTGTGGAGCGCCGCCCAGCACACGCGGGGGGGACAGTGCGCTCCCCGGGTTCCGTAGAACCGTCTATCAGATACTTGCGGCAAAGTTTCGCGTGACAAACAGGCGGATTTTTGCTTTTTCATTTTGCAGCGGCTACTCCGCGTAACGTCATCCAGGAAATGAAACAACAACCACTGCGGCTGGCAGCCGCGGGACTCGGCTTGCTCGGCCTCGTTTGTATTGGGATCTTTGTTTTCCAAGGGGCCGGCTCCGGCAAACTGACGTGGGACTCGCCTATCGTCCGAAAGTCGCTGATGACTTTCGCCTACAAGATCTATGCAGATCCGGCTGCGGAAAATGGGCGTTATTTTCTGAGCAAGATCGTTTTTCATAACGATGGCAACGGGCCGGTGCACGATTTGTCGGTGAGTTATCAGATCCCCGATTACATTTCCTGGACCACTCCGGTAACGCATCCGGAAATCCCGGCCGGGGAGACGGTGGTGCAACTCTACTACCCGCAACTGCCCTCCAAGGTAACCCAGTTGACCAGCGCGACGACGACAACGCTGGAAACCAAGATTCGCTGGTCGGACAGTTCCGGCGCGACCAAGGAGGAAATTCTCAGATCGAACGTTCTGCTGCGGGGCGTCAATGAGATCGAGTACACCGATCTGCCGGCCAACGAGCTTTTGACCTGGTACGATATGTTTGCCACGGCGCCCTTTGCCACGGCCATGGTCACGCCTAACGATCCTGTGGTGAAAGAATTCGTGGCGGAAGTTACCAAGCGCACCGGGGGCACCATGGCCGGCATCAGCGGCGGCGGTCAGGAGATCGCCCGGATGATGAAGGCGATTTACGATTACATGTGCGAGACCGGGATGCGCTATACCAGCGATGCCGGCGTCCCAACCAAAATTGGCGATGTCCAGACGATCGTTCAAAATGTGCGGCTGCCGCGCGACGTGATTATCAGCAACGAAGGCCTTTGCATCGAACTCGCTTTGCTATGGGCCTCGGTTATGGAACATCTCGGATGTGAAACCACCGTCGTCTTCCGACCTGGCCACGCTTTCACGGTGGTGCGTTACGGCCAGGGGGCGAACGATATCATTCCAATCGAATGCACCGCCATTACTCCCATGGCGGTCGGCGCGAATAAACCGGTTCCATTTGAAGATGCTGTCAAAATGGCGGCGGAAGACATCGACCGGCAGAAATACCAGATCTGGGTCAACATTCAGCAATATCAGAAGCAGGGTTTCCGCGCGCCCGAACTGCCAAGCATCGAGATCGACAAGATCAAGAACATCCTCTCGCAGCGGTCCGGTCATACCGCCACTTCCTATGCCCGGGACGCGAACACCGGCGCACCACCCGCGGCGGACAACACTCAGGTCCGGCCCGGCTATTATCGATGGACGGGAGCAAATAACCTGGTGTCGGTAGACGTGCCGGCAACCTGGACGCGAATGGAAAACAGCCCGGTCCCGGGAATGATATTTACCGCTTCGGACATGCAGACGTCGGTGGCCGTAAACGTCTTTTATTATCCAAATCTCTCCTCGGCCGCGGAAGCGATGCAAACTGCAAAGCAGGGCGTTGCCCGGGTCAGCGGCGGCAGAGTCAAAGTCAGCACCCAACAGCAAAAAGGGAACTCAGTCATTTATACCGGCACCACTTCCTATCGAAACGGGGGGACCCAATGGGTTGGCATCTTTGGGCCCACCCAAAGCGGGGTGATCGGTCTGTTTGTCGGCGCGAACAAGGGACATTTTGAGCGGAATCAGCCGATCATCAGCGACATCATCAATTCGGCCAGGCTGGGGACAAACAACGGAGGGCAAAAGCAATAATCGTTTTCAGGGGCCGGGAGATATCGATCAAAATGATGAAACTGAAATCCGCTTTTCCAAACAGAAGAACAAAGCTCCTTCGTTTTCTTCTGCCCGGAGCGGCCATTTTCGCTGCCGGCCTTGGCTCTTTGTCGGGGCAGGAAGCCAGCCGCACGGTCGAGCGCACCTATCAATTCGATCAGCGGGGTGATGCCAAGATCGAGTTCAGTTTTCAACTCGGCGCCGCCCAATGGGCAAAGTGGAAAGAGCAATATGGAGATCACCCCGACATCTTGCTGCGCAATATCAAATATCAGCTTGCCGCCGCGGTGATCGACGATTTCGGGTTGGATAAAGACGACATTCATCGCCGGGCCGTGGCAAAAATAAAGGCGCGCGCCCTGGCCCGCTATCAGGGCAACGGTCAGTTTGCAATCGACGTGCCCAAGAACATGAAGCTCATCGCCGGTTCCGGGCAGGAATGGGTTTTCACTAATAGCGCTTTGGAAGACGGCGGCATCGTCAATATTACCGATCGAGCGAAGCTTCCCGCAAACGCCTCCAACGCCCATTTAACCAGCGGGACCGATTTCGACGAACTCGTTTACACCCTCGATCTTTCTCCAGCAAAGCCAAAGACGCTGCTTTATCTGGGGATTCTCCTGCTTCTCGCGGCAGTGGGACTCTGGATCTGGTCCCTGCGAGGCACGCCGAAAATTTCGTCGCCGCCGCCCGTGCCGAGCTAACCCAGGACGTGTTTGGCGCGCCAACCAGGCGCTCCTCAACGGCAGCCTGGGGCATTTCGCCCCAGGCGGCCCCGCCGTCATCCTGAGCGCAGCGAAGGATCGGGTGTCACCGTTCATCAAACCGCCCCGGCGGTCCCGATTCTTCGCGTCGCTCAGAATGACTGGAAGCGGGCCCCGAATACTGGAATTGATGTCGCGTTTTGGCGCTGAACAGATGCGTTTTTAATAACACCAGGAATACGGCCCCCTTTACTCCGCCGAGGAAGCGGGGTGGGAGACGGACGGACTGGCGCCGTTCTGGATCAGCAGTTTCTCCGATTGATCTGAAAGCTTCATCGCCCGGATGACCGGGTTCCTTTCCTTCCGGCTCTGGGTGCTAAAGACAATCGTCTGCGAATCAATCCAGGCCCCATGCCAGGCCAGGATTCCCTTCGGCGTAAGCCGGGTGGCTTTTTTCGAGGCGATATCAAGAATCCACATCGAGGGCGGCGGCCCGTCCCAATCGGGCATATTCGCTTCTTCGTTGTCCATATCGACATCCATCAGGAGCGTTTTGCCGTCGGGAGAAACAGCGAAACTGGAACCGCTGCTGAACGAGCCGTCCGGAAAAAGAGCGCGCAGCGGCCACTTCTTCAACTCTCCGCCGTCGAGAGCAAGCTGGTAAAGATTGTCGAGGTCCTGGGCGTAAATGGACTGTCCGTCCGGCGCCCAGCAAGCCGACCAAAGCGACAGCCCTTTGGGCGCAGTTTTCTTAACGTAACGAAATCCGCTTCCATCCGCGTTGATGAGGGCAAGATGCCAATCGTTATCAGTCCAGATGGAAAAAAGAATCTGCGAACCGTCCGGCGACCAAATCGCCCGCTGGCAATTCCGGCTGGGGATTTCGTCTTTGAAAATTTTGGTCTTTTTCGTGCCCGGATCGACCACCGCGATCTGACGGACCAATTCCTTCTCATCACCGCCGTTGGTATGAAAGGCAATGCGGGCGCCGTTAGGGGAAAGATCGGGACCGTTTCCCTCTGTGATTTTCCTCGGGTTGCTGCCATCGGCATTGGCCATCCAGATGGCTGTGCCCCGTTCAAACGCGATTTGCTGATGGCCGGCGGCAATCGCCCAAACCGAAGAGACGAAGACACAGGTTAATGACAATAAAACGCGGCTCATGGCGGCAGACGTTAGGTAAAGGCAACCGGTTCGGGCAAGCAGGAAACGTTGGGAAGCAAAATGAAACCGGCCATAGGCCGGTTGCTACATGTAGCCGCGTGGCTGCGCGACGTTTAAGGCAACACTCGGGCGATGTGATCCTAATTGCAGGCAAAGACATTTTGCGTCTTGCCCCGGCCTCCTTGAGGTCGATAAACTCGGGGTGTGAAGATGTTTTTGCGCATTGTCGCCGGAATCGTGGGCTTGGTGGTCGTATTTTTTGGAATAAAACAAATCACCCGGGGCATTCGAGAAATGTCGGGCCGGTCCGCCCCCCAACCCCAAGAGCTGGGCGATACCTACACCTCGGCCGCCTACGGATATAGCCATCGCATTCCGAAAGGCTGGGAAAGCGGCGAACCGTCTCCACCAACCGTGGCCATCGTCCGGGCCCCGAAATCGAGCGGTTTAGCCAGCAATATGGTTACCACGGTCGAAACCTACGACGGCACGTTGCGCGCCTACGTCGATGCCAACATCCAAGCTTTCAAAACCGCGGCCCCGGACGCCAAAGTAATCGGAGACGCCGAGTTCGCGACCGATACAAAAACACCGGCTTACAAATTGAAACTGCAAAACAAATACAAAGACACGGCCCTCGCCCAATTCATGTACCTGTTCGGGGGCGCGTCCGGTAAAAAAATCATCGTGACCTGCACGGCCCCAAGCGAGCATGCCTTGGAGCTCGAGCCGCTTTTTGACCAGTGTATGAAGACGTTCGCGGTGTCGGGCGGCTGAGGGGGCTTTACGGGGTGGTCGTTTGCTTTCCGCGACTGGTAACGAAGTTGCGGCTGCATTTGCTCCGGCAAATTGGTAGGATCGGTTGATGGCTGACCCGCTTGCGACCCCGCCAAACCAACCGGTGCGGCATCAGACAACCGCCGGGAGCAACATTGGCGGTTACGAAATCGAACGAGAACTCGGCCGCGGTGGAATGGGCGTGGTCTATTTGGCCCGCCAGATCAAACTCAATCGCCGGGTCGCCCTGAAAATGTTGACCGGCCATTACGGGTCGGATGAGCTCGCCCGTTTCATGGCCGAAGCGGAAACGGCGGCCGGGCTTCATCACGGCCACATCGCCCAAATCTACGAAGTTGGGGAGTTTGACGGCGCGCCTTTTTTCTCGATGGAATACGTCGAGGCGGGTTCGCTGGCCGACCGGCTGCGCAAGGAACCCATTGCGCCGCGGGAAACAGCTCAGCTCCTGATTCAGGTGGCCCGGGCCCTTCATTTCGCCCATCAAAACGGGGTTGTGCATCGGGACATGAAACCGGCAAACATCCTTCTGGATCCGGAAGGCGTGCCGAAGGTCGCCGATTTCGGCATTGCCAAGCGGCTGACCGACGACACGAAACTGACCATTTCCGGCGCGATCATCGGCACTCCCACTTACATGGCGCCGGAGCAAGCCAAGGGAACAAGCCGCCACGTGGGACCGGCGGCGGACGTCTACTCGTTAGGCGCGATTCTTTACGAAATGCTGACCGGTCGTCCTCCTTTTCTGCCGGAGGAAAGCGAAACCGCCATCACCGTGCGCGTTCTTACCGAGGATCCGGTCTCGCCTGCCTGGCATCACCCGGGCATTCCGCGCGACCTGGAAGTGATCTGCATGAAGTGTTTGGAAAAGGAGCCGCGTGATCGTTATGCCAGCGCGGCCGCCTTTGCCGAAGATCTGCGCCGATTCCTGGATGACGAGACGATCGTGGCCAAACCGCCGACCACGGTGGTGCGCACCGTCAAATGGGTCCGGCGTCATCCCTGGAAATTCGTGGGAGCGGTGGCCGCCATCATTTTGGCGACGGCCGGCCTGGCCCGGTTAATCCAGTGGGAACTTTATCAGCGACCGCACCAGGCCTATGCCATGGGAATCGACTACCGGTTCGGCGCGCCCGAACCGGACGACATTCGCTCCGCCTCCACCGCGGCCCATCGCGCGGTCAATCTGCGGTTTAGGCGTCGCGGCCGCTGGGGGCCGGTCGTAAAAGTGGAATCGCTCAACGCCCGCGGTTACCCGGCAAATGTCTCTCAATTTTTCGATTACGACGCGTTACCCAACTGGATTGAAGGGCAACTGGGCCTGCACAACGTGCCCAGGAAAACGCGGGAAGCGACCAGCATCGATTTTCTCTACGACAATCGTGCCATCACCGAAGAGGTCGCCCATGATTGCAACGGCATGCTCACCTGGCATGTGGTCTACGATCGCGCCTCTGATAACGGGTCGGGCCGCATTCATGCCCGCTATGTTACCGCTCGCGGATTCGATTTCGCCAGTAGCGGCGGCGCTTCCCTGATCGAATTCGAGCGGGACGCAGCCGGCCGCGAAAACAAGGTAACCTTTTTCCAGGGATCGGGCCAGCCGGCGAAAAATGGTGAAGGCGTCTATGGCTATAAACTCCAGCGCGACACTACGGGCCATGTGATTCGGTTGACAAATCTGGATGAGAAGGGAAATCCCGGAAGCAACGCGGCCGGCCAGATCACCCTGGTATTGCACCGGAACGACCGGCATTTGATCAGCCGAATCGAATTTCGGGACGCCTCCGACAAGCCGGTTTCTTCCAACGGGATTTTCGCTGTCACGATCGACTACGACAGCGCGGGAAACGAAATACTCACCAACCGGCTCGACGAAAAAAATCAACCGACGACCGGCGACGCGCGCGACTGGGCGGCGCGAGAAATCTCTCGAAACGAGCGGGGCGAGATAACCGAGATCCGTTTCTTTTCGGTAAATAAAGAAGGGCGGCGAACCCTCGTCTCCAGGAAAAACTTCGGCTACGACGACCGTGGTTATCCCTCCGATATTCGGTTCAACGGCGCCACCCACTGGCATACTCATCTGAAATTTGATGAGCGCGGAAATGTGGTCGAAGAAATTCTCCTCGGTCCGGATGGCAAGCCCAAGAATGGTGCCGCCGGCTGGGCCATTCACCGTCAGGCCTGGCAATTCTCTCCGGAAGGGAGCCGGGAGGTGGAGACCTGGTTCGATGCGAATGAAAAACCCGCTTACACGAAGGACGGCGAACACCGGCGGATCAGCGAAGTGGATGCGGCTGGAAATTTGCATCGCTATATCACCGACGGCCACGACCCCAAGCGCTATCGGTATCAACGCTACGTTTGCGAACCCGAATACGACGCCCAGGGACGCGAGCGTCACATGGTCCTCCGGTTTGAAGACGAAAATGGCCGGCCGGCCGTCAACGCCGGGCTTGCTTACACCAGCCGCGAAATTACCCAGGATGAAAATGAGCGTCCGATTTTGGAATGGAGCATCGGAGCCAATAAACAGACGATGGGCGCACCCGTTTTTCGAACGGAAACAGAATGGCATCGAACGGGTACTCAAAAGCGCGTCATCCGTCAGGCTTGCGATGAAAACCGGAAGCCGCTCCCCGTCATTTCCAACGGAGAAGCGGCTCATACCGAAGAGTATTTCAGCGAGATCGGTTACCTGGAACGCATCTACGAGACCGGTTTTGACGAGAAGTTGGTGGGATTCGCCACCCGGGAAGCGACTTTTACGAACGGCACCTTGCTGAGCGTTGCCCATCGCCGAAGCGATGGAACCGCGCTCGATTCCGTCGATGTCATCATCAAAGCGGTCAATCCGAAACAGCCGAAAGCCGCGGAGCTGCGCCCGGGCGACCGCTTCGTTTCGGCCAATGGCAGACCGGTGACCAGCACTTACGCCTGGGCGGCAGCGGGCGAATTTCCAGGCGGCTGGATTGAGATCGTGCGGGACGGGCAACAGCGGCGGATCGAAGGATTTATCGCGGGCCCCATCGATCTTGCCCTGCAAGACCGGGCGCCAAAGACCTCCCCGTAACCGGAAGGCGCCGACGGGAGCTTGACGCTGAAAGATCGTTTTGCAACTGATGGCGAGGGACAAACCATGGCCAAATCCGAATCCACCTCCGGCCCGCCTGCGAAAGACGAAGTCGGCTTGCTTGAAGTGTTGCGCGTTCTTATCAACACCAAAAAGGCGCGGACCACATCCGACCTGTTAAAGTACGCGACACAGTACGGCGCACCCGAGGCGGAAGACCGTCTTCGAGTGCTGGAGGCGGAAAATATTCCGGTCGATCTCGCCTTTGACGCCGTCAGCGTTCATCTGCGGCTGCTGGCTTACAAAAGGAATAGCGCTCTTCTGGCCAGCTGCCGCGGTCAAAAAATCGGGCTGATTCTTCCCCTGCCCCCGCACGTTCCGGAACTGTTTCTTCCGGTTGCCGAGGTTGTGTTTCTGCAACCGGACGATGTTGCCGTCCACGGTTCGTTATACCAATTCTCCGACCGGGCGGTGAAGGGGTCGCGGGCCTGCCGGACCAGGGCGCAGGAGATGCAATCGCTCGTATTTGAAGCGTTCCGCGAAGGCACCAATCTGTATGCCGACGCCAGCGTGGCCGATGTTCTCGAACCGAAGATGCTTCCCAGCGGCATCCGGTTGATTGCCCACCTTCGGCCGCACCGGAATCCGCAGGATGTTGCCATTCAGCCGGGAGACGTCGCGTTCATATGAGGCCCTGGCACCGTCGCGTGGGGCTGGGCGCGACTGCACTCCTTTTCGTCCTCCTGGCCGCCTCCGCGGCCGCTGCCGTGGTCGCGCCGGAAGCAAACACCGCCACCCTTTCCGATTCGTGGCAGATGACGTGGCCGGCGGGTGTGTTGATGCTGATCCTGCTTTTCAGCGCGTTCTTCGCCATGACCCGGTACGAAGTGCCGCTGCCGCTGGCGATGAGCCTGGTCAGCCTGGCCTTCCTGGTCATTCAATGGACCAGCGCGCCGGTAGTCCTGCGGACCGGGTTCGAGCATTACGCCGATATCACGGTTTTGTTCACGGCCGTGGCCATTCCCGCCCACATGATCGAGCGGTCTCAGGGGTTTAAATGGATCGCGGCCTGGCTCGGGCACCAACTGGGCAAAGTGCGCCTGCGTGTTCCTCGCCTAACGACACCATTGCTCGTTTCCATTCTGCTTGTCGCCACCTACGTCACCGCCGGATTGATGCACAACGTCACTTCCATTCTGATCATGACTCCGGTGATCATCCGGCTCTGTGCCTCCTATCAGGTCCCTTCCCGGTGGATCTTGAGCGCGGCCTTGATCGCCAGTAATCTGGGCGGGTTTTCCACCCGCTGGGGCGATACTCCGAATATCATCGAATCCGCTACCTGGGGATTGCAGGCGGGCGATTTTATCCGGGAAGTGTTGCCCGCGAACCTCATCGTGGTGGCGGCGCTGATCGTGGTGGCGACCTTCCTGACCCAGCGCGGCATCACCCGGGCCAGCCGCCAGGCCGGCGCAACTCAGGTGCCGTTCTACACCCTCCAAATCGCCCAGACGGCCGCGGATTGGAAAAAAGCGAAGGCTGATCTGGCCATCGACCGGCGGCTGCTTTCGACCGGTCTGGTCTTGCTCATCTTTTTTATCACTCTGCACGTAACCTTTACCAAACTCGCCATCGCCATCGGGGCCGTGACCATCGTGACCGCGGTTCTGCTGGAGCGGAAAAACGACCGGTATCACACCCTGACTTCACTGGGGTTCGATGTCTATCTCGCCTTTGCCGCCATTTTCGTCCTGGCCGGCTCGGTATCGCATTCCTGGATCGGCCACACCCTCTACCAGCAGTTGATCGCCGCCCAAGCCGCGCCCTGGGTCATTGCCGTGACCGGATATTTTGGCACGACCTTCACCGAGGCCGCCTCCTGGGCGACGGCGGTTTCCCATTCCATTCAGCACCTCGATTCTTCCCACGCCGCGGCCTGGGCCCTGGGCGGCGGGATTTGCGCCGGCAGCAGCTCGTTAGTCACGGCGGCCTCAGCGGGAATCATTTTGGCGGAAGAAAGCCAGCGCTTTAACGACCCGGAACACGCCATCACCTTTAAACGCTATCTCGCATTCGGTCTGCCGTTTTCGCTTTTCATGCTCGTTTTCTACAGCATTTATTTCACCTTCGTTCGTTAGGCTTAAGCGTCATGCCCGAAAACGAGCAATCTCTTCTCGGCAACATCGGGAGCGTCTGGTCGAGCCGGAAACAAATTTGGAAATTGGTCTCGCGCCAGGACAAGATTGGTTTCATTTCCGGCGTATTGATCATGGCGCTGGTCGCCGCGATCGAGACCGGCATCGCGATTCTCATCGGCTGGTTTTTCAATCGGATAGCGGCCTTTACCGGACGGCCGGTGTCGGAGTGGCGATTTGTCGTGATCACTTCGCTCGCCATCCTCGCGGGCGCTTACATTCTAAAAGAGACGTTGAATTTGCTGCGGCGGTGGATCGTCACCCGGACCACTACCCGCATTGAACGCAACATGACCGTGCGCCTCGTCGGTCATCTTTTGAAAGTCGATCTTGGCGCGCTCGCCCGCGAGCGGATCGGATCGTTGCACGGTCGCATTTCCCGCAGCGTCGAAGGTTTCGTAAAATTTCTGCGGGTCAGTTTTAGCGATTTCGTCCCCGCAATTCTGACTGCGCTCTTCGCCCTCGGCGCCGCCCTGCAACAGGAGTGGCGCGTCGGTCTGGTCATGCTTTGCGTCGTGCCGATCTCGATCCTGATCACGATTTGGCAGGTCACTTCCCAGAAGGGAATTCGCGCTTCCCTCCAGCAATCGAAAGAAGGGCTCGATGGCACCGTGGTCGAGCAACTCGGCGGCCTTGAATACATTCGCGCCGCCAATACCTATCCGCTCGAAGTCGCGCGGGTCGAAACCGCGGCGGCATCCCGGCAGGATCGCGAAACCAAACACAGCGTGGCAATGGCGAAGTTCGATTGGATGAAAGCGGTGAACGAAGGACTCTTTCACGTCGCCATTATCGGATACGCCGTTCTCCTCGCGGCCCACGGCGATATTCCGTTCGGCAAAGTCCTCACCTTCTCGGTTTTGTTCATTAACGTCATGCGGCCGCTCAAAGATGTGCACCGCATCCTGGATGAAACCTACGACAGCAGCATTCAAGTGAGCATGCTGCTGCAAATGCTGAATCAACCGCTCGATCAATCATACGGCGTCGTTACTCTGCGCGCGCCCAAACTCGACGGCAGCATCCCCTTGCTGGAATGCCAGAATCTCGTCGTCAGCTACCCCGCGCCTGATGGTTCCGCCAGGCCCATTTTGGATGGATTGGATATCGAGATTCGTCAGGGCCAGACAATCGGTATCGCTGGCCGTTCCGGTTCGGGTAAATCAACCTGGCTGCGGTGCGTGCTTCGCCTGATCCATCCTACATCGGGCGAAGTGCTCGTTGGCGGCGTCCCGATCGGCGTGCTCTCGCGCGAAGACATCGGCAAGAGCATCGGTTACGTCAGCCAGGTGCCGTTCGTTTTTTCAGGGACCGTTGCTGAGAATATCAGCTACGGCTGTGGAACGGTGAGCACCGAGCAGATTCACGAAGCGGCGCGCCAGGCCCATATTCATGAAGAAATTCTGCAGATGTCGCAAGGCTACGAGACCGCGCTGACCGAACGCGGCGGCAATCTTTCCGGCGGCCAACGCCAGCGCATCGCGCTCGCTCGAATGTTTTTGAAGAATCCCCCTATCCTGATTCTCGATGAAGGCACTTCGGCCCTCGACAACATCAGCGAACGCGGGGTCCGGGCGGCGATTGATAACGCCCGCCAGAGTCATACCGTGATTATGGTCGCGCACCGCCTAACGACCCTGAACCAGACCGATTGCATTTTTGTGTTTAACCAGGGCCGGGTCGAGGAACAGGGCCGGTTCGACGATCTGGTGGCCAAGGGCGGCGTGTTTGCCGAATTGGTCCGCAGCGCCGAAACCGGATAAGCCGCCCAGCAAATGAGCCGCCTTCTTCTTTTCGCATCTTTCCTTTGGTTTTCGACCACCGCAGCCTTCTACGGCGGCGAGCTGCAATGGCGAAAATATCAGAACGCCCGTTTCGGTTTTATCCTGACCTACCCGAAAATACTGGTGGCAGGCCCCGAACCAACCAACGGCGATGGCCGAGAGTTCCATACCCGCGACCGGGAATTCAGTCTGGCCGCTTTTGCCCATTTTTTCGTTCCCGATACGAACGACTCCTTCGACAAACGCTGGGAGGAAGAACTCGAAACGCCGGATGTGACAATCACCTACAAAAAGAAAACGCCGAACTGGTATGTCGTTTCAGGAGTGACCAGGGATGGAACGGAATATTATCACAAGCTTTATCGGAAAGGTTCCAGTTGGGCGGCATTCCACATCACCTATCCCCAGGCCAGGAACAAAAAATACGATGCCTGGGTGACCCGGATCGAAAAGAGTTTCGTTCCTTTTCCGCCGGGAGATTTCGACCGAATCGATTGAGCCCGGATTGACGCGCGCCTTTCCCGGCTGCTAAAACAAATCCGTCTATGAACTCAAAACCGGTGATCTTCGTCTGGCCGGGAGATCTTCATCTCGAATCAGCGGATCGGCCTAACTACAAGACCGCATTATGGATGGCTGATGAGGTCAATGAATTGGTCCGGCCCGATTTTGTTCAGTTCGCCGGGGACAACGTTCAGCATGCGCGCGAAAACGAATGGGACCTGTTCAAGAATGTAACCGGCAAACTCAAAATGCCGTTTCACGCCCTGGTCGGCGACCACGACGCCCACCATGATCCCGGTTGCCGGGCCTACCAGGCCCATCTCGGACCGACTTACCACGCGTTTTCCGCGGGCGGCTATCGTTTTGTCTGTTTAAACACGATGCAGTTCAGGCCGCTCGGCCTGACCGAGGAACAGGTCGTTTGGTTTCGCTATGAAGTCGATTCCGCTCTGGCCCGCGAAGAGCGGATCGTTGTTTTTCAGCACCATTATCCCTTCCAGGTCTGGGAGGATTTTGCCGGCCCCGGCATCGATGAATGGCGAAACATCGTTCAAACCCGGCCAATCACCGCTTTGTTCGCCGGGCACACTCATTACGGACAATTGGCCAACGATGGACATAACGTCTACGTCGCAACCCGGTCGATTGGCGACCCGGAAGGCGGTCCGCCTGGGTACGCCATCGTCTATCTGGACGGTGACGATCTGGCCTTGACCTATCGCAGCACCGAGGAAAAAGGGCCGATCGCTCTGATCACGCATCCCCGGCGTCTCATCCTGGCAACCAAACCGGCCCATATCGTGACCGGCCCGGCCGAATGCACCGTGCGGACCTGGTCGCGCACACCGATTAAATCGGCTAAAGCCCGGATCGATGACGGAGAATGGAGTGAGATGAAGTCGTCAGGCGAGCCGACCTGGTCTTTTCATATCCCGGGCGATAAACTCGCCAAAGGCGAACACGCCCTTGAAGTCCAAGTCACCGAGGCCGATGGAGCCGAAGGTTTCAATCGAATTGCTTTCCTCTCCGATTTGTCGGGACGCTACAATCCCTTTCCATTCGTGGAACCGGTGGTCAAGGAAACGAAGTTCTGTTGAGGCGACTTCCAGATGACTGACCCGACGCAGCCGCCGCCCTTGCCTCCGCCGGCCGGACGCAGGGCCTGGCTTCTGATCGTAGGAATGGTAGCCGGAAACCTCGTCGCCGGGATCCTGTTTGCCGGGCTGGTCAGGTTCATTGGCGCTTACAAAGAAAGTCAGATCAGTGTCTTTGCCGCCCCAAACTTTTTCCTTCTGCCCTTGATCGCCGGCCTTATCGCCTCCTGGTTTTGGCGAAGCCTCAACCACAGTGTTGCCGCCACCGCCCTCGACGCGCTTTGGAGTTCGCTTCTCTCGATCCTGGCAGCTGTGATCTTATTTCGGGAAGGCGCTATTTGCCTGCTGATGGCGTTTCCCGCGCTCTATATCATGACGTTTGCCGGAATGCTGTTAGGCCGGTTCTGGTTTCGATACGATCGCAAGAAACTTCGCGTTCTCATCCTGCCTCTGCTTGTTTTGGTAACGGCTGGGGACGCCATCCACAAAACCGGCTCCGCCACGATTGTCACCGATACGCTTGTTATCAACGCTCCGCCGGCCAAGGTCTGGCCGCATGTCCTGGCTTTCCCGCCCATTCCCGATCGCCCCACCTACTGGATTTTTCGGATCGGTCTCCCCTACCCGATGGAAACAACCAACGGCGGCAATTTCGTGGGCGCCGACAGGCAATGTATTTTTAGCGATGGAATCGTCATCCGCGAACGTGTCGCCGAGTTAATTCCTCGACAGAAATTGACGTTCGATATCGTCGAACAACCGACCCATCCGGAAGTCTACGGTCATATCACCCTGCATTCCGGCCAATTCCTCCTCCGCGATAACCACGATGGCACCACCACCTTGATCGGTTCGAGCTGGTACACGCTCCATGTTCGACCCGCTTGGTACTTCGACCTTTGGGCCCGGGATATGGCCCACGCCGTTCATCGCCGCGTCATGCAACATGTCCGGCGCCTGGCCGAAAGTCGTGACATGTAGCCACGGCCCTGCCTGCCCGCCGTAGCTGGCGGCGCGAAGGCGGGTGGGCCATGCGTAACACGTCGCGCATATTCTGTTTAGCGCGCCAACAGGCGCTCCTCAATGGCAGCCTGGGGCATTCGCCCCGTAGGTATTTGTCGTCTCGGTCCGGACCCTTCGACTCCGCATTGTTGGGTGCACGATAACCAGGAAACAAGGCGGAGAACACATTGCAATGGCGGGGATATTAAAGCGTATTAGCAGTCATTCTGAGCAAAGCGAAGAATCGGGGACAGGGGGCGGTGATTTGATAATGCCGACACCCGATCCTTCGCTGCGCTCAGGATGACGAGCAAAAAAAGGTGAACAGATACATTCGCCCCAGGCTCGGGTTGATGTCGCGCCTTTGACGCTAAACAGATATCGTCGCGCCTTGTCCAAACCGAAAATCAATAGCGACCCGGCCTACCCTATTTAGGAGATGGCTTCTACACTCAAACCCAGCCCCTGAACATTCCGCGGGCGTATTCTCTCAATCGCCCCAGCCTTGCACGCGCCCGGCCATCCGTTAAACTCACCGCATGCGTAGAGTAGTGAAATCCGATAAACAGCCGTTCGAAGTAAAACCCCAGCAACGTTCGGTCTGGATCTGCATGTGCGGCCTCTCCAAAAACCAGCCCTTCTGCGATGGATCGCACAAGACCGTGACTGACGAGGAGGAGGGCAAGACCTACGAATACGACGCGCAGGGGCATCGCCGGGAGATTTCATCCGAACAGCCCAGATGAGCGTCAATACTCTTTGTTGGGCCGATATTCCGGTGGTTGATCTTGATCGCGCAATTAAGTTTTACTCGGCCGTTCTTGGCGATGCAGTCAGCAAAATGAGTGAGGGCGGACTCGAATATGGGCTTTTGCCGCACGAAGAACAAAATGCATCCGGCTGTCTATGCCTCGGCAGCGACAGCATAGGCGACAAAAATCAGCCGTCTCAGAATGGTCCTCTGATTTATCTGGCGGTGGAAGGCCGCCTTGACCAAGCGGTCAGGGCCGCTCGAGCAAACGGCGGCAAAGTCTTGCAGGAACGGCAACAGGTCGGCCCGCACGGTTTTCGCGCCCTGATTATCGATTCCGAAGGGAACCGGGTGGCATTGCACACCGCGACCTCCTAGCGAACCGGGACCGTCCCGCCGGAGCCGTCCGGTCCATTTCCTGAACCGGATGGCTGGCAAAATGGCATGCTCCGTGTGAGACAACATCTCACACAGTAATTTGAGCCGCGAAACTTTCCGATAAACCTGATCGAACGAGAGACGAGAGATGTCGGTCAAAGAAAGGCACCTATGAAGATACTCAGGCCGCTTATCGCAATCGCGGTAAGCGCCGGTCTGGCCTCCGGCCTGGACGCCCAATCCCAACAAGGCAATCGCGAAATCGTCGACATGAACAATCTGCCGGCTGTAGTGTGCAAGGCGCTAACGGCCAAGGCCGCCGACAGCGAAATTCTTCAAGTCGAGAAAGAGCGCGGGAACGGAAAGACGCTCTACCAGGCGCTGGTAAACAAGGACGGCAGGGAATGGCACATTACGGTCGATGCGAATGGCAAGGACGTAACCAAGCCCGATCGGGCCGGGAAAAACAAAGCAAAATCCGGCAAGACGAAGGAACCGTGATCCGTTAGGGACGCGGGTTCCAAATCTACGGGAACAGACCATCGCGCTCTCTCCGGTTCAGCCCCGCCATTGCTCAGGCCGAAGATGACTTGCGGTAAAACTTGAGAAATCTTTCCGTTCAAACAAGTTGTCCCCGTGCTCCGAATCGCAGCCACCCTTTGTTTCTTAGCGGTCGCCCTGGGTGCGTTTGGCGCCCACGCCCTGAAAACAACCCTTGAGAGTCACGGTATGACCGATGTCTGGAACAAGGCTGTTTTCTACCATTTCATTCATGCGGTCGCATTATTTGCCCTCGCCCTTTTCCGGGCCGAAACCGGACGCGGCGCGGCCTGGCTGTTTGTCGCTGGAATCGTCTTCTTCAGTGGGAGCCTTTACCTGATGGCCATAACCAACGTCCGCTGGCTTGGGGCCGTTACCCCGCTGGGGGGCCTTTGTTTTTTGGCCGGCTGGGCCTGGCTCATTTTCGCGCCGCCCCGTTAGCGGGAACGGCCAAAACGTCAGGCACCGGCAAGATTTGCCAGCGACACAATTTCAGATGGCCTTATTGTCCCGGGCGATTAATCTAACTAGGTAACCAGATGTTTAGCGCGTTGCTCGAAACGCCGAGAGCGGCCATCACGGTGCTGGTGTTCATCGCGACTTTCCTTGTCGCGCTGACAAGCGGCCGCTTCTTGAAACGGCGGGCCGGCGTCCAACTTGGCATTCTCTTCCGGCTTTTTTGCCTGGCTGTCGCCTTCTACGCCGCCCTCGCCTTTTACGGGGTGCAATCCGACTGGCGCAATCACGTTGGCGCTATTGTCATCCTCCTGAGCACCGCGCTCCTGATCGCATTAGTCGATCGCTACGTATGGGATCTTTATTTCGAGCAGAAAAGACAAACCCCCATCCCGCACTTTCCCCGGCAGCTGGTCGCCCTCCTGATTTTTCTGGTCGCGCTCTTGTCCGTGCTCTGGTACGGGTATCATGCCGGCCGCTGGCTAACCGGTCTGCTGGCCACCTCCGGCATTTTCGCCATCATCCTCGGGTTAGCCGGACAAAACCTGCTCGGCGGCATCATCGCCGGGGTTTCGTTGCAACTCAATCGCCCCTACAAAGTCGGAGACTGGCTGCAAGTAGGCGATCGGTTTGCCGAAGTGATGGAGATCAACTGGCGTTCCACCCGGTTGTGCACGAACGACAACATCTACCTCGACATTCCGAACAACGAGATCATTCGGCAAACGATCGTCAATCTCCATTATCCTTCCGAGCTCCACGCCATGCGCATTCGCGTAGGCGTCGATTACAATACACCCCCTAACCGGGTCAAAGACGCGTTGGTTCGGGCCGCCTCCACCGCCAACGGTGTTCTGGCCGATCCCGTGGTAAAGGTTTTCCTGGTTGAATTCGGCGATTTCTCCATGACTTACGAAATCAAGTTCTACATGGGCAATCACGCCCGGATCAACCAGATCAACGATGCGATTCGCACCAACATCTGGTACGAATTCAAGCGGCAGCGCATCAAAATTCCCTTTCCTATCCGCACTTTGCAGATGGAGCGCCGCTCGCCCGCCCCGATTCCGGAAGGCCACGACGAAGCCCGGGCCATCCTCCGGGGCGACCCGCTTTTTCAGTGCCTGTCCGATGACCAGATCGATATGCTGGTCAACCGATCCCGTCTCAACCACTTTGGCCGGGGCGAACGGCTGATCGAAGAAGGCGCCGAGGGCGATTCCATGTTCGTTTTGTTGCGGGGCGTGGTTCAGGTGTCGGTTTCGAAAAACGGAAGCGCACTTCCGATCGCGACACTGAATGAAGGGGATTGTTTCGGAGAAATGTCCCTGCTGACGGGCGAGCGCCGCAGCGCCACCGTCCGCGCCCAGGGGGATTGTTACGTAATGGAGATTGGTAAACGAGTAATGGGCGAAATCATTCACGAATCGCCCGATTGTTTGCAGCAGTTGAGTGAGATTCTGGCTACGCGCAAACTGGAAACTGAAGGTATCATTAAAGAAGCTTCGGATTCCGGGCTGGAGACGGACAAAGAACGGGAGTACCGAGCCACATTTCTGGCAAAACTCCGCCAGTTTTTTGCGCTATGAAAAGGCGACGGTATCGCGGGTAATCCGCAGATTTCCGGCCCCCCAAATTCCCTCACAGATTTCTGGGTTCACTCCGGGCAAGTCTTGGACGTCGCTTCCAGATCAAAAAGAAATCTGCGTCAATCTGTGTAGTCCGTGGATGACTAGCGAACTCCTCCGCTCAAGCCCCAGCAACGGTCCCGCCCGGCAAATATCCGTTGCCAGCCGCGTAATTCTTCATAAACTCCAGCGCTTTACCGCGCGACCATGACGATTCTTGCGTTAGACCTCCTCAAATCCGGCATCTCGCTCTCGATGTTGTGCGCCGTGCTCGGATTGGTGTTCGCATTTCTTCTGATTGCCAAGGTCCTCAAAGCTTCGCCCGGTAACGAACGGATGCGGCAGATTTCGGCGGCAGTTCAGGAGGGGGCCAAGGCTTACCTGCGCCGCCAGGTGGTCACTATCAGTGCAATTGCCGCTGTTCTGTTCGTTCTTCTTTTCGTTTTCAAGGATCACGCTACCGCCGTCGGGTTTTTGATTGGCGCTTCCTGTTCGCTCGGAGCCGGTTATATCGGCATGCGCATCGCCGTGGTGGCCAACGCCCGGGTGACCCAGGCCGCGACCGTCTCCCGGGCGATGGCGCTGCGCGTGGCTTTCAACGGGGGGGCGGTTACCGGCTTGCTCGTGGTCGGGCTCGCTCTTCTTGCCGTGGGATTATTCTACACCCTGGGCGTCCGCATGATTGGCCAGGATAACGCCGTTCGCAGCCTGGTCGGGCTCGCGCTCGGGGCAAGCTTGATCAGTGTTTTCGCCAGGTTGGGCGGCGGGATTTACACCAAAGCTGCCGATGTCGGCGCCGATCTTGTCGGAAAACTTGAAAAGAATCTCGAGGAAGACGATCCGCGAAATCCGGCCACCATCGCCGATAATGTGGGCGATAATGTGGGCGATTGCGCGGGAATGGCCGCGGACGTGTTCGAAACTTACGCGGTGAGTTTGATCGGCGCGATCCTGGTTGGCGCCCTGACCCTGGCTGGAAATCCGGCCGCTCTTGTTTATCCGTTTGTTCTCGGAGGCATCTCCGTTCTGGGCGCGGTCCTGGGGATTTTCTTCGTGAACGTTGCCGGCGGAAAACCGGCCACGGTGTTAATGGGCGGGGTCGGTGCCAGCGCGGTTGTTTCCGCGATTCTGTTCTGGCCGGCCACCCACAGACTTTTCCCGAATGGGATCACGATTGAGGGGGTCGACCGTTCGCCGACCGATCTCTATATAGCGTCGCTCATCGGGCTGGTGATGACGGCGGTTGTGGTTGTAATAACCAATTATTATACCTCGATGCGGTATCGGCCCGTGCAAAAGATCGCGCGGGCCTCGGAAACCGGGCACGCCACCAATATCATTGCCGGGCTTGCCGTGGGCCAGCACGCCACCGCTCTGCCGGTGGGCTTCATCGGGATCGCAATTCTATTGAGCTATAACTTCGGCGGCCTCTACGGAATCGCGATCGCGGTCATGGCCATGTTGTCCATGGCCGGAATTATCATTTCGCTCGATGCTTTTGGTCCAATTACAGACAACGCCGGCGGCATCGCGGTTATGAGCCATTTGCCGAAGGAGGTGCGGGGAGTTACCGACGAACTGGACGCGGTGGGCAACACCATGAAAGCGGTTACAAAAGGCTATGCCATCGCCTCCGCCGGTTTGGCTGCCCTGGTATTGTTCGGTTCCTACGTCGAGGAGCTCAAGGCCCACGTGACGCGCAACGGCAAACCGTTCACCTTCCAGTTCTCGCTCACCGAACCGAAGATCGTCATTGGCCTGTTTATCGGCGGCCTCCTGCCATTCGTCTTTACTGCCTTCAGCATGGACGCGGTCGGCAAGGCTGCCGGCGCGGTCGTTCGCGAAGTCCGGCGCCAGTTGCAGCTGAAACCGGGGATTCTGACCGGGCAGGACACACCTGAATACGGGACGTGTGTGGATATTGTGACCAAGGCGGCTTTGCGCGAGATGATTGTGCCCGCGCTCCTGCCTCTGGCGTTTGTGGTCCTGGTCGCAGTGATCAAGCCGCTGGGGCCGGTCGTGCTTGGAGGCATGCTCGTAGGCACCATCGTCACCGGCCTGTTTGTCGCCATCGCCATGACCTCGAGCGGCGGGGCCTGGGATAACGCCAAGAAATTTATCGAGGAAGGAAATTTCGGCGGCAAAGGTTCCTTTGCTCACCAAGCGGCTGTGACCGGAGATACGGTGGGCGATCCTTACAAAGACACGGCCGGTCCCGCTATCAATCCGATGATCAAAGTGGTCAATATCGTTGCCATTTTAATCATTCCTATTTTCTTTTAGTAATCTTCGCGGACCTGTAAGGTCGGGGTTGTTCGCGCCAGCAACGCGTTCGATCAACCGTTATCGCCATGGAGACAAACCGCGATTTTCACATTGTTGCTTCACAGCCCGGCTTCCGAAAAGACGGTCTGGCCAAGCCTGACCCGGGCGCTACTCCGTTCAAGATCGTCATCGATCCCAAACTGCGGCTCGACCTGCGCAGAGCATTGATCGAGCTGATCGATTATCACGACGAAGCCCTCGCGGAAAATTTTGCCGAGGGCAAACTGATCCTGGACTCGTACAAGGAATACATCGAGCTCTTCGCCCGGAGCTTGAAAGAAACAATGGAAAGCCGGGAGGGGGTCTCGTATCTGCTCCGATCCGTCGGGTTCGATGTGCGTCCGGAAGAAATCAATCTCCATCCCGAATTGCGGTGGAAGAAAGGGCCCGGCCCGTTTGGGTCCACTCTGTTGTGAACGCCAGAAAGTAGAAGCGGTGTCCCCGCCGCTTCCCCCCAAGCCTGACGCGACCAGAGATCGCGTCTACTTTTAGTAGACCCTGGAGGGCGTCCGCGCCGTCGGCGCCCAGCGAGGAATCCCTAATTGAATGAATCCATCCGATTGCTCCAGGCCCAGGCTGGAGCCAAAACAATCCGCAACCCGCTTTTGCCAATCTTGACCGGGCGCCGACAGCGCGGACGCCCTCCAAATAATGGCGCGCTCAGCTCCGCGTGCCCGCCCTAACGTCATTTCAGATCACTTGCCTGACGCCTTAATCAACTCGCGTTCCTCCGGCCTGAGTTTGTCCGGGGCAATGGTTTTAATGATTCCCTGCGCGGCATCCGAATCATCGTTCGCTATTAAGGTCGCGGCGTAAACTGCCCGCCACGCCATTGGAGTATTCTCCCATTCGATCGGCGGCGCTCCGGCTGGCCCTTTAAATTGGGCGAAAGCCAGGCCCGGATCGCGTTTCCGGAGATAACCCAACGCCGCCGTAACCCGGAAGGAGAGGCGCTCCGGGTGTTTCTCCACCAATTGCGCCGCAACCGCCAGATTTTCGTCCACCTTACGGCCTGCCAGAAGATCGAGATAGGCAAGCTGATCCACCGCATTCGGATCGTTCGGAGCAAGCGCGGCAATCTTTTCCGCAGCCGCCCTTTGCAACCCCAAATCTCCCTGGCGGACGCTCAGACGTTGGGCCCCCAGGTAGGCGAACGAGGCGTAGTCGGGAAACTTCGCCAATTGATCGTAGGCTTTCAATGCCACCTCGGGCGCGCGGCTTTGCTCCGCAAAATTGGCCACAAAACGCAGTTTCAACGGGTCGCCAAAGGCGAAGGAAATTGCATGAGTCCAATGCGACTCCGCATCGAGCGATTGACCTTGCTCCTGGGCGCTGCGGGCGCGGAAGCTTTCCAGGACCGAAGGGTCGAGGGTTATGTCCGGGGAGGCGAGCAAGTTATCTATTTCGCTCCATCGCTGCAGATTAGCCAGGGCGTCGAGCCGGACCATCAAAAGCTGATTATTTTGCACGGCCCGTTCAATCGAGAATAACGAAAGAACACGGCCCGATTGCTGATGCATGTTCAACCACCGGCCCAAATCGACCAGGTCCTTCGGCTCGCTCCGATTCCAGCGGGCTACCGTTTGATCGAAAACGCTGTTTGCATTTTCCGGCTCGAGTTGCAGACGCAAATCGGCGGCCAGCAAGTCGTCCGTGATGCCCGACAGATGGAGGCTGAGCAGAATTTTCAGGGCCCGCTGTTCTTCTTCCTTCGACAAATCGGGCGCTCGGGCCAACGCCTCGACCGCGGTTTGGCGGACGGGACCCGGCTTGGATGCGATATCCCAAAGGATGTGGCGCGCTTCCGCGCGTTCCTGGGGATCAGTCGATTCGGCCAGCAACTCGGCCACGCGAAATTGGGCCAGGGCGTCGTTAGGCGACCTTTTTACCGCCAGCCGGGCAAAGGTCAGGGCTTTGCTTCTTTCGCCGACAGTTCGGGCGTAACGGGAGGCGAGCTCGAGCGTTTTGGCATCGAGAGCTGTCTTGAGCAGATTCTCAATTACGCTTTCGGCAACTTTCCGGCGACCGGCTGCCAAAAGCTGATCGGCGTACTCCTGGCGGTCGGCCACCGTCCGGCTTGGGCTCTTGGCGACTTGCTCCCACAAATCAACCGCTTCAGGCCGATCCAGCCGCGATGCCAGTTTGGCAGCTCCTTTAAGCGCAGGATATCCCAATGGATCCAATTGCAATGCAGCCCGGTATTTGTCCGCCGCTTCTTTCCATTTCCCCGCATTTGCCAGCCGGTCGGCAACCGCCGCAACCTGGGCCGAACGCCGGGCTTTGAGCCAATGGTAAGACGGTTTGGCGCCAACTACGAAAAGAAGCATCAGCGCGAGAATAGCGGACCCGACCAAAAGCCGTTTCCTCCGAACGACCGGCCGTTTCCGCCGGTGGCGGCGGGACTCGGTCTCTTTTGGTTCTTGCCTGGTCACCTCTTAATAAACCCCGGAACCGGGGTGCTCAACACAACCATTTCAGCCCTGCTTGGTCCTTCTCTGTTTCGCTCAATCTACATCGCCAGCATCGGTCAGCCGAGCCTATTTTCGCCGTTCCGGGCAGCGCTCCTCGGCCAAATCGCATGGCTTTAGGAGACTGTTGAAAAGCCGGGGTGGCGCTATATCGGGCCAGGACGCCGAAACTCTCGCGGCCTGAGGCCCCTCCCACATTTCCCTGGCGCCCGGGAGGTGGTTTCAGAGTGGGAGGGGCCTTTGGCCGCGAGAATTCTTCCGCTCTGCCCAGCGAGGGTTTGCCCACGACGAGATTGATCCCGCGCCTTGCCCCTAAACACGTACAATTTTTATTGACTCGGGCGGCCAAAATCTTCAACATCGCGCCCAAGTCCAGGATTTGTATGAGGAAACCCTATCTACTGCTCTCGTTGTTGATCGTCGCCGCCGTCGGGCCAATTCGTGCCGATGTGATCCCCAGCCTTTCTTCCACGTCGCCCGTCGGGGCGAATTTTACGTGGAACTACTCCACCAACGTCACCGTCGATCAGATGGTGCAACCGGGCGACTTCTTCACCATATACGATTTCGGAAGCTTTCTGCCCGGCTCTAATTCGCAGCCGACAGGTTGGTCCTTCTCGGCTTCGCTGACTGGATTGAACCCGTCTCTGGTGTTGCCGACTGACAACCCTTCGCTCCTCAATCTGACCTGGGTGTAT
Source organism: uncultured Verrucomicrobiae bacterium (assembly GCA_963728975.1). Classification (GTDB taxonomy): domain Bacteria; phylum Verrucomicrobiota; class Verrucomicrobiia; order Chthoniobacterales; family UBA10450; genus DATFCK01. Next base: position 79,468 of record CAVSMF010000005.1, read on the forward strand.
AACGGCTCGACTCCGATAAATGGCTCTGCCTTGCTCGGCACCTTCTCCATAGTCACCAATACCAACCAGCTTCGGACATCCGATTTCGCGGCGGAAGCAACCCGCGTTTCCGGGCCGAATGCCGGCACCAAAATCGATAATGTCGGCACCATCTCAGTCCCTGTTCCGGAAGTGCCAGCCCTGTTCCCGGTCCTCGGCCTGTGTGGCGCTCTGATTGCCTCCCGCATCCCCTCCTATTTGCGCCGGCGCAAAACCGCCTGAAACAATCTCCTGATATTTTCCTGAAAGGGCCACCCGGAACGCCGCGGTGGCCTTTTTCTTTCCTGACAGCGCGTAAACACATCAAAAAGACTTGGTAACGCCCCGGTTAGGTGCAATTATCTGGCCCTCTCTTCCATGGCAACTGTGTCGTCAGTTCCGGTCCGATTGAAGTTTTGGGGAGTGCGCGGTTCCATCCCGGTGCCGGGTCCCGAAACATTGCGCTACGGGGGAAACACCACCTGCGTCGAAGTCCGGGCCGACGGCGAAGTCATTGTCCTCGACGCCGGCACCGGCATACGCGGCCTCGGTGCCGCCCTGGAAAAGGAATTTGGTTCGCGCCCGATCAAGATCTCTCTCTTGATCACTCACATGCACTGGGATCATATCCAGGGATTTCCCTTTTTTCTTCCTTCGTATAACGACAAGAACCTGGTCCGGATCTTTGGCTATGACGGCACCGACGCCGGATTGCGCGACATCTTCATCGGCCAGATGGCGACGCCCTTCTTTCCGGTAAAACTGGACGATTTACCGGGGAGAATCGTCATCAAAACGCTCAATACCAACCATTTCAAGATCGGGAAAGTAAACATCGAATCCAAGGTGTTGAATCATCCCGGCGTTTGCGTGGGTTACCGGCTGAATACGTCACGGGGATCGATTGCCTTCCTTCCTGATAACGAACCGTACGACGCCTACAAGATTCACTCTCCCCATCATCGATTGCTCAGCCCCGAGCAAACCCAGCTCAGAGCCATGGAAGGACGGGCCGACCTGGTCAAATTCCTGGATGGCTGTGACGTTCTTATCCTGGATACCCAGTACACGGACGAAGAGTACAAGAGCCATATGGGATGGGGGCACGGCTGGTTGAGCGCAGCGGTGGCCCTCGGCCGGGATGCCCACGTTCGTAAGCTGATTCTGTTTCATCACGATCCGGAACATAGCGACGACGAGTTGGATCAGATGGTAAAAACAGCCCAGGCTCTTGCCGCCAAAACCGGCAAGTCTTTGCAGGTAGTTGGAGCGCACGAGGGCGACGAGTTTGTCCTCGACGGAAAATAAGCGCTCGGGAAATCGGATCGGGACCCCGAATCCAATCGTTCCTGAGCAGTTGCGGATCGAGAAAATTCGGCCTTAATTTCCTCCTCGTTTGCCTCGTGGTGTAATGGTAGCACCAGAGATTCTGGATCTCTTTGTCTAGGTTCGAGTCCTAGCGAGGCAGTTTTCCGAAAATGCCGGCCGGATAAAGTCGTGGTTTAATGTTATTACGCCTTCTAAAGGTACTATCGAAAAACTCCAACAAGAGCTGAACACATTGCACCGGAAAAACTGGATTAAGATCCTCATCCCATGACAGCCGGCCGAACAATTATTAGCTCGAATCAAGACTGGGGAACGCCTGAGAAGTATGTTAAAGCCGTAAAACGTGTCTTTGGCGGCACGATCGATCTCGATCCTTGTTCGAACGACTACTCACTTGTAAATGCCCTGACCGAATATCGCTTACCGGGGCATGACGGCTTGAAACAATCCTGGAACTTTCGGCGTATTTTCGTAAATCCACCCTACGGAATCGATCAGGAGCGAGGCACGTCGATTAAACACTGGCTATACCGTTGTGCTGCTGCGCACCGGCAACATGGATCGGAAGTAATCGCCCTTGTACCCGTGGCGACGAATACTGGACATTGGAAAAAATACATCTTTGTGCAGGCCACTTTCGTCTGCTTTCTGTATGACACGCGACTACGCTTTTTGATAGATGGACGCGATGAGGGCAAGGGCGCGCCAATGTCGTGTGCAATGGTTTATTGGGGATCTGATTTTCAGCTCTTTTTCGACACGTTTATTCAATATGGCGCGGTCGTGGATTTGCGACCATTGCATAATAAGCAAATCGGTACCAACGGCGTCGCCATGGAGCCGGTATTGCTGTCGGAGCTATGAGACAGTAAGAGGGCGGTTGTTGCCTAAACGCACTGCCACAGAAAGTCGCCGCAGCATGTGCCGTCAGCGAAAGTGGACCCATAGTCCCGACCGTACGGTCCACGCCCTATCTCCCACCCATTTCAATCGTTAGAAGCATCACATCACGCGCTAACGAGATGTGCTCAAAGAATTGACCTCGCCCGTGCCACTGCTTCCATCCTTTACATGCTCGGTAGATTCGGCTGAAAAGCGTTTCCCGGATTACGTCTTTCACCTTCGTCCATTCTCAGCTGGCTCCGAACGCAGTCCACAGCTGCCACCCTTCAAGCATTCAGGCCACTCCTTGGACAAATATACTTCGCCAAATAGCCGGCGCTTTCATTTGCAGCCCATTAGCGTGGATGCGTCCCCATCCGGCTGGTTCAGCAAGTTCGCGCCGGTAAGAAGTGATCAGGTTTCACTCGTACCGAAGCGCAATCAGAGGGTCGACCCGCGCGGCGCGGCGGGCGGGGATGTAACTCGCGATAAAGGCGATTCCGCCCAGGACCCGGGCGACGCCGAGGAATGTGGCGGGATCGGTCGCACTGATTCCGTAGAGCAACGCCGCCATGGCGCGAGTAACGGCGATGGCGGCGAGTAAACCGATGCCGAGACCTGCCGCCGCAAGTAATAGACCCTGGCGAACAACAAGCCGGATCACGTCGCCATGCGTGGCACCGAGCGCAATTCGCACCCCGATCTCGTGGGTCCGCTGGGCAACGGAGTAGGAAATGACGCCGTAAATTCCAATCGCGGCCAGGAGGAGCGCCAGGCAGGCCAGAATCGTGATCAGAAACATGTTGAACCGCGGCTTCGAAATGGACGAGGAGAGCACCTGTTCGAAGCTGAACAAATTGTAAAGAGGCTGCTCGCGGTCGAGCGAATGAACTTGTTCGCGCACACTGCCGGAAATCGCGAGTGGATCGCCCGCCGTTCGGACGACTAATGTCATCGACCGGCTCGGCGACTGTAGATAAGAAGCGTAGATCTGCGGATACGGCTCGGCTGTAAGCGCGCTCCCCTTCACGTCACCGACGACGCCAATGATGGTGGACCATTCCTCGACGACGGTATGCAATGTAATCCGCTTTCCGATCGGATCCTCGTTCGGAAAAAACCTGCGGGCCAGCGTTTCGTTGATCACCGCCACTTCCGGGGCGCCTTTGGCGTCGTGGCTGTCAAATAAGCGGCCGCGCCGAAGTGGGATTCGCAATGCGCGAAAATAATCTGGACTAACGATGCGGGCCTCGGCATCCGGCAGTCGACTGGTTGGGACCTGGACCCGGCCATAAATTCTAAAGTAAAGCAAGGGCAAGCGATTAGCTCCTCCGATAGGCAAACTGTTGGTTACGGCCGCGCTTTCCACGCCCGGCTGTTGAACGACGCGTGACAACAACTGGTCATAGAAAGCCGAAAGTTGCTGGTCCTCCTTGTACTTCTCTCTGGGCAGGGAAAGCTGAACGCTGAGGACATGGTCCGGCTTGAATCCGGCATCCACGTGTTGCAGACGCAAAAAGCTCCGGGCCAGAAGCCCTGCACCAATCAACAGCACCAGCGATAATGCGATCTCCGAAATCGCCAGCGCGCCACGAACACGCCGCCCGCCCGATCCCTCGGCGCTACCGCGCCCGCCTTCCTTTAAGCTGTCGTTCAAATGCAGATTCGAAACAGCCAGGGCCGGAGCGAGACCGAAGACCAGGCCGGTGCCAAGGGAAAGCAATAAGGTAAAACACAACACCTGATAGTCGATCCGAATGGAATCGAGCCGGGGGAGATCGGCCGGACCGAACGCGACCAGGGCATGCAGTCCCCAAAATGCCAAAACCAATCCCAGCGCTCCTCCGGTGAGAGACAGCAGGACGTTCTCGGTCAATAATTGCCTAACGATTCGCCCACGCGACGCTCCCAGCGCAACCCGAATGGCAATCTCGCGCTGCCGCGCGCTCGCCCTGGCCAGAAGCAGATTGGCTACGTTTGCGCAGGCGATGAGCAAAAGAAAAGTTACCGCGCCGAGCAGAACCAGCAGCGGCCGGCGCATGTCGCCGGTCAACGTCTCGTGCAGCGGCTGGACAATCGTGCTCCACCCGGTGCTCCATTTCGGATATTCCGCCTCCAGTCGTCGCGCAATGGCAGTCATCTCCGCACTCGCTTGTTGGAGCGACGAGCCAGGCTTCAAACGGGCGATCACACCTAAAAAATCCTGGCGGCGTGCCTCCGGCTTCTGGGCCGTGATCTCTAATGGCATCCACAACTGGACATGTCCGGCCTCAGCCCGCATGGGATCTTCAAAATCCGGCGGTAATACCCCGACCACCGCATACGGCTCGCTATTGATCAACACCTGCTGACCGATAATTCGCGAATCGCCTCCGAACCGCCTCTGCCACAAGCCGTAACTAAGGATGACCACCTTGCTTTTCCCTTCCTTGTTTTCTTCCTCGAGAAACTTTCGCCCGAGCATCGGTTGAACCCCGAGAACCGAAAAGAGTTCGCCTACGGAGCGTCCGGCTTCGATTCGTTCGGGCTCGTCCTCCGCCCCGCCTAAAATTGGCGAGAAAGTGGAGAACCCAGCCATTCCGGCAAAACTTCGGGCCTGCTGTCGCCAGTCGCTGAAATCGGGGAAAGAAGCGACCTCTTCCTTGATTCCGTCCTTCGGGTTGGTCGACCAAATCCAGACCAGCTGTTCCGGTTTTTCATACCCTAACGGCCGGAACAGCACTCCGTTAACCACGCTAAAAATGGCGCTGTTTGCACCAATGCCGAGAGCGAGGGTAACGATTGCAACAGCGGTGAAAGCCGGCGACTTCACCATCATGCGCAATGCGTAGCGGAGATCGGCTCTCACAAATCGCGAGTCAATTCGGACGACGCCATCACGGCCTCAGTCTCAAGTTACGCACCCACAAATTCAATACAGAACCCGGTCGCGCTGTCGATAATGAAGCAATCGCCGCCGCGGTTCGCCTCAAAAAAAGATCGCATCCATCACGCCATCCCCTGCTTTTCTCTCTTTTCCTTGAAAAAACTTTGGAGGATTGCCGCACACTCTTTTTGCAATACTCCGGCCGTGATTTCGCAGTGGTGATTCAGAGCCGGGTGCTGAAGCAAATTCAACAACCCGCCGGCAGCACCGCTTTTGGGATCGTCACAGCCGAAAATTACGCGGCGAATCCGGACATGAACCAGGGCGCCGGCGCACATCACGCACGGCTCCTTGGTTACGTAGAGATCGCAATCGGTTAGACGCCAGTCGCCCACCGCGGCTTCCGCCTGGGTCAGAGCCAGCATCTCGGCATGGGCCGTCGCGTCTTTCAATAGCTCGGTTTGATTGTAGGCCCGCCCGATAATTTTCCCGTCGCGCACGACCACTGCCCCGACGGGAACTTCATCGGCCTGATAAGCTTTTCTGGCTAGTCTGAGCGCTTCGCGCATAAATCCGGCGTCGCCTTCCGGAATGATGCTTTCCATGGCGTTAAGGTAGCGGCGATTCACCTGCCCACAATGCTACGCATAGCGTTGCAGGCGGGCCGAATCGCCATGGAACCGGATTGATCCGCGGAGCGCACTGCCTGCCCTGAGCGAAAGCCGAACGGGCGCCCTCGCGTGTTCTGGGCGGCGCCCTCGCCGCCCACCTTTACAGACGTGAATCGGAGATAAAATTTGGTGCCGCTATCTGCGGCTTTGCCCGTCAGCGAGGTTGCCGGCGGGGGCGCCGGCAACTGCACGCGAGGGCGCGTGCGCTCCCCGGACACGGCCATTCATCGCAGGACGGGCGAATTGTTTATAGATGAAAAAATTATTCGCTATCGTCACCGCGGTCGTTTTCGCTCCTCTTCTTACGGTTTGGGCGTCACCCCAGGAGACGGCCGATCATTGTGCTTCCATTATCAGGGAGTTCCGACAAATGCCGGAAAAGAGTATTCCGCGCGGTGTGCTCCGCAACGCCCGGGGCCTGGCCATCATGACAGTGGTCAAGGCCGGTTTCGTTTTCAGCGGGAAAGGCGGCAAAGGCGTGGTGGTGGCGCGGACGGGTCACGGATGGTCGGGGCCATCGTTTATCGCCACCGGGGGCGCGGGCTGGGGCGCGCAAATTGGGGCCGAGGTAACCGATTTTGTTTTTGTTTTGAATAATCGCGCGGCAGTGCGCGCATTCTCCAGAGAGGGTAATGTCACACTTGGGGCCGATGCCAGCGTCGCCGCCGGGCCGGTTGGCCGCAACGCCGAGGTAGCAGTGACACCCTCGGCCGCGATTTACACTTACAGCCGGACCAAGGGCTTGTTTGCCGGAGCCTCCCTGGAAGGTGCCGTCATCGCCACCCGGACCAACGAGAATGCCAAGTACTATGGTCGCCCGGTTACTGCCGCCCAAATTTTGATGGGCCGGGTCAGGCCACCGCACGGTGCGTCCGTCTTACGGGCGGCGCTTGGGCATTGAGCGAGAGTGGGGCAAGTTTCCAACTTGCCCTTTGGCTTGATCGCAAGTTGGAAACTTGCGCCACTTTGTCAGGGTGAGCGCTTTTTTCGCCGGTGCCGAAGCCTTTCTCACTTTACAATTTGCTTTACAAGCCGGCCGATCCGTTCGGCACGCTGACGGAGGTGAGCCGCCTCCTGTTGTTCGGTTTTCTTCTGCTTCTGCCGTCTATCCTGGCCCGTGCCGACGACGGCCAGGGACCGAAGCAGGAAAAAAAACTCGTGGATCGTTTGCTTCGGCCGGACATGAGCCTTCAGAACAGCGCTCAAAATAAAAAATTCACGGCTGATAGTTCCTCGGTCGATAAACATGCTGCGGTCGGTACTTTTTACCTGGAACAGAAGGCGAAGCCCCGGCGTTATTCGGGCACGCGCGATTTTTCCGCCCGGCAGTTTCGATCGCAATCGTTTTCCCAGCTCGAGCCGGCCACATCAAAGCATCTCTCGCGGCAATCCGCCGATAGCGAGAAGAAATTTGAATGGGTCTCGAACGCGTCCCGGGCGCGATCGGTCCGCGACGCCAAAAAAACCGCGGGCAGCCGGGATTATGCCGGTAATCGGCCGTTTCTCGACCAGGGCAAAAGTCAGAAATCGCTTAATCGAAAAAATCCGCCGCTCACCATCGAACAGGTGCGCGAGCTGTTGAACAAAAACAAATAGCGCAATCGTTGCCGGTGCGGTATTCGGTAACCGGTATGCAGCCGGACGAAGCTCTCGCCTTCCTGAAAGAAGGGGCGGCCCAGATCATCAGTGAGCCGGAGTTACATGAAAAACTCAAGGGAGGCCGGCCTCTGCGGGTGAAATTGGGGGTCGACCCGACCAGCGCCGATATCCACCTTGGTCACAGTGTCGTTCTCCGAAAACTGAGAGAATTCCAGGATCTGGGTCATCAGGCGGTGCTGATCATTGGAGATTTCACCGGGAGGATTGGCGATCCAAGCGGGCGTTCCGCCACCCGCCCCCAACTGACCGACAAGGAAGTAATGGCCAACGCGGCAACCTATCGCGAGCAGGCGTTCAAGATTCTTGATCCCGCCCGGACGGAGACGGTCTGCAACGGCGATTGGTTCCGGGCCATGTCGTTCGAGGATGTCATCCGGCTGAACAGCCGGGTCACTCTCCAGCAAATGTTGCAGCGGGAAGATTTTCACCAGCGAATCAGGGAGAACCATTCGATCCGGGCCCATGAAATCCAGTACCCAATCATGCAGGGCTGGGATTCCGTGATGGTGAAGGCGGATGTGGAGTTAGGCGGCACCGATCAGCTTTTCAATATTCTTATCGGCCGCGACTTTCAAAAAGAGGAAGGCCAGCCCCAACAGGTTGTTTTTCTCCTTCCCATTCTGGAGGGATTGGATGGCTCCAAGAAAATGAGCAAAAGTCTCGGTAACTTTGTCGCGCTCAACGAGTCTCCGGCGGACATGTTTGGGAAACTGATGAGTATTTCCGACGAGCTGATGGCGCGTTATTATCCCCTGCTCCTCAGGCGGGCGTTCCCGAAAGAGCAGCATCCGCTCGAGGCCAAGAAGCGACTCGCGTTTGAAATTGTCGAAACCTACCACTCGCGCGGGGCCGCCCAAGCGACCCTGGACGAATGGAACACGCGATTTAGCCAGAAACGATTGTCGGAGGCAGAGCTGCCGGTCTTTTCCAAGACCGACCAGCCGGCAGAGATCGTTTCGATCGTGACCGACGCCTACGCGACCGCGTTTCAGACGGTCAAATCGCGCGCCGAAGCCAGCCGCTTGATCAAACAAGGCAGCGTTCAGCTCGATGGTGAAAAGATCGTGGATCCCAAGGCAAAGATTGCCTTGCGCGCAGGGCAAGTGCTTCGGCTCGACAAAACCCACGCGGTCCGGGTGCAATAAGGTGGCGCAACTTTTCAAGTTGCGAACTTAACCAGATCGCAAGTTGAAAACTTGCGCCACTATCACAAAAAAAGAGCACGCAGCGATCGGCTGCGTGCTCTTCGATCGATACTCTTCGTCCTTCTAGGCGGCAGCCGCTTCGAACACCGGCAACATCGGCGCTTGTTCGACGTAAGGCGCGGCAATCCCTTCGAAATGCGCCCGAATACTCCGCAGTTCCGAGTTCACAAACGCATCGACAAAATGCAATCGCCGATCCAGCCAGGCAAACAGCTTGTTCTTGATCTCGTAATGCACCGCCAACGTGATCTCCGTGAATGTAGGACGGATCTCGGTGAAATTGACCAGGCCCATCAGATCGATGTTGCCTCCAACCGATTCGAACGCCAATTCATCAGGCGGATCGTTGTCCACCGCCAGCAAAACTGTCCGGGCCTGAAAACCAAACGGCCCGCGGAAACTAAAGTCCACAGTCTTGGATGAAGTCACGGTCGCTTTTGTGACCATCAGAAATTGCCGCCGATAAGATTGAATGTTTGCGAGACGCGTTTTGCATTCGCTCAGCGGCTGACTCATGTGAAGTGTTTTTTCTAAGAGCATATAAGTAGAGGTTCGGTGTTGCCGGTTTCATTTAGCAACGCCGATGCCATGGCCATTTCCCCAGGTAAACGCCCAGGTCGGTCCTCAAATAGTGTAAATTTCCGCTACACTTGTGTTTTGAGTCCGAACACATTCACGCTAAATGGCTAACGCGGCATCGAGCGCCATTTCAGCCCGTAATGGAAGGCTTTATCCGATAAACTGGTAACAACAGAAGCGCCCGGGATCTTCCCCAACGTTTCCTCATTTGTCGCAATCGCAGTGCCCGAATGATCCTGAATTTCATTCCAAGACAGCATCGGCGCCGACAACTTCAAATCTTGCCTACACCGTGGTCCGTCCCCGGGCGGGGAAATCACATCGAAACGCTGCTAAGCGGCCCGGGCGCGGTGCTCTTCGATCGTTTCCATCATGGACCGAAAGATTTTCAAACCGTCGGCGCTGCCTAACCGTGCATCGGCCGCGCGATCCGGATGCGGCATTAATCCAAAAACGTTGCCCTGGCGATTACAAATCCCGGCAATGTTATCGATCGATCCATTGGGATTCGCTTCCGGAACAATTCGCCCGTTTCGGTCGGCATACCGGAGAATCACTTGCTGGTTTTCATTGAGCTGGCGCAAAGTATCGGGGTCGGCGAAGAAGCAACCTTCGCCGTGCGCGACCGGAAGCCTCAAAAGCGATCCTTGCGGGCAACCGTGGGTAAAGGAGGAATCCCCCACTTCCACCCGAGTGATCACCATGTCGCAAACGAACCGGAGAAAGCGATTCCGAACCAGCGCACCTGGCAGCAGTCCGGCTTCGCAAAGGATTTGAAATCCGTTGCAGATGCCAAGGACGAGCTTTCCCGCGCGAGCGTCATCGATCACCGCTTGCATGATGGGCGAAAATCGCGCGATCGCGCCGCACCGCAGATAATCGCCATAGGAGAACCCTCCTGGCAGAACAATGGCGTCGAACCCGCGCAGCGATGTTTCCTTGTGCCAGACATATTCGGCCTGCAACCCGTCAACGCTATTGATCCCGGCCAGGCAATCCTGATCGCAGTTCGATCCGGGAAATTGAATCACGGCGAATTTCATTTCCACTTTCTAGACAGGATTTACAGGATTCACAAGATTACGGAACACGCCCCTGCGTGCCCATCTTCCGCAAAACCGCGTGAGGCGAAGCCTTTTACGCGGCCGCCCCGCCTGCTGAGTTTTCTACTTTCTACTTTGCCTCTCCTGCACGCTCCGCGCGCCTACCGCCTCGCCCGCTGTTCCTCATGGTAATCGTTAACCACCAGGCAGGCGTGGATCACCCCTGGAATCCAGCCCAGCAAAGTCAAAATCAAACTGAGGAAAAAACTTCCCAGGCGTCCGGTCAGCAACACCGCCAGCGGCGGAAGGACAATGCAGAAAAAATAGCGGAGCGCTTTCACAAGTTCAGTCAAGAACGATCAAGATCATGAGCAGGAGCAAGAGCAAGATTCTTGATCTGTGTTCATCTGTGTAAATCTGTGGCCAAACTAATTATACCTTTTTGAGCTCGTAATCCTCGATTACCGGGTTGGAAAGGAGATCGCGGCAGAGCTGATGCAAGCGTTCCTCCAAACCGGAATTGTCTCCTTCGATATCGATTTCGAGATATTTTCCGATCCGAACATCACGGACTTCGGGCATTCCCAGGTGCCGCATGGCGTCACGCACGGCGTTGCCTTGCGGGTCGAGCACGGCCTCTTTCGGCTTCACGATCACGTTAACCTTCATTCGCTCCAATATTAACCAACCCCTGGCCGCAACAAGCCCAATTGAGTTCATAGTTGAGAGTTGAGTGTTTCCGGAAGCAAAGCCGAGCATCACGCCTAAGTTGAAAAAAGGGCTTCCCTTGAACGTTGAGCGTTGAGCGTTGACATTATAAAGGGCCCTCACCTCAATCCCCTTCCTAATGGCGATTGGGGTCAATCGCCGCTACCTGCGCCCCTCCAAACCCCCGGGCGCCTCGGCCTCTGGCTTGGAGAAGCCGACGGCTCGGAAAGAGATGCGCCCCTACCTGGGAGAGAGGACGGGACTTTATCCCCGAAAAGCCCAGCCGCCAGGTACCAGTCGGACCCGGTCCCGCAGGGCATTGCCGATCTTACTCTAGAAAGCAGGAAAAGGGGGTTTTTGGCTTCACGAAGACGGCTGTTTGAGTCATGCTATTATTCCAAAATTCTGGTTATTGCTGTGGGTTTTTTATGATTGCTTTGAAACGCCAAGTGTGGTTTTACGCGATTATAATTTCGCTGCTGGCCTCTGGCTCGGCCAGGGCCGGACTTTACAGTAGCACGGTCTCACCCGGAAACGTGCCGTGGCCCGGTGGAACGGTGCCTTACGTTTTCGAAACCGCCTCCCGGCCTTGAGCGCGGCTCAGCAGCAAACCTACCTAAACGCCCTCCTGGAATATGAACTGGCGGCCAATGTTCATTTCGTTCCGCGAACCACTGAAACGCCCTACGTTCGTTTCGAATACGATCCCAACGGATTCGACCAGGTTTCAGGAAGCAATCCACAAATCGTATCGGTTAATTCGCTGACCCGCGCCCAAATCTGCCACGAGATGGGGCATTCCTTTGGATTGCTCCACGAGCACACCCGGAGCGACCGGGACACTTATGTCACTGTTCTAAGCGCCAACATCGCTGCTGCGAATCAGCATTGGTTTGATATCGATCACACCGATATTCCGTACGGGCCTTACGACTTCGAGTCCGTCATGCATTTTGGCCGCGATCTGTTTGCGTCGGCGCCGGGACTCGACACGCTCGAGGCCAAGCCGGGCTACGAGAAATTCCAACCGCGGATGGGCGGTTTCGCCCTGAGCAGTGGCGATCGTGCAGTCATGAAATATCTTTACGGAGCCGGCCCGACGCTTTCGTCGGTAGTCACAAACACCAGTGAAAGTGGAGTCGGCGGTCTCCGCGCCGCCCTCGATTATGCGACCGATCATCCCGGCACAACCATTACCTTCAACATCCCAACCAGCGATCCCGGTTATGCCAATGGCGTGTTCACAATTCACCTGACCGGGCATCTGCTTCCGCTTGTAACCGATGGCACGATTATCGACGGAACCACCCAGCCGGGCTACGCCGGGAGCCCGCTGATAGTCCTTGATGGATCGCAGATTCTTCCCGAGGCCGAACCGAAGCCGAACTCAATCCCGGGCATGTTTGTGTATGCGGCCAACTGCACCGTGAAGGGCTTGTCTTTCCAGCGTTTCCCCTGGGTTGGCATGGCCATTCTGTATCCCGATGCCCACAACAACAGCGTCCGCGGATGCTGGTTCGGATTGGATTATTCGGGGACGGCTTCCGCGCCAAATCAATATCAGGGCATTCAAATTTCCAGCGGCGCGAACTCCAATACCATTGGTGGCACCGCGGCCACCGATCGCAATGTTCTCTCCGGGAATACCCAGTATGGCATTTGGATTTCAGACGCGACTACCACCGGGAACGTTGTCCTTGGCAATTATATCGGCACCACTGCCGACGGTCTCGCCGCCCTGCCGAATGGGCTCGGTGGGCTGATTGTAACGAACAGTTCCCACGGTAATACGATCGGCGGGACCTCAGCAGGAGCGCGCAATGTCATCTCCGGAAACCTTGCCACCGGGGTATGGCTCATCGGCGCGGGTGCAAATCAAAACACTGTGCGCGGCAATTACATCGGGCTGGCTGCGACCGGCAATGCCGCGGTGCCAAACGAAACCTGGGGCGTCTACATCCGGGAAGGAGCCCAGAACAACCTCGTTGCGGACAACGTGATTTCCGGCAACGGCAGCGAGGGACTTCGGATCGAGAATGCGGGGACATCGGGCAACGTGGTGCAGGGAAATCAAGTCGGGACCGCTCCCGGCGGGAGCAGCGCAATCGGGAACAGCTTTGCCGGGGTCACGGTTTATGGCGGGGCCACCGGCAACATCATCGGAGGAACAACCGCTGCGCAGCGCAATATTCTTTCGGGCAATTATGTCGGCCTTGCTTTCGGTGACTCGGGCACGAGCGGCAATATGGCCGAGGGCAATTACATCGGCACCGGCGCGACCGGCGCCGCCAGCGTCCCGAATGGTTATGCCGGGGTCTACATCACCAACGGTGCGACCGCGAATTATCTCGGCAATGTGCAGCCCAATAGCGGAAACCTCATCTCAGGTAACGGCGGTTTTGGGGTGTACATAGCGAATCCTATGACAACCGGGAATTTCGTGCTGGGCAATCTCATCGGGACCAATGCCAGCGGCAACGCAGCGTTGGCCAACGCGTATTCCGGAATCAGCATCTTTAATGGAGCGCATGGTAATATGATTGGCGGCGGCGTCGGTGGGCGCAACATCATCTCAGGAAACGGAAACTACGGGATCACGATCGCGGATGCAGGCACGAACTCGAACCTGGTGCGCGGCAACACTATTGGAATGAATGCCGCCGGAAACGGCCCGATTCCAAATGCGTGGCAAGGAATTGAGATTCAAGGTGGCGCCATCCTCAACCAAATTGGCGGAAGCAGTCTCGGCGACAGCAATCTGATCGCCGGCAATAGCTTTGAGGGAGTGGTCTTGTTCAATGCCGGGACGCAACAAAACAGAATTAGTCAAAATTCAATTTTCGCGAACCATTTCAGCGGAATTACAATCAACTCGGGCACGAACAACGACCAGACCGCGCCAACACTTAGTTCGGCCGTTCTTGGGCCGGCCGGAAACATCGGCGGTACGGATGTCGGTGGAACGCTGACCAACAGCGCCGCAAGCGCGATGTTTCACATTGAATTCTTTGCCAGTCCGCCAGGAAACGACGAGGGCCAGTTCTTCGTCGGATCGGCCGATGTCACGACTAACGGAAGTGGAACGGCCACGTTCCCCGCCGTTCATCTGACCGCCGCGGTTCCGAAGAACTATCTTATCACCGCGACCGCGACCGATTCCAGCGGGAACACGTCCGGTTTCTCGGCAACTTTTCCGGTCAGTTCGACCGACGCGGATAATGACGGCATGCCGGACAATTGGGAAACCGGACACAATTTGAACCCGGCCAACGCTGCCGACGCCATCACCGACAGCGATGGCGATGGCTTGACGAACTTGCAGGAATTCAAGGCCGGCACCGATCCGGCAGTGGCCAATAGCGTTCTTCGCATTTCCGCGATCACAAAAACCTCCGGCGACATCCAAATCGGATTTCCGACGGTTGCCGGCAAAACGTATCGACTGGAGTATAAAAACGATCTTCTGCTGGGAAATTGGACGCCCTTGGCGGACGGAATCTTCGGAACGGGAACACAAATCCAAGTGACCGATCCCGGCGCCCTCGGCCTGGGTAAACGCTTCTACCGCCTAACCCTCGAACCCTAAAGTAGCTTGGAGGGCGGAGCTCCCGCGACGCCTCCCCGACCTCCCGCGACGCCGCCTCAAAGTAGCGCAAGTTTCCAACTTGCTTCCCCCTACCGGTGTTTGCCGCAGCAAACACCTTCCGCAAAACCGCGTGAGGCGAAGCCTTTTACGCAGCTCCCCCCGCAGCACAGGGGCATGATCGCTGCTCAACCGAGCGACATCAGGCTTTATGGCGGCGCGCTTCTTCCTGTTTCTAATCGGATTCTTGGTCACCACTTCCCCGTCCTACGCCAGCCTGATCATCAAATGGCGATTTCGAGAGCCCCGGCGCGGCGCTCACCACCGATTATGTCGCCATCGGCACCAACACCCTGCCGGGATGGACCAGCACCATCGGCAACGGCACCAGTCCGGGTAATTATTTGAGCGCGACCGGCTCAACCGCCAGCTGGATCCCTAATCCCCAAAATGGCAACTATTGCATCCAGATCGACAGCTCGACCGATATCCCGCTTTACTCCGTCGGCGGATCAATCGCTCAAACCGTAAGTCTCACCGCCAATACCCAGTACCAACTCAGCTTTTATATGAGCGCCGAAGTTGCCACTCGCGACGCCGGCAACAACCAGGTCGGTTGCACCTCGCAGGTTAACGTCATTTTGAATGGCGGCGGTTTCGCCAATCAGAACATGGTAAATCCCGGAACCGGCAGCACCGGATTTTTGGCCAGTTGGACCGGTGCTGCCAAAGCCACGCCCGAACCCTCCTGGGTGGAATGGACCTTGACGTTCACACCGACCGCCAGCGGCAACGTAACCATTACCTTTCAAGATGTCTGGATCAGCAACCTATCGAGCTCAAACACGGCCCTGGACAACATCGATCTGGAAGTGGTCCCTGAAATGACTCACTGGAGCATCTTCGCAGCATTCACCGCGACCGTGATTGGAACACGCCTTATCGGTCGTAAACGAACATAGGGATGTGATTTTGGCGTTCGGCTTCGTTCCCAGTCGATGGGATGGCGTGGTCTCAGTGCAATACCAACCGACGACAATCTAAAAGCGCCTTCCGCCTCACCGGAAAAACGGCGATCAGGGCATTTGTGATTGCCCAGCCGCAGATTATCTCGATATGTTCATGAGCACGACAAATTAGGCCGAATTTATTCGACCTACTTGCCGTTGCACATCCGCCCTCGCCGGAGGTCGTGATGTTTGTCGTTAGATAGTCATGGTTAAGCATGTCGAGATTCGCTGGATTCAGGCCGGGATAGTGGCCGGGTTTTGTGCGAGTATTCTGTACCCGGTGCTGCTGTTCGCGCCGCTTCCCTTGGCCTTAACCGCCGCGGTCGCCGCGCTCCTCGGGCCAGCGATAGGGATCGGCAGTCTTGGCATCTACCAGTTGATCCGATTGCAGGCCCGGTCGGCCGCGGCAGCCATCGGCGCCATCCATAACGTCGTTGCCGGTGCTCTGTTCACCGCCATGGCCCTGATGCAGTTAGCGGTTAGGCAACGCAGCCCTGGCACCGCAAAAGATCTGGTTGGCCTTTGGCTGGGTCTGGATGTGGCCTGGGACACCTACATCGGACTGGGCACCGTGTTCATTGCCTGCGCCATGTTCCGGCATCCGCGCTTTGGTTGGCCGTTGGCTGCTCCGGGGCTTCTGCTTGGCCTGCTGGTGATAATCCTGAACCTCCTTCCTTTTCCGATCCCGCCCGCAGAGGCCGGCTCAGTCGATATCGGCCCGTTGGTAGGCCTTTGGTACCTTGTTGCGACGATTCAGGCGTGGCGAAGCCTCGGATGGGCAAGTGAACGGCTCAAACATGCCATCTAACGTGGATCCTCGCTTACGCCAATCGCAGCCGATCTCATTTTGCCAGATGGTTATTCTCGCATTCGCACTTCCGGACATTTCGTAATCATCGTTGCCGTGCCGAAGTCGCCTGGTCGGGCATTTCCGTCGGCAATCTGCCGCCTTTACGCGGACACGTAGCCGCGCGAGCTTCGCGCGCGGATGAATACAAGAAGATCGTGGCGCATTCCGGCGGCATGGCTGACTCTCTGCGTTGTCTGGAGCTCGACCTGGCTCGCTATCAAAGTCGGCCTGCGCGATTTGCCGCCAATCTCGTTTGTCGCCATCCGCTTTGTCATTGCCATCCTCGTTCTCATGGTCGTCTCGATCGGACGAGTCCGATTGCTCCCGAGGCGCCACTCCGACTATCTCCTCCTCGGATTTACCGGCCTGCTCATGTTCGGAATCAATTATCCCCTGCTGTTTTGGGGAGAAAAATATGTTTCGTCCGGTCTGGCAGCGGTATTGCAGGCGAGCATCCCCATCTTCGGGATGATTTTCGCCCATTGGTTTCTCCCCGATGAACCAATGCGCTGGCAACGCATGACCGGGGCGTTCGTCGCTCTGGGGGGTGTGGCATTGATTTGCGGGCGCCTGTTTAGTCTCGGTGGTCTGATGTCGTTCTGGGGCGGCCTCGGAATCGTGGTGGGCGCCGCCGGCGCCGCTTTTTCTAACGTGCTCTTAAAACGGCGCGGCCTTGAACTGGCCCCGGCAATGGTCGCCGGCTGGCAAATGATCTTCGGTATCGTGCCGCTGATCGCGCTCGGTTTGGCTGTCGATGGTAATCCCGCCCGATTCCACTGGACCGCCACCGCGTGGTTCTGCGTTCTTTATCTTGCGATCATCGGGTCGGCGTTGACCTTCCTGCTGCTTTACTGGCTGCTCCCCCGGATGACCGTGACAAATCTCCAGACCATCTCGCTCATCACTCCCCCGGGCGCGGTCGCCTTTGGGTGGTTCCTGGGCGGTGAAACTTTTTCTGTTTCGGCCTTAGTCGGTACCTGTCTCGTTCTTACCGGAGTTTGGACGATCTTCCGCCGTCTCGGGCCGGGGCCGGCTCCCGCGAACTTGCCAGTGTGATCAAGCCCGCTGTGCCTCGCGGATGAAGCCTGATCGTTAACGATTGCACCAGGTCTCATCCTGAACAAAGAAACGATCCCGCAGAAGCTGTTGGATCACACAAATACCGCTTGTCTCATCCGACCGGCCGTTGCGAGATCCCCCGATCCGCTCAGGATGACAGATGAGCGCTGGTTTTAGGCCGCGGCCCGGCGCTTTTGTTTGACCAGTGACGAGGTGGAGCGGCGTGCGCCGTTCCCCGTGCCGCGCTTTACCCGGACCGACTTGCTGCGATTAATGCTTTCCTGCAAAACTTTCACCAGATCGACCACGTTGGTGCTGCGCGGGACGGACGCCGGCGCCGCCGGGAGCTCCTTGTTTTTCGCCTTCTGCTCGATCATCTCCATGACCGCATTGCGATATTCGTCCCGGTATTTCTTGGGATCCCATTCCGACGACATGCTGTCGATCAGGGTATGCGCCATCTTGAGTTCCTTGTCGTTTAACCCGGTGCTGGGACGGTTCAGTTCCTCCGGCGTCAAAACCTCACTGGCAAAATGCATCAGCTCGAGAATGAGAAATAATCCATCCGGCTTCACCGCCGCCAGATATTCCCGATTGCTGATCACCACTTTGGCGATGCCGATCTTGCCCGTGCCGCTCAACGCTTTGTGCAAAAGAGCGTAAGCTTTCTCCCCGCCCTTTTGCGGCTCGAGAAAGTACGGCTTGTAAAAAAACTTCGGATCGACGTGCTCCAGATCCACAAAATCGGTAATGTCGATCGAGTGGGTCGATTCAATCCGAACTTTTTCGAAGTCTTCGTCACTCAGAACAATGTAACGCCCCCGCTCATACTCGTAGCCCTTTACGATCTGATCCGCCGGCACCTCTTTCATGTCCGCCTCGGCGACCTTTTTGTATTTAATCGGACTGAGATCGGTTTTGCGCAGCTGACGAAAGCTGAGCTTTTCCTCGCGGGTGGCCGGGTAGACGGCAATGGGAATATAGACCAAGCCGAAGCTTATACTGCCTTTCCAAGTCGGGCGCATAATGTCTCAGGGTGGGAAAGTCGTTTCCATCAATTGTGAATAAATGTCAATAACCTTCTCGCTTGCCCGCAAGAGCCAGCAGAAAATGTTCCTTGGGTAAACGCTACCTTCCCCCCGGCCATCGCGAAAGTCGACCCGGCCACTGTGGGATTCGGCGAGGACGAAACCTGTCGCGCTCCCCGTTCACTCCCAGGCGGACCCGCCTCTGTTTCCGTCTAGCGACGATGGCGACCGGCGAACCAGAGCCAGCCTTTATTCTTTGCCCGCTCTTGAGCCAAACACCGCGCTACCCAGGGAAAAAGAGACGCGACAGAAAATCGGCCTACGACCCGTTTTGAACCCCGCGGAGTTCGGACAGGTAATCTTGCATCGCGATCTCGGCGTTGCCGATAAAGTTCGCGTTCTCATCAACGACCAGCCGAGAAGTTTCAATGTCACCGCGCAAGGTGCATCCCGACCGCAGCTCGCACCGCTCGTCGGCGGTAAGATTTCCATCTACCGTTCCATGCACCGTAACGGAGCGAGTGCGCACTTCGCCGCGGATGTGCCCGTTTCTCCCTACGGTCAGGCGGCCGACTGAGTCGATCGTGCCCTCGACGTCTCCGTCGATTATCAGTTCCGAGCGAAATTTGACGGAGCCTTTGATCGACACCCCGCTGGACAGGACTGCGCGAAAGAGGGGGGCGGTTTTGTGGCCGTTAGAGGGGGGAAAAACTGGGGCGGGAGCGGCGGTTTCCGGGGTTAGCTTATTGGAGGAAAGAAAAGGCATGGGACAGTCTTATTCTCGATATTCTCTGGAAAAACAAGAATGACATAAAGTTATTCACTTCGAACAGGAAAAAATGCGCTGGGACATGGTTTTTTGATGTGCGTCACCCCGCCCGGGAGGCCACGAGCCGCCGTCGAACCCGGCCGGAACCAGGGCATTTCGAAATTCTTCCTTTCCGCTACGGAGATAGGGATCGGGACCGGCCGGAAACCCAACGTCCGTCGCCATACGCTTTCGACCAGACGGAATCATATTTATGAGGCACGCGTTCCCAGCCCTCATGTTCGAACCGACTGAATTCATTTGAAATGGTCATTCGATGGGAGCAGCAAGCGCCCAACGCCCAACGCCCAACGCCCAACGCTCAACGCTCAACGCCCAACGCCCAACGCCCAACGCCCAACGCTCAACGCCCAACGCCCAACGCCCAACGCTCAACGCCCAACGCCCAACGCCCAACGCCCAACGCCCAACGCCCAACGCCCAACGCCCAACGCCCAACGCCCAACGCCCAACGCCCAACGCCCAACGCCCAACGCCCAACGCCCAACGCCCAACGCCCAACGCCCAACGCCCAACGCCCAACGCCCAACGCCCAACGCCCAACGTTCAACGCCCAACGCCCAACGCCCAACGCCCAACGCCCAACGCCCAACGCCCAACGCTCAACGCTCAACGCCCAACGCTCAACGCTCAACGCTCAACGCTCCATCACTCCAATACTCCAATACTCCATTACTCCGATACTCCAATGCTTATCATGTTCCTCCCACAACCGTGTAACCCTCCGCGCGCAGTTCTTCCGCAATTTCCTTTTCCATTTGAGCCGCTGCCTCGAATGGCATCGGATTCAAATACTCGTAGAGCTCCGGCATGAGCCGAACACCATATCGTTCGACTATCCTGGCCGATTTGTATCCGTTTTTGTGGTTCTGAAATCGCTGATCCACCGGCAGTCCTGTCATCCCGACGTAAACACATGGCTTCGCCGAATCGCGTCCGGGGTTCAGTCGTTGCACGGTTCGCTGTTTCAAAACAGCGTCATCAAGCAGGACGACATAAACGCTGTGGTGATAGGGATCCTTCGACGTTTTTCGGCGTCTGCGCTTCATCATGCCGATCGAGGCGAACTATCCAATCGACCTGAGATAACGCTCCACCGATCTTGCCACGATCGCCCCGGCCTTTTGCTTGATCACCCGCTCCCACCACGCGCCGTAAATCCGGTCGTAGCGATATGGCTTTAGCGCCTTTTCGATGCGTTGGATGGCGTCGCCAGGCAAAGGGATAAGATTCGGATAACTATACATGAAGCTAACAAACCCGTCTGGCGTCACCTGCAGAATATCGCCAGTCAACAGTGCACCGCGGCCATTCGCCCCCGCCGACCAATGAAGCACGGTCCCGCCGGGAAAATGCCCGCCGCAATTCACCAGAGTCAAGCCCGGCATGATTTCCTGCTGAGCGCCCTCCCAGAATCGGATGGCCTTGCCGGAACGGACGACCCATTGGCGATCGGCGGCATGCAGATAGATCGGAGCATCATTGAAAGCCCGGCTCCACTCGAGCATGGTGGTATAATAATGGGGATGAGAAATGGCTATCGCGCGCAGACCGCCAAGCGCGCCCACAATCTCGATCGTTGCGTCATCAATAAGGGCGATACAATCCCATAGAACGACGCCCTCCGGCGTCCGCACCAGCAACGCCCGTTGGCCAATGGCAAACTCAGGCACGGTGCCGATGCCGGTCAATCCGGATTCATACTGTTCGATGGCGTTGCGATGAGTCCGCCGTAACTCCTCGAGCGTGGTCCACCGCTGTCCGGATGACGGAATAAATTGCCGTGAGTCGGTGCAAATTGGGCATGCCTCGGGAGGGTCTCCAGACTCCGGAAATTGCGTCCCGCAAGCCTGGCAGATAAAACAGCTCTTGTTTCCCCGCCTCACATTTTTTCGTTTTTCAAATGCCGCAACTGCTTCTTTTCCGTGTCGGAGAGAAATGCGATCTCAAGAGCGTTTGCCTGCGCCTGGAAAACCTGATTGCGCGACAAGCCGGCCGCCGGAGCGGCCAGATCAAACTCGTGGGGCAAATCGATGGCGCTTACTCCGGGATCGTCGGTATTGATAGACGCGAGTAATTCGCGTTCCAGCATCGCCCGTAGCGGATGAGAAGAAAGATCCGTTACTGTGCTTGTTTGGACGTTGCTGGTCATATTCGCTTCGATTCCAATCCGGTTTTCCATCATAAAATCGATCAATGCCCCATCTTCCATCGCCCGAACGCCGTGGCCGATTCGCTCCGCCCCTAGCAATCGCAACGCATCCCACACGCTCTCGGGCCCTGCGCTCTCTCCGGCATGCACGGTCACATGCCACCCTGCATCGCGTCCGCGCTGGAAATGCTCCGCAAAAAGCCGAGCCGGAAATCGTGCTTCGTCGCCGGCCAGATCGAGGGCCACAATATGTTGCCGCTGGCTCAGCAATGCCGCCAATTCCTTTTCGGCAATGTCCGGGCCGTAAGTGCGACTGAGAATTCCAATCAGCTGCACCCGCAGACCGGTGGCCTCCATCCCTTCGGCAACTCCTTCCACCACCGCCGCCACCACCCGGGCCGGATCAAGCCCATGTGGCTCGGACATAAACCAGGGACTGAAGCGCAGCTCGATATAATCAATCCCCTCTCCTTTCGCATCCTCGACGTTCTCACGCGCGATGCGCCGGCAGGCATCCACGTCCCCCAGCACGGCGGTCATCCAAAGCATTTTTGCGATAAACGCCATCACCCCCGGCTGCTTCTCCATGATTTGAACGTGCGGACGCAATTCTTCAACAGTCGCGCCCGGCAGCTTTACTCCATGACGCTTTCCCAGTTCCAACATGGTGGCGAGCCGGACACTGCCGTCGATATGCCGGTGCAAATCGATCAATGGCAGCGTCGGATCAATAAACGAGATACTCATGACCGGCATTCGGGGGCAGGCCCGCTCCATCGCGGCCTCCGGATGGCCCAACCCGCCGCTGTTCCCGCCTCACTTCTCATGTTCGCATGCCTTGGTCAGAGATCGATCCCCATCAGCATGGCACCCGGCACCTCTTCCCAGCCCTCGCGACGCCAAAACGAACGGCCTGTAACGTTGTCCGCCGCCACTAGAATCAAAGCGCGTTTCAACCCGAGCCGGCGAAGGCCATCGAGACATTCCGAGACCAACCGCCGCCCCACTCCTCTTTGTCGAAAAGCGGGATCCACCGCCAGGTGGTAGATGAAGCCCCGCCGCCCATCGTGACCGCATAGAGCTACGCCGGCAAGCTGGTTACCCTCTTCTGCCACCCGGCTCAAACCGGGATTTCGCAGAAGATAGGTTGCCAGGTCCTCCTCGGAATCGCCTTCCGCGATCTCAACACCTTCCAGCCGAGTCCCAGAGCTTAACCGCCGCGCGGTAATCGTCGATCCGGAATTCTCTTGTGCTTATCTCGATGGCCATGACCATTCCCGGGCTCAACGTTATCGCGCCACCGCTTGCAAGCGTCAACGGAGGAGTTTCCGCTGAGCTCACTGATGTCGCTCTTACCGGGGCTTGCTATTGAATCGATGCGGCCGCCCCGGCGGAAGCGTAACTGAGCGAACGCAATTACCCGGATCTCGGACGCGAATGCGATGCTCTAACTATTGGTTCCCCGATTTTTCTATGAGCGCTTCACGCACTGCCTTGAGCAACTTTCCGGTGTCATAGGGCTTGGTCAGAAAGTTGCGAACACCCAGCGTCTGCAGTTCGGTATCGCGGCTGTGCTCGCTCTGGCCGGTAGAAGCAATAAAAACCATTTCCGGTTTCATCTTCTTAATGGTTCGGATCAAAGTGACCCCATCCATATGCGGCAGCATGATGTCGCTCAGGACCGCCTTAATCGAACCCATTCGAGGCGCGAATAGGGCCAAGGCCTCGGGCCCATCGTGAGCGCAGACTACCTGATACTTTTGCTTTTCCAGGATCGTCTTGGTTACACTTAGAATCGATGGCTCGTCATCGACCACCAGAATCAATTCGCCATTTCCTTGCAACGATCCGGTCAAGACCTCGGATTTCCTGTAGATCTCGTCGCTGATTTGTGCGGGAAGAAAAACTTTGAATGTCGTCCCCTTGCCGGGGTCGCTGTAGACGGAAATGAAACCGCCATGGCTCTTGACGATCCCTACGGCGGTGGACAGACCGAGGCCGGTCCCTTTACCCACTTCTTTAGTGGTGAAAAATGGATCGAATATCTTATCGATGGTGGCGCGAGGGATTCCAGTCCCGGTATCGCTGACCTGGAGAATAAGATAACGTCCAACTTTGGCTTGCGGCATCATGGCGGCGTAATTTTCATCCACCTCGATGTTTTCGGCTGAGATCACCAGCGACCCGCCGTTCGGCATGGCGTCGCGGGAGTTGACCGCCAGGTTGAGCAAAACCTGATGCAATTGGGTGGGATCGCCCTCGATCAACCAAACGTCTTCTGGATATCTGGCTGTAATTTCGATCGATTTCGAGAATGTTTTGCGGGCGATATCGACCAGCTCTTCAATCAAATGGCTCGGCTTGATCGTCACCCGTTCGCCTTCAATTCCGCGGGCAAAGGTCAGGACCTGTTTCACGACTCCAGCGCCCCGCCGCGCGCTCTCTTCAATCAGAGATACGGCGCGTCGGCGGTCCTCATCGTTTTGCGTCGCGCGAAGCGTTTCGGAACAAATCAGGATGGGAGTGAGAATGTTATTTAAATCGTGAGCCACACCGCTGGCCAGCGTCCCAATGCTCTCCAGCCGCTGGGCCCTGAGCAATTGGGCCTCGAGCTTCTTTTGCTCGGTGATGTCGGTATTGATGGATAAGACCGAACGCGGTGTGCCATCGCTCCGGCGAATCAGCGTCGACCAGACTTCCACCATAAGTTCCCGGCCGTCTTTGGTGACCTCCTTGACCACACCGCGATATTCGCCATTCGCGGCCAGAACCTTCGAAATCGAATCCAAGTCCTCCGAATTTGCCAAAATCATGGTCATGAGCTGGCCGATTGCTTCGGCAGCACTCCAGCCGTACAAGCGTTGCGCGCCCCGGTTCCAAAACTTAATCTTCCGATCGTCAAAATTGCGCACGATAATCGCATCGTGGGCGTGATCGAGCATCTCGGCCTGTTCCAATAATCGTTCCTCGGTGTGTTTGCGTTCAGTCAAATCCGTCCAGACCCCGACAGCTCCCGTTACCTGGCCGCTTTTATCTCGCAAGACTCGGTTGTTATCTTCGACCCAGTGATAATTCCCATCCTTGTCTCGGAGACGGTACTCGATTGAGTAACCCTCGCCCGACCACGAATTGGCAACGACATCCAGGACTCGGTCCCGATCGTCGGGATGGAGGCTCTCCAGCCACCATTCATAGCGAGCCGATTCTTCGGCGGTGACGCCCAGCAACCGTTCGATGTTTTCGCTCACAAACATCGGGGTAATAACCCGGTTCTCAATGCACAGGGAATAGATGACCGCCGGGGTATGGGCGAGAAGTTGGCGGAGATAGGAATGGGTCGAACGCAATTCTTCCTCGAACCGCTTGTGATCGGTAATGTCGATGCCGGTCACGATCCGAGCTCGAACCCCCTCCCAAATAATCGGTCCGGAATAAATTTCCACGTCGATCAAGGAACCATCTTTCCTCCTGTGTCGAAACTCTCCGCTGAAGTGGGCTGGAAGCTCGGAAGGCGAAATCGCTTTTACCAATTCCGACACATCCTCGGCGGGACGCAAATTCTTAAGGGTTAACTTGAGAAACTCCTCTCGCGAATAACCGTATTGGGCAATAGCCGCTTCGTTTACGGCCAGAATGTGCAAACTCTCAGTGTCGAAAATCCACATCGGGTTGGGATTGGTTTCGAAAAGGAGACGGTACTGTTCGGCCTGCAATTTCAGCCGCATTTCTGCGACAATCTGCTCCGTAATGTCCTTGAACACGACGATCGCCCCAATCGGCCGGCCGTCTTCCCCTTTCATCGACGCGGAGACATACTCGACCGGAAACGAGCTGCCGTCTTTCCGCCAAAACGTGTCGTTAGTTACCCGGCGGGTTGTTCCATCGCGCATGCTGGCGTAAATGGGACACGACTCGACCGGAAACCGACTGCCGTCATTTTTCTTATGATGAATCGTGGCATGAGCCGGTTTACTTAAAAGATCGTCGGTATCCCATCCCAGTAACTCTGCGGCCTTCGGATTCTCGAAAATGATGTTGCCGTTGAGATCGACACCATAAATGCCGTCGCCGGCCGATTTCAGGATCAATTCATAATTGTGCTTCAACCCTTCATACGCTTCCCGAGCCTGCCTGTGCTGGTCACGACCCCGCTTTTGCTCGAGAGCGTGCTCTACCGCCGAGCCGAGGCGGACCAGCCGATCTTTTAAAAGATAATCCGCCGCCCCATTCCGCATCGCCGCCACCGCCGTCTCTTCGCCGATCGTTCCCGACACAATAATGAATGGGATATCCAGGCCGCTCTGCTTCAGCAGCTCCAGAGCGCGCAATCCGCTGAACTGCGGCATCGAATAATCGCAAAGAATGAGTTCGACCTTGGTCTTTAGCGCAGCCAAGAACGCTTCTTCGGTATCGACTCGCTCGATCTTTGGTTTGAATCCGGAGCCGCGCAGTTTGCGCACTATCAATTCCGCGTCAGTGGAATTGTCCTCCACAATCAAAAGTCGAATTGATCGAGAATTCTTAGCCATCCATTCGGGGGGGTTCGTTCAACAACAGCCAATAAAGACCCAGCTCCGACACAGCCTTGGCGAAGCCTTCAAAATTCACCGGTTTGACAATGTAACTGTTCGCACCAAGCCGATAGCTTTCCACCACATCCCTGGGCTCCTTGGAAGAGGTAAGCACCACCACCGGCGTCGTCCTGGTTCGTGGATCAGCTTTTATTTTTTCCAGCACTTCCAGGCCATCCACTTTCGGAAGTTTCAAATCGAGCAGAACCAGTTTGGGAGTGTTCTCGACGTTTCGCCCGGCGTGGGCGCCGTTGCCAAAAATAAACTCGAGCGCTTCCGCTCCGTCACGCGCTATCTGGATCCGATTGGAAAGATTGGCCTGGCGCAAAGCGCGCAACATCAGCTCCAAATCCTGCGGGTTATCTTCCACCACTAATATTTCGACGCTGTTGTTCGGGTTCATGACTTCTCCTCTGTTCCGAGAGTGAAATAGAAAGACGCCCCGCGGTCGGGAGTGGCCTCCACCCAAACCTGACCGCCATGCCGGTGAACCACCCGCTGGACGATGGCCAGGCCTACGCCGGTCCCTTCGAATTCTTCGGCATGATGCAGCCGCTGAAACACTCCAAAGAGCTTATGGGCGTACTGCATCTCGAAGCCGGTGCCGTTGTCCGAGATGGAATAGACCGTTTCATCGTTCTCCCGACGGGAACCGATTGCGACCCGCGCCGACTGACGTTTGCGGGTATATTTGAAAGCATTCGAAATCAGGTTGAGCCAGACTTGTTTCAGGAGCGAAGGATCCCCGTGACCTGCCGGCAGGTCCCCAATATGCACATCGATCTCCCTGGCATTCTCCTGCTTTCGCAATTCCTCCACCGCTTCCCGCGCGATTCTCCCCATATTCACCACCTGTTTGTTCAATGGCGCCCGACTAAGCCGGGAAAATGTGAGGAGATCGTCAATCAACGCCCCCATCCGCTGGGCGCCGTCCCGAACGTTTTGCAGGTAATGCCGACCCTCTTTCGGCAAGCGCTTCCCGTAATCTTCGAGCACAGCCTGGGAAAAACCGTCCACCGCCCGAAGCGGCGCTCGCAAGTCGTGCGAAACGGAGTAGGAGAATGCTTCCAGTTCTTTGTTTGCCGCCTCCAGCTCGGCCGTGCGGGCGGCCACCCGTTTTTCCAATTCGACATTGAGCAAACGAATTTCTTCCTCAGCCCGCTTGCTTTCGGTGATGTCGGCGCGAATCGCGACGTATTGCCGCGGTTTTCCCTGGTCATTCAGGAACGGCACAATGGTGGTTTCCACCCAGTAAAAAGAGCCGTCTTTCGCGCGATTCTTGATTTCGCCCCGCCATACCTTGCCCTGCCCGATCGTCGCCCAAAGATTGCGAATGAACTCTTTCGGATGATATCCCGAATTGATGATCCGGTGGTCCTGGCTCAGCAATTCTTCGCGCGAATATTTCGAGATCGCGCAAAACTTATCGTTTACGTAAGTGATCTTGCCCTGGGGATCGGTGATCGCCACGATGGCGTGTTCGTCCAGGGCCGTCTTAAGATCGTTTATTTCCTTGAGCGAGGAGCGCAGCTCTTCTTCCCCCTGTTTGTGCCCGGTAATGTCACGGATGGTCACGATCCCCATCAACGGACGCAATTCTTTGTCGTGAACCAGGGTCCCACCGTAATTGAATATTCGGGTCCAGTCGGCATCAATCCGTTTGACCGACAATTCCAGATCCTGGAGCTTTTCCCCGCGCAGGATGCGGGCCAGGGGCCATTCCTCCAGGCCTAACAATTTCCCGTCCAGGGTCGAAAGCTCGAATGTATCGACCATCTCGCTCAAAAGACGCCTTCCCTGCTCCAGATTGACGAAGCCATGAATCTTCAGCGCCGCTTGGTTCCAGTGGAGCAAACGCCCGTTCAAATCTGATACCACGACACCTTGGTCGAGATTTTCGAGAATCGTTTCAAGCTGAGCTTCCCGCTCGCGCAGCGCCTGCTCGGTGCAAAGCGCCCGGCCAATGTGCCCGGCGCCCGGCACCTGCTCCGATAACGATCTTGGGAGATCTGTGTTTATTTCCAAATGGCGCTCTCTTCCACGCTGTGCCGCCGGCCCCCGCCCGCGCTTGTTCCACCCAGGCCGATTCCGGCGCCGGATAAACTATCGGAAACGAGAATTTCCAAAGCGGCCGATTTCATTCGATGCCTTTTAAGGGCCAAAATCCGGCCGCTGGCTTCGCTTCATCTCTGAGACGCGAATGGGTAAGCCCTCAGCGATGAGCGAAGAGCTCAGAAAAGCCCAGCGGCTGTCTTCCGGTCCGAGTCGCGATTCCAAGAAGGATTTAAATCAATATTAACTATAAGCGTGCGGCAGCGGTCCGCTTCTTTCTACAGACGATAAGTGACATCGGGTCCCGTTCTTCCAAGCGTTCCCCGCCGCTAGCGCGCATGTCTTTTGCTTTACTTCTCGGAAGCACTCCTCCCCCAGCGGCCCATCTTGTGATCAGCCAGAAAACATTCGAAGACCTGTTGCTCGCAGCCTCCAACTGGGCCGAGGCCCAGGAGCGATTGGTCCTGGAAAGAGGCGTCCCCCTCGACTCCCGCCAGATTCAAGATGCCCGCCGGGCCGGCGTTGAAGATCCGTCTCGAATCAGGTTTTTGGTGGTGGATCGAATCCCTTTTCCGGACAATCCGGAATTGGCCGACGCCGCCCGCCGCACCCAGATTATCACCGACGCTTCCCGAGCGATGACTATCGGCCATGGCATTATTATTCGGGCTGATTGCTGGGGCGATCGGGAATTGATGTTGCACCAGTTCGTCCACATCGCCCAATGCGAGCGAAACGGAGGCCTGGAGTGTTTCGTTCAGAAATATCTCTGCGAACGCCGAACCTGCGCCAAATTCACTATCGGACCGTTAGAAGAAGAAGCCCGCGGGATTGCGCACGAGATTTGTGCGGCGAATCAACCGTCTCCCAAGACCCAGGCTGAAATTGCCGGTCTTTAATCGGCAGACGGATCCCGAATCCGCCTGGTAGCGTTTCGGGCACAAAGCCCGCCCCTTCAAGCCGTCTCGCTGCCAAGGGGGACCGGGCCCGGAATTGCAACCCGCCCAAGTCCCAGCGTCTGGATATTTAACACCAGATTGAAAGGCGATAGCGGTACAAACGTTGCTACCCTTAAACCGATTCGATGGACGCTACGTTGAAAATTCTGGCTGTGGACGACGAGCCGTCGATCCGGCATTCGATGCGCTATATTTTTGGCGGTCCGCGCTATGAAGTAACCATCGCCGAGAGCGGAGAGGAAGCTCTGGCCAAACTCGGCGCGCACGCCGCTGCTTTCGACATTATTGTCATCGACCAGAAGATGCCTCACCTGACCGGCCTGGAATTAGTCGAGCAAATCCGGCAACGCGGTTTCGCGGGCAAGATGATGGTCTTATCGGCCCATCTTTCGCCGGAAATTCGAGCCGCCTACCAGGAGATGGAAGTCCGGGTCCTGCTGGACAAACCGTTTAACATCGAGGATCTCCGAACGGCCCTCGACGCCCTGGCTGCCTAATCGTTGCCGGCCGCCGCGGCTTCGACATTTTCCTCCCGGCCGGCAGTCGCCTGCGCCCGTTGGACCATCGCCACCGCGATCATCAAAATGACGCCAGCTACCACCTGATGAAGGTGAAGACTCGCGCCAAAAAAACCCCAGGTAATGCAGACGGCCGCCAGGGTTTGCATCATTTCGAAATATCCCGCCGTCGAAGCGCGCGTGGTTCGGAGGCCTTCAAAATAGATCAGAAGCGGAATACCGCCGGAGATTGAAGCAAGCAAAACAAGAGCGCCGATGGCGGTGCCCAGGTGGGCCTGGGCAGCTGCCGGCCACAGGGCCGGGCCGGTGAGTCTGCCGTAGACAAGCAGGATCAATGTCATGCAGACCAGTCCCACGGCGACGCGCAAACTTGACGCCAGGCGGAGCGACATCCCGGTCATGACGCCGCGGCCGGCTACCGTGGAAAGACCCCAAAACAACGCACATACCAGCGCGTAACCCGTGCCGATATTCAAACCCGCCTGCTGGAACGATCGACCAATCAAGGTCGGATGCTCTACCGAAACGAAAATCCCGGCCAAAACGGCAATTCCGGCATAGAAAAAAAATTGCCGCGTCAGCCGGTCGCCAAAAAGGAGGAACGCACCGGCCGTGGAAATCACCGGCTGAATGTTCAGAACCACGTTCACCACGGTCGGATTGCCGTATTTCAATGCCAGTGTGAAAAAAATTGTCCCGACGGCCGAGCCGGCAAATCCTGAAAAGATCAGGTAACCCCAGGTCCGCGCATCGATCTTGCGGATCTCTCCCAGCCTGGAAAGAAGCAGCGGAAGAAACATAACGAGGATTAAGACGTGTTCCCAGAACACGATCACCCGGGCATCGAAAAGGTCGTTTAGCGGAATGCGCCAGGCACTCTCCGTCCCCCATAAGGCGGCGCCGAGACCAACCAGCCACGGGCCATAGCGTTTAACCTTCACCGTGCCGTTATTCACAGCCCGGTCTTACCGTCCAGCCGTCGCTCCGTCAACGCGCGCCGCTTAATAGCGAAAACGTTGCTTTTGCCAAGACCCTGATTCTTCGATAACACTTTCACTCAAAGCGGGCCCGAGCCCGCCGAATTCCTTTCCTGCATGCGAAGTCGTAACATACTTCTCACCCTGGCCGCCGGCTTTGCCTCCGCTTTCTTGGTCTATTTCGGCACCGGCCTGCACCCGGTTTGGTGGCTGGTCTGGCTGGCTCCAATTCCAGTCCTGGCTCTGGCTCCGCGGCTGGGTGGCGCCGCCGCCTTCATCCTCTCTTCGGCAGCATGGTTCGCCGGAGAATTGAACGAATGGAATTATTTTTCTCGGGTCCTCGAGGTCCCGGTTTGGCTCGCAATCGCTGCCCTGGGAATTCCCGCGATCGTTTTCGGCCTGGCCGTCTTGTTTGCGCGCGGATTCCTCCGGGCCAGATCGCTGTTTGCCGCGGCCTTCGCTTTTCCCGCTCTCTGGGTCACCTATGAATTCGTCACCGCGATCAGCTCTCCCAACAGCACCTTCGGCAATCTCGCCTACACCCAGATGAATTTTCTCCCGATTATCCAGATCGCGTCGATCACCGGTATTTGGGCGATTAGTTTTGTTGTCTTTCTCTTTGCTTCCACGGTGGCTGCTCTCCTCAGCGGCGGCGGCACACTCCGGCAACGCCGGGCCCTGGCCATTGTAACGGGCGTTATCATTTGTTCCGTGCTCCTCTTCGGAATCTATCGATTACGCTCGACGCCTCCCGCGCAATCGGTCGCGGTCACACTCCTCGCCAAAGACGAGCCCATGAGCGTTTACCTCGGCCCGGAGCAGCAGGCATTGGAGCTGTTGCGCGAATATGCCGATGAAATCCGACGGGCAACTCCGGCCGGGACGCAGGCGGTTGTCCTTCCGGAAAAGATCGCGCGCATCGGCGAGAAGGCGTTACCGGAGGTGGATGCCATGTTCTCTTCCGCGGCGGCTCAAACCCAATCGTCGATTGTCGTCGGCCTGGTAAGACGAACGCCATCGGGCGGTTTTAACTCAGCCCGCTATTACTCGCCCGACGGAAAACTCGGGGCGAACTACGACAAACATCATCTTCTCCCAGGGGTCGAGCCGGAGAAGCCGGGTCACGCCCGCGCCTTGGTCGACCAGCCTTCCGGGCGCTGGGCCCTCCAAATCTGCAAGGACATGGATTTCCCGAAGCTCAGCCGCGAATATGCCAGGGACGGGGCTGTTTTGTTGCTGGTGCCGGCCTGGGATTTCAATGTGGACCGGTGGCTGCACGCGCGAATGGCGGTTCTGCGCGCGGTCGAAAACGGTTTCGCTCTTGCCCGGGCAGCGCGCAACGGCCTCTTAACCGTCAGCGACAATCGCGGCCGCATCGTCGCGGAAAAAGCGACGGAGTTCGGACATTTCGTTTCCGTTAACGCAAAAGTGAATGTCGATCGAGAAACAACTTTTTACACCGCCACCGGCGATTGGATGGGCTGGTTGTGCGCCGCCTTATTCGTTTTTCTGCTGATCTTTCGGTTTCGCGTTCGACCCGCGATCGTGTGATCGCCGATCAGATTTTCTCGATTTCTTCCCGCAGTTCCTCTCTTGTTCGTCCGGTTCGCTGCTGCAACCGCCCAAGCAGTTCGTCTTCCTTACCCTCCAGGAAGGTCAGATCGTCGTCAGTCAGATTTCCGTACTTCTGCTTCAACTTGCCTTTGATCTCGTTCCAATTGCCCTTGAATGAAAGTTTATCCATAACACCAGGATATCGCGCCCTATTCGGTCGGAGG
Source organism: uncultured Verrucomicrobiae bacterium (assembly GCA_963728975.1). Lineage (GTDB taxonomy): Bacteria > Verrucomicrobiota > Verrucomicrobiia > Chthoniobacterales > UBA10450 > DATFCK01. Next base: position 111,794 of record CAVSMF010000005.1, read on the forward strand.
TTTTAGTTTTCCTTCAATCGCCCGGGATTAACGCGCGAGCTTTTCTATTTCCGACACAATTCGGTCCAGCTCGTCAATCAGTTCGCGATTGCTGTCGCGGTGCCGGCGGAAGGCGGTTACCAAAGCGCGATAATACCAGAGCGATCCCTCTTTGCCGCCGCTGAAACGCGACCAGACATCGTCGCCATGCCGCCGGAGGTCGCGCAGAATCGACCGCGTATTATAAACCTTATCGGACGCGGAAACGAGCAAGGTGGACGGATCCGCCCCTTTGAGATGTCCGACGTAGCGCTCTTTTCGTTCCCGCCAGGAAGGCTTGGGTGTTTCCACCGTGTCTGTGCAACCCTCGACAATATCGGCCACTTTGTCGCCGAACCGTTTACGAATATCCGCGAGGCGTCCGGAACCTCCGGCGTCTTCGGCCGCGTCATGTAACAGCGCGGCGATCGCTTCATCTTCATCGGCCCCGTGTTCCAGAGCAATACTGGCCACGCCCAGCAGGTGTCCGATGTAGGGAGCCCGGGTCGCCTTGCGGGTTTGGCCACCGTGGACGACGGCCGCGTAAACCAACGCCTGCTCGAACCGGCCAGACAACCTTGCTGATTCAGTCATTCCATAAGGTTATCGCTCAATTCTTTCTTTTCAGCCGCTGCTTTTCGCAAACACAGGTCCTCCGATTCACCTCAGCCGCCCGTTCTAGTCTGCCCGATTCTATGTCACACCTGTGACATAGAATCGGGCAAGCTTTCCGGGGAGGTTAAGGTTTGGCCTGTTCGGAAAAAAGAGGGCGGGGGCGCGCTCCCAAAATGCGGAAACAGGGTTACGGTGCGAGAATTTCCTGCGCTCTGCGTTTATGTCTCTCGTAAACGGAGATTTCCCGGATGCCTAACAGCGATATCTTCTGTTCCAAACGGTCGAAGTCTTCGCCTAACTGGACGTGGGAGTGCGCATCCGATGCCGTGGTAAACGGGATTCCTTTTGCCAGGGCCAGGGCAATCAACGAATCGCTCGGATAAGCTTCGTTGACCGGCTTGCGCCAACCGGCGGTGGAAAGTTCGATCGCCAGGTTACGCGACCGAATAAAATCCAGCGTCTCGCTTGCCAGAGACTCGATTTCCGCGTTCGGGCGGTGCCCGTGAATCTTGACCAGGTCCAGATGGGCCAGGCAATCAACTAAACCGGTCGCGGCAACCGCGCGCACGCGTTGAAAATAATCGGCATAAATCGAATCGATATCGCGTCCTTCGAACTGAGAAGCGCCGGCTGGCACGGAATCGAACATCTGATCGCCCCGGTCCAGAAAATGGACCGACCCGAGAACGAAATCGAGGGCGTCCCAATGTTGTTCGACCCACCTTCGCCCCGCTGCCGAGCGCACGGGATCATTGTCCAGTTCGATCCCGGCCCGGATGTTCAGGTTGGGATTTTCTTCGCGCAGCCGATCGATTTCGCCGAAATCAACGCCAAAATGATATCGGTCGTGATCGGTGAAGGCAATATCGAGCAAACCACGCTTCGACGCCTGGTCGGCCCAGGGCTGAAGGAGAGCCTTGGAATAGGGCTGGGGCCGATGGCCCTGGGGATGAGTATGGTAATCGGAAAACAGAGGCAATGGAGTAACGGAGAGATTGTCGGTGGAAGCCATTACTCCATCACTCCATTATTCCATCACTCCACTTGCCTTACCGCTCGGTTAGGAACTTCTGGCGCACCTGTAAGTCGGGATAGTTCGGGAAAAACGCCTCTGCGATAAAGACCTTGTTCGGGGTCAAATCACGGGTAGCGATGGTCTCGTTGTATTCAAGGTGTTCGTCCGGATTAATCAGCACACTTTCGGGTTTCGGCGCAATGGCGTGGTTATCGGACCACTTGGTCAAGATCACCCCGGCCGAATTGATCAGGTAGATCTCGATGCGCTGATCGGTCGGAAACATCAATTCAATTGTTCGCTTGGAAGCGTTGGTGACAGTGACCTTGATTTCCAGCTGCCGGACTTCCGACAGCTTGATCGGCTGCGGCGCAATCTGCAATTGAACTTGGAGTCCGCGCAGTTTCGGGTCCTTGTACTTTGCCGGATGCGAGGAGGAGAACGGATGCAAGATCCGGCTTACCCAGCCCCGCTTCTGGGGTGTCGGCTGTTCCGTCGGCGCGAACCCGGGGCCGGGGGTGGCTTGCTGCCCGGCCACGACGCCGGCAATCAAACAGGTCAAAATCAGGCCCTTGATGACTGATTGCATTCGGGATTAAACAGCAAACGTTGCAAACCTTGTCAAATCCGGCCGGGAAACCGCCGCGCCTCGGGCGGGAATCTCCATTTTTCTCTTACCTGAACGGGGATTGCATTTAGGTTGTTCCTTGATGAGAAAACTGTGCGCGATTGTCTCGATCCTGTTGCTTGCCTCTTCGGCCGGCGCCAAACCACGGCATTGCATGCTCCGAATTCACGCCGAAGCCAATCCTCGGGATACCGATGTTTTTTCCACCGCGGTCCGGGCAACGCTTTCTGGAAAAACGGTCGCGATCGAAAAGGTGGCCCGAATCACGGAAAACGACGTGAAAGGCTTCTATCCTTACCCGCAAGCCAACGGGCAATATGGCGTCCTTTTGCAGCTCGACGACCATGGCCGCATCACTCTCGACGCCCTCAGCATCGAACGCCGGGGCGGTTATCTTTTTGTTTTTGTCGATGGCCGGGCCATTACCGAGCTTCAGATCGATAAGCGTGTTTCCGATGGACAAATTTACATTCCTTTTGGTCTAACCTTAGCCGACATCAAGCTCATGCGAAAGGATTGGCATTTGATCGGCAAACAAAAACGTTAGGGCATGAGCCCGTGTTCGCTCATTGCATTCGGCCTGGTGATGATGTCCGGTTTTGCAACGACGGCCCGGACTCAGGGCCTCGATCTCGTCTTGCCCACCGATAATGACGCGCTGTTTCATGGCGGCGGCCCGGCGTTTTACCAACATATCGAGCGCGACTATAAAGGAGTGATATCGACGCCCTGGGAAGGCGGGCAGTACGGATTTGTCCGCGATCCCATGCAAACCGGAGCCGGGATCGTTTACACCCGATTCCATGAAGGGATGGATATTCGCCCGGTGCGCCGTGACGCGCGGGGCGAGCCGCTCGACCAGGTGCGGGCGATCGCTCCCGGCAAAGTGGTGCACACCAACCTGGTGCCGGGGCATTCGAATTACGGCAAATATATCGTGATCGAGCACGACTGGGATGGGTCGCCCTATTACAGTTTGTATGGGCATCTCAGCGCAATCACCGTCCACCAGGGCGATCGGGTCGAACGCGCGCAACCCATCGGAATGATGGGGCATACCGGTACGGGAATCAATCAGGCGCGGGCCCATGTCCATTTGGAATTGAACCTGATGCTCAGCCGCCGGTTCGAGGCTTGGTACAACGCGTTCTATCCCCGCGATCCCAATTACAACGGCATTTATAACGGAATTAATCTAGCCGGCCTCGATATTGCGCGCCTTTACCTCGCTCTTCACCAGGATCCGTCCCTTACCATCCCCAAGTTTCTCCAGGGCGAAGAGATCTTTTACACGATTGCGATACCGCGCTCGCATTATTTCGAGCTGCCCCGGCTTTATCCATGGATGGTGACGAAGCCGCCGGGTGCCGGCGCCCGGTCGTGGGAGGTTTCCTTTGCCCGGTCAGGGTTGCCGTTGAGAATAGAGGCAAGCGAACGGCAGATCACAGCTCCGGTATTGATCGACGTCAAGCAAAGCGCCGTTGATTGCCGCTACTTGACCCGCGGAGATGTGGCCGGCCGTGGAAAAAGAGCGCACTTGACCGAGAGCGGGAAGCGGCTGGCGCGTCTTTTGATTTATCCGGATTGATGGCCGCGGGCAAAGTGGCGCACATCGAAAACTTGCCCCACATCGGCCCGAAATGAGAATGTGTTATGCTCCAGACTTGGGAGACCAAGCTGATGATTAGTCGCAGAAAATTTCTGGCCCTCGGCGCACTTGCCCTGCCGGCATTCGGCACGATCGACGCGCGACTGGTTGAGCCGACGCGGGTCCGGGTCACCAACCTGAAGGCAAACGCCTCTGGCAAACGCCGGTTCGTTCACTTTAGCGATTTGCATTACGCGGGGGACCGTCATTACGCCGCCAAAGTGGTGGAGACAATCAATCGGCTCGAGGCTGATTTTGCCTGTTTTACCGGCGATCTGATGGAAGACAAAGCGTTTCTTCCGGAGACTTTGAGTTTTATCCAGGCAAATAAAAGTCCCGGTCTATGGAGTTCCAGGCAATCACGATTACTGGAGCGGCGCCTCCTTCCCGGAATGCGCGACGCGCTTTTGCCGCCACCGGCGGCGCCTGGCTGGTGGATCGAAGCGTCGTTCTCGCCGCAATACGATTTGGAACTGGTGGGAATGGCCTTGCGCGGCATACACGCTTTCAAACCCGCCCAAGCCGCGCGCCGGATTTTGCTGAATCATTATCCGGCAATGGCTGACAGGCTGGGAATGAAGTTCGATCTCATTCTCTCAGGCCACTCTCATGGCGGGCAAATTCGTCTGCCCTTTTACGGTCCGCTCCTGATTCCCTATGGGGTCGGGCCCTACGATCTCGGTTTTTTTGAAACAGCCAACGGACCGCTCTATGTGAATGCCGGCATCGGCACGCTGGTGTCGGTTCCGTGGCGATTCAATTGCCGGCCTGAGATCACGGTCGTAACGATTTGATTGGGCAGACCGCTTAGAATTGGGTGCGTGTTTAGCATGCATTGCGCGAAGGCAAAAGAAAACACGCGCGGCTAAGGTGGATCGGCCTCTCCGAGGGCGATGTCAGCCCAGGAGCGGCGGAGCTGCTCATTAATGGACCCCGCCAGCGATCGGGGCGAGCTTTTGTAGCATCGCCTGAGATCACGGTTGTAACGATTTGACCAAGGAGGGACCAGCTTGTCGGGTCCCACTAATTCCTCCTCGGTCGGGAAGCAGAAACCGACCGAATTGCACCCCGCCCACTCAACAGGAAGTCGGAATCTTTCCGGCCAGGGCGACGCCATGCGGAATCGCACCGGCCACAAAACCGAGACACTCGACTGCGCCGGTCGGTTTGCCGGGAAGAGCGATCACCAGCGCGCCATCGACCACAGCGGCCAGATTCCGGGAAAGAATTGCGTTGGGAGTGATCTTCATCGATTCGGAGCGCATCACTTCGCCGAACCCCGGTAATTCGAGCCGCATGATGCCGCGAATCGCTTCCGGCGTGACATCGCGCTCGGCAATCCCGGTTCCGCCGGTTGCTAAGATCAGTCCGCACCCCTGCGAAGCAAACGAACGAATCGTTTCCTGGATTGTTTTTAAATCGTCGGGAACAACCGCTTCCGCCAAAACCTGCCAGCCGGAATCCTGCGCGGTTTTCTTCAGGGCCGGTCCGCCGAGGTCCTTGTAATCCCCTGCGCTCGCCCGGTCCGAAATGGTAACGATGCCAACGGCCAGGCGATTGGAGTGTTGTTTACTGTTTGTCTCCATCACTCCATCACTCCATCACTCCACCGCTACCTTGGTTTTCTGAACCAGTTTCAGATCCCCGATTGCCATTTCTTTGTCGACCGCTTTGCACATGTCGTAAATGGTGAGAAGGGCGACAGACGTGCCAGTAAGCGCCTCCATTTCCACGCCGGTCTGGCCCACAGTTCGGGCTGTGCATTTCACCTCGGCGCCGTGGCTGCCAATCTCGATCTCGATCTCGACATCGCCCAGCGGCACGGTATGACAGAGCGGAATCAGTTGCGGCGTTTGCTTGGCCGCCTGAATCCCCGCGATCCGGGCGGTGGCAAATACGTTCCCCTTGGCAATCTCATTCTGCCGGATGAGATCGATCGTTTCTTTCCGGAGCGAAATTTTTCCGGAAGCAACGGCGGTTCTGGCCGATAACGGTTTAGCCGAGACATCAACCATCCGGGCCCGCCCGTCACCGCCGATATGAGAAAGACGCTCCATTACTCCATCACTCCATCACTCCATTCCCCCATGCGCCGCTCAGCCGCCAATCGCGACCATTTTCCGCCCCGGTTGATAGTTTTCCCGGAAATCGTGCTGCTGCGGTTTTCGATCGACCACTTCCAGAAAAAACTGCCGCAAATCCGAGTCGCTCGCTCCCGCTCGCAACGGCGTCATGATATCGAATTCCAGCGCGCTCCCGAGACAGGGACGCAATTTACCGTCGCAAGTGAGCCGGAGCTTGTTGCAGTTCTCACAAAAATGGAGGTTGGTCATCGCTCCGATAAAACCGATCCGCTGTTGCCGTCCAGGAACCTGATAGTAAGTGGCCGGGCCGTTTGTTTTGAACCCCGGCTCGGGGATCAGCGTTCCATAACGGGATTCGACCACTCGTTTCGCGTGGAGGATGGACATGAAATTCTCTTCACTCAAAACCTCGCTCGTGCTGACCGGCATCATCTCGATAAATCTCAGAACGAGATTGCGGGCTCCGGCGAATTCAACAAGAGGCAACAGCTGCTCTTCGTTCTTTTGCCGCATCAGCACGGTATTGAGCTTGATTTGCGGAAAATCAGCGGCCATGGCCGCGTCAATCCCATCCAGCACCGCCTGATGCAGGTCGCGTCCGGTAATCTGGGCGTAAAAATGCGGATCCAGGGTATCGAGTGAAATGTTCACCGAATCGACGCCGGTTTCCCGCAACGCAGCCGCCATGGTTAGACCGTCTTTTACGTCGCGGGCCAGCAACGTTCCATTTGTGGAAAGCCCAATATCGCTCAGACCGGGAACTTGACGGAGATCGCGCATGAAATCGAGCACGTCGCGGCGGGTGAGCGGCTCTCCCCCTGTCACCCGGACCTTGGAAACTCCCAGACCGGTCGCGATTCCAACCAGACGCAGCATTTCTTCAAAGGTTAAAATACCCTCGCGCGGCAGCCATTCGTGCAATTCGCCCGGCATGCAATAGGCGCAGCGCTCATTACAGCGGTCGGTTATCGATACCCGCAGGTAGGAAATGCGATGGCCGTAGCGATCTTCCATGCCGGCGCAACTTTACGGTTAACACCGGGTTGAATCAAGGCAGTGACACGATTGACTCGCATTTCCACAGCAGTATGATCCTCGCCATGAAGGGTAAATTGTTTTCCAGGGTCCTAACGATCGGCGTTCTGGCCGGCGCCGCCGTCTTAACCGGTTGTTCTACAACCGAATCGCGCATATCCGAACACCCCGATCTTTTTCAAACGCTTTCCCCGAAGGACCAATCTTTGGTCAGTCGCGGGCAGATTCGGGTGGGTATGTCTGAAAACGCGGTCTGGCTGGCCTGGGGTTCGCCCAATCAGAAAGCGGTCGGCGCCATGCGGGGGCATGCAACCGAGACCTGGATCTATTTTACCACCACCACCGGCCCCTATGGTTATGGCTACGGTTACGGCTACGGGCCGGGCTACGGCCCTTTTTATCGGCCGTTCGGTTACGGATTTGCCGGAGTCGTGCGCACCCATCGTGGCCGCAGATTCGTGTTCTTCGGCGACCCATTTTACGATCCCTTCTTTTACTCCTACATTCCGCCGACTATCTCTTACCCCTATAAGACGGCGACGTTTTCGGACGGGCGGGTCGTTTCCTTTCAATATCTGGCGGGCTATCGCTGAGGCATCCTCAGCCGGCGAAAACCTTGTCCTGCCTGCAACCCCGAGAAGTCCGGCCGGTTTCAGGCGAGGCGATTGAGAACCCGGCAAGCTGGACCACCGCCTGATCCGGGAGTGCGTTGCAAGCGTTCACCCGTCTGATATAACGATAGGCTGTCAATGGCTTATCGATCTTTTCGCCAATTCCTCGAAGCTCTCGAACAGGCGGGCGAGCTCAAACGCATCGCCCTCCCGGTCGATACCGATTTGTTGATCAGCGAATGGGCCGACCGGGAGATGAAATCGCCCGGTGGCGGGAAAGGGTTGCTGTTCGAACAGCCGGTCGCCGACGGGAAGCCGTTGTCATTCCCGGTTGCGATCAACACGATGGGATCGACTCGGCGGATGGCGCTCGCGCTCCAGGTCGACAGCGTGGAAGACATCGCCCGGGAAATCCAGCTGCTGCTCAAAGCCAAACCACCAACCGACTTGCGAGAAGGCTGGAACCTGCTGAAACAGGGCATTCATTTGCTGCATGCCCGGCCAAAACAGGTCCGGGAAGGGCCATGCCAGGAGGTTGTGGATATCCTGGAAGAACCGACCCCGAACGCCCAAACGGAATGACCCTGGCGGACCTGCCGGTCCTGAAATGCTGGCCCAGGGACGGCGGCCGCTTCATCACTTTGCCTAACGTCCACACCCGGGACCCGGAAACCGGAGCGCGAAATGTGGGCGTCTACCGGATGCAAGTTTTTGATGATCGCACCACCGCCATGCATTGGCAGGTCCACAAGGTCGGGGCGCGCCATGGCCGACGTTATTACGAGCGGGGGGAACGAATGCCGGTCGCAGTGACGATTGGCGGCGATCCCGTTTACACCTTTGCCGCCACCGCCCCGCTGCCGGATGGCGTCGACGAGATTTTGTTTGCCGGATTTTTACGAAAAAAATCAGTCGAGCTGGTGCGCTGCAAAACAGTGGACCTCGAGGTTCCCGCCGACGTCGATTTCGTCCTGGAAGGTTATGTTCAACCCGGCGAAATGCGCCCGGAAGGACCGTTCGGAGATCACACCGGGTTTTACACGGCGGTCGAGGATTATCCCGTGTTCCATTTGACCGCCATTACTCATCGGAAGGATGCAATTTATCCAACCACAATTGTGGGCATTCCCCCGATGGAGGATTTTTACATGGGCGACGCCAGCGTCCGAATTTTTTTGCCGGTATTCAAAATGAATTTCCCGGAAATCGTGGACATGACCCTGCCACCGGAAGGGGTATTTCATAATCTCGTCTTTGTCAGCATCCGAAAGCAATATCCCTATCAGGCGTTCAAGGTGATGCATGGCCTTTGGGGCATGGGCCAGATGATGTTCAGCAAGTACATCGTGGTGGTCGATGAAGATTGCGACGTGCATAACACCAGTGAGGTGCTGTTCCGCTTATGCGCCAACACCGATCCGGCCCGGGATTCAACCGTGATCAGGAATCCGAGCGACTCCCTCGATCATGCCCCGACCGAACAGAACATCGGGTCCCACATGGGTTTCGACGCCACCCGTAAACTGCCCGGCGAAAACTATCACCGCCCCTGGCCCGAGCTGCTCAAGATGACCGAGGAAGCCCAATCGCTGGTCGATGCCCTCCAAAAGAAAACCGGTTAGTCCAACACCCACGGGAGGGACCGAGCTTGTCTCGTCCCATTATTTTTCTTTTCTCCGGCTGCGGGGGGGCGTAAACGGCAGATCGGATAAATTTGATTTCACCGGCAAAAACCTTAGGAAAGCTGGAATGAAACTCATCCTGGCGTTTGTCATTTTCATTTCCGGGCAAGGACTGGCCCTGGCCCAGAACCCGACTCCGCGAACCGCGGAGGCGATGGAACGGTTGCACGAAAACCCCCAGGCCTACATTGCCATGCTCGACAATCCGAGGCGCGACGCTTACCAGAAGCCGAACGAAGTCATCAGCGCCCTGAAGTTAAAGCCGGGCGAAATAATCGCGGATATTGGAGCCGGCTCCGGTTATTTCACCTTCCGCCTGGCCCGACAGGTCGGCAGCCAGGGCCGGGTCTACGCCGTTGACGTGAGCCCAGACATGATCATCCATCTGAACCGCCGCATCCGCGACCTCGGGGTCACGAACGTCGCCACGATTCTTTGTCCTCCGGACGATCCTCTCCTGGCCGACGCGTCCGTTGACCGCTTCTTCATCTGCGACACCTGGCACCACATTCAGGATCACCCGCATTACCTCGGGCTCCTGAAGCGAATGCTTAAACCGGACGGGCAGATCGTCATGATCGATTATAAGAAAACTCAGACGCCGCTCGGGCCGCCGATGGAAATAAGGATCTCCCATGACGACTTGGCGCGAGAAATGGAAGCGAACGGGTTTCGTCTGAAAACGGAACACACCTTCTTGCCCTATCAATACTTCATTGTCTTTGAGAAACGTTAGGCTGGGTCCAATGTTTTGACTGGAAGCCATCTGATGGCTTCTAAAGACAAAGCCCGGAAGCTCGGCGGTCACAGACCGCCGCTACAGGAGCATTAACGCGGCACCCCGGCGGTCATAGACCGCCGCTACAGGAGCATTAACGCGGCACCCCCGGCGGTCATAGACCGCCGCTACAGGAGCATTAACGCGGCACCCCCGGCGGTCATAGACCGCCGCTACAGGGGGCTATGGCCTGCGGAAAAACTGATCGGTCTCGATGTCCCGGGTCAGACCGCCGTGGGGCACGTCCCGAAGATCATAGATTCGGCCGGTGTAAGGACTGTAATAAAAGCCCGGGCGACCGGCATAACGACCGAAAGGAAATCCGCCTCGCGGTGGCGGCCCGTATCTGCCCTCCCGATCTTCCTGAATGGCATGTCCAATCAACGCCCCGGTTGCCGCTCCGGCAGCCGCGCCGATCGCGGCCCCGCGCACTCTCCCGGTGGCCGCCGCTCCCAGCACCGCTCCCGCGGCCGCGCCATAGCCCGCGCCCGCGCCGGTCGGCGCGTCGCAAGAATTTAGCGTCAACCCGAGTAACGCTGCTCCCGAAATGAGCCCTAAATATCTATTCATCTTCATATCTCTTTCGCATCCAACACAAGAATCAGACGCAAGTTGCGGTTCGAACATTCAAACAAAAGAGATTGGACCGCGCCTGAGCACGCCACCGCCGGTTCAAAGCGATCTGAGCAGCTGGCCGGCAACGCGGCCGGCTTTCTCCAGCTTGTTCAAATGATAGTCCCTTTCAAAAACCCGGAAGCGATCGGCCTCCATTTGATGAAGAAGACCACGATAAACAGAACCCATGATCTCGGCTGCAACCATCGATTGACGGTCTTCAGCCGGCAACACCTCCGCGGCCCGGGCGAAAAACTCGCGGGCCCGGGCCGCCTCAAATTCCATCAGCCGAACAAAGCTGTCGTTGTACTGTCTCTTCAGCAATTCGATCTCGGAATATCGAAAACGGGCCAGATCTTCCTGGGGCAGATAGATCCGGCCTTTTTCAAGATCTTTGCCAACATCCCGGATGATGTTGGTCATTTGCAGGGCAAGCCCGAGCTGCACGGCGTATTCCTTGCACGCCTGATTTCGATAACCGAAAATTTCGATGCTGACCAGCCCGACAGCGCTGGCGACGTGATAACAATAAACGCGAAGATCGCCAAAGGTCGGGTAACGCGTTTTATGCAGATCCATTTCGACGCCGGCAATGATCGCGTCGAGCATCTCGGGCGGAAGCGAATATTTTGCCAGCAAACCGCGCACGTCCTTGGCTAAGGCCGGCTCTTCCGGCGTCCCGGTCCGTAACCAGCCCCGCCAGTTAGTCAACTGCCGCTGTTTTTCGGGAACAGCGAACTGGGTCGAATCGGCAATGTCATCAATCACGCGGCAAAACGCGTAAAAGATCGTGATATCCCGCCGCCGTTCGCGTCCGAGCGAAATAAAAGCCAGAGCCAGGTTCGATTTGCTTTCCCGGGTGATTTTCGCCGCGTTCATTTTACGTCAGACGCGAAAGGAAGAGGGAGGGATGCGCTTCTCTCGTCCCTGAAATTAATGGGGCGACACGAGGTCGTCCCTCCCGGCATACCCGCGCCTGCAATTTTTTGTAAAACCGGATTATACCTCACAAGCAAATTGTTTCAGGTACCTGAATCCAGCTCTCCTGATCGGCTCTTCCGGTCTCGTATTGTCGGAACAAACAGACCCAGGAAGCCAGCAACCAGCCGGTGATAAAACCACGCGCGGCGACGAAAAAGCTTTTCCAGACAATCAGCGCGGTCAACCGGTCGGCAATTGCTCCCCGGGCAACGGCGTCACAAGCCATGATCAGAAAGAAATGAATCGCGCAGATGAGAATAAACCAGGCGAACCGGTCCCAGTTTCGCCGGAGAAAGCGCCCGTGCGCCCGGAACGCTTCGGCCAATGTTTCGTTATGTAAAGCCAGCGACACTTGCATGGAGGCAAAACAAATAATCAGCGCGCACATGGCGGCTCGTTGCAGCGGAAGATAATCGAGCACGTGGGGGATATTCATGAAGTAGGCGAGCAATAGAGGTGTCCGGACGATGAGCATGCTCACCAGCACGACAATACCGGCCCATTCCAAAACGAAGCTGAACCGGCGCATGGCGAAACGAAACAGAGCCCCTTCCTCGAAACTGAGGCCGCGAATCCAGACAAAACAAACTACAATGAGATAAACCTGGATATAGACCCCAAACAGATACTCAAATAGGAACGCCATGGCATCGACCGAGGCCGAGGTCTGAAGCAACGCGCTCAACGGCACGATGCCCCCCCATTTCGGCAGCCGCCAGAACACGATCGGCTTGAGCAGTGACGCCACCGCACTCAACAGGAGGATCAGGTAAATGAGCAATCCGGAAAGGCCGAACCGCTTCCGGAGCGCGCGAATCAAGGCTCGATGCAGCCCACGCCAGTTACAAATAATGAGAACGGCGGCAATAACCGAGAGCGGATAAGTGGTGGTGGCGTTGTCGAAAATTCCCGCGACATTTTCCAAAGCAGGCAATGGCGCCTGTCGCCAGACTTCAGCCAGACGCGGCCAATGCCAGCTTGGCAACGAAGCAATTTGGGTAAAATCGATGTCGTCCGTGCTCTGGATCGGATTGAAAGTGGCAAATTGAAAGACCGAATAGGCCAACCCAAAGAGGACAAACGCCAGCCAGATGCGGGGGAATCGAAGCAGGCAGCGAAATCCGTTGAGCAAGGCCTGCCGCACCGGATTGAAGAACATCAACAAAATGTATCCGGCGCAAAATCCAAGCACCGGATAAATTCGCGGTACGCTCTGCAACATCATCAGCAAATTGAGTGAGGGAGCATGGGAGTGATCGAGTAATGAAAGCGGAGAACAATCATGAAGCCGCTATTCCACCACTCCGCCCCCTAACGGATAAAACCCCAGTGGGGAGCGAATGGCCAGTAAACGATCAACCCGCGTCCAACCAGATTTTCCTCCGGGACCGACCCCCAATAACGGCTGTCGTAGCTGTTGTAGCTGTTGTCGCCCAGGGCAAAATAGGTATGGGGAGGGACGACAAACGTCGAATTCGGCGTCGACAAATATTCCCGACCCGGTCCATAGCCGCGAAAGCCGTTCCGGGCAGACATGACTCTTTGGAAGCCGTAGCGCTGGGCCAGGTGTTCCCGCTTCTCGTTCGCTCCCTTGACGTAGAGCAACGGCGGATCGATTCGCAGGGTGTCACCCGGCACGCCTCCCAGCCGCTTGATATAAAACGGCGCGCCCGTCTCCGGGTCCTCCGGAATAAGCAGAATGTGGTTCGTCCGAAAAACAAACACATCTCCCCGGTGCGGTTTTACGAAATTATAGGAAAACTTGTCCACAAACACCTGGTCTCCCGTGTCGATCGCGCCTCGCGCGATGATTTCACCGGAACGATAGGTGCGGCCGGCAAAAACGTTGAAGTAGCCGCGCAGTGTCTCCGGAGGAGCGTAAACCAAAAAGGTTTGCCGCTGACAAATGAGTCGCGAGAAGGTGAAAAAGAAAAGGAACTTTTTCGGCTCTACCTGCAGGATCTGATCATCCTGGCGCGAAACGACGTCGATATAATTCCGTCCGAACACGATGAACTCGCCGATCCGCCGGGGGAAACTGGGTATCGGCTGACTGGCCGGGTAAGGATGGCCGATAATTCCGTCCAGGGTCGGTTGCATCGATCCGGTTGGGATCTTGAACGGCTGCAAAAAGTAAGAGCGAATCCCCACCGCCACCACAATTGCCACCAGGATCACTTCGACATTCTCGCGCCAATGAGCTTCCCAATTCACCGGCGCGAGCTTGTGGAGAAGGGCATCCAACGCTTCCGCCCTGGTTTCAATTTCCGAGCGATCGCGTTGCCGGAGCGCGGCCTGCAACCGGCGCATGGCTGCTTCGAGCTCCTCCAGGGCCGCCGGATCCAGAACATCCCGTTTATAGCGGAGATATTTCTGGGCATGCCGCAAAAGCAATTTGCTGTGTTTAACGTAGCGCGATGTGAACATAAAATCTGCCGGATACTAGATGATGATTAGTGGATTTTGGAAAGCTACAAACCCCAACGAAATCCCATGGAGCTTGGGTATTGGTGCTTGGTGCTTCTCTGGAGCTTGGATATTGGAATTTGGCGCTTTCTCTTATCATTGCGCTTTCAACACTTCGATAAACGCCTCTTGCGGGATGTTGATTTTCCCGATGCTTTTCATTCGCTTTTTGCCTTCTTTTTGTTTCTCCAGCAGCTTCCGTTTCCGGGTGATATCGCCGCCGTAGCATTTCGCGGTCACGTTTTTTCGTAATGCCGAAACACTTTCCCGGGCAATGATTTTTCCGCCGATCGCAGCCTGGATGGCCACCTGATAGAGCTGTCTTGGAATCACTTCTTTCAATTTCGAGGCCAACTGGCGCCCTCTTCCTTCGGCCCGATCTTTATGCACAATCGTCGAAAACGCATCAACCGGCTCGCCGTTAACCAGGAGGTCGAGCTTGACCAGCTTGGCCGGGCGATAACCGCTGTGCTCGTAATCCATCGACCCGTACCCGCGGGTAACCGACTTAATTTTATCGTTAAAATCGACCAGAATTTCGTTGAGGGGCAGCTCGCAATGTAACATCACCCGGCGCGTATCCAGGGTTTCGGTATGATCCATTTGCCCGCGCTTTTCCAAAATCAGCTGTAAAATGTCGCCGATATTTTCGTTCGGACACAAAACATAGGCTTTCACAACCGGTTCCCGGATTTCCGCGATCTGACTCGGATCGGGCAAATGGGCCGGGTTATCGATGGAAAGTATCTCGCCTCGCGTCGTCACCACTTCGTAAACGACGCTGGGACTGGTGGCGATGATGTCCATGTTGTATTCCCGCCGCAGGCGCTCCTGAATGATTTCCATGTGAAGCAGCCCTAGAAATCCGCACCGAAAACCGAAGCCGAGGGCAACCGAACTTTCCGGGGTGTAAATGAAAGCGGCGTCGTTGAGCCGCAATTTGGCGATGGCCCCTTTCAAATGTTCGAAATCGCCGGTATTGATCGGGTAGATGCCGCTAAACACCATGGGATGAATTTCCTGAAAACCGGGCAACGCTTCGCGGGCCGGGTTACGCTGATCGGTGATGGTGTCGCCGATCTTGATGTCGGCCGTGCTCTTGATATTGGCGATGAAATAACCGACGTCTCCGGCGTTCAGGCGCGCCTGCTGATACATCTTTGGGGTGAAGACACCCACTTCCTTAACTTCATAGCGCGCGTCGTTTCTCATTAACTTGATCGCCTGACCGGGCTCCACTTTTCCTGACATGACCCGGACATAACCAACCACCCCGCGATATACGTCGAATACCGAATCGAACACCAGCGCGCGCAAAGTCTCGTCCTTGGGCGGTTGCGGAGCCGGAATCCGGTGCACGATCGCTTCCAGAATTTCGTCGATGCCTATGCCCATCTTGGCGCTGGCCTCGATCGCCTCCTCCGACGGAATGGCCAGGACCTCTTCCAATTGCCGTTGCACTCCGGGCACATCGGCATTTGGCAGATCGATCTTGTTGATCACCGGGACGATGGTCAGCCCTTGTTTGTGGGCCAGATGCACGTTGGCCACCGTTTGCGCTTCAACCCCCTGGGCCGCATCGATGATCAGCAATGCCCCTTCACAGGCAGCCAGACTTCGCGAAACTTCATAGGCGAAATCGACGTGGCCCGGCGTATCCAGCAGGTTCAATCGATAGGCCTGGCCCGATTTTGCCGTGTATTGCATCGTTACCGGATGCGCCTTGATCGTGATCCCGCGCTCTCGCTCGAGGTCCATGGAATCGAGAAGCTGATCCTGCTTCTCCCGCTCATGAATGGTGCCGGTGCGCTCCAGCAAACGATCGGACAAGGTCGTCTTGCCATGATCGATGTGCGCGATGATGCAAAAATTGCGCGTCCACTTGATTGCCATGAAACCCGCACTATGCGGGCGCGCGGCTTATGGGTCAATGAACGGCCGCCGCGGCTGAGGATGGATCGCCCGTTTCCGGCGGAGTCGGCTCTTCTCATATTAATCGCGGCGCTCTATTGACCATCAACCCCGGACTCTCCCGGGAAGTGGCTCCCGACCTGCAAGAATCTCTCGACCAAATCAAACGTTCTTCGCTACATTAACCAACCAACGTCATGCCCAAGCTGATCGTTACCACCGAAACCCAGGGCAAAATCGCCTACGAATTCGCCGAGGACCTCATCACCATCGGCCGCGCCCCGGACAACATGATCGTGATCGAGGATGGATCGGTCTCCGGCCGTCACGCCCAACTGGAATTGGCCGGCGAAACCTATCGCCTCAAGGATCTTGAATCGACCAATGGAACCCGGGTAAATGGCATTCCGGTCACCGAAACCGTTTTGCGTTTCGACGATCGCATCCGGTTCGGCGGAGTGGACGCCCGGTTCGAGCCGGATACGCGCGGATCGCAACCGTTGCCCGCAGTCGAGCAGATCGAAGCAAAAAGCGCCGAAACCAGCGCCGTGCCGGTCGATTTTGAGAACGCCTCCCCTTTTCCCCGCCGCAGTAAGGAGCGCGATCCCGTGCGGACGGCGATTTTAGCGGCTGCCGTGATAGCAGTTCTCGCTTTCGCGGGCAGCATGATCGCGGTTCTGACCATGCACGCGCCCGTGTTCTGAACTTTTTTTAGTCCACAGATTCCGCAGATTTACGCGAATCCGGACGCCCGGGTTTCGAATCGGATATCCGTTCCATCGGCGTAATCCGCGGTTCCTGCCTTACCAATCCGGACGCAAGGAATAATATCTTAGGAACGCAGGAAAGCAGGAATTTCCTGGCCGGATTTCACAGCATGTAGCCACCGCCCTGTGGGCGGTGCTTCCCTGCAGATTGCCAGGGCGAAACCCAAGTTTGAGCCCCCCGATCCCGAACCGGCCACAGGCCGGTTGCTACATGCATCCACAGATTCGCAGATTTACGCAGATTTTCAATCGGATATCCGTTCCATCGGCGTAATCCGCGGTTCCTGCCTTACCAATCCGGACGCAAGGAATAATATCTTAGGAACGCAGGAAAGCAGGAATTTCCGCGCCGGATTTCACAGCATGTAGCCACCGCCCTGTGGGCGGTGTTTCCCTGCAGATTGGCAGGGCGAAACCCAAGTTTGAGCCCCCCGATCCCGAACCGGCCACAGGCCGGTTGCTACATGCATCCACAGATTCCGCAGATTTACGCAGATTTTTCCAATCCGGACGCCCGGAATAATATCTTAGGAACGCAGGAAAGCAGGAATTTCCTGGCCGGATTTCACAGCATGTAGCCACCGCCCTGTGGGCGGTGCTTCCCTGCAGATTGCCAGGGCGAAACCCAAGTTTGAGCCCCCGATCCCGAACCGGCCACAGGCCGGTTGCTACATGCATCCACAGATTCCGCAGATTTACGCAGATTTTACCAATCCGGACGCCCGGAATAATATCTTAGGAACGCAGGAAAGCAGGAATTTCCTGGCCGGATTTCACAGCATGTAGCCACCGCCCTGTGGGCGGTGTTTCCCTGCAGATTGCCAAGGCGAAACCCAAGTTTGAGCCCCCCGATCCCGAACCGGCCACAGGCCGGTTGCTACATGCATCCGCAGATTCGGCAGATTTTTCGAATCCGGACGCCCGGGTTCCGAATCGGATATCCGTTCCATCCGCGTAATCCGCGGTTCCTGCCTTACCAATCCGGTTAATCCTGTAAATCCTGTCTAGTTTATTGGATTCCCTGATTTCCTGATTATTGTGAATTCGAATAATGCAAAAACGCCTGCTGCTGTTCGACGTCGACGGCACACTCATCCATTCCGCCGGAGCCGGGGTTCACGCGCTCAAACTCAGCTTGGCCGAACGATTCGGCATCAGCGACGATCTGGCCGACATCGAAATCGCAGGCATGACCGATTCTGGAATTGTGATCAATATTTTGAATAAACACAAGATCCCTGCGACTAACGAAAATGTTGCGGCATTTCTGGACACCTACGTGCACTTTCTTTCTTTTGAACTTCCTCGCCGGGCCGGCACGCTCCTGCCTGGGGTGCTTCATCTATTGGAAAAACTGAAAGCGCGTCCCCATCTGGTGCTGGGCCTTCTCACCGGAAACGTTTCCCGGGGGGCACAGTTGAAGCTCGAACACTATGGTGTGTGGCACTTTTTCGAGTTCGGCGCCTTCGCCGACGATCATCGCGACCGCAATCAACTCGGCTCTTTCGCGCGCAGCCGGGCCGAGAAAAAACATGGCTGCGAATTCGGTGCATCCCAAATCGATGTGATCGGCGATACTCCGCGCGATATCGCCTGCGGCAAAGCCATCGGGGCGCGCACAATCGCCATCGCCACCGGTTCCTGGCCGCGGGAGCGCCTGGCCGCGCACCAGCCGGATTTTTTGTTTGATGATTTGGCGAATGTCGACGAATTGATCCGCGTTCTCGGTTGGTAGAAGGGAAACTCATGGCCAAACGAAATGCAATTGCCGTCTCCGATCGCCCCAACGTGCTTCCACTCGAGGGCGAGATCGATTTACATGTCTCGCCTCGGGTCGCGATTTCGCTTGCCCAGATGGCGGAAAAAAAACCGGACCGGCTGGTCGTTGACCTGTCCCGGGTCAGCTATATCGATAGTTCCGGCCTGGCGGTATTAATCGAAGGGATGCAAAACGTCGAGCGATACGGCGGAAAATTTGCCATCGCCGGAATGCCGGAAACGGTGCGACCCATTTTCGAGATCGCGCGTCTCGATCAGGTCTTCCAGGTTTTTCCGGATGTAGACGCCGCCCTGGCCGCAGACTGAGCTCGGGGAGCGCGGGCATGTTGCCGGAGACCCTGCTCCGGCGAGAGTGGGACGACACAAGGTCGTCCCTCCCGTTGCGACGATAAAGGCAGGCTCGCATCCCTGCCTATCCGCGGGTCGCGGTTTGCACCAGAATCGCCAGCGTCTTCTCGACGTTTCGCGAAATATCGAATTGTAACGCCCGTTTGAGTATGGAAGTGCGGGCAGCCGATCGCCTGGTCGGATCCGACCAGACATCAAGCGCAATGCACAGATCCGAAACGTCATCGGGCTGATCGACAATCGACCCGTGGATTCGGTCTTCCATGATCTCGCTAAAACCATTCGCGCGCGTCGTAATCACGGGCAGTCCACTGGCCATTGCCTCCAGGCAGGCATTCGAAAATGGATCGTAAATGGTGGGCAAAATAAAAATGTCCGCCCCGGCATAGATCGGACGGACATCCGGAAGCTCGCCTAAAAACCGGGCTCGCTCGGACCGGTAGCGTCTGGGATCCCCGCGTCCGGCAACCAGCAAACAGATCTTGCTGTTTTCGCAGCGTTCGATGGCTTTGATGGCATAGTCCAAACCTTTGCGCTCCCAACCGGACCCGGCGAACAGGACAGCGACAGCATCCGCCTCCAGCCCAAGTTCAGCCCGCGACTTTTCCCGCCTGACCGGATCAAATCCAAATTGATCCAGAGGAATCCCATTCGGGACAATATCGATCTTGTCGCGCCGGTAATTGTAAAAGTCGATGATCTCATCCTTAACCATTCGGGAATTGACGATCACCCGCTCCGCTCCGCGATCGTCCAGGAGCGATTTTTCCAAACGAAGAATGTCCCGGTGCTTGTGACCAAAACTCCGCGCCATCGGTCGCCAGGGCGGTTCGAATCTTTTGCGGCGATTCAGCCACGCCTGGTGGACGCCGTCGCCCGCGCGATAAACATCGCATTGGAGGACCCGCTCCAGACTAACGAGCAAATCGCAGGAAATGGCCGGGCGGATACGCTCGAGTTCGACGGCGAATCCAATTGGCGATTTCGTCCGGATACGAGTGAGAAGCCCAAACGGCCAGTCCTGCCGGGGCCAATCCTCGGTCGTGACAAGCTGCGCTTCATGACCGGCCTCCACGATCCCTTTTGCCAGGCGCTTGAGGTAAGCCTCCGCCCCGCCGCTGACCGAGTATCCGCGGCGGACAAAACAGATGATAAGCTTCTCCTTGGACATCGGGTGGTATCGGCAATGTTACCAATCTTGTCATTCCGAGCGAAGTCGAGGAATCTCTAATATCAAGCCCAGGCCAAAAATGAAAGACGTCCCGGCACCGCTCGACATGACCAGGATGGGCACGGTCCAATCGATGGCAGGAGTGTCGCGTATTTTGCCAAAAAAACTCCTTTATTCCATCTTCGCGCGTATCGGCGGTCACGGTCTCGATACCGACTCGTTTGAGGCTCTGCGCGCTTCTTATCGCGGCAACTTTCTTGGCAAAGCGATCGCTTACGACAACCGGCAAACAGAAATTCCCGGGCGTCTGATTCGCTCGCTCCGCTGGCATCCGGTCCGGCTGCTCTCATTCCTGAAGCGGCCTTACTATTACGGCGCAAAGAAAAAATACCTGGATTGGATCGCGTCCCGGGAGCTCCAGACCGGCCGCTACGATTTCTTTCACAGTTGGTCGGGAGATTGTCTGGAATCGTTGCGCGTCGCCAAACGCAACGGGATCCCATCGCTGATTGAGATTCCCACCTGGCATCGGGACCGGCCCGAAGGGAAAATCGGCCAGCCCGCCGGATCGCGCGCCCCTTCGTCCCGCCTGGAACGATGGAAATCCGGTTTGCTGCTCGATCGTGAGCGGTTCCTCGAGGAATACCAGCTGGCCGACCTGATCGTCGTTCTGTCCGAAAAGGCGGCCGAATCGTTTCGGACACGGAATTTTCCGGAAGCAAAACTTTATTACCTGCCTCGGGGAGTGGATGTAGACCGCTTCAAACCCGGGCAACGGCCATCGATGTTTCGCGCCATTTTTTCCGGCGCTCTGATCGAACGCAAAGGCATTCATCATCTGCTGGAAGCATGGCACCGGCTGAATCTGAAAGATGCCGAATTATGGCTGCTCGGCACCGTTCACGAAGAAGCAAAACCGCACCTCGAGAAATTTGCGCGGGACGATATCAAGGTAGTCGGGTTTGTGCGCGACCCGGAGAATTATCTGAATCAGGGTTCTATTTGGGTCTTCCCTTCCCAGTTGGAGGGCAGCGCCAAGGTCGTTTACGAGGCAGCCGCCTGCGGATTGCCCGCCGTGACTACCCGGGAGGCGGGAGATGTTATCCGGGACGGCGTCGAAGGGATCATCGTTAGGCCCGGCGACGTGGATGGAATCGCGGCGGCGATCGAGCATTTGTATCGGCATCCGGAAGTTGTCGAACAAATGGGCGCAGCCGCGCGTAAACGAGTAGTCGAGAACTTCACCTGGGACCATTACCGGGCGCGTTTGCTGGGTGGGTATGATGCAGCGATCAGGCAGCAAGGAAAGGCGGTCTCCCAGCCGCCGTAGGGGAGCGCGGGATGTTGCCCGCTCCGTCCGGCATTTTGCCGGATGGCTCTGGAAGCTGATCGGATATCACACCCGAAATAGTTGTGCAGTCGATTCCCTCTGATGGCGTCCCCCGCCGCTTCCCGCGTTGGCTATGCGACCGGAGATCGCATCTACTTGACCCGGGCGGGTGGGAAACCGCCATTCCTTGAAAGTGGCGCAACCTTTCAAGTAGCTTTTAGTGGGCAATGAAGACGACGGTCACAGACCGCCGCTACATCAACCGTGAACATCCTTCTCATCCAGCTGAAACGGATCGGCGATCTGGTGCTGACCACCCCTGCGATTAGCGCCCTCCGCCAGGTCTTTCCCGACGCCAAGATCACGCTTCTGGTTTCGCACGACTCGGCCGCGCTGGTTCCGGCCATTTCCGGCGTGCAACAAACGTTGGTTATGCGCCGCGGCCTCAAAGATCTGGCGGGTTTCCTGACCATCGCCCGGAACAAATTCGATTATTGTGTCGATTTCACCCAGAACAATCGCTCCGCCCTTCTTTCCTTTTTGTCCGGCGCCAAAAAGCGGGTTGCCTCCTATCGAATCAAACGGCGATCTCCCTTGCGCCGCAAAGCGTATAACGAATTTCTGGAGCGCCGGATGCGCGATATGCACACAGTAGATTATAATTTGGCCCTGCTTGAGCCGCTTGGAGTTCGCAATCTGACACCGCCGGTTCAATTGAACTTGCCTGCCGCCGCCCATGAAAAAGCCAGCGACCTGCGGCGCCGGTTTCATATCCAAGATTCATTCGTTATTTTTCATCCTGGCTCGGCCCGGGTCGAAAAATTCTGGCAACCGGATCGATGGGCCGAGGTGATCGTAACCGCGGTCGATCGCTGGAACATCACCGCGGTCCTCACCGGCGGAGGTTCTCCGCAGGAAAGGGCGCATCTCGCCGAGATCGAATCGCGATTACCGCTCCCCCTGGCTGGGAGAGCGCCCATCCTGGTGGATCTTTCCGGCAAGATAAACCTGCTCACCCTAACGGCCCTGATCGCCCAGGCCCGTCTCCTGGTCACGGTCGATACCGCTCCCGTGCATCTCGCCGCCGCCGTCGGCACCCCCCAGGTCGCACTTTTCGGCCCCACCAATCCGTTTCATTGGCAGCCACGCGGAGTTCCAGCGATCATTCTGCAAAACCAATCGCCCGATCCGATGCGCGAGTTCGTTCCCCGCCAGACCCGCCTCCCGATGAAGCTGATCTCGACGGAAGCCGTGATCAATGCTATTAATTCGCTGCTGTCGGCTCCGGCAGCGCAAGCCTTATGACCGAGGAAGAAGGCGCAAAGCGGCCCAGGTATTCCTTTTTTAAGACTCTCCGGTTGGCCGGGGCGCCTTATCGGCGCCTCTTTCAATACGTTAAGCCCTACCGGGGGCGGTTTATCCTGGGACTTGGGCTCGGCCTGGGCTTCGGCGCGTTAACTTCCTTGCTGCCTCTTGTTATCGCCCAGGTTTCCAGCTTTGTTTTTCACACCGCCATTCCTAACGCTCGCGCCATCGTTAGGCATCAGGAACTGTTAACGACCGGCCCTCGGGTCAATACCCTGGCCTGGATTTGTCTCGCCATTCCGTTGGTTATGATAGCGCGCGGATTGTTGTCCTATGGCAACACTTACTTCATGAATTGGGTGAGCAACCGGGTGGTCCTCGATATCCGGAACGAACTGTTCGGCAGGATGATCCGGCACTCAATGGACTTCTTCAACAAGACCCGGTCCGGTTTTCTCATGTCGCGAATCGCCAACGATACCCGCAGCATGCAAATGGCCCTGAGCACCGTCAGCAGCGACATATTCAAGCAACCGATCACGATTGTAGGGGCGATCACTGTGCTCCTCCTGATGGACTGGAAGTTTACCCTGGTGACCCTGGTTCTGTTCCCAACCTGCCTCATCCCAATCCGGATTTTTTCCCGGCGCGCGCGTCACGCCGTGAAACAGGATCAACAAGGCATGGTCCAGATGACTGTGACAATGCAGGAGTCTTTCGCCGGCATCCGGGTCATCAAATCGTTCGGACGCGAGGAGCATCAGGAAAAATTCTTCCGTCGCGCCGCCCAGCAGCAATTTTCCAATCAAATGAAAATGGTGAAATCGACGGAGGCAACGGGGCCGTTAGTCGAAATTATCGCTTCCCTCGGCGTCGGTCTCGCCTTTGCCTACGTTTACCTGGCCAACCTGCCTGCCGGAAAATTCATGGGTTTACTCGCGGGGATCTTCATTCTTTACGAGCCGGTCAAGACGTTGAGCAAACTTCATATCATGATCCAGCGCTGGATCGCGGCGACCACCAAGATCTTCTCCCTGCTCGATTCCTCCCCCAGCGTGCAGGACCGCCCCGGTGCGGTCGATCTGGCTTCCGCCCAGGGACGGATCGAGTTCGATCATGTCATCTTCCGTTATCCCACCGGTGTAACCGATGCGCTCCAGGATTTCAATTTACGAATCGAGCCGGGCAAAAGCTATGCCCTGGTCGGACCGAGCGGCGCCGGGAAATCCACTATCTTATCGCTGCTGCTTCGCCTTTACGATCCAACCGCCGGCGTGATCCGGATCGATGGACACGATCTCAGGACCTTGACCCAGAAATCGTTGCGGGAACAGATCGGCTTGGTGACGCAGGAAACGTTTTTGTTTCACGACACGATTTTCAAGAACATCCAGTTTGGAAGACTGGGAGCCGCCCCCGAAGAAGTTTACGCCGCCGCTCGCACCGCCTTCGCCCATGATTTCATCATGGCTCAGCCCGACGGATACGACACCGTCATCGGCGACAAGGGCTGTCTCCTTTCCGGCGGCCAACAGCAGCGGCTGGCCATCGCGCGGGCCCTGCTGAAAAATGCGCCCATCCTTTTGCTGGATGAAGCGACTTCGGCCCTCGATTCCGAATCGGAAAAACAAATTCAAACCGCGCTCGAACGCTTGACCGAAGGCCGGACCGTAATCGCCATTGCCCATCGGCTCTCCACCATTCTCTCGGCCGACCAGATCGTGGTCATGGACCAGGGGCGCATCCTGGAAACCGGCACCCATGGCGAGCTGCTGGAAAAGTCCGGTTATTACCGGCGGCTTTACGATTTGCAGTTCAACCGGCCAACGGAGGAAACCTCCGAAACGACTCCAGAGCCGGATGTGCTCGAGGAAGAGCTCGTTCCTTGAAGGATCCGCAGATTACGCAGATTAAGCGGATTCTCGCAGATTTTTTGAATCTGGAGGCCAGGAATAATATCTTAGGAACGCATGTAGCCACCGCCCTGTGGGCGGTGTTCCCTGCAGATTTGCAGGGCGAAACCCAAGTTTGAGCCCCCGATCCCAAACCGGCCACAGGCCGGTTGCTACATGCATCCACAGATTTCGCAGATTAACGCAGATTTTTTGAATCTGGAGGCCAGGAATAATATCTTAGGAACGCATGTAGCCACCGCCCTGTGGGCGGTGTTCCCTGCAGATTTGCAGGGCGAAACCCAAGTTTGAGCCCCCGATCCCAAACCGGCCACAGGCCGGTTGCTACATGCATCCACAGATTTCGCAGATTAACGCAGATTTTTTGAATCTGGAGGCCAGGAATAATATCTTAGGAACGCATGTAGCCACCGCCCTGTGGGCGGTGTTCCCTGCAGATTTGCAGGGCGAAACCCAAGTTTGAGCCCCCGATCCCAAACCGGCCACAGGCCGGTTGCTACATGCATCCACAGATTTCGCAGATTAACGCAGATTTTTTGAATCTGGAGGCCAGGAATAATATCTTAGGAACGCATGTAGCCACCGCCCTGTGGGCGGTGCTTCTCTGCAGATTTGCAGGGCGGAGCCCAAGTTTGAGCGCCCGATCCCAAACCGGCCACAGGCCGGTTGCTACATGCATCCGCAGATTACGCGGATTCTCGCAGATCTTTTTATCTGGAAGCGAGGAGACCAGGAAAAAGAATCTGTGAGGGAATTGGGGTACCGGAAATCTGCGGACTAACTCTGACACCGGATGATTTTGTAGGGCGTCTGTGTCAGACGCCGGTATTACATCCGAAATCGACGTTTCACAGAAACGCCCTACAAGTTGTCGACCTCGCCAACAATTCGCAAAAACTGATCGCGCCGTTTCGCGTGCTCGGCGTCATTTATCACCGGCTCCAATTTCAGATCGTTAGGCACATCGGGCAGTTTCACCCACGACCGGCAGCCGCCATATTTCTTTTCGTTGGGAAATGTCCAAACCGGAACAAGGCGAAACACTCGCACCAACGCCAGATGCAGACCCGGCGCTTCTTCATAATCAAACCGCTCTCGCACGACTTCCGGCTGCAAAATGTGCAATGGCTCCAGCGCTTCCGCGATCGACCATGATGCCACCGTGCGAGAAAACTCCAGATTGGCCGCAAACTCTATGCGGATCGTTTCCGGGTCCGGCTCTGGAACTTCGATCGCCGCATCCCGCACCTTCTGGGCCTGCTCATGGAACCAGGTTGGGAACAAAAAGAATTCACGGTGTTTGAACGAGAAGCCGTCCCGGCCTTCCGCGATCCCGCCTTTGCGCAGGATGATACTTTGGCGGCCGCGCCCGAGAGCTTCGCACACCAACGACCATTCCTTGAAACCTACTCTTTCCATTTCGCTTCCGGCAAATTACGTTGCAGCCGATGCCGTTCAATATCGACTTGCATACTCATACCTTCTTTTCGGGCGACGGCGTTTCCAGTCCGGAAGATTTGATCGCAGCAGGACGAGCCAAAGGGTTGGATGGCATTGCCATCACCGATCACAACACCTGCGATGCCGTTACCTACCTGCTCGAGAAAGGTCTGATGCGCCTCGACGGCCGGCCGGTGGATAATTTTCTGGTCCTGCCGGCAGTCGAAGTCACAACCGCCGAAGGCCATCTCCTTTGCATTGGAGCAACCCTGCCATTTCTGAAGGGCAAGCCGGCCCGCGAGGTCTGCGATCTTATTCATGAGCGGGGCGGACTGGCCATTCCTCCACACCCCTACGACCTTTTCCGTGCCGGCATCCGGTTTTCGGTTTTGGAAACGCTGCCGATCGATGCCATCGAGGTGTTTAACGCCGCCACCACTCTGCGGCGGTACAACAAGTATGCCTTTAAATACGCCCAGGAACGCGGCCTCCCCATGACCGCGGCCAGCGACGCGCATCACGCCGCCGCGGTTGGCACCGCCTACACCATTTTGAACACGGACGATTTTTCGGTGAAAGGAATTCTCGCTCAGATTTTGAAGAGCAACGAATTGAATCAACGTTACCTGACTCCGCGGGACAGTATGCGCAAAACCTGGAACAACTGGTTGCGTTTGCGCAAACGGAAGCGATTACCGGAAAGCACGCCAGGATCCAACGGTGGTTGATGATCTAAATCTGAAAACCAGGAAGCCAGGAAAAAAACTAAGACAACACACTTAGTTTGCTGAACAGAATCGACTGTTCGGGCCGCTGTTGGACGTCTCCCCGTCTTCACCAAAATCCTGTTAATCCTGTCTAGTTCTTTTCCTGGCTTCCTGGTTTCAGAATTAACAGATCCTTTCAATCTTGTTAATCCTGTCCAAAAATTCCTGGTTTCCTCGCTTCCAGATTAAGAATCCCAAACATTCCATCGAAACTTTTTTCTTTCCTGGCTTCCTGGTTTCCTGATTAGTTTCTTCTCTATGGCAGCTTACGTGATCGTCGAAATCGAAGTCACCGACCCGGTCGGTTACGAGGAATACAAAAAGCAAGCCGCCGCGACCGTTCATAAATACGGCGGCAAATACATCGTTCGCGGCGGTAGAACCGAAGTCTTGGAAGGCGACTGGGAACCGAAGCGGATAGTCATCCTTCAGTTCGACTCGATGGAGCGGGCCAAAGAGTGGCTCAATTGCGAGGAGTACCGGGAGCCTCGCAAGATGCGCCACCGCACCGCCAAAACCAACATGCTGGTAATCGAAGGAGTTTAACTTTGATTGTAGCGGCGGTCTATGACCGTCGCATTCTTATATTTAATCAAGACGGCGAAGATCGACATCAGCGGCCGCGAACCTGCTGAAATCATCAAACCTCGAAAGCGAAGTTGTAGCGGTGGTTCTGCCAACCACCGGATCTTATAAAACAGGTGCTTGGCACAAGCACCTCTACAATCGCGCAAGATGCGCCACTGCACCTCCAAAACCAATATGCTCGTGGTCGAAGGATTCCAGCAAGGAATGGCGAGAAAAGTGGGACGACACCAGGTCGTCCCTCCCAGTTCGCGTCATTGGCGTGATTCGCGGGCTGATTCCGAAACAACTTCGCACGCCACTCGATTTGGCGATTGGGTCAATCGCCGCTCCCCGCGCGATCGCGTTCATCGCCCCGACCTAACAATTTAGCTAACGCTTGAAGATCCGTCACCGGCGCTTTGCAGGTGAAGTCTTGGCAGACATACACAGCCGCTTTGCCGTTTACCGGCGTCATGGCCCGGATGGCTTCGTTGTTCTCACCCAAATATTTTTGGCCGTCGCCGCCGTCGGCCAGTAACAGGACCTTGTTAGGCAAAAACCGGCGATGCACTTCGGCCAGCAGCGCTTTTGTCTCCGGCGCGTCGGGCTGGCCCGCAATCACGATCTGGCGCGGTTTGCTGAGGCTGAAATCGAGCGCCACCAGCATTTGCGGCATGGCGCTCGGAAATGTCCAGAGCGTTTGCCGAAACGCTTTAATCGTCTTTTCGGCGCGATCGCGATATTTCGGATCGTTCCGAATCTGAGCCAGTCGCAAAAGATTGAGCGCCGCCACCGAACTGGCGGCGGGTTCGGCGCTGTCGTTGTCGTCCTTCATTCGCAGCACCACGCTTTTATCTTTCCCGCTGGTACTGAAGTAACCGCCGTTCTTTTCGTCCAAGAACTGCCGATCCATCGTTTCCTGGAGTTCGCTGGCAAACTTCAGCCACTCGATCTCGAAAGAAGCTTCGTAAAGATCGAGCATGCCCTGGATCACGAACGCGTAATCATCCGCGAAGCCTTCCACCTTCCCCCTTCCCTGCCGATAACTGCGGAAGAGCAGTTTTGTTTTATCGTTCCAAAGATGTTCTCGAATGAACCGCGCCGCCTTGATGGCGACACTTAGATAATTGCCAGCGGCGGCGTTAACCGAGTCGCCACTGCCCCCGAGCACCTGCGCCGCCCGGGCGTAAGCCGAAATCATCAGCCCGTTCCACGATGCCAGAATTTTATCGTCCAAATGCGGTCGCGGCCGCTGCGATCGGATCGCCAACAATTTTTGTCGGCTCTGGGCCAGCGAACTGCCAATTTCGTCTTCGCTCTTTTCCAAACTGTTTGGCGGTTTCGGCAATGGTGTGTCTTTGAATGAGAATATTTTTGTCGTGAAACTCGCCTTGCGGATCGCTCCCGGCAGGCGCATTGCCCTCCGGTTCTACCCCGTAATGAAAATTAAAACATTCGGCCCCACTGCCGAGGGCGGTGTCGATTTCTTCTTTGGTCCAAACGTAGAATGCGCCTTCGGCGGTCTTCTGTAGCGGCGCTCTATGAGCGCCGGAGCCGTGCGCAGGCGGATGAGCGCCGCTCGATTTGTCGGCCGGCTGCGCTTCGGATAGGTTAGTGCGGCGGTCGCAGACCGCCGCTACAGGGCTGTCAGCGTCTTCGGCGGAAAAAAAACCGCCTTCCTTGGAGGTCATGTCCCGAGCGACGTAATCCAGAATATCGCGCACGACGGCCGCGAAAGTAGAGCAAGCCTCTGGCTTGCTTTTGCCCTGAGTTCGCAACCGAGACGGTTGCGCTACATCAGAGCCAGATGTGATTTGGTAGGCATCCAGATAGGCAACTGCCAGCTGGGCCTGATCGTAAAGCATCTTTTCGAAATGCGGCACATGCCAGAAACGATCGACCGAGTAACGATGGAAACCGCCGCCGAGATGGTCGCGCATTCCGCCCGCGGCCATTTTCCGGAGGGTAAGCAGAACGATTTCCAGAGCGCGCTCTGATTGTGGCGCAACCGTCCCGGTTGCGCTTGGGGTAGAGGGCAAGCGGGCCGCATGCGCTACTTTGCTGGCATAAAAGCGCAGCAGAAAATTCAACGCTACCGGCCGGGGAAACTTGGGAGCATTGCCAAAACCGCCTTCCTCCGGATCGAACGTGCCGGAAAACTGTTCGAACGCTTTCTCCAGAACGCCAGTCCCGACCTTTTCCGCGGAAGCCGCGCTTGCTTCCTGCGATTGGCGCAACGCTTCCACGATTCTCGCGCCTTGTTCGGCGATCTTTTCCCGATTCTGTTTCCAGGCCTCCGCGATCCGTTCCAGAACTCTGGCAAAACCCGGCTGGCCGTAGCGATCTTCCGGTGGAAAATAAGTTCCCCCGGCAAACGGCTCTAAATCGGGAGTCAGCCAGACGCTCATGGGCCATCCCCCATGGCCGGTGGTTGCCTGGACAAATGTCATGTAAACGCGATCGACATCGGGACGTTCTTCCCGATCGACTTTGATGTTCACAAACTCGCGGTTCATGATCGCGGCCACGGCTTCGCTCTCGAACGATTCGTGGGCCATGACATGACACCAGTGGCAAGTCGAATACCCGATAGAAAGAAAGATCGGTTTATTGTCGCGACGCGCCTGGGCGAAGGCTTCTTCTCCCCACGGATACCAATTCACTGGATTATGGGCGTGCTGGAGAAGATAGGGGGATTTTTCCCGCGGCCAGACGATTGGACACTTGGGAATGTAGCCGCGAGGGAGAGGAACGGCACGCGGTTTTGAAAGTGGGGCAAGTTTTCAACTTGCCCGGTTTATTTGGATCGCAAGTTGGAAACTTGCGCCACATTTGACACCAGCCACGGCTCGATGACTACATGAAGACCGGCAAGAGGCCGATCGCGCCCCATGGACAATTCACAGCTCGCTCTTCTTTTCGTGGCCGTCGGCGTTATCGCTTTCCTTTACTCCTCGGTCGGCCATGCCGGAGCGTCCGGTTACATCGCAGTGATGGCACTTTTCGGACTTGCTTCGACCGTGATTCGGCCAACGGCTCTCATGCTCAACATTCTGGTGGCATCGATCGGATCGTTTCAGTTCTGGCGGGCCGGTTATTTCTCATGGAAGCTTTTCTGGCCTTTCGCCATAACGTCGGTCCCAGCCGCGTATTTGGGAGGGTACTTGCAGTTGCCGGGGGCGATCTTGAAGACGCTTATCGGACTGGTCCTCCTTTTCTCGGCCTTTCGTCTAATTTTTCGGAAACACGACCCGCCGGAAACGAAGCCGCCCGGGCCGCCGACCGCAGTTGGGGTTGGGGCCGGGCTCGGGTTTTTGTCGGGTCTAACCGGGACGGGCGGAGGGATTTTTCTGACCCCGCTCTTGCTGTTTCTGAAATGGGCCCACATTCGCCAGGCAGCGGCGGTATCGGCTCTGTTTATTCTGGTCAATTCGATTTCAGGATTGGTTGGATATCTCACGGCAAGACATGAAATTCCCCATCTGGGGTTCGTGCTCGCTCCGTCGGTAGCGGTCAGCGGTTTTCTCGGCTCCTATTTCGGCAGCCGGCGTTTTCCGGTTCGCGTTATTTCGCTGCTTCTGGCAGCGGTGCTGACGATCGCCGGGTTCAAGCTGATTTTTACCAGGTAGGCAGCCGATGGAGTGGTGGAGTGATGGAGTATTGATTGGCGACCCACTTCAACGCTTCAACGCTTCAACGCTTCAACGCTCCAACGCTTCAACGCTCCAACGCTCCAACGCTTCAACGCTCCAACGCTTCAACGCTTCAACGCTTCAACGCTTCAACGGTAGCGGCGCCTTAGCCCCGCCCACATTTTCAACTGTTTGATCGCTTACGTCTGAAGCCGGGCGATGGGGATGGCGATTGCGGTCAATCACCGCTACCTTCCGCGCAGGTTCAGCTTTGGCGCCGTCCCGGGCGACCAGGGATTCGATTTATAGTCGGAGTCGGTTACTTTTTGGCGTTGCTCGCGAAGAAGCTCGATCAGCGCAGCTACATCAAGCCCATGATGGATGGGAGCATAGCGAACCAGGTTTTTCTCAGCCATCAGGAGGAGACGGGCGGCCGGTCGCAGCCGGGTGCTGTGCTTTGCATGCGCCGGGTGTTCGAAGTTTTTTCGAAAGTGAACAAAGGCCCCTGCGGCCTGAATCAGGCCCTTGAAAAAGTCGTTATCGTCGGAATCCGCCCTGAGCCAAATCTGTTCCAGCACGTCATGGGCTTCGTAGTAACGTTGATCGTTCCAGCATTGAAAATACGCGCGATAAAATGGGTCGCGGCTGATTCCGCCGCTAACCGAAGGGGTGTCTTCCCCAGCCAGTTTCGCCACCATCCGCGAAATCCTCTCGCCTTTATTCATGAAGAGCTCTAATGTGACGCCGGCTCAGATGATGGGCAAACCAGCAGTTTTTACGGAGGGCAAGCGGGCGCGTCAATGCTTCCGCGGCAAGGAATGACGGTTGCCGCTTTCGTTGTCCTCCTGGTCGTCATCTCGATCCTGATATTCTTCTCCGCCTTGTTTTCCGGTCTGGAAACGGCCTTGTTTTCCCTCAAACCGCATCAGGTCCGCCGTTTGGAGAAACAAAACGCGGGCATGACCAAATTTATCCAGGTGTTTCGTGATAATCCCCGGCGCGTTCTTAATCTTCTCTTGTTAGGCGATGGCTTGGTCAAGGTTCCGCTCATCATTCTCTGCCTGGTCCTGCTCTGGGATGCGCCATTCGGGTCGCACATTCCCCAGTGGCTGGCCGCGGGCGCGATCTTTGCCATTCTCGTCCTGGTTTGCGATCTGATTCCAAAACTTCTTGCCCTGTCGGCGCCCTACCGCCTTTCCGCGGTCGGCGCCCTGACATTAAAAATGTTGATGCCCCTGCTGGAGCGGGTCGGCGACGTCCTGGAAAGTATCAGCACAAAGCTGGTCGATTTTTTTATTCCCCTGAAGCTGCGCACACGCCCGAGATTGAGTGATGAAGAGCTTGGGACGCTTCTCGAGATTGGGGAGGAAGAAGGGGCGCTACAGGAAGCCGAAGCGGAAATGATTCAGGAAATCATCAAGCTGGGCGACAAAACGGCCAAGGATTGCATGACTCCGCGGGTGGATACTTTCGCTCTTCCGGATGACTTGAGCAACGAAGAGGCGATCCGGCGCCTGAAGGAAAAACGTCACCGCCGCGTTCCGGTCTACGTGGACACCCCGGATCAAATTCTCGGAATAATCGATGTAAAGAAATATTTGCTCGATCCGTCGGAGCATTACACCGAGCAGCTGATCCTCCCTTCTTTTGTGTCCGAAACGATGCGGGCACTCGAGTTGCTCAAATTGTTTCTAACCCACGCCCAGGGCCTGGCCATCGTGGTCGACGAGTTTGGCGGAACGGAAGGCGTTATCACTCTCTCGGACATCGTCGAGGAAATTCTGAGCGACGCGGCACCCGGCGGCGAAGCTGATCTCTATATTGAGCCGCTCGAAAACGGAAAATTTCTGGTTAGTGGAAGCGCCCGTCTGGATGACCTGCGAGAACATCTGGGGTTCGAACTCGAAGCCGAAGGCATCGACACCATCGGTGGTTTCGTTTTCAACCGGCTCGGCTATCTGCCGCCCTCCGGGACGCTTCTTGAAATTCCGCGCCTCTCGATCACGGTGCGGCGGGCCGGACGAAAGAGAATCGAAGAAATATTGCTGGAGAAAACCGGCGCCGTTGCAATCACAGAAGAAAGCTTCGGAAATGGGAGTGGTGAAGCATGATGATCTGGTTCGTTATCGGTTGTTGCTGGATCGTTTCATTTTTCTTTAGCGGAATCGAAAGCGGCCTCCTTTCGATCGATCCGGTACGGCTGCGGCAAAACGTGAAACGCCGGGTGCCGGCCGCGCTTCGACTGAACCGGCTGATTAAGCATCCCGAGCGTCTTCTTGTAACCGTGCTTCTCGTCACCAATGCCGCTGATATTCTGGGTCTGCTGTTGCTGACCCGGCAGCTGGTAAGATCGTGCGGCTACGCCGGATTTCTCTTTGCCTTCGTAATCGCCCTTCCGGTTTATCTATTCGTCCTGGGCGTTTTGCCGAAATCCCTTTTTCGCCGCTTTCCGTTTCGAGCCCTTGCCCGGCTGGCGGGAGTGCTTGAGTTTGTTTCCCTGTTGCTTTGGCCTCTCCTCGAGTTGGGAGGCAAAGTCGGCCGGTTGCTCTTACCGCGCCGGGCCGGAAAGGGACGACTCTTCGCCGCTCGCGAAGAACTCAAGCAGATTACAGTGGAAAGCGAACGCGAAGGCTCGATCAGCGCGATTGAGCGCGCCATGATCAACAATGTGGTCGATTTCAGCAGCGTCAGGGCCCGCGACGTGATGGTGCCGGTATCGAAGATTGTATCGGTGCGTCCCGACACTTCAGTCCAGGAAGTGATCAAGCTCAGCGCCGTTGCCGGAGTTGATCGCTTGCCGGTCATCACCCGGAATGGCCAGGCCACCGGGCTAATCAATATTCTCGATATCCTTTTGGAAAAGAACGGGGAAAGGCCGTTGAACCATTACATGCGTCGGATCGTCGTCACGGACGAACAAGAATCTTCCTATCGGATTATCCAACGGCTCAGAGCCGCCCGGCTTGGATTGGCGGCGGTGCTCGACCGCGACCGAAAGCTTTGCGGGGTGGTGACAATCGAAGACCTGATTCGCCGGCTGGTTTCGTCTTCCGAGGCGGCGCGGACGCAGGAGCGGGCCGGAGGAGTGTATTTAGAATAACACCGGCTTTAGGTGGATCGGCCTCTCCCAGGGCGATGCCAAGGCAAAAGCTCCGAACGCGTGTGTGTTTAGCGGCAAGGCGCAGGATCAATCTCTGCCTGGGCAAACTCCACCTGGCAAAGCGGAAGAACTCTCGCGGCCTGAGGCCCCTCCCACATTTGCTTAGCAGCAAGAGGTGGTTTCAGAGTGGGAGGGGCCTTTGGCCGCGAGAGTTCCGGCTTCTTACCCCAACAGAGTGCCAACCCGCAGGTAGCATGTCCGACGCTAAACACGTACCCGAACGCTTTCGGAGCTCATTATAGATTCCGAGAGGATTCAGAAGTCAACCAGCAGCGCTAATTGTGATCCCGAAGGCTTTCCGGATTGGGCTCTAACATCGCCCTCGGAGAGGCCGGTCCCACCTAAGAGACTGTTGAAAAACTGGGGTGGGCCGCGTTGCTGTTCGATTTTGGCCTTGGCCAAGGCGCGAGCGGTCCGAGCGGGACTGCAGAGCCGATATCCGCGGCGATCTCGGCCGAGCGAGCAACGCCGGGGCAAGGCCAAAATCAACGCAACCCGCGGGGGCGCGAGGCAGAAGGGCGAACTGGCCGCGTCGCTCGCTCGTTACAGCCCCATGAAGGGGATGCGCCTCACTCGCTCCTTGCCATTCGCCCTTCTGCCTCTACGCGCGACCCGCCCCAGTTTTTCAACAGTCTCCTAAGCTGGCCAGCTTTCAAACTTGCGCCATGGAGTCTCAACCGGGATAAACGCACAAGTCTGGCGAACGCACGTTCTCCATCTAAATCTCACACCATCACAATGCCGCCGTCCACGCAAAGAACCTGGCCGGTAATGTAGCTGGCCTCGGCCGAGGCAAGAAACGCCACCGCATTGGCGATGTCGGCGGGCTCGCCCACATGCCCCAGTGGAATCCGACTGGCAATCGCTTTCTGAATTTCCTCCGACAACGCGTCAGTCATGTCAGTAACGATAAATCCCGGAGCGATGGCGTTAACGGTGATGTTGCGGCTGGCCAATTCCTTGGCCAGCGATTTGGTGAACCCAATCAGACCGGCTTTACTCGCCGCGTAATTGGTTTGGCCGGCATTGCCGATCAAGCCGATCACCGAACTGATATTGATAATGCGACCGTTCCGCTGTTTGATCATTGTGCGCTCCAAGGCCTGGGTAAAATTGAACGCACCGCGCAAATTCGTGTTGATGACGAGGTCCCAATCCTCCACCCGCATTCGCATCGATAACCCGTCGCGGGTGACCCCGGCGTTGTTTACCAGAATATCGATCCTCTCGAAATCCTCCAGGATCTCAGCGCCGATGGTTTGCACTTCGCGGTGATTCGCGACATCCACCGAATACGGCATGGCCGAGTCGGAGCGCGTCGCGTTCAGTTCATTTGCAGTCCGGGTAGCGTTTTCAATGCTTCGGCTGACGCAGGCTATCCGCGCCCCTTCGCTGGCCAGCCGCGCCGCAATCGCTCGTCCAATCCCCCGTCCCGCGCCTGTTACCACAGCGACCTGGTTCTCGAATCTCATGGCAACATGAATCCACGCGATGACTTGGATTTGTGCAAGCTCGGAAGCTGATTAGGGGGGCGAAGTGGGACAGTTTACGATCAGGCTTACGCCGGCTCCGTCGGACGTCGTTCCAGCGCATGGCGGACCGTTTCGAGAAGCTTTTCGATATTGTAAGGCTTGGCCAAGAAATTCTTAACCCCAAGTGATTCGAGCTCGACGATTCCCGATTGCTCATCCTGTCCAGTCGAAGCGATAATTGGAATATCCGGTCGCATTTCCTGAGAGCGCGGACCAATGCCACGCCACTCATATATGGCATCGCAATGTCTGTCAGCACACCGCTGATGGAGTCCTTCTGTTGGGCGAACAGGGCAAGCGCTTCGGGACCGTCGCTGGCGGACAAAACCCGGTAATTGTACTTCTCGAAAATCATTTTGGTGATCTGAAGAATGTTAGGCTCATCATCGACAACCAGGATTTGTTCGCCGTCACCCTGAGTAGGGTCAGCGGAATTTTTCGATTTGTGAATTTCCGTGTCAGTGACAGTTGCAGGCAGGAATATTTTGAATGTCGTTCCTCTGCCGGCCTCGCTTTCAACGGACAGGAAGCCACGGTGGCTTTTGACGATTCCAAGCGCGGTGGAAAGGCCAAGACCCGTGCCCTTACCTTTTTCCTTGGTAGTAAAGAATGGCTCGAAAATCTTGTCGACCACACTGCGTGGGATGCCCTGACCGTTATCGCTCACCCGGACCACGATGTGGGGACCGGCCGTTGCTCCCAGAGTCATTGCCGCATAATTCTCATCTACCACGACATTCTCTGCTGCAAAAAGAAGGGTGCCGCCGGTGGGCATGGCATCACGGGCATTGACGGAAATATTGAGCAAGACCTGGTGGAGTTGAGTTGGATCGCCTTCGATCGACCATAGATCATCCGGCTATTTACTTTCTATATCGATTGATTTCAGGAAAACCGCCGGGCGATGTCCACCATCTCGTCGATGAGATGATTCGACTTGATCAAAACGCGCTCACCTTCAACGCCCCGGGCGAAGGTGAGCACCTGTTTGACGATTGCGGCTCCGCGCTGAGCGCTTCCTTTAATCAGACCGATACTTGATTCCAGATCTTCAGCGGTGGGTTTACCGTGCAAAACTTCCGCGCATATCAGGATCGGCGTCAAAATGTTGTTGAGATCGTGCGCCACGCCGCTGGCCAGCGTGCCGATGCTTTCCAGTCGCTGGGCACGGAGCAATTGCGTCTCCAGTTTCTTCTGCTCGGTGATATCGGTATTGATAAGAAGGACCGAACGCGGCGTTCCTCGCGGATTGGACACGATTGAGGCTCGCCCATATACAATTATATCCTGGCGATCCTTGGTTACTTGCTTTAGTTCGCCGTGATATTCGCCAGTGGCCCGAAGGATTTCCAGCGCAGGCCGGCGATCGTGATCCTGTGCGAAGATCAATTCGCCGATCGGCCGGCCAAGCGCTTCGCTGGCGCTCCAGCCATAAAGGTGCTCCGCCCCCCTGTTCCAGAATGTGATCTTGCCAGTGGCAAAGTCCCGGATAATCACGGCATCGTGGGCGCGATTGATGATGTCGGTTTGTTCCCGGAGGCTTTCCTCAGCCTGCTTTTGTTCCGTCACATCAATGGCAACGCTCAGACGGGCATCTCGATTTTCAAATGGGGTGGAGGCGGTGAAGAGCTCGACCAGAATCAATTCGCCGTTCTTTTTGCGGTGCCGCCAGATACCGCGGCCCCCTAGTTCCTCCCCGCTTTTCCTGGCCGCTTCGAGAAGTGCCGGGATATCTTCTTCGGGCGGATGTCGCAAAGCGTCATCGTTAAAAATTCTTCGCGCGTGTATCCGTAATGCGTCAGGGCCGCGTCGTTAATAGCCAAAAATGCCAGGCTCTCCGGGTCGTAAACCCACACTGGGCTGGGATGAGAATTGAACAGGAGCCGGTACTCCTGTTCCTGGCGTCGTAACGCCTCCGCCGCTGCCTTGCGTTCCGTGATATCCCGGACGTTGCACTGGATCACCTTGTGACCGTTGACCCGATAGACGCTGCTGATGAAGTCGACATCGACTCCAACCCCGCTGGCCGTCTCCAAACGTTTATCTTCGTAACGGATGCATGCTGGTTGCTGCAGCTCCCTGAACTGGCTCTCGTTGGCAACGATGTTCCCGAAGAATCCGAGCTCCCAGACTCTTTTTCCCAAAAACGCTTCGCGAGACAAACCCAACAACTCGACAAAACAGGGATTGGCATCCAGGATTATCCCCGTTTCAGCGTCGAGGATCAAAACACCGTCTTTAGACGATTCGAATAGCCGGCGATACCGCACCTCCGAAGCGCGCAGCGCATTTTCCCCACGTTTGCGCTCGGTGATGTCCATATATGTTCCGATTACGCCGCTGATTTCCCCGTTGGAATTGCGCAGCGGTATTTTACTCGTAAGGAGCGTAATGGTGTTGCCGTCGGGGGTGGTCTGAGGCTCTTCGATGAGAAACTTGGAAACACCGCTCTCGATGACATGGCGGTCATCGCTGCGATACAATTCCGCCTGATCGCGCCATCCCATTTGGTAATCGTCTTTTCCCATGATCTCTTTCGGATCGGCAAATCCGGCGTCGCGCGCAAATGCGCTATTACAGCCCAGATATACGAGATTCTTGTCCTTCCAAAATACCCTTACCGGCATCGCGTTAATGATCCCCTCGAGAAGTTGCTGCGATACGCGCAACGCTTCTTCGGCGCGTTTGCGTTCGGTAATGTCCGAGCGGATTGCTACGTACTGACGAGGGGTCCCGTCCGCTTTCAAAAGTGGAACAATCGTCGCGTCAACCCAGTAGAAGGAACCGTCCTTCGCTTCGTTCCTGATTTCACCCTTCCAGACTGCGCCGCGCTTGATCGTCGTCCAGAGACCCCGGATGAATTCCTTGGAGTGATAACCGGAGTTAACGATGCGATGATCCTGGCCGAGCAATTCTTCCCGTGAGTACTTGGAGATTGTGCAAAACTTGTCGTTGACGTAGGTAATTTTTCCCTTCTGATCGGTGATGGCAACGATCGCATGCTCATCGAGCGCGGCCTTCAGGTCGTTCACGTCGCGCAGGGAACTCCTCAATTCATCCTCGCGCGTTTGCATTGCGTAACGTCGAAAATTTACAATAGCCATCATGGCTGGCCGTTCATGCCTCGAACAAGGTTGCCGCCGTAATTGAACACCCGCTGCCAGTCCGTCCCAATTCGCTGGATGCGCAGCTCGAGATTGGATAGATGCTCGCCGCGCAGGATGCGAGCAAGCGGCCACTGTTCCACGGGAATAGCGACACCATCCAGAGTTGAGAGTGCGAATGTGTCCGCGAGTTTAGTGAGATGGCTGTGGTCCTACTCCAGTTGGAATACCCGTGCAACTGCATCGCAGCACGATTCTAATGCAATAGTCGGCCCTCGAAGTTGTTCCGCAGACAACCTCCCCTTCCTCAAGATTCTCGCGTACCACTTGCAGATGCACTTGACTCGCCCACAAGTGATTCCTCCTCTTCCTTTCGTTCTGTCGCTACCCGGAGAACACGCCGGGGAGCCGCTTCATTTTTCGAAGCACAACTTTGGCAGACTGAATTGCAACCTCGCTGCCGAAACAAATCGTCATCAGGTGCGACTGCCAGACCGCAGAATCCGGGAAAAGAATCTCCTTTAGCGTCTCGTAACAGAACATTCCGATAAACATCAATATGCCGGTCGCCGCCAGGGAGGCGTTCCGCCCCTGCTTCAGCTGTGACTCAGCCGCGTTAATCGCGTCACGCTCGTTCTCTATCTCAGCGCTCGGGAGAGATTCCACGGGGTTCGGGGACTGGTGAAACCGGTGTACCCGCCTTCATCAGCCATTTGTTTGGAAGGCCAACGGCATCCACACCTGGACAGCAGCCAGCACGCAGGCGATCAGCGCCGGCGCTGGAAGATGCTGCCGACCGATGGTTCTTTTGGATACCGTCATGGGAGACGAACCCGACTAGAAGCAATTTTCCCGCCTTTTTCCGTGACTGTCGTTTTTTCAGCCTCCGACACCGATAGGATCTATAATGTCAATAGTCTCACGCAATTCAATACGGAAGAACCTGGGTTTGGCATCTTTGCACACCAACCAGCCCCACTTCATAGCGCTCCACCGCCTATGCCTCCGCCGTCGGCGGATCGATGACCATTTTCACCTCGGGAATTCGGTCGGCGGGAAAATCGCCGGGTCGGGATAGTTAGCGGATTGAGGCACAAGAGCGAGCACATCGATATTTCCATAGCCGGGCTGGCTATATCCGCAGAGACCTCTTTAACTTTGCGCTTTCGATAACTGCTGCGAGAAGTTTTTGATTGCGCAAGCCGTCCTCGAACGTGGGCGCCGCAGCTGTCCGGGTCACGACTGCTTTCACGAAATCTGCAATGGTATGGGTAAAGGTGTGCTCGTATCCGATGATGTGGCCGGGCGGCCACCAGTTCTTGATGAACGGATGCGACGGCTCAGTCACCAAAATGTCGCGGAAACCTTGACGATCTTTTCGGGTCGTGCCGAGAGTAATATTTGAGACGGTTCATTTCTTCCAGGTCGAAATACAACGAACCGGCACTGCCGTTAATCTCCAAGGTAA
The DNA here is from genome assembly GCA_963728975.1 of uncultured Verrucomicrobiae bacterium. GTDB lineage: Bacteria > Verrucomicrobiota > Verrucomicrobiia > Chthoniobacterales > UBA10450 > DATFCK01. The sequence goes on from CAVSMF010000005.1 coordinate 152,164, forward strand.
TGGAATTCTTCCGCCCGGGAGCGAAGCGCGTGGCCTCGAGCGAGGCGAGCGCCCCATTTTCAAAACGGCCGATCATCGTTACAGCGTCATCGACTGTAACCTTGGCCAGGTGGGGACGCCGCGCTGCGGCGTCCGGTCGGCGCAGCGCGCCGGCCCTACCGATACTGATGCGTCCTGATCAAAGGTCGTTTCTTGACGAACGTCTCGGTCATGGCGCAGACCTCAGTGATCTCGCCAACCAGATAGCGGGCAAGATCGGCAATGTGCGAGAAAATATCGCCGAGCGCGCCGGACCCGGCACTATCGGATTGCAACCGCCAGACCAGCGGAAAATTCGGGTCGACAATCCAATCCTGGGCGTAACGAGCGCGGAAATGAAAAATGCGGTCCCCGATTTCGCCTTGCTCGATCATTTGCCTGGCCAGAGCAATGGCAGGGATTCGGCGATAATTGTGGCAAACCATGTTGATCACGCCCGCCTGCCGGACCGCCGCCGCCATGCGGCTCGCTTCCGGGACGGTCCGGGCCAGCGGTTTCTCGCAGAGAACGGCCTTGCCCGCCTTGGCGGCGGCCACCGCGATGTCGCAGTGGCTGTCGTTAGGGGTGCAGATATCGATGACATCAATACCGGGATCGGCAACAACCCGGCGCCAGTCGCTCTCCGTTTCCTCCCAACCAAACTTCTTGGCCGCCTTTTTTAGCGCCGCCGGATTCCGCCCGCAAATCGTTTTCATTCGGATGTCCGCGGGCAAATCGAAGAAGCAGGGCGCCTGGCGCCAGGCGTTGGAATGCGCTTTGCCCATGAATTGGTAGCCGATCAGACCGATTGTCAGAACGCGCTTCTTCGGCATGCCCTCACCTTACCCCTCTCCCTGAGCAAGAGGAAAGAAGAGATCATCCTGGAAACGAGCAAGCGGGAAAGAAATGGAGTGATGGAAAACGGAGACGAACTGTACCGGAGGTTCTTTCAAAAGCGGGTTTGCCCAAATGACTTCTTGTCATGTCGAGCGGAGTCGCCTGCCTCGCCGTAGCTCTATGCGAAGGCTGGGAGACATCTCTTGCTGCTAGTAATCCTTTTAAATGAGAGATTCTTCGACTTCGCTCGGAATGACAAAAGGGGGGTCAACTCTGAACCCTTTCTTCAAATCAGCGTTGATCTGCGAAATCTGCAGATCAAAACGATCCGGAGCCGTTGGCAGACTCCTCTTTCGAGTGCTTTCGCGTATTTCGTGGGCTCCAACTCTGTGCGATGAAATCGGTCAGGCGCCAAACACGTTTAAAAATGCCACCTCGATGGCGAGCGCTTCCTGGATGTTGCGACCCAGGTGATCGCGCATTTCCTCCAGGCGCCGGAGCCTTTTCAGGATCTCAACCGTGGTAAAGCGGTCGGCGACGACGGACGTTTCCTTTTTTAGTTCCGGCAATTCGCGCGAGGCCACACCGTTTTTGGCCCGGAGCAGATCGGACCACCAGCCAAACAGGACCTCGAGGAGACGAGCACGCCGCTCCAAGTACAGGCTTTCGGTTAGGGCTTTGTAATAGCTTTCCCGTTCCTCCAGCCAGGCGCCATCGGTCGAATTTTGATACCGGGCTTGTTCCGCCTTGAGCGCATCGGCGTTGGTTTGCTTGATTTGTTCCCGAATACGGCCGAACAGGCGCTGCAAACCCTGGGCCATGCGATAAGCATGCTCAACCTTCCAGGATTTCCTGCCTGCTGCCTGGCGCAGAAGTTCGACCAGCTCGCTTTCCTCCGTTGATCGCCCCGATTCGGCCGAGGCCAGCGAAATCATAATGCACCGCGAACGGATGGTTTCGGGGAGCGCCTCCGGCAGTCCGCTCAACAATAGCAGGAGCGAATCCCCGGGAGGTTCTTCCAGTGTTTTCAAAAACGCGTTCGCTGCTTCGGGCCGCAAACGGTCGGCCTCGGAAATAATCGCGACTTTGCGGCGGCCCTCGATCGCCCGCATTCGCAGGGCATGTTCCAGGCTCCGGATTTGCTCGGTGACGATGCGGCGAGATTTGGATTCCGGTTCGGCCACGAACACTTCCCTGGCTCGCGCGGAAAAAACGTCGCCCGATTTGGTACCGTTAACGAGCTCCGTCAGATCGGCGGCAAGTTTTCGCTTTCCGCTGCCCGCTCCGCCGGAGATCAGGTAGGCATGCCCGAGCCGATTTTGAGTATGAGCACGGCGGAGATAATCGAGCGCGGCACCGGGAGAAAAGGCCATCTTTACGATTGGGGATGGCGGCCTCTGGCTCGAAGAGGCCGATGGCTCGAAGAGATTGCGGATTGCGGATTGCCTGGCAGCACCGGAAATCGCGACGAAAGTATTTGCCAGATTTCCTCTTCGATCTTGTCCGCGGATGGCGCCCCGTCAATCAAGACGATCCGATCCGGCTCTTCCGCGGCGATCTGGCGGTAACCTCTTCGAACTTCCTCGTAGAATTCGGCTGGTTCCATTTCCATTCGATCGGGCCGGCGCGGTTTCGCCAGGCGGTTTTGAGCGGTTTTTTCATCAACATCCAACACGATGGTGAGGTCAGGCACACAATCGCCAACGGCAAACGCGTTCAATTGCCGAACCATCGCCCGATCGAGCTTTCGGGCCGCTCCCTGATAAGCCGTGGTCGAATCGAAGAAACGGTCCGACAGCACGCAGGTCCCGGCGGCCAGGGCAGGCTTGATAATCTCGCGCACGAGCTGGCTCCGACTCGCCTCGAACAGGAGCAGCTCGGTCTGGGCCGACATTCCGCTGCCCTTGGGAGAAAACTGAAGCAATTCACGGATCGCCTCCCCGATCGGCGTCCCGCCCGGTTCGCGGGTCAGCAGAAAAGGAACGCCTAACGACTCCAGCCGGGCAGCCAGCCGCCGGATCTGGGTCGATTTTCCGCAACCTTCTGTTCCTTCAAAGCTGATAAACGGTAACCGCGCCATCAAGACGACTTTGAAATAAGGCAGGCCGGTTGTCGAATAAAGACGCGGTAGGGACGGCGCCCTGCGCTGTCCGGACGCCGCGGCCCCGGCGCCCTGCCAATTTAGCCCTCCCTGGCGATTGCGGTCAATCGCCGCTACCTTGCTGTGAATGAAAAACTACTGGCTCGTTAAACAGGAACCTTCCTCCTATTCCTGGTCCGATTTTTCCAAGGAGAAAGGCACGAGCTGGACCGGGGTGCGCAATTATTCAGCCCGCAATAATCTCCGCGGAATGGCCAAGGGCGACGAGGTGCTTTTTTATCATAGCGGCGAAGAAAAGGCGGTAGTCGGCATTGCCAGGGTGACCCGGGATGCCTACCCCGACTCGACTGCAACCGAAGGCGATTGGAGCGCGGTCGATTTGGCGCCGGTCAAGCGCCTGCCCCGGCCGGTCACGCTGGGGGAAATCAAGAAAACCGCCCGGCTCCAAAAAATCGCTCTGGTGCGGCAGTCACGTTTGTCGGTGATGCCGCTTAGCCAGACCGAGTTTCGAACGATTGTTGGCATGGCCGGCTGACCTGGCTTTTTCGGGCCAGGAATCCCGCCTTTACTTTGCGCTTGTTTGGGAACAGACCGGGATTGAAATTTGCCCGCAATGACAACGGCTACCACGATGCAATTTCTTCCAGCGCTGGCTACGGCTACCGCCCAGAACGACGCACTCGTGGTCTCGCTTCACGATGTCGCGCCCGGCAATTACCAGGTCTCCGAGAAGATAGTTTCTGAACTGGCTCGAAAAGGGGTCCGGGTAACGTCCCTTTTGGTCGTCCCGGATTATCATCATGAGGGCCGGATCGCCAACGACCGCCGGTTCGTTTCCTGGCTGCGGAGTCTCCAGTTGGACGGACACGAGGTTGTTATTCATGGTTATTTTCATGAACGCCCCCGGCGGCCGGGCGAATCCTTATCCAAGCGATTTTTGACCAGGGTTTACACCCAGGATGAAGGGGAATTCTTCGATTTGGATTATGAAACGGCCTTGCAGCGGATCACCAGCGGACGCGATGAATTCCATGCCGCCGGGCTAAACCCTCACGGGTTCGTCGCGCCGGCCTGGCTGTTAGGCAGCGAAGCGGAAAAGGCGGCCCGCGATGCCGGGATGGAATACACAACACGCCTGGGATCGATCCGGGACCTTCGTTCCGGGGAAGATTTTCCAACCCGTTCTCTGGTCTACAGCGTGCGAAACCGATGGCGCCGGCGGGTGAGCCTGGTTTGGAATGCCGCTCTCGGCCAAATCGCTCGGCCCAACGAGGTTTTGCGGCTCAGCATCCATCCGGTGGATTATGCGCATCCGATAGTCTGGCGGCAGATCTGCCGGTTGGTTGAAACCGCAATAGGGCGGCGAACCGCTACCACTTACCGGGATTGGATCGCCGAATGGAGATTACGAAGAAATAGCCGCTTATGAGCAAGTGCGATCTGCATCTTCATTCGAGCTATAGTGCGCGGTCCGAGGAGTGGTTATTCCGCCGATTCGATTTTCCCGACAGCTGCTCCGAACCGGGCTGGCTGCATGCCAAGCTCCTGGATGCCGGCATGGATTTCGTGACGATTACCGACCACGATAGCATCGAAGGGTGCCTTCAAATTGCCGATCTCCCGCATTCCTTCATCAGCGAACAGGTCACCACCTACTTCCCCCAGGACCCGTGCAAGATTCATCTGCTGGTGTGGGGAATTTCGGAGGCGGACCACGCCGCAATCGTCCGGCTGCGTGACAACATCTTCGATTTGCAGCAATACCTCGCCACCGAACAGATTGCTCATGCTGTCGCCCACCCGCTCTACAGCATCAATGGCAAACTGGATGCCTCCCACCTCGAACGGCTGATCCTCCTGTTCAAGCACTTTGAGGGCATTAACGGATTGCGCGACGCCCTCCTGAGCGAGCTGGCCCAGACTCTTTTCAACGGCTTGACCGCGGAAAAAATCGACGAATTTGCCAATCGCCATAACCTCAAGCCCACTCACCCGGAACCGTGGCGAAAAATCCTGGTGGCGGGCTCGGACGATCACGGTGGCAGATTTCTTGGCTCCGCCTATACCGAAACGCCGCCAGCCGCCTCGGCTCAGGAATTTTTGAGGCACATTCAGACTGGCCAGTGCGCCACCAAGGGACAGGGCGGAACGCCTCTGGCCCTTTCCCATGGATTTTACAATACGCTTTCGCGTTTCATTCAGGAGCGCTTTCACGAAGATCTTGGGCCGAGCGCGGTTCTACTGGAGAAAATGTTCTCGCGGTTCATGGAAGGACGCGATCCGACCGAATTCACCATGACCGAAAAGGCTACCTTTATTGCCCAGGGGGTTTTATCCGGAAAAATTTTCGAGTTGGCCAAGCCGGCCAATGTCTCCCTCTGGAAAGAACTTTCGGGACATTTCTCCCGGCCGGAAACCAAAGCGAAATTGAGCGAAGAACTCAGTGCCGTTCCGGAGCCCGAGCGGAGAACGTTCCTTATGGCGAACCTGGTGGCCGAGCAACTGGCTTTCCGTCTTTTCCAAAAATTCGTGGGGCAAGTCAGCAGCGGAAACCTGGTGGAAGGCATGCAGGCCGTCAGTGCGATTGTCCCAATCCTGGTTATTCTGTCGCCCTACATTTACGCATTTCACAGCCAGGCGCCGTCGCGGAAGTGGCTCCGGCAGATTTTTCAGGAATTGACCGGGGCGGTCCCGCCGGCGCTGCGAAACACCAAGCGAGCCTGGTTCACCGACACACTCGAGGACGTTAACGGCGTTGCCACTACCATCCGCACCATGACCGCGGCGGGTGCGGCTGCCGGCAAACAATTGACCGTGGTCACCTCGCGCAGCGAGCCGGTAACGGACGCCATTCCGATCAAGAATTTTCCGCCGATCGGGGAATTTGAATTGCCCGAGTATGAACTGCAAAAACTGAGTTTTCCTCCGATTCTGCAAATTCTCGATTACATCCAGCGCGAACAATTTACCGAGATCATCATTAGCACTCCCGGCCCGATCGGCCTAACCGGGCTGCTCGCGGCCAAAATGCTCAACCTCCAAACCAGCGGCATCTATCACACCGATTTTCCACAATATGTTCGGATCCTGACCGAAGACAGCTTTCTGGAAAGTATCGCCTGGCGCTACATGCACTGGTTCTATGGCCAGCTCGATACCGTTTTTGTCAATTCGGAAGAATACCGTCAAAGCTGGATCAACCGCGGCCTGGAACCGGGCAAGCTCAAGATCCTGCCGCGGGGACTTGACACCGAGCTTTTCGATCCGAATCGGCGAGATCCCGCTTTTTGGGAGAAATTCGGTTCGACAAACGGGAAGGTGCGCCTCCTCTACGTGGGACGAATCTCGAAGGAAAAGAACCTGGATTTGCTGGGGGAGGCTTACCGGCAATTGCGAGAGGAAGGTTTGCCGATCGAACTTCTGGTGGTCGGACACGGACCGTATTCCGAGACCCTGGCCGAGTCTCTGCCCGATGCGATTTTTACCGGCTACTTGAAAGGGAAGGAACTGGCAACCGCCTACGCATCGGCGGATGTTTTTGCGTTTCCCAGTACGACCGACACTTTTGGAAACGTTATCATCGAGGCCCAGGCTTCCGGCGTTCCAGTGATCGTATCCGACGGGGGCGGACCCAAAGAGCTGGTAGACGACGGGCAGAACGGCCTGGTAACCAAATCGCACGACCTGGGCGATTTCACCCGCGCTATCCGCGAGCTGGTGGCGGATCCGGGGTTACGAAAAAAGATGGGGATTCGGGCGCGGGAAAGTGTAATCGATCGAACCTGGCCGGAGGCGTTCCGGAGATTCTGGGCCAGCACCGAAGAGTGATTCCAAGCGCTTAAGCGGGCAACGGCGGCGGAGGAGCGGGCGGCTCCGGTTGAGGCAAAGTCGCCCAAACGTCATAATCCGGGCCGAACTGTCTGAAAAAGAAAAGCCCGAACCCTCGAAGCCAGACGAACATCGGCAATAAGAGAACCGTTCCCACGTAGGGAAGCGCCGCCAGACAACAGGTCAGGCAGGTTGCGATGCAACTGATCACGATCACGGCCATTACCAGGACAATCCCAAACAGAACAAACAAAACGAACGACCCGAGATTGCTTGCAATCAACCGGATCACTTGGACGAAGGCGCGGGCCGCGGAACAGCGCTGCCGGTACATCACGAACGGCATGAAATAGCCGATAACTCCAAAAAAAAGGCCGAACGAAAGCCAAAACGCCACCAGAAAAACGATCAACCCGATCGCGGCCGGGCCGGGTGGACGATTCTCCAGCCACCCTAACGGCAGAAAAATGCCGAGCATGATTCCGGCAAGCAGCAGCGCGCCGAAAGTCACCGCCATCAGGAACAAAAAATAACTGTTCCCCTCCTTTCGGGTACTCCCGCCACGGCGCGACGATGGCAGCGCGGTTTCGAACGACGCAGTCGGTAAAGATAAAGGTGCCGCGCGCTTTCAGCCAGTTCACCACCACGATAAAAGCGAAAAAAAAGAGGGCGCCTAGAACGATGAGGATCAGCAGCCACGGCTGCCATTGCGGCCAATCAGAAGCTGCAAATCCGGACCACGGTCCCCAATGGTAGTAATGGTGGCGCCCGTTCCCGAAGGAAGAGAAATTGAATCCTCCGCCGGCGGTAAAATGACCGGCCAAGAACGCGGCAAAACCAATAACGCACCACTTTGCAAAATCGAACGGCTGGAAAAGGATCTTTTTCATCGCCTCGTAACCTTCACCAAACGGTTTGAATATTTCGATGTTCATAGCCGGCCTATCTGGTGCCGAAATAACGGTCCCCGGCGTCGCCCAGCCCTGGAACGATAAAACCGAAATCGTTCAGCTCAGGATCAATCGCGGCAGTGACAATCTCAACCTCAGGATGATGGGATTGCAGCTGCTGGATCCCGGGTTGGCAACTAATGGCACAAACGAATTGAATTCGCTCCGCCCCTTCGGCTTTCAAAAGCGAAACCGCATGGCAGGCGCTGTTTCCCGTGGCCAGCATGGGGTCAATCAAGACGACCTGCATTCCGCTCAGGCCGGAAGGTAAACGCACCAGATAGGTGTGTGGCCGAAGTGTTTGCTCGTCCCGATAAATGCCAATATGGCCGACCGCCGCCTCGGGCAAAACCTCAATCATGCCGTCAAGCATCCCCAGGCCCGCGCGCAGAATCGGGACGAACGCCACCGGCCGCACCAAAAATTGGCCAATGCACGCCTTGAGAGGGGTTTCTATTCCCAGCGAAGTCGTCTGCCATCCCCGGGCTGCTTCCATCAGGAGCAACGCCGATAACTCACGCAGGGTTCGGCGAAATAGCTCCATCGAGGTTGCTTTGGCCCGCAAGATCGAGAGTTTTGCGGAAACCAGCGGGTGATCGACAACGGTGGCCGATCCCGCTCCGGCGGTAATTCGATCAGTAACTGGCATACTGTGCGGCAGTGTCAGACCCATCATTTAGATGTTGGCGCGCCGAACGGAAAGAGAAATCCAAAGTTGCGCACAGCCGCCATCTGGTTGAAGGGCGTAGGAAAGTGGCAACGAACCTAAAACGGCGGTATCCCATTGGGGCGGAACTCATCGCGGCAAATGAGAGCCACTTTCGGCTGTGGGCGCCAAAAGCAAAAAAGGTCGACCTGGTTCTGGAAGCGAGCGCCGCTCAAAATGCTGCCCGGACCTTTCATCCGCTAATGAGCGAAGGCGATGGTTACTTTTCCGGGGCCGGGCCCGCCGGTGCAGGAGCCCGTTACCGGTTCCGGCTCGATGAGGGAGAGCTTTTTTACCCCGACCCGGCGTCTCGTTTTCAACCCGAGGGCCCACACGGTTCTTCCGGCGTGGTTGATCCCGGAGCGTTTAAATGGACGGATGCCGGCTGGCCTGGCCTGGAATTAAAAGGCCAGATCATTTACGAAATGCATATCGGCACCTTTACCCCGGAGGGGACCTGGCAGGCAGCCGCCGAACAGCTGCCGGAACTGGCTCGAATCGGCATAACCGTAGTTGAAATGATGCCAATCGCCGATTTTCCCGGGAAATTCGGATGGGGCTACGACGGGGTGAACTTTTTTGCGCCGACCAGGCTGTATGGCGGGCCGGATGATCTGCGCCGATTTGTCGATCGCGCGCACGCTCTCGGTTTGGGAGTCATTCTGGACGTGGTCTACAATCACTTCGGGCCGGATGGAAACTATCTGGGGAGTTATTCGGACGATTATCTCAAGCACGGCGAGGCAAACGAGTGGGGCGATTCGATCAATTTCGATGGATCGAACTCGGCGCCGGTCCGGGAATTTTTTATCACCAATGGGCGTTACTGGATCGAGGAATACCATTTCGACGGATTTCGATTCGACGCGACCCACAGCATTCATGATCGTTCGCCGGAGTACATCATTGGCGCTGTTGGGCGGGCGGCCCGAGCGGCGGCGGGGGAACGTTCCTTAATTCTGGTGGCGGAAAACGATTCGCAGGAAAGCAAGCTGGTCCGAAAGCGAGCGGAAGGGGGAGACGATCTGGACGGGGTTTGGAACGACGATTTTCACCACAGCGCGATCGTGGCTCTGACTGGCAGAAACGAGGCCTACTACAGCGATTATCTGGGAAAACCGCAGGAGTTTATTTCGGCAGCCAAATATGGGTACCTTTTCCAGGGGCAGCCGTATTGGTGGCAGAAAACGCAGCGAGGCACACCGGCGTTGGGATTGCCGCCCCAGACCTTTGTCAGCTTCATCGAGAACCACGACCAGGTGGCAAACAGCCTAACCGGCGATCGGCTTCGCCTTCGAACTTCCCCCGGCCGTTACCGGGCGATGACGGCGTTGTTTTTGCTGGGGCCGTGGACTCCGATGCTTTTTCAGGGGCAGGAATTCGGCAGTTCCAGGCCGTTCCTTTTTTTCACCGACATCGGCGATGAGAAACTGCGGGAAGCAATTCGCAAGGGCCGTTTTGAGTTCCTGGCGCAATTTCCTTCAATAGCAAGCAAGGAGGCACAAAAGAAATTACCTGTTCCCACCGACCCGGACGTGTTCGCCCGGTGCAAGCTTGATTTATCGGAGCGGCAACGGAACCAGGAGCTCTACGATCTGCATGCGGACCTGATTGCGTTGCGCCGGAAAGACGCGCGCTTCAGCCAACAGATTCCGGGAAAAGTGGATGGCGCGGTCGTCGGTTCGCGCAGTTTCGTTCTCCGGTATTTTTCGAACAAGAGCGAAGAAGACCGGCTTCTTCTTGTGAATTTCGGCCGGCGCCGGCGGCTGGAGCCCTCACCGGAGCCGCTATTGGCGCCGCCGATCGGCTTCGAATGGGAAACGCTTTGGACGAGTGAATCCCCGCGCTACGGCGGCCCGGGCCGGGCCGAGGTTGTGGGGCAAGACAACTGGGTGGCGCCAGCCGAAGCAGCGGTGGCGCTTTACCCGGTGCCTCAAAAGAACCCGCGCCGCAAGCCCACCCGGCGGCGCTGAAGCTTGATTGCGGCTCGATGAAGCATCGGCACCAGCCAACGGTAGTGCGCAGTTTGAAATGGGAGCGCGAAAACATGCCGCGCGAAAGCCTGCTCGACCTCGAATGGATTGTGACCAATGGATTGGGTGGATACGCCTCCGGCACTGTTTCCGGAGCTATTACCCGGCGCTATCACGGGCTGCTCATCGCTGCATTGTCCGCTCCGCGTGGCCGGATCGTAATGTGGAATCATGTCTCGGAGTTTCTCCGCTTTGGAGACGACGACGTTGTTTCCCTGGGCGGCCAGGAACGAGCCGGCGGGCAGCTTGATCTGCATGGCGCAGATTACCTGCGCGAGTTTCGGCTTGAAGATGGATTGCCAGTCTGGGTTTACCAGGTCCGCGACCTCATTCTGGAGAAGCGGGTAATCATGCCTCATCTCCAGAACACCGTTGACCTGTCCTATCTGGTGCTCGAAGGGAAAACGCTGCCCAGTTTGGAACTGCAACCCGCGTTTCAGTTTCGGCATCACGAGACCGCGGTGAACGAAGGGCCGCCCGGCCCGTATTCATTTACCGCAGCCGGCGATCATTACGAGATTGCGGCCGCCAGCCACGGTTTTCCACCGGTCCGGATGAAAATGCATGGGTGCGCACCGGTTTTCAAAATCGATGAGCACAAGATCCATGAGGTGGTTTATCGCAGCGAGCAGAGTCGCGGCTACGCCTACGAGGGAGATCTCTGGAGTCCGGGCCGGTTTTGTTCGGGCCTCAGGAAAAGCGAACCGGTTAGCCTGATCGCTTCAACCGAAACTTGGGACATCATCGAACTGTTGGGTCCGGAACAAGCGCTTACCGCGGAACGTGAAAGGCGGATGCGATTAATCCAGGAAGCCGCTCCGCCCGCGCATCAAGGCTTTGGCGCCGAACTGGCCTGCGCCGCGGATCAATTTGTGATCACCCCGGCCGGTCGAGCGGAAGAAGCGGCGCGGGCTCACGCGGCGGGAGATGAAGTCCGCACCGTCATTGCCGGATACCATTGGTTTACCGATTGGGGGCGCGACACCATGATAAGTTTGGAAGGCCTGACCCTGGCAACCGGTCGCCGGATCGAGGCCGGGAACATTCTGCGCACCTTTGCCTGTTACATTTGCGACGGACTCATTCCCAATATGTTTCCGGACAGCGGAAAACAGGGCAAATACAACACGGCGGACGCAACCCTGTGGTTTTTCCACGCCTTGAACCGTTACCTGGAGGCAACGAACGATCAGATTACCCTGGAATTGCTTCTGCCTCATCTGATCGACATCGTGGAACGCCATCTGCACGGCACCAAATTCAACATTCATGTCGACTCCGATGACGGTTTGCTTGCCCAGGGCGCCGAAGATCTCGCTCTGACATGGATGGACGCCAAAATGGGCGATTGGGTGGTTACGCCGCGCCGAGGCAAGGCCGTCGAAATTAATGCTCTTTGGTACAATGCCCTCGAGCTCCTGGTAAAATGGCTCCGCAAAATGGGTGACAAAACCGCGGCGGAGCGCTACGCCGGGCTGGCCCAACGCACCCGGGCTTCGTTTAACCGGCGATTCTGGTTTGAAGAACGCGGTTATCTTTACGATGTGGTGGATTGCAACGGCGAACCGCGCACCACTGATGCCTCTTGTCGGCCAAATCAAATCTTCGCCATCTCCCTCGACCATCCGGTGCTCGATCGGAAGCATTGGAGCGCTGTCGTCGATGTTGCCGAAAAGAAACTGCTGACCCCGGTGGGATTGCGCTCTTTATCCCCGGATGACCCGCACTATCAGCCGATCTATGCCGGCAATCTTCATTCCCGTGATGGCGCGTATCATCAGGGAACAGTCTGGGCCTGGTTGATCGGTCCGTTTATCGACGCCTGGTTGAAGGTCCACACTGGCGACAGCGACAGGACGAAGGCGAGAAAATTTCTGGATCAATTTCCTCAACACCTGAGCGAAGCGGGCCTCGGCACAATCAGCGAAGTTTTCGATGCCCGCGAACCGCACAAACCGGGTGGCTGCATTGCCCAGGCTTGGAGCATCGCCGAGGTCCTGCGTTGCTGGGTCAAAACCGCCTGAAAGGTGGAGCAGGGCGCCGCTGAAGCGATGCAGACGCGATCCGCGATCTCCGGTCGCGTTGACCAAGAGCCAACGCGCCTCGGAAGCCGCCGTTCCCCGAAGGCGTCCAATGTTTCTTTTTGCGCTCAAGCCCTTCCGACGCATAGCTTGCAGCGATGAAGTCGGCACTTATCGCCTCTCTTTTTCTCTCGATGACCCTGGCGGCACTTGCCCAGGGAGAATCGCCCGGGCCAACCCCTCCCAAAGTTTACCCTGTCGCCCTCCCCAACTACGACGAGCAAACCGCAACTCGCCTCCAGATTTTTCTCGATAACAACTGCTTCGGGCCGGGTAAAATCGACGGTAAAATGGGCGAATTTTTTCGCAAAGCGCTCATTTCCTACAAACACGCCCATGGCCTGCCCAAGACGGGAGCGGTGGACGCGTGGTTGCTCGATCAAGTACCGGTCACCTACACCACCTACACGATTCGGAAAGAGGACCTTGATTTTGTCGGTTCGGTCCCCGGCAGTCACGCCGAACAGGCAAAATCGAAATGGCTGCCCTATACCTCCCTGCTCGAATTCGTGGCGGAGCGTTTCCACTCGGCCGAGGCTTACATCCAAAAACTGAATCCCGGAAAAAACGGGGATCATCTGAAACCGGGCGATACGCTCGAGGTCCCGAACGTACTCCCATTCGAAGTCGAGCGATTTGTTGAACAAAAGCTCCCGAAGAATCCCGCCCTGGCCGGCCGCAAGATCTTTGTCGACACCAAGGAGCATCTGCTCGAGGTGTTCGAAAATAATCAGCTGATCTGCGTCTTTCCCATCACACCGGGGTCAAAAACATTGCCCGCGCCTATCGGCACGTGGAAAGTTCTGGGAGCGACGGTCTGGCCCTGGTTTCGGTACGACGAAGGAATGCTCAATTACGGTGTGCGCACCGAAAACTATTACAATCTTCCGCCGGGTCCGAACAATCTGGTTGGCGTTCTTTGGATGGGCTTGAACAAACCGGGGATCGGGATCCACGGCACCAACAACCCCGAGACAATCGGACGGGCGACCAGCCACGGCTGCATTCGATTGGCTAATTGGGATGCCGCCCGGGTGAAGAATTTCGTCAGCGTCGGCAACCCGGTAATCATTTTTTAGCTATGGCCGGACCCAGATTTCCGATTTGAGCATCCCCAGGCGCGACTGGGAGCGGGAAGCGCAACGGAAACCGCTTGCCTGGAGATACGGGGTTGGGTTCACCAGCTTGTCCGCCGGAATCCGGGCGGTTGCGCGAAAGAACCAATACATCGTTCTCAGCCAGGCCTGAGCGTGAGCCCGCCTCAATCGGTGGTCGGGAACGGCAAAATCGGCCAGGAGCCACGTCGCCCGATCCGCCGCCGCTCCGGCCAGTTTTTCCACGATTGTCCGAACATCGTTAGGCGGAAAACAATCGAGGAAAAAATGGGTAACCAGGAGGTCGTAGGAAGTTTCGGGGAACCAGTTCAATATGTCTCGCTGGAGGAAACGAACCCGGTCCAAGCTTTGCGGTGCGACGCGACCCAGCCGGGCTCGGGTCAATTCCAGCATCCGCCTGCTGGCATCCAGGCAATCAATCTCCGTCTCGGGATGAGCCCGGACAAAGCGGCAAAGAAACCGGCCGTTCCCTTCTCCCGCAACAAGCGCGCGCCGGGGAGAGGCGATTTTGTCGATTGCAAATGTCCGCGCCCGCTGGAGAGCGTTGCCGAAGGCGACCGATTCCAGCCAGCCATAGTGTGGGGCGATGCGGTCGAAGCTCACCACATTTTCCCGATGAACAGGAGCGGCGTCAGGAGAACGAGATCGGCCAGAGCGCTCCGTTCGTCCCGGGCCACCGCCAGGAAATGCAGCAGGAAAAGAAGAGCGGCGCTTAATCCGATGCAGGCGCACAGAAGCCGGAGATCGCGATGAAAGAAACCGAAAACCACGGCAACGGAAACGATCACCAGCAATGCCGACTGAACATGGATCTGGCCGCCGGGCCATCGTGTTGCGATGGAATATTTTCCCTGGGCCTGGTCGAGGTCGCGTTCCCAAAAGGCGATGCTCATGCAGTTGAGCGAACAAAGGCAGGCAAAAAGCGCCGCCGGCATCAACAGAGACAGCCTGGCCACGGAAAATGCAGGAACCAGGATGGTTCCGGCGGCGAACAGGAAACCGATGGTGACCTCCTTGACCGGAAACGCATTCCAAATGCGGTTGCAAACGTGATTCAGCGCAAGATAAACGACGGCGATGGCGCCCACCCCGATTCCAAGCAGGACGAACCAATGATTCAGCCGCCAAAAAATGATTCCGCCATCAGCCAATCCAACGGCCAGAAGCAGCCCGGGCCAGAAACGGTGATGGCGAGACCAGAACTGTTGACGAACCGACTTTGGCGCGCCAAACGGAAGCCAAACCGAATCGGCGTAGCGGTCGACCAGGTAAATAAACCAGGCCGTAAGAAATAACGCTCCGCTGCCGCCAATGGGGAGGGCAATGCCGTAGCTTTTCGCGAAAAGCCATTGCCAGGTAACGGCCACGACCGGAGCATCAAGACAGAGAAGATTCAGCCAAAGCAACGGCCGCCCAACCACCGATTTCCGCGCTGCCGCGACCGAACGCTTCTTGCTGGGACTTGAAACAATCATATGGTATTGTTATTGGCCTAGCGCAACCACCAGGAGGAGGCTCATGAGCATTCAATCCTTCAGTTTAACCAATCCCGCCGTTCGATCGCTTCCCAAGCATCTTCTGCAATTCGCGGTCGACCAGCGCTACAATGACTATACGCCGGTCGACCACGCGGTGTGGCGATTCATTATGCGGCAGAACATTTTTTTTCTGCGCGAGTACGCTCACAAGGTCTACTTTCAGGGGCTGCTCGATACCGGCATCTCTTTCGAGCGTATTCCGCGGATCGAGGAAATGAACGATATTCTCGGCCGGATCGGCTGGGGCGCGGTGGCGGTTGACGGATTCATACCACCGGCCGCTTTCATGGAATTTCAAGCCTACAAGGTCCTGGTGATCGCCTGCGATATGCGCCAGATCCATCACATCGAATACACGCCCGCGCCGGACATCGTCCATGAAGCCGCCGGACACGCTCCGATTATTGTCGACCGGGAATATTCCAACTACTTACAGCGATTTGGCGAAGTCGGGGCAAAAGCAATGTCGTCCAAGCGGGATTTCGAGCTTTACCAGGCGATCCGTCATTTGTCGATTTTGAAAGAACAGCCAAACAGCGATCCCAAGGAAGTCGAGGAAGCAACCAGGCTGGTCGAGCACCGTCAAAAAAACCTGGGAGAGCCGTCGGAGATGGCACTTCTCTCGCGGCTGCATTGGTGGACGGTTGAGTACCGGCTTGATTGGCAGTTTAGAGAACCCGAAAATCTATGGAGCAGGTTTGCTTTCATCGATTGGCGAATCGGTTTCCTGCCTGGAAGCCGAGGTAAAGAAAATCCCCTACTCTATCGATGCCGCCGATGTGGCGTTCGATATCACAACCAGACAGCCGCAGTTGTTCGTCTGTCGCGATTTCAAGCATCTCAGGGATGTCCTGGAAGAGTTTGCCAGCAGAATGGCTTTCCGAGTCGGCGGACTCGAGGCCATCAACAGGGCAATCGAGTGCAACAACGTCGCCACCTGCCAATACTCGTCCGGTTTGCAGGTGACCGGGGTGTTCGACCAGGTGCTGGTCGATTTGAACGACGATCCGATTTATCTGCATGCCAGCGGCCCTTGCGATCTCGCTTTCCAGAATAAAGAATTGCCCGGTCACGGCCGGGATCAGCACCGGGACGGCTTTGGCTCGCCCATCGGCAAATGGAGAGCGACGCCGACTTCGCCGGAGTCATTGGGCCAAGACGAACTGAGCAAGCTCGGGATTGTCGAAGGAAAGAAAGCAACCCTGGAATTTGCCAGCGGAATCATTGTTGCCGGAAAGGTGGAAAAGATTCTGCGAAGCGAGGGCAAACTGGTCCTGGTGACATTCTCAAATTGCAGCGCCAAGGACGGGGACCGCGTTCTATTCGATCCCGGCTGGGGGACTTACGACATGGCTGTCGGCGAACGAATCGATTCCGTGTTCAATGGCGCCGCCGACAAGGACGCTTATCTCGAAGTGGCCCTCGTGCCCAAGGAGCGGACGATCAAAGTTCCATCCGACGCAAAACGAAAGAAGCTGGAAAATCTTTACGCCCAGGTGCGAAAGATTCGCGACGGTAAAACCGGCCATGAACGGCTTGGCGAAATTTGGGAGACGCAGCAGGCCGAACATCCCGAAGACTGGCTTTTGTCGATGGAAATTTTCGAAATCCTCGATGCAACCGATGAGCAAGCGGAGCTTAAGAGCAGGATCGCGAAATTCCTGAACGAGAAGAAGGAAACGACCAAGGATCTTTCCACCCTGATCGGCTGGGGATTCAGACTCGTGGAATACCACAAAAAGCCGGAATACCAGGCCGCCCTCCACGGATCATCTCAATAGGAGCGGTTTCCGCCGGGCCGCGCTGCGGATGAGGTTGCGAGTTGTAGACCGATCCGAAATATTACGCGCGGGTCAGAGATTTCCAGTCAGGCTCGAAACGGTAATGTTTTCAACGGCAACATTGGGTGGGCGAGAAATCGCGTAAGCGACCGCTGAAGCTACTTCTTTAGCCGATATCATTTTCTGCCGCGGCCAGTTGCCCGGTATGTTGTTCCAGATCTCGCTGTCGGTAGCCGCCGGATAGACATTGATGACCCGAATCTTATGATCTCGCAGCTCGTCGCGAACCGATTGGGAAAATCCTTCCAACCCGAATTTGCTCATGCAATAAGCGCTCCAATTGGCAAACCCGGTTCTGGCTGCAACCGAAAGAATATTGACAATACTCGAGCCGGGCAGCATCCGACGAGCGAAATGCTGGATCAGGAGGAACGGCGCGGTTAGGTTCACCCCCACAGTTTGATCCCACTCAACGGGAGTGATTTCGGTGAAAGGCTTCACGATCGCGACCCCGGCATTATTGACCAGAAGATCGATCGGGTCGGAGCCGATCTCCGCAATTAAGTCGCGAACTCCCGCCGTGCGCGCGATGTCGTGTTTTAAAATCACCACTTCCGCGCAGCGCGATTCGACCGCTTTACGCGTCTCCTCCAGAGCAACCGGATCACGCCCATGCAGCAACAACGTCACGTCAACCGAGGCCAGTTCTTCGGCAATGGCGCGGCCGATACCACGGCTGGCTCCGGTAATCAGATAGCGCTTCATAGAAAAGTGGGGCAAGTTTCCAACTTGCCCATTAACAAGATCGCAAGTTGAAAACTTGCGCCACTCATGTTCGCCTTAAGGTAAATCGGTTGTTTGCGGTTTCCCACAGACGCAGCCGAACCAGCTTTTGGCCTAAGACAGCATCGATCTTTTCCCAAAGCGCGCGGACGATATTCTCACCGGTAGACGGTTTGTCCCGAAAATCCTCGCTTTCCAGGTCGAGATGGCGATTCTGCCAGGGACCGAGGGCGTCGCTTAGAGCGGAGCGGAGTTCGACAAAGTCATAGATTATCCCGGTGCGCTCATCGTAGGGGCCGGCCACGGTTGCTTCGGTCAAGTAATGGTGACCATGTCCCGCTGGATTGTTGCATTTGCCAAACAGCGATGCGTTTTCTTCGTCTGAAAACGATCGGACATGAAGTCGATGTGCGGCGCTAAAAGGCATTCGCAACCCAAGGAACATGCTTTCGTCCTCCCATGCTTCGGCGAAAAAATCGTCCCGTTCATGTAAACGGACTCGATGCAACGGGAGCAGGGCATTGACTCGCTCGTAAATGTACTCGGCCAGACTTTCGGTGGTGATGGGCCGTTTATGCAAGGCCGCCACATCCTCGTTGAGATACTTGTGGTCGAGCTCGCTCTGAAGCGATTGAAGGCAATTTTCCATTTTATCGTGACGGACCAGAGGCGCCCGGGAGTCCATTTTTTCGGCGCGAAAAGTCAGGCGGGCCCGGTAGTGATGGCCATGGATCCCGACAGCATCGCCGAACAGGCGCCTGTTTTCCGCCTGGCTCAAATGAGGCGACATCGTTTTTCGCGCGGCGGAGAATTCGAACCAGTAGTTCGCGTCGCAAATTCCATCCGCGTACGAGGTTGCGCTCCGGTCGTTCGACTCCCGGAGATGAACTGCCACGAGATCCGCCGGGACTGTCGAAAATAGCGGCGCGGCCCGCCGGTAAAGCTCGCCGGCGACATTTTCGACTGTGGGGGGCAGATCGCGGAAAGCCTCATTGTCGGCATTGAGGAACTTGTGATCGAAATCGGCGTCAACGATCCGGCCGGCACGTTCCTTGATCTCACTGATGTTAATCAACATGCCCGTCACCGGATCTACCGGGCCGGAGAAGACAAAATAAGCAGTGTAATTTCGGCCGGTACCGTGAAGGGCGCTGCTTTCCGGCCCGAAAGCCACCAGGTTCTCCGAATCGGTCCACCGCGGCACAAACAGCCGGCGCGAGGCCGAAAATTCCAGCCGTTTGCTGACGGTCAATAGCATGCTTGAGAAACATGCTGGAAGGGCCAGCCTAAGCAAGCTGTCATCCTGAGCGCAGTCAAAGAGCCTGCCCTGAGCCAGGCGAGCCGAGTCGAATGGGATCCCGCCTAAGCTATTCGCAGTACGCTAACCGGCCAGCGTGGACCGATCGCGGGACGCGGGATCCCTCCCGCCTTCGCCATCAGGTGCTTAAACCTGCTTTACCGGGAATGAGGGCAGCTATCCTTTCAAGAGCGAGAGAAACTCCGAGCGGGTTCGCGCGTCCTCCTTAAACGAACCAAGCAAACAGGATGTAGTCATGAGCGAATTTTGCTTCTCGACCCCGCGCATCATCATGCAAAGGTGTTTCGCTTCCACGACCACAGCCACCCCGGATGGAGCGAGCGCCGCCATGACCGATTCGGCGATCTGGGTTGTAAGATTTTCCTGAATCTGAAGGCGTCTGGCGAAAAGATCGACAATTCTCGCGACCTTGGAGAGGCCGAGCACTTTTCCATTCGGGATGTAGGCAACGTGGGCGCGGCCAATGAACGGCAGGAGATGATGTTCGCACAAGGAATAAAGCTCGATGTCTTTTACCAGAATGATCTCGCTCGCATCCGAATCGAAGATGGCGCCATTCACGATCTGATCCAGGTCCTGACGGTATCCCTGGGTAAGAAACTCGAAGGAGCGGGCGCTGCGGCCGGGTGTTTTAACCAGGCCTTGACGATGTGGATTTTCTCCGATTGCTTCGAGCAAATCCCGAAATGCCCGTTCCAGGGTCTGGAGATCCCGGGGCTCGAGCCGGTTTCGCTCCCGGGTCAGGCGCTCACTGGTTTCCAAATCGGCATTTCGACTTTGAATCATCAGAGAAAAAACAAACTGGCCGATTGGGCACGGGCCTAATCCAGCCAGCTCAACGGATATTTTTCGTCGTCCAGTTTCAACGCCTGCTCGGTCAGCTCCAGGGTATGCTCGGTGTCGAACATCACGGCGAGTTCTTCGGTCCGAAGCGCGTTTTTGCTCGCCATGATAGTGCCGGGATGCGGCCCGTGGGGTATTCCCCGTGGATGCAAGGTGACCGATGCCGGCTCGATCCCACGCCGCGAGCCGAAGTTGCCACGCACATAAAACAGAACTTCGTCCGCCTCGACGTTATCGTGGACCCAGGGAATTTTTACCGCTTCGGGATGAGTATCGAGGAGGCGCGGAGCGAATGTGCATACGACATAACCCTTGATTTCGAATGTCTGATGGATGGGAGGCGGCTGATGCACCGTGCCGGTGATCGGCTCAAAATCCTGAGCGTTGAAGGTGAATGGATAGACGTAACCATCCCAACCGACGACGTCGAACGGATGCTGGGCATTGGTCACGCAGGTCCAGCGCGGCCCGTCCTTTACCAGAATCTCGGTATCCTCCTCCTTGTCGATTGTGAGCACTTCAGTGGGTCCATGCAGGTCGCGCTCCGAATAAGGCGCGCCCATTTTGATCTGGCCTTCCCGATTCAGATAACGCTGCGGAATTCGAACCGGGCCGACTGACTCCAGAATGAGATAATCTTCCTCTTCAACCTTGTCGGGCACCAGGCGGTAAGTAATACCACGCGGAATGACAATGTAATCTTCAGCCCGATACCGTTGTGTCCCGAAAACGCTTTCCAGGGTTCCCCCACCCTTGAACACGAAGATAATTTCATCGGCCCCGCCGTTCCGGTAATACTGGAAGTCCCCATAAGCCTTCTCCGGCCTTCCCCTATATGCAATCACATCCTGGTTGAACAGGATCGGGATCCGTCCGGTATAAAGATCGCCGCGCCTTGGAATTTTCGCCGTCTTCAAGTGATGATGACGCAGCGGGCTGTCGGTGACCTTTTTCAGCTCCTCGCATTTCAAGAGTTTGACGTGGCGCACCCGGGTCGGGGGCCGCAGGTGATACATGATGGAATAGGCTTCGTTAAAGCCCTCCGTGGTAATCACATGCTCGTAGGCGATTCCTTCATTTTTGTAGCTCGGTCCCGAACCGTTGCGGTGAAACCAGATATGATGTTTTCTCGGGATTTGACCGACCTTTTGATAGTATGGCATGGCGACCTTACCTCCTTATAGATTTCCCCGGCGCTCCTGTTCTTTTTCCAATGCTTCAAACAACGCCTTGAAATTTCCTTTGCCGAAACTCTTCGCGCCTTTGCGCTGGATAATTTCGAAAAACAACGTCGGCCGATCTTCCACCGGTTTGGAAAAGATCTGAAGTAGATATCCTTCGTCATCACGATCGACGAGGATGCCAAGCCGTTTGAGCGGATCGAGATCTTCATCGATGTGTCCGACCCGATCGGGCAGAGTGTCGTAATAGGTCGTCGGAATGTTCAGGAACTCGAGGCCGCGCTTCTGCAGATCGGTCACGGTCTTGACGATATCGTTTGTGGCGATGGCGATGTGCTGCACACCTTCGCCCTTATAAAAATCGAGATACTCCTCGACCTGCGATTTCTTTTTCCCTTCAGCCGGTTCGTTAATCGGGAATTTTACGAAACCGTTGCCGTTGCTCATGACCTTGCTCATGAGCGCCGAGTATTCCGTCGAGATGTCCTTATCGTCGAAGGAAAGGATGTTCCGGAAGCCCATCACATCCTCATAAAACTTGACCCACGGATTCATCTGGTTCCAGCCGACATTGCCGACGCAATGGTCGACACAAAGCAATCCTGTGTCCGACGGAGTCACCGCTGATTCCCATTTCTCGTACCCGGGCATGAACGGCCCGCTGTAATCATCGCGCTCGATAAACAGATGCACGGTGTCGCCATAGGTATGAATGCCGCTGATGACGACTTTGCCGTTCTCGTCGGTCAACGTTTTCGGCTCGAGATAACTCTTGCCGCCGCGCTGGGTGGTTTCTTTCCAGGCCGAGGTGGCGTCTTTGACTCGCAGAGCAATCGCTTTAACACCATCCCCGTGCTTGAAAACGTGATCGGCAATCGGTCCTTCCGGCTGGATGGGCGTCGTTAACACGAAGGTGAGCTTATTCTGGCGAATAGCGTAGCTGGCCCGGTCTTTCACGCCGGTTTCCGGCCCCGAATAGGCCAGGCTCTGAAAGCCAAAAACGGTTTTATAGAAATGGGCCGCCTGCTTGGCGTTTCCGACATAAAACTCAATGTGATCGGTGCCTTCCAGCGGCAGAAAATCCTGTTCTGCCTTGGGAGCACTCTTGGGAGCAGCAATTGTTGTTGGCATATCGAACCTCCGTATCTCTGCGCGGGATGCGCAATTACATTATAAAACCGACAAGCGATTGCCGCAAGGCGGGCGCCTGCCTTTAATCAGCCTGGCTTGCGAGGGCGGCGCGCATTTTCAGGCGCAACGCGTTCAGGCGGATAAAGCCGGTAGCGTCGCCCTGGTCGTATTGCGAAGCATCGCCCTCCATCGTCGCGATTTTCGGGTCGTATAAACTTTTCCGGCTTTTGCGGCCGGCAACGATGATATTGCCTTTATAAAGCTTCAACCTAACGACCCCCGCTACATCGCGCTGGGTCTCGGTAACGAGCGCTTGGAGCGCTTCGCGTTCAGGCGAGAACCAAAAGCCGTTATAAACCAGGGTGCCGTACTTTGAAATGAGACCATCCCGTAAATGCATCACCTCGCGGTCCATGGTGAGCGTCTCTATTTGGCGATGCGCGAAATAAAGAATTGCGCCGCCCGGCGTTTCATAAACTCCCCGGCTTTTCATCCCCACGAACCGATTTTCCACAATATCGACGCGGCCAATGCCATGTTTGCCGCCCAATTGGTTCAACCTTTGCATGACTTGAAGCGGCGACATTTCGGAATTGTGGCGCAAGATTTCATCTTGCGCGGCGTTAATGCGCAAGTTGGAAACTTGCGCCACCCTAGTGCAATTACCGTTCTCGAATTCAAGCTCGATGTACTCCGGTTTATCGGGAGCATCCTCCGGCGCGACGCTCAATTTGTACATGTCGCGCATCTCCGCTGCGCTTGCGTCAAACCAGGGATCTTCCAGCACCCCGCTCTCGAAACTGATATGAAGAAGATTGCGGTCGCTTGAATACGGTCGTTGGGGCGTCGCTTCGACCGGGATCTGCTTTGCCTTGGCAAACGCGATCATTTCGGTTCGCCCACAAAATTGTTTTCGAAAACCTTCCTCGCGCCAGGGCGCGATGACCTTCAGGTCCGGGGCGAGGGCCGCCACCGCCAACTCGAACCGAACCTGGTCGTTTCCCTTTCCAGTGGCTCCATGCGCAACCGCCTCCGCCTTTTCCGCGCGTGCGATTTCAACCATGCGTTTGGCGATTAGAGGGCGGGCAATGCTCGTTCCAAGAAGATACTGGCCTTCGTAAATCGCGCCGGCCTGGAACATTGGAAAAATAAAGTCGCGCGCAAATTCCTCGCGTAGATCTTCAACGACGCATTTTAATGCGCCTGTTTTTAGCGCCTTTTCTTCCAGCCCCTGCAGTTCCTCCTCCTGGCCGATGTCGGCGCAAAATGCGATAATCTCGGCATTATAGTTTTCCTTCAACCATCGCAGAATGATCGAAGTGTCGAGGCCACCGGAATATGCAAGGACGATTTTCATCTTGGGTCATTCCGAGCCAAGCGAGGAATCCCGTGACGTCATCGCCAGGTATCTTTACAGGATCCCTCGACTTCGCCGCGCTTCGCTCGGGATGACACAAACATCAATCTCCAAAGGAGATTTCGACGTCCCGCGCGGTCTGGACCATCTCTCCGTTGGGTGGCACCAGCCGCAACCGGTTGACGGCGTCGGCGATCGGCACATGCCGCACCTGATAGCTTTGATAACTGACCATCGTCCCGAAATGACCTTCGTTAGCAAGCTGGACTGCCTTTACCCCGAATCGAGTCCCTAAAATTCGATCCAAAGTTGTGGGCGCCCCTCCCCGCTGAAGATGTCCCAGGACGCAGCAGCGCGTCTCCTTGCCCGTCCGCACGGCGATTTCACGCGCGACGATGTCTCCGATTCCGCCCAAACGAAATTCTCCGGCTTCGGTGTCCCGCTTGACTTGCTGACCATCCCGGGCCTTGGCTCCTTCCGCCACCACCACCAGCGAACCCAGCTCGCCGGCAGCATCGCGTTGTCTGATCGCCGCCGCGATTCTCTCGTAATCGAACGGGATCTCCGGAATCAGAATAATATCGGCGCCGCCGGCGATCCCCCCATGCAAGGCGATCCAGCCGGCATGGCGTCCCATCACCTCTACAACCATCACCCGCTTGTGACTGGTGGCAGTGGTATGCAACCGATCCAAGGCGTCCATCACCATGGCCACGGCAGAATCAAATCCGAATGTCATCGCCGTCGCCTCCAGATCATTGTCGATCGTCTTGGGAACTCCGATGCAGTTAATGCCCGCTTCCTGGAGTTGCAGAGCTGTCGTCATGGAGCCGTCTCCGCCGACAATGATCAAGGCGTTGACACCGATGTCCCCCAAGACTTTTCTCGCCTTCTCGATCACCTCTGCGGCAACCATAGCGCGATCCCCAGCTCCGATCTTGGCCACGAAGTGACCTCGATTGGTTGTGCCGATGATCGTTCCTCCCAGTGCCATGATCCCGTCCGTGCTGTGCCGGTCGAGAATAACGTAGTCGCCGGGCGGAAGAAGTCCTTCGAAACCATCTCTGAATCCGACCACTTCCCAACCGAGCTTTTCCGCTGCAAGGACTACACCGCGCAGAACCGCGTTCAACCCGGGGCAATCCCCGCCGCTGGTTAGAATGCCGACGCGGGGCTTCATCAGACTGCTATTTACAGCAGTTTTTCCGGATCCACCAGTCTTCCTGTCGCTGCCCACTGGTCGTAAAGCTGCCAACCGACCGAAAGGAGCTGGGCGCCTTCTTCAAACCGATTGGCGCTCCCAAGAAGCACCAGAATTAGGTGCCGGGGATAAACGGTTGTCAGCTGCCCGTGCTGAACTACTTCGTTCTGCCGACTGGCAGAAAGTATCAGGCACTCGCCGGCCCGCGCTGTTTGGCCCGTCTTTACACCGTCAATGCCGTCGCGTCCGAGCAGTTCGTTGGTATTGCGAAGGAGATAATTGAGCCGGTGACCGGTGCGGCCGAATGAAATTTTTCGCTCTTTCTGGGAAACATAAAAACGGAAACTCGCCTTATTCACGACGTAGCGAGCCGCGCGCGCCATGTCGGCGGCGGTAGAATACGGGATCGGGCGCACGTTGGTATCGATCCCATGGGGATTCACGAAACGGCTATGTTCCATCTTCAGCTGTTTGGCCAGAGCGTTCATTTGACCGACGAAGATGTCCACCGGACCGGTTTTGGATCCTCCTGAAGCGGGAAGAAGCGAGCTGAGCTGGACCCCGATCTGATAAGCCAGGGTGTAGGCGGCAATATTGTCGGACTGGATCAAGCCGGCATAGAGAAGATCCCGCAACGAGATCTGGTCCCCGGGTTGAAATCCGATGGGATTTTCACTGACACCGACAAATGCCTCCGGGGGAATAGTCACGATCTGGTTCAGATTGCCGTTCCGGTGTTCGACCCAATCCAGGACCACGGCAGCGGTTACAATCTTGGTCAAGCTGCCGACCTGCCGCTTTTGATTTGGTTCTTGCGCCCGCAAGATGAATCCGGTCTGGGAATCGATGATGACGTACGATTCAGCACCATAGGCCCGAGGCAGGGTGCACCCGAGCGCAACCAGGGCCGCATTGATAGCAATAAGAAATTGCGTGACCGATCTCATCGTCGGAATTTAACGGCAGCACCTTATTCGGCGTGTCTCGGTTGGCAACATCCAATCGAGTGCCGGCGAGTTCCGCGGTATCGAAGCTATCGCAGGGTTGCGTCCGCCCGATTCGCGTAACCGTACGGATTTGCGCTTAAGGTTAGATATACCCGCTCAGCGGCATTACGAAGATCGAAATGAGTCGCCTTTCCCAGGCCGCTGGACCGAAGCGTACCGAGCTTTCCTTGATAACCGCTGCCGCCCGCCATATCGAATTCGTAGACAACTATTCCGCGCTGAACATCGGTCACCCGCACGTGCAGAGCTAAAAATGACCGTCCTGCACCAAGATTTCCGAAAAAGAAACGCGCCAGCGGGCTTCCACCGTCAATGGTTTCAAAGTGGCCGTCCACCAGCCAGCCAACACGAGCCGATTCATTCTCTTTAAGAATTCGGGCAGGCGCGATCAGTTCAAGTTCCTGCTTGAGATCTTCAGCGAATTCAATCGGGGTAAGCGCTTTCCGAATTGGCATCTCTCCGTCGGAAACAGCTTCGTCCCCCTGAAACAGAGCCGTGTCGATACAAAACGGGCGGATGTAGATCGCAGCCGGACGGCTGGCGCCAACTCCGCAATTGGAGACCATATGCACGCGGGTCGAACCATAGTCCTTGGCGTCAACCGGTCCGACGGCTTCGCCGCCGGGAGTGGCTACTTCGGTCTTGGTAACGTACATGTCCGCACAGGAGCAAAGAAGGATACTGGTAACGATCGCGAGCAGGTGTTTCATAACAATGTTTGTCCGAGCCGCTATCCCGCAGTTACGGAACAGAAGGCAAATTGCCGTGTCTCTGATGCAACTCTCGTGCCGCGGCTGTGAAAAAACAGCCTCGCGCTTCAGAGAGTGCGGCCACGGCTGACCAGCATCCGGACAACGAAATAGATCAAAATCGCCGACGGCACCGCCAGGAAGAGCGAACCGATCAGGGCAGGCCAAACGACATGGGAAAACAGGCCCCAGCTGACGTAATGATGAAAGCTGAAGTCGCCCATGCGCGCCTTCACCGACGGAGCTAAATGGAGTGCACGGCACCCGAGCCTGTATTCCGCGAAGTATATTGCCGGCATGGCAAAGATCAGGACATCGTGCAAGGTCACGGCGATCGCCGCAGCCAGTTTGTTGCATCGAGCAATCCAGGCGACGCCGATCGACAGCAGAGTTTTCAGGGAATAGAGAGGGGTGAAACCGAAGAAGATGCCAATCGCTGAACCGAGCGCGATGGAGTGCGGAGTGTCGGCAATTGCAATCAAGGTCATGTGATGCTCGGCCAGCCAGCCTTTGAACCGCACCAACGATTTCGGCAGCCGGGGCCCGGCGGTGCGCTCCATCACTGAGGTGTTCTCGTCCACAAATCTATTCTACGGGCACGGACTTAAAGTTCCAAGAATTCACGCGGCCTGGCTGGAACCTGGCCCCAGGCAGCCAGCTACTCCCTAAACTGAGATCCGGGTTGGCTTGAGGAGCTGTTCCATCAAATCTAGAATAACTCCGCTGTCTCGGCCGGCGGCTTCACCATCTGACCAAGCGCAGCCCTCAACCGTAATGCCGCTCGCGGAGCGTAATCCAGCGCGTTGTTATTGAAAACCACATGCACTGCGGCTGCATCCCGCGCGAGCTTTTGGCCGCGCTCCGCCACTTCGTGGATCTCTTTATCGCTGTAATCGTAATTGAACCGAGCAGCCACCGTTTTTCCGGTTGTGTAGGCTTTGGCGTTCCGGCCGTGCAATCGCAGATAAGCGACTTCTGAGTTGGTGATTGCATCCAGGTCGGGCGGCATGATTGTAAAATGATCGGCTGAAGGCGCATCGACATTTACAAAAATCACTCGGTGGTTCCGGAGAAACTCGACCGTCTCCTGGAGTTGATCGCCAATCGCCCAATTTCGATTCCGAAACTCGATGGCGACGCGGTAACCGCGCAAACCGGCAATCAACGGCTCAAGTTCGGCCAGTTCATGTTTGTGGGGCGAAAATGCCGGAGACAACTGTAACAAGAAGACGCCAAGTTTCTTTTCCCGCTCCAAGATCGACAACGAGCCGAGGAAAATTTGCAGCATCCGGTCCCGCAAATCGGGCGTTGGGCGCACCTTCCCTTTTGGATCGACATCGGCCATGCGTTGCAGCTCGGGCGGCAATAATTTTACCGGGGTGGAATGAAACGAGAACAGTTGGTGGAGCTTCACATCGAAAATAAAGTCATCGGGCGTGTTCGCGCACCAGCGCTCCACCATTCGCGGTTCCGGCGCGGAGTAAAAAGTCGAATTGACTTCCACCATCTCGAAGTGTTGTGCGTACCAGCTGAGGCGCTCGCCTGCCTTTAGCTTCTTCGGATACCACCGCTCGACAAAACCCGGGTCCGACCAGCTGGCGGTGCCGACCAGGATTTTCCCGGTCGCCGAATCGGATGAACGGGGCGCCGCCATGATTGAAACAGGACGCAATGCCGACCGGAAATGCAAATACCTTCTGGAAAAGATCAAACCGGTCGGACGGAAGTTTCAATTCTGTAGCGGCGGTCTATGACCGTCGCATATGTTCTTTGTGTGGCTCTTATTTCGGAATGAAATAGAAAAAAGAGCTTTCGCCGGTTTGGCGGCCCATCCCAACGCGGAGGTCGCATTTTGGTTGCGGGGGCGGGATTTGAACCCGCGGCCTTCAGGTTATGAGCCTGACGAGCTACCAGGCTGCTCCACCCCGCGTCTTAAGTGACAAATATCCCGGAGGCCGCCGGAAATGCAACCTAAAAACCAATGATGTGTATGTCCATATGATAAGAACCACTTGCCGCCCGGTCCGGTGCAGGCAAAATATACGCCGCTTTGCAATCCAGCGTAGCTCAGTGGTAGAGCGGTCGGCTGTTAACCGATTGGTCGTAGGTTCGAATCCTACCGCTGGAGCCAAATTAGTTGGAGCCAACGTATGGCAGGGCACGGATTCACTATTTATGTCCTCCGCAATCCCGATGGCAAAATTTACATCGGGCAGACCGATGACCTCGATCGTCGTGTCCAGCAGCACAACGATCCCGCCTACCGCCTGACCCATACGACCAAACGTTTTCGTGGACCTTGGCAGGTGGTCTTTACTGAGGAGCGTCTTTCCCGATCCGAAGCGCTCCGGCGCGAGAAAGCACTCAAATCCGGTCAAGGTCGCGCCTGGTTGAAACTCCAGTTAGGCTGTTAATCCGCCTCAGGCGGATCGTAGGTTCGAATCCTACCGCTGGAGCCAAATTAGTTGGAGCCAACGTATGGCAGGGCACGGATTCACTATTTATGTCCTCCGCAATCCCGATGGCAAAATTTACATCGGGCAGACCGATGACCTCGATCGTCGTGTCCAGCAGCACAACGATCCCGCCTACCGCCTGACCCATACGACCAAACGTTTTCGTGGACCTTGGCAGGTGGTCTTTACTGAGGAGCGGCTTTCCCGATCCGAAGCGCTCCGACGCGAGAAAGCACTCAAATCCGGTCAAGGTCGCGCCTGGTTGAAACTCCAGTTAGGCTGTTAATCCGCCTCAGGCGGATCGTAGGTTCGAATCCTACCGCTGGAGCCAAGTCGCACGGGCATCGAAACTTGCCGGTAACATCCGGACCGGGGCGGCTGTGCTATTTTTTCCGGATCGCTTTTCTTCGAGCCGCCCAGCGGGCCTTCATCATCTGCGAGAGTTTTCTACGGCCGCTCGGAGTGATTCCCCCTCTGCGCCTGGCAGCCCGGTTTGAATTTTTTGCTCCGCCCCGCGTCCTTGCCCATCGCGCGCGAGCGGCGGCGGCCAGTCTTGCTCGCGTCCGCGAGGAAACGCGCCGTCGAGCACCGTTAGGTTTGGCGGCAGAAGAATCGGCCCCGCGGAGTAAGCCATCAAGTTTACTCTGCAGCCGGTCGATCTGGCGTCGAATTGAAATCGCTTGTTCTAGATTCCGAAGTGATAGGTCCATAGAAGAGGCTACCACTACTTTCCAGCGACAGCTTTGCAACTACTAAATGTCGACGTACGGCTACACTTTTACCGCAATTTGCAGGACAACAACTACCGAGGCGACCGCAGCTTGCAGCCGATTGCGCCTAGCGACACCCTTATGGATGCACCCGAACGCGCGTCAATGAACCCGCTTCACTTTCCTTGCCAAAGTTCCGACGGAAAATCGCCGATCCATTCGCCCGCGCTACAATATGAAATCCGTGGTCGTCCTCGTAACCTTCCGGGGCCTTTCGCAAACTGTTTGCGACAATCGCAAGACTGCTTAAGCCGACGGCTAAAATGATTCCCAAAACAAACAACATAATCCCCCAATCGAGCATATGGCGTACCGGTGGAAACCACCCTCACGGGGAGCACCCGGGATGGCAGGCACCGGTCAACGGCCTACAAAATGCCAAATTGTGTCAGAATCTAGACAGAGTGTTAAATATTTAAACATGGTAATTTTTGGGATTTTTCCCAAGAAACCGGACCGTTTAAGAGCAAAAAAAAGCGCCTTGGCCGTGACCAAGGCGCAATTCTTCTACCGAGAGAGCTTTAGGCTCTGGGCAAAGCCAACGGCAACACCTTTGGCGTTGGAACTTCCATCTCGACCGACCGGCCCAGAAACTCCAGCAAAACCCGAATCCGCTCTTTCGCTGGCAGCAGCCGGGTCACGAGCGCTTCCAGTCCCTGGAACGGGCCGTCCGCGATCTGAACCGATTGTCCCACCTCGATGGCAGGGTCAAATGTAAGGGTTTCTTCTTTTCCGGTTTTATCGCGCAAGGTAGCAATGATCGCGGGATCCACCGTTGCCACCTGGTCGCCAAATCGCACCACCCCTTGAATACCCGGCGAATACTCGATTTGCCGATGTTGACGTGAATAAACGAATTCGGCGAAGAGATAGCCGGGAAACATGGCTTCGATGAACCAAACGGCCCCCCGGCGGGTGGGCTTGCGAAACCGCACCCGAGGCGCGAAGCAGATCACCTCCATTTGCCGCCGCAAGGTCGTGGCAGCGAGATGTTCGTGCTTGGGCTGGGCCTTCAAACAAAACCAAAGCGGATTTTCGATGCGGGCCAGATGAAAAAGCGAGCACGTCATGAATTTGAGCTTAAGAGCAGGGATTATACTATCGGCGGAGTTCTCTTTTTCAACCGATGGTCGCAGACGATGCGATTTGTGAGCGTTGTTATGCGAGTTGTGTGAGTGTGACATTGGAATGTAGTAACGGAGTGTTAAGGGCGCTTTTCAGGCGCCAAGGTTCAGTTTGAAATTGCTGCCAGGGGCGCGCCCACGAGGACCTGCTTATCGCGGGCCGATCGCAATCGCTTGAGCGCGCGGAGATTGCGCTAATCGAGAGCGCCTCGGTTCGACGAAACGAGGTTGTGCGGAATTAGTTCCGGGCCAGATCGGCTAGAACCCGCCTGGCGTCACTGGCAAAGGGATCCTGGAGTCCGTTGGCCAATGCTTGATCAAGAGCCTGCCGGGCCTCCAAAGAATGTTTCGTCTGAAAGGAACACACCCCTAAATAATAGAGATGTTTTGCATCCAGGGTCTGTTTGCGTGCGCTTTCCTGCAATAGCTCCAGAGCCCGCGGATATTCCTTTCGTTGAAAACTAATTTCAGCGAGTGTGTTGGCAACTTCCGCGTCGTCCGGAAGCGCTTTGCGGGCTTTCATGGCAAGGTCGTAAGCCTTCGACACATTTGAACCTTCCGCCAGGTAAACTTCGGCAAGATATTTTTGACCTACCGCGAAATCGGGAAACTTCTCCAGAATCCGCTCATAAATACCCGCTGCGGCCTTGAGATTGCCGCGGGCAGTTTCGACGGCGGCCTGGGCCAGCTCCGCAGGAGAGTAGTTGGGATCCTGATTCAGGACTTTTACAATTTCGACTGCCTGGGACAGCGCCTTCTTCGGATCCTGAAAGAGCGATATCATATCCAAAAAACGTTTCGCATCTGCTGCAAGCGACGATCCGGATGCAAGTGCGACAACCCGCTCCAGTTCACTGCGTGTCTCGTCGAGCTTGCCAAGGCTAAAGGCAGCCCAGGAAAGCTGGTAATGAATCTCGGGCTTATCGGGAAATTGCCGTGCGCTTTCCTCCAGAAGACTGTAGGCCCAGGAAAAATTGCCCGTCTGGTAAGCGAGTTGCCCCAGCAACGCGGCAACGTCACGGTCGTTAGGCGCGACATCTCTCGCTCGCTTGGTCAGTTCCAGAGCTTTTTGACCGTCCCCAAGCGGTCCGGCATAAATTCGAGCAAGCTTCATCATAACCGGAAGCAGCTTCGGGTTTCGGTCCAGCACCTTTTCGTATGCTTCCGCCGCTTCCTTGAATGCCTTCTGCTTTTCGTAGGCGTCCCCGAGGCGAGTCAACGCAATGATGTCATTGGGCTGCTGACTCACAGCCCTCTTCAAATCCTCGATGGAAACAGAAGCCGCCCCGGATGAATTGTCGGACAAAAACAGAAGTCGACGCCGCGCCTCTCCCGCATCGGAAAAATTAGGCGCAACCTGAAGAGACTTGTTCAATGCGGTTTGCGCAGCCTCCCTATGTCCCATCATGTAATGAGCCATCCCGAGATGATACAAAATCTCGGCCTCGTTAGGGGACTTGTCGGCACTCTCTTGCAACAGAACAAGGGCCTGCTCGTACTGTTGCTTTTGATACAGAATCCAGCCCAGGGTATCCGCCATCGAAGGATCCTCCGGTTTCAGGGCATGGGCTTTCTGGGCCAACTGGTAGGCCTGTTCCACCTGATCAAAATGAGCCGCATACAAACAGGCGAGGTTATTCAACGCCGGTGCAAATTTCGGAGCGAAACTGAGAAGCTTCTCGTAAGCCTGACGCGCCTTCGAGAAATTCTTCAGCTTTTCGCTCACGATACCGAGAGTTAGAAGGGCCTGGATGTCATGCGGCTTCTTGGACACCAATGTCTCGAGCTCCTTGGAAGCATCCGCCAGTCTATCGGTGGCGAGATATGTCGCACTTAAGAGCGTATAAGCCGGAGCAAAATTCGGATCCAAGCTGAGCGCCTTGGTAAGATCGCCTTCAGCCAAACTCCATTTGGATTGCGCGGCATAAACCTTGGCTGCGACAAAATGGGCCAGGGCCGAATTCGGGGTTCTGCTCACCTGTTGTTGGGCAAATTCCGACGCACGGTTGAAATCGCGGGCGGCCAGATAGGAATCTGTGAGTTGAAGAATAGCCATTGGATTGTTCGGCGCCAGTTCCACCGCCTTCTCCAGCGCCTCTCGACCTTCCGTAGCCTTCTTTTGTTGAAGAAGGATCATACCCAATGCCAGATACGCTCCCGCATTTTTTGGCGAGCTCTTTATTTGCTCCCGAAAAATGTCGGCGGCGTCATCCAGCCGGCCAAGGCTTCGATAGGCGTCGGCTAACAGAAGCCGGGCCTGCAGCAAATCGGGCTTCTTCTTGAGCAGGCCGCGCATTGAATCGGCGGCTAACTGCGCGTTCCCTTGCCGAAGATTCAGCTGTCCCAAAAGAAGAATTGCCTCAACAAAGTTGGGATCGACGGTGATCGCCTGGTTGAGGAGGCCTGCCGCCTGGGCCATATCCTGTTTTTCCAAGTAACATCGTGCGAGTTCGTATTTCAGCGGGGCGAACTTTGGATATTTTTCCGCTAAACGCTGGAAGCTCTCGATCGCCTTGTCTTTTTGGCCTTTGGCTAGCCAAGCTTTTCCTCGAAGCACGCTGGCATCGAAATTTTCCGCGTCGCGATTAAAGATGTTTTCCAGCAGCTTGAGCGACTCATCATATTTTCCCCGAGCGAAAGCGAGTTGGGCAAGAAGACTCCAGGCCGGCAGGTAGTCCGGAGCTGCCTTGGTAATGGAGTGCAGCGAAGCAATCGCGTCATCGACGGCGCCGGATTGGGCCTTGAACTTCGCGTAGTTGAGCCGTTCGGCCGACCGGAGCGGAGCCAGTTCGGCTGCAGTCTTGAGTTCCTCTCGCGCTTTCTTGGGTTCTCTATTCAACAACCAATACCCGGCCATAAAGGAATGGGCAACGGGCGAACGTGGATCCAGCTTCAACGCCCGTTGCAGCGCCTTTTCGGCAGATTCCCGATCCCTCTTTTGAATCGCGACTGTGGCCGTCGCTAACTGAAAGGAGGCGTCGTTGCGATTTGGAAAGGTTCGGAGCTGTTCATCGAGGTGGGCCCGTTGTTCGGCAGTTTGAGCCGCTTCTGCCATTACCACCAGGGCATCGCCTGTCCCCGGCGATTGTTTTAAAACGGAGAGCGCTTCCTGTATCGCCTGGTCTCTCTGCCCGATGGCCACAAATACACGGGCCAATCTGATTCTGCTGGCGACGTTCTTCGGATCCAACTCGCGAGATTTGAGGAGGTAGGGGGCAGCCCGAAGCGGCGCGCCTTCTTCGAACCAAATCCGGCCGAGCCTTTCGTAGGGGGTCGGATCCGAGCGATCCAATCGGAGCAGATTCAGATATTCAATCTGCGCTTTATCGTATTCACCCTGCTGATAATCGGCATCGGCTTGTTTCAGAAGCCGGGCTTTTTTTGCTTCTTTGGAACAGCCCGTCAGCAGTCCGACGGTAAGCAACACCGCAAGCAAAGCTGAGGTTCTTGGAATGAACAAAGGCATCGGGGGAGCTATCAGGCGGGAGGCCAACATCGGGTCATCCGCGGTTTAGGTGCAAGGGTTTTTCGAGGGAACCAAGGAGACGAGGGTTTAAAAAGGGGGGGGCTTGGGGCGGGTTGCGGCCGGCAGCGATATGGCGGGGCATGGCACATGGCGGAGTGGCGGTCGCGGCGGGGGGTGAAACCACAGGGATTTGCCGGGGTTTTCGGCGGCTTCGGGAAAGGCAGGCACGGCTGCTGCTATAACCCAGAGCATGCCCCACAAATACCATAATTATCTGCATTTACTCGCAGTAGCGGTCGCGCTCTGTTTCCCCCTGGTTGCCCCAGCGCGGGCCGCTACCTCTATTTCGCTCACTTGGAACGGCAGCTCCGACCCCGAAGTCACCGGCTATAACGTGTTTTACGGCACCAATTCCGGCAATTATACGGCCTCGCTTAACGTCGGAAATTCAACTACCGCTACCCTCCCTGCGCTCACCAGCGGCGCCACTTACTTCGCCGTTGTTACTGCCTACAACGCGGCAAATCTCCAGAGCCTCCCTTCCAACGAAATCTCGTTCACAGTCCCAGAGAACATACCGCCCGCGGTGGCGCTGACTAGTCCGCAATCCGGGGCTTCTTTTAACAGTTCAACGCCGATTTCACTCTCCGCGACTGCCTCCGATCCAGACGGCTCAATTACCAAAGTGGAATTCTACGCCGACACCACATTGGTGGGCCAGGATATGAACTCCCCCTACGCTGCCACCTGGAATAGTCCGTCATCCGGAAACCATCTTCTTACCGCTGTTGCCTACGACGACTCTGGCACGGCAGTTCGGTCCTCGGGTGTTGCCATCAGTGTGCTGGGTTCTACCACCGGTCCGACCCCGACACCCGCAACCGCCTCGAACCGGAGAATGAACGTGCTCGCGCCCCGCAACAGGGTCAAAGCAGGCGGCAGAGCCCGGTTCAAAATTGTGGCATCGAGCCCGGACCGGTCGCAAACCACTGTGGTCAACTACACAGTCGGCGGCACGGCCACGTCCGGGGTAGATTTCATGCAAGGCGACCTGAGCGGGCAAGCCGTCATTCCGGCTGGCGCTCGCAGCGCAAATCTCATAGTGAATACATTGAGAGTTCCCGGCGCAACCACCAGACAAAGCTTGATGATTACCCTTCTTCCCGGCAGCGGTTATACGCTCGGACAGCAAACCGCCAATGTGACCATTGTTGGTCGCTAGCGGAAACTAATCACCAAATCTGTCCGGTCCTGGGGTCGAAGAAAGTTCGCACCTGGTATCGCAGCGACCCGTCGACCCGGCATCCTCCGAAGCCGCTCTCAGAAGATTGAGCGCGGCACGTAAATGACATCTCCATCCCTGACATAAAAGGGACGCGTCGTCTGACCACTCACCGTCGGCCTGAGATCGAGGACCTGGGTGTGCTGGGCGCCATTCATTAACCGGACTAGATGCACATTTCTAAGACTGCCAAATTCGCTCACTCCCCCCGCCTCCATGATGGCCTGAAAGATGGTGGTTGGACGTTCGAAGGTCAGTCTTGCCGGATGCCCTACCGCCCCGGAAACGATGACTTCGGTCACGCTGCTTTCCAAAGTCACGATTACCGTGCTGGTCTTGAGTTCGGATTTATACCGGCGGACCAGCTCACTTTGCAAGGTGGGGATGGTCCTGCCAGCGGCATCCACTTCACCCACCAGCGGCAGGTTAACTTTTCCGTCGGTCCGGATTTTTTGCGACTGATTCAACTCGGGCGCGCCGGGAAAACTCAGCTTGATTACATCGCCGGAAACTAAGGTTACGGCGGTGGGCGCGCTTGCTTGATCGGGCGGCAAACCACCCGGTTGCTGGCAGCCGCCAAAAGAACAGATTGTCCCGAAAACAGCGAACAGGCCCAGTCGTCTTAATTGGGCGGTTAGACTCGATTGGTTATCCACCAACTGTTTGTTATTGATTCGCTTCATGTAATATCCCCAAGTTTTCTCCGGTTCGGATTTTAGGATTTGTTAGGCATCTTGTCCGCAAATATATCGGCAGCTTCTTGTTCTTTTTCTACAGG
The DNA here is from genome assembly GCA_963728975.1 of uncultured Verrucomicrobiae bacterium. Lineage (GTDB taxonomy): Bacteria > Verrucomicrobiota > Verrucomicrobiia > Chthoniobacterales > UBA10450 > DATFCK01. The sequence goes on from CAVSMF010000005.1 coordinate 188,598, forward strand.
CCGCGGCATCGCAATTCAACACGAAGCCCGGATAAGCTCGCACTGAGATGGCATTTTCGGCGATATAAAAGGCGGTTGGGCGGCGACAAGTTTTTCGGAAGGAAGCTTAACCTGTACCCGGCCAGTCGACACAAGCCGCTCATCCATTTTTCGCAACCGCCTTGTTATGGTGCCGCCTTAAAAGCCATAACAATAACCATAATGGCACCAGCGAGAGGGCAAAGAAGATTGGGCCCCCTCGCCGATGAATTGGGCTATTGATCATATCCGGACTGACGTGAACACAGAGGAGGCCGATAACCATAATCCGGAATCCGTTCCGCAGAATACCGAGAGGAATAACCGCACCCGCCAAAAGGAACCTCCGCCAGGGCGTTACCAGGAACAAATAGCCCGCGACCAAGCTGGTAATGAAAAGAATCCAGCTGGACTTGATCCCACTGCACTCCTGGGCGACTCGAATGGCGAATCCTGGCAATTGAAACACGGTTCCGACCTTGACGACGGGTGTGCCGCTGATCGCGAAAAACAGGCTTGCGGCCTGGGTCGAAGCCAGCTTCAACCCGCTTTCCAGCCACTGGACGACGATATCGGGCAGAGGAACCAGAAACACCAGAAACACGACTGGAAAGGCCGCTGCTCTCATCCATTTGCCTCCCAGAAAAACAAACCCGCCGGCCCAGATCAGGCAAACAAAAGAGAAGACCCAGAGAACATGCCGATCATTCTGACTGAGCCCGGATACAAGAGACCTTTGCGTCAAACCGAAAACGACGATTGCCAGACCCACAATCGCAGCCGCCGCCGCCCGGCCGATGGCAGGAGTGTAAATATCCGGAAGAGCCTGCCGGTCGGCGTATAGAAGGTAACCCGCCACCAACGGGATCAGAACAATGTAAGAATTGAGGTCGCTGCCGAGGGCCGCGGCAAAAAAGGTGAATAATTCCCTGCCAAAGAGAAGGCTCAACAACAGGACAAAACCGGTAAACCAAACGACCCGCCCGGGCCAGACGGGAGGATTGATTTCCGTCCGGTCGACCGGGCTTACTCGCTCAATTGAACTCGGCGCGTTTTCGGCTGACTCAGTTACTTTCATCAAGACCAATTCGGGGGGCCAACAGTAGGCGCCGCAAACCGAATCATTCCTAAGCCTAAACGCTCAGGCTTTCCAGACTTTACCCGGCGTGCTTGGCACAGACGCCATCGCGTTTCGCGTATCCACGATACACTGCGCCCAGGTGGCAAGTTCCTGGTAATTGACGCAGGAGTGATTCGTCGCAATAAGCACAAGATCAAAAGCGGCAATGTTCGAGCGGTTCCAATCAATCGATTTTTTCCCGGCTAACTGAGGGTGCTCTCGAGTGGGTTTAATGACAGGAACGTAGGGGTCGTGATACTCCACCGCCGCTCCGCGCTCTTGGAGAAGGCTCATCAGGGTATAGCTGGGGGATTGCCGTTCGTCGTCCACGTCCGGTTTGTAGGCGAGGCCAAGGATGAGGATGTGACTGCCGTTCACCGCTTTACGCTGGGTGTTTAATGCATCGGCTACTCGGTGGAGAACATATTCCGGCATGGCCGTGTTGATCTCTCCCGCCAATTCGATGAATCGAGTATTTTGGCCGAATTCCCGGGCTTTCCAGGTCAGATAAAACGGGTCGATGGGAATGCAGTGTCCACCCAGACCGGGCCCGGGGTAAAAAGCCATGAACCCAAACGGCTTGGTCTTGGCCGCAGCGATCACTTCCCAGACATCGATTCCCATCGCGCCGTAAACGACCTTCAGCTCGTTCACTAACGCGATGTTGATGCTGCGGAATATGTTTTCGAGCAGTTTGGCCGCCTCCGCCACTCCACAGGAGGAGACGGGCACCAATTGTTTGATGGCCAGCGAATACAAGGCTAGCGCTTTTTTCAGGCAGGCCGGGGTCAATCCCCCCACGATCTTGGGAATGGTGGCAACAACGCTGTTCGGGTTACCCGGATCTTCGCGCTCGGGTGAGAAGGCAAGATGAAAATCAGTGCCTGCCCGCAAGCCAGACACCTCTTCCAAAACTCCCCTCAAATCGTGCTCCGTCGTCCCCGGATAGGTGGTGGACTCCAACACCACCAGCGTTCCTTTGGCCAAATGAGGCGCAATGCGACGCCCGGTATCGAGAATATAGGAAATATCGGGCTCCCGATTTCGATTGAGCGGAGTCGGGACACAAATGATGACGGCCTCCACGTCTTTGATCAGATTGAAATCGGTGGAGGAGCTAAGCTTCTCATCCTTCAGCGCTTCGGAGATTGTCTCCGCCGCAATATGTTTGATGTAGCTCTTTCCGCGGTTGATCATGTCGACCTTCGACTGGTCGATATCCAGGCCAATCACTTTGACGCCGGAACGCGCAAATTGAATGGCTAGCGGTAAGCCGACATAGCCCAAACCAACCACTGATATTTTCATAAACTTATCCATTCAACTATCCACCTTTCTCGTCGCATAAAAAACGCCAGCCGGATAAATCACGAGCAGGGTTGCCGCCAACCACACGAAAAAATTCAACCGCCACGGGCCCCCGACTACCAAACAGGAAATGAGGTACGGGCCGCTGCAAATCAAAAGAGTGAAGCCAAGTGCCATGGCATGGGCGGGCGCTGGCCGGCTAACCCGGTTGAACAAAATCATGGCAGGCAAAGCAAGGCCGATAATGGCAAGGGCAAAGAAACCAGCTCGTCCGAAAAGACCGGTGGCAAGATGAGAATAGTAAATCGGCTCCCGCAGATCGATGCTGTCTCGGCGCAGGCCATTCTTGTAAACCGTTGAAAGGCCGTAATCGTACACGGCCACGTAATGTCCCACCGCCGTTTCGATAACATCCGGCGCTTCCAGCTCATGAGTCGCCCCATTGACACCGTTGACGCGATTCCGCACCCGAAAGACCAGTCCCGTCCCGGACTGGCCCAAAGTAAAATTTCGCGATCCAACGCTGGTCGACAACGAGATAATGCGAGCCGGGCCGGCTTGGACTAGGTAGTCCGGTTTTATCCAGAGTTCGACACTAAAAGCGCCCGCCGAAACAATGTTGTTAGTGAGTTTCCCAGCGGCCACACTGGTTTTCGAGATAGTGGGTTGCAACAGCCGAAGACCCTCACGAGAGGCCTCCGCGCGAGCTGGAACATTCAAGGCCAACTCGGGAGACGATATTGAGCCTTGAGCCAGGATTCTACCTGCTGAAGCCTGGCGAAAATCATAGCCGATCAAAAGACCCTCCCCAAGACGTGTTCTCGAAGGGTTGGCGGATCCAACGGTTTTGGATAGCTGCATGATCTCTCCAGAAACCAGAGCTCGATTGTAAATAGCGGCATATCGCAGCTCTCCCAGCCATGGCCGCGCACCGCCAACCTCGTTTCCAAATACGAGTGGAAACGTTTTGTCCCAGTCCATTTTTAATGAGCCCATTGCCGGTTGCAATCCCAGGTACCACCACAAGACCGCGGTGCCGGCCAAAACGAACATCTCGAAATAGGGGCGTCGTTTACCGAACGCCTGGAGTCTGAGTCGCCACCGTCTGACGGTTCGGCTATATTCTGCGATCCACAATCCGACTCCAAATCCGACAATATTCAGTCCAATATCGATCGCTCGGGCATGCCGGCCGAACTGAAAAAACTGAGCGCCTTCCAACACAATACAGCCGATCAAGCCCGCAATAAGAAGCCGAGAGAAACTCGTGGGCCGGGGATCTTGCCGATAAACAATGGCGACCAGGATGCCAAGCATCAAAAAGGAAATCAAGTGAGCCAGGGATTTGAGCGGATCTCGCAAATCTCCCAATCCCCATACGTCAGCGAGTCTGGAGGAGAGTTCATGACTCGAAAGAGAAAGATCGAATGGAGCAAGGGTAAAACCGGCGATAAAGGCCGCGCCCAATAGCAACCAAATTCGTTCCGAGCGCAATTGCATCGGGCGCACAGGCAAAGTCATCGACTGAAGCTCGTTCGGCCGAAAAACGGTATTAATGCTCATCAGTGGGTGTGGTTCTGCAAGCAACCCCGGCGTAATTGATCAGTGCAGAATGTTATTCCCGCCCCCACTCCCTGGCTGGGCTTTGCCAATTAGTCCGATCGGTTGGACACTGCGCTCGGGAACCGATTGAGCAGGAAACCCCGAATCCTTTTCTGTAATTGGTTCCGGCACCAGAACCGAGTCAATCCCCGCCTTTGCCAGCCCTTGTCGCACCCAATCTGTTCCCGTTTCCCGCCATCGGCGCCTCCCGGGCAGTCTCGCCTTCAGATAAACACGGGCAGCCTGTGACCCCATAAGCAATCGACGGGCAATCAACGCTCTTCTTTCCCATTTGTTCGAGCAACGCGCTTCCTCTCGAAGCAGCATTCGAAGCTCCCGAGATTCCGCCGCCCACTTTGAGCTCAACAACGCACGAACCGGTTGAGCCATTAGCTTGTCGCACCTTGTAATCGCATCTTCGATCATCGCCTCGATTTTATCGATGTGGCCAATGGAACCAATTGCCGCCCCGGCCGTTGCCTGGCTGCCGTGAATCCGCCATCCGCCCCAGGAATCGGGCACGTGCACGGTATTAGCAACTAATCCTGCCCGCATGCACCAGTTGAAATCGCCCACTGCACCCCATCGCGAGTCGAACAAACCTATGCGATCAAACAAGGAACGACGGATCAACAGTTGGGTTATTGAAACATAAACCGGGTCGCCCAGAAGATGGAGGAGTCCGTCAAAGGGCGCTCTTCTCACATGGGGCCGATAAAGCAGCTCTCCGCTGCTAACGCTAAAGGTCGAGTGACGAACCCACCACTCCGATTGATCGACCCCCTTTTCGTCCACAGTCTTCAAACAACAGTGAGCTATATCGCATTCAGGATGCTTCTCCAAGGCTTCGACCAATTTTTGAAGACAATCGGGCGACATCGTGTCGTCGCTGGTGGCGATATAGACGTATTTCCTCGACGCGTTGCGGACACAAGGCGTCCAGCTGCCCGGTGTTCCTTCCCGCGGCCCCTGCCAGATCCGCATTCTTGGTTCCTGTGCCGCTAATCCGCTGATGTACTGCCAGGCGCCATCGTCAGAATAACTGTCGTAAACGAGTAGTTCCCAATCCTGAAACGATTGGCTGAAAATGGTTTCAAATCTTTCCGGGAGGAACGGAAGCGTGTTTAAATTCGGAACGCAGATGGAAACTTCGGGAGGCACCGGGATCTCTCTATCGGGAATGATCAGGAAGAAGCTGCTGGAGAAAGCAAGCGGTCATCCGGCATGGCTGAATGACTGCTTATTGCTTGTGCTCTCGGCTGCTGGAAGCAAATACGGTTCCCAAAATGTGCGGTATCTCGGCCAGGCATGGCAGCCGAATGGCAGTTTACGCCGATTCAGCTCAAAGCACATGCCCGGTTCCGCTTCGAATGCAAATTGCAACCCATCGCTAACGGAAGCGATCTTAAAATCCGGCAGATGGCGGATAGCTTCGAACGACCAAAAGAAGTCGTTGTTGCGTCCGTGCATTCCAGGCTCTTCGCTGATGACCCAGTCCTCCAAAGGCCGGTTGATCAGTCGCGAATGAGGAAAGCGGGGCTGCAGACGCCTTAGGAACCAGAACAGAGCCGGCAGTCGGCGACGGTTTCTGGTAATCATATCCGACCAGTATGTTGCCGGCTCGTTTCGATAACGGTTATAAAGCACCTTTAGCGAACTCTCCACCCGCATGAGGGTGAACCCACCATTGCCAACTCGCGGTTCCTTTACCCACGGTGTATCGGCGCAGGGAAGCCAGGGTGCGCCAATGTAATCAAACCCGGCCGCGCACCAGCGTGCGATCTCATCGGATAAGACAAGGCTGTCGAGATGGTAAATAAGAATATACTCGTAATCCTCAAAAGCTTGATAAAACTTGGGCCACATGAGCAGTTGATTGTGAGCAGCGGCGGAACCGAAAAATTTGGCTGGAAATCGAATGGTCTTGAATCCCTCGCGTTCGATCGTAGCGCCTGGTGGCGCCACGAAGTACTTCTCATACGTGCTCAGAAAATGGCGGAGGTGGCGCAACGAAACTTCTTCTTCCGGGAGGAGGTCCGGTCGTGAGGAAAGAGGAACCACAATGGCGACCCTTTTAAAGGGAGACGCCTTCTTCCGGTAGACAGGCGCAAACAGACGGGTGAGCAGGCGCAGGATACTACCTTCTCTCTTCTCAGAAGATCTCATGAGACTTGCCGGTTCGACAAAACTTTTACCAGGCTGATATCGAGCAGGCCTAATATGGGTCGCACATCAAACTTGCGACTAGCACTGCCAAATGAATCAAGACCAGCCTCCCTCATGGGTAAGAGCGCTTCCTCCAAGAGATCCTTACATACGGCCGACCCGAAGATTGCGGAAAACCGACCGCAGGCCTCTACCAAGTCTTGCCATTTCTTCACCTTTTCTTTAGCCAAATCGAGCTGAATGTATTCTGATTCTCCTGAACAGATTGGTGGATCGGAATCTTGTCGCGTAGAAATTGCTCGTCAAAATAGCGGATCAATGGGGTAGAAAGCACAATCTCAAAATCGCGATTCCCACAGAGAAGGGCTTGAAGCACCATCGCTTCGTTCCAAAACATCGGCCATTTCTGCCCAAAAATCCACAGCTCCGGTGGATACGGGATGTTAAAAGGAAATGGTACATCATGCACATGTATGGCCACACCACTGGGCAGCGTAGGAAGAATCTCCAAGAGAAGATATGCTACATCTCCACCAACTCGCAAAACGTGACTGGAATCGATGAACAGAATATCGTTGGGGGCGAGAGATCGAAACAGGCTCGGTTCAACGTTCTCGACCTGATCTTTGACGATCACAATGCCCGGTATCGTGGCCAATTTCTCGTAGGGATGCGGCTCGATGCACGTCATCGCAACCGGGGATCCTTCTTTACCATTACGAACGGCAGCGAGACTGGCGTAGTAGGTGGAAAGACCGGAGCCGATCTCCAGGTAGCGGGCGGGTTTGAGGTTCCTAATCATCAAGTAAAGGGTTAGGGCGTCTACCGCAGTGTAGCCGGGGCCGAAACCAATCTGCGACAGCTGCTGATAGGGAGGGTAGGTGGCAAACTCCTCGTAGTAGCGGCCGAGCAGATCGGACAACCGCCGCTTCATCTCGTCCAAGTCGAAGACGATATCGTTAAGCGCGCTCGGTTTGTTCCATCGAGTCTGGGTCGATCGAAGATCAGCAATGGACGGCAGTGGAGAATAGTAGTCTGTCCTCCGCGCGAGGGTGTATCCCAAATCCTCAAGCGTATGCTGCATATCCTCGTCTTTAAAGGTCGTTAGGATGGCTCTCGCAAAGCGCGTCAGGTATTTGCTAACGATCCATTCTTTCGTCCTTCGAAGCTTGTCCCACCAACTCTTGGGAAAAAATTGCTTTAACACTGTTTTCATTATCTCCACCTTCCTGCCCTAACCACGGCATTGGAATCGTTCGGCTGGAAGGACTATCGCTTTCCACGATTTCGTCAATGACTCACATCAGCGCAATTTAAACATGACAACCAGTATTGGCGTTGCCGCAACGCTTCGTGGCTGCAAGAGGCAGGAGCCAGTTTAGCCGAGACCTAATCGTTTTCAGCAGAACTGGATCCTTCTCCAGAAGCGACCTTTTCCTAAAGCACGACCCGTTCCCGCGGCCCAACTCGCGTTTCAAGTATCTTGACCTGTTCTTCCGGGAAATGCGCAATCAACCGGAAAGGATGCAGCCCAGCCAGTTCATCGGACCGGTGCGGTGTTGTATCGGTCCAGTACAAGTCCTGGATAGTCGTATCGAAAGCGTCCTCCGTGATCACCAGAATCTGGGCCGGTCCGGTTACATAGCTGGATCTAATTTCACCAAGCCGGTGAATCCGGGACCGATCTACTTCGGGTTCGACATAAAACCATTGCGGCCGATTCGTTACAATCACCGCCTCGGGGTTATTTTTAAAAAAATCGAGAACGTATTGGCGGCAGACCGACAACTCGTATTCGATCTTCATTGAGGGCCAACGATAGGTGTATTGTGCGGCCATAAGTTTCGCCCGCTTGTTAGAGCCCAGTCTTGTGGGTACGGGGAGAAGCGCAACGCTAACCGCTGCAACAGCCAGATAGCTAAAAACGTAGCCTTGACCTGCCAGACGGAAAACAGTTCCAATCCGGCTGAAGGTAGCTTTGCCTTTAACCGCCACAGCATACGCCACTAGCACAGCTACCGAAATGTTTGGAAGATAATACCTTTGCTGTGCAACAAATGGGAAAGCGAGGGTGGCATCTGTTTCCATGTTCCCCCACCTGGCCGGAGTCGCCGGCTACCCTTCCACCAAAGCGCCGGTCGCGGCTTCCTCGGGACAGCTTGTCTGTGGAATGTGACACTCTGCCGCCAATTGATTGATCCTTTCGCAGATTTTGCGGTGTCCTTTTTCGTTCCAATGACAATCGTTAGTCTTGTAGCAACCTACATCCAGGAAGCTGCTGCCCGCCACAAATTCAATTCCAAAAGAGCGGCAAATCGATTCTATTTTCCTGTCGGGCAGATTGGCGTCAAAGGATGCCAGATCGCCCCCCAGCCCTTTCAATTGACGTTGACCGCTCGGGGTCAATTGACAAGCGTCAGGAATAGTCAGGAGGGCGAGCAAAGCGCCTGCCTCATCGCAGACTTGTTTTCCGGCGCCAAGCAAATACTCACAGGCGCCAAACACTCGCCTGGTCAGAAACGTATTTGAGCAAATCTCCGCCAGTCTCGGCAGATGATTTTGCCCTTGCATCCGGGTCTCGGTCACGATCGGCCATGGTTCGGGCGTGATGTGGGATGAAACGACTTCCCAACCTCCAGTGACCCCGTTTTCTCGAACAAACGGTTTCCGGTAACCTCGCAAATCCGGCATCAAATTATCGTAGAGATCATTTCCGAGATAGACGAACCATACGACCAACTTCGACCGAAGCCGCGGAGCGAGACGCCGCATCCATAAGAGTTCTTGAACCAAACTGTAGCCTCCCGTGGCGACAGTCTTGATCTTTGCCGGGCCTCTCAAATTGGCAAAGAAGTGCCGCTCCCCTACCCCATAGCCAGCCGCAAAGGAGTCACCGAAAACCACCACGGCGCTTTGATCAAGGGTTCGGCGACCGCGCCATCCTTCCTGATCGGTTCTGATATGAAAAAGATCGACCATCAGGTGATGGGTATTCAAGTTCGGCCGGCAGCGCCACCCAAAGGCAGAATCAAATTCGATCAACTGGTTCCGGGTCAAAAATCGGGGCTCGATCAGGGCCGAAATGCCCCAGGTCAAAACTGACAGTAACCAAAACGGAAGAGCCAGAAGCAAGAGCGGTGTCAAAAAAATGAATCCAACTACGGCAAGAACTGCCGCTGCAATGGTTCGAAGGAAAATCATTATCTTTAAAAGAGGGTATAAATGTTGCCCTGAGCGGCTGACTCTTCGTCCTCCGACAGGAGCTTGACAAGGCAAAGGAATGGAAGCAGCGAGACCGCCCAAATATTGTTCGACTGGACCGCCCAGCCCAGATAGCCACGAACCCAACCACGTTTTGCAATCCGCATTTCCCCCGATCGATAGGGAAAGAGATAGGTATCTTTCTGCGAGTCAGTTCGGTTCTTCCAGAGTGACTCAATAGACGACAGAAGGTGCATTCGCGAACCGAACCGCCCCGGAACGGTCAAAATAACAAAAAAGCAAATTCGCATCGCTGCTTCCCTGACCAGCCGATTCAGGCGGCGGGCGACCTTATTATTCCAGCCGTGGTAGAAGCGGCGGACAGACTGTTCCCGCCAGAATACGAGGAGCCCTATGCCAAACGTGGCCACCATCGCCAGAACCGGGGCATAAGCCAGTTTGAGCAGCCAGCAGATCAGCCAAAAACCGATCCCGAAAACGATGCTTATAATCAGCCAGAAGCTGCGCAGGACTACCCGGCGATCGTCTGCTGGCAAGTTGAGTGACGGCATCATGTCATCAGTCCAGCGCGTACTGTGCCTTGTAGGCTTCGGCATCCACCAGAGAGGCGGGATCCTGTTTTTGCTTCTCCAGAATACAATTCTCCAGAACCAGGACATCCATTTCAGTGGCCAGAAAACAGTGAAATGCCTCCTCGGGGCTGCCTACAATGGGCTCACCGCGAATATTAAAACTGGTGTTTACGATCACCGGACAGCCGGTCAGTTCATAAAAGCTGCGCATGAGCCGGTAAAACCGGCCGTGCCGAACCGAATCGACCGTTTGAATGCGAGCCGAGTAATCCACGTGAGTGATAGCCGGAAGCCGAGACCGTGGGACCGATACCCGAACCCGCAGATCCGGATCCTGCATTCGCTGCTGCTCCTGTGCGCTTAATTCAATCCGCCAATCCGATCGCACCGGAGCCACTTGTAACATATACGGACTCTCCTCATCCGGACGCATTTCGAATACCTGGGAAGCATATTCTCGCAGGACGCAGGGAGCGAAGGGGCGAAAAGACTCCCGGTATTTGATCTTCAGGTTCATCGTTTGCTGCATCTCCGGCGACCTGGCGTCTCCAATGATGCTGCGCGACCCGAGAGCGCGTGGACCGAACTCCATCCGGTTCTGAAACCAGCCGATTACCTTCCCTTGATCGAGCAGATTGGCCACAGTATCCACCAGTTCTTTTTCGTTTGCGACACAATCATAAACCGCGCCGACAGAATCGAGGAAGAGCTGGATATCTTCGGTGCGAAAACGGGGGCCTAACAAAGATCCCTTCTGAGCGTCAGGCAATTGCACCGTTCGAGAATTTTCGAGAACCTGATGCCATATTAAAAGAGCTGCCCCGAGAGCGCCGCCCGCATCACCGGCAGCAGGTTGGATCCAGATGCTCTGAAACTCCCCCTCCCGGCTGAGCCGACCATTCGCCACGCAATTAAGCGCCACTCCACCGGCCATGACCAGGTTTTGGCATCCCGTCAGGCGTCTGGCATGCGCAGCCGCCCGCAACACGACCTCCTCGCAAATCACCTGAATCGAAGCGGCTAAATCCATCTCCTTCTGAGTGATAAGGGTTTCCGGCGCCCGCGGCGGCCCTCCAAATAACTCATGGAACTTCTGGGAAGTCATGGTCAAACCCTGACAATAGTTGAAATAGGACATGTCCAGGACGATCGAACCATCTTCCTTTATATCGACAATGTGGTCCCGGATGGTATCGACGTAATTCGGCCGGCCGTAGGGGGCCAAGCCCATTACCTTGTACTCGCCCGAGTTGACCTTGAATCCGGTGTAGTAGGTGAATGCGGTATAGAGCATCCCTAACGAATGCGGAAATCGCATCTCCTCGGTGAGATGAATCCGATTTTTTTGACCGAGGCCGATCGAGCTCGTACTCCATTCGCCTACCGCATCCAGGGTTAAAATTGCCGCCTCCTCAAACGGTGATGGAAAGAAGGCGCTGGCGGCATGCGATTCATGATGATCGGCAAAATAGATCTTGCCTCTAAAGTCAGATCCCAACTCATCTCGAATCTTGTTAGGAAGATCGAGCTTGAGCTGCGCCCATAATGGAATCGCTTCGCGAAACGACTCATATCCATCGGGGACATAACCCAGGTAGGTCTCGAGTAAACGCTCGAATTTGACCATCGGTTTTTCGTAAAACGCCACCGCGTCCAGATCCTTGCCGGTAATTCCGCCTTCCCTGAGACAATAGGCGATCGCGAGATTGGGAAACCGCGGATCATGTTTGCGGCGCGAGAACCGTTCTTCTTGAGCGGCAGCAACAATCTCGCCATCACGGATCAAAGCCGCCGCCGAATCATGATAAAATGCCGAAATTCCAAGTATAGTGGTCATTGATGTGACAGATGATGCTTTAGTTTCCGAAGAGACGAAACTTGCACCCGTTGACAGAGCAGACAGCTAAACTTTGCTCTGCCCCTTGACTGGTTAGGGACCTTCAGGGGTGACTAGGACCTTATCCAGCAGCATGTCGAGGTTGATCGTAGCGGGAGAAACATCCTGAAATATCAAAGTGGTGCTATCGCTCTCAGCCGTAAAAGTGAAACTCTTCGTCTCGTAGTGCGATCCCGTCCCCTGAGCAAAAATCGAAGTCGTCTGCGCCAGTCGCACGTCCGCCGGAGTATGACCATCCTCCACCGTCACCTGCATCCGCTGCTCCGCCGTCGTTTGATAAGAAGTGACTCCCAGATCAAATGTCAGGGTGTAGGTTGCCATAGGAGTCGTGGCAAAAGTCTGCATCAACACCGCGTTCGGCGTGGTTTGGCCGGCGTTAAACGCCACTGCCTTGCTTCCGTCACTAACCGGATAGTCCGGAGTCGATACGACTTCCTGGTTGCCGCTGGCGGCCCAGACTGCGTAGCCATACTCAAAGCTCCCATTGGCGGGCGTCCCGGGCGGCACCACGCTCAGGGTGGCCGTATTGCTGGTCACCATATCCACCGCGTTGGACACCACCACATCGTAATCGCCCGCATCGCCCGCCTGCACGTTGTTGATCGTGTAGCTGCTCGAATTCGCTGCGGGGATGTCCATCCCGTTAAGCCGCCACTGATAGGAAAGCGGTTGCTGCCCCGTCGCCGTCACGCTGAACGTCGCATTGTCACCCTCTAGCACCGCCACGCTTTGGGGCTGGGAACTGATCGCCGGCGCGTTCTCGGCCGCAATCGCCACCTTATCCAGCAGCATGTCGAGGTTGATCGTAGCGGGAGAAACATCCTGAAATATCAAAGTGGTGCTATCGCTCTCAGCCGTAAAAGTGAAACTCTTCGTCTCGTAGTGCGATCCCGTCCCCTGAGCAAAAATCGAAGTCGTCTGCGCCAGTCGCACGTCCGCCGGAGTATGACCATCCTCCACCGTCACCTGCATCCGCTGCTCCGCCGTCGTTTGATAAGAAGTGACTCCCAGATCAAATGTCAGGGTGTAGGTTGCCATAGGAGTCGTGGCAAAAGTCTGCATCAACACCGCGTTCGGCGTGGTCTGGCCGGCGTTAAACGCCACTGCCTTGCTTCCGTCACTAACCGGATAGTCCGGAGTCGATACGACTTCCTGGTTGCCGCTGGCGGCCCAGACTGCGTAGCCATACTCAAAGCTCCCATTGGCGGGCGTCCCGGGCGGCACCACGCTCAGGGTGGCCGCATTGCTGGTCACCATATCCACCGCGTTGGATACGACCACATCGTAATCGCCCGCATCGCCCGCCTGCACGTTGTTGATCGTGTAGCTGCTCGAATTCGCTGCGGGGATGTCCATCCCGTTAAGCCGCCACTGATAGGAAAGCGGTTGCTGCCCCGTCGCCGTCACGCTGAACGTCGCATTGTCACCCTCTAGCACCGCCACGCTCTGGGGCTGGGAACTGATCGCCGGCGCGTTCTCGGCCGCAATCGCCACCTTATCCAGCAGCATGTCGAGGTTGATCGTAGCGGGAGAAACATCCTGAAATATCAAAGTGGTGCTATCGCTCTCAGCCGTAAAAGTGAAACTCTTCGTCTCGTAGTGCGATCCCGTCCCCTGAGCAAAAATCGAAGTCGTCTGCGCCAGTCGCACGTCCGCCGGAGTATGACCATCCTCCACCGTCACCTGCATCCGCTGCTCCGCCGTCGTTTGATAAGAAGTGACTCCCAGATCAAATGTCAGGGTGTAGGTTGCCATAGGAGTCGTGGCAAAAGTCTGCATCAACACCGCGTTCGGCGTGGTTTGGCCGGCGTTAAACGCCACTGCCTTGCTTCCGTCACTAACCGGATAGTCCGGAGTCGATACGACTTCCTGGTTGCCGCTGGCGGCCCAGACTGCGTAGCCATACTCAAAGCTCCCATTGGCGGGCGTCCCGGGCGGCACCACGCTCAGGGTGGCCGTGGCGCTGGTCACCATATCCAACGCATTGGATACCACCACATCGTAATCGCCCGCATCGCCCGCCTGCACGTTGTTGATCGTGTAGCTGCTCGAATTCGCTGCGGGGATATCCATCCCGTTAAGCCGCCACTGATAGGAAAGTGGTTGCTGCCCCGTCGCCGTCACGTTGAACGTCGCATTGTCACCCTCTAGCACCGCCACGCTCTGGGGCTGAGAACTGATCGCCGGCGCGTCTTGCGCCCTGATTTTCACATTATCCAGCAACATGTCCAGATTAATGGTCGCCGGAGAGATATCCTGAAAAATGATCGTTGTGCTGTCGCTGTCGGCGACAAACGTATAGCTCTTCGATTCGTAGCGCGACCCCGTCCCTTGCGCAAAAATCGAAATTGTCTGCGGCGGAAGTACGTTCCCATTACTGCCTTGCACCGTCACCTGCATCCGCTGCTCCGCCGTCGTTTGATAAGAAGTGACTCCCAGATCAAATGTCAGGGTGTAGGTTGTCATAGGAGTCGTGGCAAAAGTCTGCATCAACACCGCGTTCGGCGTGGTCTGCCCGGCGTTAAAGGCCACTGCCTTGCTTCCGTCACTGACCGGGTAGTCCGGAGTGGAGACAATGAATTGATTGCCGCTGGTTCCCCATACGGCAAAGCCGTATTCAAAGCTCCCATTGGAAGGGGTCCCGGGCGGCACTACCCCTAGCGTGGCCGCATTGCTGGTCACCATATCCACCGCGTTGGATACGACCACATCGTAATCGCCCGCATCGCCCGCCTGCACGTTGTTGATCGTGTAGCTGCTCGAATTCGCTGCGGGGATATCGTTTCCCTTAAACCGCCATTGATAGGAAAGCGGTTGCTGCCCGCTGGCTGTTACACTGAACATGGCCGTGCCCCCTTCCTGCACGGCTGTACTCTGCGGCTGGGAGACAATGAGCGGAGCGTCTTGCAAGGTGATCCGGATGTTGTCGAGCAACATGTCGATGTTGATCGTTGTCGGAGACGTATCCTGGAAGTCCAACGTAGCGGTATCGCTGTCGGCCACGAACACAAAGCTTTCAGGCTGATACCAATGGCCGGTTCCCTGGGCAAAAATCGAAACGCTCTGCGATAGCAGCGTGCTGTTGGGACTCTTCACCGTGACCAGCATCTGCTGCTCGTCGTTATTCTGATAGGCAACCGCGCCCATATCAAAACGCAGAAGATAGCTTTGGTTGGGAATAGTCTTGAAGGTTTGGTAGACATGACCGTTCGCAACCTGTTGGCCCCAGTTAAAATGAGTCAAGACAACGCCGTCAGTGACTCCATAACCAGTGTTGGTCGAGGTGGTCACGTTGAGTCCGCTATACGTCCAACAGGCCGAGCCGTACTCAAAGCTGCTGTTCAAAAGGATGGCTGGCGGGACTACTGTAAGCGTGGCCGCCGAACTTGCGATTGAACCGAATCCGTTCGTCACCACCACGCTATAATTACCCGCATCGGTATAATTGGCAGCCGACACAGTATAGCTCGCCCCAGTCGCTCCGCCGATCGGGTTGTCATTAAAGTACCACTGGTAGGACAGCGAGCCAGGCCCTGACGCGGTAACGCTAAAGACCGCATCACTTCCCTGAGCAATTCCGATTCGTTGCGGCTGGGCGGTGATAACGGGCGCTTGAGGATCGACTGTGGTCACTCGGACATTATCAAGTAGAGCAGCGATAAAGACATAGGTGTAGGAGGCATCGAAAAAGGTGAGCTTGGTTTGGACGCTGTTTGCTGTGAAGTAAACGTGTTGGGGCACGTAAAATGGATTTGTGTCAAGAGCGGCAATGGTAACAACTTCATCGTCCAAAACGCCGTCTCCATCCAATCGCACCTCAAGCAGCTGATCGGATATAGAACCGACTGCTCCAAAATCGAAAGCGAGATCGTAGCGTTGACCCGGCGTCGTATTAAAAGTCTGCGATAGGGCGGCGTTAGTCGATAAATCCTCAGGGTGCAGCACATCAACTCGCGATCCATCGGTGGGGGGGCGATTTGGGTCACTTGTGGCGATGCCTTGACGCCCGGTCGCCGTCCAGCCGGTGTAGCCATCTTCAAAACTGCCGTTTTGAATAATCTGGCCCTGAGCCAACGTCGCGGAAAGAAGCAGCCAAGCCAGAGTCGCAAAAACTGGCCGGCAACCGCTAAACAACGGCCGGACAACGACCTTGCTCGTCGACAACAATCGAGACTCTGGGAAAAAAGCAATCAAGCGGGGGATGGGACTACCTATATCTAAATTCCGGGCCGACTTCCAAGATGGAGGTATTGGAAATTGGGCATCTATTAAGCCAGAAACCGGCGCTAAAGTCGAGATTATTTATGAGTTAAGGCGATATTTGTTTGCCTCCGGCAGCACCCGTTGGGTATCCTCGCTCCCGGGCGTATGCGGTTGGAAAACAATATATTACGATAGTTCCCGCCTTCAGCAAAGAAGCTTTTTCAGGTGATCAGAAAGCCGCACTGCTAAGGCGACGATTGTTAAAACCGGATTCGCATATCCGACCGTCGGGAAAACCGATGGACCGGCAATAAAGAGGTTACCGATTCCGTGAACGCGGCAATCCGGATCAACCACCCCCTGGTCAGGCTCGACGTGCATGCGGGTTGTGCCCATGTGGTGATACCCCCCTTCCGTATTCGTCGGCGGCGTTTCCTCCCGCAGCTGCTGGAAAAAGCGCCCCAATCCCGCTCGCTGGAATGTTTCTCCGACGATTTCATGGGTGCGAATTGCGCTGCGAATATCTTGCTTGGTGATTCGCCAGTCGAGTTGGACCCGTGGCTGGCCAAAAAGGTCCCTGTCCGGCCCCAACAGAACTCTGCTTTCCGGATTTGGAATTTGTTCCATCATGTTCGCGAAAATGATTGCCGGAACCCGGGGCAACCCGAATCGGCCCCGGATTTTGCGCCAGGCGGAAGCCGCGATTTCGTCCAACCCTTTAAACACTTCCGCCCAATGCTCGGCTGCATCCGAAATCGGTTTTCGGTGCCGCATCGCGGAAAGGAGGACCCGCAGCGAACGAACCGCCGGAGCAGTCACCAGCGGATACTTCGAAGGATCAACGATCTCGCTCCAGATAAACTGAATATTTTGGTTGAGAAGCTTTTCCCGGCGCAACACCGCGTTGGTTAGGGCAAGTTTCCCGATGACGGCGACGCCATTTACTGTCTGAATCGAGTTGTAAAACGCTGTTGCCCGAAAAAAACCGGGATGATTTGGGACGAATATGCCGGACCAGAAGTGCGGATGCTCCATAAAGAAGCGTCCCACCAAATCGTGTGCATTCCCCAGGCCTTTCGGGCAGACTTTGTTGGAAAGGAGCAAAAGTCGCGGTGTTTCGATGCCTCCGACAGCGACGACAAAAAACCGCGCCCGGACCGAGAACTGTTTTCCTTCCAGGGTGGCGACCCGCAAATGAGTTACCTGGCGGGCATTCGCATCCGTGGCAATCTCCAGGACATTGGCGTGCAGATAGGTGGTGATGTTGCCGGCAGCCGCGACTTCTCGGGGATAATCGCGGGCCAGCGGATCTCGCCGGGCAAACTTATAGAGAATGGTGTCAACAACGTCTCCTTTCAGAGGCAGGGTCGGTTGGTCCGGAAGACTCCAGTCGGCCACCTTAAAACTGGACGGACAGACCTGGCAGACTGCCTGGGCGCGATCGTAATAAGGATCGAGCTGACTTTTGCTAAACGGCCACCCGCTGAAGGGCACCCAGGGGCGTTCTTCAAAATCGATTGGATCCAACGGCCGTATCCGCACCCCAAGACGCTCGCTCCCAATCGGAATGTTCCACCGAGTGCTGCACCCGCCGAATACCCTTTCTCGAGCCGTATCCAGGGGGAAGTAAGGAACCCCGACATTCTCGCCAAAGGCAAGCGACTGCGTATCCTTTTCCGGTTCACGCCCCCCACTCTCCAGCAGGCAAACCTGAAGAGAGGTGCCGATGAGTTCCCGGGCCAGGACAATTCCGGCAGTGCCCGCGCCAACAATGCAGAGGTCGCTCTCGATAGAGACGCCTTCATCCAGAGTGCGTGCATCAATGATCATGACAATAAAGCGGATACAAAAGTCGCTTCTGCGGCTAGCGCTTCTTCAGCGGATGACAATCTGCGTGAAAAACATTTGGTAAGATCAAGCCGGTCCTATGCCGGCTTACCAGAGACTTCCGAAGGATCAGACCGCCAAAACGGTGAGGAGGGAAATTCCAAGAATCCGTTGGGGGATTAATTCCAGCTTGGAGAGAGAACCCAACGCGGAGTTAACCCAGGATGCCGGCGGGTTAAAGCCCTTTTCATAGGCTTCACGGGGCGACCACCGCCGGATAGCCAGTTTTCGCGCAAATAAAACTGGATAAAGGGGGAGACCCCAGTAGGTGCATTTCCTAACCTCAAGCCCGGTTTCCTTCGCCAGGCTCATCACTCTATCCAAGGTGTAACGGCGGACGTGGCCGGCCGCCTCATCATACCGCGAAAAGAGTTCGTTTCGGGCCGGCACATTGATTATCATGTGCCCGCCTTTTTTGAGATGAGCAGCCGCGCTCCTCAAAAACCTCCGGTCGTCATCTATATGCTCCAGGACATCGAGCAGAAAGACCGTGTCGTATTTGCCCAAGAGTTCCGGGTTCTGCTCGAGGATATCATAGTAATAGAGGTTTCCGGAGCCGGAGACGTTATGTTGAAGCGCCGGCAGGCAAAGGTCGATTCCATCGACCTTTAGAATGCCATGCCGCTCGAGCTGTTTTTGCAACAGGCCATTGCCACAACCGATGTCGCAGAAGTCATGCCCTGGATTCAGGAGCGGGCCGGCCAGTTTTTGCAAGACATTGAATCGCCGCACCGACCAAAAATGATCCAGTTGGATGAGATCGAAATATTGCTCCTCCATGCTAACGCCCTGCGGACGGGAGAGATGAATAATGTCGGTGCGCCCCTGTGTCACCGGGGTTGGTCCGCCCGGTGTCGGCCTAACCGGTTCTGTTTTCAAAAGTTCAGGTCTCATCCAGGGTTCGCGCTTCCAAAATCAGGCTCGAGTTCGAAGGAGAGGCTTTGATTCCAACACGGTGTTGCACGATTGCGATAGGGCGCCGCTTGACCTCTTTCATCACAATCCCGAGGTATTCGCCCAGGATCCCAAGGCAAAGAAAAAGCAAACTGCCGATGAACAGGAGCAAGATGACGATGGTGGTGGTGCCCGGATTGGCGCCGATGTAGTAACCGAACAGGGTAAACTTGGGGAAGAACCGGTTGAGGAGAAGCAGGACGGCGAGCAAAACGGAAAAGCCGGACATCAGAACTCCGACCAGGCTGGCCAGCCGGAGAGGTACGTTGCTAAAACTGGTCAGGGCGTTCAAGGCCAGGGCGGAAAGCTTCAACAAACTGTACTTTGATTCGCCTTTTTCCCGGCTGGGACGTTCGTAACCGATAGATCCCTGTTTCAGTCCAACCCAGAAGCGCAGACCGCGCAAGACGCGGACATGCTCCGGCAATCGCATGATCAGGAACGCCACCCTGCGGTTGAAAACCGAAAAATCGCCAGCGTCCAGAGGCCAGGAATACTCCGCCAGAGCATGCATAATGCGATAAAAGGCCCAGTAGCCGAGCTTCAGAAACCGGCCTGCCTCCCGGCGTTTCCGCACCGCGTAGACCAGGTCCATCTCCTCCCGGCGCGCCTTGTCAAAACACTGGATCAGCACCGCGGGCGGGTCCTGGAGGTCGGCGTCCATCACCCCAAGGTATTTGCCGCTGGCATAGGCGAGTCCGGCAAAAATGGCCGATTGGTGGCCGAAGTTCCGGCTGAGAAACAGGCCGCGCACCCGCGGATCACCCTGATGAGCTGACCGGATTACATCCCGGGTCCTGTCAAAACTGCCATCATCCACCAGGATAATTTCCCATGCTTCCGTGGTGGACGCTTCCAATTCGGGAACGAGTTTTGTCAGCAGACCCGGGATCGATTCCTGTTCGTTGTAACAGGGGATCACGACAGAGAGAAGTATCTCCGGCGAAAGCACGGCCTCCGGCGCTACCAGGTGCGGCATAGCCGGGCTAACCGATAGACCGTTAACGGGCATAGAGGGGAGCCCAGGGATTATCGAAAGGAAGAATTTTCGTCCGGTTGTCATCCGCCGCGCTCAACGAGCGCCGGGCAAAGATGAAGAAGAATTTTCCGTTCAGCCCCGGCAAACGCGCGATTTGGACCAGGTTCGGATTCGCCCGGGCCATTTCCAGGGCCGGCATCTGAAGCCGGGCTCCATCCATTGATTCGTCGACAACTCCGCTGCCCGGTTCGGAAGCGACAACGAAATCGGCCTGATTAATGTCAGTCCGGTAGACGCTAAGATCTGTTGAGACGTGGAGGTCTGGGCAAAGAAAATTGCGCCCATTAATCAGGGCATGATAACGCAACAACATATCGTCGACTGGACCCGGCGCAGTAAAGAAAACACGAGCGTTGTGGCTTCCCGGATAATCGGCAATCGTCGAATAAATTTGTTCCCCCATGCGGTTAATTGCGTCAGTCCGGAGGTCGCCTTTACTGTAACGGACCGAAGGCCACCGAAAACTAACCAAAGCAACGACTACCGCGGCGATGGCTGCTGCCGGAGCCGCCCAGTTCCAGGTCTGGCCGGGCTCTCCGGGACCGAGCATCCAGGAGAGAAGGAAAACTCCGGCGAAGAGAATGAGAACATCGGTAGGAGCTGCAAAAAACGGATTCTCCATTCGGACGGCGGTAGGAACCGCATAGGTTAGGGCAATAACAAGAAGGTAACCCGCTGCAAACCGCCAGGAGCGCGCCCGGCCGTTTTTTTTCAGAAAGAGCGCGGCCAGAGCCAAGGCCATGACAATGTAAGCGTGCCTCCCCAGCATCATTTTTCCGCCCGCGCCGTTCCAATAGTAATGGAGAAAGCCGACGAAAGGTTCCTTGGCCGCCCAGTCTGCTTTCTCCCGGCCAAATGCATTATTATAGATGTATTGCACGATGTCGGGCGACAATACGTAGTACGGTCCCGCCAATACCAGCGAAGGCAGGAGATAAAGCACACCGGTTTTCAGCCACTCTTTCCAGCGAAACCCGCCCGTCCCACCGTGAACTACGAATGCCGAGATCAGCCCCGTTACCCCAAATGCAAACAGGGTGAATAAGGCAAAACTCGGCTTGATCAGCAACGCTGCGGCCAGAGATACTCCGACCGCGAGTGCCGATTGGGGAGTGGTCCGAAGCGGAGAGTGTTCAAGGAGCAGAACCAAGCCAATCCCGGTCACCACCCCCACCGCGCAATCCGGCCGAAACTCCGCGATGCAATTGGCTACGAAAGGAAAACTGAGAACGAATAAAGCGACAGCTGTCCGGATCCGCCAATTCCTAGCGGCCGAAAAATAGTCAGCGGCGATGAGTAGCAGCAGCACAATCAGCCCGTTACCGATGTAGGGCGCCCACTGATGCGGACCAAAAATCGCAAAGGCGGCCACGCCCAGAATAGTCGAGAAAGGACTGTGAGCGGGATACTTTATCAGGTTCGTTAGGAGCCCAGTCCAGCCATGGTGCAGGATGGTAAGTCGTTGCAGGGCATCCACCATGTATACGGCATCGTCGTCCGTGGGCCCTACCGCCAGGCGGCCGTGGAGCAACGAGTAGTTGACGATCACCATCGCGAACAACGCGCTGACCAGAACGTAGATACCCAGGCGCCGGGAAAGCGCCTCCACCCATTGGTTGAAGTTGCCCGACCGCCTGTCGTCACTATCCTGCTTACTGCTGGAGTTCATTGGCGGTTCGGACAAAAATACCACGGCCGGAGTCTAACGATCAAAACATTTTTTAGTCCCGGACGCAACCTGCAGGATCGCGTCTGACAAGTTGGGGAACTTTTCCGCGGTTACTGTCACTCAGATCAGAGAGATTGGTGAACGTTTCCATTCGGCCAAAGAGCCCGTTTTAAAGCCCCGATTCCGCCGTTCAGGTGCTCACGGTCAAACTGCCGAATGGCTCCCCGCCAGCCGGTCTCGCCCCGGTAGCGGGCACAGACATATCGGATCGCCTCGGCCAGATCCGGCCGGCCGATTTCATCCATCGGAGCGATCAGTTCCGGCCAGAACCGAAAGTTCTTCCGATGAAGCACGACTTTCTCTTTGATCAGATCGGCGGACACTTCAGTTCGGGGAAAGGCCCGCGTCTTCTCCAAGGCACCTGCGGCCATCAGGGCGATGATTGTCCGGAGACATTTCTCGCATTGACCGCAATTGAGCTGGCCCGGTCCATATTGATGCGTGGCATTGCATACCCGAAGGTATTGAAGTCCCTCGTTCCAGCCGGCCAGAATTCGAGTCTTTTCAAGTCGGGAGAAGGCGGCGCCGTCGTGACGAATCCGCATGCTTTGGCTGCTGTAAAACGGATCAAGCATTGGATGAGACGCCAGTCGATGCAAATTCGGAATGTCGAAGCTCGAGGCAATGGTCGCTGTCGTTAGTCGTCCGGCCAGGGCGTGACCGGCCGCCGCCAAAACCGCCCCTTCGAACACATCGATCCAGAAGTCCCAGTCCGGGTCCAAAGATCGCTCGTTGGTAGAAACCGGCAGCAAATTGATGCCGGCCTGTTCCGCCAGTTCCCCCAGCCACCTGACCACATGGTCGAACTCTTCCATGCGTTCCACCTCCAAACCGAAAATCAAAATTCCGTCTTTGAACGAGCCGGGATTCGACCTCGGGAAATCCAGCTGGTTCATTCGCAGTGTCGCCAAGGAGTCAACTCCTCCGGTAAGAAAAAAACCTGCTCGATCGTCGGGGCGCGGCCGAGCTTCTCGTTGAGGCCTGGCTTCCAACCTGACCAGCGGCCGGGAAAGATTGTACCAATGGTGGACCACCCCCATCGTGCTAATCAGTCCCGCCTGAAGATCGGGACATAACTCGCCATCCACCGCGAGTCGCTTTTCGCCATGCCATAACGCAGGCATGATCGCCGCGGTTACGAACGGATCCGCGCCGCCCGAGAGCGCATCGCCAAATCGCTCATCTACCTCGAAATAGATCTCCTGTTGGGGCCGGTCAGACTCTTCCCAGGTGATTTGGGCGCTGATCCGGTGTCTCGAATCGGACCTGCTTCCCTTTATATTTTCGATTTTCATATCGTCACCCGATGCGAAGCCGGCGGCTCGATTGATTCTGACAGCCAATACCCTGCCAAGTCTCCGCCATCTTCAAACACAAATTCCACCCGTTGTTCCTTTACCAGCTTTGGCGGGGTATTACTTCTTTTCGGTCTTGCCACAAGGCGCAGCCGATGCGCCGGCCCAATCCCAGAACACCCAATGACCAGGAAAAGTCTCTTCCCTCCGATAAAGCCGCCCGGAACGAATCGATTCAGCCTGCTGGCCGGACCAGGTCACGACACCGCCAAAGCGGCCCCCCTTGACCATCCTGTCTATTTCGGTCTGTGGAATGATGTGGAGCAGTTGCTCGGTGCGGGCCGGCAAATTAAGATAAAATGCATAGTTATTCTCCAAGCCAGTTGGGGGAACCCGGTGGGCAGCGAAATAAACCGCGGCATCCTCGGCATAGAGCGGACAACCAGTCGGCAAAACACGATTGACCTGCTGGGCCACCTCCCCGGTCTCTGTCCACTTCATTGGAGGAGAAAGCATTTGGTGCCGAACAGACTTCGCTCCATCAAACAAGATCACGGCCAGGACGATTCCTGCAAAACCAATTCCTTGAGGCCGGGTAAAGATAGTGCGCACCGTGGTAAGCAGACCAACCGTGGCCAGAATGGCCAAGAATGGAATCAACGCGGCAAAGTATTGCGGAAATGTCGGGCGGACACTGGCACAATAGATAACGCAGCAAAGCCCCATCAGGATGCAAAATTGTTGCTCGGATCTGAAAGGCTCGGCCGCTTCCTGGCGGCGGTTGAAAGCAAACCCGACCCCGACCAGCGCGAGCACGACCAGCACGACCGCCTGAGGCGAGGAGAGCCAGGACAAAGCCAGGGAACCAAAGTCTTGTCCAGGCCAAAGGGGAGCCTTGTAACGGAAGCTAAAGTGGTAAACCACCACATCCCAAAACATCTGTCGCGGTGCTGGAACGGCGAACCACAAAACCGGGACGAACGAGAGCGCCGCTCCAAGGCAAAACTGCAGGCCCTTTCTCCACCGGGCCGATTTCGTTGTTTTTGCAAGGATCCAGCCAAACGAGAGAGCCGCCATGGGCGCGGTCAATAAGGAGGTGGCAACCGCTGCTCCCGCGGCCACCCCGGGCCAAATGCCAAGAGAGGAATCGCGCCGGACCGTCCTTAGCGACAACAGAAACGTTGAAATCAAGAGGATGACGGCCAAGGCGAGCGGTTGGCCCAAAACCAGGTAGCGCGTGACCAAGATGTTGGAGACAAACATTGCCGCGACCACGATCGAAGAGAGCAGACGCCAGGGGCGGCCCGGCAGGCGAGTATAGAGATAACCGGCTAACAAAACGGCAGATGCCGCGACCAGAAGAGCCGACAAAGCGTGGGCACTGCGCCAGGTGGCGCCGAAGATGTGCATCCAGCCGGCGTTCACCAGAAGATAAAGTGGCAGATGTTGATAGAAGAAGTCGAAATAAGGCCTCTTCCCAACGGAGATCAGATAGGAAGCCAGGAGATGAAACCCCTCATCGCCATGCTTGTAAGGCAACTGAGAAACAGCAAAGAGGCCGCAGGCAGCCACACCCAGGAAAAGGAAAAGCAGAACCAGATCGATGATCCTGGCCCGTTGGTCCAAAGCGTCCCGGGCAGGGTTCCCCTGACGATTGACGAAATTCACCTGTGAAGGCGCTACCGGCTGTTGACAACGACTTTCAACGTTCATCGCGACGGCTCCATTGCCCTTTTGCAGGGCTAACTCCTACCTGCATGCCTTGTCCCAGCACTCGATCAAAAGCCGGTTGGGCATCGCTTCCTGTCCCTTCCTTTCGGGCGAGCGAAACGTAGCCAGATCCGTTCCAGATCGCCATCTTGGTCCCGAACGGAATGCTTTGGATCTGCAATTTCTCCAAACAAGCAGCGGCATTCTCCGGATCGAGCAGTTCAGGCTGGAAGATCGATCCCCCTTCTCCGCTAACGGGATGAATAAGCACACCGGCCAGCTCTTTCTCACTGACGATCAGCTCGCACACAAAATTATCGGTCCAGGACGGATGATTTTTCTGGGCAAAAATAAAATTGCCCAGCGAATAGAAGATCGGACAGTTTCGATACACTTCTACCGCATGGGTAACATGGGGGTGATGACCGATAAGGCAATCTGCCCCTGCTTCGACGAGCAGATGGGCCAACTCCACCTGGGCGGCATGCACGTTCGGTTGATTCTCGAGCCCCCAGTGTAATGAAACGATAACCAGATCGGCGTTGTCGGCAGCTCTCCTGATGTCCTCGACCATCAGTTTCCGGTCCAGAGGAACAATGCCGGGATACCCTCCGGCAATGGACGCATACCGGCTGTTACAGAACTGCGTATAGGCGAGGAAACAGAAACGCGTGCCTTTAACCTCCGAAATTTTGCCGGCGCGCGCGTGATCGAGGTTATCACCGATACCAATGCAGTCGATACCCGCCTGTTTAAGATGAGCGATAGTATCGTAAAAGCCCTCTTCGCCGGCATCGAAGATATGGTTGTTCGACAAATCGACTGCGCTTATCCCGGCCCGTTTCATGGCCGCGGCATACTGCGGATCGCTTTTAAAAAGGCCGTTATGCCGCGCGTGGCTCGTTAAGGGCGTTTCCAGATTCACCACCACAAGGTCCTTACTCCGAAGAAAAGAAGAAATTTTGCGAAAAGGAAAATCCCAGTCGGTGGCCACCGTCGTCCAATCGACTTCTGCGGGACGGGTTCCCTGGGCGAAATAGTCGGGAACCAGATGTTCCCGGTTTGGTTTTTCGATGGAAAGCTCGTCAAAGGCCGAGTCGACTGCGGTGGAGCTGTACTCGGGCGAAAGCAGCGGCTGAATAAACTTGTTCCAAATCTTTCGCCGGACTTTTTCTACAAAGGTGCGCCGTCTGTTTTTCGATCGAAACCGATACAACCCGAGATTCCACATTTGCCGGATGGTTGGGTCGAAGTTTACATCACCGCCGAACACGATATGGATCGCGTTGTCGAGATTCGTAAATGGCTCCGGTTGGACCACAAGCCGGCGGCGGCTCCATCTTTGAAGAGGCTTAAATTTGCTCCAGGCAGCCAGCTGAAGCAGATATCTTCCCCAGGATCGGTCAGGCATTTGCGATCGATACATGTTTCTTGAGCCGGTTGAGGCTCGTTTCGTGGGGATATCCCCGCAGGCAAACCTCCGCCCAAACTTCCAGCTGCATTAGTTTTACCCGCAGATCATGACTGGCCTGCTCCACAAAATATGTCGTCTCGCCCGAGGAGAGGTTGAAAAGTTCCTGGATGAATGAGTTCGCAAAATACTCGTTCTTAATGATCAGCCGGCCTTCACCGTAA
Source organism: uncultured Verrucomicrobiae bacterium (assembly GCA_963728975.1). GTDB lineage: Bacteria > Verrucomicrobiota > Verrucomicrobiia > Chthoniobacterales > UBA10450 > DATFCK01. Next base: position 214,955 of record CAVSMF010000005.1, read on the forward strand.
GCGTCCACCCAGAACGGTTTTTTCTCGCGTCGAGTCAGACTTTCGGGCAGGTAGCGTTCGCCCACCTTTCGGACCAGCCATTTATCGGCGAAAAAGGGATGGCCCGGGTCGCGCGCGCTCGAGGAGAAACGAATTTTGGTGTTGTAAGGGAGATTCAGAGCGGCCCGGACCAGATTATTGTCCAGGAACGGAAAACGCGCCTCGATACTTGCGGTCATGCCCATCAGGTCGTTCCGCAAAAGGGCGGACCTGAGGTTGTAATGGAGTAAATCAAAGCTTTGGAGCAGGCCCAATCGCTGTTTGCCCGTTTTCGGAAAGGCGAGCTGCCGCCGGACATCGCGCGCTTCCTGCAGAACTTCGAAACGATTTTGCATCGCGAGGATCAGGTCGGAGTTCAGGTGCGGGTTTAGTCCGCCGACGTAAATCAGGCCGGCGTAGGCGCTGTCCTTGACATTCGACCGGGCCCGGAGCCAGCGCCGCAACTGCCGAGGGAAACCCAACGGGCGAAGCCACTTGCGGATATCGGGGGCAAGATAGGTGTAGCCTAGAAAGCATTCGTCGGCCCCCTCTCCCGAGAGCAACGCTTTTACGCCGTTTGCCGCAGCCAGGCCGGACACCATGCGAAACGGGATCGAATGCGGACGCGGATAAAATGGCAGACCGTAATGGTCGATAGTCTCGGGAATACGTTCCAGGAAATCCTGGCTTCGGATATCCACCGACTTGATGTCGAGGTCCAGGTGTTTGGCCAGGGTGGCGGCAGCGTCGTATTCACTGAGCTTCCCAACGACATTGGCATGAAAGATGGCCAGGTTATTGTGGTAATGCTTGGCGATGGCAATGATGATCGAGGAATCGATGCCGCCGCTGCATAACGAGCCGACCGGAGCATCCGCCAAGAGGTGAGCCTTGACGCTGGCATGGAGCAATTCATCCAGCCGATCGATTCGCCGGGCATCGCTCAACCGGCCCAACTCTTCGGTCATGGCCGGGTCGATAAATTCCGTGAGCCGGAAAAAGGAACGGTACTCCGGTCTGCTTCCCCGTTTGATCGTAACGAAGGTCCCCGGTTGAAGGTAGGTTACATCCTTGAGGAAGGTGCCTTTTAGGGTGGGACCGCTGAATCCGGAAAGGAAGGACGAAATCGAGGGAATATCCGGTTCGAAATCGATCCAGGGGCGGAGTGCCCGAATCTCCGATGAAAAAACAAACTGATCCTCCCGGTCGACCAAAAAGAGCGGCTTGATGCCGTAGCGATCCCGGGCCAGGAGCAATACCGCTTCCTTTGTGTCATAGAGAGCGAAGGCGAACATCCCCTCCAATTTCGGTAGAGTCTTTTCCGGTCCCCATTTGAGCAATGCTTCCAGGAGCACCTCGGTATCGCAGGTAGTGCGAAATTCGACGCCGCTCTTGGCCAGTTGATCGCGGAGCGCCTGGAAGTTGTAAATCTCACCGTTGTAAACAAGACAGTAACGGTGCTGACGGTCCCAGAACGGCTGATTGCTGCGCTCATTCAGATCGATCAGCGACAGCCGGGTGTGAACCAGGCCGACGCCCGGGGCGGCAAAGATTCCATGTCCGTCCGGGCCCCGGTGCCGTATCAACGTCGCGGTCTCAAGAAGACGATCTTCCGCCGGGACGGCCTCCGACCGGTGCCAGACAAATCCAAAAATCCCGCACATAGCAGTTTAGTTTCCGTATCTCGTCTGAGAAAAAGCTCCGTTCACGAGATTTCGTTTCAGTAGACGCAAGCTGTTGTTGAAGCAGGTTCTATCAATTCGCTTGATCGGCCCCAGCCAACCGACTTCGCCACGTTCTCGGGCCATGAACGCCTCGAGACCGCGGACGAGATCGTGGCGACCGATTGCTCGCAGCGGTCCGAGCAGTTCTGCGTAGGAGAAATGATACTCTCTCCCCACTTTGATGCTTCGAACCTGTTCTTCGGAGACATCTTTACCCGAAAATGCACTTGTTCGCTCCAAGGCTCCCATAATCAACAGAGCCAACATGGTTCTCAGACATTTTTCGCACCGGCTGCAGTTTTGTCCCGGCCATTGCGAAGGGCAGACTTTGATGTTCTGGAGCGCGGTCTCCCATTCCGCCACCAGTTTGGTCTTGGCCAAGCGTGAGAGATCGATCCCATCAAAGTGGATACACAGGTCGAAACTGCTGCAATGAGGCTCCAACAGCGGATGAGTCCCCCAAGGTTTGAGATGAGGGATGTCATGGGTCGAAGCGACCGTCATGGCGGTGAGGCGACCATGCAGAGCATGAGCGACAGCGGCGAGCAGAGCGCCGTTGTTTTTTTCCATGTAAAACTTTCCATCCCTGTTTAAGTCTCGTCGCAGATTTGTATAAACTGGAATCAAGCTGACGCCGGCATCCTCCGTCACCACTCGCAATTCCTCGACCGCGCGAGCGAAGGTGGCGGGAGAATCATCCGAATCAAAGTTGATTCCGTAGATCAACACGGCATCACGCGGAGAGTCTGGATGAGTCCTCGGAAAGAGCAGACAATTTCGACGCAGGGTGGCTAACGAATCGATCCCTCCCGAAAGAAAAACCCCCGCTCGCGGCGTCGCTCGGGTTGCTTCACTGCACCATGCCGTTGCTTCGATGGCAATGGCCTTTTCCCTCCCATACCAATGCCGAAGCAGATCGACAAACGCCAGTAATCCCCAGCCGAGACGGGGGCAGACTTCTCCCTCAATTGCGATCCTTCTTTCGCCGGCTTCCATGGCGGAGACCAGCGCGCCGACCAAAAAAGCGTTCGGATTAGCTGAAAGATCTTTTCCGAACTCGGTAGGAATCTCGAAGAAAAGGTCAACCGGCTGGCGACTCGATTCTTCCCAAGTCGCTGTCGCCAGAAATCTGGTTATCGCTCCAGATTGTTCGGCTCTCAGATTGAAAATCTTCATTGTTTTGTTTTCGATTCTCGGAATTCAATTCTTTCGTAGCCCGCATCACTCGCCATCAGCCGTCGTCCGCCGGTCAAAACTGAGGCTAGGCGCGATCCGCGATCGGAAAAGTCTGAAACTTTCCAGTTGTGAATCAGGGCTGGTGCAATGGACCAGCCCAGTCCCAAAATACGAGATGACCCCGAAAGTCCCTGCTCTGCTTGTACAAGGAACCGAGCTGAAGCGCTTCCGCGCGTTCCCTCGACCAAGTCACCACCGCGCAGAAACGGCCGCTTTTGGTCATGTCATCGATTTCGTGCTGCGAAACTACGTGAAGCAATTTGCTTGTCTCAGGCCCAAACGACAGGAAGGTGGAGTAATTATTTTCCAGACCCGAAGGCGGAACTCGTTTGGCCGTTGCATAAATCGCTGCATCGTCGGCATAGATTGGGCAATGGTCTGGAACGGTACGGTTAATAAACTCCGCGACCTCTTCAATTTCCTGCCAGCTTTTGCCCCGAACGGCAAGCTGTTCTCTGATGGTTTTTCGGGCCTCGTACGCAAAAATGCCAACGATGATCAGGACAACCCAGATCGGCTGCCAACCTGAGCAGATCCGCTTGCCGATGGCATATACACCGTAGCACGCGAGAATGGTTACAAACGGAATAATCAAGATGAAGTAGTGAGGGAAAGTGGGCCTGACGCTACAGATAACAATGCCCACGCACAGGGTTATAAGCGCCGAAAGCCGCATCGGGCGATTCAGCGACTGGCCCTGTGAAGATTTTCCAAAAGCGTAAATCACTCCGATTAGGCTGAGCAGAACGAGGAGCACTCCCTGCGATGAGTGAAGCCATCCAGTCAGAGTAGGAATGACCCCTTGACCCGGCCACAGCGGGGCCTTAAACCGGCCGGTAAGATGATAGACGACCACATCCAACACCGTTTGTTTCGGTGCCATCGCCGCGAAAAGGCCTAACGGTAGGAAGCCAAGCCCGGTTCCGGCCGCAAATTGGATGCACTTTTTTTTCCGTTCGGCTTTAGCAACTTGGGTTGCGATCCAGAAAAACAAAACCGGGAGCATCGGTCCGGTCAACAAATATGCAGAGGCTGCCAGACCCGATGTAAGGCCAGCCCAGATTGCGGAAAATGCGGCACGTTCAACCGCGCGCACGGTCAGCAGAAATCCGGCGAACATCACTGCGATACACCATCCGTAAGGCTGGGCGATTATACCCCAGCGAATCGTAACCACGTTGGCAAGCAAAAGCAGCGCCGCAAGAATCGCGAGCGTCATTCGCCAGCCGCGGGAATCAGCTCGGTGGAAAAAGAATGCGCTCATCATTGCTGCGCAGGCGCAGGTCAGCAAAGCAGATAGCAAATGGGCGCTGCGCCAGCCGCCACCAAACAGCCATAGCCAGGCGGCATTGGTGTACACGTAGGTTGGGCCATGAAAAAAGAAGAAATCCAGGTAGGGACGCTTCCCGAGGTTTATCACCTGGAATGTGATAAGATAAACCCCTTCGTCGCCCTCCTCATAATAGCCTTGCGAGACTAAGGTGAAACCGACACCCAATATGCACGTCAGCGCGATCACGATAAATGCATCGAATCTCCATACTCCAGTGAAGTTGGAAACCTTTGGCTCCATTGCTGAAATCCGCTTTCTCTTCGCCTAACGCAGCTGCCGCGCTTTACGACGCAATTCCGCCCATTTCCCAATCGGCCAGGTGTTCGCCAAGCCGCGGCCCTGCCTTTATGAAACGGCCCTGAGTTGACTCTGACTTGTCGCCCGGCACCGTGTCGCGGTTGTCGGTAAACAAACGATCTTGTTCGGCACGCAATCGATCGCAAAGACGGCCTCCGGGCAATACCACGTCGTCACGCGTCAAGATCTGGTCCTTCGCGATATCACGATTCAAGCGACAACCTTCGGCCAGTCCAATCGGAAGAAGATTCTCCCGCTGGACCACCACGGCATTCTCAGCCAGTCCGTAGGTCATGTAGCCGCCCAACCCGTCGATCTGCTGCCCCTGCTTGAGATCAATCTTGGCCGCAGCGATTACCTCCACCCGTGGGCCGCCTAACGGCGCCAGCACCGCATCGCGAAACAAAACTGCGCGAGCGACCGAAAGCGGAGCTTCGAAATGGCACAGGTGATACGGCACGTAGAAGCTGTATAGCGGGCCCTCCCCCAGCTTGTAAAGGTTCAGATAATGGCGCTGCTTGGGATCATCGTGCGTGGCCAGGACAAAAACACCCGGCCCCGGCTTCGCCCCCACCACGTAGTCCACAATCCCATTCAGCCTCGTCAGCTCCTCGACATCGTACTTTTGGGTCAATTCATCGACGTGCCCCTGGAAGTTCAAGCCTAACATGCCGCGCCGGGCGACCTGCATGCCGGTGGCGTTGGCCACTATGGCCTGCTCGAATGAGATTTTGGTGCCGTCGGCGAAGCTGGTCACCATGGTCGGTTGTTGGCCCCATTTCTCGGCAAAACCTTTTTGGGTCGTGGGATTGCGATACGGATCGTGCAGGCCTTTAATGTTCCCGCACAACAACGGCGTCAACCCGATCGCCCGGACGAAACGATACAAATTCATCTGGACGCCAGGTTGATCCCCATCCGATCCGCTGAAAACCACTCCGGCCTTGTCGGCATGGACCTTCAAAATTGGACCAATGGTGCCGTCTAGCTCGGCGTTCATCAGAATCGCATGCTTCCGGTGCTTGATCGCTTCCCAGACCGCTCGGGCTCCAAACTCGACCGCGCCGGTGACTTCGATAATTGCGTCGATCTTTTCCGACTGGCACACCGCCATCGGGTCTTCCGTAACAGCGTATTCCCCGCGGCTAATCGCGTCGTCGATGGCATCGGCGGTCTGAACCGCGATCGGAACGGCCGGACCCGCTTCCAGATAGGCGCGCTTTGCCGGTTCCACGGTCCGATTGGCGATCGCCGCCAGTCGCATGCCGGGCACCGAATTCACAATCTGGTTGGCAATTCCCCGCCCCATGAAGCCGGCCCCGATCATTCCCACTTGGATCGGGTTACCCGCGGCTGCGCGCGCTTTCAACGCGTTATCGACGATGATCATTTTCTACGGCGCCTCATGGACGGGCTCGCGGGAGCTCGCCCCTCCGTTCTTCCACTCCCAGCAATGGCCAGCTCGCATCTTTGTCGCTCACAATCGTAACCGGGACCGGCCACTCAATCCCTATTGCCGGATCGTCGTATCGAACTCCCCGCTCGTAACCCGGGGTGTAGAATTCGCCCACCAGGTAAAGAAGCTCGGCCCCGTCGGTCAGGGCCTGATTGCCATGGGCGAACATGTCCGGCACGTAGAGGGCCCTGCGATTCTCGGCGCTCAGCTCCAACCCGATGTGCCGGAGGTAAGTGGGCGATTCCGGCCGCATATCTATAATAACATCCCAGATCGCGCCTCGAATGCAGCGAATGAATTTGGGCTCGGTGGCCGGAGGCAGTTGGTAATGCATGCCGCGAATTGTTCCCTTGGTGTGGTTATAGGAAAGGTTTGCCTGCACCACCTGCGATTTCAGACCGTGCTCGGCAAATTCCCGCGCGCAAAAGGCCCGGCTGAAGAAGCCCCGGTTATCTTCTTTCTTATCCAGCTCGACCACAAAAGCGCCGGCAAGCTCGGTTTCGTGAAATATCATGGCGCCGCCTCTATCTCAGAACCCGTTAGTCCAATAGAAGTCTTTATCGATTTGATGGGTCCGGATCAAATACTCCAACTGTTTGAGGCGGGTGAATCCCCGGTGATTGAAAAGATCGGAGGTAAGATCGATGCGCTGGAACAATTCGTGGAATTGCCGGGCGCCCTTTTCCACGTCCCATTGGCACCGAAAACCGGGCAGCCCGCCGGCTGCTTTCTCGAACGAGACGCGGTAGCTTCGGTTGTCGCTGCCGCTGGATCCGAAACTGATATCGCATCCCTTAAAGATGTCGCCAATGATATCGGCAATCTGTCGAACGCGATAATTCTGTTTCGAATCGCCGATATTGAAGATCTGATTGTGGATGGCTTCGACCGGAGCATCCAGGGCGCATTGGATTCCGCGGCAAATATCCAGACCATGAACAAGAGGCCGCCAGGGGGTGCCGTCGCTGCTCATTTTGATTACCTTTGTTGTCCAGGCCAGGCCGCACAGATTGTTTACCACCAGATCGAAACGCTGCCGGGGCGAAGCGCCAAACGCGGTGGCGTTGCGGAAAAAAACAGGAGAAAAAGTTTCGTCGGCCAGATTCTTCACATCCTTTTCCACCAGAGTTTTACAGATGGCGTAAGCGGTTTGCGGATTAACCGGCGATTCTTCGGTCACGTCGCCGTCGCTGGCCAGGCCGTAAACGCTGCAAGAAGACATGTAAACGAAACGGCGCACTCCGGCATTTTTGGCCAGTTGAGCCAGGCGCACCGAGCCGTGGTGATTGATTTCGTAAGTGATATGCGGGGCCAACTCTCCGGTTGGATCGTTTGACAGCTCAGCCATATGAACAACCGCATCCAATCCCCGCAGATCGCCAACTTCGAGATGTCGAATGTCTTTGGCTAACGTCTTTGGCGTTGGCGTAGCTGGATTATAAAGCCAGCCTGCCTTGTAAAAACCGGTGTCGACCCCGACTACTTCGTCTCCTCGGCGCATAAGAAGCGGCGCCAGAAGCGAACCCAGATAACCTTCCGTTCCTGTAATGAGTACTTTCATGAATCCTGATCAGACAGCAGCAAAGCTTATGCTTCGAGGCAACGCAATTTCCGGCACTTGAGCGGTAATGGCTTTGCCAATTTCGAGCGAAGCCGTGGCCGCCGGCGACGGCGCATTACATACATGGAGAGCCTGGCGATCCCGTAAAATAAGGAAGTCATCCACCAGACTGCCGTCCTTCATCAGGGCCTGGGCCCGGACCCCGGCCTGCGCCGGAACGACGTCGTCCGGTTGCACCTCCGGAATCATTCGCTGAAGACTGCGGACGAAAGCGGCCTTGCTGAACGAACGAACAATCTCCTCCCATCCCATCCTGGCGTGTCTGTGGGCAAGCTTCCAGAAACCGGAAAAAGTGAGGACCTCGGCCAGATCCAAAAGATTAATGTCGGTCTTCCGATATCCTTCCCGCTTCAAACTAAGCACGGCATTCGGTCCGGCGTGGATCGAGCCATCCAGCATCCGGGTAAAATGGACTCCCAGAAACGGGAACGCCGGGTCGGGCACCGGATAGATGAGATTTTTCACCAGAAATCTTTTCTCCGGCGTCAATTCATAATATTCGCCGCGAAATGGGACGATTTTCGCCGCCGGGTTGACCCCGCCCAAACGGGCCAGCCGGTCGCTGTGCAATCCGCCGCAGTTTATCAAAAACCGCGTCCGAAATTCACCCTTCCGGGTGGTTACAATTTTTTCCTGGCCGCTACTCGTTATCCTCTCCACTTTTTGCTCAAGCTCAAGCGAACCGCCCTGCTCTTCGATGAGCTGTTTGAGCTTACGGCAAACCTGCTTGTAATCGACAATTCCGGTCCCGGGCACTCGCAGGCCGGCGATACACCGCACGTGGGGCTCGACCTCACGGACGGCTTCCGGAGCCAGTTTTTCCACGACAACCCCGTTCTCCGTCCCTCTCCGGAAAAGCTGCTCAAGCCGGGCCAACTCTTCCTCTTCGGTTGCCACAATCACTTTCCCACAGACTTCGTGATCGATCCCGTGTTCGACGCAAAACTCGATCATGGACCGGTTCCCATCCCGGGCCATGCGAGCTTTCAGGCTGCCCGGTTTGTAATAAATTCCGGAATGAATCACTCCGCTGTTGTGCCCGGTTTGGTGCGCGGCCCACTGTTGTTCTTTTTCCAAAACGACAATTCGGGCCGTGGGAAAGCGGCGCCCTAACGACAAGGCGGTGGACAGCCCAACGATGCCGCCGCCAACGATCAGGAAATCATAGCTGCTCATGAATAAAGCTCGGCCGTTTCTGCCGTCATTCTGAGCATGGCGAAGAATCGGGTGTAAGGGCTCCCTGCCTCGAGCCCTCGAGCTCTCCAACCCGATCCTTCGACTTCGCTTTGCTCCGCTCAGGATGACGGGAAAGGGAGCGCAAGAACATATCGCAGGTCACGAGCATCATAAAAGCGTCTTAGCCGTCATTCTGAGCTATGCCAGTCCGGTCTCGGACCGAAGAATCGGGTGGAAGGGGCTTGGCCGGCATCGTCAAGCCAACCGGCTCCTCTTCAAAAAGCGAATCAGTCAGGTCTTTCCAGTCAGGGTTCAGCGCGTTCTTTTTGAATCGACGCCATCCCTTTAACTGCTTCTCACGCGCGATGGCATCACGGATATCATCGTAGTGCTCGAAGTAAACCAGGCGGCTAATCTGGTAGCGTTTAGTGAATCCCGGGATTTCACCATTCTGGTGTTGGGATACCCGCGTCGTTAAGCTGTTCGTAACCCCAATATATAAGGTGCGCGTAAGGCTCGCCATGATGTAAACAAATCCATCCTTCATCGTCTAACATCCCCGCGCTCTTTTGCCGTCATCCCGAACGCAGTGAGGGATCGGGTATCTCGGGCTTCTGCGCTCTCCCACCCGATCCTTCGACCCCGAAACGTTCGGGGCTCAGGATGACGCATCGAAGCAGGCGCGTAAAAGGCGTGGGACACGCTCGCCATGATGTAAACAAATCCATCCTTCATCGTCTAACATCCCCGCGCCCCTTTGCCGTCATCCCGAACGCAGTGAGGGATCGGGTGTCACGGGCTTCCCTGCTCTCGCGCCCGATCCTTCGACTTCGCTTCGCTCCGCTCAGGATGACGGGAAAGAGAGCGTGAGTACATATTGCGGGTGACGAGCATCATAAAAGCCTCTTAGCCGTCATTCTGAGCTATGCCAGTCCGGTCTCGGACCGAAGAATCGGGTGGAAGGGGCCGGCGCTCGATCGCACCCACCCCGTGTTCCTCGCGCGCGCTTCACCGTTCCTCTTTCCAAACCTTCCAGGGCGCTTTTCCTTCCGCCCAAAGCCCTTCCAGATACATCCGGTCGCGCATGGTGTCCATCGGCTGCCAGAACCCGGTGTGCCGAAACGCCGAAAGCTGCCCTTCGTTAGCCAGACGCTCCATCGGCTCTTTTTCCCAAACCGTCCCATCGCCCGCGATATAATCCAACGCTTCCGGTTGCAGGACGAAAAAGCCGCCGTTAATCCAGGCCCCGTCCCCCTCCGGTTTCTCGCGGAAGGAGCCGATGGCTGTTTGTTCTTTCTCCAAAGTAAAAGCGCCGAAACGTCCCGGGGGCTGGACCGCGGTCAACGTCGCGTATCTTTTCTGGCTCCGGTGAAACTTGATCAGCTCCGAAATATTGACATCGGAAACGCCATCCCCGTAGGTCAGGCAAAACGGTTCGTTATCCAGATACGGTTGGACCCGTTTTATCCGGCCGCCGGTCATGGTCTTGTCTCCGGTATCGACCAAAGTGACCTTCCATGGCTCGGCTTTGTGCCGATGCACTTCCATCTTGTTTTGGGCCAGATCGAATGTGACGTCCGATTTATAGAGGAAATAGTTCGCGAAATAGTCTTTTATTATTTCTCCCCGGTAACCGCAGCAGAGCACGAAATCGGTTAGGCCGTGCGCCCCATAAATTTTCATGATGTGCCAGAGAATCGGCTTGTGACCGATCTCAATCATCGGCTTTGGTCTGACCGCGCTTTCTTCGCTGATCCGGGTGCCGAAGCCGCCGGCGAGTATTACGACCTTCATAGACAGAGCTGGGAATGGTTTCCTTTCCGGGAAGCAGTTTCCGGTTCGTAATTGGTCTCCCAATGGAGCATGGGCCGTACGAGTCCGGGAATCGGCCGGGGATATTCTCCGCGGGAAGTGTCCTTGGCCTCGAGACAATCCACTACCCGAAGAAGGATGGCGTCGCGGGCATCCGCCCGGAGCACTTCGGGATCGAGGGTCATGATGCTGGGCCAGACCGAAAACGCGCCTTCCGACAGCAGATTACCGGGGATCCAACCGGTGCTGGTGTAATGTCCGACTGGTCTTCGGCGGGCCCGCCATTTGGGATCGACGTCCTGGGCCACGAAAACAAGGGTCCCATCTTCGTTGGTAACCCCGAAGTGCGGGTGAAATAAATGATTCGGCGCCAACACATCGTATTCGATCTCCACTCCAATGGGCCTCCGGATATCGAAGGTATCGGAAAGTTCGCCGTTCTCGGTTCGCACCCGAATCGCGCGTAACCGCACGACTTCGTCTCCGGGGGCTTTTGCCAGGTCGGGCCATTCCCGCATCGAGCTGGTGCCGAATCCGGAGGTCAAATAGGCGCTGGCTACGCGCTGGGATGGGCCATCCAGTCGGACTTTTCCGTTTTCCAGCAGAATGCAGCGGCTGCAAAGACGGGTAACGGCCTGCATGTTATGAGAAACGAACAGGATGGTGCGACCGGAATGTCCAACCGAATCCATTTTATCCAGACATTTCTTTTGAAACTCCGCGTCGCCCACCGCCAGAACTTCGTCCACCACCAGAATCTCCGGCTCCAAATGCGCGGCCACGGCAAAGGCGAGGCGGACGTACATCCCGCTGCTGTAACGTTTCACCGGGGTGTCAATAAATTTTTCCACTCCGGAAAAGGCAACGATCTCATCGAACTTCAGTTTAATTTCCGCCCGGCTCATACCCAGGACTGCACCATTGAGAAAAATATTCTCGCGCCCGGTAAGTTCCGGATGAAACCCGGTCCCGACTTCGAGCAGGCTGGCCACACGCCCTCGGATATGAATCCGGCCATTGGTCGGTTCGGTAATTCGACTAATGATTTTCAGAAAGGTCGATTTGCCGGCGCCGTTCCGGCCGATAATTCCCACAACCTCGCCGACTTTGATCTCGGCGTTAATTCCCTGGAGAGCCCAAAACTCCTCCTTCTTGGTCCCGTTTAGTCGAAAGCTGGAGCGCGCCCAGGATAGCGGAGAGCGGATGCCACGCTCGATGGCGTGCCGCAGTCCGTCGCCCCGGGCCGACTGATGCCCGAGGACGTATCGCTTTGCGAGATCCTCCACCCGAATCGCGATGTCGCTCATAAAGGAAAACCAGATGACGGAATCAAGACCGCTCCATTCATCGCCGGAGAGGCCGGTGACGGGTCGGCCGTTTCAAGGTTCCGCAGAACATTTGGAAAACCCAGCATGATAAATCCAGTTTGCAATGCCTCGCCAAGTTCTGCCGCGGTCATTCTCTCTTTGGGAATGAGTTTCCGATAGAGGCAGCTTGCGGAAAACACGGGATGCCTGAGCAAAAAGCCGGTCACCCACCCTACCTTAGCAGGAAATGAACCGGGTAACAGCCTCCAGGTCAAACTGCTTGCCCACCGCCACGAATTGCATCGACCCGTTCCATGGCGTCCTCAAAAGTCGACGTGAAATCTCCAGTCCCGATCGTCATTTCTCGTTTTCCGGATCATTGCCATCCCTTCCGGCCGATGCATAGCGACTTCGTGCACGAAAACTTCCCGTCCTTCACCGGCAAGGGCGAACCCCAGCACCTCGGGGACTGCCTTCAGGCCGCGCGCCAGTCGCTTGATCCGCCGCCCGGCGTTACGAATGGGACCGTTGTCGGGATACAGAATTTCCTCATTGTAGCGCCGGTTCGTTACCGCGTACCGAACAATCTTGCGGATCGATGGCATCCACATGTCGTCAAAAACAATCAAACCACCCGGCTTCAGCATCCGATCGATGTAAAAGAATTCGAGAAGAGTGAAATCAAATAGATGACTTCCGTCAATGAAAGCGAAATCCAAGGCCACCCCGGCCGCCTCCAGTCGCGGAAGGACCCGATGCGACGATTCTTCATAAAATTCGACAAGGTTGCGAAGACCGGCGCGTTCCAGGTGAAGCAATCCAGCGTTTTCGAAATCGGATTGCGACGAGTCCATTACGATGTGGCGTCCAGAACCCGCATTTGCCAGCGCCTGACAAATGCACAGGGCGGAGAGGCCAAAAGCAAGGCCGACCTCAAGGGTCAACCGGGGCTTTTCCGCACAGACAATGTCATAGAGCCGCGCCGCTTCGGTTTGCGGCATTCCATTAGCGTCAACCGACACGATTTTGCCCGATGGCAGCACAACCTCCCCTCTGCGATAAATCTCGGCCAAAACCGGGCAGTTCCCGAAAGCAGCGTTCACCTCCCCGATCGAATTCCGACGCGAAGAAGCACTTGATCGGCCGAGCGAATCTATGCGGATAGAGGCCTGGTGTGCCATGCTTCAGAAAGCCTATCATGTCCGCTCCGGCGCAGGCAATCCTCCGCCGCCGCCCAAATCCGCGGCCGGATGGCATTCCAGCTCCATTCACTCTGAAACCGGAGCCAGCCTCGTTCCGCCATCTGAGCTGCTGCCGCCGGATCGGCAATCGTTGTCAGACATGCCGCGGCGAAATCTTCCGGCGAATCCGCAATCCGCATTTCCATTCCAGTGCGAACATCATAGCCGTGGGCGCCTATCGAGGTTGTCACAATCGGAACCTTTCTGGCCAAACCCTCCGCAATCTTAACCCGGGTCCCCGCCCCAACTTGCACCGGCACAATCATCAGGGACCAGCTTGCGATTTCATCGGTCGGATCGTCCAGGTAGCCGAGGCCGTGAATCTCCGGACCGTCCGGCTTGAGTGCGCCGTCGGTTAACCGTCCCACCAGCCGAAGCGTCGCTTGCGGAATGTCTCTCTTGATTTGAGGCCAGCATTTTTCGGCAAACCATCTGACTGACTCCACGTTTGGCGCATATTCAAAATTGCCGATAAAACCTATCCGCGGAGGATCAGCAGGCCGACGAACCGGCTCACGGTCAGGCAGGTCGACGCCGTTGGGAATGACATGAACCGGGCCGGGCAGCTGAAGGTAACGACGGTCGGCTTCACTGCAAACGCTGACCACAGTGAAACGCTCGCTTAGTAAACGCTCACTTCGGGCGACCAAATGAGAACGGACCCGACACCGAAAGCGTTCTTTGAGATTCGCGCCGTTCATGGATTGCGCCCGCAAGAAGGTGCTGGAGACATCGTCCAGATCCATGACCGAATTCGGCCATATCCAGCGCTGGAATGCATTCGGCGTTCGCAAATTATGCAACCAGACCAGGTCGAACTGGGCCAGGTACTCCCATAGCCAGAGCGCGTCCGTGGGATGGACCCGATGCCCGTAAGGATCGACCGTTCTCGGATTGAAAGCGCGGCCGATCCTCGAAACGAGACCACCGCGAGAAGCCGGTTGTAGCGGCATGTAGCGATCGATTGGAAATTCCGCTGCTTCGGCGGACATCGAAGACGAATCGCCCTCCTCCAATCCCGCGACCACGAAGTGCACGTCCCCGATCTCTTTCAAGGCACGGCCAATGCCCACAGCACGGACCTGGGGACCGCAGGCGGGCCCGTCAGGACGATACGGGGCGAGATAAAGAATGCGTGCTGTCTTCAAGAATCGGCCCTGGTTTTTCCGGTGTGGCGATCGTTCAGCCGAATCATTTTGCTTCCGCGACCCCGGTTTGTTTCGGCGGTGTCACTTCCTTAGATTGAATTTGCGACGCAGGCGACTGGTAGAATATCCGGGCCTTGAGATAGGTCGGGAAAAATCGGAGCAGGTAAAACCATCTCGCAAAAACGAGGGCCAGGCCAGTGAAGAATTGCAAAGGCCGGAACGACTTGATCAAGTACCGGCAGTTCGATTTTAACTCGCCTAACTGCTGGACGACGAAAACCAGCCAGTAAATCGTGAACCACGGCGATGGGCTGACATACTTCCGATACTTAGCCGGATTTTTGTAATAAAGCAGGAAATCGCTTTCAAAGACTTTGACCCGGCGGGCGATCCTCCAGAAGCGATCCGGACGCGGTGGATGGACGATGTGCGCCTCTGGCGCAAACACCACCGGACCGAGCTCCTCCACCCGCCATACCAGATCCCGATCCTCGTTATGGGCAAAGCGAAAGGCCGCATCGAATCCTTCAACTCGGTCGAAAACATGCTTGTCATATCCGGCATTGCACGTGGACATCGATGACAGCCACGGGCGGCCGATCTCGATCTGGTGGGTCAGAGGAGTTTTCGTCGATCGATCCGTGGTTGTTCGCCCTTGCACGGCCGCGGCACCGGTCCGCTCGAAGGCGCCCACGAGTTGTTCGAGCCAGTCTTTTGCCGGCACGCAGTCATCATCGGTAAATGCCAGATAGCGCCCCCGGGCAGCGCGGGCACCAGAGTTCCGTGCCGCAGCCGGGCCGCGGTTAGGCAAATCGAGAACCCGGAGACGGCGAACACGATTCTGTAACCCCCGGATCAGGTCCACGGTACCGTCGGTCGAACCGTCGCTGACTATAATGACTTCAAACCGGTCGGGCGCGAGCGTCTGATCACCGAGCGCTTCCAGCACGGTTCGAATTGATTCCTTCCGGTTGAAAGTCGGCACGACCACCGAAATGTCGAACTTTGCGGAGCCGTCGAGGATGTGTTCGCTCATGTTCGCAGGCTCTCCGGAGCTCGCCTCTCCAAAGAAGAACGCGAGGATTTCAAAACCTGGTGAAAAACCTGCGCCAATCGGCGCGTTAACTCCGGCCGCTCGAACCTTCTTATGAATTCCCAATTGGGCGCGGCAGCAGTCGCCCCGGCTTTCCAAGCGGTATAAACATGGTCGAGTTGGGTGATCATTCCCTCGACATCATCCGGCCGACAAAGATGGGCCAGTCCTGATTGCCCGAGGAAATCACGAGCGTCTCCCTCGGGGACCGCCGCCAGAATCGGACGCGCGGCCGCCATATACTCGTAGGTTTTGCCGGGAACAATTCGAGCCCTTCTTCCAGTGGCAAGGTTATGCATCGGCAGAAACAACAGGTCGGCAGTTCGAATCAGGGCGACGCTTTCAGAATGAGAGATGTAATCCGTGAACCGAACCAGACCAGCAAACTTCGAATCCTGGGCCGCTGCCTTATCTGCGCCTGATGCGACCCCGGCGAAAACCACTTCCAAATCTTGAGCAACTTCGGGGTGCCGCGCTGTCCATCGTTCCAGAGCCTGCAAGAGAAACACGTGCGAGCGGGTCAAAATATCGACCTCGGCTTCGATTCCGCCAAGCAGGTTATAGATGCGCCGCTTTCGCCGAACCTCCAAGCCCTGATCCGTGTGCAGGTATCCAGTATGAACAATCCGGAATTTGCTATCGTGGCGAGGCACGGGTTCGCCGGCGAAATCAGCCGGATCGTAGCCGTTGGTAATCGTGGCCACAAGGCGCTGTTCCAGACCTGGGAACACCTCCAGGAGAGCCGCTGTTGCTTCGGGCGTATTCATGATAATTGCCGACGCTGTCGACAGCAATCGCTCCATCCGCCGCAATTCCGTCCCACGATGAAACCAGGACGGGTAAATCTGCATCTCGTCCAAAGCCCAAGGATCGCGTAGGTCGGCAACCCAGGGGATCCCGGTTTTGGCTGAGATTTGGCTGGCGACCTGTGCGCTTGCAAAAGGCGACATTGTCGAGAAAATCAGTTCGACCTGGATCGCTGGACCCGCAGCAAGCCCGGTTGCGGTTTGAACCCACCACCTGGAAAATCCGTCGGGGGCTCCCAGCCAGCGCTCTAGCCGCGACTTCCAATTTCCATTGAGTTGCGGCATCGGATCGGCAGGCCGGAGTACCCGAACATCCGACAAAAATCCGTTTCCCAGACCGGCATCACTCGGCGTCCAGCGGTCGGGGGAAGCGCCGGCCCCGGTAACAACAATCGGCAGAAAGCCTTCAGAAGGGAGATAACGGACGAATTTCTCGGATCTCTGAACGCCAGCGCCGCCGCCGGGAGGAAAATGATAGGCGATAAATAGCACCGGAATCATTGATTCATTCACAGGAATAGGTCGAAAATTCGGTATCCAGTCATCCCTCTGACGGGTGAACACGAGAAGTCTGGCCGAAAAAGGCTGCGGCACCGCCTAAGTCATCACCCATGACTCCCGATTCCTCGGTCCGATGCCGGACTGGCATATCGCTCGGAATGACCAATAGCGGCACCGTTCACAGTCATCCAGAGCACCCCGAGGGATCGGGCAAACTGGACAAGCTCTTTCAAGCCAAGCGACGCTCGATTGATTAAGTAGCCTGACTTTTGCGCAATCCATTGAGTTGCCATGGGATCCTTCACTGCATTCAGAATGACGCGGATAATGCAGCCTTCGGGATCTCGAAGAGATCGGCCGTGTTCATATCCGGCCTTTCATAAAGCTGGTCTCGCAGGAAAAGCTTGTGCCAGATCTCCAGAGTAACAATCGCGTAAAGGACCCGGAAATTGGCGCGCGCACTCTGCGCGTCCGCGGTGATTTTCCGCAGCCAGTTTTCCGGCAAAACAGAGCAAACATAGCTGTCCGGCGAAAGCAGGATCCGGCGCAGGGTTTCGACGTGCCCAACCAGGAAGCTCACAAACGGAGACGGCATACCTGCCTTCTTTCGTTGGAGGACCGAGTGGCTGACGTCCCTGGAAATTGCCCGTTTGAGAACACGCTTCCCATCGAAACCCGGCCCAATCTTTGTCGTGCCGGTGAGCGAAAACGCAAAATTCACCAAGGCCGGATCGAGAAACGGCACTCGGCCTTCGATGGAGGCAGCCATCGTAGCCCGATCCATCATCGTCAGTATCTGCTCGGGCAGATAGGTATAGAAATCGACCAGCATCTGTTGGTTGGCAGGATCGTACTGGTGGTAGCGCTCGAACAGGGCCTCAAAATTCGCGAATGGATCTTGCGACCCCGGAATATGATCGGCCAGTTCCCGTTGTTCCTTTTGGGTGAGATTGCTCTTGGCATATTTGTGCCAGGCCAGCCGGGAGTCACGATAGCTTATCATGGCGTCTAGCGAATCGCCATCCATCCAGTTGCCGGCTAACGACGGCCGCAGCCATTTTTGAATCGCACGGGGCAGAGCATTATAGGCGGCGTATCTTTTCGAGAGCATATAAGAGCCGTATCCGCCGAACAGCTCATCTCCCCCGGCGCCGCTTAGCAAAACCTTGACGTAGTTGGAGGCCTCGCGCGCGATACAGAACTGCGAATAGATTGCGGGATCAGCCACGGGTTCATCGCTCATCCAGCCCAGCAGCGGCAGCTCGTCCAACAGATTCTTCACCGGGATCTCCAAAACCTCGTGCTTCAGTTCGAGATGCTTGCAGAGTTCGGTCGCGCTGGCCACTTCATCGGGTGTCGTGTCGGGCCAATGGATGGTCAGGGCAATCGGATCGGTGCCGGGAAGCTGGTGATAAACCGCCGCGCAGGCAATTGCACTCGAATCAATACCGCCGGAAAGGCTGATGCCAACCGGGACATCCGCCTGGAGCTGGAGCTCCACGCTTCGCCACAAAAGTTTTCTCGTTTCTTTCGCCGCCTGGCCGAGATCCGTGGTTCCTCGAACTGGACTGACTGGGACCTCATCATAACGCTGAACCTCTCCCGCCCTTCCCAATTGCAGCTTTAACCACGAACCCTGTGGTAATTTCCGGACACCGGTAACCAGGGTTCGCGGTTCCGGACAGTAAAACAATGTCAGGTAGGACAGAAGAGCCGATTCGTCGATCTCGGGTTTTACCAAGCCTGAGGCAAGGATGGCCTTTAACTCGCTGGCAAAGACTACGCCTCGAGAAGTCTCGGCATAATAAAGTTGCTTTACGCCGAACTGATCGCGAGCCAGCAGAATTTGCTGCTTTGTCAGATCGATCAGGCAGATGACGAACATCCCGTTCAGATGCCGAAACAGATCGCTGCCATACTCTTCGTAAAGATGCGGAATGACTTCTGTGTCCGAGGCAGTTCGAAATTCATGTCCCCGGGCGATGAGATCCTTCCGCAACGTGAGATAGTTGTAGATTTCGCCGTTGAGGAAGCACTGGACCGAGCCGTCCTCGTTAGTCAGCGGCTGATCGCCTTCGGCCAAATCGATGATGGAGAGCCGCCGAAAACCGACTTCACAGAACAATGCGCTGGAGCGCCCATCCGAATCGGGTCCGCGGTGTTCGATCGACCGAATCATCCGATCGACAATCGGGCCGGCGTCTGCCCGACGGTCCGACGCCCATGAAAAACCTGCTATTCCGCACATGGTTGGAAAGCGTTAAAGCGTGAAGCGGTAAAGAACGGTAACGCGTCACGGTTGGACGCGCGATATGGTTCTCGAAATAATTTTAGACGGTTTCAAGCAACTCACGCGACCGAACGGATTGCTCATCGATCTGCCGAATCACTTTTGCCGGCGCGCCTGCCGCGACGCAAAAATCCGGAACATCGTTGCGCACGACGGAGTTGGCGCCCACGACTGCATTTCTGCCGACTGTTACTCCGGGGCAGATGACGACATTTTGTCCAAGCCATGCTCCTTCGCAGATTCGGACCGGCGAAACTTTGGCAACTCCTTGATCTTTGATCGCTTTTTCCCGCGAAGTATGAGCATGAGTATGGTCTGAGATATAGACGTTGGCTGCCATCAATACGCGCCGCTCGATCACAACACGCTCGACGGCAGTGATTGTGCACGAGCCGACGATCGAGGTCTTGTCTCCAATCGTAATTACGGGCGTCTCATCTCCCGACGTCGGCTCGAACACTTGGAGCCACGAATTGGGTCCGACAAATACTTGCCTGCCGATCGCAATCCATTTCTCGCCTCCGATTCGGACTGGCGGGAACAACACGCTCCCGCGTCCCAGACGATGAAATTCGCCGCGACAGAGAGCAGTAAACAGGCGACCCCGCAGCCGGCCATACAGTCGATAGCATTGGAGAAACATATTAGGATTTTACCTCGAAATTCGAAGGAAATCGCCCTTTCGTGCTTTGAAGACGGCGTCCGCTTACAGGGGACGTCAAAAGCATTGAACCAAACTTACTCCAAATCTGGAATGCGCTTAGGCTCTTTTGCCAGTTTTCTCGTTTTTACGGAGGAGGGGGCAATCAGACTTTTCTTAGTGACCGACACTAAGGTTTTGCGGCGGTGCCGGCGTTTTGACCAGCTAAAATGTGATCAATTTCGGCGCCGGATTCGCGTCCACGCAAGATCAGCTGATGAGTGCCTTGGGTAAGCGTGAATGTTTTCTGAGGGAGCTCGTCATCGGTATCGGTTCCGGTTCCGCGCCAGCTGACCGTGCGCCGTTCTAATCCGTTTGTCACGGCGACATCCCAGATCATGGTCGGAGTGGTCGGCTCCGCATCGATGTTAACAAAGAATGAGTTACTGCCCTCGTTAGGGCAGTTTACATCCGTCACGATGCCGTACTCCGCAGTTGCAGGAACAGTAATAGTGTACACGGCACTGCCGCCTACCGTCGGATCGACGGTTTCCACAGCCTGGGCAATCCCGTTTCCGCTGGCCGTAAAAGGGGATGTGATAACTCCATCGGCAGAATTGAAAGATAACCCTAAGGTGGTCGGAGTCCCTGTCGGCGTGGCTGTCGGAGTTGGTATCGTCGTTGGCGTGGGAGTGGGAGTCGCCGTCGGGAGAGCTGTGGGAGTTGCCGTGGGCGCCGGAGCGGAACCGCCATATTCGTAAGCCCCCACATCCCAGGCGCCGCCCTGTGGACGACTCCGATTGAGCCGGTCATAAGCAAAATAAGAGATTGGAGTGCCCGCGTTCACCGTGGAACTGCTTCCGCTGACCGGCTGAAAAAGATTACTGGAGTTGTAGCCGGCCGATGCCGCCTGGCTTGCGGTTTGGACAAGGTTATTGCTCTCCGCATGCGAGATGACATTGCCAAATCCGGCGGCGGGACTGTTATAGCCGATCGGGGTAGAACTCGTGATCAAATGGCAGTTTTTCACTGTGATTCCTCCAAACGGAGAAGAGGTGCGGTAGCCCAAACGAATGGGCGTACCCCCGGATGATATTGTGCAGTTATATACCTCCAGGTACTCGCCCGCCATCGCCGTCGCATCCACATTCTGAGCGTCGAGACAAATCGGCGTCTGCCCTCCGGTGTTCCACATGACGCAATTGTATACTCTGGAAATACCTTTCTGGTGAATGGCGTCCGGGTTGAACAACATCGGCGCCGTTTGCGAGCTGAGATTGTAAAACACAGAGTTATACACCGTGGTGATATTGAACGTTTCTATCGCGTTGCAATGGCTGGCTGGATCACTCGGGGCCGGAAAGTCGTGAAAGCTGCAGTCACTAATCAGGCCGCCGCCAAGAACGCCCTGGGTGGTGTTGGAAAATTCACAGTGATTCACGTTTCCCACATTGCGAACCGACGCTCCGCATTTACCCGACACCCCCGCCTGGTCGAATTTACAATAGGTAACCTCGATGTTTCCCCCGCTGTAGAAGGCGACGCCTCCGCCGCCGGCCCCATCACTGCCACTCGTAATCGGGGAAGGCTGGTTCCAATCGTGAATGTAACAGTTGGAAATAATGAGCTCGCCGGTCCCATAGATCTTGATGGAAGATGGTCCGTAGCTGTTTGGGTTTGCCAGAATCTGGTAATTTTTCAGCTCAATGTTATCGAACTGAAGCCAGGATCCGCCGTTGAAATAAACGCCGGCGCCGCCCAAACTGCTCTGCTGGAAATCGAATACCGGGCGCGACCAGCCCGTTCCCGAATACCAGCTTTGATCGACCCCGTAATAGTCGCGGCTTGACGCCGAGCTGCCTCCGACGCTGATCGTCATTGTAAAACACGTTTTCGGCCAGGTCACACCCCCCTTAAAAATGAAACGGTCGCCAGCCGAGTGGGAGTAAGAATGGCTGAAGCCCGCCATACCGGGGGACCGTTTCCAAGGACTGGACTTGGAAGTGCCGCTGTTGCTGTCACTGCCGCCGGAGTAGTCGATATAGTAGGTAGCGGCTTGGCTAACCTGGGCAATGAGGAAAGAAAGAAAGGCGATTCGAAGGAAAGCAGTTAGGAGTCTTATAATTACCATGATTTGTTGGGGTTGGTATAAATACTGGCAAGCAACCTCCGTGCCCGCCCTTCTTCTGCTTTCAAGCTCCAGCCGCCCAGGAACATACATCCCCCCTGGACACGCCTACCGAGCAGTTAATACCTGCCCCGGCTCCAAACGCCCGCTCACGGGCCTTTTTCTCATCGTGGCTGAGGGGCTCTTTTGAAGCACGTTCTGCGTTATTGAAGCAGTGGCGGCAAGCTCCAAAAACCAAACCACATATATCTGGTCAAAATACGATACTCCAAACCAACTGACCACGTGGACTAGCGTCATGACGCCCAGTCCCCAGACTAGAAACACGCTATTTCCGCTGCGGAGCGGCTCAAATTTCAATTTTACCATGGCCCTTCCAATTTGCCCAAACGCTCTACTTATCAGAAAAACAAACAATATGATAGAGCCGATCCCGGCTGCAATCCCAAATGCAATGTATTGGTTGGTAATGTCTGCCCCTCCATTCACGGTATAAGGAAACCAGCTTTTCGTCTCGACCATTGGCATTCCGGCGAACCACCATTTGTCCAGGTTGCGCATCGCCACATCAATCACATATGCCCGGTGCCAGCTATCACCACCGAACGGGCCATGCGTAATGATATACCAAAGCGGCGCCTTCATTACGAAAGCAAGAATGGCCAGCCCGATAACAATCGCCCACCTTACCAGCCGCATGTCTTTGCGGATGTACCAGAAGGTCCAGCCACCAATCGCAGCCACCGCCGCGCTGAAAGATCCGCCCGAATTGCTGGCCCAAATCAACCAGATACAGATCGCAATGCCCAACAGGGCACGCTGCCGGTCTGCTTTCGATTGCCAGAGAGCGACATATAGCGCCAAAAGGCTCGCTCCAAAAGCCCCTAACGACACAGGATACCGGAAGCTTCCCATACACCGAGTGGCGCCGTCGCGCTCCCAACCCCCGGTTTGTCCACCCATAAACATAAATGCGCTGTATCCCCTGGCGCTTTCAAACGCGACCAGCAAGGCGTAAGGAATCAGAAGAAGAACCAGCGTTTTCAGCAACCATCGCAAATCCTCTTCACCCCGGACCAATCCTCTGAATGCGAAGTAGCAGAAGACCGCGTCGAAAGCGCCTGCGACGATTGACAAATCATCCAGTTTGGAGCGAAGCAAATAGACTACGGCGGTATAGCCGTAAAGCAGCAGCAAGGCATGATCGATCCGGTTCAACTTGGAGAACGAGAACTCGTGTCGAGCAATAACCCGGGCGAATAAGACGATTCCAAGAAGCCGGATTGCAAAAAAGTGTATTCCCAAGAAGTCGAATCCCTGTCCCTGGGTCAGGTACAAAACCCCCGCCATGGCAGCGACGAGCGCGGAACGGCGAGTGCCGGTGCTTATCACATACACCAGGAATACGAGAATCAGGAGACCTATCGGATTCATCAATTCACCTTGATTCGGTTCTCCACTTCAGGAACTCCCGGCTTCATCCGCGTATCGGAATCGAACGCCTGCGGCGCGACGTTACCGACTGCTCCCAGAGGTGGGCAGTCGCTCGCCGGCTCTTCCCCCTGCTCAATAAAGCGGATCGGGTTGAGACGCCAGTGCCAACTGAGAAGAAACCGATATCGCTTTACCTTTTCGTCCAGGGCGTTGTCGCGATTTAACCCGCGAAGCAAAGTGTATCCGGCAAACCGCAGACCGCATCCGATGAGCGAAACGCAACGGATCCTCGCGATTCCGCTTCTGCCTTGGTACTTGTGGAAGAACCTGTATTTGCTCCTCTCCGTTTCCAATACCACTTGAATCGGGTAACCTCCCCGCCTCTGCCCCCCAACGTGAGTGATTTCCGCGTCTGGAAAAACAGGACCGAACTACCCAACCGCCAGACCCGATAACAGAGGTCGGCATCCTCAAATTGGTGGAAGAATCGCGCATCAAAGAAGCCCTGATTTGTTTGAGAATCGCGCTTCGCAAGAGCAGGCAGCAACCTGCCGTGAAATCCAATCCGCTGTTCGGTTCTGCCGTCCCAACCCGGATAGGTATCAGCGAGAAGCGATCTGACAGGCTGACCAAGTCGGCCTCAAGCAGAGCGCCGCTATCAAGATATCGCCAGACGGTGGGAATCGGTTGTGCCGTGTGTTGCAAGCGATCCGTCCGGGATTTAGAACCCGGCAGCCAAACGCTCCCCCTTCAGGATGGCGGTCGGCATAAGCGACCAGTTTTTCCAAAGCCCGGTCGCGAATGATCGTGTCCGGATTCAAAATAAGCACGTATTCTCCTCGGGCCACGGAGATGGCAGCATTGTTCCCGCCGCCAAAACCCAGATTGGCCCGGTTTTCAACAACCCGGGTTTGAGGGAACTGGCTCCGAACACTTTCGACCGATCCGTCTGAGGAACCATTATCCGCCACAATCACTTCAAACGGAATCGAATTTGTCTCCTCATAGATCGAGCGGATGCAGTCCAAAATGTATTTCTCATCATTCAAGCAGATGATCACTATAGATAACTTCATCATGTAATAGAGGGGCTCATGAATGGCTCCTGAAGAGGACTTAGAACCAAACCTGCAGACAATAAATACTCGCTCAATAGTCGGTACAGCGCCCCTGCTGGACCGCTTTCTTTTACTTTTCGTTCCTCAGTAGTCGATGAAACTTCGCGGTCACTACCGGGTTCGCGATGAAGTGTGCATCGCCGCGGCTGATCTGACCTCGCCGATACCCTTTCGGCCGGCAATGAACAAAGCACTCCTAAAGTATCCTCGCATACGACGCACTTGTGTTTCTCTAAGGTAACGTATGAACTCCGGCGAAACTGCCTTGCGCCTTCCTGCGATGAATCCTCTAAAATAACCGATGTTTTGCAACAGGGTTCCGATAAGTCGTGGTTTTTCCGTGATTCGGAGCAGGCTGTGTCCGAGGAAGAAAAGCGGATGATAACCGATCGAGTAAAATCTCTCTCCCCATCGAAAGCACCTCCTAAAGTTGGTCAGTCCTGATGCACCCTCCGGTCGAATATGGAGCGCGAGGATGTCTTCATATGTACGCACGCCCCACCCTGCCATAACCGCCTTTACCTCAGCTACGGTATCCTCACCTCCAAATACTAGCGGAGCGTAACCGCCTATCTCCTTGTAGCATCTACGCCTGAAAAGCTGCACGCCTCCAGCTACATGATGAGCCACAGCTCGGAGTCGAGGATTTTTGTAAAACTGCTGTCCGATATCGAGTACAATGCCACCTGCAATACCCAGATCTTGGGACTGGTTGAAACGATTTAGAATCTTCTCATAATAATCCGCTCCAAATCGGATATCGGCATCTAAAAAGCCGACAAACGAAAACTCGATAGTAGCCAAATGGCAAAGTGCCTCCCGTATCGCATACACTTTGGAAGCAAAATCCCTTCTACGCCCGGTGTTGGCCCTAATTACCTCGACAAAGGGTAAGCCATTCGCTCGACGGGATGCTAGCGAATATGTCTCGTCATCCGAATTGTCATCGATGATCACCCACCGAAGCGGGCGGGCGGTCTGGGCCGCGATGGAGTCAATTGCGCCATCGATATATTCAGCCTCATTTCTAACAGCCGAGACTAAAACAAAAGAGCTCTCACTCATTTAGGTAGTTTGAGACAACGGCTTATTTGCAATGTTCACCAAATCCCAGGCCCACTTTCAATTTTGGCAGCAATTTCTCAGTTACAAGGCCTGCTAACTGGCTATTCCAAAGGCGCGAGGCGGCGGCGCCAACGCCGCTTAACGGCATCCGTAGCGTTGACACGACGCAATGCTCGCTTCGTGAGTCCCATCAAATTCTCATTTAGCGTTCTGACGGCATTCAGGCCGGCGGCACGTATCGTTGGCGCAAACATAAAAACGGATGCTTCGAGAAAATGTTCACTTGCGAATTGCTGCTTGTAGCGCGCATCTCCCACGCCAAAATCCACCTGTTTAACTCCTTGCCGACAGAGGTCTTCTAACGTCTGAGCTAACAGATAAGATCCTGGAGAATACTGGCTATACCTGGCATCAAAACCCATTGCACAACTATGAAAGGTGCCGGCAAGGACAACTCCCCACCAATATGCACATGGCTTGCCCTGCAGATAGAGAACATACGTATAAAGCCACCCGTGTTCCGCCTCGAAAGCTAGTCGGGTTTTTGTCTCCGGGTTGTTTAGAAATCCGACACCCAAGCCACGTTGATAAGTCTTTCCGGCCACCTGCTCCACATCGGATATCATCTTTTCCAACTCATCCGGTTTACGAAAACACCGAACGGCTATTCCGCGCGGAAACGCTTCATGGAGATGCTTCGCTTTTCGGCGCAGTTGTTGTCGAGAGTTACGGGACAGCCGCGAATAGATTTTATCAGGATCAGGCGGCAGAAACAATCTCCAGTGTGGCTGGAGCTGAACGACATGATCTCGACAGAAAAAGCTTAGCTTTCGAGATACCAAATCAAATAGCTGAGAATCCTTTCGGAGATAGCTTAACAGAACGGCGTCTATGTGCCTCTGCCTTAAGAGCACAGTTAGTCTGGAGACTACTGTCTCCGCAATTTCGGCAGTTTGCTCGCCGAGAACGCCTTCGTACAAAATGACGAGCGTCTTCAATCGCGGCCGGTAGACTGACCAGTATCCGATACGTAGATCGACTTTGGCCCATTCGATCCGGCCAACAACCATCGCCTGCAGAGTACTATTATTTGATACCAAGATCACGTACGGCTGGATTACCTCCGGCCGCAAACGGACAATCATGGAATAGTAATCAATGTCAGCATGTGGATTGGGTCGCATCTGCGTCCACTGATCACGCACAGATTGGATTTCGTCGAGACTGTCGATTACTTTGATCTGCAAAGCCATTTTTGGTGTATTAGCGAGACACGGACAAATCGACGCGTGCAAATGCCGTTTCGCTGTCGGTATTGCCACTCAAGATTTGAAACAGCGTGGCCTTGTGCTGATTTCTGGCATCCTTTCAGAACAATCTAGCCTTGTAAATCACATAATTACCGGAGTCATGGACAATTTCAAACCGATCCGATCGGTCCCAAATAGACCGACATAACGGGTTGACATAGATCACGTAGAGGCTGTTTATCTTGCCAGCGAGAACATTCTCGACGTTCCCCAGGACCGATCTGGTAATAATCTCTCGAAAAGGGTTGTACAGGAAAAGGACAACATTATCTGTTGGCAAACGGTAATCGGCTGCGTCCAGACAAACTGTTCGCAACCGCTTGCACCGCTGAAGAGGGTCCTTGTACCTGGCTATGTTACGGCGTGCTATCTCGCAAAGAGTGGCTGACAGTTCGACTCCTATTATCTCCTTGAACGGAAATCGTGAAGCCAGCAGTAGTGCGCGTCCCTTTCCACATCCTAGGTCTACGAAAACAAATCTTTCATGTTCCACTTGTAACTGTCCCAGTATGTCAAGGAAGAGATCCGACGGAATCGCCTGGTATAGTACAACGTGCTCTAAGCGGTCGTCAGGGATATCTAGTCTTCCTACTGGAATTCGGCCATCAGTATCGACACCAAATTGACCGTCGAAGGCGTCCAGCGAACAAACGGATGAGCCGGACTGTTTCCAGTCCCGGGTTATCTTGCGCGCGGCATGAACAACGGTCCCTACCACGCCAATCTGACGAATTTTTCTGCCAATCTCTCGCCGGATTGCTACAACGCAGCCGATCCCGTTTGGCGGTAAATTCGAGTTCATTGCGACGCTGCCTCCTCATGTCCATTCAAATTGAGGAATCCCCTGTCTATTTGGATGAACGTGGCAAATCTACACGAGTGTGGTTTCCCACGCACGCATTGCAACAATTTTGACAAGCTTCGTTCGTTCTGGCGAGTGAATAATTTGGAGTGCCCGATCAACACGAACGGCAAGGCGACGCCATTAGAGCCGTTTCGCGATGCCGCCCGAGCGAGACTAGTGATCAATTGCCGGCCGCTGCATTGGTTGAAATCAGCTTTTCGCGGATGTTTTTGAAACAGTAGTCGGGATAACTTCGACAAGGAATAGCGTTTACCCCGATTAACCGGCGCACGGGATTGCTGCGTGATCGGTTCATCTCCAAAGGAATGCCAGCGGCTTTGCCACGCCCGGTAAAATCGATTAATCGACATAAACCCGCCAATCCCGGTCTGCTCGCAGTAGATCGGCACTTCCAACAGCCGGCTCGGAATCGTCGCGCCGGCAAATATCCTGTTCGCTCGCCAGCCAGGGGACGATATTGCTTGGAGCATTCGAGTAATCGAAATGAACCAGGCCATCGCGCCGGCCGTACTTGAATACGGAGGTGTCGATCCGGAATCCGTTGTTGACCAGTGCCCGGACCACATTTCGCGATGGACTAACCGCCCAGTTTGCAGCCCGGAACACATCGCAGCGATAACTCGGATCAACGGGCCGAAGCTGGTCTTCCAGAAAGTTCTTGCCGATGCGGAGAACCTCGTCGATCCGTTCCTCGCTCAGGCCGGCGAAATTGTATTCGGACCAGTCCTGTCGCCATTTACCTTCTTCAAAACGAGCGTTGAAATAGGAACAATGCAGATGGAGCTGGACGTCGTGACCGCGGCGGATCGCATCTTTTAGCTGGGCCACGATGGCATCGTAATAGTAATCGTCCCGCCCATATTGCTCCTTGTACTCCCGGAACTTCAGGATCTCCGCCACGTCCGCCATGATGGTCAGCTTCGCGCCGTAGCGGTCGAAAAGATCGAGCAGTCGCGACGTAGGCTCCACCATCAGCTGATGAGGGCAGCCGTCGCCGTTTCCATGAATCTCGTAGTCGAGAGTGAAAATGACGTTCAGCATGCGGACGGCTGTTTCTGTTTCGCCGGACGGGCGGCAGTATGTTTGCCGTCGCCGGTATCCGCCAAGGCCGCAACAATTCGCTCGGCCGTTTTGCCGTCCCACAGGGGTGGGATTTCGCCAAACTTCTGAGCGCCACTCAAAATTCTGGCAATATCGCCGGCCAGCGCCTCGATGTTGGTGAGTCGGTTGCTGCCGATCGAAATCGTGATCGGCCGTTCCGTGTTGGGACGCAAAGTCAGGCAGGGCGTCTTGAAAAACGTTGTCTCCTCCTGTAGCCCGCCCGAATCGGTCAAAACCAGGCGCGCGTTCTCGGTCAGACAAAGCGAGTCGTGATAGCCGATCGGGATCGACGATTCGCAGGCCGTTTTCGTTTCCGCAGGAAATGCCAAACTCCGCGCACATTTTCCGGGTGCGCGGATGCATCGGGAAAACAACCGGCAATCTGGCGGGCCAGCCGGGTTAGCTCGATCCATGATTGAATTCAGGCTGCCCGGATCATCCACGTTGGAAGGCCGATGCAGGGTGACATAAGCAAACCCGTGTTGCTCGATGCCGTGGTGCTGCAGGACGCTGCTTCCGCGCGCCCGATCCAGGTTCGCGATCAAGGCGTCGATCATGATGTTGCCGACCAATCGGATCTTGGAATCCGGGATTCCCTCGCGCCTGAGGTTTTCATCGGCATCGGCGGACGGGGTAAAAAGAAGATCGGCCAGGGCGTCGGTCACCAGCCGGTTAATCTCCTCCGGCATGGTGCGATCGTAGCTGCGGAGACCAGCTTCGACATGGGCCACCTTGATGCCGAGCTTGGCCGCCACCAGGGTGCAGGCCACCGTGGAATTTACATCCCCCACCACGATCACCCAATCGGGGCGCTCTCTCCCGCAGACGGGCTCGAATTCGGTCATGACATTGGCCGTTTGAGTGGCCTGAGTCCCCGATCCGACGTTGAGATTGATGTGAGGCGCCGGAATGCCGAGTTCGCCAAAGAAGATGTCGGACATTTTTTGGTCGTAATGCTGGCCGGTGTGGACCAGACGCCAGTCAATCCCGGCTGCATCCTGCTCGTTGTGCCGCTCGATCGCCTTGATCAACGGCGCGATTTTCATGAAGTTCGGCCGGGCGCCTGCGACTAACAGCGTTTTGAGTTGCTTCATTCTTGTTGCCAGGGAGGACCAGGGTGGTGATTGAGGTCAATCGCCGCTACCTCGCGCATTCGATTTCAATGATCTCTTCGATGTGCTCGATAATGTGCGTGAGCGCTTCTCTCGGTTGAGAATCAGCCCGATGCTGTTTTTCCCGTCGGCGGAAATGAATTTTCGTCTCCACTTCGGTGACGCTGCGCACCATGACCAACCGACCTTCCTGTTCGAGCCGGCGATCCACCGCACCGATTTTGCCGCGAAAAATGCTGTAGACAGGCACCCCGATGGCGGCCGCCTCGCGATTCATTGTTCCGCCGCCGCTTACAACCAGGTCGGAATGCCAGAGCAGGTTCAGGCCGTCCACCGCCTGTTTCGGAATGATCGTTTTGTTCCCTTCGAACCATTCCGGATGTTGGGCCTTGAGGCTCTCCGCCTGGTGCGCGTTTCTGGGAAGCAGTCACTGCGCGCACCTCTCCGGCACCACAGATTCGTGCCATTAGCTCGATCAACAGCAATTCGCTCTCGGGATTATGATAATGCGCTTCGTTGGCCGGTGGCCGCACGGTCACGACGATGTGGCCGCCGTTTAGTCCAAGTTCTTGAAGAAGAGCCGGGTCGGGCTCGAATTCAGGAGCGTAAACGTCTTCCTTGATGCCGGCATACTTGCGAACGCGCCCTGATCGTGAGTGCAAACCCTCGGTAGGCAGCGAGTGGGGAACGATTTCCCACCGCGGCGCCATCAACAACGGAGTCCTGGAGAACTCGTAATCACAAATAAGAATGGTCGGCTTCCGGAAAATATTGCTCAGAAAAATCTGGGACCGGGCGCCGTGCGACAAAGCGATGTGCGGCTTCTCTTTCAGATGGAAAGGAAGCAACTGCCCAGCCCGCCAGACAACGCCGAGGATCTTGCGTAGAGAATTCTTTCCGTAATGCCGTCCGATCTTAAGGCACTTGAGTCCCTTCCGGTCTGCCAGTTCGCATACCTGAAAGGCGTCCCGCGCCGTCACGACAACCCGGTGTCCGCGCTTTTCCAGTTCCCTGATGATAGGAATGAAGAATGGAACATGAGGCGTATTATCGAGGTCGACCCAGATCTTGACCCTCGGGGCAGAGCGAAGGCGCGGAGGGCGCGACACCTTTAAGCCGACTTTTTCCCGTTCTAAGCTGGGTCTGACATGAGCCGCAACCGCACGGGGAACGGCGTTCCAGAAAGTTCCGCCGTATTGCTCAATCACCTGTTTGAGAAACCGGACATAAAGGTCAACTGAGAACCGACCCCTTTCGGAATGCCCATTGAAGGACATGTAATCGGGATGGGTGTCGAGCAGAGCCATTCCACCGTGTTCGGCAATCCAATCAAGCTTACGAAACCAGATGTTCGGTGTCTGTTCGCCCAGCAGCAAAAACAGGGTGGAATCCTGGGGTAAGGTATAGGGCAGTTCCACGTACCCCTGTTTTCCATTGCGGCCGTGGCTTGCCGAACGTGATACCCAAAAGGGGAAAATCGTGTGGCGACCTTCAGGCTGCGGCTCGAATGGATCGGTGTCGAAGGTGGAAGCATCGTACTGGATGTCCAGCTCGTGCAGCCACTCCAGGTTGTGAAGCATGAATGCGGAACGGAATCCGGCCGCGTTCCATTCGTGAAGGTAATGGTTAATGTGCGTCGCGATTCGTGCGAATTCACGGCGTGAAGCGAACAGGTGACCGTCGTGCCGGAAGTCGTGCACTCCAATTTCAAAGCCGTTCCGGCGCAGTTCTTCCCGCAATTGGCTCGAAACCCGATAGCTGCCTTCCGGAACGAAGTTGAAGGACGAGCGCAGCCCCAAATCCATCTCGAGCTGCATCAGCTGACGGCATTTCTGCAAACCAGCTGCCGTTTCAACATCATGAGTAAGGACGAGGGCGAATTTTTTGCCATCCGGCCAACCCGGCCAGCCCTGCGGTGGGCGTTCCGATCCGGGCATGATTGGCCAGCTGTCGAGCGTGCGCCGGCGTAGCCAGGCGGCGAATTCCTTTCGAACCATCATCCTCACCGATGACGGAATGAAAGGCTTAAGCCGGTAGTAGATCTTATTTCTTAGCACTGGAAGAAAAGCAAAACGTTCGACACTCAACTTTTGGCCGGCACGCCGGGTGGCGATTGAGGGCACTCGCCGCTACCCATGGCGGCCCAGGTCAGGACTCGCCGTCGAACCGTTTCGGCAGATAGGAGCGCGTCTTGTTCATGACCACCGAAACGTTCGCCCGGGCCGCGGTGAGTTGGGCATAACCGCGCTTGACCAGATCACGGTTGGTTTCTTCCGCCTCGACCACCAGCAGGAGTTTATCCATGAAGCGGGCCATTCCCAAGGTGGGGTTGGTATCGTTCAACGGCGGCATGTCGAAGATAATGTAATCAAAATCGCTCGCCTTAAGGTTGGGCATGAGATCGAAGAACCGCTTTAACGCCACCTGCATCGGGCCGGCCCCGGGCGGGGCAACGGTCGCGAGATAAAGATTCTCGGCAGCCGAATCGATCTCGCTGGCAGGCTGGAGGGCCGTGGTCAAGGGGTAAGCGGGGCGACCCTCAAAAAATGGATGAACTCCGCCAATGCCAAGATTCACGTCGACGAGCAGGACTTTGCCATCGCCCATCTCGGAAAGAGAAGCTGCCAATCCTGCGGCCAGAGTGGACGCGCCGGCGCCGTCGGCAAATCCAGTGACACCCACCAATTTAGGTTTATGGGTCATCCGGTTGAGCTCGAAATAGAGATTCAACCGGTCACGCACGGCTTCGGCGTACGGGCGAATGAAATGATCGACTTCCCAAGACGCGACCTGGCCATGTCCATTCGTGGTGGGCACAAACAATTCTTCGGTTCCGCGCGCCTTTTTCCGAGACTGCTGCAAGCGTTTGAAGGGGCGGCTATAGGGAATCGAGAGCATCAGCGGCGCACCGAGCTGGCTTTCCAATTCCCCCGGGCGTTTGACTGTCCGGTTTAAGATTAGTTCACCCAGAAGGGTCAACCCGATACTGACCGCCAGTCCTCCTCCAGCCAGCCCGAGCGCGATCTTGTCCCGCCGTCCCGCCACAGGTCTTGGGGGAGACGGTTTTTGGACGGTGCTGATATTCGGCATTTTTGACGGATCGAGCGCCTCGTCCACGCGAGCTTTTTCGACCGCGGCCTGAAAATACTTGTAGTTCGCTTCCTCCAGGTCCCGTTTGCGCTCCAGATCGGCGATTTGCGACCCGACGTCGGAGAGCTGTTTGATTCTTTCCTCAAGACGTCCTTTGAGCGATTCAGTCCTGGCCTGAAGGCCGGCTAAACGCGCTCTTTCGGTTGCCAGGTCTAACGAGGAACCCTGGGACGAGCCTGCCGGCGCCTGACCAACCAGGTCGGGGTATTTCTTCTCCAGCTCGTGTTTTTGCCGGTCGATATTCGTAATTTCGGCCTGGTTAACCTTAACTGCTTCGTTACCGGGCGTGTACTTGGCCAGCAGGTCGAGGCGAGCTTTCCGAAGGTCGCTCAGGCGGGCCATCAGAACCTGGTATTGCTGGACCTCCTCGCTGGAAGCAGGACGGGGGGTCGCCGTAGGAGCGGCCTTGGCCCCGGACTTTTTCTTTCCCGAGCCGGAACCGCCGGCGCCAACCGATTCCTCAATCTGCCGGACCCGCGCGGTTTGTTCGGCCAGATCTGATTCGGCCCCAGCGTATTGATCTTCGATCTTGATCACATCGGCGCTCAGGGTCGCGCTGTTATCGGCAACGGATTCAATTCCGGCCTTGGCCTTGAGTTCCTTCAAAGACTCTTCGGTGGCGCGGAGCCGGGCCCGGACCTGGTCGGCTTGCTGGCTGACAAAATCGAAGGCGGCGGCCGATCGATGAACTTCCAGGTGCTTAGTAAAATAGCGGTTTACCAGCTCGTTCAGAACCAAAACCGCAAGTTGCGGATCGCGGTTTTTGTAGGAGACGGTAATGATATCGCTGTTGGGGCTGGTTCCCACTTCCAATCCCGAGGCGACGGTGCCGGCGGCCGCGGTCTGAGTAGCCGCATCTCCCATTTCCGGCAGCAGGCGCTTCGGCCCGATCGTCCCTGCCACTTGCATGGCCAGGTCCCAGCTGGTCAGAATTTCCGCTTCGGACCCGATGACGTTGGCCGAGGTTCTGCCGAATCCCGTGGACATGGTGGATTGAGTTCCCTCAATCGGATCGACCGGGCTCCGATCCAGAACGTAACGAACCATAAGTTTGGCTTCAGATTGATAGGACGCTGGATAGAGAAAGTACATGGCCGCGGCGGCGACCAGGCCGATGGCGGAACCGACCATGATTTTTCCCTTATGCTTGAACAGGGCAAAGAGAATGTCATTCAGCTTGAAACTGGAATGCGGCGTCTCTTGTTCGAATTCTAATGCGGGAGTCAAAGCAGCACCTTTCGGTTAATCAAGATGGGGGTAGACCATGGCACCGGCAAGACGGTTCACCGCAACCGGCAGACAGCGGAAAACCCGATTATGCAGTCCGGTTTCAGGGCGCGACGCGCTCATCCATTTCCCGGTGGTGGGATTGAATCGATAATAGCGGATCATTTCTTCCTCAACACCCCAGCCCAATTTGAACCGCCTCAGTCCGTCGTTATCCAGGGATGTCCGACCGAGATCGAGCACTTCGGCGCCCTGGTCGATCAAATGCCTGATCGCTTCCCACAAAACGAGATTGTTACCGCGTTGTTGACCAAATTTTGGATCGGAGGCCGCGAATTTATAAACAGCGCGCCGCTTGAACTGGAATAAGATCGCTCCCGCCACTGTCCGCAATCCACTCCGAGCCAAAACCACAAATCCGAGGCCGGCTTTCACGATATGCTGGTGAATGTTCATGAAAAACGAGGCTGGTTGGGGAGGAAGCCCGTGACGTCTTCGGGTCTGGACGTGGAGCTGATAAAATTCATCGACTGCCTCGGAGGTGTCCAGGATCTCGACATTCAGTTTGCTATTGACTCCTTTGCGGACCGCTCGCTTGGTAGGCGAACTAAAACCCTGGAACAAGGCGTCGGCGCCTTTGCGCAGATCGAGTCGATGCCCATAAAAGACCATTGCTGCCTCGGCCGATCGCTCCAACGGCTGTCCTCCGCGAATTTCAAAGTAATTCCAATCTCGCTCCCGGGCTAGGTTGGACAAGATGTTCTTGAGGAAGTTCGATCCATTTTCACTAAATACAAGTGGGCCGCAGGCGTCGCTAAACGGAAGACAAACGGCCCTGCGACCCGTCAAGGGACTAAGTATTTCAATAAGCGGAATCAATGCCGCGGCCGGTGGCTGCGGTAAATGAAAATAGATCGGAGTGTGACCGTAGGTTTTGCAGATCACTTGCGCCCAGGCCGCGCAGTGAAAAAAACAGTAGTCGGGGTGAGAAACAACGAGGCGGTCCCATTCCGAACCGCCCCTCTGCTCGAGAACTTCGATCGGAACCGGCTCAAGGCCGGAGCAGCCATTTGTCACTATCAAGGAGCGGCGGCTTCCCGGCCGCCGGCTGGCCCGCGCTCCACGATCAAAATTCTAATGCTCAAAGCGGAAAAGCGAATCCCTGAGTTACCAGCCGACAAAATCTCCGGGCGTCTGGCGACTCACTCTTGGGTTCAGGCCGCCACGCCGTTGGTGACAGCTTCTCGCAAACTAAGCGCAACCGTTGCCACCTGTTCCTCAGTCAACTCCGGGAACATCGGCAGCGAGACAAATTCCTGCGCGCCTTGTTCGGCAACAGGCAGAGCGCCGGCCTCATAGCCAAGGTCGCGGTAGGCCTTTTGCAGGTGCACCGGAACCGGATAATGCACGCCGCATTCAATTCCTTTTTCCTTGAGCATCCACATTACTTCATCGCGCTGCTGAACCCGGATGGCATAGATGTGATAAACGTGCCGGGCGTAATCCGCTTCGAGCGGCCTTGCCACATCTTCCAGACCGGCCAAGGCCCGGTTGTATTCCTGGGCGTGCACGCGTCGAAGCAGATTTGCGTTTTCGAGCCGCTTCAACTTCACGCTCAGCACCGCGGCCTGGATCCCATCCATCCGGCAATTCCAGCCCACCATGGTGTGCCGATACTTCCGAATTTGACCGTGGTCCCGCAGAACGCGGATCTTCTCGTTTAACTCCGGATTATTGGTGACGACCGCCCCGGCCTCGCCGAATGCGCCGAGGTTCTTTCCCGGATAAAAACTAAAACATCCGGCATCGCCCAGGGTGCCGGCTTTCTGCCCCTTGTATTCAGCCCCGTGAGCCTGGGCCGCGTCTTCAATGACAAAAAGATTGTGTTCGCGGGCAAACTCCAAAATCGGATCCATATCCGCGGGCTGACCGAAGAGATGAACCGGGATGATCGCCTTGGTCCTGGATGTAAGGGCCTTCTCCAGCCCGGCCGGGTCCATCGTATAAGTGCATTCATCTACATCGACGAACACCGGCCGAGCTGAACAGTAGGTAATCGCCTCGGCCGTGGCCATAAAAGTGTTGGGGACGGTGATCACCTCGTCGCCAGGCCCTACCCCGCAGGCCAGGAGGGCGAGCCAGAGCGCTTCCGTGCCGCTGCCCAGGCCGATGGCATGCTGGGCCCGGCAATAGGTGGCGAATTCGGTTTCGAATTTTTCGACAAACGGGCCGCCGGCAAAAGCGCCGCTATCGATCACCTCGGCGATCGCCCGGTCAAACTCTTCACGCAGCGGGGCGTGGTGGGCGTTAAGATCGAGAAATGGTATTCGGATGTGCATGATTTTTTTCGATTGTTTTCAAAATGCGCGCCGGGTTGCCCGCCACGGTGGCGTTGGCGGGCACATCTTTGGTAACTACACTGCCCGCCCCCACGGTTGCGTTTTCTCCTATGGTGATTCCGCCCAGCAAAGTTGCGCCCGATCCAATCGACGCGCCTTTTTTAACCAGCGTCTTCTGACAATGCCAGTCGCCGTCGCCTTTCAAGCGGTTGGATCCGTTGGTCGCCCGGGGATAGCGATCGTTAATAAAAATGACTCCGTGACCGACAAAGACCCCATCTTCAATGGTCACGCCTTCACAGATAAAGCTATGACTCGAAATTTTGCAGCACTGGCCAATCCTCGCTCCCTTTTGCACTTCCACGAAGGCGCCGATTCGGGTTTCGTCGCCAATCTCGCAGCCATAGAGATTGACGAACCCATGGATTCGAACATCGCGGCCCAGCTTTACGTCGGGGGCGATGAGTTGATGAAGTGCCAACGCGCCACTCATGCGCCGGCGGCTGGGGCTTTCGCTGCTTTCGGTTTACCGGTGGAACGGCTAACCGCGGGAATGTCGATCTTGCCGGCCAGGGCCACCGGCGCGCCATTGAGGTCGAGCGATTCGGAAGCCGCTTCCAATATCCGGACCATCTCCAGACCGGCCTGGCCATCCGTTAACGGCCGCTTGCCCTCGGCGATGCAATCCAGAAAATGCTGGCAGGCGACCCGGAGCGGTTCCTCGTGGTGAATATAGGGAATATAACTGTCGCCATAGTGATAGGAGTAATGGAATTCGGCAAAGGAATCGTAATGCGGCGGACGTTCCACCCGGACATCGTAGACACGAATCTTTTCGTGGCTCTGCAAATCGTCGTAAACAATCATGCGGCGGGTCCCGACAATGGTCATCTCGCGAACTTTCCGCGGTTCGAGCCAGCTGCTTTGAATGGTGGCAAAACGCATGTTCCGGAATGACAGCGACATGTTGGTCACGTCTTCCACCCGGGGAGTGACATGGGCGTTACCCTGGCAATTGATGGAAACCGGGAACTCACCCAGAATGTGCAAAATGATCGAGATGTCGTGCGGGGCCAGGTCCCAGGCTACGTTGATATCCTTTTGAAAAAGGCCCAGGTTCAAACGCCGGGAGTTAATGTAGCGGATATCGCCCAGGTCTCCCTGTTGGATGATCTCCACGATTTTGCGAACAGGCGATGAATAGAGAAAGGTGTGGTCGATCATCAGAACCAGACCGTTTCGGTGGGCGATCTCGATCAGTTCTTCGCATTGGGCGGACGAGGAAGCCATTGGCTTCTCGATGAAAACGTGCTTGCCCGCCATCAAGGCAGCCTTGGCCAAGCGGTAATGGTCCTTCACCGGGGTGGCGATGACAATGGCGTTTAACTCCAGGCCATTGAGAAACTCCTGGTGGTTGGTGACCGCCTCCACTTCGGGATGGAGCGTTATCAGGTGCTTCAAACGCTCCTCGTTGACATCGCAGAGTGCCTTCAACCGGCAGTTAGGCAGAGTCTTGAAATTACGGACCAGGAGCGGTCCCCAATATCCGCATCCGATTACCCCGACAGAGATCGGTTGTGTCATGATTTTTTCGCTAAACCGGTGGAGGGTTGGGTTTGTGCGCCGGGAATTCCCGCAATATCGCTGCCATTCCCGACGCGCGATTCCAGCATTTGAACGAGCAGGGCCGGAATCGTCTTAAGGATGATCCCGAGGTCGAGGCCGATTGAAACGTTCTTGGAATAAAAGATGTCCATCGCGATCATTTCGCTGAAAGTGGTCTTGTTCTTTCCATTTACCTGCCAGTAACCGGTCAACCCAGGAGCCACGTTGACCCGCTGCTGCTGCCACGGCTCATAGCGCTCAAATTCGTTCGGTAAGCAAGGCCGGGGCCCGACCAGGCTCATATCGCCGCACAGAATGTTAAAAATCTGGGGCAACTCGTCCAAGCCACTGGATCGAAGCAAACGTCCGCAACGGATGAGACGCGAATCATCCACCGCGTCCAATTTCGTCATTGGCCGGTCCGAGCGCATGAGATGGGCGAAATATTCCTCGTGGGTCCGGGTGTCTGCGTTCACGTGCATCGTGCGAAACTTGAAGATCCGAAAACGTCCGCGGCGGTAGCCGATTCGTTCCTGCCGATAAAAAATCGGACCGGGCGAAACGAGTTTGATCCAGAGCATCACCACCAGCAAAAGGGGCAACCAGATAGGCAGGCTCAGAAGGATGCAGCTGATATCGAACGTCCTTTTCCACAACGGTATTGCTCTCCGGTTGGCGGGCTGCTCCGACTGAAGCGCTCGGGCGAAGATTGTCTGAACGGCCTGGGCGCCATTCGTCGAAACGGAAGCATGCGAACCGTTGGAATTGTGCTGAACGCCGGCGGAATCCCCGGAATTAACAAACCGCCCGATTGCGTCGTGCAAATACCGGGTGACGCCGTTGTCCGAACCATTGCCGGACGAATTTTCATGAGAATGGCCATTGGATGTGGCTCGATATTCACTTCTATTCACATTCTTGTTCGCATCCGATGCTGTGGTTCCATTGCCGTGATTACCATTGGCCCCGGGATGCAATCCCTCCCCATGGTTCTCCCGGTCGGAGTTCATAGCACTCCGCTCGGCCGCCTTATCAGGCAGGCTGCCGCCCTTGGTCGATCGCCGCGTTTTTCGGGCGAAACCGTTTATTCGCATCATAAAATTTTCTGAATCTGCCGAGTCGTTAGACAAAGCAGATGTTATAATTCCCAGACCTATTAGAGATAACTACTTTTTAGCCGCTCGCGTCAATCAGGAAATGCATTTTCTTGATTTTTTTCCCGATAATTTCCTTGATTTTCCAGTGGTTTTCGGTTCCAACCCCAGTGGCGATTCTCCCAGCTACGCCCTGCTCTGGCTACCCCCCAGCCACACCCTTCATTCCCCCCCCCGGCTGAGGCCAAACTTCGTCTATCCCACCATCCAACCCCGCCGACGCCATTAGGCTGCGCAACTAATGCGCCTGAAAACCAATTTCCCGAAAAAAGGTCCCCCGCCCCTTCCACTCCGGCGGATCGCCCCAGCGACAGGTTCGCCGGCGCCCTCCTCCAGCACAGCCTATTTGGATGAGGCGATCTGTTCACGCGCCTCCACCTGTATCACTCCCTGTGCCAAACCGAGCGGAGTCCCTCCCAAATTGGGGGGATCGATGCGGTATTAGCTGGTAACCAATCCTTTAAGGCTCAAAATAAGGATGCCCAAGCGGTTGCCTTCCGCTGTTCACGCCAATTCCGCCGGACTCACTTTTAGTCCACGCGGTTTCGATTCGACGCCGGGCATTGCTTTATTTTGCTGCCGGCCCATTTCGAAGATGGAGGCCGCTCCCTTTCCTGAGCACAGTCAGCACCTCCGCGATCACGCTAACCGCGATTTCAGCGGGCGAATCGGCTCCAATGTCGAGGCCAATTGGAGCGTAAACCTGCGCCAGTTGGTCCTGGGAGATGCCTCGTTCTCGCAATTGAGCAAAGACATGCTGCACTTTGCGCTGACTTCCGATCATTCCAATGTAGCCGTAGCCGGTGGTTTCAATCGCTGCCGCCAACGCCTCTCCGTCAATAGCGTAGTTGCGGCTGACGATGACCAACGCCTCGTCGCTCTGCCATGTCCGACCGGCGATAAATTTCGAGGGCGCAACATCCGTAACGGCAGCGATCCCGGAGGGAAATGCCGGTATCAGATCGGCCCGATCTTCCACCACGGTGACGAAGAGCCCGCACTGAAGCGCCAAGGTGGCGATCGCCTGGGCGCAATGGCCGCCGCCAACTAAAAACAGGGCTTCATTGAGTATTTGCGGTTCGATCAGCACAGTGACCTCTCCTCCACAGATCGCCCCGAAGGATTCCTTTGACGTTTCATGGAGCGGATACGCCTTTAGCAACGGCATTTTGGTCCGTATCTGCTCGATCGCCTGTTCGACTACCAGCGACTCAAATTTCCCGCCGCCAACAGTGCCGCTGGAGGTGCCATCGGCGTAGACCAGCATCTTCGAACCGGCGGCGCGCGGAACCGACCCGCGCGTTGCCGCTACGGTTACGAGTGCGCAGCGGCTCCGGGAACGGCGGGCCGACACGATTTCGTCCAAAAACCATTCGGTCATCGGGTCACACAGGCTTCGATCTGCCCATGCGGCTCATCAATCGGCAGAAAAATTTCGTTCCTGTTTTCCAGTCCGAATGGTGAAAGATCGATGAGCAGACAGTGCTTGTTCGGCATGGCCAGATCAATTTGGGAAATTTCCGGGCATGCAGCGAGGGCCGCCTCCCCCATTTGAAATAAAGTCGTTTGAGCTGAGGGACTATAGTTTTCCGCAAATACCTTGAGCATAGCCGACACGATCTTCTGATTGGTTTGCCGATACTCTTCAGGTAATTTCGAAAACTCCCAGACCCCGCTGAAGGAGGTCGCCAGAATGCGATCGGATGTTTCGGCCAGGATGGTAAATTTATCCCGGACGTATCCTTCAAACCCGGATCCGGTCGACTTCAGGATGAGCAAATCGCGGATTCCGGATTGCAGGCGGCGGGACTGGCGCGTAAAAACAACCCGGGTGAACATCCGCGCGCTGCTGCCGTTCTCAAAGGAATGAGGATGGGGTTTTCCTCCAATCTGGAGACGGCGCCAATCGCGCTCCGAGATCTCGATCTCGGCCTGGGCGACCTGTGGGTATTTTAAGAAATGCTCGCCCAGGAGAATGGCGAAAGGCTCGATTTCGTCCCCAAGATGCTGCTGGGCCAGAACGTTAACCGTGTTCTTGATTGTATCGGTCGGAACGACTTTGCTATTGTCTCCGCTGGTGTAAGAGGACGCAAAATCGCCTCCCAAAAGCACGGCAACTTCGATCTCTTTGATTTCGTGCACGGCGTTCTTGCGAAACACCTTCAGGACGCGAACCCGCGCCTTTCCATAACGATGCGACGTCAGCTTAGGCATTGCCTCTGATGATTAATTCATCTAGTCCGATAATGCGATGGTAAAGGTGGAAGAGTTGAACAGGCTCGATCGGGACGCCTTCGTCGAATCGCTCACCGGTTTATTTGAAAATTCTCCGTGGGTTGCAACCAGGGTCGCGGACAAGCGCCCTTTTGCCGACCGCGACGCGCTTTATGCCGCTCTTTGCCAAACGGTGTTGCAAGCCAGCGCTGAGGAAAAGTTATCGTTGATCCGGGCGCACCCCGACCTGGCCGGGCCGGAACGGCTTACCCGTGAATCGAAATCGGAACAGGCGGTCGCTGGATTGAGCGAACTCGCCCCCGAAGATGCGGAACGCTTTC
The DNA here is from genome assembly GCA_963728975.1 of uncultured Verrucomicrobiae bacterium. Taxonomy (GTDB): domain Bacteria; phylum Verrucomicrobiota; class Verrucomicrobiia; order Chthoniobacterales; family UBA10450; genus DATFCK01. The sequence continues at coordinate 256,817 of CAVSMF010000005.1, forward strand.
GGCATTATAATTCACGCTATCGGGAGCGGTTTGGGTTTCCGTTTGTGATTTGTGCGCGCTTGAATAGGAAGCAAGCAATCCTGGACGCGTTTCCACTTCGTCTGCGAAATTCAGCCGAGCAGGAGCTTGCAATCGCCTTGCAGGAAGTCTTTAAAATTGCCGATTTACGAATGAAAGACCTGGTCGAATGAGCAGTCTCACTACCCACGTCCTCGATGTCGCCCGCGGCTGTCCGGCGCGCGGAATGACGATTGAGCTCTGGTCGGTAACTCCGTCGCGATTGCTAAAAACAGTCCGGACGAATGAGGATGGCCGGATCGATTCCCCGTTGCTCGCCGGAAACGAGATGGCTGCCGGGACTTACGAGCTTGTGTTTTGGGTCGGCGACTACTTTGGCGAACGGCGTTTTCTCGACCGGGTCCCGGTTCGTTTCACAATTTCGGATCCGGGCGCAAAATATCACGTACCGTTGTTGGTTTCGCCCTGGGCTTACACAACCTATCGAGGGAGTTGAAGACTTGAAACCCCAAACCCCAAACCCCAAATCCCAGGGAAGGATCAAGCACCAAGCACCAATCTCCAATACCGATGCTGAAGCGAAACGCCCAAGGCCGCCGCACCTTTAGATCGTCATTCCGAGCGCAGTCGAGGAATCCCGCGGCGGGACGTGTCTTCAGCTTGACTCAGCGAGCCCGAAGTCCAGCCGGCGTCGCAGGAGCTCCGCCCTCCACTTCATGAGCACCGCTAAGGTAATTGCCTCTCCGCCCGGTCTGGTCGATTTGGCCGCCGCCCGGCTCGGCGGCACTGCGGTTCTGGCCAATGACGAGTTCTTCGCGGAAAAGGAAAATCTCCTGAAGCCTGGCCGCGGAATCTTTGTTCCGGACAAGTATACCGAGCGCGGAAAATGGATGGACGGATGGGAAACCCGACGCCGTCGCACGCCGGGGCATGATTGGTGTGTGGTTCGGTTGGGACTACGCGGCGTCATCAGACAGGTCGATATCGATACCAATCACTTCCTTGGCAATCATCCTCCTTTGGCGTCGCTCGATGCGCTTGGCATGTCGAACGGCTTTCCGAGCGACAGGGGTGCGGTCGAAGCGCTTTCCTGGACGGAGATCCTGGCCCAATCTCCGCTGAACCCGGGGTCACAAAATCTGCTGACGGTTGCAAACGATCAGACCTGGACACATGTGCGGCTAAACATCTTTCCGGATGGCGGGGTCGCGCGTCTCCGGGTCTACGGCATTGTTGTTCCCGATTGGAGCAAGGCCAAGCCCGGTGAGCTTGTCGATCTCGCGGCCGTCGAAAATGGCGGGGTGGCATTGTCCTGCAGCGATATGTTCTTCAGTTCAATGAACAACCTGATCATGCCCGGCCGGGCCGAGAATATGGGCGATGGATGGGAAACAAAACGCCGGCGCGGTCCCGGATACGATTGGATTATTTTGAAGCTCGGAGTGCCGGGGAGAATCCATAAGGTTGAAATCGACACCAATCATTTTAAGGGAAACTATCCCGACACGTGCTCGATCGACGGATGCGCCGCGCCCGGCGCTTCAACCGACGACCTTGCCGGTCCGAATGTCCGCTGGAGCGAGATCGTTCCCAAAACCAAACTGCAAGCCGACACCCGGCATTTCTTCGAGCGGGAAGTTGCTTCCATTGATAACTGCACTCACATCCGATTGAATATCTATCCCGACGGCGGCGTAAGCAGATTGCGGGTCTGGGGAACCCGGGCCTGATCACTGCCGAAAATCTTCGAGCAACGCCAACATCCAAATCCCAAACAAGTGCCACTCACCAAATCCCGATAGCAGCAACGCATCGTCGCTGGATATTATCGTTTGAAGTTTCTCTGGATGTTGGAGCTTGGAATTTGGAGTTTCGTTTGATGGCTGACTTCGATCTCATTGTTCGGGCCAGGCAAGACATCGGCATCGCGGACGGAAAATTCGCCGCGATCGCCGGCAACCTTCGTGGTTCGGCCCTCGAAGAAATCGACGCAACCAACTTCTCTGTCTTTCCCGGTGTCATCGATTCTCATGTTCATTTCAACGAGCCGGGGCGCGCGGAATGGGAAGGCTTCATGACCGGGTCTCGGGCGGCCGCGGCCGGCGGCACAACCACGGTTTTCGATATGCCGTTGAATGCGCATCCCCCCACGATCGACGGACCGAGCTTCGACCGGAAACGGGCTGCCGCGGAAAAAAGTTCGCATGTCGATTTCGCGCTTTGGGGCGGGCTCGTGCCCGACAACCTAAAAGACCTAAAGACGCTGCGTGATCGCGGTGTGGTTGGACTCAAGGCCTTCATGTGCGACAGCGGCATCGACGATTTTCCGCGGGTTGATGATGCCACTCTGCGCTCCGGAATGCAGGTCGCCGCCGGGCTCGGCCTGATCGTGGCTGTCCACGCCGAATCAGAGGAGATAACGCAACGGTTAACCAGGGAGAAATTGTCGGCCGGCAAGACGTCCATCGCCGATTATTTGGATTCGCGCCCGGTGGAAGCGGAGCTCGATGCCATCCGCCGTGCCATCGCATTGGCCCAGGAAACAAGCTGCCGGTTACACATTGTGCATGTCAGCTCCGGCCGCGGAGTCGCCCTTGTAACCAGGGCTCGTGAAACTGGAATTGATGTGACCTGCGAAACCTGTCCCCATTATCTTGTCCTGAGCGAAACCGACTTGCAGAACATCGGGCCGATCGCCAAATGCGCCCCGCCCCTGAGATCGATTGAGGATCAAGCCGCGTTGTGGGCCCAGCTTGCCAATATTACAACGATCGGTTCCGATCATTCCCCTTCCCCACTGGCATTGAAGGAGCGCTCAAATTTTTTCGAAGTTTGGGGCGGAATCTCCGGCTGCCAGCATTTGCTGGCGTTACTGATGGATGCGGCCCGGCAACGGCAACCCCGGATTTCGGATGAGCAAATTACAAATCTCACAAATCAAAATGTTGCCAGGCGTTTTAGCCTTGCCGGCAAGGGCGGAATCACTATTGGAAACGATGCCGACCTCACCTTTGTTGATTTTCACGGCTCGGATCCGGTGACGACCGAGTCATTGCATTACCGGCACCGCCAGAGCCCCTACCTCGGCCGCAAACTGGGATGCGCCATTGTTCGAACGATTTTGCGCGGGCGGACAATTTGCGAGCGTGGTAAATTCTTGGCCAACCCAGAAGGCCGATTGATCAGGCCGGATCGCAAATGAACATATCACCGGTCATTTCCCAGGACGTTGTGGGGGATTTGAGCGGGGCCGCCGTTTGTTGAAACTCACCTCATAACATCCATCGCCATCCGCTGTGACGCCGCCTACCAGTTTCCAACATGGACAGATTGACACCATCGTTTCGGAGCTGCGCCAGGCCAACAAAAAACTGACGCTCCGTTACCCCGGCGAATCGAGCCGGCGGCAACCAGTCCAGACCGTTTATGGCGGAGCGCATCTGTTCCGGGCCGATTCCGCGACGCGGCTCGGCCAGGTCGCCAGGCGATCCCTGACCGAATACGCACCCGACCCGGGGACGCTGGCCGACGCGCTTGGACTGCAACTCGAACCGGTCCTGCTCCAAAAAATCTACGAGCGCATCGTGGAAAAGCTCGAACGCGAACCGGTCGAGGATTTTCGTCTGGATTTCGAGGATGGCTATGGCAATCGGCCGGATGAAGAGGAAGATAGGCATGCTGCATCCAGCGCCTTGGAAGTCGCTCGCGGGATGCAGGCAAACACACTTCCCCCTTTCATTGGGATCCGGATCAAGCCTTTCAATGAAGATCTGCGCAGCCGCAGCATCCGGACACTCGATCTTTTTGTCACGACATTGGTTAGGCAAACATCAGGCAGGTTGCCGGCTAACTTTGTGATCACAATTCCGAAGATACAATTGCCCGAACAGGTTCGGGCGGCGGATCGACTATTCCAGGAGCTCGAGCGCCAAACCAATCTGGCGGCGGGCGCGTTACGGATCGAGCTGATGATTGAGACACCGCAGGCGATCATCAACCCGGAAGGCGCGATTGCGCTGCCCGCGCTGGTGGACGCGGCTCAAGGGCGATGCGGGAGCGTTCATTTTGGCGTCTACGACTACACCGCGGCCTGCGGCATTACCGCGGCTTATCAGAACATGCGTCATCCCGCCTGCGATTTTGCCCGGCAAATGATGCTGGTTTCGTTGTCCGGGACCGGGATTCAACTTTCCGATGGAGCAACCAATATTCTTCCGGTCGGTCCCCATCGGGCCGGACCGGATCAGGCGTTGACGCCGGAGCAGGAACGGGCCAATCGCCAGGCAGTCCATCAGGCCTGGCGGCTTGGTTTTGAGGATAATCTGCACTCTCTCCGGAACGGTTTTTACCAGGGATGGGATCTGCACCCGGCCCAGTTCGTCACTCGTTATGCGGCGGTCTATCTCTTTTTTCTTCAGGGTCTCGACAGCAGCGCGAATCGGCTCAAATCATTCGTGGAAAAGGCCGCCCTGGCCTCGTTGCACGGCGACGTGTTCGACGACGCCGCCACCGGCCAGGGTTTGCTCAATTTTTTCCTGCGCGGGCTTGCCTGCGGAGCAATCACCGAAGCCGAAGCGCTCCGGACAGGATTGACCCTGGACGAATTGCGTTCGCGTTCGTTCCTGAAAATTTTGCAAGATCGAAGAAGGCAAACATGAGCCCGATCGAGTTTCGACTAAATGGGAGGCCAGTCCAGGTCGCCGCCGTTTCCCCGAACCTAACTCTGCTCGATTGGTTACGGAGCAACGGCCTAACCGGTTCCAAGGAAGGGTGCGCGGAAGGCGACTGCGGAGCGTGTTCGATCGCGATCGTCGATCGCGATGGAAACGGCAAATCGTGTTACCGTTCTATTAACAGTTGTTTGATTCCGCTGCCGCTCCTGGCCGGCCGCGACCTCGTGACCGTCGAAGGGGTTGCCTGCGGCCAATTGCATCCGGTCCAGCAAGCCATGGTGAACAATCATGGATCGCAATGCGGCTATTGCACACCGGGATTCGTCATGGCGATGTTTGAAGGCTATTACCGGGACGATCTCAAGACGGCAGCCCAGCTCGACGCGCAACTTTGCGGCAACCTCTGCCGTTGCACCGGTTACCGCTCGATCCGGGATGCCATGGCTGATGCTTTGATCGGGCGCTCAGGGGACGATCCTTTTCATCGGCAGTTGGAGAAGAGCCGGGATCAACTTGCAGAGGTCTCTTACCGGCACGCGGGCGAAACATTTCTGCGGCCGGCGTCGTTGCCGGCCTTGTTTGCCGCCATGGCCAGGCATCCCGACGCAAAATTAATCGCCGGCGCCACCGAACTCGGTCTCGACATCACCAAACGCTATCAACGATTTCCGGTTCTCATTTCCGTGGAAGCGATTCCCGAACTGACCGGGATCAACGCGACGCCGGAGGAGTGGCGGATTGGCGCAGCCACCACCCTCACAACCATCGAGGACGTTCTTGGGAATGATTACCCGGAGATCGCCGACATGCTGCGGCTTTTTGGTTCCCGCCAGATTCGGAACCGCGCAACCATGGGAGGAAACCTGGTCACAGCGTCGCCAATTGGAGATTCCGCTCCGGTGCTGCTTGCTCTCGAGGCCAAGGTTGTGCTCGCCTCCGCCAAAGGCGAACGCGAATTGCCGATCGACGATTTTTTTGTGGCTTATCGCAAAACGGCATTGGAAACGGGCGAAATTCTGAAGACGATCGCAGTGCCGCGAATGCGCAACCCGGAACGAACCAGAAGAAGATTTTACAAGGTCTCCAAACGCCGCGAAATGGACATCAGCACCGTCGCCGGTTGTTTTTCCATTCGACTCGACGAATCCAATCGCATCGCCAATGCCCGACTCGCATTTGGCGGGGTGGCGGCGATGCCGGCCCGGGCGCGCAAGACAGAAGCCGCGTTACTCGGGCAAAAATGGGACGAAGATGCGCTGCAAAAGGCGACCCGTGCCCTGGCAACGGAATTTACTCCGATCTCCGACGTGCGCGGCAGCGCCACTTTCCGTCAGCGGCTGATCGTCGATCTGCTCCGCAAATTCTTCCACGATGCTTACGGAGGGGCGAGCTCCCGCGAGCCCGCGGGCGCCGGGCTCGCGGGAGCTCGCCCCTCCCAATCGATTGTCCGTTCGTTAGCCGAACCCGAGACATGTTTGCCTCACGAGAGCGGCCACAAGCATGTCACCGGCGAAGCAATTTACGTCGATGATTACGCGATGGGAAAACAGATGCTGGAGGTTTGGCCGGTTTGTTCGCCTCATGCCCACGCCAAAATTCTCCGGCGCGACCCATCGGCCGCTCGCGCCATGCCGGGCATCGTCGCGGTCCTGCTGGCGGAGGACGTTCCCGGCCTGAATGACGTCGGGGCGGTGCGTCACGATGAGATTTTGCTCGCCGACAAGGAAATTTTTTATCACGGACAGATCGTCGCGCTGGTCGTTGGTGAGACCGTCGCGCATTGCCGGGCGGCCGCGGCAAAGGTAACCGTTGAATACGAGCCGCTCGCGCCAATATTCACTATCCAGGAAGCGATTGCGGCAAACAGCTTTCATACTGAAGCAAACCGGATCCGGCGGGGCGACGTCGATGCAGCCCTGAACCAGGCGCCGCTAAAGTTGGAGGGCGAGATTTCGTTTGGCGGTCAGGATCATTTTTATCTGGAGACCAATGCGGCCTGGGCGGAGCGGGGAGAAGACGGCACGATCTTTATCAGTTCCTCGACCCAGCATCCGTCGGAAGTGCAGCACATTGTCGCCCATCTGCTTGCTCTGCCCATGCACAGCGTAGTTGTGGAATCTCCGCGAATGGGCGGCGGGTTCGGTGGAAAAGAAACCCAGGCCGCCATTTTTGCCGCGCTCGCCGCGCTCGCCGCCAGTAAAACCGGACGCAAAGTGCGCATCCGCCTCAATCGCGACCAGGACATGATGATCACCGGCAAGCGCCATCCGTTTCTGGCGAAATTCAGTGTCGGCTTCGATCCCGAAGGCCGGTTGCAGGCGGCGCGCATCGACATGTATGCGAACGCCGGCTGGTCGCTCGATCTCTCCCGCGCCATTACCGATCGCGCGGTGTTTCATCTCGATAACGGTTACTATATTCCGCACGTTGCATTCAGCGGTCACGTCGCAAAAACGAACCTGGCATCGAACACCGCCTTCCGCGGCTTCGGCGGTCCCCAAGGGATGCTGGTGATTGAAGAAATCCTGGACCGGGTGGCACGCCGGGTTGGTCTGAGACCGGAAACTGTCCGGACCAAAAATCTTTACCACGGGAAGGGCGAGACCAACACCACCCATTATGGCCAGGAGATCGAAGACAACCGGCTCCAGCGGATTTGGAACGAGTTGCTGATTGCAAGCGAGTTCGCCGCGCGACGTGAGGAATTGTCGCGGTGGAACCAGCGGAATCCGCATCGCAAACGCGGTCTTGCCATTACCCCGGTGAAATTCGGAATCTCGTTTACGACCACTCACTTGAACCAGGCCGGCGCCCTGGTTCTGCTGTTCCAGGATGGCACCGCTCAAATCAACCATGGCGGGACTGAGATGGGCCAGGGAGTGCATTCCAACGTCCGCGAGATCGCCGCCAGAGAACTGGGCCTGAGTGTCGATCGCGTTCGCGTCATGCCGACACGGACCGACAAAGTGCCTAACACGTCCGCCACCGCCGCATCTTGTGGGACGGATTTGAACGGCGCGGCCGTCAAAAACGCCTGCGACACCTTGCGGGCGAGATTACTGCCGTTCGCGGTCGAGATGTTGCGGGAAAAGAACGGCCGGGAACCGGACTCGGCCCGGATTGCATTCGCCGAAAACTCCATTTTCGAACTCGACCTTTTGGAATCGCGCATCCCGATCGCGGAATTGTTTCAGCGCGCCTACTTCTCCCGGACCAGCCTGAGCACGACCGGTTATTATAAGACGCCGGATATTCATTTCAATCGGGCGACCGGCCAGGGTAAACCGTTTCATTATTTCGCGGTTGGCGCGGCTGTCAGCGAAATCGAGATCGATGGGTTCACCGGAATGATCCGGATCAAACGCGTCGATATTCTGCACGATGCCGGCGATGCGGTGAACCGGGGCGTGGCCCGCGGCCAGATTGAAGGCGGTTTCGTGCAGGGCGCGGGCTGGCTGACGAATGAGGAACTGGTCTGGGATTCCCAGGGCCGGCTCCTGACCCATTCGCCCGACACCTACAAGATTCCGGCAATCGGCGATACCCCCGAGATTTTCAAGGTCGCGTTTCTGTCGCCAGCCACTCAAGCCAGCGTGATTCACGGCAGCAAAGCGGTCGGAGAACCTCCACTGATGCTTGCCCTTTCGGTGCGGGAAGCGATTCGGGATGCGGTAGCGGCCTTTGGAGCGCCCGGCGGCGAAGTGCCGCTTCCTTCGCCGGCGACCTGCCAGGCGATTTCGAATGCGATCGCCGCCCGGGTCGGCGGCGCCGCCTCGGAAGAGAAAACCGAGCACGTCACGGCCGAACAGCTCCTTTCGTGAGAGAGGTTCAACACAAACTGGCTGTCGCGCGAGGCGAGCAACCGGCTGAACTGCTTTTCAAGAATGTTCGTCTGGTCAACGTTCTCAGCGGCGAGATTCACGAAACCAGTGTTGCCGTCGATGATGGCCGGGTTGTCGGCATTGGCGATTACGACGCGAAGGAAACCATCGACCTGGCTGGGGCCTACCTGGCTCCGAGCCTGATCGACGGGCATTTTCACGTCGAGAGCACGATGGTGACGCTGCCGGAATTAATCCGCGCGGTCGTGCCCCACGGAACCGGGGCGATGGTTATCGATCCCCATGAGTACGCGAACGTGCTCGGCATGGACGGAATCCGTTACGTGCTCGAATCAAGCAAGAATTTACCGATCGATTTTTTTATCATGCTGCCGTCATGCATTCCGGCCACGCACCTGGAAACGGCCGGGGCCCGTTTCACCGCCGACGATCTTGCCCTGATGATCGCGGACGACCGCATCGCCGGGATCGCGGAGTTGATGAATTATCCCGGCGTTTTTCTGGGAGCGGAGAGCGAGCTGGCCAAGATCGAGGCCGGCAAAGGAAAGGTCATCGACGGACACGCCCCCGGGCTGCGGGGCAAGAATTTGAACGCTTACGCTTTGGCCGGGGTGCGGTCCGATCACGAAAGCACCGAGGAGGAAGAAGCGCGAGAGAAACTGCGCCTGGGCATGCACCTGCTGGTGCGGGAGGGGAGCACCGAGCGCAATCTCGAACAGATCATCGGGCTCGTTAGGCCAGAGAACGCCGCCAACTGCTCGTTTGCCACTGACGACAAACTTCCGGGCGACCTCGTCCGCGAGGGACATATCGATCATTCGATTCGTAAGGCGATCGCGCATGGCGTCGCCCCCATCACCGCGATCCAGATGGGAACGATCAACCCAGCCCGCTATTATCGGCTGAAAAATCACGGCGCCATCGCCCCGCGGTATTGGGCTGATTTCATCGTCCTCGACAATTTGGAAAAGATGTCGATTCAGCGCGTCTACAAAAAAGGAAAGCTCGTCGCGGAAAAAGGTCGTTATACCGGCGGGAAACTGCCGGAAGTTCCTCAACCGCGCAGCACCATGAACTTGAGTTATCGTGCCCCGCAGGATTTCCAGTTGGCTGCCCCGCCCGGCTCCGCCGCGGTCCGAATTAAAGTAATCGAGATTGTTCCCCGCCAAATCGTCACCAAGGTTGCAGTCGTGCCGGCAAAAATTGTCGCTGGTAAAATTGTCTCCGATCCGGCGCGCGACATTTTGAAATTGGTCGTGATCGAGCGTCATCGGGCCACCGGCAACGTGGGAGTCGGTTTTGTCCGGGGTTTCGGATTGGGGCGTGGCGCCCTCGGATCGACGGTTGCGCACGACGCCCACAACGTCGTCGTCGTCGGGGCGAATGATAACGACATCATCGCCGCAGCCAAAGCGCTGGAAACCATGCGCGGCGGCCAGGTGGCGGTGGCCGATGGAAAAATCGAAGCCGCTTTGCCTCTTCCCATCGCCGGATTGGTGTCCGATCAGCCGCTCGAGACCGTGATTGAGCAGATCGAGCAGCTCAACGCCGCCGCCGCCCGATTCGGATGCAAACTCGACGCCCCCTTTATGTCTCTCTCGTTTCTGAGTCTCTCGCCAATTCCGGAGCTGAAACTCACCGACCAGGGATTGGTTGACGCGGTCAATTTGAAACTAACCAGCGTCATCGCAGATTCCGGTTAGCGCTTCTCTCGCGGCTTCGCGGAATGCTACGGGGTGGCGGGCGCTGCGCTCGAGATATTTCAACAGTCTCTTAGCTCAGGTGGATCGGCCGCTCCGCGGACGATGTTAAAACCCAATCCCGAAGAATTTCGGGATCAAACCTGGCGCCCTTTAGACTAGCTGTTGGAACGCTGCAGGTGGATATTATGAGCTCCGAAATCGGTTCGGAGCTTTAGGTTAACATCGCCCGCGGAGCGGCCGATCCACCGGAAAGCGCATTAAGCCGCGCTCAACAAGGACCGCTAGAGATGTTCGGCAAAACGCCGCGAAACATGCCCGCGGTGCCCGGTCCACCCCGAAAAAGACTCGCAACCCGGCGACAAGCCGTAGCAAATTGCAGACATGCGAGAAGCCCTGAACCCCAAACGCACCGTCGCGGAACTAAAAGAATTACGATCCCTGACCGGCAACGAAGAGGGGGCCCAGCGGGTAGCGTTTACCCCGGTTTGGGCCACCGCTCGCAAATGGTTGCGCGATAAAATCGAAGAGACCGGCGCCGAGATTCATAATGATGCCGCCGGCAACCTCTGGGCGACTCTCCCCGGCAAATCGGACCGGGCGCTTCTCATTGGCGGCCATATCGATTCGGTCCCGAACGGCGGCTGGCTCGACGGCTGCCTGAATACATTGGCCGGCGTCGAGATTCTGCGCCGGATCAATTCGCAATACCAGGGCAACCCTCCCGTGACCGTGCGCCTGGTCGATTGGGCCGATGAAGAAGGCGCGCGATTCGGCAAAAGCCTGTTTGGATCGTCCGCGTGCTCGGGCAATTTGGACATGAACGAAGCGCGCGGATTGACGGACAAGGACGGCATTCCGCTGCCCGAAGCATTGCGACAACACGGAATCGATTTCGAAAAAGTGAAAGACTCCGGGAAAGAGCTCAAGAACGCCGCTGGTTACCTGGAACTGCATGTCGAACAAGGCCCGGTCCTGCTCGATCTCGGGTTGCCCCTTGGAACTGTTCTGGGAACGTTTGGAGTCGAGCGCCACGCTATCACCTTCCACGGGCAAGCCGCGCATTCCGGCAGCACTCCGATGAACCGGAGGCGCGATGCGTTTTTGGCTGCGGCCAGAATGAGCCCGGAGATCTATCGAATTACCGATCGCAACGGAGGCGTTTGCACGATCGGTTCGTGCACCACCAAACCTGGAATCGTAACCAGCGTGGTGGCGGAATGCCGAATCACGCTCGACCAGCGGCACCTGGAAGCGCCCGCGTTGCAGCGCATGCTCAGCGAAGCGAAGGAGGCGAGCGAGCGATTTGCCAAAGAGGGAAATGTCAGCGTTTCCTGGGAACGCCTCTGGCAAATCGCGCCGATCTTATTCGACGATCAACTGATTGATTTCTGCGATCAATCCATTGCCGAAACCGGGGCCAAACCCCACCGGCTGCCGTCGGGACCACTCCATGATGCCGCTGAAGTGGCGCGGGCCGGAGTTCCGACGGTCATGATGTTCGTCCAGAGCCTGCACGGGATCAGCCATAATAAGATTGAAGACACCAAAGAGGAGCATATCGAATTGTGCGTAACCGCCTTCGACAAGCTGGCGGAAAAAGCGATGCAATGGATCGCTCGGGCATAAGCACCAATACCCAACATCCAAACTCCAGAGAAACTTCAATCATCAAACATTCAAAGCCGCCTGAACTGGGCGCAAAATTTAATTCGCTGTTGATACTTGGGATTTCTCTGAATGTTGGCGCTTGGAATTTGGAGCTTCACCAGTTGTTTTTTTGTCGCAATCACCGGAAGAACTCGATAGAGATATCGCCAAATCCCAAAGGAGAAACACCATGCCTACACTAGCCACCACTGTTGATGGATTGAAGCTGCCTAACCCGTTCGTAATCGGCTCGGGCCCTCCCGGGACCAATCTCAACGTCATCACGCGCGCGTTTCGGGAAGGTTGGGGCGCCGTGATCGCCAAAACGGTCAGCCTCGACGCCGCAAAAGTCGTCAACGTCACCCCGCGTTACGCAAAGCTTTATTCCAGCGACCGGCAGGAGGTCATTGGTTGGGAAAACATCGAGCTGATCAGCGACCGCCGTTTCGAGATCTGGCTCGACGAATTCAAGAAGTGCAAAGATCAGTTTCCAGACGGGGTTTTGATCGCGTCGATCATGGAGGAATACAACCGCGATGCCTGGGCTGAGATCGTCGAGCGCTGCCAGGATGCCGGAGTCGATGCCTTCGAACTGAATTTCTCCTGCCCGCACGGTTTGCCCGAACGCAAGATGGGCGCGGCCATGGGCGAGAATCCGGAGATTCTGGAGGAGGTCGCGGGCTGGGTAATGACGTCGGCCAAGAAGCCGGTCTGGGCAAAAATGACGCCGAACGTGACCCGCATTGAAGATCCGAGCCGGGCAGCGTTGCGGGCCGGGTGCCAGGGGGTTAGCGCGATAAACACCATCCGCAGTGTCATGGCGGTCAATCTCGACAGTCTGCGCCCCGAGCCGACCGTCGAAGGAATGACCACCCCGGGAGGGTATTCGTGCAAAGCAGTCCGGCCTATCGCTCTGCGTATGGTGATGGAAATCGCCACCATGATTCGCCGCGAATTTCCCGGCCGCAGCCTGTCGGGAATCGGCGGCATCGAAAGCGGCGAGGACGCTGCCCAGTTCATTTTGCTGGGGGCGGACACGACCCAGGTCTGCACCGGGGTGATGAAATTCGGTTACGACTGCGTAAAACGGATGTGTGACGAATTGCTCGCGTTCATGGACAAACATAAGTTCGAGACCGTGGCCGATTTCAAAGGCAAGAGTCTCGATTACTTCACCACCCACGCCGAACTGGTTCGGATGCAAAAAGAACGAAAGGAAAAAGACAAAGCGGCAGCCGACGCCGCCGCGGCCAAGAAGGTCGTCCGGGCGGACGGGGAATGGAGCGGCGACGATTTCGTGAAGCAATCGGACGCGTTAGCCAGGGGCTAGGATGAAGGGCAAAGGGAGGATGAAGCACCGAATCCCAGATCCCAAACTCCAGGGAAGCTCCAACTCGTGAAGCACCAAGCTCCAACATCCAAGCTCCAGAGAAGCTTCAATGGGGCCAAGCACCAAATCCCAAACCCCAAACCCCAGGGAAATCTCAAGCACCAAGCTTCAACATCCAAGCTCCAGAGAAGCTCCAACAAGCAATCGCCAAAAGGATTGCATTGGTCACGGAAGTCTTCCCAATCTCCTTCGCCGGGAAACGGAGCATTGCGCCTAAATGAGATGGCACCCGACCAGGGAAAAGGCAGGCACCCGTTTGATTTGGAGGACCGGACAACTCATTTTGGCGAAGCGATTGTTCGATTCTGCAAAAAGGTCCCGCGCAACCCCACCAATGACCGGCTGGTCGGTCAACTTGCCGGTTGCGGACCGAGCATCGGCGCAAATTATTGTGAAGCAAACGAGGGAGTTTCAAAAAAGGATTTTCGGAACGTCATCGGACGTTGCGTCAAGGAGGCAAAGGAGACAAAATTTTTCCTTCGCATGATGGCAGCGGCCGAACCAACACTCGCTGAGGAAGCCCGGGAATATTACCGGGAAGCGAAGGCATTACATTTGATTTTTGCGAGCATTTTCCGCAATAGCAAGAGTGAACCCTCGGAGCGCAACGTTCGGGGGCGATTGAAATATTGAAGTTTGAAGTTTCTCTGGATGTTGGAGCTTGGAATTTGGAGCTTTAATTTATGACCAGCGTTCCCATTTTCATCAACGGCCAATGGCGCGAAGTAACCGGCGTCGCCACTTCACCGGTCTACAATCCTTCCCGGGGCGAAACCATCGCCCAGGTCCCAATGTGCGGCGCCGATATTGTCGATGAAGCGGTTCAGGCCGCGGCGGACGCTTTCCCCGCCTGGCGCAGGACCCCGCCGGTTGAACGAGCCCGCTTGTTTTTCCGTTACCGGCAGCTGATCGAAGAAAATTTCGATCGCATCTGCGAAACCATCACCCGCGAACATGGAAAAACCCTGGCCGAAGCCCGCGGCAGTGTGTATCGGGGGATCGAGAACATCGAGTACGCCTGCGGAATTCCCAACCTGCTCATGGGCGATACCCTGGAAGATCTGGCCCGGGGCGTCGATTGCGAAACGGTCCATCAACCGCTCGGGGTTTGCGTCGGCATCACCCCTTTCAATTTCCCGGCCATGGTGCCGATGTGGATGTTTCCGCTGGCCCTGGCCTGCGGGAACACCTTCGTCCTGAAACCGAGCGAAAAGGTCCCACTCAGTTCGGTGCTGATTATCGAGCTTTTGGAAAAGGCCGGTCTGCCCAAAGGCGTGCTCAATCTGGTCCATGGCGGGCGCGACTGCGTGGACGCGCTGCTCACTCATCCAAAAGTAAAAGCGATCTCGTTTGTCGGTTCTTCTCCGGTAGCCAAACACATTTATGAAACCGGCACCCGTCATGGGAAACGGGTGCAAGCCAACGGGGGCGCAAAAAATTATATCGTGGTAATGCCGGATGCCGACGTGCCGCGGACGGTTGAAGCGCTTTCCACCGCTGCGTTTGGTTGCGCCGGTGAACGCTGCATGGCCGGCTCCACTGCCATCGCGGTCGGAAAAGCAGCCGACCACGTTTTGCCTTCTCTGGTCGAGGCCGCTCGTCTGATTAAGGTCGGGCCCACCGACATCAAAACCCAGCCCGACATGGGACCGGTGATCACCGCGCAACACCGCGACCGCGTATTCAGCCTGGTGGCAGCCGGCGAAAAAGAAGGAGCCAAGGTGCTGGCCGATGGCCGCGGCATACGAGTGGCAGACGCCCCTAACGGTTTCTTTATGGGCGCAACCATTGTGGATCAGGTCCAGCGCGAAATGACCATTGCCCGGGAAGAGGTCTTCGGACCTGTCCTCAATGTCATGCGGATGGAGGACCTCGATCACGCAATCGAGGTCGCCAACCGATCAGCCTATGGCAACGGCGCCGCCATTTTCACCAATTCCGGAAAAGCCGCCCGCGAGTTCAAGTATCGAATCAAAGCCGGAATGGTCGGTATCAATGTCGGGGTGCCGGCCACCATGGCGATGTTTCCGTTTACCGGCTGGGATGAATCGTTTTACGGCGACCTCCATATTCAGGGCAAGGAAGGGGTCCAGTTTTACACCCAGCAAAAGGTCGTTTCCACCCGCTGGTTCGGCGAAGGAGTCGGAGACGTCTGGAAAAAGTAATTTCAACCGCGGATGACGCTGATAACGCGGATCGCTTTACAGAGGATATTGCCCACGAAACATTCGAAAAGACGCAGAAGGTTTTGATCCAACCTCTCTTTTTATTCGGATTTTTCGTATGTTTCGTAGGCAAAACCCCATGACCCAAGAAGCATGCAAGCCAACTGGCGGCGTGAAGAAAATCTTCTCAAAAGGCGATATTTTTGGCCTAAGGCAGTGCGGATGACGCTCATGTCTTTAATTCATCCGTGAAATCCGCGTGATCCGCGGTAAGCATTCTGTCGTGAGTTTATTGATTAAGAACGGCGAAATCGTGACCGCGAGCGAGCGCTACGTGGCCGACATCTTTTGTGAAGACGAGACGATCACCCGGATCGACCGCGCCATCGACAATGTAACAGCCGACGAAGTGATCGACGCTTCCGGCAAATACGTCTTTCCGGGATTCATCGACCCCCATGTGCATATTTACCTGCCGTTCATGGGCACCTACGCCAAGGACACCCACGAAACAGCCAGCCGGGCGGCCCTGGTGGGGGGGACCACCACCTTTATCGAAATGATTTGTCCGGCCCGGGGCGACAAACCGCTGGAAGCGTTCGCGCTCTGGCTGGGCAAAGCGGAGGGGCGCAGCGCCTGCGATTTCAGCTTCCACATGGGCGTGACCCGCTACGATCCCGAAGCCGAGAGCGATTTCAAAGAGATCGTTAGGCGCGGGATCGCCAGTTTCAAAATCTTTCTTGCTTACAAAGGCGCGTTCGGAATAACCGACGAAGAACTTTACCATGCCCTCCAGTTGGCTAAACAACTCGGCGTCATTACCACGGCCCACTGCGAGAACGCCGATCTGGTTTTGGAATTACAAAAGAAATTTCTGAGCGAGGGGAAAACCGGCCCGGAATTTCATTACTGGAGCCGGCCGCCGGTGGTCGAGGCCGAAGGGGTGCATCATCTGATGACGTTCGCCGAGATGACAGGGGCGCACGTTTATACGGTGCATACCAGCTGCCGGGAATCCGTCCGCGAAGCCATGCAGGGGGCCGAGCGCGGAGTAAACGTCTGGATCGAAACCCTGATTCAATATCTGTTGCTCGATCGCACCGCCGCCGAGCCGAACTTCGAGGGGGCAAAGAACGTCATGTCCCCCCCGCTCCGCGATAAAGACAACCAGAAATTCCTTTGGTACGGTTTGCGCCAGGGATTTATCTCAACTCTCGCCACCGATCACGCTCCTTTCGATTACGCGATCCAAAAACAGATGGGAAAAGACGATTTCACGAAAATTCCCAATGGCATTCCTTCCCTGGAAGATCGGGTGAATCTCTATTTCACCTACGGAGTCAAAGGCGGCAGGATCGATATCCACCGTTTTGTGGACACGGCCAGCACCCAGGCCGCCAAGTTGTTCGGCCTGTTCCCGCGCAAAGGCTCGATTCAAATCGGGAGCGACGCCGATCTTGTCGTTTACGATCCGGATTATCGAGGAACTATTTCCGCAAAAACCCACCAGATGAATCTCGATTACAATTCGTTCGAGGGCATCGAAATTCAGGGCCGGCCCCACGTCGTCACTGTCCGCGGGAAAGTCGCCGCCCGCGCCGGAAAGTTTGTGGGCGAGATTGGGCGCGGGAAACTGCTCCAGCGCGAGCCGACCCATTTCTAGTTCTATTGACAGAACGAAGCGCAAGTAATACCTTGCGTATTACAATGAAAACAGTGACAGTGAAAATTCCGGAAACTCTCGCTGTTAAAATCCGCCGCGTGCTGAAACAGCGAAAGGAAAGTTTCTCAGAGCTTGCTCGTCGCGCTCTTTCGCGAGAAGTGGAAGATCGCTTAAACTTCGCCGACGCCGCAAAGGCGTATCGCGGAATGTTTGTCGGCCCGGGAGATCTTTCCACACGCGAGGGATATGGACGTCGAAACAATCGTTGACGCCGGACCGCTCATCGGCTGGCTGGATAGAGGCGATCAATGGCACCAATGGAGCGTGCGTGCACTGAGCGCACGACGGCTGCCGCTTCATACCACCGAGTCTGTGCTGGGAGAAGCGTGCTGGAATCTGGGCGGTAACACGCCTCCCGTGCATGCACTTCTCGACTTGGTGCGAAAGCAGGCGCTCGTCCTGGCACATGTTTGGCCCAATCATCTTGCCGATTCCCAAGAGATCATGTTGAAGTATCCCTCGATGGATGCCGCGGATGCCTCCCTCGTGACTCTTGCTGAATTATTTCCACGAGCCTCACTGGTGACGACTGATCGCCGTGATTTTGAGCCCTGCCGCGGTTTACGAAATCGCGCTCTCAAGCTGATTCTCCCGAAATAAGCCTTCTGACCCAACGGAAATGGACCAGATGAACCTCGATTACAATTCGTTCCAAGGTTTCGAAATCCAGGGCCGCTCGCATGTGGTCACCGTCCGCGGCCAAATCGCCGCCCGCGATGGCAAATTGACGCGGGATGTTTAAAGGCGCTCGCAACCTTTCCAGCCGCGAACGCTATGGACAGAAGAAATCTTCGCTCCGCCCAGAATGACAGGCTTTTTCGGATTTATGAGATGACTTGGCTAGCAAATAAGCCTTCCGAGAAATGCCGGCCCTAAACGCTGAGCCCGCGAAGGCCAAAATGGGACGCGGCTTCCAGCATGCGGCGATCGTTCGAGTAGATTTCCCTAAATCCTTGTTCGGCGGCGGATGCCAGATGAAGCGCATCGGAGGCGCGAATGAAAACGCGAGCAGAGAGGCGGCGAATCTGCCCTGACAAACTGGCGACCAGCGCGGCACTCAATGGCAACCATTCCCAGAGCAAGGCATCGCAGTCGGCCTCGAACTGTTGGCACAGCGCTTCGAAGGCCTTGGGACTGAAAGCGCGTTCGCGCAGTTTCCGATGAAACACAGTGAGCACTTCAATTTTCCCGTGGATGCAGCAGGCGACTTCGCCGGCGTGTTCCGCAAGCGAGCGCACCTGGGCGGAGTCCGGCTCGTCGAGATAAAACTTCGCAATGTAAGCGGCGTCGAAATAAATCACCGATTTGAATTCGGCTGGCGTTCTTCGGATAGAATCGTTCCGCTGTCAGTCCCGCCGGAGAGCTTGCCGCGCAGTTTTTTGTAGGCGGGCAAAAGCTTTCGAGCATGGAACCGGTTCCGCTTGGCCGGCGCGCGAACAGGCGCAAGCGCCGCCACCGGACGACCTCGCTCGGTAATGATGATTTGCTCGTGCATTTTCGCCAGACGCACCCATTCCCCGGTCTTTTCGTGCAACTGTCTAATCGAGACCCGCTTCATGTGACTCACTGTGACACATGAAGTAGCGGAAATCAAGATGGATTGGGGACCCGAATCATGCCACAAAGATTTTGGCGGAAACGGACCAGATGAACCTCGATTACAATTCGTTCGAGGGCATCGAAATTCAGGGCCGGCCCCACGTCGTCACTGTCCGCGGGAAAGTCGCCGCCCGCGCCGGAAAGTTTGTGGGCGAGATTGGGCGCGGGAAACTGCTCCAGCGCGAGCCGACCCATTTCTGATCTGTCAGGTGGATCGACCGCTCCGCGGGCGATGTTGAACTAAAGCTCCAAATCCTTCGGAGCTCATTGTGAGCGCCTTCGGCGCGTAGGGCCTAGCATCGTCCGCGGAGCGGTCGATCCACCCCGAACCCCACGGGATCGGCTCCAATCAAAGCGCCCTTTATCCTTGCCTGTCCTCCAACAGGTGCGACACCATCCATTTCCCGTGAGCGCATCAGGAAATTACGATCCCACTGATCTTCCGGACCTGGAACCGAGCCACCTTTACAACGCCGATCTCGCCCCGGTCCCGCCGGCAAAACGGACCTGGACCACCTGGAACATCGCCGCGCTCTGGATCGGCATGAGCGTCTGCATCCCCACCTACATGTTGGCTTCCAGCCTGATCAGCGGCGGCATGAATTGGTGGGAGGCGATCCTGACCGTCTTTCTCGGAAACCTTATCGTGCTGATCCCGATGGTGCTCAACGCGCATGCCGGCACCAAATATGGAATCTCATTTCCTGTCTTCGCGCGGGCCTCCTTCGGCACGTTAGGGGCGAACATTCCCGCCATCCTGCGCGCCATCGTCGCCTGCGGCTGGTTCGGCATTCAAACCTGGATCGGCGGCTGGGCGATTTATAAACTCGCCCTGGTCGCTCTTCCCGCTCTGGCCAAAACCCCAATGCTCGGTTTCCTCGGGATTAACGTCGCCCAGTTTGGCTGTTTCATTTTTTTCTGGGCGATCAATGTCTGGATTTTCTGGCGCGGCATGGAAAGCATCCGGGTGGTGGAAGATTGGGGCGCGCCCCTGCTCTTGCTGGTCGGGATCGCGTTGCTGATCTGGGCCTACGTCAGGGCCCACGGATTCGGCCCCATGCTCAGTCAGCCGTCCAAATTCAAAAGCGCGTCCGAGTTCTGGAAGTTCTTCGTTCCCGGCTTGACCGGCATGGTCGGGTTTTGGGCCACCCTTTCGCTCAACATCCCCGACTTCACCCGGCTGGCCCGCAGCCAAAAAGATCAGATCCTCGGGCAAGCCCTCGGACTCAACACCACCATGCCGTTTTATGCATTCATCGGGGTCGCCGTAACCAGTGCGACGGTGACGATCTTCGGCGAAACCATCTGGGACCCGATCGAATTGATGTCGCGTTTCAACAGCGTCACTTTGATGCTGGTATCGATGTTTGCCTTAACTCTTGCCACCCTCACCACAAACCTGGCCGCGAACGTGGTTTCGCCGGCAATGTCGTTTTCCAATCTCGCGCCGCACCGCATCAGTCGCCGCACCGGCGGATTGATTACCGGCATCATCGGGATTGTAATGATGCCGTGGAAACTGGTGGCCGACCCGACCGGTTATATTTTTACATGGCTGATCGGTTATTCGGCCCTGCTCGGGCCAATCGGCGGCATTCTGATTTGCGATTACTTTTTCATCCGGCGGACCCAGCTAAATCTCAGCGCGTTATATCAGAACCGCGGCGAATATAGTTACAAAGGCGGATTCAATCTCGCCGCCATTATCGCTCTGGTTTTGGGCGTCGGACCCAACATCCCGGGATTTCTGGGGACGATCAACGCTGTCGCTCCGGCAAAAATCGGCCCGTTCTGGATGAATCTCTATAGCTACGCCTGGTTTGTCGGTTTTTTCGTTGCATTTGTAAGCTACTGGATTTTGACCAAGACTGTCCTGGTTCCACGCCCGGCCACCGTCACCCAGCCGGCCTAGAAAAATTTTATTTTATGAAAACACCCGAACTGCCTGCCTGCGATCACACCCCCGGGAAGTACAGCGGCCCGTCCGCCGATGAAGTCCTTCGTTTACGAAAGCAATTCCTGAATCCGGGAATTTTTCTCTACTACAAAAAACCGCTCATGCTGGTGGAAGGGAAAATGCAATTTGTCTGGGACGAGACCGGAAAAAGATATCTCGACGCCCTGGGCGGAATCGTGACGGTTAGTGTCGGGCATTGCCACCCTGACGTTGTCGAAGCGGCCCGCCGGCAAAACGAAACTCTCCAGCATTCCACCACGATTTATTTGCATCCAAACATTGCCGCGTACGCGGAAAAGCTTGCCTCGAAAATGCCGGGCGACCTGAAAGTCTGTTACTTCGTGAATTCGGGCTCGGAAGCGAACGATCTGGCCCTGCTCATGGCCCGCGCTTATACCGGCAATTACGATGTGATCGCCCTGCGCAATGCTTATCATGGCGGGAACGCCCTAACCATGGGCCTGACCGCCCATCGGACCTGGAAATTTAATGTGCCGCACAGCTTCGGAGTGCATCACGCCATCGCCGCCGATCCCTATCGCGGCGCCTGGGGCCGCGACGATGCCGACGCCGGACGGAAATATGCCGACGATGTGAAGGAGCTCGTCGATTACGCGACCTCGGGCCAGATCGCCGCTTTCATCGCAGAATCGATCCAGGGTGTGGGCGGCTGCGTTGTTTTTCCTGACGGTTATCTCAAGCGTGTTTACGAACACGCCCGGGCCGCCGGCGGCGTTTGCATCGCCGACGAAGTCCAGACCGGATTTGGCCGCACCGGCACCCATTATTGGGGATTTGAAACCCAGGGCGTGATTCCCGATATCGTGACCATGGCAAAAGGAATTGGAAACGGTTGCCCGTTAGGGGCAGTGGTCACAACGCCAAAAATCGCCGCTACCCTGGCCCAGCGAACCCATTTCAATACTTTCGGCGGAAATCCGGTCGTTTGCGCCCAGGGCAAAGCCGTTCTCGAAGTGATCGAACGCGAAAAACTCCAGGAAAACTCCTTGCGGATCGGCAATCACATTCTGGCCGGCCTCGATCGCCTCAAACAAAAACATAACCTGATTGGAGACGTTCGCGGCAAAGGATTGATGCTCGGAATCGAGTTGGTAAAGGACCGGCAATCAAAGGAACCGGCCAAGGAAGAGTGCGCCCGGGTTCTGGAGAACTGCCGGGAATTAGGCCTTCTCCTGGGCAAAGGCGGATTGTGGGGCCAAACCATCCGATTTTCCCCGCCCATGTGCGTTAACCAAAAGGACGCCGATTTCCTTCTGGAGGTGCTGGACCGCGCTTTCAGCGAATTGTAACGCGTTTGATTTCGGAGGGAGGAGCTCCCGCGACGCCGCGGTGAGGACAGTCTGAGTGGAATGCCAGCGTTTAGGTCGACTTGGGAAGATACTTCCAGTTGCGCACTTTTCCTTCGCTCATCCATTCGATTGCTGTTTTTAACCGTTTCTGGCGCGTCTCTTCGCGCTTCGCCTCCGTCAGCCACTCGATATAGTCGCGCCGATTGCTCGGACTGAAGCTTTCAAAGCTCTTCCGGGCTCTCCCGTTCCGGCGCAGGGCCGCAGCCAGATCGAGCGGTGTTTTCAGGGGCGGTTTTTTCCTTCGTTCGCTCGGCTCTTTCACGCCTCTTTCATTCAACCGCGCCGCTTGGCGGACATAACCGATCAGAACTCTCTCGCCGGCCAGATCGTTCATCGACGTGATCCGTCCAAATTGTCCCATCCCCTGGTCGTCCCCGCGCCCCTTGCCAAAAATGAGCGAGCTTTTCCAAAAACCAAATGTGCAATGGTTCTTGAACGCGGCCATCCCACAAAGGATTCCGTGGTAATCGAAATGCGGGAACCGCCATTTGATCGTTTCTTCCACCTTCGGACAGCCGGCATGAACCACTTTGCGCAAATGCTTCAGAATCGGTTTGGCGAACGGCGCCGTCCCGGCAATGTAGGCGTCGATCCGCGGATCTTTCTTTCCCATTTCCCCGGATCTTCAGCGGCCGCCGTAATTTTCGTCAACTGAATTTTGGCTGGAGAAGGCGTGATGCTTTCCGGGTTAATTCCGCCGGCTCTTGTATGTCTTTGCCTCAATGGCATCGTTTCGCGTGCGAATCTCGGACAAGATTCAGAAATTACTTTCTCCAAAAGCCTGGCAAAGCCTGTGGGAGCATCTGGTCCGCACCACCCATCCGGTCGACGCCGACCGGATCCTCGCTACCATCGATCAAAAGGCGATGAAGCAGCTGCGCGAACGCTTTCCGCGTCGCCCCGATTCTCCTCCAATCAATCGTTTTGAAGATGCCGGGGAATGGATTGGAGTCAGCGTGGAGCGGGCCCAGGACTTGTGGCTGGATCGCACGCCTCCTCCTCTGCGCATCCTCGACCTGGGCTGCGGTTCCGGACTGTTTCTCTATGTTTGCCGTTTCTTCGGGCATGAAATTCTTGGTCTCGACCGCGATACCAACCCGCTGTTTCGGGCCGCAACCGAATTGCTCAAAGTCCCGCGGGCCGTTGCCGAGATCGACCCGGAAGTTCCATTGCCGGCTTTGGGCGAGAAATTTGATCTCGTCACCGCCTACCGGATTTGTTTTCAGCGCCTCGGGCGCCAGGATAACGGGGATTGGAAGGAATGGCCGTCGGAATACTGGAAGTTTTTTATCAACGATGTCCGGTCGCGATTTCTGAAACCGGGCGGGCGCCTGCTTTTGGATTTTAATCCGCGCTTGGACGGATTTTATTATTCGCCTGAAGTGCGTTCCTGTTTTCGTTCGTTGGGCGGCCGATTTTTCCGTTCCAAGGTGCTTTTCGCCGCCGACCCGGGCCAGCGGCCGCGGTTTAAGGATACCACGCAACGTCCCAGCGTAGCGTCCGGCACGAAGTGAACACCCGCGCTGTAGAGGTGCTTGTGCCAAGCACCTGTTTTTCAGCCAGGCGTTTGGCCCAAACGCCTCTACAAAATCGCCGGGCAGGCCGGCCCCGGGATTGGTTGAGATGAAAAACGGAGATGAAACCGGAGGGTTGCGCTCGATGGTGCGGGCGTTTCGCCATCGTAATTTTCGCCTCTATTTTGGCGGGCAAAGCATTTCCCTCATCGGCACGTGGGTTCAGCAGATCGCCCTGAGCTGGACGATTTACGAGCTTACCCACTCCAGTTTTCTGCTCGGCCTGGTCAGTTTCGCGGGCCAACTTCCGCTCTTTCTCCTGACCCCGTTTGCCGGAGTCCTGGTCGATCGATTCAACCGTCACCGGACATTAATCCTGACCCAGAGTCTGTCGATGGTCCAGGCCCTGGCTCTCGCCTTGGTCGTCTCAACCAACGCCCTCCAGGTCTGGAATTTGATCTTATTGAACGTAATCGCCGGAGTGATCCTGGCTGTCGATTTGACCGCGCGGCAAGCCTTCATTGTCGAAATGGTCGGATCGGGGGCCGATCTGCCGAACGCGGTGGCATTGAATGCCTTTGTCATCAACGGCGGTCGCATGCTCGGCCCCGCCATCGCCGGTGGGCTCCTCAGCATCGTTAGCCCGGCTGTCTGCTTTTATATCAATTCAATCAGCTACCTGCCGGTTGTCGCCGCATTGCTTCTGATGCGGGTGCGCCAATATGTTCCGCCGACGGGCTCGGGCACTCCCCTCCAGGATCTGGTCGAAGGCGTGCGCTATTCCATCGGATTCCCGCCGATTCGCGCAACTCTCCTTCTGGTGGCACTCGTTAGTCTGCTTGGTATCCCCTACGCGGTGTTAATGCCGGTCTTTGCCGCAGAGGTTTTGCATGGCGGCGCCCACACTCTCGGGTTGCTCATGACCGCGCCCGGCATCGGAGCGCTCGTCGGCGCCGTCTACCTCGCTTCCCGCAAGACAATTCTCGGCGCCGGCGTTCGCATCGCCGTCGGCGCGATCATCTTCGGCTCGGGACTGGTTTTGCTCGGAATCGTTTCCAACCTCTTCTTTGCTCTGATCGCGCTGGGATTTGTCGGCCTTGGAATGATCGTGCAACTCGCCACCTCCAACACCGCCCTCCAAACGATCGTGGACGACGATAAACGCGGACGGTTGATGAGCCTTTACACCATGGCGGTGATGGGGATGGCGCCGTTCGGCAGTTTGTTCGGCGGAGCCCTGGCCCATTCCATCGGCGTGCCGACGACGTTTCTCCTTGGCGGCTCCATCTGCGTGGCCGGCGCGCTCCTGTTCGCCACTCGCATTCCGGTGCTGCGCCCGATGGTTCTGCCAATTTACGCCCGGAAAGGAATCATTCCGGAAGTGGCCCAGGGTCTGCAAAACGCATCCGCTCTGCTCCGCAGCGAACGCCGGTAAGCAGGGAGCGGCGGCTTTCCAGCCGTCGATTAGTCCCCAAAGGTAGGGACGGCGCGCTGCTCCCGAAGGTAGGGACGGCGCGCTGCGCCGTCCGGACGCCGCAGCGCGGCGTCCCTACCACGAATCAGCGTCCCTACCACGAATCAGCAATGAATACGTAAGGCCAATCTTCGCAATTTTTCACCAGTCCGGCACGCACTGGATTATCCAGTATATAATCCGCCTCATCGCTGAAGCTCTCATCGTGTCGCAGCCGATGCTCGAAGAAGTCGCGTTGCCAGCAAACGCGCAAAGATTTCGCCGTCCATTCCTTCCATTTACTCATCACAGTCCGAATACGTTTCTCGCTCTGCGGAAAAGAGACTAACAAGTGAATGTGATCCGGCATCAACAGGGCAATACTGACGTAGCAAATCCCTGAAGCGTTTCGATGTCGGATGGTTTCGAAAAGACGTTGCCCGATTTCGGCGTTCGCCAACTGATTTTTCCCGCGTGATTGGCAACAGACGGTAATAAAGTAGCGCTCGTTTGAAGGATCTACCCAAGATGGTATCTCATGCGGCAGACTTCTTCGGAATGGAATCATCGCTCGTTGGTAGGGACGGCGCGCTGCGCCGTCCGGACGCCGCAGCGCGGCGTCCCTACCTTTCAAAGCTGCTTCAGCAGCTTCTTCCAGCGTTCCCAGGCCTGGTCCCGCGCTTTCCTGTCTCCTTCGCGAACTTGCGGATTGTTCGGTTCTCCAGAACGCATGAATCCATGTCCGGCGCCTTCATAAATCACCGGCTCGTACTTTTTTCCGGCCGCCTTCATCAACTCTTCGGCCTTGGGAATAGTCGCGTCGACCCGGGCATCGTTCTCCCCGTAGAATCCGTAAACCGGGCAGGCAATGTTAACCACTTTCGATGCTTCGTCCGGGGCCGTTCCGTAAAAGGAATAGGCGGATTTCAGCTTGGGATTGGCGTTGGCATATTGAAACGTCACTCCCCCGCCCCAGCAAAAGCCGCACACCGCCAGAGTGCCATTGCCCGCCGGGATTTTTGTCAGCGCATAATCGGAAGTAGCGTCCAAATCGGCCTTGACCTGCTCTTTTGATAACGCCGAGATCGCTTTCCTCGCCCCATCGATGTCTTCGAACTTCTGCCCGCTCAACAGATCGGGCGCGATGGCGATGACGCCGTTCTCGGCCAGTTCGTCACAGAGGCTGCGCACCCAGTCGGTCAGACCAAAAATTTCATGCACGACCAATACAACCGGCGTTTTCTCCTTTCGCTCCGGGTAAACGATAAACGCTTTGATGGTGCGTTCGCCAGATTTGATATCCACCCATTCGCCGTGCCGCGGCGATTTGTTCAAACGTTCCCTGCCGAAATCCTTCACTGCTTGCCCGGACATTGATTGGGCAAACCAAATGGCCGTCAGTCCCAAGACAAAGTGCTTCATAGAACGAAAGACCGAGAATCGCAGCTACCCGGTCGAGGACGACGGGGGCGTCGATGCCGGCCAAATCACGGCATCGATACTCAACCGGCCAGGGCCGTGGAAGAAGGTGAAAAGGAAAACGAGGCAGTAAAGAACGGCCAGCTCCCCTTTATTCACGATTGGAATGTAGCTGCCGCCACTTGCATGGATCATGAAGAAGGCGAATGCCATCTCACCCGAGCAAATGAAGGCGGCAATGCGAGTCAACAATCCAACCGCTATGAGCAGGCCGCCAACCAGCTCGATCCAGCCACCCACTGCGAACATGTTGCTGAGCGGGTGGGGCGCCTGGTTCGGCGGAATGAACAAGCCGAAAAGTTTTTGCGCTCCGTGGCAGGCGAACATTAGGCCCACAATCAGTCTCACTAAACAGAAGACCGGATCCGCGAATCGATTGAGAGCATTCATGGCGCGAGGTTGAGGAGGACGCTCGATGCTGTCAAGCCCGGGGGCGGCAGAAGTGAAGCTCTGTCATCCCGAACGGAAGTGAGGGATCCCGCCAATACTGGGTTGATCAATCTCTTCGGTTACAAGTTACCGCAAACTGCCGAGGCGGGATCCTTCGCTTCGCTCAGGATGACAACGTTGCTTTTCCGTTTTCCTGGCTTTCTGGTTTCCAAATTCCATTCCTGTCTTCCTTAGCGATTCCGGCTCAGACCGCCGCCACCTGACGGCTAACGATCAGGAAATCCTGCTGGTTCCATTCCCGCAGCAGATCGGCCTTCAGTTGAACAAAATATTTTTGGGCGCCGCTTTCGTCGTTGGCCAGAACCCGCACGATTTCTATCCGATCGCGAAAAGTGTGCTCGCCGATTTTCCATACACCTTCGTGCTCCTGCCGAAAATGAGTGAGGCCGCCGAATTGATCGACCAGCCGTTTTTTCAAATTCTTCAGCTTGGTTGGGTCGATCGGCCGGCCGTCGTTATAATAGAGAGGCAGGTAAAGCTCATATTCGAGCATGACGGAGATACTTGGCTGGAGAGGTGCGGGAGTGCAACTGTTTACGGCGGGTTCCATTTTCTTATCAGGTCCGATCCGACATTTGGCGGCTTCTCTGAGATTAAGGTAAGCCCCCTGCCGCCTAGGCGGCCTTTTTGTGACGATGCGAATGTTTGGCTGACCGTTTTGTTTTCCTTTTGGCCGCTCCCGACTTCTCCAGACTTTGTTGCAGCACCGACACCAGATCAATCACCTTGGTCGGCTTAGGCGCTTTCGCCGGCTTGTGCTCGATTGCCTTCCCCCCATGCTCCACCTTGTCCTCGATTACTTCCATCAGCGCCTCCCGGTACTCGTCGTGGTATTTCTGCGGATCCCATTTCGAGGTCATGCTTCCAATCAGGGCCCTGGCCATCTCCATCTCCCGCTTGCCCGCCTCAAGCTTCTTCGGAAGACGCAGCTTGCCCGTGTCCGCCAGTTCGTCGGCAAAATGCATCAGCTCGAGAACCAGGGCCCCGTCCTCCGGCTTCACCCCGGCCAGATATTGCCGGGTTTTGATCACGACCTTGGCGATCCCGACCTTTTTGCTCTTTTCCAACGATTCGCGCAACAGGACGTAGGCTTTGTCTCCTCCCTTCTGCGGCTCGAGATAGTACCGGCTTGTAGAAAAACATCGGATCGATCTCGTCCAGGTCGACGAAATCCTGGATATCCACCGTCTGGGTCGCTTCGATATCGACCCGCTGAAAATCCTCTTCTTTCAGGATAACGTATTTGCCTTTCTCGTACTCGTAACCTTTCACGATGTCGTCCCACGGAACTTCTTTGCCATCTTTTTCCGCCACCCGCTTGTAATTGATCGGGCTGAGGTCGCCCTTTCGCAGGAGCCGGAATTGCAGTTCTTCACGGCGCGTCGCCGGATAAAGGGCGATGGGAATATTAACCAGACCGAAACTGATGCTGCCTTTCCAGATCGCTCGCATGATACTGGTTACTTCGCAGCGCGACACCCTGGCGGAGGTGTTGGCTTGCCCTTAGGTAGAGGCGCATCTCTTTCCGAGCCGTCGGCTTCTCCAAGCCAGAGGCCGAGGCGCCAAGGGCTAACGGGCAATAACGCGCATCGATAACATGTCGCACCGACCCCCGCGGGCATCTCGGAGAGATGCCCCTACCTGGGATCTCGCAACGCAACCTTCTTCAGGTAGGGGCGCATCTCCGAGGCGCCCGGGGCTAACGGGCAATAACGCGCATCGATAACATGTCCCATCAACCCCGCGGGCATCTCGGAGAGATGCCCCTACCTGGGATCTCGCAACGCAACCTTCTTCAGGTAGGGGCGCATCTCCGAGGCGCCCGGGGCTAACGGGCAATAACGCGCATCGATAACATGTCGCATCAACCCCGCGGGCATCTCGGAGAGATGCCCCTACCTGGGATCTCGCAACGCAACCTTCTTCAGGTAGGGGCGCATCTCCGAGGCGCCCGGGGCTAATGGGCAATAACGCGCATCGATAACATGTCCCATCAACCCCGCGGGCATCTCGGAGAGATGCCCCTACCTGGGAGGCCCTGGCCGTAAAGCCCGATCTCAAGCCGCGCGCTCGAGCTGCTGGCGCGGGATGCCGCGCAATTCAAACAACCGGATGAGCGTTTCTTCGATCAGATTGTTCGGACAGGAAGCTCCCGCGGTAATGCCGATAACTACCGGGCCGGGTGGCAGCCAGAAATGGGAAACCACTTCGCGTTTCTCGTGCAGGTTGTAATGCTTGATCTCGGTGGCGGAAACAAGCCGAGAGGCGTTGAGCACAAAATAGGTCGGCAATTTCTCTTCGCCCATTTCGGCCAGGTGCGAGGT
This sequence comes from uncultured Verrucomicrobiae bacterium, assembly GCA_963728975.1. GTDB lineage: Bacteria > Verrucomicrobiota > Verrucomicrobiia > Chthoniobacterales > UBA10450 > DATFCK01. Next base: position 286,124 of record CAVSMF010000005.1, read on the forward strand.
GTTCGAACTGTTGTAGCCGCCCACCACCAGCAGCGAATCCATCTTGACGGCAAGCAATTCCCGAAGCGCATCCTGGCGTTCCTGAGTGGCCCCGCAGATGGTATCGAAAAACCGGAAGTTGTTCTGCGCCAACTCCGCACCGTCGCGGTCCATGACTGCTTGCCGGATTCTTCTCTGCACTTCCTCGGTTTCGCCCCGCAGCATCGTGGTCTGGTTGGCTACTCCAACCGTTTTCAAATGAACGTCCGGATCGAACCCGGGTGAATATGCGCCGCGGAACTTTTCCAGAAACGCTTCTTTATCGCCGCCGTTACGGATGTAATCGCAAACGTAATCGGTATCGGCAAGAGTGAGGACGACGAGGTAATGGCCCTGACCGTTGCCCAGGGCGCGGGAGCTGGTCGCCTTGGTCTCTTCATGCTCCGCCTTGCCGTGAATGATCGAGGTAGCCGATTCGCTGGCGTATTTGCGGACCCGCTTCCAGACGCTCATCACGTCCCCGCAGGTCGTGTCCACAATCTGGCAACCGCGCTCCTTGATCTGCTCCAAAATGGATAACTCCGTTCCAAACGCCGGCACGATGACGACATCGTCGGGCTGGAGGTCGGATATGTCCGCCTGCTTGTTGTTGCCGGTCAGGTTCTTGATGCCTAACGAAGAAATCTGCTCGTTCACTTCGGGGTTGTGAATGATCTCTCCGACGATAAACAGACGCCGGTCCTTGAACACTTTGCGGGCCGCGTAAGCAAGATCGATGGCGCGTTCGACCCCGTAACAAAACCCAAATTGCTTGGCCAACCGCACGGTCGTATTCCCAATCGAAATGAGTCCCCCGGTCCGCCGGATTTTTTCCACAATATCGCTGCGATAATGCGATTCGACCTGCTGCTGGACCGCGGCCATCACGTCCGGCGTGCGGAGGTTGACCTTTTCGCGGGCGGTTGTGCTGCTGGAAATCAGGTTCGTGCTCATGCCAAAGGCGGCGCGGCCGCGCCGCGCGCTATTCCAATAACGGGCCCTTCGGCTTGCTAAACGCCGCGTCTGAAATCATTATCCGTGGATCGGGGTCGGGCACTTTGGAATCGTCCACCCGCTGCACCTTGGGGCCGATGGTGGCGTCTTCCGGCTGGGTCGTGGCAATATTTACCGGGGTCCCGATCCGCACCAGAGCGAAGAACTTGGCCGCGGCTTCTCCTTTCAGCCGAATACAACCATGCGTCCGCGGATAAGGATGAACAAATCCCTGGTGAAACCCGTAAGCAGGCGCGAATTCACACCAGTAACCCATCGGATAACCGACATAACGCCCCGGCCCGCCGCCGGTGGAAGGAACAATGCGATCGCCCCGGACGCTGAAGCCGTACGAGCCCGAACGTTTGTGCTCTTGTTTTGAATAAATCTTAAAATTGCCGCGCGGCGTTGGCTTGGAAGGGATACCGACCGATACCGCCGCCGCCATCAGACAGCGGTCGCCTTCCATTACATATACATTTTCCTTCGAGAGAGAGACCTTCACCCGGACGGCGGATGGATCGTTCGGCCGGTAAGCAGTTACATGATACGGCCCGCCCCGGGAAGCGAAATGGCCGCCCGCGCAACCGGTAAACAGCGCCGCCAGGCCGGTCAAGACGAACAAATTCAAGCGGGAAATACCTTGCATAGCTCCCTTATTGGAGAATCACCTCGCCTTCTTGTCAACCGGAGCGCCGCCGGCAGCCAAATCGATGCCGGCAGCCGCCGGAGCGATGTCGAACCAAACGCGAATCCGCGAAAATCAGGAACCCCCAGCGGTTCAATCATGCCTGCAGTCCTCAACCGGAGTCTGATGATTGCTGATCCGTCGCGTCTTGAGACAGGATGCGCTCGAACGCATTCCAGGTTTGCCCGTAAAATGGATAAGGCCGATCCGGTTTCATCGGCCGGTAACGCCAGTGTTTATACATCCATAACCATGGCCCGGGGTTTTTCCGCGCCTAAGGCTCGAACGAATCCCAGCATGCCTGGGCGATCTGGCGAAGGCTCTTCCCCTCCGTTTGCTCGAGCCTGGGATGGAAAACAAGGCGATAACGCCCGTTAGGCAGAGGCTGGCAGTGGGCCGGGATGATCGGGGCGCCGGTTTGTTGATGGAGCCACGCGTGAGCGGACGTCAAACTGGTTTTCAACCCGAAGCAATCGACCACCACCGCCCCTTGCCGCGGCGGCACGGTCAAATCGACTAACAACGCGGTGCGCCCTTTCCGGCGAAGCACTTTGTAGAGTCTAACGATGCCGCGGTCCCGCGGAATCAACTCGTGCCCGGATTGTTCCCGTAACTTCCGAAAAATCGGATCGAGCCGTGGATTTTTGAACTCCTGGGCAATAATGGTCCCAGCCAAATCGAGAAACCCGCAGACCAGGCTGAGCCATTCAAAATTGCTGTAATGAAAGCAGGCAATGATGATGCTCCGTTCCGGTCCGGTCGTCGCGCCCGGTTTCTTCGAAATTCTCCAGCTCAACATAACGGCTGAAGTTTTCGCGGGTAAGACGCGGGCTCCACAACAGATCGACCATCGTCCGGGCAAAATGCTGGAACGACTCGCGCAGAAGCCGGCGTCGCTGGCCCGCCGTCAGCCGATCGCCAAAAGCCGCCTCCAGGTTGGCCAGACCAACCTTTCGGCCTTGCCGATCGAAAATCGCCATGAGCAGCCCAAGCCCACCAGCAAGCAGAACGCAGCCTCGGCGCGGCAGCAGCGGGATCAACTTCGTCGCCAGGACAAGTCCAACCCATTCAATCCGATAGCGAAACCGTTTCCAACGTCGCCGCATTTCGCATCCTATACACGGCGGAGCGAACCCTTGCCAGAGGTTCGCGGCGCGGGCCGGCTTTCCAACCCGGCAAGAAACGATCAACCGCGGCAGGCTAACCGCCTCTGGAATTGACTTGGACCTGATCGATTCTAGGTTGGAAAACGCGTACGGTGGCGCGGGATGAATCGTGAAGAGCGTCCTTTTTGTTTGCACGGGAAATATTTGCCGCAGCCCTATCGCGGAGGGGATGTTCCGTCGGCTGATCGGTAATCGTAAGGATATCGAAGTCGCTTCAGCCGGCGTGCACGCCGTGCGCGGTCAGCCGCCGAGTTTGTACGCGGTCCAGGTTTGCGAGCAACAGGGCATCGACATTACTCAATTGCGCAGCCAGCCCCTTACCGTCGCCTTGGTCGATCGCGCCACTCACATCTTCGCCATGACCGGGGCCCATCTGGAAACGATCAACCTTCTTTTTCCTCAGGGGGCCGAAAAGTGTTATCTGCTGCGCGAATTCGAGGAGCCGGGGACAACTGTCTGGCGCGATGTCCCCGATCCGATCGGTCTCGGCCGCGAAGTCTACGAAACCTGCGCCGGCACGATCAAGCACGCTTTACCCAGTGTGCTTGCCTTCGTCGAACAAAGTGCTCTGGTTCCGCCGGGCGCGGGCCGCCAATCCGGCGCTGCCGCCTATCTCATGGGAGACATGCCGCATCGCGTTCAAACCGGGAGCAGTTCCTCGCCCCCCGTCTATGGAGAGGCTTTGCGCCGCGTCGATCCGGAAATCTTCGACGCCATCACCGCGGAGGAAAAACGGCAGCGGGAAAACATCGAGCTGATCGCCTCGGAAAATTTTACGAGCCGGGCCGTCATGGAAGCGCAGGGCAGCGTCCTGACCAACAAGTATGCCGAGGGATATCCGGGAAAACGCTGGTACGGCGGCTGTGAAAATGTCGATATCGCCGAACAATTGGCGATCGACCGGGCCAAGCGCCTTTTTGGCGCCGAGCACGTCAATGTTCAGCCCCACAGCGGCGCCCAGGCGAACATGACCGTTTATTTTGCGGCCATTAAGCCGGGCGACAAGATCCTGACCATGAACCTTGCCCATGGCGGGCATCTTACTCATGGGCACCCCGCCAATTTTTCCGGGAAATTTTATAACGTCACCCATTACGGCGTCGACCAAAAGACCGAACAGATCGATTACGACGCTTTACAAAAACAAGCCGAAGAAGTGCGCCCGGCCATGATCACCGCCGGCGCATCCGCTTATCCCAGAGCATTGGATTTTCCCCGGCTCCGCCAGATTGCCGATTCGGTGGGCGCGATTCTTTTCATCGACATGGCCCATATTGCGGGGCTGGTGGCGGGGGGCCAGCACGCGAGTCCGGTGCCGCATGCCCAGTTTGTCACCACCACCACGCATAAAAGCCTGCGAGGTCCCCGCGGCGGGATCGTTCTTTGCCAACAGCGTTTCGCCAAGGAAATCGATTCCACCCTTTTCCCCGGAATCCAAGGCGGCCCGCTGATGCATGTCATTGCCGCCAAAGCAGTCTGTTTCCACGAAGCGCTCCAGCCCCAGTTTCGCGATTATCAGCGACAAGTCGTGACTAACGCCAAAGCGTTGGCGGCCGGGTTAAGCAAACACGGTTTCCGGATCGTTTCCGGCGGCACCGACAATCATCTTTTGCTGGTGGATCTTCGGCCAAAGGAAATCAACGGAAAGCAGGCCCAGGAAGTTTTGGATCGGGCCGGCATTACCGTGAACAAGAACGCCATTCCGTTCGACACCTATCCGATTTTCAAGCCGGGCGGAATTCGCGTCGGCACGCCGGCTGTGACCACGCGCGGAATGAAAGAAGAAGAGATGCTCGAGATCGCCGATTTGCTGGCGGAAGCGCTGGCCAACCGCGAGGACGCCGATGCCCTGGAGCGGATCCGCGGAAAAGTGCGCGAGTTGACCCGAAGATTCCCGCTCCCTGGTTAAGATACCGACCGAAGCGCCAATATGTAGCCACGGCCCTGTGGGCCGTGCGCGCACGTCGCGCAGCGGCGTGGCTACATCCTCCTGCTCGTACTCGATGAATTGGGAGCGAGTCGGCCCCCGAAACACACGCCCCCAAAAATTTAGCGCCATTTCCCGTGTTTTTCGGACGGATGCCCCAGCCTGCCTCCCGGCTGGGACACGATATTTCTCCTTACCTCCAACCGAAAATCTGCCTAATCTGCGATTACCCATGCATCGTTCATCCGATCGACCTGAGGTCAATCCTTTGCGTGAAGGTCTATCAACCCGGGCCGTGCCCCAGCCTTGTTGCATCGTGATCTTCGGCGCCACCGGCGACCTAACGCATCGAAAACTCATCCCCGCCCTTTATAATCTCGCCGCCGACGGAGAACTGCCCCCCGCGGTCACCGTCGTCGGAATGGCTCGCCGCCCAAAAACGGACGAAGGATTCCGGCGCGAACTGGAAGAAGCAGCCCGGAAATTCTCACGGCAAAATGTCCGCGACGAACTCTGGAACACCTTTGCCCAGTCCATCTCTTATCATCAAAGCGAGTTCGAAGATGAAAACGGCTACAAAACTCTGGCCGAGCGCTTGAGCCAGATCGACAAGGAACGCGGCACACGCGGTAACCGGCTTTTTTATCTGGCAGTGGCGCCCGACCAGTTCGAACCAATTTTGGAGAATCTCAAGGCAGCGGGATTGAACAGGGCTCCGGAAGGCAGCTGGGCTCGTATCATCGTCGAAAAGCCGTTCGGAACCGATCTCGCTTCAGCCCGGGAACTGAACCGGATCGTCAGCAACGCTTTTTCCGAAGAACAAACCTATCGGATCGATCACTTTCTTGGAAAGGAAACGGCCCAGAACATTCTCGTTTTGCGATTCGCCAACGCCATTTTCGAGCCGCTTTGGAACACGCGCTACATCGATCATGTCCAGATTACCGCCGCCGAAACTCTGGGAGTCGAGGGCCGGGCCGGATATTACGACAAATCCGGCGCTCTGCGCGACATGGTCCAGAATCATTTGCTCCAGTTGCTTTGTCTTATTGCGATGGAAGCGCCGACCGACCTTCGCGCCAACAGCATTCGCGACGAGAAGGTCAAAGTGGTGCGTTCGCTTCGGCGAATGGCCGGAGAAGCGGTGGTGGAGAACGTCGTGCGCGCCCAGTACGCCGCCGGGGCCATCAACGGCAAACCGGTCGCCGGCTATCGCGACGAGGAACGGGTTGAGCCAAAATCGCAGACCGAAACCTACGTCGCGCTCTGTCTCTATATAGATGATTGGCGCTGGGCCGACGTGCCTATTTACATGCGGGTAGGCAAACGGCTCCCCAAATCCGCCACCGAGATCTCGGTGCACTTCAAAAAAGCGCCGGCGGTGCTGTTCAATATGGAAACCGTCACCCTCGATCAAAATGTTCTGGTCGTCCGGATTCAGCCGGACGAAGGGATTTCGCTCCGGATGCAGGCCAAGATTCCCGGCATCAGTTTGCGGATCGAGCCGGTCAAAATGGATTTCCATTATGGCACCTCTTTCGGCAAACCGAGCCCCGAAGCCTACGAACGCCTCCTTCTCGATGCCATGAGCGGCGATGCCACCCTGTTCGCGCGCCGGGACGAAGTCGAGGAAGCCTGGGCTTTTATCGATCCGATCGAACGCGCATGGCAGCTGCAAAAAGAAGCGCCCCCCTTGTTCTTTTATCCGGCTGGTTCGTGGGGCCCGGAAGAGGCCGACGCTCTCCTGGCCCGCGACGGCCGGGCCTGGAGAAGGTTGTAAAGCGACATGCCCGCAACCGCTGAAAATTATTCGTTAGGCTCTCCGGTCGAGATTGCGAAGATCGATCGCGAACTCAAGAAGTTGTGGAAAGAAAGCGCCGGGGCGATGACCCGCGCTTCCCTGATTAACCTGGCCATCTACAGCGAGAAACCAGGCTCGCTCGACCGGAATACCCAGCTCATTTCGCAGATCACAGCCAGCCATGCCTGCCGCGCCCTGGTCATCGAGGCAGACCGGACCGCAAACCGAAAACCGGGCGCGAGCCTGGATCAACGCCCACTGCCACATCAGCCGCGCCGGCAGCGCCCAGGTCTGCTCCGAACAGCTCTCTTTTCTCCTCGAAGGCCCATGCAGCACAATGCTGCCCAGCATTGTGTTCTCGCATCTCGACTCCGATCTGCCGTTCTATCTTTGGTGGCAGGATGAATTTTACCAACCGATGGATCCCCAGCTCTGGGCCTGGGTCGACCGCGTTATCTACGACAGCCAGCAATGGCGGGATTTCGCCGCTCAGTTCGAACTGGTCAAAACCGCCGAACGCGAAGCGTCCCAGCGCATCGTCCTGTGCGACCTGAATTGGATGCGCCTCGATAAAATCCGGATCGCTCTCGCTCAGTTCTTCGACCATCCCGCCGCCCATCATCATTTCGAGGAGATCGATACCGTCTCCATCACGTTCGCTCCCGGCCATCGCTCGGCCGCCGTGCTCCTGGCCGGTTGGCTCGCGGCCCAGTTGGATTGGCGCATCAATCCCGGTCAGAGCCGCGGTTCGCATTTTCATCTGACCAATTCCAATGATCGAAAAATCCAGGCCGAATTGAAGGAAGAGCCCGGCGAACCGATCAGTCACGTCGCCTTGCGATCCGGTCCTACCCAGTTTTCGGTCCGGCATCCCAGCGGTGTCGATTTACTCGAAGTTTCCCGGGAAGATTCCGGCGAAAAACGCCTCCAGCAGCTGATGCCGGCCGGCAGCAACGATCTCGTGCGTTTGGCCAGCGACGAATTGATGCGGGCCGGACCTCATGCCGTCTATTTGCGGGTCGTAAACACGGTCCAAACTCTTCTTTAACCGAGCCGATTCTGGCGCGCGGAGTGGAAACGGCCACCGTTTTGCCGTGGACATTATTGGAAATGGAAGAGCATGTCGCCAGCCCCGGCATTACTACGCTCTACGCCGAAAATCTCTGCTTCCGGCGAAAATCCGGCCTCGGATAGACGCCGTGTACGACTCCTGCTGTGGAGGACCAGACGATGCAGAGTTGTGATTTTTTCGCGTTTTGCAGCTCTCTCAAGCGTCCGGAACTAAAAGCCTTATACGACTTGTCGTGGCTCCGGCACATGGGAAGAGGCGAGGTCCTCTACCGCCCCGGCGATCCCGGCAACGCTCTTTTCATCGTCGACCGCGGCGTGGTCGAGCTCAGCCCGGAGGGAAATGGCCCCTCCGGCCTTCCAACCCTCTATTTCAGTCGCGGCGACCTCATTGGCGACGTGGAAGTCTTTTCCCAGTCGCGCCGGACCGGACTGGCCCGAGCCCACGAGGAGTCCACTCTGCGATGTTTTCCGAGAGCCAACTTTGCCGCGCTCCTTCGTCAAATCCCTTCATTTTTCCAGTACGCTTGCGAACATATGGCCAGCCAGGTCGCCAAAGCCCGGGAATTGGCCGGCGAGCACCATAATGGACTCGAATTGAGCGGCCGCATTTCCACATTCGACCTGACCACTATCCATCAAACTCTGGTCAACTCCGGCCAAACCGGCGAACTCAATATCAAGGATGATCAGGCGGAAACAGTCGGAGCATTTTATTTCAAAGTTGGCCGCCTTTCCGCCGGACAATTCCAGCACCTCACCGGCGACGAGGCGTTCTGGCAATTGTTCCTGATCGAAACGCTTACCGGTACTTTTTCGTTTTCAGCCGGAGAAAAGCCGCTGACCGACTGGATTCAAGCGGCCCAAATCACTGAAACTCCCGGCGACCCTTTGATCGTCGCCCTGCAATATCGCGATGAATTCTACGCTTTAAAGGAACAAATGGACCCCGGCCCGGCCAAACTGGCCCCGCGCGCACCGGCTCTGTATTGGAACGGAGAGTCGCCTGAACATCTCAAATCTGCAGCCACCCAGGTGTGGGATGTTGTTTCTCAAAAAACCGGCACCATCAGCGACCTTTATCGGCAATGCTCCGTCTGCGAGCTCAAGATTTACCAGGTGGTCCACGAACTTTTGCGCTCGCAACAGCTGGCCCTGGCCTGATCTGCACTGCGCTTCGCACAGGTTTTGCTCCAATACCAGTCGTGCTGGAACAAATCCTAAGGTGCTGCCTGGCAGTCGTAGTGGCCTCCGCCCCGCTGTCAGGCTGTGCCTATTTTAGTAAGAGCGGACGGCAGCAACTCGCTTACGAACATTATATCCGGAAACAAAACAAATTCCGGAATCGTCAGAGGGTCAAAATGAAAACGCCGCGGATGCCGGCCACTCCCGATTCGTCAGAGAGCAAAGTTACTGCCGAAACAGTCGGATCGCCTCAGGCAATGACGACCGGCCAAGCGCCCAACAACCAGTAAATTTGTAGGGCCCTCCGGTAGGGCGTCTCGGTCAGACGCCTCCTTTACTCCTTCCGGACCGGAACCGGCCGGCCTTCGGCATCGACTGCCACGTAAGTGAACACACCTCGGGTCACGCGCTCTTTTTCGCCGCTTCGATAGCGCCGCACCCAGACTTCCACCGGAATCGTGATTGAAGTGTTGCCGATCTTTTCGACCCGCGCATAACAGGCGACTGTGTCCCCCACCCGCACCGGTTTGAGGAACGACATTCCTTCCATCGCCACCGTCACCACCCGCGAGTTCGCCGTCTTGGTCGCCAGAATGCTGCTGCCCAGATCCATCTGCGACATCAGCCAGCCGCCAAAAATGTCGCCGCTCGGGTTGGTATCCTTCGGCATCGCGATCGTTTGAATAACGAGCTCGCCCTTCGGTTGATCGCCAGTTTCCATATTCCTGTGGAGGGACGACCTTGTGTCGTCCCATAATCAAACGGCCGCGGTCAAGCCCACAATCGGCCATTTACAAAATCAGCATGCAATCGCCATAGCTGTAAAACCGATACCGCTCCCGGATCGCTTCCTCATACGCGCGCAAAACAAATTCCCGGCCCGCGAACGCGCTCACCAGCATCAGTAAACTCGACCGCGGCAGATGGAAATTTGTCAGCAGGGCATCGACCACCCGAAATTCGAACGGCGGATATATAAAAATGCCGGTGGCCCCGTCCTGGGGCGATACCTTGCCGTTGGCGTCACAAGCCGATTCCAGAACACGCACAGCCGTCGTTCCCACCGCAACAATCCGATCCGCCGCATTGACCCGTTGCGCGGCCTCTTCCGAAATCGCAAACGCTTCCGTATGCATTGCGTGATCGGCAATATTTTCGGCCTGAACCGGCCGGAACGTTCCGGGGCCGACATGCAAGGTCACGAACGTGTGCGGTAATTCAGCCAGGATCTGGGGCGTAAAATGCAAGCCGGCCGTGGGCGCCGCCACCGCTCCCGGTTCCCGCGCGAACACTGTCTGATAGCGCGTTTCGTCCTCGATCTCGCTCTCCCGTTGAATGTATGGCGGCAACGGCATCACTCCGCCGGAATAGAGATCGATATCGGATTCAAGCGAAATAATCCTCTCCCCGTTGGCGCCAACCGCTTCCACCTGCGCCTCTACTCCGCCCAGCTCGATCGCCGCCCCGACCCGCATTTTCCGGCCGGGACGAGTCAAACATCGCCAGCGCCGCTGCCCAACCCGCTCTAAAAGCAGCAACTCAACTGCGCCATCGTCCGAAAATCTGCGCGCCGGCAGTACCCGGGTGTCGTTGAGGACAAGCAAATCTTCCGCCGACAGGAAACCGTTGAGTTCGCTGAACTGTCGATGCTCGATTGCCGCGCCGTCGCGGTGCAAGACCATCATGCGCGATGCGTCCCGGCGCGGAAGCGGCCGGCTCGCAATCAACTCACGAGGCAATTCGTAATCATAATCACTGAGTTTCGAGCTCATAGGTAGCGGCGATTGCCCCCACTCCATTACTCCATTACTCCCTCACTCCATCACTCCATCACTCCATCACTCCATCACTCCATCAAAAAGAATTGCTGCGCGAAATTAATTTTTGCATGATGCCCCATGCTCCGCCCGGCGCTCGATCTTGTTCTCTCCGCCCTCGAACAAATCCGCGACGAGGCCAGACGATTGCCATGCGCATCGCGAGCTGCTGTCGATCAGCTTTTTGAAACCCGGCACAACCTGAAGCCGGAAAGGCCGGCCAATACCGACGATGGCGCCAGGATCAATACTCTGGCCCAGATCCAAAATCAGGTAAGCGTTTGCGCGAAATGCGCGCACCTTGCCAGCAGCCGCACCCAGACGGTGTTTGGCGTCGGCAATCCGAACGCGAACTTGATGTTCGTGGGAGAAGCGCCCGGGGCCGATGAGGACGCCCAGGGCGAACCGTTTGTCGGACGGGCGGGCCAACTTCTGACCCGAATCATCGAGACGATGGGCTTCTCCCGCAGCGACGTTTATATCGCCAATGTATTGAAATGCCGGCCGGATATGCCCCGGGGCTCTTCTGGAAACCGGGCGCCCACCCCGGCGGAAATGCAGACCTGTCTCCCCTATCTGCGTCAGCAAATCGAAATCATTCGGCCCAAAGTGTTGGTCGCGCTCGGAGCGGTGGCGGTGGAAGGATTGCTCGGCTCTCGCGGGACCATGCGCGAACTGCGCGGACGCTGGCATTCATTCAACGGCACGCCGCTCATGATCACTTATCATCCCGCCTATTTGCTGCGAAACCAGTCCCGAACCGAAAAACGCAAGGTCTGGGAAGATATGCTGCTGGTGCTGGAACGGTTGGAGTGCGACATCACCGAGAAGCAGAGAAGTTATTTTTTATAATGTAGCAACCGGCCTCGCCGCAGCACCAAAGTAGCGCAAGCGTCTCGCTTGCTGGCAAGCCAGAGGCTTGCCCTACTTTATGTCGATCAGAGATGCCGGTTGACGCCGAATCCATCTGTTTTATTCGTCTGCTTGCGCCCATTTGCCATACGATGGATCCTTACGCCAGACCCAAAGAACGAAGAATAGGCCCGAACCGACCCGCCATTTCTCATTTGCCCCGCGCCGCCGACACCCGCACAAAAAAGAGCGACAAGCCGAGAAGCAGGCTGTGGCGGCCGCGCGACGCGCGATAAAAAAATCCGCGCGACGCCATTTGAAGCAGCAACTCTTAGAGGAGCTGGACGAACGCTAGTTAGCCAAACGGGACTGGCATCGGGATGCTGCGCCAGAACATGAAGCCAAGGTCCAGCCATCTCGCCCAATCCAACCCCTCTTAGGCCCGGCTAAATCTGCCTAAAGCCTTCAACCGATTGCGATTTCCGGATAGGAAACGATTTTTTCTTCGAAATTATGAGGCCGCCAAGCCCTCCTCGTCCGAATTTTAGTAACTATAGGCTTGACATTCTTGCCCTATTTTATCAAAACAACACTATCGGAGGGAATCTATGAAAAGAACTATTGCACTCTTTTTGCCGGCTTTGCTCGCCTGCGTCACAGTCGTTCGCGCCGATATTATTCCCTCTTTCGATGACGCCTACGCCTTCGGCGATACCGCGGTTTGGAATTACCATATCGATATCACCACCGACCAAAATGTTACCACCGGAGATTTCTTCACCATCTACGATTTTGGCAATTTTATTCCCGGCTCCAACTCGGAACCGGTCGGATGGAGCCTCACCGCATCCTATGTCGGAACCACTCCGGGATTGGTTAACCCCACCGACGACCCTGGACTGCTCAATCTCACCTGGACCTATAATGGCCCGACAATTCTCGGACCGACCCTCGATATCGGCACTTTTCGGGTAACGGTGAACGGGCCGGTAGCTCCTACTCGCACTTCGCAATTTGCCTCTCAGGCAACCCGCAACTCCGGCCCAAATGCCGGAACCAAAATCGATAACATCGGGAACATTCCCGTTCCAACCGCCATCCCCGAACCTTCGGTGCTGGCGCTTCTTGCCGTCGGCGGAGCGTTTGGGATCGGGCGCATAATTTCCCGTCGCCGGAAAGCGTAAAGATTGCTTTCCTGCGTTCCTTAGAGAGCCAATCTATCGCCGTGATGCGCGGCGGTATTCGCTGGCATTTCCCCGTTGCCGGAGCATTTTGAATTGATGCCCGACCCAGATCCCGACGAGGAGATAGTGCCGCAACCGGCATCAGACTCCGGCGCCGGCCCTCCGACCCCGAAAGAACGCTCCCGAAGAGTTCCCCTGACCCCTGAGCAACGCCGATTCCTGGGGCGCGGGCGCTCTGCCTACGACCAGCCGGCCCCGGCTCCCCCGTCCCCGAAATCGCCCGAACCGGAAACCGTAAAAGACGCGCCCTCTCCACCGCCCGATCGCCCGCAAAAGCGCGAAAAGCGGGTTCGACCCGTTAAAAAGTGGAGACCGGCACGTGTCCTCGAGACCCAGAACCTTGTCCTGATAATTGGCGCCCTGATCCTGCTGGCGCTCACGTTCTACATCGGCAAGAAATTCGAATATTGGAAATACGCGATCACTACCCGAAACAACGCGGACCTTGCGGGAACCGAGGCAAGCAAATACCCGGGGGTCTCCGCGGAGGAATTAGTCGACCAAGCCCTTGTGGCCGAGCGTCTGGGCCATTGGCAGGAAGCAGGCAGCCGCTACATCGCGGCCAAGTACAAAAATATGTCTTTCACCGGCCTTATTTTTCGCGCGGGAAAACTCTATTACGACCATGGGGACTTCGATGATGCCGACAGATTGTTCGATCACGCCGTTGCCTTCGGTGAGAACGTCGCCCAATCGAACTATTTTCGTGGCATGATTGCCTCGGGCCGGCAGGATTATCCGGCGGCCGAAAATTTTTTCGAAGCCGCCTCGAACGCCGAGCCATTCAATGCCGATTACCTTTACTCGTGGGCGGAAACGCTCCGCAAGGATCGGCGGCCGGGCGATGCCGTCAGTCGTTATCAGCAGGCCGCGCTCCGCGCAACCGAGCACGAAGCAGTGGTATGCCGATTCAAGGCCAGGATGGCGACGATAGAAGCCGGAGATACCAAACAGCTCGAAAACGACCTCGCCAAACAACGCGGCCACGGGCCCGCTCGGCACCGATTGGTTAATGACCGTGGCCGCCTTGCAAATCCATGCCGGCGATTTCGCTGAAGCCACCAAAACCATCGAGCAGGCCCGCGCTTCCGATCAATCGCATCTCTTCGGATTATTTGCCGCTTGCGCCGGCGACAGGCTATTCACCGCCGCCTGCGAAAATCATCCGCAACTGGCCCAGGCCTGCCGCGTCTCGGGCGCTCCCAAATTGCCCTCCCCTCCACTGTAAAAGCGGCGTCCTCCTTGCGCGACGGCCTTTCGGTGGCGCAAGTTTTCAACTTGCGATCTAAACCAAGGGCAAGTTGAAAACTTGCCCCACCTTGTGCGAAGGTCCCCGCCGCTTTTCCCCTCGCACCAACGCGACCAGAGATCGCGTCTACTGTAAAAGCGGCGTCCTCCTTGCGCGACGGCCTTTCGGTGGCGCAAGTTTTCAACTTGCGATCTAAACCAAGGGCAAGTTGAAAACTTGCCCCACCTTGTGCGAAGGTCCCCGCCGCTTTCCCCCCGCCCCCACGCGACCAGAGATCGCGTCTACTTTTTTTCCCGATTGTATTTCCGTAACAGCTCCCGCAACCGATCGTGCGGAAGCGCTTCGACCCGATGATTATCACGACCAACGAAAACTCGGCGCCCAGTCGCCTCGTCTTTGGTCCAAGCCCGGCTGTTTATTGAGTCCGCCGGTTGATCCACCAACGCGTTCACGATTGCCTCTTCCGTCGCTTGCACCACACCGGCAAAAATCGGATCCAGCAAGTCGTTCGGAATTGTTTCCACGGAATGAGTAAGCTTCTCCGGACTGCCTGCCTCCGGATTGGCTGTTGAAAACGCGATGAACAAGTCGCCCGAGCCGTTCCCGGATATGCTCCCCGTCCGGGCCAGCCCCAGCGACACCCGCCGGGCCAGGCGTTTGAGCTGGTGCGGCAGCAGAGGCGCATCGGTCGCCACCACCACAATGATCGAACCGGTCTCCTCCGGGTAAACTTTCCCCGGAATTTCTTTCCCGACCGGCACGCCGGCGATGGTGAGCTGATCGCGTCGCCCGCAGTTGGCCTGAACAAAAACACCAATGGCGAACTTCCGGATTTGCTTGCTGGAACCACGGCTGCCCTCTGCCGCGATGGTCACCTGCCGCGACGCCGTGCCGTTCCCGCCTTTGAATTCATAACAAATCATCCCGGTGCCGCCGCCGACACTGCCTTCCTCAACCGCGCCGCCATGCGCCGAATCCAGGGCACGGGCGACGTCTTCCGCCTTGACATGGAAACCGTTGATATCGTTGAGCCAGCCATCCCACGTCTCCGCTACCACCGGCGTACTCCACCAATACCCGGTCGTATCCGCGCCCCCATGCGCGATCCGCCAGGCGATCGTCGCATCGCGCGCAACTCCGACGCTGTGGGTGTTGGTAATAACGATCGGTCCCTCCAGAAAGCCGCCCTCCTCCACCCAGGCAGTTCCGGTCATCTCACCGTTTCCATTTAAACTGAAAACACCGGCATAAACCGGATCGTTCAAAGAAGCGTGTCCGCGCGGAATAATCGCGGTTACACCCGTGCGCACCGGCCCTTTTCCGACTTCGAGTTTTCCTTCTCCGCTGATTAAGGTGGCGTAACCGACTTCCACACCGGCCACGTCGGTGATGGCGTTGAGCGGACCGGGATTCCCTTCAAATGGAATACCGAGATCACGGGCCCGAACCGGTTTGATCGCAACCTGCGATGGCGGCGATGTCTGCGGTTCCCGGGCTGGAAGATCGCTGACAAACACGCCCGCAAGAGCGTTGACGATCAGCCAAAACGTTATTAATCGCATAAAGTAGAAGCGGCGTCCGCGCCGCTTTCTCTAATCCACACGCGACTAAAAGTCGCGTCTAAATGAATTGCAGGGCGTCTGTCGCTGTCAGACGCCGAATCGAGATGTGGCGCAACTTTCCAAGTTGCCAACTAATCCCAAGGCAAGTTGAAAAACTTGCCCCATCTCTTGACCCCCGCTTACCCTATTTTAATCTCGTAACATTTGTGACTCTTTTAACGCCTCCGAAGTTGCCAAGCTAATCCCAAGGCAAGTTAAAAACTTGCCTCACTTTTCTTCTTTTCTATTTCCGTCATTTGCCCACTGCATCTAAGTTAGCGGTGTGAGCTATCAGGTTTTTGCCCGAAAATACCGGCCCCAAACGTTTGACGATCTGGTCGGACAAACCCACGTCTCCCGCACGCTCAAGAACGCTGTCGCCCAGAACCGCCTCGCCCACGCCTACCTGTTTGTCGGGCCGCGCGGAGTCGGCAAGACCTCCACCGCCCGGATCCTGGCCAAATCGCTCAATTGCGTCAAAGGTCCGACGGTCACGCCCTGTGGCGTGTGCGATAATTGCCGGGAGATCGCCGCCGGCAACAGCCTCGATGTCATCGAGATCGATGGCGCCAGTAATAACAGCGTCGAAGATGTCCGCGAGCTGCGCGATAACGTCCGCTACGCGCCGGCCAAAGGCCGTTACAAGATTTATCTGATCGACGAAGTCCACATGCTCTCCTCGGCCGCGTTCAACGCCCTCCTCAAAACCCTCGAAGAACCGCCGCCGCACGTGAAATTCATTTTTGCCACCACCGAACCGCAAAAGGTCCTGGCCACCATCCTGAGCCGCTGCCAGCGCTTCGATCTGCACCGGATCCCGGCGAACTTGATCGCCCAACACCTGCAACTCATTGCCGGGAAAGAAAAAATCACTCTCGAGCCCGCCGCCGCTCACGCCATCGCCCGCGGCGCCGAAGGCGGCCTGCGCGACGCCGAATCGATGCTGGATCAGCTGGTCGCGTTTTGCGGCGAAAAAATCGCCGAAGCCGACGTCCTCAACGTATTCGGTTTTACCAGCGAACAAACCGTTGCCGGGTTCACCGAAAAGATTTTGCAGGGCGCGACCGCCGATGCGGTCCAGCTCCTCCACGAACAATCGGAGTCCGGAAAAGACATGATGAAGCTCATGTCCGATTTGATTTCGTATCTGCGCGACCTGTTGGTGTTCAAGGTAAAACCGGACGCGGTCAGCGAGGATATCGACGCCGATCTGCAAAAATCGCTCGCGGCCCAGGCTAAATTGATCGAGACCGACCGGTTGCTCGAATTGATCGATCAATTCGCGGAAGCGGAAGCGCGGATGAAATGGGTGCCTAACAAGAAATTGCACTTTGAAGTTGCGCTGATCAAAGCGATCCAAAGCCTGGGCCAGGTGACCCTGAACGAGGTGATCGACAATCTGAACGCGTTGCGCGGCGGGGAGGTAGGGACGGACCGCCGGGCCGCCCAATCGAGCGTCGAAAAGACCCCCCAGGTAGGGACGCCTCAGGTAGGGACGCATCTCCGAGGCGTCCGATCGAGACGTCGAACCAACCCATCCCCCCCCGGTAGGGACGGACCGCCGGGCCGTCCAATCGAACGTCCATAAAACCACAGACGAAAAGCCCGCCTCATCCGAAACCCCAGTCGATGCCGCCGGCGTTTGGGACCAGGTCTGCGCCAAAATTCCCGCCCAGGGATTTTTGCGGACGCTGGTCGATTCCTTAACCGTGATTGGCTCGGAAGGCCGCAACTTTGTTCTCGGCTATCCCCCCGCGGAAAAATCGTCGATCGAGACGCTGATCACCACCAGCAATCGCCGGCAACTGGAAAGTTTGCTTAAGGAAATCAGCGGCCGCGATTGGACGGTAAAACTGGAGGCAAGAGAAGGGTTGCCGGCAAAAAAGAAAAAAGAACAGGCGGCGTCGCGCGCGGAAGAAATCAAGAACGATCCGCTGATTCAGGAAGCGCTGGAAATGTTTAAGGGGGAAATCAAATCATGAAGACGCCGGGGAGCGCACGCATCCTGCGTGCAGCGTTTGGCATCCCTGCCAAACGCCCGCACTGTAATCCTTGTAACTTTTTAACCTTTTAGCCTTTCAACTCTTTTACCCTCTCTTCCATCTTCTGCACGCAACGCGTGCCTATCTTCTATTCCGCATGAACCTAAACAAATTAATGAAGCAGGCCCAAAAGATGCAGGAGCAAATGGCCAAGACCCAATCGGAGCTCCAGGAAAAAACCGTCGAAGTCGAGGCCGGCGGCGGCAAAGTAAAAGTAACCGCTAACGGCGCCGGTGAAGTGATTTCCATCAAGATCGACAAGGAAATTGTCGATCCGGACGACGTGGAATTTTTGGAAGAAGTAGTGTTGAGCGGAGTAAAAGACGCGATCGAAAAAGGCAAAGCCGTGGCCGAAGCGGAAATGGGGAAAATCACCGGCGGCCTTGGCGGCCTGGGCATTCCAGGAATGTAGCCAGGAATGTAGCAACCGGCCTGCGGCCGGTTCTCCCCCGTAGAAGCGGCGTCCCCGCCGCTTTTCCCCTCGCACCCCTTGTAGGGCGTCTGTGTCAGACGCCATCCCCAAAACTCAAGGGCAAGTTGAAAACTTGCCCCACATTCCCCCGTCTTGTCGAAAACACCCCTTTATCGTATCATTGCCCCCTCTGCCGGCCACCAATCCGCATTCCGAAATCCGCAATCCGAAATTCCGCGCCCGTTTCCTGCTCCCTTTTCTACTTTCTAAAACCTGCTTTCTACTTTCTACTTTCCCGCACGGACGCCCTACAATTTCCGTTTTAACAATTTAACTCTTTTAACTTTTTAACCCCTCTGACCTCTGACCCCTGACCTCTGACTTCTTTCGAACGATGCACGCCGCTCCTCCTGAACTGATCATCGAAGCCGGCCACACCGAGCGGAATTACTGGCGCGACCTGTTCCGTTACCGGGAGCTGTTCTATTTCCTGGCCTGGCGCGACGTGCTCGTCCGCTACAAACAGACTGTGATCGGCGTGCTCTGGGCGGTGATCCGTCCGCTCCTGCAAATGGTCGTGTTCACAATTGTCTTTAGCCGGATCGCGAAATTGCCGGCGGAAGGCGTCCCATACCCGGTCATGGTCTTCACCGCCATGTTGCCGTGGCAATTGTTTGCTACCTCGCTCATGGAAGGCAGCAACAGTTTGATCACCAACTCGAACCTGATTTCCAAAGTCTATTTTCCGAGACTGATCGTCCCGGCCAGCGCGGTGATTGTTTCCTTTGTCGATTTCGCGATCTCGATGGTTTTGTTAGCCATTTTGATGGCGATCTACAAAGTTTGGCCGGGCTGGCCGCTGTTGGCCGTGCCTGCTTTTACTTTGATGGCGCTGCTGGCCTCAGCCGGCGCGGGCACCTGGCTGGCGGCCTTGAACGTCAAATATCGCGACTTCCGTTACGTAGTGCCGTTCATCGTCCAGTTCGGGCTTTACATTTCACCGGTCGGCTTTACCAGCACGATCGTGCCGGAAAAATGGAAAATTATCTACGATCTGAACCCGATGGTTGGGGTGATCGACGGCTTCCGCTGGTCGATTGCGGGCGGCAAAACTCCGTTCCCCTGGCAAAGCCTGGAGCTTTCGCTTATCACCATCGCCTTCTTCGTCGTCACCGGCATCTGGTACTTCCGCAAAACCGAGCGCACCTTCGCCGATATTATCTAGCAGGGCGGGAACCCCTCGCAATCGTTGTTCAGTTTCTCAACTTTTCTAAATCCCGAGTCGAAGCGCGGTTTTACGAACCTGGTGCTTGGGGTTTGGAGCTTGGTGCTTCCCTACCGCTTTGCTTCTTCAATGGAGGGGCGAGCTCCGCGAGCCCGCATCGCAACGCTCAGGCGTTCTGCGCGCGACAAACGCGCCCCCATTCCGCAATCCCTGCCCGCAATGCTACGCCATAGCGTTGCAGGCGGGCGCAATCCGAAATTTCCCGTCGTCCCGTGGTCCTGTCGTCAGTAGTCCCTCCCCTTCCCCGCCATTCGTCATTAGCCCCCGCTTTCCCCTCCCCAGCTTGCCTTCACCTTGCGGTTTTGGTAAGATTATTGTTAATGCACTTCGCTGAAACCCCAGAAGAACAACGCATTTGGATGCGGCAATGGCGCTCCGCTGAAGTCGCCTTGCGAACGATAAAACGCGAAGAGCTTCGCGCGATGACCGACCAAGACGCGATCGCCGCCTTCAACGCCCTTGACATGCCGCCGGAGCTTTGTTGGCGCAGCCCGGAACGCGTAAACAGCTTGGGGTTGGTGGAGCAACAACGGATTTTTAAAAAGGCGCATCGCCATTAACCAGGTTTTCCAAGCCGCGCTTGAATTGCAGGATTTCTGCTCGTCGCAGAATTACCGTTTCTGCTTCATCGGCGGCCTGGCCGTGCAGCGATGGGGTGAGCCGCGTCTGACAGTAGACGCCGACCTCACTTTGATCACCGGTTTTGAAAAAGAGTCCGATTTCATTGCGTCATTAACGAAAAAGTTTCGAACGCGCAGGCCCGACGCAGCCGAGTTCGCGTTGACCAGCCGGGTCTTACTGCTTTCGGCCTCGAATGGGACTCCCATTGATATCGCATTGGCCGGGTTGCCGTTTGAACAACGCACCGTGACGCGTGCCTCGCCCTGGAAAATTTCGGAGAAGGCAGCGTTTATTACGTGTTGCGCCGAAGACTTGATCGTGCACAAGGCTTTTGCGAATCGCGATTTAGATTGGCTCGACCTGCGAGGGATTCTAGTGCGCCAGATCAAGCATTTGAATGTCGCTCTTATTTTCGAAGAGCTGCGGCCGCTTTTGCAATTAAAAGAACAACCCGAGATCGAAGACCGCCTTCGCCAAATGATCGACAAGGAAAAGCTGGAAATATGAGCTTCCTCGTTCAGTATTTCAGCTTTCAGTTTTTCCGCTTTCAATAAGTGCGTGGTCTCGTCGTCCTGTAGTCCCGTCGTCCCGCTCGTTGCTTGATGCTGGATGGCAATCCCTGCCCGCAATGCTACGCCATAGCGTTGCAGGCGGGCGAAATCCGAAATTTCCTGTCGTCCCTGGTGCTTGGGGTTTGGAGCTTGGTGCTTCCCTCCTTTGCTTCTTTAATGGAGGGGCGAGCTCCGCGAGCCCGCATCGCAACGCTCAGGCGTTCTGCGCGCGACAAACGCGCTCCCATTCCGCAATCCGAAATCCCTGCCCGCAATGCTACGCCATAGCGTTGCAGGCGGGCGAAATTCGTAGTCCGTTGTCCCGTAGTCTGTAGTCGCATGGTCTTACTTTTGCATCTGGTACTTCCGCAAAAACGAGCGCACCTTCGCCGATATTATCTAGCAGGGCGGGAACGATGCTGGATGCGAGGGTCAGCTTCGCTTCGCGGGCTGACTTTCAGCTTTTTTGACTCCGCATGCCGACAGGTTGTTGCTTCGCCCTCCGCTCTCTGTTCGCCAGCGGACGAACTCGCCCTGGGCGAGCTCCTTGCTTCTTCGCCTTACTGGAATGGTTGATGCCTTTTCAGCTGCGTTCTGCTAAGCTCTCACCCGATGCGGCTGCGCGATGTCGAAGCGATCCTGCGTGCACTCAACGATGCCGAGGTTCGATACTTGATTGTCGGAGGATTGGCCGTTGTCGCTCATGGCTATGTCCGATTAACGGTCGATATCGATATTGTTCTTGGGTTACAGCGGGACAATATCCTGCGGGCAATGAAGGCTCTCGACGCAATCGGCTATCACCCCCTCGTGCCGGTCAAGTCCTCAGATTTCGCTAGCGAGGAACTTCGAGAATTGTGGCGGAGAGAGAAAAACATGATTGTGTTTCAAATGGCGAATCCCGAGAGACCCTCTACCCGTTTGGATCTCTTTGTTCGAGAGCCGTTCGATTTTGAAAAGGAGTATGCTCAGGCAAAATACCTGGATGTAGCGGGAATTCCCTCCCCGGTTGTGCGGATCGAGACCCTAATGGCAATGAAAATGGAAGCTGGACGCCCCAAAGATTTCGGTGACGCTGGAGAATTGAAAAAACTGTTGGAGATTGAGAAAGATGAGCGCTCCAAGTATTAGACCGATCTCGCCGGAAGAGCGAAAGCTCTGGGAGAAGCACAACCTCGATACCTTACGTGAGTGGCGGGCGCTCTCGTTTACTGACAAGATCCGAATGCTGGAAGAGATGGAAGAGCTGGTCCGCGCCTTTCCCGGAGGCAGATTGCCCCGCACCGCGAACGAGCAGCGAGGTGCAAACCCCGATGGAACGACGGACGACTCGGGAAGATTATAACGCGCATCCCATATGAATCGCAGTCGTCCGTGGTCCGTAGTCCGGATGCTTTTCCCCTTTCCTCTTCGCTCCCTTAGCCCCCATCTCCCTCCGCTCACTGTTCGCCAACGGACGAACTCGCCGTGGCGAGCTCCCTGCTCTTTGTTGACCCGTGCCCTCGCAGGCGTTGTTGCGTTTCTCAACTTTTCTAAATCCCGAGTCGAAGCGCGGTTTTACAAACTTCCGGGATATTGCGTACGTTCGCGGCTGCCTTGATCAGCAACTCCCGGACGTCCGGCCCGAGCGTGGGCAAATCGCCATCTTCAAAAAATGTCAGAGCTTTAACCACAATGGCCGGATTAAACGTTTCCCCGTAGAGCGCGCTGGCACAGCCCAGACCGTATTCCAGGGAAAGGCCTGCTCGAATCATTGCCGCCACATCCAGGTAATCCTTGGCTTCGGCCCTTTGCCAGAGCACTTTCAGCTTGGCCGCCATCAAATCGGGTAGTGAGGCTACGGGGAAACTTTGCCCCGCGACCTCATCCGGTGCAGCCACCTGTCCAAACGTCAGCCCACCGAAGAAAGACAATTTTACCGGCCCGCCGCAGTCGATTTGCAGGGTCAGCGTCTGGCGAGCGGTTTGCAAAATAATTGCCTTCTCGGCAAACGGAAGGCTGCTTAAGAAGCCATCTCATAAATATGGGCTGGCCGCGCAAGAGCAATTTAGGGTGGATGGCAAGGCGCGAGCGACGAGCATACCCATTGCGGTCTGTAAGGAGCAAGCAACGCTGCCAGACGCCCTAAAGTGCTCTTGCCCTTCGGGTGGCGTCGCTTTTCGGTTTGAACTGCGTTGCTCCTCAGTCACAGATCCATTGGGATATGCTTCCTCGTCGCGCCTTGTTCAAACCGAAAATCCAACAGCCACGCGGCCAACTCCTATTTATGAGATGGCTTCTAGCAGTTGGGCCGGCTGGAAACGCTGTGAGCTGAAAAAATCGAAATCTTGCGAACTGCGATGACCCAGGCGCAAGGCGATAGCCGTCCCCCCATAAAGCACGAATCCCGAAGGAATCCTGGGGCGCGCCTGCCAGAACTGGAGCTGCGCCGGCGGAAGAATGGTTGGCGTAACTTCCATTAACAGAAATTCCGGCGCGGCCGTGGGGGAACCGGCAGCAAATCGAGGGCATGATGCCAGTATATCCAGCTGCGCTCGTCAAAGACGCCGGGAGGCGCGTGCTGGAGCGCTTCACGAAAAGCTTTATCTCCCCAGTGCGCTCGCGCTTCCGTGATATCGCGCCAGGTGCCAAAGGTCATCACCTGAGCCAGAAACCGGTTATGATCGGACAGCGCCTCTTCGGGGGTTTTCCACCAAAATAAACGCCGCGACAACTGAGTCAGGTCCGTTTGCATGTCTCATCTTACAATACTATCAAGCGCTCCTCTTGGCCAACGGTTAGAGCCTCATTCCATAAAATGGGGAATGAGTGGTGCCAAGCTCTGGTTGCTGGATCCTGTCCGCGGTCTGTAGTCTTGTAGTCGGTAGTCGCATTTGCGACTAAGCAGATTGAAGTTAGAAGTTAGAAGATCGGTGGAGCCGCCTTGAATATTGCAGCTTCCCTGGGGTTTGGGGTTTGGTGCTTCGCTCCATCTCGTCCTCCGTCCTCTGTCCTCCCGCTTTCCGCTTTCAGTGTTTCAGTATTTCAGCTTTCAATAAGTCCGTGGTCTGTAGTCTTGTAGTCGGTAGTCGCATTTGCGACTAAGCAGATCGAAGCTAGAAGTTAGAAGATCGGTGGAGCCGCCTTGAATATTGCAGCTTCCCTGGGGTTTGGGGTTTGGTGCTTCGCTCCATCCTCCGTCCTCCGTCCTCTGTCCTCCGTCCTCCGTCCTCCGTCCTCCGTCCTCCGTCCTCCGTCCTCCGTCCTCCGTCCTCTGTCCTCCCGCTTTCCGTTTTCAGCTTTTCCCCTTTCAATAAGCGCCTAGTCCCGTCGTCCTGTTGTCTGTAGTCTTGCCGCTTCGCAGTCGTTGACGGTCTCAAACGGATAAACTAATCTCAGGTGAAGCAGGTTGGCTTTTGGCGAAGAACGTTATGTCATCCAATCCACTTGAGCAGCAAGAGAGAAACATTGTCCTAAACATTGCCGCCAAACATGGAGCGTTTAACGTCCGTTTGTTCGGGTCCAGAGCGCGGGGTGATTTCAAATCTGGCAGCGACCTGGATTTACTTGTGGATTTCGAGCCCCAACGCTCCTTGCTGGACCAGATCGCGTTGCAACAGGAGTTGGAGGATGCTTTAGGGCGAAAGGTCGATGTCGTCACAAGCACCGCTCTGCATCGCACGATTCAGGATGAAGTCCTGCGGGAAGCTGTGCCGGTGTGAAACGCGACAAGCTCTATTTGACCCACATCCTTGATTGTATCGCTCTGGTCGAGGATTACACCGGGGGCGACAAAGCTTCCTTTATGAAATCGCGACTGATTCAAGACGCTGTCATTCGCAATTTTGAAGTGATAGGTGAGGCGGCCAAGAGAGTCTCGCCTGAACTAAAAGGACGCACACAGAACATACCGTGGAAGCAAATAGCGGGATTTCGCGACATTCTTATCCACGATTATCTGGGCGTGGATGTCGAGCGGGTATGGAACGTCGTTAGCGGAAACCTGCCGGATCTGAAGCGCCAAATTGCAGTCTTGCTTCGCGAAAAATAAGTTGTTTTAAAGTCTTCCGTCGTTCCGCCTGCCATACCGTCAACGAGCCTCATTCCATAAAATGGGGAATGAGTGGTGCCAAGCTCTGGTTGCTGGATCCTGTCCGTGGTCTGTAGTCTTGTAGTCGGTAGTCGCATTTGCGACTAAGCAGATTGAAGTTAGAAGTTAGAAGATCGGTGGAGCCGCCTTGAATATTGCAGCTTCCCTGGGGTTTGGGGTTTGGGGTTTGGGGTTTGGGGTTTGGTGCTTCGCTCCATCCTCCATCCTCCGTCCTCCGTCCTCCGTCCTCCGTCCTGCGTCCTCCGTCCTCTGTCCTCCCGCTTTCCGCTTTCAGTGTTTCAGTATTTCAGCTTTCAATAAGTGCGTGGTCTCGTCGTCTTGTAGTCCGGTTGTCCCTAGTCCCGCCTGTCACGCCGACAGCTCCGCACTCCGAAATCCGCAATTCCTGCCCGCAATGCTACGCCATAGCGTTGCAGGCGGGCGCAATCCGAAATTTCCTGTCGTCCCGCCTGCCACGCCGTCTTGTCGCGTCCGGAGCTTTAGCGTAGGCGGAAGCCTCGGCGGAGGCGGGTTGTCCGCCGTCCCGTTTTCCGCTTTCCGTTACTCCCGAATGCAAGACACACTAGCTAAGTTCGGTGCTCTCGACCCCACAATCGTCACGAAGGATCCATAAAGTGCCTTTCGTCTCTGTCGGAGATACAGTCGGATGCAACCACTTCGCCATGGAGAAGCAATATCCGCAGGGGCAGCTTTTCGTCTGTAATTGCAATAAATACAACACTTGCTATTTCATCGAAAAACTTTTATTATCGATAGCTAAAATCGCCTGTCTTTGACTCTGCCTTTTGTGAGATGAAATCGCTACTGCTCATCCTCTGCCTAACCTTTCTGCCCATCTCCACGCAGCTGGCCAAACGCAAGCCAAAAAACCTCAAAGCTCGAAGCATAGCGGAGGTCACCAGACTCGCCCCCCAAGCCACGTCAGCAAGTGCCGTTGTCACCGGCCAGACAGCTGGACCAACTCCGTTCATCGCTCAGATACAGCTGACCATTACGCCCCCTGACTCCCTTCAGAGCGTCCGCTTCACGATTGCACCAAAGCCGGGCTCGGTTACCCGCCCCATCTCAGCAACCTATACCAGCGAGTATCTGCAAAGCCGGGGTTATCTGGACCCTGACACTGGAATGGCCACAGTCCCGGTGTTTGGTCTGTATTCAGATTATTCGAACACAGTCACACTAACCTCTTTCTTCACGGACACGTCGTCCCAACAGGAAATGGTGACCGTAACAACAGGGCCGTACAATGACGAATGTGGACTCAGCAGTCCGACGATCATTCAAGCCCGAACGAACAGCACAGATTTAAGCTACGACTACATGGTGGTGAAAAACCTCTGCGGATCCAATTCGCCTACCATTATTGACACCGACGGCGCCATCCGGTGGGTAGGAACATCTGGAGTGACTAGCTTTGCCTCGATTTTCTTCGAAAATGGATTTTATATCTCAGCTAAGCCCCCAAACTCTTCAGATGCCACCGGACTTAATCGAATCGAATTCGATGGCACTTTTAGCTTCATTCAAGACTATTCCGGTTCAGGTATCACATTCACAGGTCATCACAATATTGATCGCGGTAAGTATGGGATGTTGCTGGATGTCGATACAACAACTCAGACTGAATCGACTATTGTTGAAGTGGACGCCTGCGGGAACCTTCTAAAAATCTGGGATCTAAGCGAAATCATTAGCGCCGCGATGATCGCCGGAGGTGACGATCCGAGCGGATTCGTCCATGACGCGCCCTACGATTGGTTTCACAATAATGCTGCCACATACCGCCAATCCGATGATTCGCTGATCGTTTCCAGCCGCGAAAACTTTGTTATCTGTCTCGATTACGAGACCGGGGCGATCAAATGGATCTTGGGCGATCCCACCAAGCACTGGCACGATTATCAGTCGCTCCGGAATTACGCTTTGGTGCTCGGGCCCAATACGCTGCCCCCCATCGGTCAGCACGCTGTTTCCATCACGTATGATGATGATTTGCTACTATTCGATGATGGGAAGAACAGCCTCAATCAAACGCCCCCCGGAGATAACCGGACTTACGACAGCGTTCCTCGGAAGTATTATATCGATTCGCAAACATTTACTGCAACAGAGGTCTGGAATTATCCCAATGAGAATTTTGACAGCCCATTCTGCTCAAGTGTTTACGAAGATGCTCCTTCCAATTATCTTATAGATTACGCGATCCCGGGCCATATACTTGGGTTGGATGCAGCAGGCAATACTATCTTCCATTACTCCTATTCTCCTAGCGGTTGCGATCCGGCCTGGAACGCGATTCCAATCCATTTAGAAAATCTGTTTTTTCCTGGGCCGGATCCCTCAACGGACCCCCGGGGCTGGCATGTTGGTTCTGTATTCAGGCAGGGGTCAAAGGTTGTCATCAGGTTTCCTGAAATCGGTGGCAAAACGTACCGTCTCGAATACAAAGATTCACTCAGCGATGTCTCCTGGCAGCCAGTCAGCGATGTCACTCCTCAGTGTTCCGGCATTCTGCCTGTTACCGACACACCACCCGGGGGACACCGGTTTTATCGGGTGCGATTACTCAGCCCTTGACGCAACCGCAAAACCGGGCGCACTCTTGCGGATATTGTTTCAGGAAAGCGAGAACGACCGCACAGGAGTTTTGTTTGGAACTGTAGATCACAGGTGAATTATTACGGGACGACGCTTCGAATCTGGGTCGTTTCTTTCTTTGCCCTGGCTTTTTTCCTATCCACTGCCCGCGGCACCGAATGGGTGGTGGATCAGCGGCACCCCAAGGCCTCTGACGATAATCCGGGGACAGCGAATCGCCCATTTAGAACGATCTCGGCCGCGGCCGAAAGAGTTCGCGCGGGCGATAAGGTGATGATCCATGGCGGCGACTATCGTGAGACCGTTATCATCAAAACTTCCGGGACGCCGGAGGCCCCGATAATCTTCGAGGCTGCACCCGGTGAAACACCGGTGATCAAAGGATCCGAGATCGTCAAAGGCTGGACCCGGACGTCGGCTAACGTCTGGAAAGCCAAATTGCCCACGCTGCCGCCGCGATCGAATGACAAAGGCAACCCCTATTTCTGGGAAACAAACGCTGTGCGACAAGTGTTTATTAAAGACGGCGTCCTGCTGGACGCCAGTCATCTGCGTCCCGCTCAACCGGATAACCTGCGAGAAGGAAACTTCTTTTGCGACAAAGCGAAAAACGACCTCTACGTTTGGTTGCCGGAGTCCCAGGACGCCAATCGCACTGCCATTGAAGCGTCCATGCGCACAACCTGGCTTTCCGTACTTGGAAGCAACATCATCATCCGCGGTATTCAGATGCGTCACTCGAGCACGCTCAGCATCGGCAACGGACCAGCCTGCAGCATCCCAGGCGCCAACGTTTCTCTGGAGAATTGCACAATGACCTGGGCAGATTTCGTCGGAATAAGCGTTTCCGGTACCAATGACAAACTGATCAATTGTCTCATTGCCTGCAACGGGTGCGCCGGAATGGGAGGCACTGGACAAAATCATCTCATTGAAGGCTGTCGCTTCCTCTACAACAACATTGATCGGTATTACTACGATTGGCACGCGGGCGGAGCGAAGCTGATCCCGAGCTTTGAGCATAGTCATATTACGCGAAATGAATTCGCCTACAATATGGGACACGCTTTGTGGCTCGACGGCGGTTGCAATGACAATCTTGTCGATCGAAATCTTTGCCATGACAACGAAGGTGCCGGTATTGTCATTGAAGTCTCAGCTCGTAATCGCGTATTCAACAACATTTGCTTTGGAAATCGAAACCCATTGACAGCGGATTTTCTCGAACCCGCCGGCACAACGGCAAACGGCCGACCAGTGTTCGAGAAAAAGCAACATGGCGGAGAGCCTCTTACCGGAATGCTGTATCACGCCGGAGATGCTCGCGGCATCTACATTTCTTCGTCCCCGGAAACAAAGATGTTTCACAACACTTGTTATCTGAACGAAGGCGAGGGGATTTGTGTGGAAGGATCTTTGAGAAGGGAAGCAGGCGGCAACATGTCGACGCGCGATTGCCTTGTCCTAAACAATATCTGCGCCTACAACAAAGGCGCGCAGCTGGTGTTGCGGCGAAATGGCGCTGATGGCAACACCAGCGGTAACCGGTCTGATTACAATCTTTTGGCGCGCCGCGGAGCTGTTCTGGCCGAAGCCGGATGGGGCGTCTCTATCGCGATGCTGCTGAAAGATTGGCAGAAGTCCAGCGGCAACGATATCCATTCTATCCAGGCAGATCCCGCTTTTGCGATGGCTGCTATGGAAGATTTCCGTCTTCTTCCCATCAGTCCCGCAGCCGCGGCTGCGCCGCCCCTGCCCGAAGTTCAAACGGATTTCTATAGAATTTCGCGGCCGAAAGACCAGGTCAGTATCGGGGCCTGCGAGATTACTGCGCAGGACTACCCTCGTCCGGCCCGGTTGGGCCTCTTCGGTGCGAACTCCGATCGGCCCGTCAGTTCAATAGGGACGCCAGGTCACCGGTGAACCATCGGACATAATATTATTCAAGAGGGTCACACCGACTCCGACGGCGTTATTTGAAAGAGGATAAGCCACTCCGATGGTGTTGTTGGAGATGGTGGCGTTGTTCAAATACGACGTTCCTATACCCCAAAATGAAACCGCCCCCAGCCCGGAAGTATCGAAGCTGATCGTGTTACTGTTTATTGTAACGCTGCTGTTCGCCTTGGGCACGGTCTGCTGTTCTGCTCCCCCAATGACAACTCCAAAACTTGAACCACTCGGAACTCGGTTTTGAATGCTGAAATTATTGTTACTGATATTGATATTCCGCTGGTCGAGCACGGACACAAAGGCGACGCCCATCCACCCGCGAACCACAGTATTATTCGTCACCCGGAGCCCATCGATCGTTCCCACATCCAAATAGCCCGCTCCATAACAATCGATGAAAGTGTTACCGTCGACTTCACAGTCCTTTACATAGGCAAGATTTACTCCACCGCTCGTAAACCCGTGGTTCGAGCCATCATTGATCCCGACTGCAGTGCAGCCTACAACCTTCGAATTCGTAATGGGACAAGCCGCTGTTCCAGCCAGAGCGAAAGGATTGCCATAGGTGCCTCGTGGCAGTTCGGCCCGACAATCACGAATGATATCATTTACTCCGGGACTCTGAGCTGAGCTTGTCAGAATCATTGCGAAGCCTTCTCGTCGGTATTCCCGTGAGCCATAACTGTTAATATGGCGCACTCGTTCAATCAGATTGTTGCTGCCACGCAGAGTCACCGCATTCACTGTGCAGGGGCTCTCACCATTGGTCCCGTTAGGCGCAGTCTGTTCGATCTCAGGCCAGTTGCAATCGATTGTTAAGTCGCGGACCGTGACATTATCCGTGGTGACATTAGGGTCGGTCGCGAGAACGATATTGTTCGACACCCCGCTTACCAGGAGACCGACAAGCTGCAGGGTGGTCGAATACATTCCGTCGCCGGAGAGCAGCCAACCTGAGCGCAGCCACCACGGGTGATGCACATCGGTCCGAAACGGCCCTGCTCCACTGAGATGGATGCCAAGATTAGGAGTGGATTGATATCGATTTAAGATCGCATCGAATTGTGCAGGCGTGCTGCCGTCAAACGGGTCGGCTTGGGTCCCCGAACCTGGCAGTCCGTCACCGCGAACGGCGATCCAAATCTCCCGCTCTGGAGTTGGCGCCGGCGTGGGGTTCGGTGTAGGTGTCGGAATGGGAGTTGCGGCAGGTGATGGGGTTGGCGTTACAGCGGAGACTGGTTCGGCGGCGAGAATGATGGATGATCGCGTCGGAGTCGCAACCTTGTAACCGGCTCCTCCGACCAATCTCAACGTAAACGTCCGAGCCTGCGATCTATTCGAATGAAGCGCGCTGATGATCAGATTCGCCGATGTCGATCCCGCTGGGATAATAATACCGCCGGAGCCGCCGTTCATTGCATAATCCTGACCCTCGATGGCGGTTCCACTGGTTGCATAACCGACAGTGATCGGACCGGCGGGGGCGGCACCGGAAATCCGGAAGGTAAGTTGGGCCGCGTCCGGAGGCGAAATCTTCCTCGCTGAGGTGGTAATCGAGATTTTGGGGGGCTTTTGTCGAGGGGCCCGCTTTACAAGCCGATAAGGTTCGGTGGCCGAGGCAATTGTTCCGACCAGCAGGAGAACAGAGACCACTGCGCTGCGAACAAGAGGGCTGGAGAAAAAAACCGAACGGCGTGGGTTTTTCATATTTACCATATAGCAAGCCCCATGCGCGCCATTTCGCTTTTCGCCACCGAATCATTCGGGCTTCTGATCCCCTCCCAGCCCGGTCCGACACAGAGGCCAGCAAATTTTCGAGTCAGCGGCAACGGCCCATGCTAGGATGGGCCGATTCCTGACTGCACGAAATCATGCGCTCGGTCCGGTTCGCGCAAGAAGTGCTATGCTCAGCTCTGATCGGTGAACCCAACCACCCTTAGATTCAATATTATTCCTATTCTAATCGGCGCGATCGGTCTCGTAACCGCGTTGGTCGTCGGCGTTTTCATCGGTGGCAGCGAGATTGCCAATCTGGCGATCATCTGCGGGGCCGTTCTTTTGATCCTGATCATCGCTGCGATGCGCCAGCACGTCTGGCTTTTGCTGCCAATGTTCTGGTCCTTCACTGGCTCGGTTTCGGTGCTGCCGATTCCTTTCTCCGTTCGCGATCTTACCGTGCTCATGGTAGCGGCGATCGGTTTTGCGCTTCTGGCTCTCCGTATTTACCGATTCAGAAACCGCTGGGGGTTTATCGATGTCTTACTCGTTCTCAATGTCGCGCAGGTCGCGCTTGCTTTTCTTGCCCATCCAACCGGCCTGCGCGCTTTTTCGTCGACAACGGTCGGAGCGAAACCCTACTTCAACGTTGCGATCGCTTTTCTGGCCTACCTGATTGTCGCTAACCAGGTCATTTCGGAAAAACTCGGGCGACGCCTGCCGATCTTCGTCCTCTTACCCGAAATGTTCAGCTCGGTCGTGAACCTGCTTGTTCGGATCAAGCCATCGTTGGGCTACATATTGGGAATGATCTACAGCGGGTTCTTTCCGCCACGCGATGTAGTGATAACACAGAGTGGCATTAGCAGCGGAGTTGAACGTGTAAACATCGGTGGCGGCCGAACACTCATTACAGTTCTTTGCTCCTATTTTCGACCGTTGACGTTACTCATGCCGCTTTACCCCGTTCGAGCCGCACTTTTTCTTCTGGGCATCGTATTGGTCCTTATTTCCGGCTTTCGGTCGGAATTCATTACCGTCGGCGCTATATTCGTTCTGAGCAGCT
Organism: uncultured Verrucomicrobiae bacterium; assembly: GCA_963728975.1. Classification (GTDB taxonomy): domain Bacteria; phylum Verrucomicrobiota; class Verrucomicrobiia; order Chthoniobacterales; family UBA10450; genus DATFCK01. The sequence continues at coordinate 318,067 of CAVSMF010000005.1, forward strand.
ATTTTCGTAAGGGCTGGTCGGAAACGTTATTCGTAATCACAGGCATGGCGATCGGCTTCTCCGCCCTCACCCTGATCAACTCGATTCACCCGCTGCCATTGGCCGTGCAACGGGCGGTATCTTTTCTTCCGGGCCATTGGAATCCTCGGGCCGTGAAGGACGCCGAGGACTCAACAGAGTGGCGTGTCCAGATGTGGAAGGAGATTCCGAAGAGCACTCGCTACGTCCGGGATCAGTGGATGGGTGACGGATTCGGCTTTACCCGCACCGAGTTGCTGGCCATGCAACGGCAAACAATGCGCACGGGAGAAATTACGCAGGAAGACTCTATGATTATTGGCGCATTTCACAACGGCCCGCTTTCCGCGATTCGATTCGTCGGCTTCGTGGGTCTGATCTTGTACTACGCTCTCCTGGTTTACCTGGCGATATATGCAGCACGAATTATTCGCGCAGCCGAAGACACTCGCTTCTATCCCTTGGCGCTCTTTGTCGGCCTGATTCTGATCTGGGAGCCGATCAATTATACCCTTGTATTCGGCGCCTACGATTCGGGACTTCCCAACACGATCTTCGCCGTAGGAATGTTGAAGATGATTAGCAACTCTATACGGCAACTATCCAAGCCCAGGAGGCTCACAGAAGATAGCCGTCCGCCAACGAGCGGGAACCAAATCGAAGTTGCAGCACATTTTCGGGGCCGCTAGGACACCGCAGTCGAGGGAGAGCTTCCAATCGGCGTTGCACCAAAACCAAATGCGCCAGTGCTTGCTTTGTCAAAGTAACGATGTCTGTCCGACCTGCACTTTGTCTGGACGAGAACTCCGGTCTCTTTGGGATGCCATTGGAACGCCGCTAGCCGATGACGCATTTGGAGCGATTACTCCAGACTACCGCGTTTCCCGATTGAAGTGTCGAGGTTGCGGGTTTCAATTTTTCGACCCGCGTTTAGCCGGAAGCGAAATATTTTACCGGCAACTACGGAACGAGGATTATTTTGCAGCTGAGCGACCTGAATTCTTTCGAACGCTGGAGTTCGCCAAGCGTCGACAGCTTACAAAGGTGCTGGACGTAGGATGCGGCTCAGGTGTTTTTTTGGACTTGGCGCGAGCGCAGGGTCTAATCACTCACGGTCTTGATTTAAACCGATTAGCTGCCGCAGAAGCCCGCTTACGATCTCATGTTGTTTTCGACAAATTGCTATCCAACCTTGATCCGGGCGTTTTTTTAGAGCGATACGATCTGATCACGTTATTTCAAGTACTCGAACACGTTGCGGATCCAGTGCCAACGATGCGCAAGGCAGCTCGACTGCTGAGCCCGGGTGGCTACATCTCCATCGCGGTACCAAATTCCCATGGCCTTCCATCCTTGTCTTGGCTACAACCTCAGCAATGGCCGCCCCACCATGTGAGTCACTGGCGCAAGAGGGATTTTCAAACGTTGGCGGAGGCGGCAAAGTTGAGGCTCGTAATGATCCAAAGCGATGTTCTTTTCGGACGCGACATCGAGAAAATCTGGCTTCTCCAGAGGCGACTCGCCGCCGCCATTGAGCGTCCGCCCGCCGCGCCTCCTTCTTTCATCATTAAATCACTCTCGTTCGTCTATCGTAAAACCGGAGTGAAATTCCTCTTTCCGCGTCTCGGTTCTAGCATACAAGCGTACTTTTCTGCCTGAGCGACCTGCATTACTTACCGGTGAGGGGCTGGAACATCACGAACGTCGTAGCGAGATCCTTCTGATATGAACATCAATTTGCGGTGGGACAGGTTTTTTAAAGCCGTAGCTTCTGGCTACGCCCTGTTGGCTGTCAATACGCTCTACGTGCTGGCGTCAGTCCCTCTCGCGCTGCATTACCTCCAAAAGCGGGAATTCGGTCTCTGGGCGCTGACTATGCAACTCACCGGGTATCTTCAGCTGATCGACCTTGGAATGTCGGCATCCGTCTCGCGACACCTGATCGAGCACAAAGATGATCGCAACAGCGGCGGATATGGAAGTATGGTTCAAACCGGTTTTCTTGTCTTGCTCGTTCAAGGATTTGTTGTCCTGGTGGCGGCGGCTGTTTTGATTCATTTTGGAGCCGCTTTTCTCCGCATTGATCCTGACCTGCAGCGGTTGTTCGAGATTGTAATGTTTGTTCAGTGCGCCATCGTCGCCGCCGATTTTCCGGCTCGCCTCGCTGGCCACCTGCTCGTTGCCCATCAGCGAACCGACATCACGAACTATTCCCAGATTGGGATGTTTGCGATTACTTTCGGCAGTCTCTGGTTCTTTTTTGCGCGAGGTTCCGGGATTTTTAGCCTGGTTTGGGCGAACCTCATTGGATGGGCGGGAATCATCCTGAGCAACCTTGTAGCGTGTCGAAGTCTGGGAATTTTTCCGTCCTCCGGGACGTGGGGTAGTGCTAGCTGGCAGAAATTCCGCGAGCTATTCCGATACGGGAAGGATGTGTTTTGGATTGCCCTCGGGACGCAGATGATCAACGCGAGTCAATCTATCGTCATTACCCGAGCGCTGGGGTTGAATTCAGCGGCCGTCTGGTCGGTTTGCACTCGCACTTTTACCCTGGCGAATCAAATTATTTGGCGCCCGTTTGATTTTTCCTATCCAATGCTCTCAGAAATGGTAGTTCGTAACGAACGCGAACGACTCCTGCATCGATTTAAGGGACTCGTTGTCGTTTCCACATCTCTGGCCGTCCTGGCGGGTCTGATGTTTGCGACGTGCAACCAGCAATTCGTCAGTCTTTGGACTCATAAGGCGATCGGATGGGGAGTCGAAAACGACGTTCTTCTGGGGGCCTGGATGGTTGTCCTCGCGTTAGTGCACTGCCACTGCGGATTTGTCTTAATCACCAAACGTATCGAATTCATGCGTTACATTTACTTCATCGAAGGGGCTGCGTTCCTAACTCTTGGCAGCTATGCCGCAAGCCACATTGGTTTTTCCGGACTGGTCGCAACCTCGCTGGTTTGCAGTCTGATGTTCAGCGGAAGCTACGGAATCTATCGCACCATGCGCGAATTCAAATTGTCTCTTAAAGAAGTGCTTTGGCGCTGGCTTGCTCCGTCCGGTCAATTATTGCTAAGTGTCGGTGTCCTTGCGCTTCTTGTTTATTGGCCAACACGTAACTTGTCGGCAGAGATAAGGTTATCGGTTTACGTTCTAACGCTCGGCCTGGCCGGGGCATTTTTGTTTATTCGGCGCGGGCTTGGACACGAACTCAGCGAGGAACTCCGACAGCGAACCCCACTTCCGGTTTCACGTTTATTGGGCAAAATCCTTCCGGGACCGGTAAGTTCATCTCCAGCAGAGCAATTATACGACTAATCGTTCCAGAATGGGCTATCAACTCATTTTCTTTATCGCCCGGCGAAAGCCGCGGAAAACGGACAAGTATTTCCACTGACGACGATCGGTTAGAACGCCTTTAATGGACGGAATGGCGGGCCAGGCGGCATCACCCTGACGCGGAGTGAGCATAGAAATCCAATGATCAGTCATCGCTTCTACCGAAAATTGATGAAGGACACGTTCACGGGCGCAAACAGATTTAGCCGCAAGTTCCTCACGATGAGAATCAAGATGGAGGATGGCCCGAACATACTCGTGAATGGCGTCGGGAGCGGCAAGATAACCGCTCCTTTCATCCACTACTTCGCGAATCCCGCTTTCCAGATCGCTCACCACCGGCACCAATCCGTGGCTCATCGCTTCCAGGAGACTCAAGGGAAGTCCCTCAAAATCGGAAACCAAAATAAAGACATCATTCGAGTCGAAAAATGGCCTGATCGCTTCGTATTCGACCGCACCGGCAAACCTGATGCTATCCGGGGATACGACCCGCCTCATCTCCGTTTCCAACAGACCCCGCTGCGGGCCGTCGCCCACAAAGGTCCAGGAAAAAGCCGCGCCTCTTTTCGTCAGCTCGGCTGCAACAAGCGGTATTCTGTCAAGTCGCTTCTGTTCGTAAGCCAAACGGCCGACGTACAAGATTCCCAATGGACATTCTGGCTTTGCTCCACGCGCAATAGTCTTGGGCATCGGAACCCCACAGGAGATATGGGCTTTCGAAATTGGCCGAAATGCGGGAATACTTTCCAGTCGCCGCAGAATAGTTGCAGAGACAGCAACGACCGCATCAAGGTGTTCGACATAGCAGGCAAGGCCGCGATAAACACCGGGGTCATCTGAATGCACCATCGCAATTCGAGTGATTCCGGGAGGCAGATACCGCAATACTTCAAAGGAAAAATGGCCGAGATTTGCAATCACAGCAGTTGGATTGAATTGCCGAAGCCGCTGCAGGGAATCGGAAATTCTATCTTCGAAAATTTGCTTTCGGTCGTTCAACGTAATAGCTGGAATCCCGCTCGCCCTAAAGGCGGCGTTCATTGGATGATCCGCTTCGCCGCTAATCACTATGCAACGGATTCCCCGCCGTATTAGCTCCGATACCAGATTATAAACAAATACAGTGGAACCGCCTAGCTTCAGAGTGCCGGTAACGATTGCAATACGAGTCCCGTCGTTTGTCACCACGGACGCACCTTCCGTCTTGGGTCGAACCGGGACGAAGGCGCCGTGATGCCAATACGGCCCCTTCTTTGCTCGGCTTTGAACTCAATTTTTGCATTCTCAGACGACATAATTGTCCTCCATCAGAGTCCGCTATAATAACATAAGCGCTAAAACAACTGCCGAACCATAGCAACGAATGGAAATGTTCAAGTCGCCGATTTCGGTCTTACTGCTAAACTGCGGTGCTTGGCACACCCCTAATACTGCAAGAGCATTTGCTGAGCGGCAGGCGCTTGCCGGCCTCTGGATCACTCTGGGAAATCATGTTGGCGTGCCTCCGGACAAGTATCGTCGGGGATGGCCTTTCCAAGCAGCCATGCTCCCCTTGTATAAATTCGCATCTGAAAACTGGGAGGAACGGGCTTTTTACGCGTTCTTTCCATTGTGGAAGGGATGGCTCCGGCTTCAGAAATTCCCGCGATTTAACGTCGTTCAGGCAATCATGGGCTATGGGACGGAACCTTTTGATCACGCCGACAAAATTGGCGCGTTGAAAGTGGTCGATTGCGTCAATAGTCACCCCGTGAGTTACTTCGGTTATTGGCAGCGAGAATGTGATCTTTGGTGCCCAGGCGCGCACGTTCCAATACCGCGATGGATGTTTGCCCGGATGACACGCGAACTGGAGCGCGCAGATTTGATCCTCTGCCCATCGAATTTTGTTCGAGATTCGATGGTTCAAAATGGAATTTCGTCGGAAAAATGCTTCGTCATTCCGTTCGGAGTAGACACTTCGATATTCAAACCGAGGAAGTCGCTGCCGGCCAAACCGCGCTTCATCTCAGTTGGAGCGATTTGCCTTCGGAAAGGCCATCAATACCTGTTTCGGGCCTGGGAAATTGCAAGGCGTGCGCTGCCCGATGCGGAGCTGATCTGCATCGGTCCGGACAAAAGCGACTTCCGAAAGGAGAAGCCTAAATGGGAGAAAAAATTTACTCAGATTAGTTACCTGCCGCGACCAGAGCTGGCGAAGATTCTCCAGACCTGTACTGCATTCGTTTTTCCATCACAGGAAGAAGGGTTTGCCCGAGTGCAAATCGAAGCCCTTGCCTCCGGTCTGCCCCTGATCGGCACCCACGAAAGCGGCGCCACGACTGTCGTCCGAGATGGCATCGAAGGGATCATCGTTCCCGGACGCGACCCCGAAAAAATTGCCGAGGCGATGATCCGTTTGGCTCAAGACAAAGACCTAAATGTCCGAATGAGCCAGGCAGCGCTGGCGACGACCGTCAGCAACACCTGGCAAGCCTACGGCGACCGATTACTGGAGCGATATACTTACGCGCTTCAGGACAAGAAAATGTCCTAGGGCGGTCTCGTTTCCGTCGGCCCGCCCCGGCAGCGCGGCCAAAATATTATGAAAGTAGCCATTTTGACGACCGATAATCGCGAGCACCTGCATCAATACGGGGAGTCGCGTCCGCGATTCGGAACGGCGCCGGAAGCGCTGCTGCAAGGATTCACCGGGACATCGAACATCGAGATTCATGTTCTCAGCTGTACAAAAAAACCGATGAACTCCCCAACGAAGCTCGCGGAGAATATCTGGTTCCACAGTTTGGTGGTGCCGCAGATTGGCTGGCTGCGCACGCTATATCAAGGGTGTATTCGAGCAGTCCGGCACCGTTTGACCGAGATTTGTCCCGACATCGTTCACGGCCACGGAACAGAAAGGGACTGCGCAATCTCAGCCGTGTTATCGGGATACCCCAACGTGATCACCATACATGGAAACATGCGGCTAATCGCCAAGTTGAACCGACCTATGATGTTTTCCTACTTATGGATGAGCGCTTATCTCGAACGCTTCACGATCCCGCGCTCCGGCGGCGTTGTATGTATTTCAAAATACACTCAGGCGGCTGTGAACCATCTCGCACGGAGGACCTGGGTACTACCAAATGCCGTTGACGAAGAGTTCTTCGATGCGCTGCACGCATTCCCTAGCGAACGCGTTCTCCTTTGTGTAGGCAATGTGAGTTTGCGGAAAAATCAGAATATGCTGATTCGCGCACTCGATTCAATCGCCGACCAGTTTCAATTCAAGGTTGTTTTTATCGGACCCACCTCGCCTTCCGACCCCTACGCCGCAGAGTTTTTTCATTTGATCCGCTCACGCATATGGTGTGAGCACATTCCTTATGCCAATCGAGATACGTTAAGAAAGTGGCTGGCCTGGACTCAAGCGGTCATCGTACCATCACTCGAGGAGAATTGTCCCATGGTCGTCCTCGAGGCCATGGCTTCCGGAGTGCCGTTACTCGCTGCTAATGTTGGTGGGATCCCGGAGCTGATTGATGGTAAAACGAACGGAATGCTCTTTGACCCTACGGATCGTGAAAACATGAAAACCGTGATTACCACTGCGCTCAAAAGTCCGGATCTTCTTCAAGGTATGGCCACCGCAGCCAGACAGCGTGCTCTGGAACTCTACCACCCAAGCGTGATAGCCAGAAAACACGTCGCTCTGTATCGCGAACTCTTGTCACCCGATTAGGCGCCATCTACTTCGACAGTCAACGCCTGGTGACGTTGAGGTAAATCTGCTCAAGGCGAATCGCGATCTCGTCCCATGAAAAGAACTGGACCTCCGGGGGCTGCAAGCGAGTTGCTTGTTCATAAAACCATTGAAGAGTCGCTCGTGCTGCGGCCGAATGACGATTCCTAAAGTAGTACGCCCCATCTCCGAACCTTTCGCGCGACCACTTCAGGTCAGGCAGTAAAAGTGGGAGCCCGCAAGCAGCGGCTTCATGCGCAGCCAGAGACCAGTTTTCGTATTCGCTATACAAAACAAAACCGCGCGCTTTCCGAAATAAGCTGCTCAAAAGAGAGAGGTTATCGACATGTTGCAGATACCTTACGAAACGATCGTCGACAAGAGAGTTGAATTCCCGCCAATAGCTATCCTGATCGGAGATCGGTTTGCCGACAAACAGAATCGGGACTTGCATCGTTCGAGCAAGCCGTGCCAAGTCAACTGATCCCTTGGCAGGAGTTATCGTGCCAACAGTGATAAGGTGGTCCCCCTTCGAACCCGCTGGTGCCGACTCGAGAAATTCCTGCGAAAGTCCCAATGGAACGACATGAATTTTGTCGTTTTCAACACCATACACAAGACGAAGCACCTCTTTTTCTGCGTTCAGGCCGACAATGTTGCAATTAACATCTGCGAATGACTCCCAATTGAGCTGTCGTTTTATGCTACTCCATCCGGGGGAACGAATCATGGTCTGAACGATAAGTCCCTGCGTTTTCAAACGAATCGCCGAGCGGTTGCAGGTGGCGCTAAAAACGCTAGTAACCACAACTGGCATTTTGTTCTTTCTAGCCACATCTAGATAATGACTTGAAGGAATACCAAAGGAATGGATCAATGTTCCCTTTTGACCATCATCCCACCATCGAACATATTCCACGTCGATACCCCGGCGTTCCAGTGCCCGTTTCGTTTCTTCTATCTGCTTTTGCAAGCCCCCATGAGCCAAGGAGAATGGCACCGAATGGTCGATGAGAACTTTCATGAAATCTCAGATTCGATCGGTACTTGTGTAACCAGGTCATAGCAACTGTGGGGCCACTGCGGTCCAGTGGCTAACTAGCCGCCGCGATTCGACAAATTGTTGCTCTCCATTCACAACGACAATACCTTACTCGACATTGTGGAGGAGCCGAGAATCTCTATCGTTACCCCGACGTTTAATTGCGCCGTAACCCTGCGCGAGACGATCGAAAGTGTCTCTAATCAGAATTATGAAAACTGGGAGCACATTGTCATCGATGGAGGCTCCACCGACTCGACTCTCGATATCATTCGCGACTATCGGCATTTGAGGTGGAGCTCGGGGAAAGACGAAGGGCATTACGATGCCATGAATAAAGGAATCGCGCAGGCCACGGGGGATGTGATTGCCGTTCTGAATGCCGATGACACTTATCGGAGTGGGGCTTTCGCGAGCGTCGCAAACGCTTTTGCCAATCATCCGGAGTGGGATGCCCTATTTGGCGACATCGTTTATGTTGATGGACAAAGTCGTGAAATCATACGGCGACAGGAGGCGCGCTACGATTATGACGTGTTGCGCTTTGGAAACGTCTGCTATGTAATTCACCCCACCCTGTTTGTCCGAAAGACCATCTATGATCGAATTGGGACCTACCGCCACAAACAATTTCTGAATTGTTGCGATGTCGATTTCATCCTGCGCCTCGGCCAGCAAGGTTGCCGCGTAGGCCTTATTCCTGAATATCTGGCGAACTATCGAATCCACGAGCACGGGCAATCCGCCGATAGCCGCGTCGCCCGGAACATGGCTCGAGAATATCTCGCGATTCGCAGGGAACACGGTCTTCCCGAAGGAATCAGCGGCAAATTGCTGGAGTCATTCGCCAAGGTGAAACGCCAATTGCAAAAGATCGCTTACCGGGGAAGGCCTGATTTGGTTTCCGGGAAACGGTTCTTAAAGAAACACATGCGGCGCCAAACACAGTTCTCCTCGAATATTGGCGTGGACAAACTTTGAATCTCGAACAGAACTGCCGGCGTTTACGCAAAGCCGGTAGATAATCTTGCTTATTCGCGGAGGATTTACCCTTTCACTGCTCTAATGCAGTGGAAAAATCCAAACCGGTTACCGCTAAACCGTATTCCGCGGTTCCCTTTGTGGAGGGTCTCTGGCGTTTCCTCTTCAGCCGGCCCGGTCTGGCCGCGCTCGACATAATCAGCAAGGCCCCATGATCGAGAGTATCCCGCTAGATTAAGAACCAGTCGATAAATCAGATTCAGCGGCGCCGCTGCCGAAGCGGCGAGGTAATCTGCCGAGGTAATTTCCGTGTGGACCGAAACGTTTTGCAGGGGAAATGAAAAAAGCATCGCCTGCAATTCTCGCCGTGTGTAAGCCTTTGTTCCAAGACTCTCGAAGTGATTCCACATTACCCGACTAAGGGATTGAAACGGTTTTCCCTTTAGCAAACCCGATTTGATCCACTGATTTACCACACAGATGCTGTGTCGGTTATACAGCATGACCTTAATTTCGCCGCCAGGACGCACCACTCGGACCAATTCGGCGATCGCCTGTTCGGTGTTCGGAGAGTGATGCAGCACCCCGAATGAGTAACCCAAGTCAAAGCTGTTGGACTCAAAGGGCAGCTGCTCAGCATCCGCAACCATGATCTTTTCCGGTGTCGGCAATCCATAGGCCTCGATGCGATGACTAAGATTATCCAATGCTTCGGGCGTCAGATCGATGCCTGTGACGCGAGCGCCTGCGCGAAGCCATTGAATGAAATCCGTTCCCGCACCGAATCCTACTTCCAAAACCTGTTTGTTGTGGTACCGGCTAAATTGCGCAAAGGCGTGAATGAACGGCTGATCCCGATACCGAAATGACTCGATTTGTTCGAAGTACTTCTTGGAAAACTTTGCCGCAGACGCGACCTGAGTGTCGCAGCTTTGTTGATTCCAGAATTCTCGGACCTCAGTTTTTAGCTCCTCTGTCCGCCGATCACTCATTGTGTCCTAAAGCTGCCAGGTTGGCAGGACTCTCGTCGATTTGGGCAGTTTGACAGTTCGATACTGAGGCCAGGGACAGCAGACCACCGCCAGTTCGATATCGCTGCGTTGATGGAGGGCGTCGATGTCCCCCACCATTTCGAATTCGTGGAGGGCCGGACTGTTGGACGGAGTGCCCGCGTAATCATGGACCAGAACATGATAACCTTGCCGCTTCAGGTGCTGGGCCAGGTGCAGACCCGCCGATTCCTCCGTGATGTAGGTGTCCGGCTTGTACGACATCCCGAGGATCAACACGGTGTCTCCCGGCGTAACTGCCGCCCGCACGCGATCGAGCAAATTCTGTTTTGTTAGTTCGTTGGTCCGATCGGACGCTTCCGCCAGCGGCGCTTCCAATGCCACTTCGCGAGCCGCGTAGGCCAGCAGACGGTTGTCCCGAGGAAAACAGGGTCCGCCAAAGCTCAGGCCCGGCCGGAGATATTTGTGGCCGATCCGGGTGTCTGTGCCAATGGCATCGAGGATGGCGTTGATGTCGGCTTTGGGAAATCGCTCGGCGATCATCCGGAGCTGGTTGGTGAAACTGATCTTCATGGTGATATAGCTGTTCACCGAAATCTTGGTCAGCTCCGCGCTGATAATCGACATCCGGGCAATCCGGCATTTGTTGCGAGTGTAGTGCCGATACAACTCTTCCAGGGCCGAACCGGCAGCGTCATCGCTCTCGCCGATCAAAACGAAATCCGGTTCCAGCAGCCCGTTGATTACATTTCCGAGCGCGATGAATTCCGGATTATAACAAACGTGAAATTCTGAGCCGCATTTCCAGCCTGTTTCCTTCTCCAGCATCGGAATTAAAACCCCGTCCAGCGCGCCCGGCGTGGTGGTGGAGCTGCAAACAAAGATATGCCCCTTCTTTCCTGCCTCCCGAATGGCCCTGGCCACCGGCTGCATCGCTTTAAGAAGGTATTCGTTGGAAAAGCTCCCGTCCGGCAGACTCGGTGACGGCGGAATAAAAAAAGACGCGTCGGTTTGGACGGTTTCGGCTGGGTCATTCGTGGCGCGAAGCCGGCCCTTCGCTGCGGCCATCGTCTCGGAAAGAAGCGGTTCATCCACCGGCTGAACCCCGGCATTGACCTTGTCGATTTTTTCGGGATCGACATCCAAACCCACGACCGGAAAACCGCGAGCGGCAAACGTCGCAGCCATGCAGCCCCCCAGTTTGCCCAGGCCGCAAACGGAGACGGTTTTAATCGTTTTCATCGAAACACTTCACGTGTCGCAGGTTGGACGAAACGTCAAGTAGCTGGAAGCGGGCCGCTCGCCGCCCCTAATCCATAAACGATATTTTGTCGTCAAGGACGGTATCGAACACTCACACGAGTTGCAAAGCTTCCTCCAGGCTTTTCAGGTAACATTTATCGGTGAATTCTTCGCGATAACGCCGGCGGAGTTTCGCCGCTAGATCTACGCGCATGGATTGAAGCAACGCGCGAGCAAGCATAGAGTTGCTCCGCTCGGAGATCAAGAATGGGTAGTTTTTCGGCAACAGCTCTGGGATCGCGCGCCAGGCACTGGCAACAATGTTCAAGCCGAATGCCATCCCTTCGATGATGCTGACCGGTTGTCCCTCGGCGGAATAGAAGCTAGGAAAACAAAGGCAGTCACTTTGCTGTAATAATTTAGCCTTCGCTTCAAGGTCGATAAAACCAACATAATTCACTTCGTTTGGATGTACATAGCACCACGAATCAAATTCACGTCGTTCACGGACAGATAAAAATGCACCAGCCACTGTCAGATGTATCCGAATTGGCAGCCCTTGGCCGCAGAGATCCTTATTCGCCAGCAAAACCGCATCCAGCGCGTCAAAAAGTCCCTTGTCGCGAGTACAATTAGCCAAGAACACAACATGGTATTTCTGTAACACCGAGGATGTACGTGTCCGCCCCTCAAATAACGCAAGCCGCTCCGCAAATCGGCTTACCCGATATTGCACCACGGAGTCATCAAAAGTTGGGCACGGATCCGGGATTCCATTTGGTACCATAGCGATCCGCTTTGATCGAAAATACACCGCGTCGGTTGAAAGGCTATTGGCTAAAATTACACTCAGGGACGGCACGCCCAGAAGAGCCTGTGCCATCCGTTGCTCCCAGGAAAAACCGCTTTGCTGCAACCACTCGGTCAATCCTGTCGCGTGCCAGTGGAAAATTATGCGATGAAAAAATGGGCGACACAAAAGTAATACTATACAGTCCCGGTAAAAAGCGGTCCGCTTTGCCGGTGCCGGAATGTAGTAAAAGTTCTTCGCGCCGTAGAAGAAACGAAGCCAGACCGCTTCCAAACAATATCTTAATAAACGAAAGGCCTTCCCAATCCGAAAAGAACCCACGTCCGGCAGATTTTTCGATAAACGTGCGTTAACATGAAAACATTGGACAGAGTCGGCCATGCAGCTTCCATCCCGCAACCTCGACGTTTTCCGGTAATCGCCTCCTAAGCCATCGATCATTAATTTGACCATATAGCTCTGTCCGTGAAAAGGAGGCGGAGTATGAGCGAAGACGACGAGTTTCACGGAGAACGGAATGTCATTCGCAAGCTGAGAAAGCCGAGACTAACGGGCGGAGGACCCGTTACGAGACGTATATTCTGGACTAATATTCGTTTGCAAATGTTCAGCCGCTCTTCGCGCGCGTAATCCTTCGGCTCCCGACCTAAAGAGTGGAACTGTTGATAGTAGAAGGCTTAGGTTTCACTATCTTTGGAAACAGTTGGACGATGAAATTTTGAATCAACTTGTCCGTCTCTTTCTCGGACCGGCCGAATTTGGACAGCCCTTGGGTGATGTTGGACGCCACCGTCACGTAGGCCCACCGCTGATCGTATCCTTTCACTACCCGGTCGCGGATATCGGCCAGGGCGCGATGAATCGCTGAGGGTGTAACCTCCTCGTA
>CAVSMF010000006.1:0-120305 GCA_963728975.1 uncultured Verrucomicrobiae bacterium
AGGACGAACATAATATTGACCTGGCCGCGGCGGTCCACGCTACCGTGTTATCGCGCCTCTCGATGTTCGATCGCGGTGTAAAACACGCCCGGTTTCATGTCTTGCGAAACGTCAGGATTCCCGGGGTCCTGATCGAGTGCGGGTTTCTGAGCAACAGCGCGGAAGGCCGGCGCATCGCCACGGCGCAATTTCGACAGGAGGTCGCGGCGGGCATCGCTCAAGGCATTCAAAATTACGACGCAGCGGTCAATTTCCGGGCGGAGGGAGGCACGTTCGCCGCGGCTAAGAAGTCGCTCCCGGCCCACTCCCATGCTATCACGGAGCCGCTGGCCGATTATGCATCCAACCTTTATCACACCGACCATCCATCGCTCTCGGTCAGTGGCGGAGATTGAGAGGATGCTGGCGGGATGAACGAAGCCGCGTCAAAACCGATTGGTGTTTTCGATTCCGGAATCGGCGGGCTGACAGTCGTCAAAGCTCTGCGGGAATTGCTGCCCCAGGAGCGGATCGTCTATCTCGGAGATACGGCCAGGGTGCCTTACGGCAGCCGCAGCGCGAGCACAGTCGAACGTTACAGCCTCGAAATCGCCGAGATGCTCATGGAACAACAGGCCAAGCTCATCGTGGTCGCCTGCAATACCGCTTCCTCTGTCGCACTGCCGAAATTGGAGAAAAGTTTGCCGGTCAATGTGATCGGCGTTATCCGCCCGGGAGCGCAGGCTGCGATCCAGATGAGCCGTAACCGGCATATCGGAGTGATCGGGACGCGCGCGACCATTCGAAGCGGCTCCTACGAGAAAGCTTTGCGGCTGCTGGACGAGAAGGTGTCGGTCACGAGCCAGGCCGCTCCGCTTCTGGTTCCGTTGATCGAAGAGGGTCTGCTGGAGGATCCGGTGACCGACCAGATGATCGGACGTTATCTTGGGCCAATGCTGTCCGAAGGAATCGATACGCTCGTCCTCGGCTGCACCCATTATCCGTTGCTTGCCGCCGCTATCCGGCGTCAGCTGGATGGAAAAGTGGCCCTGGTCGATTCGGCCCGGAACTGTGCCCTGGCCGTGCAGCAACTGCTGGACAAACAGGGGTTAGGCGCGCCGGCTGGTGGTTCAGGGGATTTGCACGTTGCCTTGACCGACGCCCCCGATAATTTTCTTCGAGTGGCCAAGGAAGCGCTTCAGCTGGAGATCGGCGAGGTCGAGTTGCGCGAGGTCCTGCACCCGGCGAAAATGTAGAGAGAGTGGCGCAAGTTTCCAACTTGCGCATTTCAAGGTTCGCAACTTGAAAAGTTGCGCCACCTTTTCCCCGGGAGCCCTTTCACCACCAGGTCGTAGGAGTGATCGATCATTTTCTTCAGGGCCGCGTCAGTCAGTCCGGCATCGATCTCGATCGTGTTCCAATGTTTCTTGTTCATGTGATAACCGGGGCGGACTTGTTCGTAGCGATCACGAAGCTCAAGGGCCAGATCGGGATCGCATTTTAAATTCGCGGTTACGGGGACTTCGTCCAGGGACGCCAGAGCAAACATCTTGCCGCCGACTTTGAAAACGAGGACATCTTCGCCGAACGGCGTGCCCTCGGTCGCGTCCGGTTTGCTCAGGCAATATTCACGAAATTTCTCCAGATCCATCTTCTGTAGCGGCGGTCTGCGACCGCCGAACTAAAGTTACAGTCATCCTCCGTAGCGACAGCCTCCGACCGCCGAACCGAAGTGATAATCATCCCCGGGACGACTAGGTAACGGCTTTTACCAATCGATCTGGCAGATTCTTGATCGCGATCCGCTCCTGTTTCATTGAGTCGCGCTCCCGCAGAGTTACGGTATCGCGTAAACCAGGATCTTTTTCGCCTAACGTCTCAAAATCGACTGTCACGGCGAAGGGGGTCCCGATTTCATCCTGCCGCCGGTAACGGCGGCCGATCGCCCCGGTCTCGTCGTAGAACACGTAGATGTGCGGCCGGAGCAGGCTCACGATCTCCTTCGCTTTTGCCACCAGTTGGTCGTTATTCTTCAGCAGCGGAAACACCGCGCATTTGATCGGCGCAACCCGGGGATGGAACCGGAGCACGATTCGCTTTTCCAGTTTACCCTTCTCATCCGGCGCCTCGTCTTCGGAATAGGCTTCGCAGATCAGCGCCAGGACGGTGCGATCGACCCCGGCGCTGGGCTCGACTACATGGGGGATAAATTTCTGTTTGGTTTCGTCATCGAAATATTCGAGCGACTTTCCGCTCGCATTCTGGTGCTGAGCCAGATCGTAATCGGTCCGGTAAGCAACCCCTTCCAGCTCCTGTCGTCCAAACGGGAAATCGTATTCGATGTCGTAAGTTCCCTTGGAATAAAAAGCGCGGTCCGCATCCGGCACGGTCAGAACGTGGAGTTTGTCGCGCGGCGATGCCGATTGCCTCATAAAATTTGAGCCGTTCTTCCTTCCAGTATTCCAGTAACTCCATCCCTTGCTCCGGCTGGCAGAAATATTCGAGCTCCATCTGTTCGAACTCGCGCGAGCGAAAAGTGAAATTGCGCGGGTTAATTTCGTTCCGGAACGCTTTCCCGATCTGGGCGATGCCGAACGGCAGTTTTTTGCGCGAAATATCGAGGACGTTCTTGAATTGCACGAAAATTGCCTGGGCCGTTTCCGGGCGCAGATAGGTCACGCTCGATTCGTCTTCGGTTGCGCCGACATAGGTTTTGAACATGAGGTTAAACGGCCGGGGCTCGGTCAGATCTTTGCCGCCACAGGCCGGACATTGTTTAATGCCATTTTTCTCCGGAAGCTGGTCCGCCCGAAGCCGGGCCTTGCAGGTTCGGCAGTCAACCATCGGATCGCTAAACGTCTCCTCGTGCCCGCTCGCTTTCCATACCGCCCGGTTCATCAAAATCGAGCCATCCATTCCGACGACGTCGTCGCGCTCGTGGACCACGACGCGCCACCAGTAATTCTTGACATTGCGCTTCAGCTCGACCCCGAGCGGCCCGTAATCCCACAGCCCATTGAGACCGCCGTAGATTTCGCTCGACTGAAAAATGAAGCCGCGCCGTTTGCACAGGCTAACGATTTTTTCCATGCGCTGGCTGGCTGGCTTGGCCTCGGACATCGGCATACAACTGAGACGTAAGCCCCCATTTGGCAAATCAATCTTCTCCCTTGCCTGGCTGAGACCTAAAACAGGCGCGGTCGCCCCCAAATGCCTGGTCCCGACCGGGAGCGCACCCCTGGGAATTACCTCCGATTTGTGTCGCTTTTAAGTGTCAAATTTGCCTACTTTATCCGCCAATGTCCGTTCCGGTTAAGGGCGTTTTACTCGGGGTATTGGTTGCCGCTTTCGTATCCGGGTTTTCGATCAGCCATGCCCAGGTAACGGAAACTGGCGGGGTGGTGATTTTTGAAGCGGAAGATTTCGATGCCAACCTCTCCGGGCGCTCCGGGCACGACTGGAGTTTGGCCAACGCGGTCGCCGGTTTCGGCGGGCTCGGTTACATGGAAGCGACCCCGAATACGGGCGCGAATCTCGCGACAGCGGGAACTGCCAACCCGGAGCTGCAATTCAGCGTGAACTTCGCGAACACCGGTGCCCATTACGTCTGGATCCGCGGTTACGGCGCGACTGCCGACGACGATTCGATTTATGTCGGAATCGATGGCGGCTCGTCGGTGGCGATGACATTGACCCAAACCAATGCCTGGCAATGGAGCAATTCGCTCCAGCCCAGCGGGGCCGCGATGATCAACATTCCGAGCGCCGGCAACCACACAGTCAATCTTTGGATGCGGGAAGACGGGATGCGGATCGATCGAGTGGTTCTGACCATCAATGCCAGTTTTTCTCCGACGCTTGGCAACGCCTGGCACATCCCCAACAACGCCGAGCCTGCCGGAGTCGGCAGCATGCGTTCGCCACTGACCGTTCCGCTGGGAACGGATGTAACGATTTACAGCGGCAATCAATATCAGGGTTCGGGAGGGAACCCGGGTAACCAGGTCCAAACCGGCAGCACGGTGTTTTACAAGAGAAGCACCGACGCGAGCTGGTCGTCCGTTCCGATGGCCTTTTTTTCGCAGGCGGGAAACAACAAATATTTCTCGGCCACGATCCCCTCCGGCACCTTCTACAGCGGAGACGTGATCCAATATTATCTGAAGATCCCTTACAGCGATCATTTGCCGACTTTTCTTTACGGGAGCGATTCCCAGTCGACCGCCACCGAGTTCGAATCGGTGGCGCAGACCCATCCGTTTACGTTCAACGTGAAAGCCCCGCTCACGCCGGCCAACGGGGCGGCGTTTCATTCGGTGGATTCGGTCTCCGGAAATTTCCAGGTCGCGCATTTATGATGACAGCGGCCACATCGCGATCGCGGAACCGGACCTGAACGGAAATCCTTTGGCCGACGTCATCATCCTGGCCCCGCCCTCCGCCAGAATTGGAGGCGCCAGCTACGATTTTGGCCGGGTTCTCTCCGTCACCACCATCCCGAATGGTTTACAGGTCGCTCAATTGCTTGCCGGAACGACAATCACCGCGCAGCTCACTTTCACCAGCGACGGAGTGATGCATTACGAGGTCACCGATTGGAACGGATTAACCCCGACCGAGACCGACATCTCGGCGGGGTCGGATGCCAGCGAACACTTTTACGGGTTCGGGGAAAAGTTTAACGCGCTCGATCAGGCGGGCAACAAGGTGCATATCATGGCGTCGGACATCGGCGGCGATAAAGGCGATTACTCCTACAAATCTTCGTCCTGGTTCATCAGTAGCCGCGGGTTACGGTTTTCATCTCGATTCCACCGCCGAAAGTTATTTCGACATGCGCAACGGGGCGGCGGACCGCTACGTGATTCAGAATCTGTTCGGCAAACTCAAATACAACCTTGTCGCCGGCCCGAAGCTGACCGATGTCCTCTCGCGTTACACCGCCATCATTGGCCGGCCTTATTTGCCGCCGCCATGGGTGTTTGGGACCTGGATCTCGTCCGACATCTGGCGCACCGGCGGCGAAGTTCGTTACGCCATCACCAAATACCTGGAGAACGGCATTCCCGTGAGCGTGTTCGTTTTCGATTCCCCCTGGGAAGTCAGCTATAACGATTTCACCTGGAACATGAGCCAGTGGGGCGCGGGCGGAACCTACCAGGGCACTTTCTATGATGGCTTCACATCCGTCACCGAGATGATGACGTTCTTCGAGCAAAATGGCGTAAAAGTCATTTGCTGGTTTACCCCGTTTCTTAACACCAGTTCGTTTAACGACAATATCAATGGTCAAAATATCCCGGGGCAAACCACCGGGAAATCGCCCAATTACGATTTCGCGGCCGACAACGGTTACTTTGTCCGCAGTTCCCCCGGCGGTCCGCCTCTGACTGCTGACTGGTGGAAAGGGACGGGCAGTCCTATCGACTTTACCAATCCGGCCGCAAAAAATTGGTTCGTCACCACCCAGCTTCAGCCCCTGGTTGACGGGAGCAACGTTATGACGGCCAACTCATCGCTCGAACCGGCCATCGGCGGCTTCAAAACGGACGACGGCGAAGCGATCAAAGCCGGAGGCACATACATCCCGACAACGGCGGTCTATAACGACGGCAGGACCGGGCTCGAAATGCAGAACGGTTATTCCATCGAGTACCACAAGACGGTTTCGAGTGTTCTGGGCGCAAACGGCATTCTTTTTGCCCGAAGCGGATTTAACGGCACCGGCGCGTTTCCGGCCGGTTGGCCGGGCGACAATCAGCCTAACTATACCCAGACAAATGGTCTGCAAAGCGTGATTACCGCCGGCGACTCGGCTGCCATGAGCGGATTCTCCATCTGGGGCCACGACATCGGCGGTTATCAAAACGCGAATTTCACCGCGATCACGCCGATCTCTTCATGCGGTGGACGCAATACGGCGCTTTTTCGCCGATCATGCAAATGCATCGCGGAGTCCAGGCCAGCCTTTAACCGATACCAGCAATCTCGAGCAATATCCCTGGGGCTACGGTTCGACGGCTCTGGCGAATTATGTCGCTTACGCAAAGCTGCACTCGCAGTTGTTCCCTTATCTCTACACTTACGCCAAAGAAGCGAGCACGGATGGCTTACCCATCATTCGCCCGCTCGTTCTCCTGAATCAAACCGACACCGCCCTGTTAGGCGTCCAGCATACCTATTATTTCGGAAATGAATTCCTGGTCGCGCCGATGAACGCGCCCACGTCCACTTCGCGCAACATCCAGCTGCCTGCCGGCAATTGGTACGATTACTGGACCAACGCGAAATATGTTGGCGGACAAAATCTAGTTTGGTCCAATGCCGACACCTCCAAGATCCCGCTCCTGGTCCGGGAAGGCTCGATTATTCCGATGCTGGCCGACGTGCCCCAGACACTATGCGACGCGAACTACGTGAACAATCCCGCCATCACTACCAGGGACAGTGGCCTCCAGTTTCTGGTCTATCCAGGGCCGGCAATGGCAAGCTTCGATCTTTACGACGGGACATTTGCTCAATGCTCTGTCACCGGAACGGTAACGACTTTGAGTCTCTCCTCCGTTGCGCGACCGATTACCTGGAAAGTTTTCGCGAGTGTCGCTCCGGCCGGGGTGGAACGAAACGGGATCCGCCTGCCGCATCTTTTGACCCAGAACGATTTCAATTCAGCCTCCCTGGGATGGTTCTATGATGGCGCGGCAAAATTTCTCTATGTCAAGTTCCCGCACAGCGGCATCGGCGCTACGGTGACGTTTGGCCCTGATTCGGTCGGCGACGGAATTCCAGATTCATGGCGGACCTATTACGGGATTACCGACGACAATGCCGATGACGACGGCGACGGATTTACCAATGGGGAGGAATATTTTGCCGGGACAAACCCGATTGATCCCAACAGCCGCCTGTCGATCGCATCGGTGACGCCGCAGCCCAATGGGTTTCAAGTCAGCTGGCCGTCACAGCTTGGAATTCTCTACCGCGTCCAATGGAAGAACGATCCACTCGAGCCGGAGTGGCAGGCGATCAGTCCTGATTTTCCCGGAACCGGATCGATCATGAGCTGGGTGGACGACTGGCTCGATATAAACTCTCAGACCGGTCCGCCGCCCGGCGGAAAACGGTTCTACCGGGTCACCGTGCCTTGAAAAAGTGGGACGACACAAGGTCGTCCCTCCCGGCCCTCCCATCCATTCAACGTTGAGCGTTGAGCGTTGAGCGTTGAGCGTTGAGCGTTGAGCGTTGGACGTTGAGCGTTGAGCGTTGAACGTTGAGCGTTGAGCGTTGAGCGTTGAGCGTTGAGCGTTGAGCGTTGAGCGTTGAACGTTGAGCGTTGAGCGTTGAGCGTTGAGCGTTGAGCGTTGAGCGTTGAGCGTTGAGCGTTGAGCGTTGAGCGTTGAGCGTTGAGCGTTGGACGTTGAGCGTTGGAAGTTGAACGTTTCGCCTCCTGCCGGCAATTTCCCTATTTCACCACCGTCACCTCGGTCTTCACCGAATTCGCGATAAAGCATTGGTCGTGGGCCGCGTGATGCATTTTTTCCAGCTCTTCCGGGGTCGGCTGTTTGTCCCCGGAAAACTTGAGTTTCGGGTGCAGTTCCACCCGGGTGATCGCCAGCCGGCCCTCCGCATTTTTTTCCATATGCCCGACCGCTTCATCGCCATATTCGTCCAGAACGAACTTCTGCTTACAGGCGATCGCCAGAAAAGTCAGCATATGGCAGCTGGATAGCGAAGCGACAAACGCTTCTTCCGGATCGACATTTTTTGGATTGCCCAGATACGCAGGCGCAGCCGACGCGGTCATCTCATGGCCGCCATCAAATTTCCAGGTGTGATCGCGCGGGTATTTCTGATACTCGAACGGGGCGCCGCCTCGTTCCCAGGTGAGGGTAACTTTGTGTTGGGACATCCCTTTGTATAGAACGTGACCAGACCTTTTCAACCGTGGACTGACCTTGATGGGCCGAAGCGCCGCCACCATCAGAAACAGTTGCTTGAAATTGCATGCGGCCACGCAGCTGGTGTAAACTCGATCGAGTGAGTCTCTGGAAAAAACTGATTTGGATCGCAGTGACCATTCTCGGTCTGGGCGCGGTTTGCACGCTGGCCTTCTCCCGGGGCGAGCAGATCAGCGCGCTCTGGATCGTTGTCGCCGGACTTTGCGCTGCCGCCGTCAGTTACCGGTTCTACAGCAAATGGCTCGCGACCAAGGTGCTCCTGCTCAACGATGAGCGGGCCACTCCCGCAATTGTTCAGAACGACGGCAAGGATTTCGTGCCTACCAATCGCTGGATGGTTTTCGGTCATCACTTTGCCGCCATCGCCGGCCCCGGGCCTTTGGTCGGCCCGGTCCTGGCCGCGCAGTTCGGTTTTTTGCCCGGGACACTCTGGATATTGATCGGCGCGACCCTTGGCGGCGCTGTCCACGACATGATTACGCTGTTTGCCTCCGTTCGCCGCGGAGGCAAAACGCTGGGACAGATGGTCAAAGAGGAGATTGGGCCGGGGGTTGGGCTCCTCGCCCTGGTCAGCGTCCTTGCCATCATGATCGTTCTCCTGGCCGTGCTCGCCTTGGTCGTAGTTCAAGCGCTGGCTAAAAGCCCATGGGGAGTTTTTACCATCGCCACTACCATTCCGGTGGCGCTGATCATGGGAATCGGACTGCGCACCGGCAAGGTGAACGTAGTGGCAATCACGATTTTTGGTTTGCTCGGCCTGGCCTTTGGCGTCTGGGGGGGACAGTTTCTGGCGAATTTTCCTGCTGTCGAGAGCTGGTTTCGTCAAAGCGACCGCTGGCTGGCCTGGGCGATCATGGTTTACGGTCTGGCCGCCTCGATCCTGCCGGTTTGGATGCTGCTGACACCGCGCGATTACCTGAGCACTTTCCTCAAACTTGGGACGGTGGCGGCGCTTGCCGTTGCCGTGATCGTCATTCATCCCACCCTGGAAATGCCTTCTTTGACGAAATTCATTGATGGCACCGGCCTGGTATTTGCCGGACCGGTGTTTCCCTTTGTCTGCATCACCATTGCCTGCGGCGCAGTGTCCGGTTTTCACTCGTTGATCGCCTCCGGGACGACTCCCAAGATGCTGGGCCGGGAGTCGCGGATCCGGGACATCGGTTTCGGGGCAATGATTACCGAGATGATGGTGGCATTGATGGCTTTGATCGCGGCGTGCGTCCTTCAGCCCGGGCGAGTACTTCGCGATCAATTCCAAAGGGGCACCGGCCGAAGTGGTGGCCCGGGTGTCGAGCGCGGGTTTTCCCGTAACCGAGGGCGAAATGTCCGCCCTGGCCCATAACCTGGGGGAAACCACCATGTTCAACCGGGCGGGAGGCGCCCCAACCTTTGCGGTCGGGATGGCGCAAATGTTTTCTCGTGTCTCTTCGAGTCCGGCTGCCCTGGCCCTGTGGTACCATTTCGCCATCATGTTTGAAGCGCTTTTTATTCTGACGACCATAGACGCGGGAACCCGCGTCGGCCGATTTCTCCTGCAAGACTTGTTAGGCTACGTCTGGAAGCCGCTGGCCAACACCCGCTCCTGGAGCTCCAATTTTGTTGCCAGCGTCCTGCTTGTTGCGGCCTGGGGCTGGTTTCTCTATCAAGGGATTCTCGATCCACTCGGCGGTATCAACACGCTTTGGCCGCTGTTTGGTCTGGCCAATCAATTGCTCTCGGTTATCGCCCTTTGTCTCGGCACAACGATTCTAATCAAGATGCGGAAAGCGCGTTATTGTTTTGTCACCCTGGGCCCGCTTGCATTCATGGCTGTGGTCACCTTTTCAGCCGGTTATCTCAAAATATTTTCTCCTGATCCCAGGCTGGGTTTCCTAAGCGGAGCGCAATCGTTCCTTCAGCAAGCGGCCGGGCCGCTGCAACCGGAAAAGGCAGCAGCGCTTGTCCGGCAGGCCGATGTCTGGCGCATCGACGCGGCCGTGGCGGGTTTTTTTCTGCTGTTAGTTTCGCTGATCGTTGTCGGTTCGGCGATTCATTGGTGGCGCCTGATCCGCGGAACCAGTTCCGCCGATCTTCGCGAAACCGAATTTATTCCCGTGTCGCAGCTCGAAACCGTGGGGTTGAGCGGAATTTTTGCCGCAGGAAACAACCGGGCGCCGGGCGCGGTGAACTGATAGACCCGGGCGTTATCGGGAAGAATCCACAAAGCCGACGCTATTTCCGGCGCAGCGGTACCGCAATTTCTTGATCGCGCCGGGACAAAACCACCTGTCCGTCTTGGATCGCTTTCACCGTCACCTGGTAAGTCTGGCTTCCGACCCGGAGCCCAAACTGCTGGCCCTCCTGCATGATCTTGCCATTGATGATGGCAAAATGCTGTCCTCGTCCGAGGGTGATTGAGGTGACCGCAAAAGCGCTGATGGGGATTTCGCCGCCGGCCTGCTCGTTGCCGTTGGTCGTCAGCTTGGCGGCCGGCTTCCAGCCAATCGGCCAAAATGGGCTGCGAGTTCCATCTTCCATCTTGAAAGAGGACTTGTTCGTGATTTCAAGAGTCGGGGTCTCGCCGCCGTTTACGCGAGCAGCCAGGGCCAGGACGAGAACAAGGAGACACGCGGTCCTTTTCATTGTTTTTGGATGATGTTGGTCGCCATGAGCGTTACCTGTTGGAATTCCAGATCGTCCGGTGCGATGCGAATGCTGAGCTTCATGATTGAGAGCAGAGGCTCGCGATTCTCCAGGTCGGCGACCGCTTTACCCAGGGCCGCGTAATCGGCCTGGGGCAGCTCGATTACCCAGCTATACTTCGACCAGCCGGAAAGTTCCTGTTCCTTGAACGGTGAATTCCCGTCCAGCCGGGCAACCGCCTTGTCGATTTGCTCGTTTGCGAAAAATATCTTGATCCGTGGCGGAAACCACGCGATCGGCGCGCCCTCCGAATTGAGCGCCTTCAAGGCCGCGAATCGGGCCGTGGCCCTTTTGGCCTGTCGTTCCAGGTTTGCGACCTTGTTCAAGTTGTCTTTGGACGAATCGAGTTGGGCCTGTTTGTCTTTGATCGCGGTGATCATCGCCCGCCGACTGCGGTTGAGCGGTCCGAGGAAAAACGTGAAATAGACGTAAAGAAGAAAGATAAAGCCGGCCACGCTTAGCCCGACTTTTTGCAACTGATCTTTGTTCAGTTTGGGCAGGTTCATCGGCGGTGATCCCGGGCGGGCCGGGCGGATGGGGCGGGTGGGGCGAGCGAGGCGGGTTCTGTCGCTTTTGCCGGTTTAAAAGTCAGGCCCAAAACATAATGAGCCATCATCATGTTGGTGCCGCCGACCTTCACCATGGTATCGAGGTCTTCCAGGGCTTTGAATTCGACTTTGACGTCGGTGTAGCCGCCCTTGCCGAGCTGCTCGCCCAGCATCTGGCGCAAGTCTTCCGCGGCCGAGCGTGGTTCCCGACCTGCGGCAACGCCTTCGATGACCACGCTGACCTCCTGTTTATCGTCCAGCACCGTTCCTTCAAGGCTGGTGAGTTGGGTGTTGGGCGCGACACAGTGAGAGACCTGCTCCAGGAACGGCGCCCAGAAGAAACGATGTTCGATGTAATTGTCCAGGGCGCCAGTGGTTTTGATAATGCCGTTGAGTTCCTCGGCCCGTTTTTGGGCGCCTGTGATTTTGGGTTCAACCTTGGCCCATTCCGCCTCGACTGCGGACAACTGCTTTTTGATCGCGAGGGTCCGATATGCATTCCACGAGTAGAAGAGGAAAAGCAACGCGCCCATGCCGACCAAGATGATTACTCCGATCTTGAGCGGGTCGCGTTGCCGTTGCCTTTGTTCCAGAATCTCCTCGTGAAGGAGGTTAAGATGGAGTGCCATTGGGCCTAATTGCTCAGATATTCAAAAGCGGCGCCACAAGCGACGTTAAGGGAAACAAATTCATGCGGTAATGCCTGACGTTTGCCTGCCGGAAGCGCCACTTCACAGGTTTCAAGCGGATCCCAAATTTCGCAGGGCAGACTGAGCTCGTCGCTCAGACATTGCAGGACCGTTTCGGCGCGGGCCAATCCGCCGGAGACAAAGATTCGGTTGATGCTTTCCTCGCGCTGGCCCTCAAAGAATCCAATCGAATTACGCACTTCGGTGCCCAGCCGCATCAGGGAACCTCGGCAAATCTCGGCCATTCCAGCATCTGACTGCAAAAGCATTTCCCAGGCAGCGTTAGCCTCCAGCGCCCCCTCGGCCGTCATTGCCTGAGTTAAAGCTTTTCCGCCGTAATCGATGCTGCGGACCAGGACCAGTTCCCCCTTGCTCCCAATCAACACCGTGCTCTCCAGGTGTCCCATGTCCAGAAGCAGGAAGGCTTCATGCGTGAAAATCTCGGGATAGGCGAACTCAAAAGCATTGAATGAGCAGACCGGAGCCAGCTGTAAAATGTCAGCCGGCGTGCGAATTTTCGCCAGAGCCTCGGAAACCCTCTTGACCAGACTGCGCGGAGTCCCGCCGACCAAATACTTCGTTTTAGTGGCCACCCCGCTTTGAAGCGCGACATTTCCCGAGTCGGCGGGCCGATCATCGGTTGAACCATTTTCCAACGGGTAAGGATTGACCGGTGCGACATCCAGCACGAGTTCCCGGCATTCCTGATTTAACACTGCGAGTCCGTTGAGGCGCAGCGCGTTGCGGAGCAGATCGACCGGGGTATCGGGTTGCTCGACGATGCGCAGAAGCGAAGAAGGATCCGAGATGGCAATAGCGCACCCTTTGCCGTTGCCGCCGAGATCGCGCAGAAGCAGTTTAAGCTCCTGAGCCAGTTGTTCCGTGGTTGCTATCTCTTCCGGAATGTCGCGCGAAGCAAAACTGGTCAGGACGAAGCGGGACTCGCTTTTGCGGCGAATTGAAACGGCCTTGAACGCGCGTTTGCCCAAGTCTATTCCAATAACAGAATCTCCGCGTCTGGCCATGGTGGTCGTGTCCCATATAGCGGGAACCGTGCCGACAGAAATGTTTTCTCCCCAAGCACCCGGGTAAAGCGAAGGGGCCGGACCCGGGCATTTGGCGCGAGTTTTTTGAATGAACGATTGGCTTTTGGCGTGTCCGTTTCGGAGTGTGATTGGACAAACAGCAAAGACCGGATTGGCGGCGCGGCCCGATTTTATGAAAATTATAAAAAACGTATCCGGCGGTTGGTTTTCTCTTCGTTCGTCCCGGCCGCCGGCTCCATCACGCTTGAAACCAAAAGGTCCTAGGCCGCTTTGCTCGCCCGATAGCCGAAGAATCCCCGTTGCTTAATCATTTGGGCAACTTCAGAAGGAACCATTTGCTCCCAACTGCTGTCGCCCGATTGGAGTTTGGCCAGAGCATCCGGCGGAAAAATCCGTAGATACTCGGGATGGTAATCAGTGATTTCCTCGATGAACTGGTTGTCCAAGAGGTAGCGGAATAGCGATTGCAGATTCGGAGCGACTCGCACCTGAGTAGCGGTAAGAATTTTTCCGGTCGGCTCATCGATCATCGGATAGACGAAGAGCTTTAAGCCGCATTTGAACATGCGGCCGAGGGCCTCGAGAATTCCGCCTTCGAGATTGAGATAATATCTTTCATTGAAAATTTCGAGGAGACTCGGAACACCCATGACCAGGCCGATTGGCCGGTTCGTGTAACGCGAGAGATAACCGGCCAGCCGGTAATACTCGCCGAACCTGGAAATGAGAACGGTGCGTCCGAGGGCGCCGAGGATATCAACCCGGGCCAGGAAATCGCGGTGGTCCAACTGTCCTTCCGCCAACAGATTCTCAAGTGTCATTTCCATCAAAACGACCAACTCGTCCCCGGAGCACCCGAACTGTTTCAGAAAGACGCCGCATGCCCCGTCCAGCATGTCGTTTGTCGCGTAGGTCACCGGTCGAAAACTGCCGCGTTCCACCAGGATGGCTTTTTTATGAAATACTTCAGCCGGCTGCACCGTTTCTCCGTCCGCCTTGAACATCACTGCGCTGGTTAATCCCTGGCTTACCAGCTGCAAGCTCATCAACCGGTTATCGACTTTCTCGAAAGCGGGTCCTGAAAACTTGATCATATCCACTTGGATGCGGCCGGGAGCGAAGTTTTCCTGCAAGGAGGAAATCAGCTTTTCCGGCTGGGCATGGTAAAACGCGCCATAAACCAGATTCACACCGCTGACGCCCAGCGCTTCCTGTTGAGCGATGTTGGTGTCGTCGAGCATCCGGACATGAGCGATGATTTGGCTCGGCTGACCGCGCGGTTCTGTTTGGAACCGGACCCCGAGCCATCCGTGAGATTCGTTGTGTTGCTTAAAGCTTCGCGCGGCAACGGTGTCGGCGAAGACGAAGAAGGTGCGTTGATCGCCCAATTTGGCATCGAGCCGTTCGATAAGCAGATCGTACTCGCGTTCGAGCATCGTCTGAAGCCGGGCGCGGCTGACGTAACGCTCCGCCGGCCCATAAATGGCATCGCTGAACGTCATGTCGTAGGCGGACATCGTCTTTGCCACTGTTCCGGCCGCACCGCCAACCCGAAAAAACCGGCGAGCCACTTCCTGGCCCGCGCCGATTTCCACAAAAGTCCCGTACTTTCTGGTGTCCAGATTGATCTGGAACGCTTTCTTGTTGGTCCCGACATCCATCTCCGGGTTCATCCTGCTTCTGTACCGGTGATCGGTGATGGTCGCAAATCGTCCGATAACGAGCGGCGGCGTCCCAGCCGCGGGGTATCCGGAGTAGCGCGAGTCTGGAACATTGCGATTCCCGGTCCCGGGCAAGTCGGTCACTTGCCCTCTGCAGATCGGGGGTGGAAAGCCGCCGGCTTTTGAAAAAGTTACAGCCGAACCCGCTCCGCGCTGTCAGCCGGGATCCATCCGCGTAATTTGTTCGGCAGAACAGCATAAAGCCAGTCGCCGCGTTTGCTTACCACCTTGATTTCGCTTCCAGGGGGCAGGGCCAGCACGCTGCCGGCGTTGTCAGCGGTGGCAAGCCGGGCTTGAACGTTGTGACCGGTGATGATGGCCAATGCCCGGCCATGATTGCCGGTCTCCAGCAGCGACACGGCCATTACCAGGAAAGTGCAAAGGACGAAGTTCAGAGCCGAGAATACGGCTACTGCCGGCGCTTTTCTCTTCTTCAACAGCAAGAGGACAAGAGAAAATGCGCCGAGCCAAAACGTTATCGCTCCAGCAATTGTGTATCCCCGGATGTTGCCCATGCGAAACCATCGCTCCGGCCACGTTCTCGGCAGTTCCAGAGCGCGCGCTTCGTCACGCGTCACCTCCAGATTGGCAGTGGTTTCCGGCTGGTGCCGATCGAGGGCCAGAGCGCGTTCGTAATTCAAAATCGCACGGCCAAAATCGCCAGTGCGAAAAAAGGCGTTCCCAAGATTGTAAAACAGGGGCGCGCTCCATTCCCTGGCTTGAACGAGCCCTTCATAACCGCGAATGGCATCCTGGAACTTTCCCTCTCCATATTCATGGTTGGCTTTGGCGAACGCGCCGTTGGATTGAGCCAAAGCGGAAGGCAGCAACATCAGGCATCCAAGAACAAAGCCGGTGAGAAAGGAAATCCGTTTCATGCTCGCAGGTGTTCGATCAGGCTCAATGTTTCCCGACGTGTTTCGGCTGAGACGGTTGCGTTGCCGTTGCCGGAGCCGCCGCTATAACGCAATTCGTCGCTGCGTTCAAAAAGCCGGCGAAGCTGTTCGCGTTCGCTTTCGTCCATTTGAAATGCCAGGGCGGCGGTCTCGATATCGACGGTGTTGGGATCGATGTTTTGGGCCAGGGCGGTTTTCAGCTGGATCAGGCGGGAAGCATCGGAAAAATATTCCCCGGGCGCGAGCATTGCGCCGCCGTAGTTTCCGGGTGAGCTCCGATGCCTCATGCTGCAGGGCGGCTATTCTCTGGGCCTCCCGGTTGTGCAACCGGGTTTGCCGAATGTTTCGGCCGATTAAACCGGTCAGGCCAAATAACGGAACCAGTTGAACGAGCCAGAAACCGCGCTGGAGATAGAGCGGTCTGAATGATTCGGATTGGGATGGGCGGTCGCTCAGCTGGTAAAGAATATCTGCCGGCTTTTCGGTCGGTTTGGCGGCCGGGGCAGCGGGAGAGGCTGCCATTGCCGGGGCCGGTGCGGCACTGGCGGCGGCAATACTCCCTCCCTCGACCTGAATCGGAATGGAATCGCTGCGCAAGGTAACATAGCTTTCTTTCACCGGATCGAAGTAGGTGAAAAGAAAAGGAGGAACAGTCTCCTTCTTTTCGTTAGGCGAAAGCACGGTTTCAAATGTCTTGTCGCCGCTCAGGCCGACTTCGTCGTTCTGCTTGAACTTGGCCGAGGGCGGATACTGGTGCCAGCCTTGCTGATCCTGGAGCACCGGCGCGTTGACTCGATCAAAGTTTCCCCGGCCGGAAATGGTGGCGGTGACCGTAATTGGATCGCCGACCTGGACGCTTTTAGGCTTTGCCTCCGCCGCCATGGTAAAGTTGCCAACCGCGCCGGAGAAATGGGTCGGGGCATTGGGAGGCAACGGCTTCACCTCCAGGCTGACCGGCTCGCTCTTGACCGTGACCCTTTGCTGCTGGCCGAACGCTCCAAAGGCATCCCGGAACAGAGGATCCGAGAACGGATCATCTAAATTGAAGATATCAAAAGGCGAATGATTGCGGGAACTGCCCGGCCGGCGCGGCATGGTCACCAGCGCTTCCGTTTCTGCCGGACCGATGTCGAGTTTACCGGGGCGTGCTGCCGCAATCGCGGTCTTAAACGTGAATACTTCCCACTGCCGCCCATTAATATTTTCGAGTTGAGGCTGATCGGGAGCTTGAATTTTTCGCATCGTGAATCCCTGGCCGGCAATCTCGGGCGGCTCAGTCAGCTTAGCCCGGGTGGCAAAAGCAACCCGAATAACCACTGGAATAATCTCACCCACGTAGGCGGTTTTTTTGGGCACGACTACCTCGGCAAAGGCGATTTTGTTCGAGTTGACATCTGATTTGCCGGCGGTGTTGGGAACGCCTTGCCCGCCCGGCAAACCACTTACCCGGAGGGTCAACTCCGGCGTGCGCAACGACGTGTTGCCGACGCGAATGGTTTGCGACGGAATCCTGAATGTCCCCGCCTTGAGCGGCAGGACCGTGTAATTGTAGGTCACACTCGATGTCGTAGTAAAATTGTGCAGCTCAAATTCGCGCGACGCGCCGGTCTGGTGAATCTCCAGACCGTCAACCGGGATTTCTCCCGGCACAGCCGCTTCCCCGGCATTCGTTACTCTGATCTGCAACTGAATCGCCTGACCGACCGCTACGTCCGAGTCGCTCAGGACCGCAGTCACGCTGGGCGACGCCGCGGAAGCAGACCAGATCCCAACTCCGAGCCCAACTAGCAATGTGAAGAAAATTCGACGCCCCATTACATGCTTATCCAGTCGTTCACAGGTTAGACAATACGCTTTACCAGACTACCAATCGTTATAGACATGCCGCTGAGCCGTGCGTTCATCAAGCTGAACCCGCGCTTCTTCATCCTTCATCGACTGGAGCAGTGCTTTCGCTTGGGCCGCGGTCATTTCCCCCTCTTTTTCCGGTTCCGCCGGCGCGATTTGAGGAGATTGATTCGGCTTCGGCGATTTATCGCTCGCTGCCCCTTTGATCTCGCCGGAAAATTTCTTATTTGGCGACTGAGCGGGAACGGGTGAGGGGCTTGCGCCCTGACCGGACCCCTGACCTTCGCCCGGACGCGGCGATGCTGCCGGGTTTTGGTTCTCTCCCGGAGAAGGAGACGGTTTTGGTTCCTGGTTTTTCGACGAGTTGTTTTTCGGTTCCTGCTTTTTATTATCACTGCCCGCTTTGCCTTGCTGGGGAGAAGGCGACGGACTTTCGCCCGATTCACCTCCGGGATTTGGCTGGGATTGGTTTTTCGCCTGCGATTGTCCCTGCTTGTTCTCGGACTTCTGATTTTGTCCCGTTCCGGACTGATTTTGATTCTGTGAATTTTGTTGCTGGTTTTGCTGCTGCTGATTTTGCTTGGAAGAGTTCGGTTGTTGTTGTTTGTTGTTGCTGGCCGCCCTGGCCTCCGCCCGATCCCTTGTTCTGGTCCTTTTGGCCCTTCTTGGGCGGAAACGGCGGGGGCGGCTGCTTTTTCTTTCGGTGATGCTTTAACCGATCGATCTTCTTTTTCACGTCCTCCAGATTTGTCTTGGCCGCCTGATTATTGGGATCGAGTTTCAGGACGTCTTGATAATGGGATTTTGCGTTTTCCAAATCTTTCAGCGCGTGTTCGTCGGTTTTTGCCATATCGGCGCGTTCCTCGAGCGTTCGCCCCATGTTGAAATGACTGTTTTCCTGCAGGCTTTTGTCTTTCGTTAGCAAAGCCTGGCTGAACGCCTCCGTTGCCTTGTCGTAGTCACGCATTTTGTAAGCAGCGGCTCCGGCATCGAACTGTATCTTGTCGTTTACCGGAGAATCGGGGTGACTTTTCAAGTCGTCCTGGAATGCCTGGTAAGCATCCGCGTATTTGCCCTCGCGATAGAGGCCCAGACCTGGCGCAGTTGCGGACGCTGGCTGTGGGCAAACCAGCAGCAGAGCAGCTGCTGCCGCCGCTGTTGCTGTTGCGGTTGCGGTTTTGGCCTGGAAAGACCGCGAAGAGCGAAGCCGCATGCGCTTTCGTTCGCTGAGCAGCATCGCGGTCGCAAGTGCGAGCAGCGCGGCCCCCAGCGGCCACTCGTATCGTTCGATCGGTCTTCGGGACAACCGGGCGTCGATGTCGCGGGCGTTCATTTTGTCGAGACCGTCGGCGAAAAGTTGTCTCATCGTCCGGGGGCCTCTCTCCAGGTGCAAATAAAGCCCTCCGGTGCTTCGGGCGATTTCGCGCAACCGTTTCTCGTCCAACTTCGATTTCACGACTTCGCCCTTGGAATCCTTAACGAAACCGGTTCCTCCATCCTGCTCCCGGATCGGGATGAGTGAACCCTGAGCGGTGCCGACGCCAATCGTGAAAATTCGGACACCGGCGTCGGCCGCGGCTTTGGCGGTCTTTATTGCATCGCCGCTCAACTCCTCGCCGTCGGTGAAAATTACCAGGGCCCGATTTCCGATTGCGCTTTTCCCGTAAGTGCGTCGAGCGAGATCGATCGCCTCCGAAATGTTGGTCCCGCCTTCCGGAATGATTTGGGTGTCGAGGTCGTTGATCGCTTCGACAACTGCATCGTAATCGATCGTCAAAGGCGCCTGGACGAATGCGCGCCCGGCAAACGCAATCAAACCGATGCGGTCGCCCTGCAATTGGGCGATCAGGTCCTGGGTGGCGAGTTTGACCCGTTCAAGCCGATTGGGCTGCACGTCGTTGGCCAGCATACTGCGGGAAGTATCGACGGCGAGGAGCAGATCGATTCCTTTGCGCTTTACGTTTTGGAAAGTGTAACCCCAGCGTGGGGCGGCCAGACTGACCAGAGCCAGTCCGAGTCCGAACAATTGCAGGCCAAAACGAAGATTGCGCCGGAAACGATTAACTGTTCCGGACAACTGAGGCAACAATCGCGGGGCGACAAATTCGGTCAACCGCTTCCGGGTTTTTCGTTCGGCCCGGACAAAAATCGCGGCCAGCACCGGTAACGCCAGCAAACCCCATAACCACTCCGGTGCGCCGAAAGTCATGGGTTTAGTGTCATCCCGAGCGGAGCGAAGCGCAGTCGAGGGATCCCGCAGAAATACTCGGTGGTAACTCCGCGGGATTCCTCGATTTCGCTCGGAATGACTGTTGGAAGGTTCACGGCAGTTTCTTCCAAACGGTCTGCGCCAACAAGATCTGGGCGACGAGCAACCCGGCCCCTCCCATGATGCAGATCGGAAAAAGATCCCGATACTGTTGATATTTCTTGACGCTAACGGTTGTTTTTTCGAGTCGGTCGATGTCGGAGTAAATCAATTCCAGCGATTTTGTGTCGGTGGCGCGGAAGAACTTTCCGTCGGCAATTTTGGCCACTTCTCTTAATCCGGCTTCATTGAAGTGAACCCGTTGATTTTGATAGATGATATTGCCCTCGGTATCGGTGATTGGCCCCCTTGGCGTGTAGATGGGAGCGGGAGCGATCCCGTTGATGCCCGCGCCGATCGCATAAAGGTGGATCTTCAGCGCCTTGACCGCTTCCGCTGCCGTGTTAGGCGGGATTTTGCCCGAATTATTTTCGCCGTCGGTCAGGAGGACAAGAACGTGACTCTTCGATTTCTTATCGGTTAGGCGGCTGGCCCCGGCGGCCATGGCCGACCCGATTGCCGTGCCGTCCTCAACCAGGCCAATTTTGACCCGGTCAAGGTTCTGCAACAGCCAATCATGATCAAGCGTCATGGGACTGACTACGTAAGGCCTGCCGGCAAAGGCAATAATGCCGATACGATCGTTAGGCCGGCTCTCGATAAATTTGCGGGTTACTTCCCGGATGGCATCCACCCGAGCGGCGCTTTCGCCGCCGATGGTAAAATCCTTCGTCAGCATGGAGCCGGAAACATCGAGCACCAGGATGATGTCGATTCCGCTGGCCTCGACCTGAGTGAGACTTTTCCCCAGCTGCGGGCGAGCCAGCGCGATAATAAAAAAGGCCAGGGCCAGAAGCAGCAACGCGCGTAGAAATCTGCCGGCGCGGGACACGCTCTGCTTGCCCATTTCGGTCAGGGTGCGGGTCGAGGAGAAAATCAGGGCCGCTCCGGCTCCCCGTTTTCCCTTCAGATAGGCGAGCAAGGGGAGGGCGAGCAAAAGCCAGAGCAGCCATGGCCGGACGAAAGTGAGGGCGCTGTTTCCCAGCGACCAGTCATGAAACAGCTGCAACAACTTCGCCTCCTTTCACAAACTTCGTCGCCTCGTCCAGGAGCAACCGGCTGTCATCCGTCGTCGCATCGTACCGGGCGAACTTGATCAGGTCGCATCGGTTCAGAAAATCTTGCAACAGGACCTTGTCATCGCCCGAAAAAGAAGGATTACTGGCCAGCGCCTCGAGAAATTCGACCGAAGTCTGTCGCGTTACCGGCAGATGATATTCCTCGGTCACGTAGCGGCGCAGGATGTCGGAAACGGTGATGCTAAAACGGTAGGGGTTCTCGCTCTCGATTAGCAGGGTGATACCGTCCAGCGCTTCCAGGGCGCGGTCCCGCGGCCGTTTGGGCGGAGCGGTTCGTTTTAGTTTTTTCCAGATCCACCAGACGGCAAGTCCAATAAGAGCCAGACCAGCGAATGTCACCACAAACACGAGCCAGGTGGGGATCAGGGAATAATCCACCGGCGGTGCGATATCGTGAGCGTTCTGGGTAAGAAGGATCGACATATTCGAGCGGTCAGTCACCGGATAGCGGCCCGGCGCTCCCGTTGTTTAAAAAAGGAGCGGAGAGCCGGGAGATAATCGTCTCCGGTGCGCAGGGCAATCGCGTCAATGTGGTTGCGACGCAATGTCCGGTTAAGCTCCGTTTCCTCCTGGTCGGCCGCATCCGCCAGCCGGACCCGGGTGGCGCGGTCGGCGGTATTGATTTCGATTTGCTGTCCCGTTTCGGCATCCTCCAGGGTGATGATTCCAATGTTCGGGAAAACTTTCTCGCGCTCGTCCTGGATATGAATAGCGATGAAGTCGTGCCGCCGGGCCGTGACCGCCAGAGCCTGCGAAAAATCGGGCGCCTGAAAATCGGAAATGAAAAATACGACCGCGCGTCGAGTTACAATCTTGTTCAGGTAATCGAGGGCCAGGGCCGCTTCCGTGCCACGTCCTTCCGGTTCAAAAAAGAGAATCTCGCGAATCAGGCGCAGGGTGTGGGAACGTCCCTTTTTCGGCGGGATAAACAGCTCGACCCGGTCGGTAAACAGCAGCAGGCCGACCTTGTCGTTGTTACGAATGGCGCTGAACGCGAGCAGGCAGGCGACCTCCGCGGCCAGCTCCCGCTTGGATTGCGTCGTGCTGCCGAAACTTCCCGAAGCGCTGACATCGACGATCAGCATCACCGTCAGTTCGCGCTCTTCAGTGAATTTTTTGATAAACGCATTTCCCATCCGAGCGGTGACGTTCCAGTCGATTGCGCGAATTTCGTCCCCGGGCTGATATTCCCGCACGTCCTCGAAGTTCATTCCCCGTCCCTTAAACACGCTGTGGTAATCGCCGGCAAAGGCGGTTTCCACGAGGCCGCGGGTTTTGATTTCAAGGGCTCGGATTTTTTTGAGTATGTCGGCGGGCGTTGTTCGCCCGCTATTTTCGTCATCCCGACCGGAGCGCAGCGGAGTGGAGGGATCCTGTGACGTCAGCTTAGGCCTCATTCTGTGCCACCATCTCCTCGCCCAGGTCCCGCCCCTCCGGATTCCGTGTCGCGATCAATTCTTCTTTTTTACTCCGGCGCCATCCTTTCAAATGCTTTTCCCGATTGATGGCAGCGGTTGGATCTGAGAATACTTCAAAATAAATCAGCTTGTCGGTGTTGTACTGCCGGGCAAAATGCCACCGACCGCCGTTTTGGTCCTGAGATAGGCGAGTTTCCAAACTGTTGGCAATGCTGATGTAGAGCACCGTGTGTCTCTGGTTAGTCAGAATGTAAACGAAATGGTTTTGGGGGCGCATTTCCTATCTTTCCGTTTTCCTCCGGGATCCCTCGGCTTCGCTCGGGATGACGGACAATCGCTACGGCACCGGCAGCCCGGCAAAAATACGTTCGATGATCGTTTCGCTCGTGACCGCTTCCGCTTCAGCTTCGTAACTGACAATAATGCGGTGCCGGAGCACGTCCGGGCCGATGCTCTTCACATCCTGGGGCGTGACATAGCCCCGTCCGTTCAGGAAAGCGTGGGCGCGCGCCCCGAGAGCGAGATAAATCGTGGCTCGGGGAGAAGCGCCGTAGCGAACCAGCCCTTCCAGGCGCAGGTTGTAAGAAGCCGGCTCCCGCGTCGCCCAAACCACATCGACAATGTAGTCCTTCACCCGGTCATCTATATAGATACTGTTTACCACCTCACGCGCGGCGATGATCTGGGCCGGATCGATTACCGACTGGACCCGCAAATCCGGCGCGGAAGTCGCCATCAGATCGAGAATCCGGCGTTCCTCGGTTTTTTGCGGATAACCGACGTTCAATTTGAACATGAAACGGTCCAGCTGCGCTTCCGGCAGTTGATAGGTCCCTTCCTGTTCCAGGGGATTCTGCGTAGCCAGGACCAGAAACGGGTCTGCCAGCGGATAGGTCTTTTCACCGATCGTGACCTGACGCTCCTGCATCGCTTCCAGCAGCGCGCTCTGGACTTTGGCCGGAGCCCGATTGATTTCGTCGGCCAGAATCAGGTTCGAAAAAATCGGTCCCAGTTTGGTTGAAAATTCGCCGGTGCGCGGATTGTAGATCAAGGTCCCGATCAAATCGGCCGGCAACAGGTCGGGAGTGAATTGCAATCTTTGAAAGCCGGTCTGAATACAGGCGGCCATCGTTTTCACGGTCAACGTTTTGGCCAGCCCGGGAACGCCCTCGAGCAAAAGATGGCCGTTGGCCAACAAGCCGAGCAAGAGTCTGTCGACCAGATATTTCTGTCCGATCACGACATTGCCGACTTGCTCGCGGACAGCAGGAATCCAGTGGCTAAGTTCCTGCACCTGTTGGGTAATTTCCTGAGTCGATTTCATGGGTGCGTTTTTGAGACAGATCGCGGCGACAAAATGTTCGATTTCCAAACTGTAACGGCGGTTTACGACCGCCGCACGTGTTTTGGAATTCGAACCGCTGCCCGGGAGTGCGGCGCTTTTTCGCTGCGGGCGCGCAGGGTGATCCTTATCGGCAGACCGATGTAAGGTTCTGCATTACGCAGCCGTGCTTCCAGGTAGCGGCCGTAAGTATCGTTCAACAAACCGGGTTCATTCACGAACAGCACGAATTCTGGCGGTTGGAATGGCGAGCTCCGGCGGGCCGGCGGCGATGGCGGCGCCACCTCCCGTTTCGGTGTCGCAGAGCCTGTCCCGAGCACGCCGAAGGAAGCTCCGCCCTCCGCGGGTCGATCGAAGTCTCCGCTGGCCTGCGCGACATAAAACAGTTTGAGCCGCCGGCCTTTGACCATTGGAGGCGGATTCGCGGCCAGGGCCGATCGCAGAAGTCGATTAAGGACACCGGTCCCGATCCGGACTCGGGCTGCCCGTTGGATTTGTTTTATTAACTGAAAAACTCTGGCGTTATGTCTTCCGTTCAGGGCTGAAGTCACCAGAACCGGCGCGTAATCGAGGAAGAAAAGCCGGCTGCGCGCTTCCTCCACGATCTGTTTGATTTTCTGATTCGACGAGACCCGCTTCGGCTTGACCAGGTCGAATTTGTTCATCAGCACGATGGCGGCCTTGCCGGCTTCCTGGATCAGGCCGGCAATTTTTTTATCTTGTGCGGTAACGCCACTGGTCACATCGACCGTCAGGACACAAATGTCAGCGCGCCGAATGCTGCGTTCCGCGCGCATCACGCTGAAGACCTCGACCGAGCTGGAATGTCTTCCTCGCTTCCGAATTCCAGCGGTATCGATGAACACGAAATCGTCGCCGTCTTCGCGATAGCTGATATCGACCGCGTCCCGGGTCGTTCCGGGAAGCTCGCTGACGATTGCCCGCTGATTTTGGACGATGGCATTGATGAATGAAGATTTGCCTACGTTAGGCCGCCCCACCACGGCCACCTTAATCGGATGCAGCTCCGGGATGGGCGGCTTTTCACCTGCCGATGTTTCGATGGACGCCTGGGAGGCAGGCCCTCCTTGCCGCAGAAGCGCATCCATCGCGTCCAGAAGATCGAGAATGCCGCGGTTATGCTCGGCGCTGATAAGGATAGTGGGCTCGAAGCCTAACGAATCAAAATCCGCAGCGAGCGTTTCGCTCTTATCGTTATCGATCTTGTTGATCGCAAGCACGACCGGTTTGGCCGATTTGCGCAACATCCTGGCCACATCCTGATCGACCGGGGTCAGGCCTTGTTTTGCGTCGACCACAAACAAAAGAAGATCGCTTTCCCGAACCGCTGCTTCAACCGCTCGGCGCACTTGTCCGGTCAGTTCGGATTCTCCCGGCCCCAATATTCCTCCGGTGTCCCAGACCAAAAACGGCCGGGAACCGGCGGTGCAGAGCGCCGAAGCCCGATCGCGGGTGATGCCCGGTTGATCGTGCACAATTGCGATTTTGCGCCGGACCAACCGATTGAATAGAGCCGATTTGCCCACGTTCGGCCGGCCTACGATCGCGACGCTCGGCGGGTCGGTTTTGCCGTTCATCGCACGCTCACCGCTAATCGACTCGGGCATTAGCGTGGCCCTCGGCCTGAAGCTGGTGCACGCCGTCGGTGACATAAATGACGCCGGAAATGAAGGTAAAAATCCCGGCCGCCAAAACCACGTAGAGGAGAGATTTGACGTGAAGTTGAAGCATTACCCAGCCAATCGCCGCCATCTGCAGGACAGTCGCGATCTTGCCGGTCCAATGCGGTCGGACCCGCACTTTTCCCACCAGCAGATGCAATACGACGGCCCCAACCAGAATAACCGCGTCGCGCGCGATTACCAGGACCGGGAACCACATTGGGAATTTGCCGTAATTGGGGTCGACTTCGCTCC
The DNA here is from genome assembly GCA_963728975.1 of uncultured Verrucomicrobiae bacterium. Lineage (GTDB taxonomy): Bacteria > Verrucomicrobiota > Verrucomicrobiia > Chthoniobacterales > UBA10450 > DATFCK01. The sequence goes on from CAVSMF010000006.1 coordinate 25,515, forward strand.
AATTGCTGATGCTGAGGGTAATGACGCCGCTGAGAAGAAGGCCTTTATCCGCAATCGGATCCAATATGACTCCAAGCGAACTGCGCTGGTTGTAGCGACGGGCCACGTAACCATCCAAACCATCGCTCACCGCAGCAACCAGGAAAACGACGATCGCCCCGAAGCGCTGCCATTCAATGGGCTCGCCGCGCTGAACACTGGCCCCGTAGTAGATTGCCATCGTTACGAAAACCGGAATCAGAAGGATCCGGACGACGGTGATCTTGTTGGCAGTGGTCATGACTCGCGCTCCAAGGATTGTAGGGCGTTTCTGTGAAACGCCAATCTTTTGGGGAGCGCACGCTTCCAGCGTGCAGCGTTCAGCATCCTGCTGAACACCCCTCTTTTGGGTTGGACAAGATGTCCAACCCTCCTACCGGCTGGAAGCCGGCGCTCCCCGGATCCTTCGTCCCGCGCTCCCCTGCGTATCCAATCTACGCCGCGGTCGCCGTCTTATGCCGCCCTTCGGCGAATTCTTCGATCATCTTCTTGTTAAAGGGCGGTATATCATCCGGTTTGCGGCTGGTGACGAGGCCGTTGTCTACCACGACCTCTTTGTCCACCCAGTTTCCGCCGGCGTTTTTGACGTCGGTTTTAATTGCCGGCCACGAGGTGAGGGTTCGTCCCCGAACCACTTTCGAATCGATCAAGACCCACGGTCCGTGGCAAATCGCCGCCACCGGTTTGCCTTTTTCGAAGAAGTGCCGGGTGAACCGAAGCGCAGCATCGGTCGAGCGCAGCGTATCCGGATTCATCGTCCCGCCCGGGATCATCAAGGCGTCGAATTCTTCCGGCTTGGCTTGATCCAAAGTGCGGTCGACATCGAACTTATCGCCTTTATCGGCGTGATGCATGCCTTGGATCTGGCCTGACTTGAGCGAGACGATGGTCACTTCGGCGCCAGCTTGTTTGAGGGCTTCCCGCGGCTTGGTCATCTCGACCTGTTCAAAAAAATCCGCGACCAGAATTGCTACCTTTTTCCCATTCAATTCGTTGCTCATTAATGTCTCTCCATAGTTGAGGTTTTTCCGTGCGTCGCCTGACCGGCGATGCGGTTCTCTAAAAACTTTCGCGGCCGGGTCTGGTTTCGGACTTAGAAAGGACCGCCCGCTCGGGCCAACGTACTTAAACTAATGGGGCGTTTGGAAGCCGCGGGTCCGGGCTGCTTGGGCAATTGTTTTGAAAGAGGGCCGCTAAATTGCTTCGATTGCCTGCTGGAGACGGAGGGCCTCCCGTTTAAACTTCCCATTTATGAACGCCAGCGACCGCACCCGACGGGATTTTCTTAAGACCACCGCTCTCGCTGGCGCAAGCATCCCGCTCCTTGGCACCCTGGCCTCCTGCGAGCGCGCGGCCGAACCGGGCAGAAAAATCGGCTTTGCTCTTGCCGGTCTTGGCAAGCTGAGCACCAATCGACTCGCGCCGGCATTGCAGAAGACAAAAAGGTGCCGGCTGGCCGGCATTGTCACTGGCACGCCCGCGAAAGCCGCGCACTGGAAGACGCAGTACAACATTCCCGAAAAGAATATTTATAGCTACGACACGATGGAGCGGATGGCGGACAATCCCGACATTGATGTCGTCTATGTCGTCACCCCCAACGCGCTGCATGCGGAGCATACGATCAAGGCGGCCAAGGCGGGCAAGCATGTCCTCTGCGAAAAACCGATGGAGGTGTCGGTCGAGAAATGCCAGCAGATGATTGATGCGTGCAAAAACGCCGGGCGGATGCTCGCCATCGGCTATCGGCTGCATTTTGAACCGAACAATCTCGAATGCATCCGGCTCGCACGGGAAAAAGTTTTCGGCGACCTGAAACTGATCCAGGCGGACTTAGGCGTTCGCCTCGACGACCCAAGTCAGTGGCGGTTAAGCCCCGCCTTGTCCGGTGGCGGACCGCTCATTGACGTCGGCATTTATGCGCTGCAAGCCACTCGCTACCTCACCGGGGAGGAGCCAGCAGAGGTCACGGCATTTACGACCGTCACTGATCACGTGAAATTTAAGGACGTGGAGGAGTCTGTCGCCTGGCAGTTGAAATTTCCGGGCGGCGTCATCACCAGTTCCACTAGCAGCTACAATTGCAACGGTCTGAATCGCTACAAAGTTTTTGCGGCCAACGGCTGGTTTGGACTTGAGCCGGCCTACCGCTACGAAGGCATTCGGGGCGAGCGCAGTGACGGGAAACAAATTTATTTTCCTCAAATCGATCAGTTCGCGGCGGAAATGGATAACTTCGCTCAATGCATTTTGAGCAACCAGCCGACGAGAGTGCCGGGCGAAGAAGGGCTGCGTGACGTAAAAATCCTAACCGCGATTTATGAAGCAGCAAAGACCGGAAAAACGGTCAGGCTGGCTTAGAAGCCATCGATGGCTTCTAAGCATCGGCGGAGACGCGGGAGCGGCTTCGTCCAGCGTCTTGGGACTGTCTTCAGGATTTGCGGTTGCGGGCGAGCTTGGTCTTCAGGATATGGAGGTAGTCGCGTTGCGAATCGCGTTCGAGAATGGTCATGTTAGCGCCATGGATTCGCCGGCGATAAACGACCTCTGGCAGCATGACATGCCGCAGGCCAAGTTCTTGAGCCCGTGCGAACCAATCCAGAAATTCGCCGAACTTCCACCTGTTCTCGAAAGCGCCGACCCGCCAGAACGCAGCCCGTCGTATCAGCATCGTGCCGGTATGATAGCCGGGCATCGGGTCGCGAGGGCAAACCCATTTTAGACGCTCCTGGCTGTCCACCTCGGGACTGATAAACTGCTCAACGTTTCCGAATACCATGTCGAGATCATCATCGGCATCCAAAACTTCAAGTTGCCTTTGGAGTTTATCCGGAGCCCATAAGTCGTCTGCGGCGCAAAAGCCAAACAAATCGCCTCGCGCGAAATCAAGCCCCTTGTTCAATGCGCCGGAAATTCCGGTGTTCTTCTGCGAGATCCATCTCAGGCGGGGCTCGTAGTGACGGAGGATTGCCTCACTGCCATCAGCCGAGCCGTCGTTGACAGCGATAATTTCCTTATGGGGGTGGGCTTGCACCAAAATACTGTCGATGGCTTCTCCAACAAAGCGCTCGGCGTTGTAAACTGGAATCACCACGCTGATGAAATTATTTCCTTTCATACCTCCTTACAGGCTTGGCGGCGCCGGGTGCGGACAGGCATGACTTTGGAGTAAATGGACGGCTGCCTTCCTTTTGGCGAAGGTTGATGTTATCACCAGGGACCATGACGTTTCCAGCAGGAATAAGAAGGAGGTTCAACACACGGCGATTACGCTTTGTGGTGCTGGCTATTGCCGTGGTTATTGGAAGCGCCGCCGTTCTATTTCCGCAAGTAGGGCAAACTTCATTTCTCTGCGACGAATCCGGCTGGATTTCGTCGGGTCGATATTACACGGATTTGTTGTGGGCGGCAGATATGCGCCGTGCTCAATGGAGATGTGCCGAATGCGGAGATTTCGGTGATCTCAACATGCAGCTCGGCAAGTGGTTGATCGGAATACCTCTGGCCTTAGACCCGGAAAGCCGAAAGGAGGCATTCTTCCGGTTCTACGATACTAAAGCTTCCTACGAAGAGAACATGGATAGAGGGCTGGTTCCTCCACATCACACCCTGACCTACGCCCGAAGCTCCTGTGCTGTGTTCGGCATACTCTGCTGCCTCCTAACATTCATTATTGGATGCTACGCAGGCAACGCTTTTGTCGGCACGGTCGCGGCCGCGCTGGTATCATTAAATTCGCTTTTTATTCAACAAGCCACGCGAGCAATCACCGACATTCACTACAATTTTTTCCTTCTCTGTGTCTGTCTGGCCGTTGTCTTTTTTTCCACAGCTTCCAAGCCCAAGCGGACCTGGATTTGCGTGGTTCTTTGCGGAATAGCGACTGGGTTGGCTTGCTCGATCAAAATTACCGGTCTCGTCGTCGGAGGTCTTTCATTTCTGGTCGTCGGAGGACAGCGCGTCTGGTTCGGGCAATCAACAAAAATGGCATTTATTCAGCAACTGGCAGTCTTCTGCTGTTCCGCGCTCCTTATCATCTATGGGCTGAACCCATTTTTCTGGCCTTCGCCTCGCGCGCTCTGGAGCAGCGCTGTTTTCGGAGAGGCTAAAGCGCTTTCCAGCGAGATAATTGTGGCAAGACATATTCCGCGAGAAGTGAAGGCCCGATATCCTCATTTGGGAACATTGGCCTGGCCGCTGCAGTTTCCCAACATGTTTCTCCGTTGGAATAAGAGAATGCGGGAACAGGAACGGCTTCCTTCGGCACTTTGGCATGGAGAGCGCGTGCTGGTACTCAGCCGGCGTGTTCTTTTCGAGTATGCGTCGTTTCGAGGCGAGTTTGTCTTTTTGGTTTCCGGAGTCGTCATTCTATTTTGGAAACGGCTTCGCCGTTTGTCCCTCATACCGGACAAACCCGCCTTAGCTTGTTTGCAGTACTTTCTCGTGAATTATCTCTTTATTCTGATCGCCATGAAGGTGAACTGGGATCGCTACTATTTGCCGACTGTCATCGCTGGCTCTCTCATGGCCGCTTTCGGCATTTACGCAATCGCGTTACAGGCCTATCGATTTTACCCGATGCTCAAACGGGCGGTATTCCCCAGGCGCAATCTTCAAACTTGAAGCGGCCTGGCTGGAAGAGTAGCGAATATTCGCAACCCAGTTTTATTGGACCGGTTCAGGATTTGCGTTGGCGGGCGAGCTTGGCCTTCAGGACATGGAGGTAGTCACGTTGGGAATCGCGCTCTCGAATAGTCGTGTTACCGCCATGGATGCGCCTGCGATAAACGACCTCGGGCAAAATGACATGGCGCAGGCGAAGTTCTTCAGCCCGCGCGAACCAATCCAGAAACTCGACGAATAGCCACCTTGTCTCGAAAGGACCGACCCGCGAGAACGCGGAACGTCGGATCAACATGGCTCCCCGGTGATAGCCGGGCATCGATCCCTGGGGGCAAACCCATTTTTGACGGTCCGAGCTGCTTACATCGGGGCTGATAAACTGCTGGACGTTTCCGAACACCATGTCGAGATCGTCGTCGGCAGCCAAGACTTCAAGCTGCCTCTGAAGTTTATCGGGAGCCCACAGGTCGTCTGCATCGCAAAAGGCCAAAAAATCACCTTGGGCGGATTCGAGCCCCTTGTTCAATGCTCCGGAAATCCCTGTGTTCTTCTGTGACATCCACTTCAAGTGAGGCTCGTAGCGGCGTAGGACAGCCTCGCTCCCATCGACCGAACCATCGTTCACAGCGATGATTTCCTTGTTGGGGTGGGGTTGCATCAAAACACTTTCGATAGCTTCCCCGAGATAGTGCTCCGCGTTGTAAACTGGAATCACTATGCTGACGCGATCTTCCTTCATACTTCCTTACAGGTTTGGCCACGGGAGGCATCGAGATGCATAATTTGAAGCAGATGTCGTCTGGCCTTTCTTACGGTAAACCGATGGTATCACCTTTGGACGATGTCGTGTCGACCAGATTTTATCGAGGAAAAGGGGCGCATCTCCGCCCCGGCCGTTCCTTGGGCGAGCGACCTTCTGGCACAGGCCTTGACTGTTGCTTCATAAACGTCAGGATTAACGAATTGCGCGCGAGCCGCCGGCACGGTTCCAAGGTAATGAGCTCGATGTTAGGCCGATTATGGCGGAAGGCCCACAGCCCGCACGATGGAAAATTTGTGACCCAATGAGATGAGCGCACCTGCGGTTAGCGTGATTATTCCCGTCTTCAACGGCGAAAAATATCTGGCTCAGGCTATCGAGAGCATCATCCAACAAAACTACACACCACTCGAAGTCATCGTGATTGATGACGGCTCAACCGACGAGAGCGGCGCGATCGCCCGTTCTTTTCCCGGCGTCCGCTGTATCCAGCGAAAGCATGAAGGTCTCGCCCATGCCTGGAATGCCGGCATTGCTGCCGCCACCGGAGATCTGATCTCGTTTCTCGCTGCCGACGATATCTGGTCTCCCGACAAGTTGTCCGTGCAGGTGGGTTATATGCAGAAGCATCCGGAAGTGGATTATACGGTGGCACACATGAAATGCTTCCTGGAACCGGGTTGCCCGCATCCGCCGGGGTTCAGAAGGGAGCAACTCGGCGTCAAGATGATCTATCGCGTTCCCGAAACGCTGATGGCGCGCAGGTCGGTCTTCGACGTCGTCGGTCTGTTCGACACTAACCTGACCACGGCCCAGGAGTTAGACTGGTTTGCCCGCGCTCAGGAACGCGGTTTGACCATCGCCATATTGCCTGAAGTCCTCTTATTGCGGCGTATTCACGACCAAAATTTCACGTTCACCGCGCCGGCCAAGGAGAACAACGCGAATATTTTGAGGCTGTTGCATAACTCGATCCGCCGGCAGCGCGGCGGCACGCCATCTTCGTGATGCGACGGTGAGCGGATAACGAACGGACAGGGCAAGGCTCCTGTCTCCTGCTCTTTACTCCCCCACAGGTCGGCTTCTCAACTGGAGGCGGTCGCGTTTCTTCTTGAAGATGCGAAGGGTGTTTTGCTCTACGAAGGTCTTTCCGCGGGTCATGTTTCCGTGGTGACGGCGGACGAAAAGGGTGACGGCATCGATGCGCCGGACGTTCCTCTGCATTTCCTGCGCCCGGTTATACCAATCGCCGTCCTCGCCGTACCGCAGTTCCGGGTCGAATAGTCCGACTTCGGCAAAGACGCGCTTGCGGTAGAGCCCGGCCCCGAGATAAAAGCCAAAGCCGCCGTCGGGGCTGCCCCGGAATTCGTAGCCGCTGTCTTCAGGGCGATACTCTATCAGCTGGGCGTACCCATGGACCACATCCAGGCCCGGGTCCCCCATGATCTCATTAACCAGCATTTCGAGATTGTTCTCGGGCCACAGATCGTCCGAATCAAGAAAAGCGATCAGTTCACCGGTACTATCCTTGATCCCACGATTTCGGGCGGACCCGGGTCCAGCATTGTCTTGCTTGAAGTAGCGGATATCGAAAGGAAACTGACGAACGACCGATTCCGTGCCGTCGGTCGATCCATCGTCGACGACGATGATTTCGATGGCCGGGTAGTTCTGCGACAGAATGTTCTTTAGCGCTTCTTCGATTAATTTTTCTCGGTTATAGACGGGGATGACGATACTCACCAACGGCTGGTGATTGCGGGGGATCGAGATACTCGGCCGCGCTTTTTCTTTCGCGCCAGGCTTGGCCAGCTGGTTGAGGAGGCCGGAAATCACTGGCGGAATCCCTTCAAGATCTCGTCCCACATGCAGGACATATCCCGGCACGGTTGCACAGAGATGATCGAAGAATTCATAGGTAAGTCGACCCACACCGGGCAGCTGGCACATCGTCGCAAAACAGGTGGCTTGCCGGAGGACGAGTGGAGATTCCGGAGAAAACGTCGTTTCGTCGCCGTCGCGGAAACGGGGGGTGAGGATTGCCTTTAACGGCACCTCCTGCTTTAACCGGTCCGCGAAACGTGGATGCAGATGGATCACGGCTTTCTCGTCGTCGAGCTCGTCTGGATTCGACACGAACTCCCGAAAACCGGGGAAACGGATTACATTGTCGGCATTCAACTTCGCAGTGCAGTAGAGGCTGCAGACCGATGGTTTGTCACCGCCTCGAATCACCACATAATCGTCTCCGAGGTAATCCAATCCCGTATCGAGACAAGACAGAGCGGTAGTTGATTTACCAACACCGCCTTTGCCGGTGATGAGGACAGCGCCATCGGCGGTCCCGACCGCGGCCCCGTGGACGAGCTGGCAGCCCTGCCGCTCGAACCGCCAGTGAAGCAACGTGCGCAAAGGAGAAGAACGCGCCCAATAAGGCTGCGTAGCGGCGTCCTGGACCCAGTAAACACCGAGGCTGGATTCGTGATCGAGAATATTGACGGAGAAGTCCGACCAGTGAAACGCCGTTTTGATCCGGTCGCTGTAGAATCCCCAAATATCGCCGCGGTCAGTGAAGGAAGCGCGGGGGCAGATTGGAGGCGGCCCCGGAATTCCGGTCGAGTCGCTGTCCCAAAGACAGAGGGTCAGATCCGGCGCGTCTACCGGCGCGATTCGCAAGTGCTCCAACGCGGGCGTCACGTGCGGCACAAGCGCGCTCCCGGCAAAGCGAAGCCGGATCGTTGTTCCAGCAATGCAGCAGAAGAATGCGACCTCCCCGGCCCGGTTTTTCGCGTCGCAGAATCCGCGGTAAAAGTCCTCGAATAATGCGAGTTGCTCTTCCTCGGTTTTGGGTGGCACGTCCGCGGGGTTCACCGGATATTGCTTTCTCCAGTTATCGCGTTCCCGCCGCGGTCAATGCCGCTCCTGATTGGGGAACGGCGATGCCGTCTCTGAGTGCGTAGACCGTGTCCGCGAAGTCGACCACTTCGCGATCATGACTGATTGTCAAAATTGCCGGGCGGTTTCCCAGGCGTTGCAGTTGCTCCATCAACCGGCGGATCGCGTTTCGATCAAGGTGGTTGGTGGGCTCATCGAGGATCAACAACCGCGGCTGCCGGAGAAGGGCGCGGGCAATAGCGAGCCGCTGCGCTTCGCCTCCCGCAAGCAAGACGCCCCCTTCCCCGACCTGGGTGTCATACCCGTCGGGCAAAGACTCGATGAAATCGTGGACGAGGGCGATTCGCGCGGCCTGTTTCATTTTGTCGAGAGTGGTATGGTCCGCCGCCCCATAACCGATGTTTTCGGCGATGGAACCGGTAAAGAATTCGGGATGCTGCGTCACCGTGCCGATCGACCGGCGAAATCTCACCATATCGATTTCGTCGTAAGGAATGCCATCGGCGAGGACCACGCCTTGGAGGGGACGATAAGAGCCGAGGATCAGCCATGCCAACGTGCTCTTTCCCGCCCCATTGGGGCCGACGATCGCAATGTTTGCGCCGGGGTTAATGCGCAAGTTCAAACCGTTCAGCACCGGTCTCTGATCAAAAGCAAAAACAACGTTCCTGAGTTCGATTTCGCCGGTAAAATCGATGTGCTTCTGGCCCGAGTAAGGCGCCGATTCACCTTCATGCATGAGTCTGTTTAAGGTGACCATGGATTCGTTTCCGGCCAGGATCTGAGGGACCGCGTCGATGATGGTACGCGCGTAACCGTTGAGCAGACCGGCCGCAACCCAGAACGACAACAGTTGTCCCAAGGTCATGGAGTGCGCGGCCACGGCGGCGGCGCCTAAGGTAAGAATGATAATCCCGGAAAGACCGGTTACGGTGTTTTGCACCTGACCGTGCAGCGCGTAAATGAAGGCCATTCTCTCGCCCGTTTTGCGCAAATGCTGCACCTGTTCCGCCCGACTCACCGCATCCTCTGTCTCACACGACTGGATGTGAATCAGATCCATGTGGTGCAGGACGAAGAGCGTACCCTTGCTAAACACTTCGAACGCGCGCTGGAAAACGAAGACGCGTTCCTTTACCCGTCGGCCCGTCAATTGAAGCGTCAAAAAAAGCAGGGGCGTCAACGAGACCATGACAAGAAGCAGAAACCAGTTGAGAAACAGGAGAAGAATGATCAGGGCCAAACTGGTGAGCAAGGCCGGCAGCAAACGTGAGATGAGGGCGCTACTCACATCGTCGAGCCGCTCTGTATCCTGAACGATGCGGGCGTGCATCGTGTTTCGATCGAATCGGGTGTAGAACCGGCGCGAAAAAGTGTAGAGCCTGGCCAGGAGGTCCTCTCGCATCCGGCTGATCGCAGCCTTGAATGTCTTGATTTGCTTTGCCCGCATCCACAGAGAAATCCCGCCGTTCAGGGTGCGGAGCAGAAAGATACCGGCCCCGAGCAGAACAATCTGGGTGACATGCTTTTGGGGAAGGGCCACGTCGAAAATGCGACGGACGAGCATGAGGACCGGCAACACCAGCAGTGCCTGCACAGCCGCCACAATCCCAAAAAGCAAAAGCAAGGGGTATTCGCCCCGGTAGTAACTGCTGAAATAGCGCCACGCCGCCGGGTCCAGTAGCCTTCTGGTGCCGCTTTTATTTTCCGTCTCGTTCATCGAGCGTAGACCGCTGCGGTGCCGTCAGCCTGTAGCCACGCTTTTCCGGGTCAGTTTCGCGAGTATTTTTCTGATCTTCCCGGGGACACGGCGCAGCAGCACAGAGAAGATTTCGCGCCGGCTGTTTGCGTAGAGGCAATACCTCACGTAGTCCGGGAATCCCCGAAGCCGGGGCCAAAACCGCTGGCCGAAGGTGATCCGCCGATAAGCTAAGATGATGAGCGGCCACCCGCCGAAGATAGAGTCGTCAACTTCGCGCCTTGGCCTCTCCACCAGCTGATGTTCGATTTGCTCGAGAACCGAGGGTTTGCCCTGACGGCATTTCCTTAGCACTTCGGGAGGTATCGGAACCTTCAGGTGGTCATGGAGATAACCAAGACCGGCGCCAAGCCTGAAGAGAAGCTTTCGCTTGCGAGCTTGGGCGAGGAGTCGCTCCCAGCATAACTTTTCGCCCGAGGAACGGATAATTACGGCCGCATCCGCAGCCCAGCGGATGGTTGGCATGGCATTCCAGTAAATCCCGTGCACGATAATGTGCAGCAGGTTGTCGGCGGGGCTCAACGCTTTTGTGGTGACTTCCATCATCCGGAACGGCACCGCCTCCGCCCAGAAGTCATCGTCCGCTTCCGGATAAACGCATTCGTGGAGAGCGTGCCAATGCAGATCCAATTCTTGTTCCGCCCCATTGACCAGTGTGGCCGCCCAAAAATAACGAAGATCTCCGTTCTCGCGCATGTTGGGGTTGCGCCGCCCTTCGAGCTCGAGGCATTTAAGAGCTGCTTCCGCCCGGCCCGTCGGAACAAGGATGTCAATATCGGACATGGGGCGCGCGCCCCGGTCCTGATAGTAGAGGAGCGACAGGGCTACCCCCTTCAAGACGATGGTCTCCACACCCGCGGCGTGCAAACTCTGCAAAACACGTTGCGTTTCGCCGAACAAAGTTATGTTTTTCGCCCACGAGTAGCGGTAGATGCCCTTCAGTCTCGTCATCAGCCCACCGCCAAAGCGCTGCCGTTCCAGATTCCTATAAACAAGGGGAAGAAGACGGAAGGAACCCTGGTCGAGGTCGCCCTGGACAAGGTCCACCCGGGAAGCCCACTCCGACCACGCCGCGATTGCTTCGTCCCCGGGCCAAAGCGCCGCCTGCAGGAGAAGTTTCTGTTCGGGGGTAGGCCAAACGCCTTTCCCTGGCGTTATCGCCTCATTCCTACTGCTTAGGCTTGGGAGCTGGCCAGCCGGTTTCATCCACATCGTGAATAGGGTCCAGTAATAGCAGGTCCTTCATGTCGTTGTAGCTATCGAGCACCGGCTTTTCGAATGGACGCAGGTTAGTCCCATTGGCCCGATGACCCTCTTCCGAGGGCTGCGACTGAAGACCACGCACCTCGACGATCAGACGCTCGGCCAAAAGTTTTGTGACAAACTCGCCCAGCGCAGCTTCGATCTCGGACACGTTTCCCGAATAAGTCTCAACCGCCGTTTTCAAGAGGTCCTCCCTGCTGACCCCATTTTCAAACAATGGCCAAACATCAGCCCCGACCCGTTGCATACTGTAATAGATGCCGGTTTGGAGATTGGCGATTACAACTTCACCCTCGATGTTTTCGCTGATGACCTGAGGCGTGTTAATTCGGTAAACTGTCGCTGTATGCATCCCTTTGTTCCTACTGTAGAGCCCGCAAGTGTAACGAGCCCGTGGCAATAAAAGCCATTACGGCCAAAGTTTTTAGGTTAACAAACAAACGACGGTTTGGTCAATTCAGTTCTTCAACCGGTGGTGTCGTAAGTCCGATTCAAATTAGGACATTACCCTTCGCCCCGGCCGAGCCGGGAAGCTGCGGCTCAGGTGGAGCGGGTCCAATTCTTAAACAAATCCGGCGCAGTTGCGACCAGATGTCGGCATCGACGCCAGGAAGCAACTCGATGGGTTGTAATACCGGGCGCGCTTACCCCCGGGCGGATGCAAAGAGGCCGCAACAGAAGAAAGCGAACTGATCGGGTTGGAACGCGGGCTCTGGCCCGATTTCACTTTCTGCTTTAACCTTTCTACCTTCTATTTTCCTGGATCGCGCCGATGTGGCGAAATGGCAGACGCAACGGACTTAAAATCCGTTGGGGTATTAAAGCCCCGTGCCGGTTCGAGTCCGGCCATCGGCAGCTCTTTGAGGGGCGATCTGGACCAATTGGGCGGACTCTGGTTGGGCGCTGCACGCCAGGATGGGTTTGTTTTGTTGATTGGGAGCGGCGGCTTCCGGGCCGCCGAGGTTACCGGGTGAGATGCTGGGCGACTAGGAAGCCTCCCAGTGAGTGCTTGTGGATGGATTTTTCGCCTTGGGCGATAGTGGGAATCACCCTTTTTGTCGTTTCAATCGAGGCAAAATGTGTATCATCGGGGCCAGTTGAGAACCTCACTGGGAGGCCTTTCCGCCTCCTTCGTAATGCCAAGAAGAAACGCAACGTATTCCAGATGCGGTCTATTTGTCGCCGGCGTTCTGGCTTTGCTACCGCTGTCAGTACCTGGGGCAGAATAGCGGTGTGCACACCTCGTTTCTATGGCATCTGCATCAGCCGATCTATTGGCCGGACAAACGCGCTTATGACGATCATTATGAAAATGCCTGGGACACGATTCAGGCCCAAAACGAAAACGGCGGACGCTCCGAACCCAATGAAAGTCTCGCCCCCGTCTTTTCACTCGCGGATCGCGTCAACGCCTATCAGCAAAGACCGCACGACAGCCTGATCGGGATCGGGTCGTATACGAACTCCGGCGTGCAGCTAAACATGTCGGGCGCTTTGATGGAAAATGTGCAGAGCCTCGCCGCCGCCGGACAGTTTGGTTATTCGGGGACCTGGTATCTATCGAACCGGGAGGCGCGGGGTTGGACCACCACCGGCGGCAAGCCGCGGATGGATCTGGTCAACTTCACTTATCATCACGCCATGGCTCCGCTTTTGAGCGACGCGACTTTGTTAATGGAACTGCAAATTCATCACCGCCAGATGGAGATCTTTTGGGGAACGGATCCTCCGGTGTCGCGTGGCTATTTTCCGACCGAGAACTGTTTTTCCGAGAGAATGATCCCGGTCCTCAAACAACTCGGGATTGCCTGGGCGATCGTGGCTAATAATCATCTGGCCCGGAGTTGTCCCGATATGCCGCTCGCGGTTGGTTCCGGGGGTGAAATGTGCGACATCCCTAACCGGGCCGACCAACTGAATCCGGCTCAGGGTTCCGGCAACTACCAGCGATTGACAATTGATCGCGGCTGTTCGCCTACGGCGGCGATGCCTTTTAGTTATCAGGTTCACACGGCCCGCTATGTGGATCCGGCAACCGGCGCGGCCTCGACGCTTACGGTTGTCCCGGCGGACCAGGCAATGGGTTGGAAAGACAGCTACAGTGGGTGGGACCTGGGATTGATTGGACCGATTGCCGCACGAAATAACGCTGCCAAACCGGCCCTCGTGCTTCTCGCTCATGATGGCGACAATGCCTGGAGCGGAGGCTATTCTTATTATCACGAATGGATCCCGCAGTTTGCCTCGGCGGCCAGCGGCAATGGGTATGAGCTGACCACGGTGGAGCAATTTCTGCAGGACTGGCCGGCCGACCCGAATGACATTGTGCACGTCGAAGACGGTGGTTGGGTCTATGCCGACAGCGACTTTGGATCGCCCAGTTTCATCAACTGGAACTGGCCGCCGACCTACTCGGCCCAGAACGGAGGCATCGTGGTCGATCCAAGTGTTGGCACCACGATAAAAGGAGATTTTTGGAGAACAGTTGTCGCGACGGAGAACCGCCTTCGGACAGCGCAACAGATTACGGGGGTCACGCCGCGGACCGATCAGGTTCGCGACCCGGGCAGCTATTCCACTGCTCCGAACAACGTGGAACTGGCCTGGCATTATTATTTGGGCGGATTGGATAGCGGTTTTCTTTACTACGGTGTTGCCGATCAGATTAAGCGATGCGTGATCGCGCAAAATAATGTGAGCCGCGAAATCGATGGGATGCTCAACAATCTCGATCAGGACACCACCGGCCCAACCGTTTTCCTGCCCCAGCGGCATCCCTGGAACCCGGGCGGCCAAAATTTCGGGGTCCAGTACGGATATCAATTGTTCACACCGTCGAACACGGACTTTTGGATCTGGACTTATGCCTACGATGCATCGGGTGTCGGGAGCGTCGTCCTCAAATATCGATCCAACGGCAATACCGGCGCTCCCGTAAGCGATCAATTCAAGACCTACGCCGGCGGCGCCGCTACCGGACAGTGGCAGACGATCACAATGACCAAGCGTTCAGTGCAGAGCCTGATTAACCCCGCTCCGCGATATTATGCAGACTATTATTACGCAAAAGTGACCGGGTTATCTGACACTTACGTCGACTACTATGTCGCGGCGACGGATCAGAAAGGGAATACCTACAATTCGCCTATCCAGCACGTCTACGTCTCGCCGGGGCCAAATTCGAGTCCCACGCCTACGCCTACGCCCACGCCTACCGCTACTCCGACTCCGACTCCGAGCCCGTCACCTACTCCTGGTGGCACCCCGGTTCCATTCAGCGTCGACGGTCAAACGGACGCCGCCGGCTACCTTCAATATGGCAGTGACATGTTTGTTTATGCGGCGGTTCGCGGGAGCATTCTCTATGTTTCAACCTGGTCCCCGGGAAGCAGCAACGGACCTAACGATCATTTCATCTTTGTAACGGATCAGCTCCTCGGATCTGCTTCGGCGCCCGCGCCCTGGGCCAAAGCTGGCAGTGTCGCGACACCGGGGAACAAGCCGTTTATTGGCGGCGAGAGTGCCGGCAACTACGTCGGCTGGTTCAATGCCCCGCTCTCTTCTCAGGTCGCGAAATCGGCCAACAGCGGCGGACAAATGGAGGGAACGATTGATTTGGCGGCGGCGTTCGGCTCGATCCCGGAAACGATCTATGTCGCCGCGGCGGCTTACCAAACGGCGGATGGCGGTATCCTGGCGTCGCAGGGTCCGGGCGGAAACGCCGACGGAGACATCGATCCTTCTGAATTCATGCCGTTGTCGATTTCTGCTATCCGGGACGACAATGCCGATGGCAAATACGACCGGCTCGATCCGGCGATCGGCTTCGTGATTGCGCAAATTTCGAGAGAGAACGGCATCACCACCATCCAGTGGAATTCCGTTCCGGGAAAAACTTATCAGCTCGAAAGTTGCGATCAGCTGGGGGCGCCATGGGTCCCGTTAGGCAACCCCAGGACGGCCGGTTTGGGAGAGCTCACGCTTTCGACACAGGATTCCGGGTCGGCTCCGCCTCGTTTTTATCGCGTGGTGTTGGTGAATCCATGATGTTTCCGAGACCGGATTTACAAGATTAAACTGGATTCTTGGAGAAAGAGGTGGAGGGCGGAGCTCCCGCGACTTCGCATCGATCCGAGAAACTGAACGTCTCAGGAAATCCAACGGGTTCTGTTCGTTGCCTATTTGATAAATCCCATTAATCCTGTTCAGATTTCGACTGGAGCGATAGAAGCTGGGAATGACATCCACGATCGAGCGGCCGCTATTTATTCCAGTGCTCTTAGGGACTGTCCGGCAGGGGCGGGAGAGCGAGAAGGCGGCCCGCCTGGTGTTTGAGCAAACTGCCAATCGTCCGGGTGTCGAAACGGAGCTTATCGATCTCCGCAATCTGCCGATGCGGCTGGATCAGGCGGGCGAACAGATGAAGGACCCGGGCTTTTCGGCCCTGGTCGAGCGTTGCGACGGTTTGATCATTGTCACCCCGGAATACAATCACAGTTTTCCAGGATTGCTGAAACACGCCTTGGACATGAATCTGAAGGAATACATTCACAAGGCGGTGGGAGTTTGCGGCGTCTCGGCCGGGGCGTTTGGAGGCACCCGGGTGATCGAACAACTTTTACCGGTGCTGCGCGAACTGGGACTGGTCGCGATTTTCGAAGACGTGAATTTCGCGAAAATCGGCACCTTGTTCGACGAACGCGGCAACCTGCTCGACGAAGCTTTCATTCGCCGGATCAACAAGTTTCTGGATGAACTGATCTGGATGGCGCGAGTGCTGCGTTACGGCCGCGAAAACATCCAAGCAATTTGGGAGACTGGTAACTAGACAGGATTGAAACGATTTTTTTGGGGAGGAAACCAGACAGGATTGACAGGATTAACAGGATTTTGGGTGGAGGTTTGTTCCTGGCTCCGATCCCGGAAACGGAGGGGGGAGCTCCTGCGAAGCCGATTCAGCGTGCGGGCTCGCGGGAGCTCGCCCCTCCATTGGCGTGAAACGGATTGAACACAATATTCTTCATCCCTAATCCAGTAAATCCTGTTAATCCTGTCTAGAAAACAAATGAAGGATTCATTGGCGGCCCGGATGGCACGGCTTGGGGTTCGGGACGCCGATCTTGAAGAAACATTTGCCCGTTCCGGAGGTCCGGGGGGCCAAAATGTAAACAAGGTGGCCACCGCGGTTACTCTTCGGCATTCTCCGACCGGCATCAGCGTAACCGTTCAAGATTCCCGGTCGCAGGCTGTGAACCGGAAACTGGCCCGGGAGCGGTTGCTGAATGCGATTGAAAAAGCAGAGCGAAGCCGGCGGGCGGCGGAGAGGACGGCAAAAGAGAAAAAACGACGGCAAAAGAGGTCCCGGCCGCGGAGATTGAAGGAAAGGATCTTGCGATCCAAACGAAAACGGGGGGAGCTAAAGCAACAACGTGCAAAGATCGAATTGTAGGAATGGTGGGATCGATATCCTGCCGCCCCAGGGGAGATCGCTGGCAACTAACGACTATACGGTAACTGCCGGCTGGCGGAGAATTTTCGGCAGCAGATTCGGTTTAACCGTACAACACGCTTGTGTGATCCCCCAGCATGCTGCGGGATTCTTCGCTTCGCTCAGAATGACAGGGCAAGCAGCAAGAACAGCGGTTTTGTGGCGCTGTATTTTTGCTACTGAAACACCCGGCTCGGACTGCTCGATTCACGAGTGAAAAAGCTCAATCTCGGAATTATCGGGACCGGTTGGCCGGGCCAGATGCACGCCAACGCGATTCGATCAGGTAACCTGGCCAATCTGTATGCCTGCGCCGATCTGGATGAGACACGGCGAAGGGAATTCGAAAAGGCCTATCAACCGAAGAAGTGCTTCACGGATTATCACGAGCTTCTCCAGGAACCGGCGGTGGATGCCGCGATCATTTGTCTCCCTAATTTTCTGCATTTTCCGGCGTCGTTAACCGCGTTGGAGGCGGGGAAACATGTGTTGTGCGAAAAGCCACCGACCTTGAATGCGTCGGAAATGAAAGTGCTGCGCGAGGAAAGCCGGAAGCGGAATCTGCTTTATTATTTCAGCCGGCAATCCCGCTTTACCCCGGCCATGCGGGCCGCCAAAAAGGCGATCGAGGCTGGCCGGCTGGGGAAGATCTATCATGCCCAGGCGACGTTCATCCGTTCGCGCGGCATCCCGGTCGGGCTGGGGAATTGGTTTACGGAAAAGAAACGCTCGGGCGGCGGAGCTTTGATCGACATTGGGATTCACGCCCTGGATGCGGTCTGGTATTTGATGGGGACGCCGCGTCCGGTCTCGATTAGCGCCCAGGTGTTCCAAAACTTTGCTCACCTGGCCAAAGTGCCGGTGTTCGACGTGGAGGATTCCGCTTATGCGTTTATTCGTTTCGATAACGGCGCGGTGGTGCAGTTGGAGACTTCATGGGCCGGTAACCTGACCGACGATATTCCGCCCCGGAAATATTTCGGCCAGGAACTGATCAACTCGATCCTTTACGGCACCAAAGGGTCCGTCCGGCTCAAACCGCTCACTCTGTTTGAAGACCGGAATGGCGCGCTGACAACGGTGCCGCTTGAGGCGGAGGGGACCGAGCCGGATGGGTTTTCTCTTCAGCTCCGGAATTTTCTGGAGGCGTTAACGGGGAAAGCCGAGCCGGTAAATAACGTCGATCAGGCGGTGGAATTGATGGAAATGATCGATGGAATATACGCTTCGAGCAGCCTGGGGCGCGAGGTGCCGATAGCCCGGGTCTAAGGAAAAAATTATTGCTTTTAATACGTCTAGGAAAAGGACTTGCGACGAATCTGTTTTAAACAGCTACTATATGTCTAAACCTATGAACAAACTGATTCTTGGTGTCGTTCTTCCGGTCTTAACCTTGTTTGTGACGGCCTGCACTACGGTGGAAAGGGAAGAGCCCGCCGCCACCACCACGACAACCACTCATGAAACGGTGACCCGGGTGCCGCCGCCCACTACGACTACCACGACGGTGCATTCCACCGGCGATTGATAGAGACGCGACGCAAAAGGCAGGCTTCCAATTGGAGAAAGAACGCGCGTTTGGCGTGTCCTTTCTTTGTCTTGCCGGCGAGCGTCCCTTACCTGCCAACTGTGATACAAGACAGCAGGTAGGGACGCATCTTCGAGGCGTCCGGGGTTGGTGGGCCGAACGAGAGTTGGGACGCCTGATTACTAAGGGGGATAACGAGCGCACCCTGCGGGCATCTCGGAGAGATGCCCCTACCTGGGAGAGATGTCAGGTAGGGACGCATCTCCGAGGCGTCCGGGGTTGATGGGCCGAACGAGAGTTGGGACGCCTGGTTACTAAGGGGGATAACGAGCGCACCCTGCGGGCATCTCGGAGAGATGCCCCTACCTGGGAGAGCGCCGTGCTAATGTAGCCACGGCCCTGCGGGCCGTGCGCGCACCTCGCATAGCGACGTGGCTACATCCCGAGACCGGACTACGATTTCTCGGCGGCTTCTTCGTCGGCCGTTTCAGCTTCTTCCTGCGCCTGACTAACTACAGGCGCGATGGCCTGAAGCTTCTCGCCGTTGCGCAGGTCCATCAGTTTCACTCCCATGGTGTTGCGCCCGACCGCTCGGATCTCGCTGACCCGGGTCCGGACCATTTGTCCCTTGGTGGTGATCAACATGATCTCGTCGCTTTCGCGAACGGTCAGGGCCCCGATCACATCGCCGGTTTTTTCACCCGTCTTCATGGTGATGATGCCCTTGCCCCCGCGGGATTGTCTCCGGTAATCGTCAAACGGTGTGCGTTTCCCGATCCCATTCTCGCCCGCCACCAACAGCATGGAATCGGAATCCACAATCGCGATTGCGACTACCAGATCTTTTTTATCCGGGCGAATCCCCCAGACACCCACGGTGTTGCGGCCCTGATCGCGCAGCTGTTCCTCGTGGAAGCGCAGGCTCATTCCTTCTTTGGTGATCAAAACGATCTCGTTGTTGCCGTTCGTTAGTTTCGCGTCAATCAGACGATCGCCTTCTTCGATCTGTATGGCGATGATCCCGCCCCGGCGAACGTTGGCGTAGTCGGACAGGTTGGATTTCTTAACGATTCCGGTTCGGGTCGCGAAAGCGATATGGAAATTCGCATCCCAGGTTTCGTCGACGGCGCTTGGTCCAGTTCCGGATTTCTTTGCCTGAATCCGGATGGTGGCGGCGATTTTTTCGTCCGGCCGCAGTTCCAGAATATTGGCGATGGAACGGCCTTTGGCGGCGCGTCCCATTTCGGGGATCTCGTAAACCTTTTCGACGTAGGCGCGTCCCGATTGAGTGAAAAACATCAAGTAATCGTGGGTGGTAGCGGTAAAAAGGTGCTCGACGAAATCGCCTTCCTCTTCCTCGGTGGCGCCCTCCCGGGTGGACATTCCGATCACGCCTTTGCCGCCTCGTCGCTGGGCTCGAAACGCGCTTACGGCCGTGCGTTTGATGAAACCGCCATGAGTGATGCTGATGATGCAACCTTCGTTGGCGATCAAGTCCTCGATGTGGATGTCCGCCTCATCGGGCGCCAGCTGGGTCAGGCGCGCTGTTCCATGTTTATCGCGGATCTCGCGCAACTCCTTTTTAACGATGGAAAAAACGCGCTGCTCCTTGGCCAGGATGTCCCGCAAGTCCTTGATCGTATCGAGCAATTCCTTGTATTCGGTGACGATCTTGTCGCGCTCCATCCCGGTCAGCTGGTAGAGACGCAGGTCGAGGATCTGGTTGGCCTGATGTTCGCTGAAAGCGTAACGCCCATCCGTCAGACGCGCCGGGTTGCGGATCAGGATTCCAATCTGCTCGACCTGACGTTTGGTGAACTCGAAGGCGAGCAATTTGACCCGGGCTTCGTCGCGATTGGCCGAGCCCCGGATGATGCGGATGAATTCGTCAAGATTGGCCAGGGCGATGAGATAACCTTCGAGCGCTTCGGCGCGGTCTTCGGCTTTGCGCAATTCGAAACGGGTGCGCCGGAGGACCACTTCACGCCGGTGTTCGATATAGGCGGCGTTTGCGTCCTTGAGAGAAAGGAGCTTGGGCCGGCCGTGATCGATCGCCAGCATGATCACGGCAAAAGAGCTCTCCAGCGCGGTGTGTTTGTAGAGATTGTTGATTACAATCTTGGGATTGGCGTCGCGTTTCAGCTCGACTACGACCCGGGTATTTTCATCCGATTCGTCCCGGATAGCGGTGATATCGCTGAGGACCTTGTCGTTGACCAGTTGAGCGATGCGCTCCACCAGAGTGGCGCGGTTCACGTTGTAGGGGATTTCGGTAATGACAATCTGCTCCTTGCCGCTCTTGATTTCCTCGACTCCGGCTTTGCCCCGCACCTTCAAGCTCCCGCGTCCGGTCTCCAGATATTGTTTCACGCCGGAAATGCCGCAGATGGCGCAACCGGTCGGGAAATCCGGCCCCTTTACGAACTGCATCAACTCCGGCACCGTGATATCGGGATTATCGATTTGAGCGCAGATCCCGTCGATCACCTCGGCAAGATTATGGGGCGGGATGTTGGTCGCCATGCCCACGGCGATACCGGTTCCACCGTTAACCAGAAGATTTGGAAACGCCGATGGAAAAACGGTCGGCTCGGTTCGGGTTTCGTCGTAATTGGGGACGAAATCGACCGTGTCCTTTTCCATATCGGTCATGAGGGCGGCTCCGAGGTGAGTCATCCGGGCCTCGGTGTAACGCATGGCCGCGGGCGGATCGCCTTCGACCGATCCGAAATTTCCCTGGCCATCGACCAGCCGTTCGCGCATGGCCCAGGGCTGGGCCATGTGCACCAGGGTCGGATAAATCACTGCTTCGCCGTGGGGGTGATAATTACCGCTGGTATCGCCGCAGATTTTGGCGCATTTCCGGTGCTGCCGTCCCGGGAAGAGCGACAGGTCATGCATGGCGTAGAGAATTCTGCGCTGGGACGGCTTGAGCCCGTCCCGGGCGTCGGGGAGGGCCCGTGAAATGATGACCGACATCGAATAATCGAGAAACGATTTCGATACTTCTTCGGCGACGTTTACCGGTTCTACTTTTTCGTTGGCGTTATACACGGAATTTTTCCAGACAGGATTTACAGGATTGGGTGGAAGCGATTTGCTAGACAGGATTAACGGGATTTACAGGATTCTGAAGATTGGCTTCCGCCGGATCAATTGCCCTCCGGCGATACTTTCGCTTAAACTGCAAACTTGGCGCTCCGAAATTTAGAATCAGGCCGGAATCGCGGTTCGTCGCCGTAAGATAATTCACCAGTTGCACTTCATCTGCTTTTGACAACGCGCTAATTGATTTCAGTTCGCAGAGCAAGGTGTCGTTTACGACCAGGTCGGCAACAAACTCACCGACGATTACATTTTCATAGCGAACGGTAATTCGCTGGCTTACTTCCGCGGAAAAGCCTGCCCGCCGAAGCTCATGGAGCAAAGCGTTTCGGTAAACCGACTCCAGAAAACCGGGACCGAGCGTGCGATGAACCTTCATCGCCAGTCCAATTATCTTTTCGCTTAACGTGTGGTCGTTATCTGAATCCAATCCTGTAAATCCTGTTAATCCTGTCTAGTTCCTAGACATCGAGGTTGCGCACGTTCAGCGCGTTATCTTCGATGAATTGCCGGCGCGGCTCGACCACGTCGCCCATCAGGATGGTAAACATCTTGTCGGCGTCGACGGCGTTATCCTCATTCAAATCGACCTTGAGCAGCTTGCGCTTTTCCGGGTTCATCGTGGTCTCGAAAAGTTCCTTGGCGTTCATTTCCCCGAGGCCCTTGAACCGTTTGATCTGCACTCCCCGGCGTCCGATCTCCAATATCTTTTGCAGGATTTCCGGAATCGAAAAAAGCGGATGGCTGACGGCTTTCTCGCCTTCGCCCTCGATCAACTCGAAAATGGGCCGGTCGCTGGCGGCATAATGGTTGACCTTCAATCCCTTGCGGGCGAGTTCGGCGATGATCTTTTGGATCGCGGCCGATTCGTGCAATTCCACCAGCTTACCCCGGCGGCGGCTCCCATTGGTTTTCGGCTGGGCCTCGCCCAGGGGCAACAACTCCTGGTTCATCTCGGTGTCGAACAGGTTGAGGTCGAGATTCTCGTGATGAAAATGCCGAACGGCTTTCTCGTCGTGGAAATAGTGGACGGTTTCTTCGTTGCCATCGCGGACCTTGACCAGATAGGCGGGTAATTTGCCGGACTTGCTGTTGCGTTCGGCCAGATAAGTCTCGAAATCGCCTCCGTGGCGTCGAACCGCTTCGCTGAGTTTGGCCAGTTTTTCCAACGACTCGAGGATGTCCTTCAACTGCGCGGCGGTGATCTCCTTGTCGTCGGCCAGGTTCTTCAGGCGCACATCCTCGGCTCCGAGGCTGATCAGGATCTTGTTTAACTGAACGTCGTCGTCGACGTATTCTTCGCGTTTCTTTCGCTTGATCTGATAAAGCGGCGGCTGGGCGATGTAAATTTTACCGGCCCGCACCAGCTCGGTCATCTGGCGAAAGAAAAAGGTCAGGAGCAGGGTGCGGATATGCGATCCGTCCACATCGGCGTCGGTCATGATGATGATGCGGCCGTAGCGCAGCTTGGCGATATCGAAGCGGCCTTCGTCCTTGCCGTTGCCATCTTCCTTGGGCTTGCCGATCCCGGTGCCGATGGCGGTGATCATCGATTGGATTTCGTTGTTCTTAAGGAACTGATCTTCGCGGGCCTTTTCCACGTTGATCAGTTTTCCGCGGATGGGAAGGATCGCCTGATACCGGCGGTCGCGTCCCTGTTTGGCGGAGCCGCCGGCGGAATCGCCTTCCACGATGTAAAGTTCGGTGAGCTCCGGATCGCGCTCCGAGCAATCGGCCAGTTTGCCGGGCAAACCGCCGCCGGTCAGCGCGCCTTTGCGAATGGTCTCGCGGGCTTTGCGGGCCGCTTCCCGGGCGCGGGCCGCGGTCAGGACCTTGTCGAAAATGCGTTTGGCGACCGGCGGATGCTGATCGAAATAGGTCATCAGGCCGTCGTAAACGACCGAATTGACGATGCCGTCGATCTCGGTGTTGACCAGCTTGACCTTGGTTTGGGATTCGAAGCGGGGATTCGGCAGTTTGATGCTGAGCACGCAGATCAATCCTTCCCGAACGTCGTCGCCGGAAATTGAAGGATCCTTGTCTTTGAGCAGGGAATTCGATTTGGCGTATTGGTTAACGGCCTTGGTCAAGGCGGTCCGGAACCCGGTCAAATGCGTTCCGCCATCCGGATTGGGGATCGAATTGGCAAAAGGCAGGATCTGATCGTTATAACTGTCGTTGTACTGCATCACTACGTCGATAAAGACTTCGTCGCGCTGCCGCGAAATCACGACCGGTTTCGGGTGCAAAACCTGTTTGTTTTCGCCCAGTTGTTTGACGAATTCTTCAATGCCGTGCTTGTATAAAAACGTTTCTTTTTTCGTCGAATCTTCCCGCTCATCGTTCAGGATGATTTCCAGGCCGGGGTTGAGGAAGGCCAGCTCCCGCAACCGGGTCGCCAGCCGCTCGAACTTGAATTCGGTGGTGATGGTGAAAATTTCCGGGTCGGGCAAAAAAGTGATGAGCGTTCCGGTGGTTTTTTTATTTTTGACCTCGCCGATGACGGTGAGTTTGTCGGTCGTTTTTCCCTTGGCGAAGGCCATGTGATAGACCTTGCCGTCGCGCGACACTTCCACCTTGAACCACTCCGAGAGGGCGTTGGTGCACTTGGCGCCGACGCCATGCAAGCCGCCGGAGTACTTATAGGCGCCCTGGCCGAACTTGCCTCCGGCATGCAGATTGGTCAGCACCAACTCAACCGCTGGCATCTTCCATTTCGGATGGATATCAACCGGAATGCCCCGTCCATTGTCCCGGACCGATACCGATCCGTCCACGTGAACGGTGACGTCGATCTTATCGCAAAATCCGGCCAGATGTTCGTCGATCGAGTTATCGACGACTTCAAACACCAAGTGGTGGAGGCCACGTTCGTCCGGGTCGCCAATATACATTCCCGGCCGTTTCCTAACGGCTTCGAGTCCCTCCAGTTTGTCAATTTGCGCAGCGTCGTATTTTTGAGTGGCGCCGATTTGGGTCGCCGAGGCCTGAGACACTTTTTCGGCCGGAATTTCTTCTTGAGTTTGGGGCATAGAGAGCGGGCCAGACGACCCTCTGAAAAGATAGCGGGAAACGGGGGCAAAACAACTAATAATCTCAAGGGCGGGGAAGGGCGCCAGCCGCAACCGGTTGGGGCAGGAGGCACCGGCAAATACACGGTATGGTGGTTTATAATTTCCACGCTAACCACCCATTTTTTTACTTGCCAGCAAAGCTTGACCGGTGAGTTTCGAACCAGAAATTATCTGCCCGGAAATGCGCCTCCAAACCTTATCCGAAGCTCGTTGGATCCTGCTGGTTCTCTCAATCCTGACGCTTGCCAGCTGGTGGCTGACCCCATTGTTATCCTTTTTTTTCCTTCTCCTCATTCTCGGTACCCTCGCCTTTTTTCGCGATCCGGACCGGCCGGCGCCGAACGACCCGCGAGCGGTCGTCGCTCCCGCCGATGGGACGATCACCGACATTGTCGAGGTTGAAGAAACCGAAATTCTGAACACGACCGTTCGGCGGGTCGGGATTTTTTTGTCAATTTTCGATGTCCATACCAATCGCGCGCCTATCGATTGCCGGATCATCCATCGCCAGCATCGGCAGGGCCTTTGTCTGGACGCGCGCCGGCCCGAATGTTCGGAGAAGAACGAATCGATGACCTGGGGATTTCAGAACGCGGGGGTAACGATTGTGGTGCGGCAACTCACCGGGGCGATCGCGCGGCGGATTGTCGGTTGGGCCGGGGTGGGCGACGAGCTGAGGCAGGGAGACCGCTTCGGAATGATTCGCTTCGGGTCGCGAACGGAAGTATATTTGCCGTTAGCTGCGAACGTTCTGGTGAAAATAGGCGATCACGTTTCCGGAGGATCGACAATCATTGCGCGGTTACCCGGTTAATCCTCTACAACTGATGGGCGAGCCAAATTCAAAGATTTATCTGCTGCCGAACTTAATGACGGCGGGCAACCTGTTTTGCGGATTTACCGCGACCTTGAAGATACTGGAAGGCGCGCTGCTCCAGGGACTCAGTCCCGACGCAGCCGGCGATCTTTTTCATACCGCCATCTGGTTTATTCTGGGGGCCTGCGTTTTCGATCTGCTGGATGGCCGTCTGGCCCGGCTCGGTGGGCATGAGACTGCTTTTGGGCGCGAGTTCGATTCGCTGGCGGACATTGTTTCCTTCGGGGTCGCGCCGGCCTTGATGGTTTACCGGGTTGTTCTCCAGGAGTTTCCGCGGGCCTGCTGGATTATCGCTTTCGTCTACCTGGCTTGCGGAGCGTTGCGCCTGGCCCGTTACAATACGGCGTCGGCCAACCGGGACGGCAACGGAACGCCTAACCACAAGAACTTCACCGGTTTCCCCATTCCAGCTGCGGCCGGATTGATCGCATCGATTACTCTTTTCATGCTCTGGCTGGCGGAAGGCGAGCACAGTCTCGGCAAATGGAAATTCGTTCTGCCGCCGTTGATGCTTTTTCTTTCCTTCATGATGTTTAGCCGGGTCCAGTATCCGAGTTTTAAGGCTTTGAATTGGAAAACCAAGAAATCGATTCCGCGGTTTTTGGTTATCATTCTTATCTTGGCGTTCACTTGGTTGAACTACGAGTGGATGCCGGCGGTGCTTTTCCTCGCTTATCTGCTTTATGGATTTCTCCGGCCCTGGCTCTCCCGTGAATGGCGGCGAGAGATCGAGGAAGAGATTGGAGAAGAACCGGCCGAAGGCGAGCCGGTGGAGGAAACACCGTAATGTAGCCACGGCCCTGTGCGCTGTGGGCACACGTCGCGCGGCGACGTGACTACATCTCTTAATGAGAATCGTTAGGTTACGGGCGGGCTTGGTTTAAGCGGGCCAGAATTTCCGGGTCGCGCACATCGGCCCATTCTCCGGTTAATTCGAGCGCTTTTACGGTTTTGCCGGAGCGCGCCAGATCGCGAATCGCGTCGGTCAGTTCGTATTCGCCCCGTGGCGAACGCTCGAGCTTGGCCGTAAAATCGAAAATGCTTGGCCGAAATGCGTAGAGCCCGGCGTTGTACCAGGGGCTGGTCGGTTCGCCCGGTTTCGGTTTTTCACGAAGATCGATCAGATTCATTTGATCGTTCAGGAAAACCGCGCCGCCCTGGCTTACATCCTCATTCCGTTTCACGCTGATGATCGCTTCGACGGTTTCAGGAAGATCGGCCATGGCCTTGTAATTCCGCGGGTCAACAAGGATGTCGCCATAGCTGAGGATAAATGGCGAATCGCCCGCGAAATCGCGCGCCAGATCGACTACCCGCCCCGTTCCATCCTGCACAATCTGGGTTGCATACTTTATCTCGAGCCCGAAGCAGGTGCCGTCCCCGAAATATTCTCGAACCGCATCGGCCTGGTACCCGACCACGACTAAAAAATTCTTGATGCCCGCAGTCTGTAACCCTTCCAGGATATGAAGGAGAATCGGCTTGTTCCGCACTTTGATCATCGGTTTTGGCAGGGCCGCCGTTAACTCCCGCATCCGCGTGCCGCGCCCGGCTGCAAGCAGTACTGCCTTACCGATTCGGGTCATCGATTGTGATTAGCACGATCGGGGGATGACGTCGAAGTTTACCGTGAATCTTACTTCACCACCCAGGTCGGAAAAGTAAGGCGGGGTCGGCCTCTCCGAGGACGCTGCCATCCGCTTAGCGCCCAAGGCGCTCATGATGAGCGGTTGCGCTGCTTTTGATTTTTAATCGGCGCATTGAGGATCACCATGCCCGACTGTGCGATCCGCGAATTTTCGCGGGATCCCTCACTTCGTTCGGGATGACAGGCTTATCCATTTAGATTGAAATCCGAGCGCCGTTCAATCAAAGTCGGGCCGATGGCGGCTTTGCAATTTTTAGGCAAGTACCGCGAAACGGGGTTGCTGCTGTTTCGGGTGAGCATCGGATTGATCATGATTATTCTGATCGCGCCGGTGCTATGGAACGGGGAGGGGAGCTGGGAACATTTCGGCTCGGCCATGCGTCACCTCGATTTTCACGCGCACTACAGATTTTGGGGATTTGTCGGAGCACTTTTCGGCTGCGCCGGCGGGATTTTGATGATTTTGGGATTATTCTTCCGAATTGGCGTGCTCTTAAGCCTGGCGGTAACCGTTGTGCATTTGGTGGCGGTCTGGGATACCACCGGAGAGTTTCGCGCCCGAATGCCGGCCTTGGAGATGGCGATTTTGCTTCTCTGCCTGTTATTTATCGGCCCGGGTAAGTACAGCGTGGATAAGAATTAAATCACCGGCGGGCGCGGCTCCCTCCGCGATCATTATCCGGTTTTTTCCGGCTCTGAAATTATCAGCGCGGGCAGATCGGCTTGTTTGATCATCGCGCTTACCTTTGGAACCTGCTCCGATTTGAGTTGGGTCCACATTTTTAACTGTTCGTCCAGTTTCCCGCTCAGGAATTGAAAGATATCGAGCTGCGACCTGGTCGGTTCGTTATCTCCCGCCTCGATGATATGACTGAAAGCGTCAAACTGCTCGTTCAGCATGCTCGGGAAAGCCAGGTTCGCTTCCGAACCTTTCATGTTCACCTGCATCAGCTGCTCTTCGACAGCCGACATTTTCCTGTCGAGATCGTCAGCCGCGGCCAGCGCGGCTTTCAGGCGCGGATCGTCGCCAAATTTGGAGTGCAGACTCTTGATCTGTGATTTGAGGTCGCGAATTTCATTGACCGCCTGGTGGAGCTGCGAGTTGCGTTCGTTGACTTGCATGGCCAGGGCAAACTGCTTTTGAAGCGCCGCTTCCCTACCTTTGGTGCGCGGGTCGATTGCAAGGTGCAAAGGCGAGGTTTGACTCTTGCCGCCGGCGGTTAGTTTCACCTGATAATCGCCGGGCAACGCGAGGGGGCCTTTAGGACCGTTGCCGGAATAAAACGCGCCCGGAATCTGAATAGGATCGTTGTACCGTAAATCCCAGGCAAACCGGTTCATGCCCGCGTTGGCCGGGATGGTTTTTGGCCGCTCCACCCGGTCGGGCCATTCCGGGGGCTGTTCACCCTCCTTTTTTTCCTTGCTCGACAAATGCCGGACCAGTTTTCCGCTGCTGTCCAAAATATCGAGTGTCACTTCGTCTTTGGGCGCGGTTTTGAAGTAGTAGTCGATAATGGCCCCGGGCGGCGGGTTATCGCCCACGGGCTGGCGCCGGTCGACTTCTTCCGGATAATGCAATCGGAGCGCGGTTTGAGGCTGATAAAGAATCATGTCCGCCCTGGTCGATTGGGGAGTGACCTGTCGGAGCGGGGTCAGATCGTCGAGCACCCAGAACGATCGTCCATGAGTGGCGACTACCAGATCGTCGTCCTTGACCACCAGGTCATGAATGGGAGATGGCGGCAGGTTCAATTGAAGCGGTTGCCAGTGTGCGCCGGAGTCGAAGGAAACGAACGCGCCCAATTCGGTTCCGGCATAGAGCAGCCCTTTGTCTTTCGGATCCTCGCGAACGGCGTGGACGTAGGCGCCGGCCGGGATTCCATTCGTAATCGACGACCAGGTCTTGCCCAGGTCGTTAGTCTTAAAAATATACGGTTTAAAATCGTCCAGCTTATGCCGATCGACCGCCACGTAGGCGGTATTCGCGTTCGACGGCGAGGCCTCGATCAGATCCACCGTGCTCCATTCCGGCATTTTGGGGGTAACTTTCGACCAGGTTTTTCCATCGTCAGTGCTGACCTGGACCAATCCGTCGTCGGTCCCGGCCCAAAGCGTGCCCTGTTTCACCGGCGATTCGGTTAGGGCAAAAATAGTGTCGTAATACTCGACGGATGTAATGTCGTTGGTGATTGGGCCGCCGCTCGGTTGCTGTTTGCTCTTGTCGTTTCGAGTCAGGTCCGGGCTGATCCGGGTCCAGCTATGTCCATGATCGCTCGATTTGAATACGCATTCCGCCGCGGTGTAGAGCACATCCGGGTTGTGGGGCGAAAGCAGCAAAGGCGAGACCCATTGGAAACGATGTCGAAGATCCGCCGCGCCATGTCCGGAATTATCCAGCGGCACCGGGCTGATGTCTTCTATCTCCTGCTTGCTCTTGTCATAGCGCACCGCGTACCCCTCGCTGTTGGAATAGATGATGTGCCAATCGCGCGGGTCCGGCACGACAAAGCCGCACTCCCCATCACCGGCGTCGAACCAGTCGGCCCGGCCGATCGCGCCCCAATCGGTCCGGCTGGCGATGCCGATGTTGCTGTTGTCCTGTTGCGCCCCGTAAATGTGATACGGAAAAGCGTTATCGACCGCGACGTGATAAAATTGGGCGGTCGGCTGGTTTTCCTGGGTCGTCCAGGTTTTGCCGCCGTCGGTGGAAACGCTGGCTCCTCCATCATTGGCGTTACCGATCCGATCGGGGTTGGTCGGATCGATCCATAATCCATGGTGATCGCCATGGCGAGCTGGCAATAGGGTAAATGTCTTGCCGCCGTCAACCGACCGGAATGCGCCGGTATTTAGAACGTAAACAGTGTCGGCCGCCTTCGGATCCGCGTAGATTTTACTGAAGTACCAGGCCCGTTGCCGGAAACGGCCGTCCTCGTTAATGCGGCTCCAATGTTGCCCGCCGTCGTCCGAGCGGTAGATGCCGCCTTCTTTTGCTTCGATAATTGCGTAAACACGATTGGAATCGGCTCCGGAAACAGACACGCCGATTCGGCCGAGAAGGCCGCCGGGTAAACCGTTCCCCTCCAAATGCTGCCAGGTAACGCCGTTGTCCTCGGAGCGGTAAAGTCCGCTGCCGGGGCCGCCGCTCGAGAAAAACCATGGCTGCCGGCGCGCCTGCCACAGAGCCGCAAAAACAATGTTCGGATTGTGGGGATCAAACACCACATCGATGCCGCCGGTGTTTTCATCCTTGCCTAGAACTTTCGCCCAGGTTTTGCCGCCGTCAGTCGTCCGAAAAATTCCCCGCTCCTGGTTAGGTCCGAAAGCGTGTCCGAGGGCCGCAACCAAAACGACATTGGCGTCCCGCGGATCGACAATCAACGCGCCAATTTGGTGCGTATCTCGCAATCCGACGTTTTTCCAGTTCTTGCCGGCGTCGATTGATTTATAAACGCCGGTTCCATAAGTCGTGTTCCCGCGAATTGCCGCTTCGCCCGTCCCGGCATAGACCACGTTATGGTCTGAAGGCGCCACCGCAATGGCGCCGATCGACGAGATGTCCGCTTTATCGAAGAGCGGCTTCCAATTGGCGCCTCCGTCGGTTGTTTTCCAGACTCCTCCCGCGACCGACCCAAAATAGTAAGTGTCCGGTTCGCCGACGACTCCCTCGATGGCAAGGGCGCGGCCGCCCCGGAACGGCCCGATCTGTCGCCATTTCATTCCCTTGAAGAGGTTTTGCTCGATCGCCGGGGCAGGGCTCGCCGCCGGCTTTGGCGATGGAGCACCAATAATGTTTTGAACGGAAAGCGTTAACCCGAGCGGGACCAGGGCGACTGACGAGAGGCAGAGACGCAGGAGACGAAGAATCATCCGGTAAAGTGGGAATTTTGCCGGATGCTTCAACAACAATGTTGACGCGCAGTCCGGGGCCGCTCCCACAGGCGATCGCCGGATTGAGAAGATGACCGGGTTACGGGACGGTTTCGAGTTCCTGGGCCACTGGGACGTGCCGTTCGGGTTGCGGTTTTTCGGCCAGCAATTCCCCGCGCCAACGCCGCGCTCCGTAGTAGGAACCGACGACCAAGACAGCAGCGATTGCTTGCGCGAGAATCGTCTCATAGGTCGGAAAAACAGCGAACCACAGTCCGGCCCAGTCCGGAACGATGCCGGCCAGCGCCGGAATCTCGGTCCGTGAAATCCAGTGGGCCAGCTGCATTTCCTGCGCTTGCTCGCCGACCATGACAAGAAGAACGACACCGAGCAAAATGCCGGTGGTGATGAGCATTTTTCGATACGGGAGCCTTTGTTGCAGAACGAAAGTGAGGACCGCGACCATGCCGGAGAGGAGGATGCCGAGAAGCGCACCTTTGAGAACGACACTGCCGCCAAAGCGCAGATTGTAACTCTGGAGAAAGAGCACGACCTCAAATCCTTCCCGGTAAAGGGAGGTAAATCCAAGCAACACCAGCCCCCACCACAATCGCGTGTGCGAAGTCGCGTCCCCGTCTGCGTTGCTAATCAACGATTTGCGCCGGCGATTATGAGCGCGAATCCAGCCGCCCCAATAAATCTTGTGAAAAAACCAATTCATGATTACGAGCAACACGACCACGGCCAAAAGTCCGGTGGCGGCTTGTAAATCGAGCGCGGACATATTTTCGCTCAGCGCGCCAACCGTGCGGACGGCAACGATCCAGGTAAGCAATGTTGCACCGAGGGCGACCCCGGCTCCGGCGGCGACAGGGCGCCGATGCATTTGTTTGGGCCCGGTCATGCTGGCGGTGATGGCAGCCAGAACCAGGATACATTCCAAGCCCTCGCGAAATACAAGGACGCCGATGTCGAGAAAAGCGACGGTCGAACTTGTGTTGGGCCGGGTTGGATCCGGGGATCCATGGACGGCGAAACCCTGCCAGACAATGATCGCCAGGACCACTACCGCCGAGGCAAACAGGACGAGTTTGAAGACTGTGCGTCCGGCGGATGATTGAGGCCTGGGCTTCATAAGTTTAGCGAAGAACGTTGCCGTTACTCACCGAAGGTTACCATATGCCCAAAAGCGCTGCTGCCGGTCGGTTGCGTTTTTTTAGCGGCGTCTTGCGCGAAAATAGCTCCTAACCGGGCGGTGTGTTGTGATTTGCCCTGTAACGCGTAATTTCTCCCTGTGCGACGTCTCCCTGGATTTACCCTCATCGAAATGGTTCTGGCGATCTTTATCCTGATGCTGCTGCTTCTGGTGGCGGTGCCCAGCCTGACCGGTGTCTTGGCCGACCGTCGTCTCCGGCGATCGCTTGATAGCTTTAATAAGCTGGTGAATCAGGCGCACGAACATAGCATTATCGACCACCGCTCTTATCTGATTGTCGTAACCGAAAAATCGATCGAAGTGCGTCCGGAGGTTATGACAAAAGAGGATGACCCGGACCCGGTGGCTGAGCTTCCGCTGGATCGGGGGGATTCCCTCCGTTTGAGCTTGCCGGCGGCCCTAATGAAAGATCCGCCTCCGGAATGGGTTTTCTGGCCGTCGGGCGCGTGTGAGCCGGCCACGGTCGAGTTTCATAACCGCAGCGGTTTTTGGGCGGCAAATTATTCCCCGCTTACAGCCCGGCCGGAGGTGTTTAAGTATGCGCCGAAGTGAACCAAACGGGCGAAGCCATGGTTTGTTGCGGGGTTGGAGTAATGTCCATTTCCCATTACTCGATCACTCCGCTTCTCCGTTCCTCCAAAGCCGCCGCCTTCGCGCCTTTGCCCTCTACGAGGTTCTGCTCGGCGTGACGGTGTTTGTGATTGGAGTGCTGGCGCTTGGTTATGCCGTGCAGAATTGTTTAAATGCCAGCGCCCTGAGCGCTGAAGATGGAAGGGTCCGGGAAATCCTGGCAAACCGAATGGCGGAGATCCAGGCCACACCCGGTATTCCGGACGCGGTCAAAGAATCGAAAATCGACACTGGCTACGGAACGGTGCTGCTGATTCAGAAAACCGTGCCGGCGCAATTGACCGAGGAAGACGGAATCGAGCTTAACGGAGTGAATCTGGTCTCTTTGCGGGTGGAATGGGCGCGCGGCGGCACACCCCAATCCGAGAGCATTCAATTTTATGTGTACCGTGCAGGCTAAGAAACAGGACCGACCCGGATTCACGCTGCTCGAAGTGACCATGGCGGTGGCCATTCTGGCTTTGATGTCATTGGCCATCTATCGGTTTGTTCAATCGAATATCCTGGCTTTGCGCATTTCCAGCGAGGCCGCCTTGGCCGACGACCGGTACGAAGCGCTCCGGGCGCTTTTGAGCAGCCAGTTGGAAAGCTTGCCCGGCGGTTCCGGCGCCCTGACCGGCGAACCGTTCAAGCTTAACGACCGGTCCCGGGACGAATTGAAGTGGACGAGCAGCGGCGGCCCCGGTCTGCTTACCCGTTATGCCGCGGGCGACTACACAGCGACCCTCCGGCTCCAGCCCGAGGACAAAAATAGCGATCGACTTGATCTGGGTTTGCTCCGAAAACCGAAGAAAGACCATTCGTTTACCGACGCGCACGAAAGTTGGGTGCCGCTGATCCAGGACGTCCACAGTTTGCAAATCCGCTACTTCGATCCGCGGGTAAATGTCTGGTTATCGCGCTGGACCGACACGGTCACCCTGCCGCGCCTGGTCAAAATCGTGATCGAGCGCAACGACAACGCCATTCCGTGGGAGGCGATCATTCCTCTGGGCCGGACCCCATTGTGAAAAAGCCGAATCTTCCAAAGAATTCGCGAGGCGGCGCCCTGATACTTTCGCTTTGGGCCCTGTTTCTTCTCAGTGCCATGGTGATTTCCTGGGCGCTCGAAATCGACAGCCGGTTGGCAGTTGCGGGCGAGGCAAATCGGGTCCTGGAGGCGGAAGCGATGGCCTGTTCGGGATCGGAAGTTGCCTTGCATCCCGCTATCAAGCCGGACTCGCCGAACCTGGTCGGTCAGATCGGCGATCGCGGAACTTACGAGACGCATATTACCGGGGAAGGCGGCCGCCTGAACTTGAACTGGCTTTTGGCGGGCGAAGATCCGGTCCGGCTGGAAATACTTCGGAAATATCTCGAGAACAAAGACATCGATCTTAATGAACGCGATCACATGATCGATTGTCTTCTGGACTGGGTTGATCCCAATAATTTGGTGCGGCTCAACGGCGCGGAGGAGAGCGAAAATTACCATCCGCCCAACAGACTGCTTGTTCGATTGGACGAACTCAAAAAAGTGAAAGGTTGGCAGGCATTCACGGCTGAGCCGGATTGGGATGAAGAGCTCACCCTTAACAGCGCCGGGCCGGTCGATGTGATGTGGGCGTCCCGGGACGTTTTGCTTTCCTTGCCCGGGATGACCGAGAACATCGTCGACGCATTCCTCCAGATCCGCCGGGGTCCGGATGGAGTCGATGGAACAGCCGATGATGCTCAAATGAAAAGTATGGAGGAAGTGCGATCGGCCATGGGGCTTTCCCCGGAACAGTTTCAACAAATAGCCAGCCTGGTTTCGTTCCGGGACCAGGTTTATCGCATTGTCAGCGTTGGCCGATCGGGAGATGCCGAACGGACCGTTCAGATGGTGGTGCGGAAAATCGGCAACCGGCCGCAATTAATTAACTGGAAGGAGCTTTGATATCGACCCGGCACCGACATCGGTATTCATAGTCCCCGCCCCGCACGGCTGGAACCTGCTGCGCTCCGCCGACCGGAATGGTACCTGGGATGTGCGTAATCTTCACGATCTGAGTGAAGCGGTGCCATTGCTCCGGGCCGAGGACGATGTCG
Source organism: uncultured Verrucomicrobiae bacterium (assembly GCA_963728975.1). GTDB lineage: Bacteria > Verrucomicrobiota > Verrucomicrobiia > Chthoniobacterales > UBA10450 > DATFCK01. Next base: position 60,360 of record CAVSMF010000006.1, read on the forward strand.
TGCTTGGACTTCCCATCGCCGATGTCGTCACCCAGCGATTCCGCCTGCCCAGCATCGATCCGGCAGAATTTCCGGAAATGGTCCGGATCCAAATCGAAAAAGCAGTCCCGTTCTCGGCGGACGAGCTCACCACCGATTTCGAGGTCATCGAGCAAAACGAAACCGAAAGTGTGGTGGCTGCTGTCGCGGTCAGAAATCAGCGGCTGGCGGAAATTGCCGCTCCTTTGCTGGACCGGGGTTATATTCCGCGGCAAGTCACCGTCTATGCGTCTCAACGCGGCAGTACCCACGCCCCGGAAGGGTGCGCTCTTCTCATCTATCCGGAAGGCGAAGCGCTCGTCTCGGCCGTGACCGAAAACGGAAAAGTGAGTTTGACCCGGACGCTCGAAGGCATCGCGCCGCAGCAATTGCAGAGCGACCTTCCCCAATTGACTTTGAGCGCGGAGTTGCAGGGCATTCCCGGATCATTTCCCAACATTCTCCTGGACGAAACCTGTTATGAGTTGCGCGATACCGTCCAGGGAATTTTGACCAGCCGCCCGGAACTCTTTGGAATCGAAACTCCGCCGGCCTCGGTCAAGTTGAACCTGCTTCCGGAGAGCTGGCGCCAGCGCCGCGCCCAACTGGTCCGGCGAGGGCAATGGCGGCAGCGCCTGATCTGGGTGGCGGGCGCCTATGCTGCTTTCTGCCTGCTGCTGCTGATCTATCTCGGTTATTTGCATTTTAGGATCGGCCGGCTGGATCGGCTGATAGCGCGGGATGCGCCCAAGACCGAGTTCGTTCGTCTGGCCGATGCCAACTGGAAATCGCTGGCCCCCGCCATCGACTCCCGATACTACCCGGTGGAAATCCTCAGGCAGCTCTTCCAGAGCCTCCCTTCCCCGGATGTTCACATAACGACCTATAATCAGTCGGCCCGCCAGATTTCCGTCGACGGCGAAGCCACTACGGCCAAGCTTGCCTATGATTTTGCTGAAAAGGTAAAGAAAAATCCGGGTCTGCGGATTTTTCAGTTCACCATGGCCGACCCCCGGATCCTGCCCAATGGCCACGCTCAATTTCGTCTGGAGGGTAGACCACGATGATTTCTCAATGGTATGACAGGATGCATCGGCGCGAACGCACCCTTTTGCTGGTGGTGGGAGGCGTGGTCCTGCTCCTGATCAACGTGATGATTTGGAACTGGCTTTTCGGCGCTGTCGGCCGGGCCCGGTCCGACCTCGCTACGCGCCAGAGCATGCGCAAGGAACAGGAAATCTTCGTCAGCGAACGCGGCCTCTGGGAACAACGGCAGAAATGGCTTCAGCAACATCAGCCCGTGTTCAATGGCGCCGGCGAAGCCTCCACTCTCCTGGAACAACAGCTCAGGCCGGTCGCGGCCAAGTACAATATCCTGCTGGAAAATCCTCAGATCGGTTCCGGGGAAAACACTCCGAGCCACCAGACGGTCTGGGCCTCCGTCGAAACCAAGAGCGACTGGAAATCGCTGGTTCATTTTCTTTACGACGTGCAGCAGCCGGAGTTGTTTGTTGTATTCGAAAGCGCCAGTCTCGCGGTGGATAGCGGCGATCCAACTAAAATGCATGGCAAATTCAAAATCGCCCGCTGGTTTGCTCCGCCGCAGCGTTCAAAAGGATAACTATGAAATTACCGGCTGTTTTCCTAACGATCTTCGCCCTGTTCATCGCCATTGCTGGCCGGGGCGCTGAAGTCATCCCGAAGCGTGCCGATTTTGGGCAATATCAAGCCATGCTGGAGCATTCGCCTTTCGCGGTTGCAACTGCGGCGGCTTTGCCCGCGGCAACTCCGAATTTTGCCAAGGACCTCTACATTGCCAATGCGGCGCGATCTTCGGAAGGCGATCTCCTGACCTTGGGCAACCTGGCCGATAGAAACTTCAAGGAATACCTCACGACGAAAGGTCCGAACGAACATGGCTATGCTATCGCCAGTATTGATTGGTCGGACAGGATCGGCGGAACCAAGGCGACAATCAGTAAGGACGGCCAATTTGCGACGATTGGTTTCAATCAGGCGCTGGTTTCGTCGCCTATTCCGGCCGCGGCAACCCAGCCCCCGTCGGCTTTTCGTCCTCCGACAACCTATCGCCCTCAAGGGAATGCCCCTGCGACAACCTATCGCCCTCCAAGGAACGTCCCCGCTGCAACCCCAATTACCCGGCCGGTGATTCCAAGTTTGCCCACCCCGCGCCCCCACATCCGCGGTATCATACCGCGCAATCCGAACATGTCCGCCGCGGCCACCCCGATGATTGTTCCGAAGCCGCCCGAGCCGGCCGATGAAGAAGACGAGTAGGGAAGCTGCCGGTTCCAGTTACTGGCCCCAGAGGTCGTCAGCGGTGTCCGGTTTGCGATCCGGGCCGGCTGAAAACAGATCGTAGTTGTTTGGATTCTTGGTTCCGGGGCAGCGATAGACGTAAGGATTTTGCCAGGGATCCTTCGGAATCTGGGAATAAAGTTGATACCAGCGCGTCGGTTTGGGATCGGTGTCCGGTTGGATTACCAGGGCCTGCAACCCCTGCTCCGTGGTCGGGAAAAATCCGTTCATGCTTTCGTACAATTTTAATTGGGTGTTGATGCCTTGAACATCCGCGTCCACCCGTGTGGCCCGGGCGTACTCGACGTTTCCCCTTTGCCAGTAAATGGCCGCGCCAAGTAACAGCGCGATGATGGTGACCACCAGCATGATCTCCAGCAAGGTAAAGCCCCCGACTCGCTGACTGACGGTTGCGACCGCGCCGGGCCGAGCAGGCGATCCCGGCGGCCCCGAAGTTCTGGTTGCTCTAATCACGCCCGAAAATAGCACAGAGACGAACAGAACGCACCCGTTCAGGGTCCCGGCTGCAGCAAATAATCCGATTTATCCCAGAGATATTTTAACTGGATCTGCGTTCCTCGAATCGCCGAGGTCGCGGTTCCGCCGCCGCTCAAGACGATGATGTCGTTGGTGCCAACCTTGAGTGTGTCCATCGGGACGATCTTCTGGGCCCGAATCCAGCCGGTATAATTAAACTGCATTTTTTTAATCAGCGATTCGGTTTGGCCGCGAAAGCCGGGATCGGCCAATTCCGGCAGGGTCAAGGTGGCGGGACCAACGTCCTGCCCGTTAACGTAAACTTCCGGCGGCGCCTCAATCCGTGAATTGGCCACCTCGAACGTCAGCAAGGCCAGCAGCGGCTCTGCTTCAATCCCAAACTGGAAACTTGCTCCTTCCGAAAGACTCGGCCCGATCCGGACCGCTTCGGCGGCCAGTGTCGCTTTGACTGTCCCAAATTGTTCCATGTCCTCCGCCGGAGCGTGCAGGGGCGGAAGGGACGAGAACGGCTCCGGAATCACGTCGCGATGGAGAGCATTGACTGGATGGACCACTTCGCTGCTGGTCATCCAGTCCAGATATGCTCCGCGCACCGTCCTTCCATCACCGGGGACTTCCACGTCAATAGCCGCGATGTTCATCATCGGAACGATGACCGAATCGGAACTGGGCAGATCGATTCCCGAGCCCAGTTCGCCGGACCGCAAAACCTGGGTGCCGGACTCATCCCACGCTACCAGCTCGGGGCGGGCGGCGGCTTTATCATCAAAAAAGAGCCGGAAAAACAAAACATGATAATCGCCGGGTGGCGGTATCACCCGAATCCGGAACACGGTTTTCGGGTTCGAGTCTTTGGTTTGGGGGGGGATCATGCCGACCGATTCGACCCAGCTTGGGGCGCTTTGCGGTTTGGAATGCGCGGCGATATTCTGGCGCAGATCCAGCCACGCACTGCTGGGGGTGGCTTGATCGATATTGCTATCGTTAATGGACGGGGGCAGACCGTCGGTCAATGCTTCCTGGGCCTGAAGAAGGGAGGTTGCGGCGATGAAAAGAGCAAGCGCAACGACCCGGTTAAGCATGTAAATCATGGCGATTCTAAATTATCGCGGACGAACCTGCAAGCTATGTGTCATCTGAAATACAGCAGAAAGAATGCTATAAACCACTAAACCCACCAGAATTGCAATCACAACAATGATCGCGATCGGAATAAGTTCGGAAACAATCTGGACGATCCGATCCAGCTCGCGCTCGTACACTTCAGCAATGTTCTGCATGGTCGCGGCAAAATCGCCGGTCTGTTCGCCTACCGCCATCATGTCGGTAAACAACTCCGGGAAAAGCTCCTGGCGACTCAATGCCGCCGATAAAGTCGCCCCGTCGGTCACCGCCTTGCGCATTTCCGTCAGTTTTACGGAAAGATAGCGATTCCCCGCTATCTCCGTCACCAGGTCGAGCGAACGCAGCAAGGGAATGCCGTTCTCCATCAGGGTGCCAAGAGTCCGCGCGAATTGGGCGTAATACCGGTGGCGAATGATTCGACCATACCCCGGAATGCTGAGCCGGAAACGATCCCAGGCAATGCGTCCTTCATCGTTGCGGATAAACGCGCGAAAGCCCACCACCGCAGCGACAACGATCAGGACCGCCACCCACCAATAGTTCAATATCAGATGATGCACTTCGATCAGAATGCGCGTGGGCAGCGGCAGCGCGCCGCCGGTTTGCGACATGAACTGATTGAGCTGCGGCACCATGAAGGTGATGAACACTGTGACCAACGCCGTGCCCGCCAGGGCCAGCGCCGCCGGATAGATAAGCGCCTGCTGCACCCTGTCCCGCAGACTTTTCGCCTGGGTCAAATGCTTCACCAGCCGCATAAGAATCTCAGATAGCGCTCCGCTCGCTTCCCCCGCCGCAACCATGTTGATATAGATTGCCGGAAAAATTCGTGGAAACTCGCGAAGCGATTGCGAAAAACTGCGGCCATCGACCAGGCCCTGGTGCAAACTTTTCGTCATCTGCTGCACCCGGGGCTGTTTCAGCCGTTTCTTTAGGATCGATAATCCCTCATCCAGGGTCATCCCGGCTTTCAGGAGATGGGCCAATTGCTCGGTGAAAATCAGCAGCTGAGATTGCGAGATTTTCAGCGTCTGGGTCGATGCCCTCGACCCGGCTCCGTCGCCGTTGCTGCTTTTGGCTTCAGTCGCGACCGCCTCAATTTTGATCGGAATGCAACGCAGCTGTTCGATTTGCCGAATAGCTATGGCCCGGTCGGCGCAATCGACGACGCCCTCAACCAAACCGCCCTCTGCATTTCGGGCCCGGTAAGCAAATTGTGGCATTGGGAAAGAAGCTAATTTGAAATCGGAAATACGAAAGTTATATGGCAATTACCGAATTCCGCTGTACCCGGGCGGCATACCCTGTGATAAGCGGCATCACAGCATCCGCAGTGCCGTTAGGAAAGGGGAGCGCGGGTGTTCTGCCCTCACTTCGCGGCCTGTTGCCGCGAACCTTAACCCGTAGAGTTCCTCTCCGCCCACGCCGGTCTCTCCGTTTTTGTTCCGTCTACGACAGAAAAACGCTGTTGCCTTATCTGGCCGGTTTGATGCAAAATGACACGCCAGATATGAAAGAGCTGATCTGTCTTCTCCTCGGTCTGGTGTTTGTTCTTCTCCTGGGCGCTCCCGCGCAGGCCGTCCTGCGCCCGCGATTCCCCCAAAAACCGAGCCCGCCGTTTGCCAGCGACGCCAGCTTTCGAACCGGAGGAGGATTTCCTCCAATGATCGGCGACCGGGGATCCGGGCGGGGTGCCCACCGCTGCAAGAAATAAGTTTCGCAGGGCCGGTCTCGCCGTCTGCTGGTTCTTTTAAGGCCGGCCGCGCCATTTTTGCCGGCCCCAATTGTGAACCATCCGAGCCACATGGCGGCACGTGCCTCTGCCCGTTCCTGGATCGCGTCCGTTGCCGCGACCAGCCACCGGCAGACACTTTTTTATTTGAGGCGGGGGCGGGAATCGAACCCGCGAATAGCGGTTTTGCAGACCGCGACCTTACCACTTGGCTACCCCGCCGACCGGGGAATGAGACTAGCCCGGCGGGTTGCGGTGTCAACGCGGTGTGCATCGGAGGGCGAACATGGAGTCACCGCAGTATGTAGCCACCGGCCTGTGGCCGGTGCGCGCACGGCCCACAGGGCCGTGGCTACATTGCCCGTTGCCCGTTGCCCGTTGCGCGTTGAGCATTGAACGTTGAGCGTTGAACGTTGAGCGTTGAACGTTGAGCGTTGAGCGTTGCGCGTTGAACGTTGAGCGTTGAACGTTGCGCGTTGCGCGTTGGGCGTTGGGCGTTGGGCGTTGAGCGTTGAACGTTGCGCGTTGCGCGTTGCGCGTTGCCCGTTGCCCGTTGCCCGTTGCCCGTTGCCCGTTGCCCGTTGCGCGTTGAGCGTTGAGCGTTGAGCGTTGAGCGTTGAACGTTGCGCGTTGAGCGTTGAACGTTGCGCGTTGCGCGTTGAGCGTTGAGCGTTGCGCGTTGAACGTTGCGCGTTGCCCGTTGCGCGTTGCGCGTTGCGCGTTGCGCGTTGAGCGTTGAGCGTTGAGCGTTGAACGTTGCGCGTTGCGCGTTGCGCGTTGAGCGTTGAACGTTGCGCGTTGAGCGTTGCGCGTTGCGCGTTGCGCGTTGCGCGTTGAGCGTTGAGCGTTGAGCGTTGAGCGTTGCCCGTTGCCCGTTGCCCGTTGCCCGTTGAGCGTTGGGCGTTGAGCGTTAAGCGTTGCGCGTTGAACCTTTGCCCTTCAGCGTCGAACATTCGGTTTCGAACATGAATCCCCGTTCCGCTGAACTTTTTGCCGCCGCCCAAGAACACATTCCCGGCGGAGTCAACTCGCCGGTTCGCGCTTTCCGGAACGTGGGCGGCGAACCTTTCTTTGTGGAACGGGCCAAAGGCGCCCGAATTTGGGACGTCGATGGGAAAGAATACATCGACTATGTCGGAAGCTGGGGCCCGGCGGTCCTCGGCCACGCCCCAAAAGTGGTGGTCGACGCCGTTTGCGAGGCCGCCGCCCGCGGGTTGAGCTTTGGAATTCCCAATCCGCTCGAAGTCGAGATGGCGGAGCTGATCTGCAACTGGCTGCCGGCGATCGAGAAAGTGCGGATGGTCAACAGTGGCACGGAAGCGACCATGGCTTGTCTCCGGCTGGCCCGCGGATTTACCGGCCGGGACAAGATCGTCAAGTTCGACGGCTGTTACCATGGGCATGGCGACGCCTTGCTGGTCAAATCGGGGAGCGGCGCCCTGACTCATGGCCGTCCGGACAGCGCCGGTGTGCCCCAGGCGTTGGCCGACCTGACAATATCGCTTCCGTTTAATAACGCCGATCTCGTTAGGCAAACTTTTCGGGACAATCCAAACGAAATCGCGGCGCTGATCGTGGAACCGATTCCGGCGAACGCGGGTCTCTATTTTCCGGGCGAGAAATTCCTGGCCATCCTTCGCGAAGAATGTGCCAGGCACGGCGCGCTCCTGATTTTCGACGAAGTCATGACCGGTTTTCGGGTGGCCCGCGGCGGGGCGCAGGAAATTTACGGGATCAAACCGGATCTCACCGCGCTTGGAAAAATTATCGGTGGCGGGTTGCCGGTCGGCGCTTTTGGGGGACGGGCCGAGGTAATGGATTGCCTTTCGCCGGTCGGACCGGTTTACCAGGCGGGGACCCTGTCCGGAAATCCGCTTGCTCTTGCCGCCGGGCTCGCCCAATTGCACGAGTTGGAGCGGACTAACGGCTGGAAACTGCTGGAAGAACGCGGCGCTCAATTTGAAGAGCTGACCCGGGCGGCGATTGCCAGAGCAAAGGTTCCGCTCACCTTTCACCGGATTGGCTCGATGTTCTGTCTCTTTTTTGCCTCGGGACCGATTGCCGATCTGGCGGGAGCGCAACGCAGCGACCTGAAGAAGTTCGCGCAGTTCTTTCATGCCTGCCTCGAGCACGGCGTCTATTTTGCTCCCTCCCAATTCGAGACCGGATTCATTTCGACGGCGCATACCGCGGATGAGATCGAGCGGACGGCAGCAGTGGTCCGAGAGGCGCTGTTAGGTCTTTAGCAATCAAGGAGCGGCGGCTTCCCGGCCGCCGACTCGATTCTCAATGGGTTTGGCAGGATGCCGAACCCGGCACGCTGGAAGCGTGCGTACCCGGCGGCGGTTAAGCCGGCACTTCCTGTCAGAACGCGTCACTTGCTTCCCTACAGTTCTGGACGGCGAGAAAAGTGGCGCAACTTTCCAAGTTGCGAACTTTCACAAGCGCAAGTTGAAAACTTGCGCCACTTTACCCGCTGTGAGCGCAAAACCGCGAGTGCGCGCTGTCGCCAAATTTTTCTTCGAGGGGGACCGGAAATTCTTCGTAAAAGGAGTTACCTACGGGCCGTTCAAGCCTGATTCCGAGGGCAATTACCTGGGGCGCCCCCAGCAGCTCGATGCCGATCTGACCCTGATGCAGGAAGCCGGGTTGAACCTGGTCCGAATTTACCATCCGCCTCCGCTTTGGTTTCTGGATCGCTGCGCCGCGGTCGATATCCGGGTGCTTATTACTCTTCCCTGGTCGAAGCATATCGAATTTTTGCGGGAGCGCCCGGCCCGCCAGGCGATCGTCGATTCTCTGACCCGGGCCATCGACGCCAATGCGGGGCATCGCGCGATTTTCGGTTACCTGGTTGGAAACGAAATATCGAGCACGATGGTCCGCTGGCTGGGGGTGCGCCGGGTAACCGAGTTTGTGGAGCACCTGGTCCGGGTGGGCCGGGCCATTGATTCCACCGCCCTCTTTTCCTACGCAACCTACCCGCCGACCGAATATCTCCTGCCCCAGAATCTCGATTTCTTTTGTTTCAACGTCTACCTGCACAACCAGCGGGAATTCGAGCGTTATTTGTTGCGGCTGCAAAATCTAACCGAGGAACGGCCGCTGATTCTGGGCGAGTTCGGGATGGACACCATTCGGCATTCCGAGGATGAGCAGGCCGAGATGCTTGGCTGGCACATCGAAAGTGTTGTTCGCTGCGGTCTGGCCGGAACGATTCTTTTCGCCTGGACCGACGAATGGTTCACGGGCGAACAGGAAATTACCGATTGGGCATTTGGAATTGTGACCCGGGAGCGACGTCCGAAGAAGGCCTTCTACGCGGTCAAACAGAAGCTGGGACAGGGCGGCGCCGGCGCCCCCCGGCCGGAGTTGCCCAAGGCGCCATTTGTTTCCGTGATTGTCTGTTCCTACAATGGCGGCCAGACTCTGGCTGCCTGTCTGGAGTCGTTAGGTAAACTGGATTACCCGAGTTATGAAATCATCCTGGTCGACGACGGATCGACCGACAATACGGCTGAGATTGCGGCGAGATTTCCCAACGTTCGCTACATCCACCAGGCGAACCACGGCCTGAGCCATGCCCGCAACACCGGGGCCACCGCCGCCAAAGGCGAAGTATTCGCTTACACCGATTCCGACTGCATGGCCGACGTCGACTGGCTCTATTACTTGATCGGCGCCCTGGTCAGCGACGACTTCGCCGGCGCCGGAGGACCTAACGTGACTCCGCCGGCTCAACAATGGATTCAGGCCTGCGTCGCGGCGGCGCCGGGCGGCCCCAGCCATGTCCTCCTTACCGATACCATCGCCGAGCATATCCCCGGCTGTAACATGGCATTCTGGCGCTGGGCCTTTGAAAACGTCGGCGGCTTTGACGGCGAATATCGCAAGGCCGGCGACGATGTCGATTTCTGCTGGCGACTCCAGCAAGCCGGCTGTGTTATCGGGTTCAGCCCGACCGCGGTGGTGTGGCATTACCGGCGGTTTACCATCCGCGCTTTTTTCAAACAACAGGAAGGATATGGCGAAGCCGAATCGCTCCTCCGTTTCAAGCATCTCGTATTTTTCGGTCCCACCGGAGCGGCGAAATGGCGCGGTCAGATTTATGGTGCGCCCCGGTTTAACTGGTTTCTCAATCGGCCGATTATTTACCACGGGATATTCGGCGAGGGACTCTTTCAGTCGATTTATCCAACCCCACAATCGGATGTGGCCGCTTATCTCAGCAGCATCGAATGGTTCGCCCTGACCATTTTCCTTTTTGGGCTGGGAATTTTTCTGCCGGCGCTGCGGATCGTTCCCTATTTGATGTTCGGAGGCACGTTGTGCGTGGCCCTCTCCTATATGGTGCGGGCGCGCATCGAACCGAAATTCGACACCGTCTATGCCCGACTCCTGGTGATGGTGCTTGCTTTCGTCCAGCCGCTCGTCCGGGGCTGGTCGCGTTATTTTACCTGGCTCCACTTTAAACGAACCCCGAGAAAAGTTATCCGGACCCACGAACGTTTACCGGCCGAAATTCAACCCGCCCGGGGAACGCGCCGCCGGATTTACTGGAGCGAAGAAGGCAAGGATCGGCATCATCTTCTCGGCGCCATTTTTGCGATTCTGGACGAGGAAGACTGGCGTTACTCCACGGATACCGGCTGGAACGACTGGGACATCCAGATTTACGGAAATTTTTGGTGGAGCGTCACCTTGCAAACGGTCACCGAGTACCACGGGGGACCGAACTGCCTTACCCGGGTAAAGCTGCGCAACCGGTTTGTTACGACCACCGTCCTGCTTAACATGGTGGCATTAAGCGTCCTGATATATCGGCAGCTTAATGCCTCCCAAATCGATCTTTGGTCGATTATCCCGTATGCCGTTTTTCTTCTTTTTCTTGCCACCAGAGCGCATGCCCTGAAAAGACGGGTGGCGGAGCTGGTGGACGCCGCGGCCTCCCGGGCCGGTCTCCAGCGGGTGCAAAAACAAAGCAGGAAAACGCCGGTCGAAACACCGCCACCGCCGATCGACGCCGAGTCACCGGCGGATTCTGTTATCGGCCGCTAGGGGTTGCCGATTTTTGGCGCTGCCATTGTCTTGGTCGCCGGTCAAAGATCCAGGAAGGATATTCTCCCTCCTCCCGCTTTGTGAGCAGCGCCAAATCTCTGGCACCGCCACCCGTTTCCTATGTAGGAAATGGGTTCTATTTTGTCGCACAGGCGGCAAATAGCTGATACTAACGAGGCAAATGCCGCGCCCTAGGATTCCTAAACACCCAGCGAAAAGCGATGAATGCACAGGAGCTTAGCCGGCTTGCCCAGGATCCTCGCTTCATTTCGGGCATCTACAATTATTGCGACCGGTGGTGTGAGCGCTGCCCCTTCAGCAGTCGTTGTTTAAATTTCGCCATGGAACAAGCCGCGGGGCTTGCTAGCGGAGAAGCAGACGATCTTCAAAACGAGAAGTTCTGGAAACATCTCCACGGGGTTTTTCAACAGACGATTGAGATGGTGAAAGAAAGCGCCCGGGAAATGGGGGTCGATTTCGATGCGCCGGATCTGCGGGCGGAAACCCTTGCCCACGAAAGGCAGCTGCGGCGGCGCGAAGTAAGGAACCAGGCTTTGCCAAAAGCCGCGATGGATTATCTCGAGGCAGTGAATCGCTGGATGAAGGCGGCTGCACCCGCGTTCGAGGCCAAAGGCATCGAGCTCGAAACCGAGGCCCGGCTGGCGATTGGTCAGCCTGGCACGGAACTCAACGCCATCCAGGATTACGTCGAGGTCGTTCGCTGGTACCAACATTTCATTTATGTGAAGCTCTCCCGGGCAATTTCCTCGCGGGCGGAGGAAAAGATGGAGAGAGACCCCGAGATGCGGGCGTTTCCAAAAGATTCGGACGGCACGGCCAAAGTCGCGCTCATCGCCATCGACCGTTCGATTGCGGCATGGGCGGGGCTGCGGGGCTCGCTTTCCGAGCACGAAGACACGATTCTCGATTTACTGTGTCAGCTTGCCCGGTTGCGGCAAGGGACCGAAACGATGTTTCCAAACGCCCGAAAGTTCGTTAGGCCGGGGTTTGATGAGTAGGCAAGAGCGGCGGTGTCTCCCGGGTTGGAGGCCCCCCATTTGAAGCATCCGGCAAGAGGCCGCGGCGTCCCGTGGATTCAAGCCGCTGCGATCGCTTGCTCGAAATCCTCCGGCAGCGGCGCTTGGAAGGTTTTCCATTCCCCAGTCCGCGGGTGGCGGAAACCGAGCTTCCAGGCGTGCAACATCTGGCGGGGATAAATCCGGGAGGGTTTGGGCCCGTAAACGCGATCTCCCAAAACGGGATGGCCGAGATGATGCAGGTGGACCCGAATCTGATGGGTGCGGCCGCTGTGCAGGCGGCATTCAACCAGACTTGCCTGCGCGCTGGCGCGGACCACGCGATAATCGGTTCTGGCTTCGCGTCCCCGCGATAAAGCGACCGACATTCGCCGGCGATGAACCGGGTGGCGGCCAATCTTCTCTTCGATTACGCCGGTGGCATTTTTCAATCTCCCGGCGACAAGGGCGAGGTAGATTTTCTCGACCGTTCGCGCCGCAAATTGCTGGGAAAGACCGCGATGGGCTTCGTCGGTCTTGGCCACCACCAGACAGCCGCTCGTCTCCTTGTCGAGGCGATGCACAATCCCGGGACGCTCCTTCCCGCCGATGCCCGATAGAGTCCGGCAATGGTGCAGGAGCGCGTTGACCAGGGTGTGCTCCCGGTGTCCGGCGCCGGGATGCACCACCAGGCCGGCCGGCTTGTTCAATACCACCAGGTCGTCATCTTCAAAAAGGGCATCCAGCGGGATTGCTTCCGGTTGACTCTCAATCTGTTCCGGGGGCGGCTCGGTCAACCGAACCTCGTCGCCTGCCCGGACCGAATCGCGCGGTTTGGCCAGCCCGCCGTTGAGCCGCGCGTTTCCTGCGCGGATAAATTGCTGAATGCGCGACCGCGAAAACCGGGGCAGCTGATTGGCCAGGAATCGATCGAGGCGCAATCCGCCGGACTCTTTCGGGACAATCAGATGGACGGTGAAACCGGCATTCTCTTTCAATTCGGCTCGGCCTTTCTTTGCTTCGAAACTACTGAATGTTACAATCGCGTCGGTGGCCACCAAAGAGACTTCCTTGTTGCAGCAGACCTGCCCGGGTTGCGGCCGCACGGTTGATACCGGCGATGCTGAACCGCTGGCTCGGGTGGAATGCCCTCATTGCGGGGAGAAAGTCCGGGCGGAACGCTCGTTCGACCAGTTCGTTTTGCTCGAGACGGTCGGCATCGGCGGGATGGGAACGGTCTACAAAGCCCGCGATACACTGCTCGACCGGCTGGTCGCTTTGAAGCTGTTGCGGAAGGATCTGGGTGACGGCATCGACCATGCCGCCCGGTTGCAGCAGGAAGCCCGCGTCGCCGCTTCGGTGAATCACCCCAATGTGGTCCAGGTTTTTTCCTCCGGGCTCGATCACGGCCAATTTTATCTGGTGATGGAGCTGGTCGACCATGGGAGTCTTGACGATTTTATCGAACAGAAAAAACAGTTGTCGGAGGAACTGGTTCTGGAAGCCGGCATTCAAGTAGCCAAGGGATTGCGAGCGGCTTACGCCAAGGATTTGATTCATCGGGACGTTAAGCCGGCTAATATTCTTTTCGCAGACGAGCACACCGCCAAAATCGGCGATTTCGGGTTGGCCGGGGTGGCGGCCGAAGGAGCGGAAGTCCGGGGCGAAATTTGGGGAACACCGTACTACGTTGCGCCGGAACGGCTAAATAACGAGGCGGAAGATTTCCGAAGCGACATTTACAGTCTGGGCGCAACTTTATTTCACGCCATTGCCGGGCGCGCCCCGATTGAAGGAGAAACAAATTCGGCGGTGACGCTGCGCAGTCTCAAGGATCATCCGCTCGATTTGAGCAAAGCCGCTCCGAAGGTTTCGGCGCCAACGGTGCGGATCCTTAACCGGATGATCGCGCCCGATCCGGCCCGGCGATTTTCTTCCTACGACGAGCTGGTGAGAGAGCTCGAGAATGCCTACGGATTGCTGACCGGGAAAGAGGAGTTTCTGGCCAGACGCAGGAGCAAGCTGCCCTGGATCATCGGAGTTGCGGTCTTGCTGGTGGCGTTGATTGGGGTGGGGGTGTGGGCGATCATGACGGGAAAGCATAGCCAGCGCGCGCTCACTGCTGCCGCCGCCCGCACGGAACAACTGGTGGCCCTCGCTCCCCTGGAAGCGCAGGCGGCGCAAGGCCGCAAAGAATTATTGCGGAACCATTACCGCGTGGCCGGCGCCGCCTTCGCCCGGGTCGCGACCGATGCGCGAGGGAAACAACCGCTCTACGATTGGGCCCGGTTTCAGCAAGGGCTTGCCGCGATGATTGGCCAGGAGAGTTCGCTTGCCCGGCAATCTTTTCAAGATGTGGAGAATGCCGGCGAAACTGGATTCACCGGCGAGGATAGCGGGCTCGCCCAGTTTTTTATGAAGACGTCGCGGACGCTTCTGGCATCCGGAGCAATCCCAGCCAAACCAGGCCCTAACAACCCCGCCCCGTATTCAAGCTTCAGTTTCCTTCTGTTTGGATTGAAAGACATCGGACAATCCGATGCCGAGGCCGCCCGGTCCTGGCTGGAGCAATTTGTGAGCGCCACGCCAACTGGCAAATTTAGCTGGATCGGCGATTACAAACCGATCGCGCAAAAGTACCTTCAGGATTGCAAGCTCTACCTGGAATGGAAAAAAGAGGGCGACCAGGCTCATGATCCTGCTGCCTTGGCCAAACATCTGGAAACCACGCGCAACATCATCAGAAACAAGCAATTCAAAACACGGAGCCCGCTTTCCGATCAGATTTATGTAGCGGAAACAACCCTGGCCCATGAGATCGCGCTCCGGGAGAAGACCGAACGCGAAAACCGCGAACGGGACCAGCAGAAACGGACAGAAGAAACGGCCCGGGAGCTCGCCCGAAAAAAACCGCTGTGGCTGAGACAGTGGAAAAAACAGCTCATCGAGGACCTGAATCGCAGTCATTTTTCAGGTGCGGTTACGGACAGAACCGGGGTGCAATACACCGGCATTCTCCGGGCCACTGACAGCAATCTGACGATGAAGCTTCCCTACGGCGAAGCCCAACTGCCCTGGGGGCGGCTTTCGCATGAAACCTTGCTCAAGGTTTCGGCTTCTTTCATTAAACCCAGTGGACCGGATGCGGCGGAGCGCAATTGGTTGTGCGCGGTCTACGCAAGCGAAACCGGACAATCCGAAGAAGCGCGAAAGCTGGCGGCGGAGGCGGCCAAAGAAAAACCGGAGTATCGCGACCAGGCCCCAATGCTTGTGCATTAGGGAGGTGGCGCAGGTTTTTACCTTGTCCTTTTCGAGGCTTCGAACTCGGAAAGTGGTTCGCGTCGCATTGGCCGGCATGAGCGAGGCGGAAGCGACTTCATCTGGCGCATGTTCTGCTAATTTCTATGGAAAATGCGTCTGCTTCTGATCGCCCTGCTAGTCTTGTCATCCGGCTTTTTTTCCCAAGCCGCTCCGCTCCCCATGACCACCAGCGATATAAGCCTCATGCTGCGCACCGGTTATTCGAGCAAAACCATTCTCCAGGAACTGGCTCTCCGCCACTTTGCCGACACGTTCGATGCCAGTAGTGAAATGCAGCTGATTCATTCCGGCGCTACCCCGGACCTGCTTGGGGCACTTCGAAGCGGACACTATTCCGTGTCGCCGGAAGCAGCCGCCCGGGCCAAGCAAGAGAGACAGGCCGAGGCGGACCGGCGCGCCAGACAAGCGCAAGCGGCCCGCCACTTTGACACCCTGTATCAGGAGCAATTGGCCCGTACTCGCGCGGCCGAAGCGGTCAAGCAATTGGTCGACGAACAGCAGATTTATCAACAGCTCAAGGGCGACCTGGTTCAGTGGCATAACGGCGTGGTAAACCGGTTTGACGATTCCAGCCTGGAAAACAAAAAGCTCTTTCTGTTTTACTTCTCCGCTCATTGGTGCGCGCCTTGTCGCAAATTCACCCCCAAGCTGGTCCAGTACTATAATGAGGTGGCGCCGAAACATCCCGAGTTCGAGCTTGTTTTTGTCAGCCGCGACAAAACTCCTTTTGGAATGGAAACCTATATGCGCGATACCGACATGCCGTGGCCGGCCATCGATTATCAGAAGATCGCCGCCAAACCGGCGATCAATAAATACGCCGGTTCGGGAATCCCCGACCTGGTTCTGGTAGACAGCAGCGGCAAGGTCATCGCAAGCAGCTATCAAGGCGGAAAATATGTCGGCCCGGCGAAGGTTCTTCAGAGTCTGGACGCGATCTTGAGCAAGAATTCGGACCGCGTGGCGAAATCGCGCTAGACCGGGACCGATCCGGCGCTTTCAAATAATTGCTCTCCCTGGTTCGGCTACCCGCAGACGTCGGCTCTTCGACCAGGGGCTAGGCCGTCCGGGTTGTAGAACCCATCTCATAAATAGGGAACGAGTGCTTAGCCCGAAGGGTTGCTGGATCTTTGTCGCCGAGGCTGCGTTGCTCGTCGTTCAAAGATCCATAAAGGATATTCTCCCTCCTCGCGCCTTGCCCCAACCCCAAATCTCCAGCAACGCACCTTTCCCGATTTAGGAGATCGGTTCTAGTCATCCTCGACGCGCTGAGTGGCTTTGGTCATCAGGATAATGGCGCGCCGATTCACTTGATCGCGCGGTTCAAAATCGCGCCAAACCAAATGCATATGAGTTGAGTCGGGCACGGTCCATTCGGATCGGTCGGGTTGGGAAAACCAGCTGGATATTTTTTGAAATTTTGGCAGCGAGGCGTCGTTCCAGGCCAGGTCCTTTATGCTCAGGCCGTCTCGAAACTCTACATCCGCGGTGAGTTCGCCGATCGGGCCCCGCCAGTTCGAGCCGGTGTGGGTGATATATGCGAAGGAGGTGATCCCGTAGACTGCGCTGCCATTGGCGGTCCGATATTTGCGTTCGATCACGACGTCGCGTCCGGGCGGAAAGCTTACCGGCACCACATGCCAGGCCATAAGGTAACCGGTCTGCGGTGTCGCCGCCTGCCAGGCGCCATCTGCCCCGGTTTTGATGTAATCGTATTTCAACTTCGATTTTACCTCGGCCCCATCAAGGAAGGTCCGCAGCTCCTGTAAGACGCCGGCGGTGTTATCGTGGTTATGCCAGCTTGCCTGCTCCGATGGATCGCGCCGTTGGCTTTCCTCAACCGCCGCGCCGACATCGGGGAAACCAACGATCTGTTTGGCCGGCGAACCCGGTTTGGCGCTGCGAAAGGTGAACCGGGCTGTCACCTCGGTAAACTGGCGCCCCATCTTGAACTCGAGATGCTCGGAAGTCATCGCGATGATGCTCTCCTTGCCCCCGAACCCACCGAGCGGCTCAGGACCGAACGCGCCGTCGTTCATGGCCGAGTCGTCCGCCCAAACCGCGGCCACGCTTGCCATGACCGAACAGACGCCAAGGAGAAATCGGGCGCGGATCTGCATCCCTTCATGTTACTGGAATCGGCCGCGATTGGCTTCAACATTTTCCGCAGCCAAGGAGCGGGCTTTGATTGCCGGCGATTCTGGGTATGTTTTGGCGGCCGGGACGTTGGCGCGGCCCGGCTCCGAACCGTGATTATTGAAATGGCGGCCTTTGATCCGGAATTACCGCCTGTTCGGAAATGAACAAAATCCGCGCTGGGCAATCAAATTTACAGCAACCTTTGCGCTAATAGATTTTCGCGCGACCTTTTGTCGCAGCCATGGAACAAAACCCACCACCGTTTCCTTCGCCCGAAGAGCTAAAGTCGAAGATCGCGGAATTCATGAAATCGAATTTCGGCGATCGGGTTTCGGTCGCCACCTTTCCTGCCCCCGAACCCGCCGAAGCGGGCGGCGAAGAGAAACCGGCCAAGCCGGATGGCGAAGAGCTTATTTTTGATTTTCTGCCGCGAGATATCAAAGCGCACCTCGACCGGTTCGTGATTAAGCAGGATGAAGCGAAAAAGGTGCTGTCGATCGCGGTGTGCGATCATTACAATCATGCCAAGTTCTTGCGGCACCTGGAAAAGGAAGACCCGGTTCGCGCCAGCGAAACCGAGTATACCAAGCAGAACATTATTTTGGTCGGCCCGACCGGGGTGGGGAAGACCTATTTGATCAAGCATATCGCGGAGCTGATTAAAGTTCCGTTCGTGAAGGCGGACGCGACCAAGTTCAGCGAGACCGGGTACGTGGGCGGGGATGTGGAAGACCTGGTCCGCGAGCTCGTCCACAAAGCGGAGGGCGACGTGAACCTGGCCCAGTTCGGGATTATTTATATCGACGAAATCGACAAGATTGCTTCCACCGGGAACATGATGGGACGGGACGTCAGTGGTCGGGGAGTGCAAACGACGCTGCTCAAACTGATGGAGGAAACGGAAGTGCCGGTCCGGAGCATGAACGATCTCCAGGCCCAATTGCAGGCCGCGTTCGAATTCCAGAAGCGGGGCAAGGCCAAACGGGACACGATCAACACCCGGCACATTCTTTTTGTCGTGAGCGGCGCATTTGAACGATTGAAAGAACAGGTCTCTCGCCGCATTTCGCGGAGTCAGATCGGATTTCGGGCCGAACCGGTCTCGGTGATGGATAACGAACTTTTTCAGCATGTGACGACCCGGGATTTTGTCGAATACGGGTTCGAACCGGAATTCATCGGGCGTCTGCCAGTCCGGGTGGTGTGCGAAGATCTGGACGCGAACGACCTTTATAAGGTCATGAAATTTTCCGAAGGCAGCATTCTCCGGCAATACGAACGGGCTTTCCGGGCCTACGGAATTGAAATCAGCTTTGAGGATGAAGCGCTTCGGTTGATCGCGGAAGCGGCTGCCGGGGAGAAAACTGGCGCCCGCGGTTTGCTGACCGTGTTTGAAAAATTATTTCGCGACTACAAATATTACCTGGCGGGCTCGGGATTGACCCAGCTGCGGGTCACCGCCGAATTGGTTCGCGAGCCGAAACGAGTGCTGGAGCGATTGATGAGCGAAGGATACAGGCAGGAGGCGCAGGCCCTGGAGGCGGGCGCGCTCCGGTTTGCCGAAAAATTCAGGAACGACCACGGGCTGGACTTGGTTTTTGAGGAAAAAGCCATGGGCCGTCTGGTTGAACGGGCCCAGGCTGAGCGCATGGCGATGCCGGAGCTTTGCGAACATCTGTTTAAGGACTATCAATTTGGCTTGAGTCTGATTCAGAAAAACACCGGCCAGAAGGAATTTGTCCTTACTCCGGGGGCGGTGGATGAGCCGGATAAATTTTTGAGCGAACTCGTGATGCAGTCATATTATCCAGTGGCTGCCGCTCGGACTTCGTAATTTCGATGAAACGCTCGTTCGTAGTTGCTTTGATCGTTGGCGGGGTCGCCGCCGGGTTGGCCGGGATTCTCCAGGCAGCCGGTGTTCTTGCCCGGATCGATCAACTGATTGCCTCGATCGTGTTGCATGGCCGGGGCCCGGCCACAACCGTGGGCCTGGCTTGGATTTACCTGCTCGGGTTCGTTCTCGCTTTCGGTATCGGGTGGTTGACCTTGACCAGCCGTCAACGCGGCCGCATCGGATTGCTGGTCTTGATTCTGCTGGTCGAACTGGTTGTCGCCGCCTGGGTCTGCGGCCTTTATCGGATCGCTTTTCAACCTGTGCCCTCCATCGGCGCCATCCTGCTCGCGTTTCTGTTCGCCGAACGCTGGGTCGCATTTTCCCGGAGAAGCCGGTCCCATGTGGTCAAAACCTTTTTCGCGGGTCGCTTGTCCAAGGGCGAACTTCGCGGTCTGATTGAAGGCGACGTTAACCTCGACCTGCGCCCCCGCGCCCACGACGCCACCGTGGTCGTCTGCGATATCGCCAACAAATACGATTTGGCTGAAGAGTCGGAGCCGGCGGTTTTCGCCGAGGCGACCGAAAAGTTCATTCGGCGGACCACGCAACTGCTGTTGGAAGCGGGCGGCTATATCCAGGCGGCGGACGGGGAGGGAGTCGTCGCGGTCTTTGGTTTTCCGGGTGGAGGGTCCGATCATGCCGACAAGGCGGTTCGGGTGTCCCTCGATCTGGTCGATTCGTTTCGCAAAACCCGCCAGGAGAACAACGGCGATTTTTTTGGGAAGTGCGATGTCCACTTGGGCGTCAGTTCCGGAACTATTATTGTCGCTCCGCTCCAGAATGGCGAACGGCCGGGTTTGCTGACCAGCGGCGAACCGATGGAATTGGCGCGCCGGTTTTGCGTGGCCAACCGATTTTACGGCTCTCGGATTCTTATTGGTCCGCGCACATTCGAATTGGCCAGCAAACACATTGTCGCCCGTCCGATCGACTTCCTCAGCGGCGTAAACTCCCAGGAACGCCATGAGATTTATGAGCCGCTCTGGCTCGCTGCCGAAGCCAGGCCGGAGCATATCGCCCGGCGCGACTTTTTCTGGAACGGGGTGGTGCTGTATCGCGAGAAACGATGGGCTGAGGCCTACACCGAATTTCAAAAAGCGCGCGTTCCCGACCAGGACGACGACGCTCCCTTGCAGTTGTACCTTCGCCGCCTGGAAACGTTGGCTCTGCATTTGACCAGCGCGCCCGAATAAGGCCGGCAACTGTTTTGAGGAAAACGGAATATCCAGCCGGATTGCGCGATCTCATCGTCCAATTGCGCCAAATGCCGGGAATCGGCCCGCGTTCAGCCGAACGGATTGCCCTTTGGATCGTTCAAGTCCGGGGCGATCAACCGGATCATATTGCCCGGGCCATTACCACAACCAGGCAAACCATCCGCCCCTGCACCCTTTGCGGTTTTTTTACGACCAATGAACTCTGTGACATTTGCGCCGATCCGAATCGGGTTCAGGACTCTCTCTGTGTTGTCGAACAGGCCACCGACATTCTGCCGCTCGAAAAGACAAGCGCGTTTCGCGGTCGCTACCATTCGTTAGGTGGCCGGATCGCTCCGCTCGATCATGTCGGTCCGGAGGATTTGCGGATCAAAGAGTTGCTCGACCGGGTGGAGAAGGAGACATTCTCGGAAATCATTTTTGCTTTGGCTGCCGATGTCGAAGGGGAAGCCACTACCAATTACATTGTCGATCTGCTGAAAGATAAACCGGTCGCGTTGACCCGAATTGCCCATGGTCTTCCCGCCGGCGGCGGCCTGGAATCAGCCGATGAATTGACCCTGTATCAGGCCTTGTCCGGGCGGACGAAGTTGTAGGGGCGATCGATAACCGCCGTGCTCCGGGGAGAGTTACTGATTTAACTTTTGTAACATCTTTAACGATGTAACTTTTCCCGCCATGTCCTGCGCGAAGATAGATCCGGCGTTGCATCAGCCTCAAAAGCCGCCCTGGATCAAGGTCCGGTTGCCATCCAACCCGGTCTTCTTTTCCACCAAAGCCCTCATTTCCGACCTGCGCCTCCATACTGTTTGCGAAAGCGCCCATTGTCCCAATCGGTGGGAATGCTGGAGCCAGGGCACCGCTACGTTCATGATTGCAGGGGACCGCTGCACCCGCGCCTGTGGTTTTTGCGCGGTAACCACGGCGAAGCCTTTTGCTTTGGAAGAGAACGAGCCCGAGCGCGTGGCCAAAGCGGTCCGCCGGTTGAATTTGAAGCATGTCGTAATAACCGCAGTGGCGCGCGACGATCTAAAAGATGGAGGAGCGAACCATTTTGGCCGCGTCATCGCCGCTATTCGGGGAATGGATCCTTCCGTGATCGTGGAAGTGCTCGTGCCGGATTTTCACGCTCAAGATTGGTGCATCCAGGCGGTGCTCGATGCCGGACCGGATATCTATAATCACAATCTGGAAACGGTCGAGCGCCTGACCCCGCTGGTGCGTTCGCGGGCGAGGTATCGCACGTCGTTGAAAGTCCTGGAGCGAGCCAAGCAACTCTCTCCAAAAACGGTCACGAAAAGCGGGGTTATGCTTGGCCTCGGTGAAACCGAGCCGGAACTCTTCCGGGCAATGGACGATTTGCGCGCAGCCGGCTGCCAGGTTTTGACCATGGGCCAGTATCTGCGCCCAACCCCCGCGCATTTGCCGGTAGTCGAATACATCGCCCCGGCCCAATTTGATGCCTACGGCCAAATCGCTCGCAACAAAGGGTTCGAGCATGTCGCTTCCGGTCCACTCGTCCGCAGCTCCTATCACGCGGCCGATTTTCACCCGGTTGCTCGTTGAACATGGAGGTGGCCGGTCCGCCCCCAACTACCGCGGCGGTCATTCCGGCCTACAACGAGCAAAAGCATATTGCCGGCGTCGTGCAGCGGACACGGCAGCAACTCGATCATGTTCTGGTGGTCGATGACGGCTCGGCCGACCAGACCGCAGCCCGGGCCCGGGAAGCCGGCGCTGAGGTGATCGTCCATCCAAAAAACCGGGGCAAAGGCGAATCGATCAAGACCGGGCTGCGCCATTGGTTCGATCGCCAATTCAGCTGGATCGTTATTCTCGACGCTGATGGGCAGCATCGTCCCGAAGAAATTCAGCGCCTGATCCAGGCAGCGGCATCATCCGATGCTCTGATATTGTTGGGTAACCGGATGGAAGATGTCTCGGCCATGCCTTTGGTTCGCCGCCTGGTTAACCGCTACATGAGCAGCAGAATCAGCCGCTTCTGCGGCCAACCCATTCCAGATACCCAATGCGGTTTTCGGATGGTGCACCGCCAGATCGTTCCGGAACTGCTCGGCGGCGCGAACCGCTTCGATTACGAGACGGAAATGTTGATCGTCGCCAGCCGGAAAGGTTTCCGAATCAAATCGGTGCCCATTACCACGGTCTATTCCGACGAGGTCAGCAGCATTCATCCCGTTCGCGATACTATCCGTTTCTTTCAACTGATGCGGCGGTATCGCAACCGGTGAGAGAAACCGCAGGCCCTGGCCGCCCCCCACGTCCGCCAGGTTCAACCCCGGCCGGCCGCGGATTGATTTCCGGCTTTTTCGAAGCGCCGCGGTATCATCGCGTGGGCGGTCATGGTCTGCACAATTTCGCCCCGTTGATTTTTTGTGATGTTCCGCAGGTGAACAATCCCGTAGCTAGATTTCGAGCGAGACGGGCGCACCCCCAGAATTTCAGTCTCCACCCGGATAGAATCATCCGGGCGAACCGCGTTAGGCCAACGAAGCTCGTCCACGCCGAGTCCAACTGCGCCTTCGGCAAAGCTCAGGGTCTGGACAAACAAGCGCATGGTCATGGCTGCGGTATGCCAGCCACTGGCGACGAGGCCCTTGAAGATCGTGCGCTCGGCCGACTTCGGGTCGAGGTGAAACATTTGAGGATCGAACTTTTCGGCGAATTCGATAATCGCCTTTCCCGGCACAGCCAATGGCTTCGATTCGAAGTGGGCGCCGGCCTTGAGATCTTCGAAATATCGCGGTTGCACGCTTCCAATTGTCCTGTTCGGAATTGGGTTTGCCAATCAGATTCGACGCCGCTGTTTCTCAGGCGCCGTTTTTTTGGAAACCGCGGCAGTCACGACGGTGAGCCGGACACCGAGTAAGGCTTCGACCTATCTGTTGTTCCGGCCCTCGCCCGATTGTCGAAAAGCGCAGGGCGCTTCATCCTGCTTCTATCAGATCGACGATCAGACTTTTGCCTGAAGATAAACTGGATCTCCTCCGGCGCCTCGATCGATTTCGCAAATGGAGTTCGCTCGACGACGAGCGGCAGTGTTTGGTTTGCGGGAAGACCATTACCGGACGTCAAATTGAGGTATCGGGCGGCACCCGCGGCTACGGCCCGTTGCACCTTCAGTGTCCGACTGAAGGCTGCGCCGCGATTCCGATCGACTGGATCTTGCCGGATCAGTCCGTGCGAACCGGCAGCACCACTGACTTTCCCATCTCCAACCTTGCCGGCGTGGAAAAGAAGGTCGAGTTCACGTTGTCCGCGCGGTTGAAGGCGCTCCAGAGAACGTTGCGCAACCGCAGGAGCTGGCCCGCTTCGCTTTAGCCGGCGATTCCCAGCCGGCCGGGATGGTTTCATCCGCCGCCCTGCTCGTTTCGGCGGCCGGCCCCAGGCACTCCCGAAATCTTTGCAGGATTCTAGTACTCGATCCGCTCGAAATCGGGTCTCACATCGAGCAGGGACGCAATCACCAGCTGCTCCTTGTATGCTTCAAGCTGTTTGGCGTATTCGGGAGGCACATAAGAGAGGGCTCGGTCAATGGCGATGACCGAATCGCGATAATACTTTGCCTTTTGGTCGTGCTTGAACCGGATGAATTGGTCGAACAGAGCGGACAAAAATGCGGTTGTGATCGAATCGTCGGCCCCCGACGCCACCACCGAAATGATGGAGGTGTTTGGGACGCGCTTTGCCTCGACTCGCAGGGAAGCGGGAAGCGGTTTGCGCAACTGCGCTTCCGCCCGGTCCCGCAGAAGTTTGCTCGTTATTAAAGCAATGTTGGTCCCGTAAAAATCGACGGTATCTTCGCTATAGACCGGCCAATCCTTGGCCAGGCTGATCCGGGGAGCGAGCGCCAATCGTAATTCGCTTCCGGTCGACCTCGAGCAGGAAAACAGGGCCAGAACGACAATACTCGAAGTCACCAAATAAATCTTCATAGGTGCGCTCAGCCCGTCTCAAAGCAACCCGCGCTTCTGGAAATCGCCTATGTTCCCGCCGGACGAGCGCTCGATCATGTCGATCGTAAACTTTAACAGGCAAACTTCCCAGGCATCATCGACTCCCTGAATCACGGCACTCAGGGGTTCGTTGGCGTTTTCCACCCGGTGCTTCGTGCGGTTGATGACGGCTTCGATCGAATCCCGAATGGTCTCTTCGGTTACGTCTGTCTTGCGAAATTGAAATCCGTAGCGCAGCACCGCGACGTTGCGCAAATGCTCGTGCAACTGATCGACATAATGTTGGGCTTTCTCCCCGAACCCCTCCAGAAGAACCCGGCGGAAATGTTCGGGGGTAAGAATCTGCGGGCGTTCGGCGTGGATCTTCCCATTCCGGACCCGGACCTGATCGACGTGGTCCATCAACTCAGAGATTAGATAAAATTGAAAGCTGGTGCAGCCGAAGGTGGCGATTTGGCGTTCCGGGGCGAGAATCACCTGGGTGTTTTCGACCGCGTAATCAAAATCGTCTTTCTTCATCAACCCGTCGCTATTCTACGTGAGCAGGGTTTCATTTCAATACCAGGTAGAGGCGATTGACCTCAATCGCCATCGGCGGGTGCGCCTGCTCGCAGGTGCCTGTATAGTGAGGGGATCTCGTCCGCGGATCTCGCAGGTTAACACAGATAGGGGCCTCTCCCTCAGGGATAGGATCAAGGTGAGGCAAGATCCTACTCCTGCTCCTACTCTTACTCATCGCGCTTGGCTCCGCGCCTTTGAAAACCAGCCATAGGCCGGTTGCTACCTTACACCGGATGTTCGTAAACCGTTTCGGCTACCGCTCGGCGGACCCGGGCTGAGCGCCAGCGGCTGGCTGCCTCAAAGCTAAAGATGGCAAGAGCGCCCCAAATCATACTGAAGGTAATCAACTGGCCGCGAGTGAAAGGTTCGTGAAAGACAAAAACACCAAGGAGAAAGGAGAATGTGGGAGACAGATACTGCAGGAATCCAACCGTAGCCAGACGCAAATGACGCGCGGCATGACCAAACCAGACCATCGGCACGGCCGTGACTACTCCGGTGGTGACCAGCAAGACCGACAGTAAGATTTGGCCACGCCCGAAAACCAGTTCGGCCCGGCTGCCTAACAACACCAGGTATGCCAGCGCGACCGGCGTCAGCAGAATCGTTTCGAAGAATAATCCGGGTATCGGAGCCGTTCCCGATTTTTTCCGGAGCAGACCGTAAATGCCAAAGGCCAAACATAAGGCCAGCGCGATCCAGGGAAAGCGCCCAAAACCGAACGTCAGATTCAGCACACCCAGGGCGGCGAGACAAACCGAGGCGACCTGCAAGCGGGTAAGTCGTTCCCGAAAAAAAATTGCGCCCAACACAACACTGAACAGCGGAGTCATGAAATAGCCGAGACTGGTCTCGATGATTCGCCCAATGATCACCGCCCAGATAAACAGCAGCCAGTTGACTGAGATTATCGATCCACTGGCCAGGCAATAGAGAACGGCCCGGCGAGAACCCAGGTTAGCCCTGACCTCACTCCAGCGCCGCTGCCAGGTCAGCAGGCCAACCAGAAACAGACTGGTCCAAATATAGCGATGGGCAAGGATTTCCGTTGCCGGAACCGTTTTCAGGAGTTTCCAATATCCGGGAATTAACCCCCAGGTCGTGAAAGCCGCGATCCCTGCCAGCAGACCGGAAATCTGGTTGGATTTGGCAGGTTGCTCGCGCGGGCTCGCCATTCGCCTGCATGTCTCACGGGATAATTCCCCATGCAAATTGCCCGGCCCGGCCTGCCTCCAGCGGGAAGCGTTGCTTGCACTGGGAAGGGTGCGTTACCCATGTTAAATAATAGGTGCGATGGCGAATCTTTTTTCCGAACTAAAGCGGCGGAAAGTCTACCGGGTGGCCATTGCCTACGCGGTGGTGAGCTGGTTGCTGATTCAAATCGCCACTCAGGTGTTCCCGTTTTTTGATATCCCCAATTGGGCAATCCGTTTGGTTATCGTCGTCCTCGTCCTCGGCTTTCCGGTCGCCCTGGTTCTTTCCTGGGCTTTCGATCTCACCGCCCAAGGAATCAAGCGAACCGAAGAGCTGCCGGTCAAAAGTTTGCCTGCGAACACAGCGCCGGAAAAAAGCATTGCTGTTCTGCCGTTCGAAAATCTCAGCGACGACCAGGAGAACACCTATTTCGCGGACGGCATTCAAGACGATATCCTGTCCAGCCTGGCCAAGGTGGCCGATCTGAAAGTCATCAGCCGCACCTCCGTGCGCCAGTACCGGGACGGCGCGCGTAACTTGCGCGAGATCGGCGCGACTCTCGGAGTCGCCCACATCCTGGAGGGAAGCGTGCGGCGTTCTGGTAACCGCGTCCGAGTCAATGCTCAGTTGATCAATGCCCAAACCGATACCCATGTTTGGGGGGACACATTCGATCGTGAGATTACCGATTTGTTTGCCCTCCAAACCGAGGTGGCTGAACGGATCGCAACCGAATTACGGGCCAGACTCTCGAAACGGGAAAAGGCCCGGATCCAGGTTCACCCGACAAAAAGTCTCGATGCTTACGAACTGTTTCTGAAAGCGCGCGATCTGTTTCGCTGGAGCGGTGCGGGCGATCCCCGGGACAATGGAGAACAGGCACTGAAGCTTTTGGAAGACGCCATCGCTCTGGACCCCAAGTTTGCTCTCGCCCACGCCCTGGCCTCGCGCTGGCACGGCGAACTCTATTGGTTCGGCCACGATAAAAGCCGTTCGCGCCTGGCCAAAGCAAAAGCGGAAGCCGACGCCGCGATACGCCTGCAACCCGATCTGGGAGACGCGCATCTGGCCGCGGCCTACTATCACTATCTCGGTTTTCACGATTACGAACGCGCCCGCGAGGAATTGGAACTCGCCCGGCGCGCGACCCCGAACGACTCGGAGGTTTTCGACGCCCGTGGAGCGGTGGACCGGCGGCAGGGACGCTGGGAGGACGCGGTGGCCAATTTTGAAAAGGCATGGCAACTCGATCCCCGTAATGCATCGGTGATTTCGAACCTGGCGGAAACGTATATGGCTCTTCGCCGTTATGGCGAAGCCGAGCGGGTCATTGAAAGCGGATTAATGGCGAACCCGAACGCGCATCTTTTCCTGCTGGCCCGGGCCACGATTTATCTGCGAAAAGACGGCGACATCCAACCGTTTCGCGAGGCGCTCGAAAAGGTGCCGCGCGATTTTGATCCGGGCGGCAGCGTTACTCTGATGGCGCTGCGGATTTGTCTGATAGAGCACGATTACGAAAGGGCCGGGCGAATTCTGTCCCACTCCAGCCGCGCCAGCTATAACGACAGCGGTTTCGGCGGAACTGCCGGCATGATCGACGGCTACAGTTTTCCCAAGATCTGGTATGAAGGTCTGGTTAGTCGCGCCCGCGGACAGGTCCAGGCGGCGCGAGCGTGTTTTGAACGTGCCCAGCGGCAGGTGCAGGCCGAGCTGATGCAGTGGACCGACGATCCGAAAACGGCCATGATGCTCGCCCTGATCGAGGCGGCGCTGGGGAACAAGGAAAAGGCCCTCGGCCCGGCCCGGCGCGCAGTCGAGCTCTTGCCAACCTCTCAGGACGCCTACGACGGGCCGATCCTGGAAACGAACCTGGCTGTCATCGAAGCGCAGGTTGGCCAAACGGATAAGGCGATCGAACGCCTGACCAATCTGGTCCGGTTGCCTAACGGGCCTACCGCCGGCGCTTTGCGGATCGAGCCGGAATGGGAACCGTTGCGAGCCGATCCGCGGTTCGAGAAGCTCCTAAGCCAGTGAAACTACCAAAGGAGAGCGCGGGCATGTTGCCCGCTCTGTCCGGTATGGTGCCGGACGGCGTCGGGACCGCTGGCCTAACTGAAATTGGCTCGTGATTTTTCAGATGCGCGTTATCGGCTCGCGGCAAACTGTCCCGAACTGCCGGCAACATCTCCGCGCTCCCTCCGGCCTTTTCGACCTACTTGGGCGGGTTGGTTTGTTCTTTGCCCGCGTTGGGAAACAGGGACAGGTAATCGCCGTAGCCGTTGGTTTTCATTTCTCCCTCGGGAATGAATGTCACCGAAGCCGAATTTATCACATAGCGGTCTCCGGTTGGGGGAGGCCCATCATGGAAAAGATGTCCGAGATGCGAATTGCTCCGGGCGGTGCGCACCTCGGTCCGTTCCATGTCGTGGGAAAGGTCCTTTCTTTCCACGATCCGATCTTTCGAAATCGGTTTGGTGAAATTGAGTCGCCCATTTTGGGCGTCGAATTTATCGGTCGAACTGAAAAGCGGATCGCCGGTGATGATGTCCACATAAATGCCAGGGCTCTCGTTATTCCAGTACCTGATTCTGGAACGCCGGCTCGGTCGCGTTCTCACGCGTGACGCGATATTGTTCGTCCTTGAGAAGAGAGTGCAGCTGCTGATCGGTAGGGATCGGCCGATTGGGATCGTAAGGAAGAATGCCCCTGATTATCTTGTGCGGACCGGTAAAAAAATAAATGCCCGCGGCAAAGATTATTACTACGACTACCCCTGCCCAAATGCTCAGGTGCGATTTGTATTCATCCTGGATTCGCTTGCCGTTCATGCCGCAGGGCTATATTCGAGGGCAATCTTGCAGGAAAAATTCGCCGGCCGCGAGAACTTTATATGGGACGACTTTTCAACCTGCCCTGGTGCTGAAAGCCCGCGTCCGCCACGTCCGATTTGGCCCATGGCGCGTGGCAAACACGCGCTGCTTCAGCGCTTGTCGCTGTCAGCGGCCGGTTCCGGCTTGGAAAACAGGGGAAGATATTGGCCATAGCCTTCTTCCTTTAATTTCTCGACCGGAATAAAGCGCAAGGCCGCCGAATTGATGCAATACCGCTGCTTGGTCGGCCCCGGACCATCGTCGAAAAGGTGACCCAGATGCGAATCGCTCGCGCTCGATCGCACTTCCGTGCGAGCCATCCCGTGGGAATCGTCCGTCTTCTCCGTCACCTCGTTTTTCGAAATCGGCTTGGTGAAGCTGGGCCAGCCGCTTCCGCTGTCGAATTTATCGAGCGAAGTAAACAACGGTTCGCCGCTGACCACGTCCACGTAAATGCCGGGACGATGGTTGTTCCAATATTCGTTTTGAAAAGCCGGCTCGGTCCCGCATTGCTGGGTGACATAATATTGCTCCGCGCTGAGCTTCTTTTTCAGCTCCGCTTCGGCCGGCTTGGGGGTGGTTGCTTGGTTGTTGGTGGGTGATGTTTCCATGACAGTAGTTTTGGTGGTCGCCGGATCGTCTTGCTTTTGGGCGCCGGCGCGGTTGAGAAAAACAAAAATTCCCGCCAGGACAGCGAAAACGACCGCGCAAAAGATCAACATCGCGCGGGAAGAGTGCTGCGGTTGTTTGGGGAACTCGATCACTCTAAAAAATACCTCCCATTTGGGCGACTGCCAAAAGAAATTAGCATTCAACCTGCGGCGATTGAAATCGCCATTTGCTCGCGCATGTAGCCACGTGGCTGTGCGACGTCCTATCTGTAGCCACGTCGCTGCGCGACGTGCGGGAAGGGGTGTGCGCGATAATCGATCCCGTTCCAATGGAAACCGGCCACAGGCCGGTTGCTACATGTAGCCACGTCGCTGTGCGACGTCCTACATGTAGCCACGTCGCTGTGCGACGTGCGGGAAGGAGGGCCGCGCGATACTCGATCTCGTTGCAGTGGAAACCGGCCACAGGCCGGTTGCTACATGTGCCACGTGGCTGTGCGACGTCCTACATGTAGCCACGTCGCTGTGCGACGTGTGGGAAGGAGTGAGGTTTCTTCGATTTCGCGGACGGGGCTTTCCTGATAGAAAGGAAACATCCCATGCAAGACAACAGGAAGTTCGCGCGGCGTTATGATCGCGAGTTCAAATTCAATGCAGTTGCGTTGGTCCAAAGCGGACGCCCTATCCCGGAAGTAGCTCGGGATCTGGGGGTATCGATCTGGTCCTTACGTCGCTGGGTCGAGTTAAACAATGCGGGTCAGGCTGCGAAGGAGCCGGCCACGTTGCAATCTGAGAGTTCCGAGCAGCGTGAATTACGGCGACTGCGTCAGCAGGTGAGTTACCTGGAGCGGCAACGCGACATTTTAAAAAAAGCCTTGGGCATCTTGTCGGCCGAGATGCCTCCGAACGCTTCACATTGATGAAGGCGCTCAAGGAGACTTACCCGGTGGAGGAACTGCTCAATGCGCTGGAAGTGAGTAAGAGCGGTTTTTACTCCGACGAGCACAAGGCTGAACGGCCGCGGTGTCAAAAGGATCGGGAGCTTTTCAAAATGATCAAACCGATCTTCGACAAGAGCCGGCAAACTTATGGTAGCCCACGGGTATGTGCCGAGCTGCGGGCTATAGGGCAGCGTTGTGGGAAAAACCGCATTGGCCGGTTGATGCGTGAAGGCGGCTTGCGCGCCAGGCAAAAACGACGTTTTCGTCCTCAGACCACTCTGAGTAAACACTCCCTGCCGGTAACTCAAAATTGGTTGGCGAAATTCCCAGCTCCGGATCGGCCGAACCAAATCTGGCTGGCCGATATCACTTACATCGAGACTGCGGAGGGTTGGCTTTATCTGGCCGCTGAACTGGATGCCTGCTCGCGTAAAATCGCTGGTTGGGCCGCAGGCGAGGATCTGTCCACTTCTTTGGTTTTGGAAGCCTGGCAAAGGGCAACGCGTCGTTATCCTCTTGCTCCAGGCCTCCTCCACCATTCGGATCGAGGAAGTCAGTATGCCAGTAGCGATTTTCAATCGCTACTGCAAAACTCCAAAGCCTCTTGCTCGATGAGCCGCCGCGGCAACCCGTACGACAACGCGATGATGGAAAGCTTCTTTGCTACCCTTAAAACGGAATGTTTTGGCCGCCTGCGCCCGCCCACACGCGCTGCCGCTCGGCTCATGCTCTTTGATTACATCGAAGGCTTTTACAATCGCCACCGTCGTCACTCTTCCCTCGGTAATCGTTCTCCGCTTGAGTTCGAAAAATCAATCCTCTAAACATGCTAAGTAAAACAAAAGCCCAGTCCGCATTTTCGAAGAAAGATCAGAGGGCCGCGCGATACTCGATCTCGTTGCAGTGGAAACCGGCCACAGGCCGGTTGCTACATGTGCCACGTGGCTGTGCGACGTCCTATCTGTAGCCACGTCGCTGTGCGACGTGTGGGAAGGAGGGCCGCGCGATACTCGATCTCGTTCCAGTGGAAACCGGCCACAGGCCGGTTGCTACATGTAGCCACGTTGCTGTGCGACGTGCCTCGCCGGGGCTGCGCTGCGCTCACTCTTCGCGCCCTGCTTCCGGCACACGGATGTACCGGCGCAGGCTAAACAATCCAACCGGCGCGACCGATGCTGCCAGGGCAAAGATAAGCCACATCATGGCAGGACGCCGCGGACCCTGGGCCGGGCAGAACGCCGCCAGGATCCATCCCGATGTGCCGACCAGAAGCTTGCCGACCAGAAACGGCAGGTAAGCCAGCGCACCGTAGGACGCTTCCTGGCCTTTGGGCGCGATGGCCGCGGCATATTCGTAAACGCGCGGTGAGTAGAAGGCTTCCCCGACGGAAAATACCGCCAGGTAGAAAGCGGACATCACGTAATAGGGATGAATCGTTCCCTGCACTCCCAGGTAATCGTACCCGAGCCACCGCCCGAAACCGCTGTCGGCCACAGGCACGAACCATCGGGTCGGCAGCGCCATGATAAAAACTCCGGCGGCGCAAATCGCTCCGCCGATGATCACCATTCGATATGCTGCCAGGCGTTGGGTGAGCGCCCCGATGGCCGGCACAAGCAGAATAATGAGGATGGCATTGATATTGGCCAGCTTTCCCACCGGAGCATGAAGTCCCAGCACCCGGTCCCCGAACTTGGGAAAGACATAATCCATTTGCAGGAAGATGGCCTTGAGGAACCCGATCAGTAGAAAAAAGGCGAGCACCCGATAAAAGGCCGACTGACCCAGGAGGCGGCGGAAAAGCCGAGCCGTATCGACCGTACTTTGCCGGATCGTTTCCGCGATACCCGCCCAGTATCCGGTTCGTCGCGGAGCCGATTGATTCGCGGACAGCTCGCTTTTCCCGTCGGCGCTCCGCCGAAGAAAGTAAATCGTTGGGAAGAGCAGGATCTCAAAAGCGAGGCTGACCAGGAACAACTGCTGGTGGGTGGTCGGCTCGAATCCGAAAATCCGGAATCGAACGTCCAGTTGGCGGATATAATCAAAAATCCATCCGGCCGCGACGTAGCCGATGTTCATCACCACATAGATGATGGAAAAGGAGATGGAACGCTGCCGGATGGTGGAGTAACGCCGGGTCGCAGCCAGGAGAACGGGAGTGCCGAGGGCTTCGCCAACCGCCAGCGGGAGCACGCCGCAGGCAAGCGCCAGCCAGGGCACGGTGGTGGTCACCATGACGGTGCGGGCAATGGTGCAGATGGTGACGCCGAGAAAGAAAGTGCGTCGCAGGCCAATCGCGTCCGTGAGCGAGCCGGCCAGCAGGGTAAAGATTGTCATCGCCGGCGCCCAGACCCAGCCCACTAACGCACCCGCAGCCTGGTCGCTAAACCCGAGGTCCCGGGACAACCACAGGACAATGGTTTTGTTCGTGATCGAGTAGGCCGTGTAGATGAAGAATTTTATCAGGAAGGTGAGCCACAACTCGCGTTGGGCCCCCTTCAGGACGGTGAACTTCGCCAGAAAACCGCGAAAGCCTGTCGCCACCACTGGAGGGACGTTCTCTTCCGGCGGGAGCAGTTCGTTGGTTGTTTCTCCCATAAGCGTGAACTTCCCCTACAACATCTTGGCGATAAATTCGCGGGCGTCGAACGGCCCAAAATCGTCCAGCTGTTCGCCGGTGCCGACAAAGCGGGTTGGAATGCCGAGCTGCTCCTGGATGGCAACGACGATTCCGCCTTTGCCGCTGCCGTCGAGCTTGGTCACGATCAGCCCTGTCAATCCCAGGGCCTGATCGAATTCACGGGCCTGGACCAGGGCATTGGAGCCGGTGGTTGCATCCGCCACCAGTAAAACTTCCTGGGGAGCGGCCGGCTCCTGCTTGGCCAGACTGCGCTTCACTTTCTGAAGCTCGGCCATGAGATTGGTCTTGGTGTGCAAACGCCCGGCTGTGTCGCAGATGAGAAATTGAGATTTTCGCCTGAGGGCTGATTGATATGCCTCGTAGCATAAGGCAGCCGGATCGGCATTGTATTGGCCGCGGATCATCTCGATCCCAAGCCGTTCCGCCCAGATCCCGAGCTGTTCGATGGCGGCGGCGCGGAACGTATCCGCCGCGGCCAGGATAACGGTGGAACCGCGTTGCTTTAAATAATGAGCCAATTTTGCCGTCGATGTCGTTTTACCGGTGCCGTTCACTCCCACCACCAGGATCACTTTGGGTTTGTCCTCCAATGGCTGGAGCGGCGGCGAGTCCGGAGGAAGGATTTTCTCGATTTCCTGACGCGCAATTTTTACCACGTTATTGATGCCGGTGACCGACCAGGCTTCGCGTTCCTGCAATTGATCGATGATCCGGGTCGTGATTGGCACGCCCAGATCGGCGCGAATGAACGCCGCTTCCAGCTCATCCCAATCAACCGGTTTGCCGGCAAACGTTTGAACGAGAGAATCGAAAAAATTCATTCGAAGCAGAAAGGGTCGAGTGATGGGCAAGCGTGTCAACTGCCGCAAGCTGCTCAGGTAGGGACGCACCTCCGGGGCGTCCGGGGTTGATGGGCAATAACGCGTCTATTACATGACGAAGCCAACCCCCTCGGGCATCTCGGAGAGATGCCCCTACCTGTGTCAGGCAGCACCCCGTTCCAGGTAGGGACGCATCTCCGAGGCGTTCCGGGTATCGTCGCCGCGCGAAGTCAGGTAGGGACGCATCTCCGAGGCGTCCGGGGTTGATGGGCAATAACGCGTCTATTACCTAACGAAGCCAACCCCCTCGGGCATCTCGGAGAGATGCCCCTACCTGTGTCAGGCAGCGCCCCATCTCAGGTAGGGACGCATCTCTTTCCGAGCCGTCGGCTTCTCCAAGCCAGAGGCCGAGGCGTCCGGGGTTGATGGGCAATAATTCCCTACGCCTGCTCTTTTTGCGTAAACGCTTCCCGCAACGGACGCTTCAAATCGCCTTTCACCCGGTCAAGAATTCCGTTAACGAAACGGCCCGAATCGGGTCCACCAAATGTTTTAGCGAGCTCGATTGCTTCGTCGATCGAGACTACCGGTGGAATATCGTCACGGTGGAGCATTTCATAAATCGCCAGGCGCAAAACATTGCGGTCGACCGCCGCAATCCGGTGAAACTCGTAGTTCTCGCAATAGCGCCGGATGCGTTCGTCGATCTCAGGCAGATGCGCCACCATTCCTTCGATCAACGGTTGCGCGAATTCGCGCACCCGGGGCGTGGCCGGGCAGAGTTCCCAGAATTCGTCGATTTTTTCCGGCCCTTCGCCGTGATGCAAATCACGCCAGAAATGATATTGGACGGCTGCTTCGCGAGCTTTGCGGCGTTTTCCCATGCAGTTCGTTTATTTTTCGCGCAGTTCGCCCAGCAGGTTCGCCATCTGGACCGCGGCCCGGGCCGCTTCGGTCCCGCGGTTAATTCGATCTCCCAGGCAGCGCTCGCGGGCCTGGGCTTCGTTGGCCAGACTGAGCACGGCATTGATTATCGGGATGCCGGAACGCACTGCGATTTGCTGGAGCGCGTCGGTCACGGAGCGGCTGAGGTTTTGGGCGTGACTGGTCTCGCCCTGCAGAATGACAGCCAAGGCGAGAATCGCATCGGCGTGTTTTTGTCCGGCCAGTTCGCGGACCACGATTGGGATTTCGAAAGCGCCCGGTACCTGGTGAAGGGTGACAACAGCGGAAGAGGAGAGCACTCGCAATTCGTTGATGGCGTGATCGACCAGGCCCTGGACGTATTCGGGATTGAACTGGCTGGCCACAACGGCAAACCGGCGCTTGGAGCCAAGAACCTGGCGCGGTCGCGGTGGAATAGCGGTCGACATGATCTTTCTTTAATGCCTTAAGACATCCATTTGGGCAAACCGTCCCGGTCCCCTCACGTTTCAGATGCGCTATCTCAAATGGAGTCTCCTCAATCTATACGATAGTCGATATCGCAACACTGTTTAAAGAAGCCATCTCATAAATAGGGGCTGGCCGCCCTTCGGGTGGCGTCGCTTTTCGGTTTGAACTGCGTTGCTCCTCAGTCACAAATCCATTTGGATATGCTTCCTCCTCGCGCCTTGTTCAAACCAAAGATCCAACAGCCACGCGGCCAACTCCTATTTATGAGAGGGCTCCTAGTCATTTCCGATCGAATTCCTAATTTCCAGGTTCGGATTACTTTTGGTTGGCTTTGCATTCACGGCAATTGTTGATTGAGAGTAGGGCAAGATTCGCTGCCGCCGGCGGCTTTTGATCTTTTGTCTCGTTTTAGAAGGCGGCGCGGTCTTCGAGCATGGCACGAAAGGCTTCCACCAAACTCAAATTTCATCCCCTCGAGCCCAAACGCTGGGCCGACATCGAGGCGCTGTTGGGCGAGCGAGGAGGATGGGGCGGCTGCTGGTGTATGTGGTGGCGGTTAACTCGCGCGCAGTTCCGGAAGCAAAAGGGCCGGCGAAACAAAACGGCGCTCAAGAAAATTGTGAACGCCTCGGAAGTCCCGGGCGTTCTGGCCTATGTGGACGGGCAACCGGTTGGATGGTGTGCCGTTGCTCCCAGGGAGCGTTACCCTTTGCTGGAGAGTTCGCGCTCGTTAGGCCGGGTGGACGACGAACCAGTATGGTCGGTAACCTGCCTGTTCGTGGCGAAACCGTTCCGGCGGACCGGCGTGAGCGTTCAGTTGCTAAAGGCCGCCGCGGACCATGCGCGCTCCCGCGGCGCGTCCATCGTGGAGGGGTACCCGGTCGTGCCCCGGACAGACTCGATGCCCGACGCTTTTGCCTGGACGGGCCTGCTTTCAGCCTTTCGGCAGGCGGGTTTTCGGGAGGTCGAACGGCGTTCGCCGACACGCCCGATAATGAGAATGGTGCTTAAGAAATGAGACCGCTTGTGTGGGGAACTAGCAAGGTAGCGCAAGCCTCCGGCTTGTGAGCAAGCGAGACGCTTACTCTACTTTAGCGTTCGGCAAGATGCCGAACGCTGCAGGCTCGCTACAGGACGAGTCCGTCCGGCTGGCGGACTGGAAGCCCGCGCTCCCCGAAAAGCCATCAGAGCAGGTGGCCCATCTTCGACTTTTTGGTCTGCAAATATTTCTCGTTATGCGGATTCGCTTCGCTCCGGATCGGCACCTGTTCGACCATTTGGAGCCCATAACCTTCAAGACCGACAACCTTCTTCGGGTTGTTGGTCAGGAAACGGAATTTGCGCACCCCCAGATCGATCAAAATTTGCGCGCCCAATCCGTAATCACGGAGGTCCATCGGGAATCCGAGTTTGGCATTGGCTTCCACGGTATCGAGGCCTTCTTCCTGTAATTTGTAAGCGTGGATCTTGGCCGCCAAACCGATCCCGCGGCCTTCCTGGCGCATGTAGACCAGCACCCCGTTGCCTTCCTCGGAAATCTGGCGCAGCGCCGCATGCAATTGATTGCCGCAATCGCACCGGCGCGATCCGAAAACGTCGCCGGTCAGGCATTCGCTGTGGACCCGGACCAAGGTAATCTGATTCGGATCGATCCGGCCCTTGACCAGAGCCAGATGATGGGCGCCATCGAGGGTCGACCGGTAAAGATGCAAATCGAAATCGCCGTAGTCGGTCGGCAATTTCACCACTTCTTCCAGTTCGACCAGCTTTTCCCGGAGCCGCCGATACGCGATCAAACCTTGGATGGTACAGATGCGCAGACTGTGTTTGTTCCGGAATTCGATCAACTCCGCCATCCGCGCCATCGTGCCGTCATCGTGCAAAATTTCGCAAAGAACTCCGGCCGGCTGAAGTCCGGCCAGACGGGCCAGGTCGACGGCTGCTTCGGTGTGGCCGGCCCGGCGCAATACCCCGCCATCCTTGGCCCGCAACGGGAAGACGTGGCCGGGCTGGTTCAGATCCTCCGGTGCCGATTTGGGACTGGCGATGGCCAGGATGGTCGTCGCGCGATCGTAAGCGCTAATGCCGGTGGTGACCCCGCGGGCGGCATCCACCGAAACGGTAAAATCGGTCCGGTGCGATTCGCGGTTTTGCATAACCATCCGCTGAAGACCCAGTTGTTCGGCGCGTTCGTTCGAGATCGGAACGCAGATCAATCCGCGCCCATGGGTGGCCATGAAATTGACTGCTTCCGGCGTCACTTTTTCGGCGGCCATGACCAGGTCGCCTTCATTTTCGCGGTCGGCATCGTCGGTAACGATGACCATTCGCCCCTTGGCGATGTCGCTGATCACGTCCTCGACCTTGTCGAACTCGAACAGCTCTTTGCTCGCGGCAATCATGGTTCAATACCATCGCTTTAATGGCGATTGTGGTCAATCGCCGCTACCATCGCGGGCAGGTAGGGACGCACCTCCGGGGCGTCCGGAACGAACGAACCAGCAGACTGTTACAGCAATTGGACGTGTCCCCCGCGGACATCTCGGAGAGATGTCCCTACCTGCGCTGCCGCGCATTTACAGGTAGGGACGCACCGCCGGGGCGTCCGCAACGAATAACCTGGGCGCTTGTTCCTTCGCTCCGCTCAGGATGACCCTAAACCCGCTTTCATTTCTTTGAATCGCCAACTCCTTTTGTCTCGGAGCTGGCCACGATTGACTCCGGCCGGTAGAGGTCGTGGTTGCTTCCCTGGAATTCCGCTTTCAATTTCACTTTGAATTGGGAGAGATCGACCAAATCCCAGCGAGTGAACTTCCAACCGCCGTTCTTTCGTGGTTCGTGCTCGAACCCGGCCACGAAATGGACCGCGTCATCGCGCACCTTGTTGGTAGAAATTTTCGGTTCGAAATAAAACGTCCTAAAACTGCTGTCCCTGCTTCCGGCCGCATACAATTTGGGATCGAGATAAAAGACGCGTTTGCTGGCGCGATCGACAATTCGCAGATCGGGGTAACCGGACCGCTGGATTTTGTTATCGGCGGTCCGCGGAAAATCGCAGCTCAACCCCGGAGTGGAATTGATGAGCTCGCGGAGCGCATCTTCGACATGGCTGCTGACCTCGTTGATCCGGTCGATATGTTGAATGGCGCTATCCGGGACGTTGAGCCGGTTAACCGTTTGATCGAGCGCGGCGGCGATCTGTTTGATTACGCGCGTATCGGTTTCATTTTTCGGATCAAACGGCAGGACCCGTTTGCCGGTTGTGTCGAAAATCACTTCGGCAAACGGGATCTCGCGCAGGCTTTGATCCTCCTTCAGGAGCCAGGGGATGAGGCGGTCTACTGACGCCTTCGCCGGCGACGATTGTAAGCCAGGCGATTGACCTGCCGGACTCGCCGTCGCGACCGGAGTCGCCGCCCCGGCATTGGCAATCGTGATAAAAACAAAAAGCGCGATCAAGCGAAGCATCCGCAAATTCAAAATGCCGGACAAGCGTTGAGCAAGATCAAACAAGTAGCTCCCCCGTGGGAGGGACGAGCTTGTCTCGTCCCACTTATTTGCTGTGGAGAGAGAGGACATCTGCGCTTGGGGTGTAACCCGTGAACTTCGAATAGAATTCGACGGTAATGTGATGTGCCGGAGCGGTAGAGGAGTCCGCCAGAGACCGGGCGAGCATCACGCAGATTAAATAAATATTAGCCGCCATCGACCATGCTGCGCATGACCGCTGAAAATTCAACTGTTCACAAAGTGTTTCACTCGCCACGCGCGGACAGTGTCGCTAAAAACGGTGCAAATCCCTCTAGTCCAAATCCCCTTGTATTATGTCAACGGCGTCGCGGATGACCCATGGCAGCGCCGGAACATTCAATGTCGCCTTGCCGCTGAGCGGTACGCCGGGGATCGAGATGCGCAGCGGCGGGGCCAACGGCAATTACACACTGGTCCTGACTTTTGATCGCACGGTAATTGCTGCGACAAATGCGACCGTGACCTCAGGAGTTGGAACAGTGAACGGGCTGCCGTCATTCAGTGGCAACACCGCTACGGTGCAACTGAGCGGGGTGGCCGATCGGCAAACCCTGACTGTGGCGCTGGACAATGTTATTGGTGTGCCCGGTACGACGGACAAAGTGTTTGTGGCGATGAGCGTGCTTGTCGGAGACGTTGATCAGGATGGCGTAGTAAGTTTAAACGACTATAACCTGATTCGTTCCTCCTCCGGGACGGCCATTAGCGAATCCATTTTTCAGCGCGACATCAACGCCGACGGATGGATTCTCTCGGGCGATTACACGAAAGCAAGCACTGCCCTCAGCCAGGGGGCAGGCCTATTTCCGGATTTCGCATTTACCGGCCATTATTATCATTCCCGCAGCGGGCTGTATTTGGCATTGTATCGCGCCTATGATCCAACCCTCGGCCGATGGCTCAGCCGGGATCCGATTGGGGAGAAAGGCGACCGTAATTTATACCGCTATCCACTGAATAATCCCACCAACGATGTGGATCCCTTAGGGTTGGACGCTGTTTTCCTTGTTAGATCTAAAAGCTGGAATCCTTACGGTAACGGATTTGGAAACGGCCTAGGCTAATTGCGAGAATTTCAGGCGCGGCTGGAATTCCGAAGGGTTACTCGAATAAGCTCCGGTGCGAATGGTCAATATTTGATTGTGGACGATCCTATCCACGTACCTGGCCATGAGAGCTGGTATGGTCTTTTTTTGGTCGATAATCGCATCGACGATTACTTTTATACCGAGACCGGTCGCCAATGGGGCTTGCGGCTTCACCTTGGCAGCTTCAGCGAAGGCTGTGTAACAGTAGACCAGTTTCAACCGGACGCCGACCAACTCTGGAAGGCGCTGTGGGGCCTCATCAACAACACCGCGTCCACCACGATCACTGTAGGAGGTCGAGAATGGAATCCCATTGATACCTCAAGTATTTTGGGACGCGAACAAAAACACTCATTTATTTTTGACTGCCAACACCTGTCTGATTATCTGTATCTCGGCTTAGTACTGCAAACATGCAGAACAACAGATGCAGAGGGTCGAAGGTCTATTAGGAAAGC
This sequence comes from uncultured Verrucomicrobiae bacterium, assembly GCA_963728975.1. Lineage (GTDB taxonomy): Bacteria > Verrucomicrobiota > Verrucomicrobiia > Chthoniobacterales > UBA10450 > DATFCK01. Next base: position 100,788 of record CAVSMF010000006.1, read on the forward strand.
GGAGGCTCATCTTTTAGGAGCCACGTAATGATACTGCTGGACGGCTGTGGGAAACGGGCTCAATCGCACAGGGTTTGCAAATCGCTTCCAGACGAGAGTATTAGGGTTTACACCGGACTGTGTTCTGCTTTCCCGGAGTTGAAAACTTCACGAAGCACTAACTTTATTGAAGAGTGGAAACGATGCTTGCGATTTTACACCAGAGTCGAAATGAAAAAAAGGGGCGATAGGCCTGCTGACTCTAGGAAGTTTGCCCGACTTGAGGCAGTCGGTTAGTAATCGAGAGGCATGGCTTCGAAACAGGAACAGCCAGGTCATTCCGGATAATGTTTAATATCAAGGACCTTGTCGTGACTCCGAAAAGTGGACGTGACCGAGCTGTTTGATTCCACCGTGGCGTCGTCCTACGCGGGCTCGTCCCGCCCCCATTTGCGAAACCGATCAGCTTACCAGTGCCACCAGCGTCACGCTTCCCGGTTCGCAAGAAACCCTGTCGGGCAGCTATAGCCACGGTTACGAAAGGTCGGCATTAGTGCTCCCTAATGAGCGTGAAAAGCACAATCAATGATCTACTCAGATTTTGGAGGATTATTTATGATCCGATGGGCACCCGACGGAAGATCAGTCCGATATTAAAACTGGATAGAACGGCTGAAGAATATTCCGCAAAGGATTCCGAATAATTTACATGTGGACATTCAAGTTTGAACCCCGACCCCGACGCCGACGCCCAAGCCGAAGAAAAAACGGACCACCAGCTCTTCGAGCGCACGATTAGCTGGTCGGCCAACCCCGCCGCCGCAGACGTGGTCTATACCCGGAGTGAGTTTACTTATGATGGCTTGGGACGCCGGGTCCGGATCGTGGAGAAGCGGGATACGAGATTGCCCAATGACATATGCAACCAAATTTCGTGACGGTAAGCGATCATCGCTACATCTGGAGCGGCAATACCATTGCGGAGGAGCGCGACACGGTGACCAACGCCGTGACGAAGCGGTTCTTCGATGAGGGGGAACAGATAAACGGAACAAATTATTACTTCACCCGCGATCACCTGGGCAGCATCCGCGAAATGACCAACTCAGCTGGCGCGCTCGTTGCTCGTTACGAGTACGATCCCTATGGAAACGCTGTGAAAATAAGTGGGACAGTCGATGCGGATTTCGGTTTTACCGGTCTCTGGTATCACCGGCCATTGAGTGGACAAGGCGGATTGAGCGATGCAGGCCGGAAAGGACGTAACCTGCGCTGGAGCTTTGGCAATGCGGCCGCCGCGGAACGTGCCACAGGCACGTTGCTACATTAAAGGCGCGGGAACGTGCCACAGGCACGTTGCTACATGTCATTCCACCACCACGGCCTGTTCCAGGAGCGGACGGACCTGATTCAACGAGAGTTCCGTCCGCGCATGCGCGAACATTAACGGGTCGGTTTTGTCGACCGATTCGCCTACTTTCTTGATCCCGGAAATTCCGACCGCGAAATCGACGCGATCACTTGCTTTCTGGCGTCCGGCGCCAAGAAGGAGCGAGGCGCGCCCGATCAATTCCGCGTTCATCGTTTTGACAACTCCTTGCGATTTTGCCGGGATCGGCTTGATCCAGGGCGCGGCATGTATCTGCGCGACTTTTTCAAGAGCGGTGGCGTCGCCGTCCTGAGCATAAACCAGCGACACGAATTTTTTCCAGGCAGTCCCATCCTTGAGCCGCTGCTCGAGCTGATGGCGGGGCGAGTCCGAAACTTTCTCGGCCAGATCGAGGGCCAGTTGAACCAGGTCGGCCGGCCCGCGGCCCTGAAGGACATCGACACATTCCCCGACTTCCAGGGCGTTGCCCACGGTCCGCCCGAGCGGTTCGTCCATCGGGCTGAGAAGATGCGACATCTTCACTCCCATCAACTCGCCCACCGTGGTCATCGATTCGGCCAGCTGCTCGGCTGCCTGGCGCGTTTTCATGAAAGCGCCGTTCCCGAATTTCACATCGAGCACGAGACGATCGAGGTTTTCCGCCAGCTTTTTGCTCATGATGCTGGCGACGATGAGCGGTTGCGACGGGACTGTGCCGGTGACATCGCGAAGCGCGTAAAGTTTTTTGTCGGCCGGACAGATGTCAGCGGTTTGGCCGATCATGAACATGCCTATTTGATCGAGCTGCTGGAGGGCGCGTTTTTCGTCCAGGTTCACATTGAACCCGGGAATGCTTTCCAGTTTGTCGAGGGTGCCGCCGGTAATGCCGAGGCCGCGGCCGGAAATCATCGGGACCCAGACCCCGTCGCAGGCAAGGAGAGGCGCCAAAACCAGCGAGACCTTGTCTCCGACGCCGCCGGTGGAATGTTTATCGACCTTGGCCGGCGAATTCTTCGGATATTTCAGGGTGCGGCCGCTGTGCATCATCGCCTCGGTCAGGCAGCGGGTTTCGTCCGGGGTCATTCCACGGAAAATCACGGCCATGGCCCAGGCGCTCATTTGATAATCGGGAATATTGCCGTCGGTGAATTCCCGGACCAGGAACTCGATTTCTTCGGCCGACAGCTCGCCGCCGTCCCGCTTTTTTTCAATCAAAGATGGAACATGCATGGGAAAAGGTGGCGCAAGTTTTTAACTTGCGCTTTAGATAGTGCGCAAGTTGGAAACTTGCGCCACATTGTTGCTCATTTGATAATCGGGAATGTTGCCGTCGGTGAATTCCCGGACCAGGAACTCGATCTCTTCGGCCGAGAGCTCGCCGCCGTCCCGCTTTTTTTCGATCAGAGATGGAACATGCATGGAAAAGGTGGCGCAAGTTTTTAACTTGCGCTTTGACGAGCGCGCAAGTTGGAAACTTGCGCCACATTGTTGCTCATTTGATAATCGGGAATATTGCCGTCGGTGAACTCCCGGACCAGGAACTCGATCTCTTCGGCCGACAGCTCGCCGCCGTCCCGCTTTTTTTCAATCAGAGATGGAACATGCATGGGAAAAGGTGGCGCAAGTTTTTAACTTGCGCTTTGACGAGCGCGCAAGTTGGAAACTTGCGCCACATTGTTGTCAAAGAAAGGATGTGCCGATCGGCCAGGGCTCCGGCAGTTGAAAAAAGCCGCCCAGCGATGCAGCCACGTCCGCAAAAGTGGTTCGCGTGCCCAGGTCCCGCGATTCTCGATTATGCATGACGAAAAGGGGAACTCGCTCGCGGGTGTGGTCCGTCCCGCGGAAAGTCGGATCGTTTCCATGATCAGCCGTGATGATAAGCAGGTCTTCCGGGGAAATTTTGTCCAGGAGCACTCCCAGCCACTCATCGAATTCCGATAAGGCCATGGCGTAGCCGTTCACATCTCGCCGGTGTCCGTAAATCATGTCGAAGTCGACCAGATTACAAAAAATCAAGCCACGGCCGGTGTTCGCCCATAATTCATCGATGCAGCCCATCCCTTCACGGTTGGACGATGCCGGATGCGATTCGGTGATTCCCTGTCCGGCGAAAATATCGCTGATCTTGCCGATGCCGACGGTGGGGAAGCCGGCGTCGGCGATTGCGTTCAAAACCGTCGGCGGCGGTTTCATCGAAAAATCGTGTCGATTGGCCGTGCGCGTGAATTTTTCATTCGTGTCGATGAAAGGGCGGGCAATGACGCGGCCGATCCGATATTTGTCCGCGTGACGCCGGGCAATTCGGCAAATCTCATAGAGTCGTTCCAACGGGATGATTTTTTCATGGGCGGCGATTTGCAAAACGGAATCGGCCGATGTGTAAAGGATGGGATGTCCGGTTTTGACGTGTTCGGCGCCGAGTTCTTCCAGAATTGTCGTCCCGCTGCGAGCGTAGTTACCGATAAATTGTACTCCCGCTTCCTTTTCAATGGCTTTGACCAGTTCATAGGGAAATCTAAGGAAGGTCGAGAACGGTGTATCGACAATCACACCGGCGATCTCCCAGTGGCCGGTGGTTGTGTCCTTCCCTGCCGAGCGTTCCTCCATTTTGCCAAAGCTGGCGAGGTGGGGCAGGGAAAAGCTTGGTCGTGTCCAGGAATACTTTTCATCAAGAATCTTGGGCAAACCGAGCGCGCAAAGATTAGGCAGCCAGGTATCCCGACATCGGACAAAGATATTACCGAGCGTGTTCGCCCCTTCGTCGCCGTATTTGGCGGCGTCGGGCGCGTGCCCGATTCCTACGCTATCCAGGATGATGAGAAGCGCGCGCACAGACTAGCTGTAGCGGCGGTCTATGACCGCCGAATTTTCATTATACACTTTTGGGGTCGGCGGTCGCAGACCGCCGCTACAGGGTTAGAGCCCGATTGGGTGCCAGGCCGTTTTCATTTCCACCGTGTCCAGGATCCAATAGGGATTTTCCGCATCGGCCCCGCGCCATTGGGTCGGGCTGAGGTGGCGCCGCAGATAGCGTTTCACGTTGTATTCGCCGCCTGATTGCAGCGCGCGCCCGATCTCCTTGTCGCCAGACGCATCGACGATCGCGTTTACGTCCATGTGACTGGCAAAAAACGGAGCCAGCTCAGCCCGGTCCCCCGCCAAAATGTTGATCACCCCGCCGGGCAAATCGCTGGTCGCGATAATTTCCGAGAAGGTAAGAGCCGGCAGCGGCCTGGTCGCCGAAGCCAGGACGACCGCGCAATTGCCGCTTAAAATGACCGGAGCCACCAGCGAGACGAGGCCAACTAGAGGCGGTTCGTTTGGACAGACAACGACCACCACCCCGGTCGGTTCCGGGGTGGTAAAATTAAAATGGGAGCTGGCCACCGGATTCACTGTCCCAAACATCTGGCTGTATTTATCTGTCCAACCCGCGTAGTGGATGAGGCGATCGACCGCCAGGCTCGCTTCCGATGCGGCACTCGAGCGGGCAGCCCCATTGCTGCGTCCTAATTCGGTTCGCAACTCAGCCCGGCGCATTTCCAACATCTCCGCCGCACGATAAAGAATCTGACCGCGCAGATAGGCGCTCTGTTTCGACCAGTTTGGAAAAGCCGATCGCGCGGCGATAACGGCGTCCCGAAAGTCTTTTCTGGAGGCCCGGCAGAAATTAGCGACCAGTTCGCCGCCTTTTCCCCGGGCCGGGAGCACCCGCCCGTTTTCGCCCCGGACGAATTTGCCTCCGATAAAAAGCTTGTAGGTTTTCTGCACCTGCAAGCGGGACCGGGTCTTGCTCACAGCTTCACGATTGCGCAAAGGGCGAAAAAAGAAAATGCTAATCCATCGCCATGCTCGATAAATCCGAGAAAATATTCGTGGCCGGCCATCGCGGCCTGGTTGGAAGCGCGTTTGTCCGGCGGCTGCAACGTGATGGTTTCGGCAATCTGACCACCCGCGACCGATCCCAACTCGACCTGACCAACCGGGAGGCGGTGCAAAACTTCTTTCGGGCGGAAAAGCCGGCGATCGTGATTCTAGCCGCCGCCAAGGTTGGCGGGATCAAGGCGAACGACGATTGCCCGGTCGAATTTCTTCTGGATAACCTGCGGATCCAAAACAATGTAATCCAGGCTGCTTACGAGAATGGCGTTCGCAAGCTGTTGTTTCTGGGAAGCAGTTGCATTTATCCCAGGCTCGCGCCCCAGCCGATTCCGGAAAGCGCGCTTTTGACCGGCCCGCTGGAGCCGACTAACGAGTCTTACGCGATTGCCAAGATCGCCGGAATTAAACTTTGCCAGGCTTACGCCCGCGAGCATGGCGCGCATTTCATTTCAGCCATGCCGACGAATCTTTACGGTCCCAATGACAACTTCGATCCGCTTTCTTCGCATGTTCTGGCCGCGCTTTTGCGCAAGGCTCATGAAGCAAAACTGAGCCGGGCCCGGGAGCTGGTAGTGTGGGGTTCGGGCAAACCGCGCCGCGAATTTCTCCATGCCGATGACGCGGCCGCAGCCGGCATTTTTCTCCTGGAGAAATACGAGTCGCCCGAGATCATCAATGTCGGTTACGGCGAGGACATTTCCGTTCGTGAATTAGCGGAGCTGATTTGCGAGATCGTCGGGTTTAAGGGCGCACTAAGCTGGGATCCAACCAAGCCGGACGGGACCCCGCGAAAGCTGCTCGATGTCGGCAAACTCCAGCAGCTCGGCTGGCGTCCCACAATTTCGCTCCGGGAAGGAATCGCCCGCGCCTACCAATGGTATCTGGAGAACCGGGCGGGCAGTGGAGTAGTGGAGTGATGGAGTGATGTGGGACTTAGCTTTTTGCTGATTTCGATTTTGGCGCTTTGCGACTGCGGGAAGAGCGGTGGCGGGCCTGGACGGCGGACCTGCCGAGCGGCAACGAGAGCCGGTGCCGCCTCCGGAGGATGGCGTCGAATCCTATTTCGCCGGCTACGGACGGGCTCAGGTAAGGCCGGCCGTTGAGCACCTGGCGCAAGGCCATTTCGATCTTTTCGGCCGCTTCGTGTTTGACCATGTAGCCCATGGCGCCGGCATCGATCGCGCGAAGGGCGTATTCCGATTCATCGTGCATGGAAAGGACAAGAACTGCCAGCCGGCGGAATCTTTTGAGCAGGCGTTTGGTTAATCCGATTCCGTCTCCATCCGGGAGGCTGACATCGACGATTGCGATCTCCGGCTTGTGCTTGCGGATAACGCTGATGCCAGCGGCTGCGTCACCGGCTTCAGCACAAACCACGAAGGTGTCGCTTTGGTCGATGATGCGTTGCAAACCGGTCCGGATCAGGGGGTGATCGTCGACGATGACGACGCGGATGGCTTTAGAGACATCGACGCAATCAGAAGGTCCGCTTTCTGCGTTAGAAGTGACCATGCAAAGGGCCCGGTTGTTTGGATTACGGTTCCGGTGGTTCTGCTGGCCGGGAAAAAATTGGCGGCTCTTTTCGGCCCCCGCGGACCAGACGGTCTTTATAAAGACAGTTTGGTCTCGATTGCGGGTCAAATGATTTGCGGTCGAAGCCGCTCGCGCCTAAACCAACCTCATGATCCCGCTCTCCGTTCTTGCTGCTGCGGGCGAAAATGGGGCGGGCTTCGGCATTCCGGTCGAGTTCGTGTTATTCGGATTGACCTTGTTAGGGGTGGCCCTGTTCCATCGCCATACCGCTCGGGTGGCAGTTTCCGGCCTCATTGTCATTGCTTTCTACAAGATCGTTTTTGGGGGCTTTAGCAACGGCTCCGGCATTGGCGGTTTCATTGCTCATGTCGGACACGAGTGGGTGGTCCTGGCCAATCTCCTTTGTCTGCTCCTGGGCTTCGCTCTCTTGTCACGACACTTTGAAAAAAGTCACTTGCCCGTCCTCCTGCCCAGGTATCTTCCGCACGATTGGAAAGGAGGCTTTGTCCTGCTCGTCATTGTATGGATTCTTTCCAGTTTTCTCGACAATATCGCCGGAGCTCTTATCGGCGGTGCAATCGCCCATCAGCTTTTTCGGGCCAAAGTGCACATCGGATTTCTGGCGGCAATCGTGGCCGCATCCAACGCCGGCGGAGCCTGGAGCGTCCTCGGCGATACGACCACCACCATGATGTGGGTTGCCGGCGTCTCCCCCGCCGCGGTTTTTCCCGCGATCGTTGCTTCCCTGGTTGCGCTGATCGTTTTCGGAATCCCGGCGGCGTTGAAACAGCACAACTATTCGCCCATTCTGCAACGCGCCCATGAACACACCCAGCCCGATTGGGCGCGGGTCGGGATTATTGCCATGATTCTGGTGTTCGCGGTAACGACCAACACCGTGGTCAACCTGAAGTTCGGCTCTTCCGCGGACCATTTTCCATTCATCGGAGTAGCGGTTTGGCTGGCCATAGCGTTATCCATTCCGATGCGCAGACCCGATTGGGAAGTGCTGCCGGAAGCGCTTCTCGGTTCCATTTTTTTACTCTCGCTGGTGTTGTGCGCATCGATGATGCCGGTGGAAAAATTGCCTCATCCATCCTGGCACACCGCGCTGGGGCTGGGATTTTTGTCCTCTATTTTCGACAATATTCCGCTCACTGCCCTGGCCCTCAAACAGGGCGGATACGATTGGGGTTTTCTCGCGTTTGCGGTCGGTTTTGGCGGCTCGATGATTTGGTTCGGTTCTTCGTCCGGGGTCGCCATCTCGAACATGTATCCGGAGGCGAAATCGGTCGGGCAATGGCTCCGTCACGGCTGGTTCATTGTTCCCGCTTACGTCCTCGGATTTTTTGCCATGTTCTGTTTTTCAAAATGGCATCCGGATAAGCCGCTCCGGAATGCTTTGGCCGGTCCGCCCCTTTCGATTCTCTTGGAGAAAGGGAACCGGAACCCGCCCGGCCCGGACCAGGCTCAGCCGATCTTCAGTCGTCCATGAGCGAACAGGAAAACAAACGACTGGTGCGACGTTTTATCGACGAGGTTTGGAACCAACGGAAGATCGATCTGGCGGATGAGTTGATCGCATCCGATTGCATAACACACCAGCTCCGATCGCCGGCGGATACGGCCGGTTCTCCGCGGTCGCCCGAGTCCGTTAAACAGGAGGCAGCCGCCTGGTTGGCCGCTTTTCCCGACCTGCACCTTGCTCTGGAGCAAATGATCGCGGCCAACGATCTGGTGGTTAGCCGTTGCACCATCCACGGCACTCACCGCGGCGGCGACTGGATGGGTATTGCCCCGACCGGAAGGAAGATCGAGGTGCCGATGATCGTTATCCAGCGGATCGACGGCGGGAAAATTGTTGAGGACTGGGTCTTGATCGGTTCGCTCCTGCTTTTTCAACAACTCGGTCTGGTTCCGGACACGGCTACAATCGTGGCACGATCGTAGGAAATAAAATTCGCCTGGCCGCTCGCCTGCGGTTTACGGCGGGCTCGGCGGTGGTTCAAATGGAACCCTCCGCCGATGCCTGCCGGGGCCGTGCAACCGTTCCCCCTTTGCACCCCGCAATTTGATACGCGCTCTCCCGTCCGGGCGGATGGAAGAAATCATTTCGGCCAATTGCGGGAATTGGCCGCTCCGGCAGCAGCCTAGGGATTATTCTTACCCCCGATCGAGGCGAAATAGGCGCTACTCCGGGCGGCTGAGGGAGATAACCGGGTAAGATTTTTTCCTATCCGGCAATCATTCTCCCATCCGATTGCCGATTTTCAGTTACCGAACAGGATGAATACATGTCAATTCGATCTCACCTGCCGCTGGACGAGCGTTTGTCGGCTTTGCGCTCGAGTGATCATTTTCGAGAGTGGCATTCGCTCGATGACGAACGCTTTTGTGTGTTGTGCGAGCGAACATTTACCGGCCGTCAGGTCCGCATCAGGCGCGACCGATCGGGCCGATTTCATCTTCATTGCCCGACAGAGAACTGCAAAGCCGCTCCCAACCAATGGATTTATCCCGGTAACCCGCCCACCTCCGACAAAGTTTATCAGGATTGGTGGCGGCCCTTGGAACTCGAAACTGAAAGAAGCGCCCTAACCGCAACCTAGAAGGAGTCTGCCATGATCAAGCCCAACTACGACATTCCTGGCCTGTCGGCCATGCCTGATGAGACATTGTTGAAAAAAATCTCGCAACGCCATCAGCCCGCTCTCAATGAGCTTTACGGAAGATACGGACACACCCTCAGGGCTGTCATCGACAGCGTGGTGCACGAAGGAGCGGAGTCTGAAGATGTTCTTCAGGAAATCTTTCTCCAAATCTGGAAGGAAGCGCATCATTACTCGCCCAAGGCAGGCAAGCCGCTCGGTTGGGTGGTTACCATCGCCCGCCGGCGCGCCATTGATCGGTTGCGGCGACGGCAAGCATACTGCCGCGCCCGGGAGCGTTATAGCGAGCAAGTCAACCATCAGCCCCAGCGGCCGCGAAGAGACGCGGAAAGGCCTTTTATCATGAACGATTTGAGGGCTTTTTTGAAAAAACGGATGCGCAATCTGCCGCACCACCAGCGGGAGGCGCTGGAGCTTGCATTTTTTGGCGGGCTAAGCCATCGCGAAATCGCAACCGCCACCTCCACCCCGCTCGGCACGGTCAAGACCCGCCTCGAACTGGGTCTCCAAAAGCTAACCCAGTCGATCCGACCACTGCGTCACAAAATTTGATTCGGGAGATTTCAGGGCGTCGGGGCTCCGGTCAACGGCCAAGTAGCTGGAGCCCCGACAGGGCTTTCAAAGTCACGTCCAACCGCGCTCTGAGAGGGTTAGTTCTCACCCGCGGGGATCGCCGATTGTGTCATCCCCACCCAAGGCAAAGGATCTTGCCAACATTGATTGCGCTCCGCAAACTCTACTCCGGGGATTGTCCGCCATCGGCGGGATTCCTCGCCTGCGCTCGGAATGACAATACCGCGACCAAGCCCGGAGCAAACTCTGTATTCGCAACCTGACAGACACCGGCGACATGCTAAATTAACCGCCTCATGGAAACACCAGAAATCACTGCCTACCTCAAGACATATTGCGGTTGGAGCGCGGGGGTTCGCGCTGTGCTCGCAAAGTACAATCTCAAGCACGCCGAAAAGGACATCATTCAAAATCCCGCTTTTCGCTGGGAAATGGAAACCAAAAGCGGACAGCCGCTGTCGCCCTGCGTGGAGATTAACGGCAAAATGCTTGCTGATGTCAGCGGGGAAGAATTGGAAAAATACCTGATCGAGAACAAGCTGGTTCAACCCAGCGGAGCGGACGCGGGCGTCCCTCTCAATGCCCCCTGTGCCACCGAACAGCACCAGAGTGAAGTAAAGGTTCGACTTTAACCCATCTGCCTCACGGACAAATCTGTCGGGTTACGCTGTTGAATCGTTGAAAGAGCCGAGGAGTCAAACGGGTTAAATCGGTTTAACCTTGTAACGCTTCTAACTCCTTTAACTTTCAATGAAACTCTTCCGCCGCAGCGGTTCCGGGGCGAAAAAGGGAAACAGACTTTTGGGCTACGGCTGGAAGATCACCCTTCTCGGCCTGGTCACCGGCGCCGGTCTGGCCGTCTTTCTGTTTTACGCCGGCTGGGCAGCGACCTTCGACATGAAGCGGGTCGGCCAGATGCCGGAGCGAAATACCGTGTTCGACGTCGATGGCAAGATTTATAGCCGGCTGGCGGGAGCCAATCGATTAAAGGTATCGCTGGCTGAGGTTTCACCGCTGTTCATCCAGGCGTTGCTGGCTCGCGAGGACACCCGTTTTTACGATCACCCCGGCATCGACTGGCACGGAATCGTCCGGGCTTTGGTGCGCGATATTTTGAGCGGCTCGGCCAAGGAAGGCGCCAGCAGCATTACCCAGCAGCTGGCCCGGAACAGTCTGCCGCTGGGGGGACGCACCCTGAACCGAAAAATTCTGGAAGCAATGGTGGCATTGCGGGTCGAGCAAACATTCACCAAGCAGCAAATTCTCGAGCTCTATGTAAACCGCATCTATTTCGGATCGGGATGCTACGGGGTCGAAACTGCGTCTCAGGCATATTTCGGCAAGCACGCCTTGAATTTAACTCTTCCCGAAGCCGCCATGCTAGCGGGGCTGATTCGCAGTCCGAATCGGTTTTCGCCGCTCCGAAATCCGAAGGGGGCCGCGGCGCAGCGTGACACGGTGCTCGATCGGATGGTGGAGCTAAAGAAGATTTCCGCCGCGCAAGCGAGGCAGGCGAAGCAGGCAAAGGTAAACACCCATCCCAAACGGATGCTTCAGATCCAGGAGAATTATGCCATGGACGGGGTCCAACGGGATCTCAATTTGATCCTGACCCAGGACCAGATCGATAACGGCGGCCTCTTTATATATACGACGCTGGATCCGGCGGTGCAGAACGCCGCCCACCAGGCCCTGGAGAAGCAGCTGACCCGGATCGAGCATCAGTCCAATTTCCATCATCCGGTTAAGGCGGCCTATCGCCCGCCCGAGAACGGGGATGATTCAGCCATGCCTTATCTCGAGGGCGCCGTGGTCGTGATCGACAACGCCAGTGGCGGCATTCGCGCGCTGGTGGGCGGGCGCGATTATTCCCAGAGCAAATTCAATCGGGCTTTGCCGCCGGCGAATCGCCAGGTCGGCTCCGCCTTCAAGCCCTTCGTCTATACCGTTGCCTTTACCAAAGGACTGTTGCCGGGAGCGGCCATCAGCGACGGGCCGATCCAGCCCGGTGAAATCGAAGGCGCGGGAAACTGGTCTCCCGCGAATTCAGATGGGACTTACGGTGGTATTGAACCTTGCTCTTACGGCCTGATCCACTCTCGCAACACCATGAGCATTCGGGTTGGGCAAATCGCCGGACTCGATGCCGTTCAGAAAGTGGCAACATCGGTGAATCTGGGTGAGAACATTCCTCGTGGGCCCGCGATTTTCATCGGTTCGTTCGAGACAAATCCGAAGGCGTTAACCGCGGCCTACACGATTTTCCCCAATGCCGGCGTGCGCAAACAAGCCTACATGATCGAACGGATTGACGATCAGGACCATCATCCGATTTATCGCGCCGCTCATATTGCGGTGGCGGCGCTCGACCCCGGCGCGGCCTGGATGACTTCGCAATTGATGGAGCAGGTGCTGACCACCGGCACTGCCGCCAGCGCCAGCTCGTTAGGGTTCAGGCTCCCGGCCGCGGGGAAAACCGGCACGACCAACGATTACAAAGATGCCTGGTTTCTTGGATACACCAGCACGATGACCTGCGGCGTTTGGGTTGGATTCGATCAGCCCGCTACCATTATTCCGCATGGTTACGGCGCCACCCTCGCTTTGCCAATCTGGGTTCAGGTAATGAACAAAGCCGCTCAGCGTTATCCCCCCCAGCCACTGCAACCAACCATGCCCCTGGAACGGGCCATGGTCTGCTCCATCTCCAATCAGCTCGCCACCAGCGGTTGCGTGTCGGCCGGGACCGCCTACGAGATTGATCTTCCAGTGGATAAAGTGCCCACCACCGCCTGCCAAGTGCATGGCGGCAACCAAATGTTTGTGAACAAGCCGCCCGATCTCGGCAACACTCTGCCCGGACGGATCTTTCGGTCGTTCCGAAAATTTTTCAGCGGCGGAAAGTAAGATGGCGCGCGACGTCGTGTAGCAACCGGCCTCTGGCCGGTTCGGGAGATGGGCATCGCAAATATTCCTCGTTAGGTCGACCGCGGTTGTGTCGGGAGTGCACAGCGGGAATGCACCGCCCACAGGGCGGTGGCTACAGCGGGAGTGCACAGCGGGAATGCACCGCCCACAGGGCGGTGGCTACAGCTAGAGCGATTGGATCAGCCTAACTTCTCGTAATCGTCGTCGAGCGAAAGTAATTCCTCGAAGCAAGTACGGTGGAAGCGGCGGGGGCGGACGATTGTGAAATCGAGACCGCTCGATTTTTGTTCTGCACGCCGAAACCGCGCCGGTATTTGCTGGGAGTGACTTGAAATTTTCTCTCGAATGCCCGGCGAAAGGCATCGCTGCTCTTGAACCCAACCGACTCAGCCAGGAGTTCGATTGAGGTATCGGCAGCACAAAGCCGGCGCCGTGCTTCATTGAGCCGTATCGCTTCGACGAATCGCGCCGGGGGTTGGCCAAAAACTTCCTTGAAACGGCGGACGAAATGGCGCGGCGAAAGGCACGCCCGGTGAGCTAAAGCGGAAACGGATAGATCCTGGCCGAGACTGTTTGTCATCCACGCAACCAGGTCCGCGAAACGGCCGGCCGACTTTGTCTGAAATTGCAGCGGCTCCGAATATTGTTCCTGGCCGCCGGGCCGTTTCAAATAGACCACCAGCTCGCGCGCAACGGAAAGGGCAACATGGGCTCCGAAGTCTTCCTCGATCATAGCCAGGGCCAGATCGATTCCGGCGGTGACTCCGGCGGAAGTGAAAAAGGGACCGTCTTTGTGAAAGAGAGCGTTTGGTTCCAGCTTTAGTTTCGGGAAACGAGCGGCGACGTCCGCCGCAAAACGCCAGTGAGTGGTTACCTCTCGACCGTCGAGCAGTCCGGTGGCCGCCAGCCCGTAAATTCCGGTGCAGACCGACGCGATCCGGCGAATTTCCTTGTGACGCATGGTAATCCATCCCGACACAGCCGCGTTGATGGTGGCCAGACGCAGTCCTTTTCCTCCCGGGATAATCAAGGTGTCGAGATCGGGAACGGTGGCCAGAGTCCAGCGAGGTTTGAAAGTAATACCCGATTCGGCCGTAAACGGCTGACTGGTCAGGCCGACCAAGCCAACATCGTAACAGGCGTTCCGCGAGCCATCCTTGTTGCGGATTGCGGCGGTTGAGAACGTCTCGATCGGGCCGACCAGATCGAGAGCGGTCACACCGTCAAAGCCGATAAAACCGACGCGCAACGGTTTCAATGGTTCAAAGATACACCCTGGGAGCGGTAGGACAAAATGACAACAATCCGACAATTTATGCCATCCGCCGCCGGAGAAAGCGGGGCGGACTGGATTGGCGGGGGCGCCCAAGGTTGAGGCACAAAATGTCGGATTTTTGTCCTTACGACGGCATCGGCCAAAGATGATGGTCTTCCCATGGAAAGAAGAAAATTTCTCGGCAGCATTGGCGCGCTCGGCGTCGTCGGCTCGGCTCTCTCAATTACCGGCTCCATTTTTGGCTCCGAACCTGAGCGAGCAAAAAGTCAGAAAGGTTCATCGGCCGGCGCTAACAAGCTTTCTCCTCCGGCCAAAGGGAAGATTCCAGTCGGTTTCGTCATCTCAACGGGCGTGACCGTGATTGATTTTGCAGGTCCCTGGGAAGTCTTCCAGGATGTCATGGTTGCAGGTCGCTCCGGAGACGACCAGATGCCGTTCCATCTCTTCACAGTGTCGGACAAGATTGAAACAATCACTGCGACCGCTGGACTCAAGCTGGTTCCGGATTACACGTTCGCGGACGCGCCGGAATGCAAAGTCATTGTCGTTCCGGCCCAGAAAGGTTCGGAAACGATGAGGGAATGGTTGCGCAAGGTCGAGCCGGGCGTCGATGTCCTGATGTCGGTTTGCACCGGAGCTTTTCAGCTTGCCCGGGCCGGATTGCTTAACGGCAAAGCAGCTACCACGCATCACGACTTTCTCGATGAACTCGCCCGGAGATTTCCTGACATTGACGTCAAACGCGGTGTTCGCTTCGTAGAGGGACCGCGGATCTCGACCGCCGGCGGATTATCCTCCGGCATCGATCTTGCCCTGCGAGTGGTCGAACGTTATTTTGGCCGCGGCGTGGCGGAGACGACTGCCGCCTACATGGAGTACCAGGGGAAAGGCTGGATGGTGTGAGGCTTCGATCTTGTTTGGAAATTGTCGGAAGGTGCTGACGCCGAGCCCGAGGAACGCTTTCGTTAAGTCGGCAGCGGCTGTTTAACGCCCAACATTTAACGCTCAACGTTCAACGTTGAGAACAAAGGGGAGAGCGGGTGAGGGGAATCGAACCCCCGTGTGTAGCTTGGGAAGCTACCGTTCTACCATTGAACTACACCCGCGAAGAGAAGTGGTAGTTGAGGGTTGATGGTTGAGAGACGGAAGTCAAGTGGCGTTGAAGCGTTGAATGGTTGAAGCGTTGAAGCGTTGAAGGGTTGAAGGGTTGAAGGGTTGAAGGGTTGAAGGGTTGAAGCGTTGAAGGGTTGAAGCGTTGAAGGGTTGAAGGGTTGAAGGGTTGAAGCGTTGAAGCGTTGAAGCATCAATACTCCAACACTCCATTACTCCGATGTCCGGTGCCACGTCCTCATCTGTTCCGGGAACGGGCAATGCGCGCAGTCCGAATTATCCTGCAAACAAAAGTCCTCGTAGATCTGAAGCAACGCTTGTTGGTTGGCGACCGTGCTCAAAAAATCTTCGCGGCGCGGGTCGTCCCCGAAAAGGCGGGTGGCTCCGGTCTCCAACCGCCGATTGGATAGGCGCGCGGGAAGCTTGGCGTATTCGGCCCAAACATCCGCGCCCAGGCAGGACCAGTAAGGAAATAACACGTTGGCCAGGATATCGGAGATCCTCGATTCGCCGATGAGAGCCATCGATTTGCTGGTTGGCTCGGCAATCAAGGTGTAATGCCTGGTCCAAAACGGATGGTCGAGCTCGGAAAAGAACTGCCGGGCTGCGTCGGCGGTGGCGTTGCTTAAGGCCCGGGAAAACGCGGTCCAGTGCGCGACAATCAAAGCAAGCGCGGCCAGCCGGCGCTGGGGATGGTTAACCGGCCGGGTCCCGGTGATGCGCCACGTTTTCGCCGGGAGAATCATCCGTTGCATGGCATCCCGGTGAGGCCACCATTTATCCCACAAATCGCGCACGTAGGAACGGGTGGATCCTTTGTAAGCGCCGAGATCGGGCGAGCCAAGAAAACCGGCCAGGCCGAAAAGCAAGGCTTCGGCGTCGGCGGAATGCTGGCGCAGTTGTTTCAAACCCAGACGCTGGGCCGCTAAAATAAAAGGCAGCTTGTTTTCCTTGTAGCCTAGGGCGGTGGCAATCTCCTGAAAGAGAGCTTCATCGCGCCCGTGCAAATCAATTTTGCTGCGAAGAAGAGCCGCTTTCCGGCGCAGACGAAATTGGGAGGCGCCCTTCAAAATGCCGCGGACCTGGTCTTCCGGCAGATTTTTCAACGGCGCCTGGCATCGGCCGGGTCGGGCCAGGGGAACATTGCTGGTGAAAGTTTCGGGTAAAACGGCCGGATCGATCCGGACCTGGGGCACATTACGATTCGAGGTTGTTCGACTAAAGAATTCGCGGTCGCTTTTTTCCAGGAAGACGTGCAAGACGGTCTCTTCGAAGGCGGGGTTGGTGGCGTGGCCGTGGGTCTCCCAGCTGCGATCGAGAAGATCGATTTCAATGCAGCCCCGAATCGGGCCGCTGCCATCGACGCAAACGGACGCATCGCGAAAATCCGGACCCGCTTCCCGGTTCCAGGTGCCGAACTGGACAATCTCAATGGCCTCGTCCGCGGTGGAGACGAATTTTCGGCCGAATTCGCCGGCAAACCAGCGCGCTTGAAGTTCGAGTTCGTTAGGGATGCGAAAGGGAAGAAAAAGATTGCGCTCCTGGACCCGCGGTGTTGCCCGAAGTTGCGCGTAACGGTCGGCTAAAGCCGAAACCGGCGGGAGTGCTGTTGCGTTGAAGCTGGTCATTCCGGGGGAGGGAGGAATTTCGCTATTCGATGCTGATTGATCCAGCGATCCGATGCAACTACAGATTGCAATCCACGATCGAGGGCGCCGACGGCGCGGACGCCCTCCAGCGATCATTTGGCAGGGAGAGCGTGCTAGGCTGTCCGGACGCCGCAGCGCGGCGTCCCTACCCTGATATCTTTTCCAAGCCGGCGGATCGTATCGTCAATCAGGAGAAGGCCTTCTCAGCTGTAACCTCAGGTTCCGTAAGCGGCGGGCTGCTCAGCCGCTTACGCAGATCAGCCACGATCTCCTCGACCAGGGCCGCTTGCGATCGAGGGAAAACGAAAAGGTATTTAGGGCCTTTTCCCGCCTCGGGTAAAATGATCAGGTTTTCGGACAGGAATTTCGGTTCGTGGGCAACGATCGAGCCATCAAGGTCGATCGTCTGGGCGAAGGAACGCCCGTTCCGTCGCCCGACAAATACGATCTTGCGCGATTCTTCGTTGGTCGCGACCAGGGCGCCGAAAAGGTTTGCCGGAATACGGCGGCCCCGCCCACTAAGACATGGCGCCGCCCAGACAACCGTTTCGCCGAGCACATTTTGCTTGTTGAAAGCTGCGGCCAGGCGGGAGGGCAGGGCCATCGGCAGTTTAACCGGCACGTTGAAACCCGCCGGAAGATTTAATTTCTTGAATGCCAGCCAAATCTTGGCCTTGAGGGCGCGGAGGATTTTTGGGGCGAAGTAAACGAACGCGACGATGGCCAGGGCGAAGATGGCCAATGCCAGGGCGGGATTATGATAAATGAGGGCCAATCCTCCGATCACGGCTGCGTCTTCGCCGAGACTCAGGGCGATATTGGAAAATGGTTCCGGTGAAGTGTTGGTAGTTAAACGGGTGGCCGCTTTGGCGGTATGCGCGATCAAGGTCGTGCTCCCCGCCAGCAAAGCCACAATCACGGTGAAGGCGGGATGAGGATGGCCCAGGACCCGAATGGCGAGGAGGGCCCCGCCAATCGGGCGGATCACGGTATGAACGGCATCCCAGGCCGAATCGATCCACGGAATTTTGTCGGCTAGAAATTCGACGAAATAGAGGGCGCCGGCGACGAAAATTACGATGGGATCACCGAGAATTTGGAGAGATTGGTAGGCGGGCGAGAGGGTGATCCAGTGGAAATGAATGGCAAGTCCGGTGGCAAAAACCGTCAGATAAAGATTGATGCCGGCGAGGCAGGCAAGACCGAGAGCAACGCCGAGGAGGTTCAGTTTTTCCACGAAAAGAAATTATCGATGGGCCTCGAGGAATGTCACGCGCCGGTTTGGAAGATGTAGCCACGGCCCTGCGGGCCGTGCGGGCACGTGCTACAGGCACGTGGCTACAGACACGCACATCTCTGTTACGACCCCGACAGTTCGGTTGCCGCCGGAGACGGCGGCCTCTACAATCGCAGGCATGCTCGACATTCGCCTCATCCGCGAACAACCCGATTTCGTGAAAAGCCGGCTCGCCACCCGCGGGGGCGTGGACGATTGGAACGTTAAAGTGGCGGAAATCCTGGCTTGCGACAAACAGCGTCGGGTTGACGAAACCTAGATCCAACAATTTCGGGCCCAGAAAAACCAGCTCAGCAAACAGATCGGTGTTTTAAAGAGTCGTGGCGAAAACAGCGACGGTCTGGAGGCGGAAGTCGTGGCGATCAACCGGAACATCGCTGAACTGAGCGAAGCCATCGCCGGAAACGAACAGGTGCAGCGCAATCTGGTTCTGGAAATCGCCAATCTCCCGCACGAAACCGTGCCGGTCGGAGGCGACGCCGGCGCCAATCCCTTCGTCCGGGCATGGGGCGAAAAGCCGCAACTCGAGGGCAAAATCCTGGATCATGTCGCCCTGGGCGAGCGATGCAAATTGTTCGATCTCGAGCGGGCGACGAAATTGAGCGGCAGCGGCTTCATCTGTTTTACCGGAAACGGAGCCAGGCTGGAACGGGCCCTGATCAATTTCATGCTGGACCTGCACACCTCGGACCATGGCTACATGGAGATGAGTCCGCCTTTTCTGGTCCGCCGCGATTGCATGATCGGGATCGGACAATTACCCAAGTTCGATCGGAAATGTACGGCTTGGAAAATGGAGAATTGTATCTGGCGCCGACTGCCGAGGTGCCGGTGACCAATATCCATCGGGAGGAGATTTTGGCGGTCGCCGATCTTCCGAAAAAATTTGTCGCTTACAGTCCCTGTTTTCGGCGGGAGGCGGGAGCGCCGGGCGTGGGACCCGCGGGATGATCCGGGTGCATCAATTCGACAAGGTGGAGATGGTGAAGATGGTGGCGCCGGAAAAATCATATGAGGAACTCGAGCTGTTGGTCGGCAACGCGGAGCGGGTGTTGCAGTTGCTCGGGCTGCATTATCGCGTGATCTAGCTGTGCACCGGGGACATGGGGTTCACTAGGCCAAAACTTACGACATCGAGGTTTGGTCGCCAGGGCAGAAGGGGTATTTCGAGGTGTCCAGCTGTTCGAACTGTGAGGAATTCCAAGCTCGCCGGATGAATTTGCGCTTTAAGGATGCGGACGGGAAAAACCGGT
>CAVSMF010000007.1:0-150317 GCA_963728975.1 uncultured Verrucomicrobiae bacterium
CGTGAACGAAAACAATATATTCGTTGGTTTTCTGCCACGATACGGGTGCGGCATCATCGTAGGAATGACCGTTAGGGTCTTCTACCCATCCCATTGTCGGCTCCGACGGTATGCCGTCGGTAGTGTCTGAAGGTTCTGGATAGTTGTCCGCGATTCCCGTTGCTTTGACGCGACGATACATCTTTCGCACGTTTGCCAACTCCAGCCAGACACTGTCTCCGTCGGCCAGCTCGTTGCCGTTGCGATCGAGCAAAACAACAGTCAGTTCGCCTTTGCCCTCGTGGACTCCTTCGAATAGCAGGCATTTCTTAGGGCTTTGGGAGCTAAGACCGTTCCAGTAATCGCTCTTAAATAGAAAGACACCGTTCGGGTCGACCGTTTGCCTGTTGTTTTGGTCTCTAATAGCTTCGTTGAAAACGCCTTGGATCTGCCTGCCCGCCGCGGTCTCGTCGGTCAGATACTGGGTGGATCCTTCGCCATCTTCCGATGGGTAAATGTTAATCGCCGGCGCGTCTGATTCGACCGTTTTCCACTTTAGGCCAACCTGGATTTCGCCGTCCTGCACTTGATTCGCAATACCAGTCAAATTGATCCAGAGACGGCTGAAGTCTTCGAGATTGCGCTTGGATACGATTTGATGCTGAGAGGAATCAGGCTGCGGCGCGGGTACCTTTTCAGTTTCGGCCGGGAAAGGTTCGCCGCCTTCGTCGTAATTGAGTTCCGTGTCATCGTCATCGTTCAACCAGAATCGGTAAGGCCGATCCTGAGCGGTAAGATCGTTGCCGTGGATTGCGCCGTCAGTGGTCGACATTTTGCCGTCCCGATTTCCATCGACCATCAGTTCCCCGGGCAGAAATTGGATTACATAATATCCGGGGCGACTCGGCAGCAAATGGTAGATCTCCGTCTCGGTGCCGGTTCCTTCCCAATGACGAATTGTCGTTATCGGAGTCCGGTCTTCCGGTTCAGGGGTTTGCGGGTCCTCGAGAGGAACGAATATCTCGAGCCAGGTTACCGATTTGTGCTCGGGTAAATTCGGGCTCGGGTACCATTTGAATTGATAATTCGAGTGGCTGATGTAAACGCCTTCCGGGTTGCCCGGCAGAAATTCGAAATCGGCAAAGACTGCGTCATCGTCGACAGTGAAGGGGGCATCAAACGGTGGAATTGCCGGCAAGACTGCCAGGGTACGGCTGATCAGCATCTCTGTCGTGTATTCCTCGCTCAGAGTTGTTCTTTCCTCTAAGATTGCCTCCCAATCGTCGACCAGATTCGGCGGATCATCGTAAGCGCCACCGTTCTCCTCTGCCCCAAAAAGAGTAGTCAGGCGATCGAACCGGAAGGTTGGCGTGGGTGCGGGATCCCATTCCATGGAGCGGCCGAAATAGGGCGAAGGCGCGTTGCCTGTTTCGGTGGTTTGTTGCTCTGCTGTGTCCGGATCAACGGTTTTCTCGATTGTTCCATGGACCGTGCTTTCCGGATTGCCCCCGACTAGATCCAGAATCATTTCACTCTTTAGAAAATATCTGGGTGGTTGCGTTGGAACGAATGACGAAAGGCCGACCTTTCGCTTTGACGCTCCCCGGCTGCGCTTGAGCATCCCGGGATAGGGTAATCCGCCATTGTAATAATCGTTGCCCGCGCTCTGCTCGTGAAATTCTTGCAGATTGTTGCGGCCGTCACCGTCGAAATCGTCAATTGCCGTCTGATCGAGATTCCCGAAGTTCGCGCGCTCCCAAGTATCGCCTAATCCGTCGCCGTCAGAATCCTCCTCGACCTGCAGCAAGCGCAAGGCCGATACCGCAGTAGCCCCCTGCTCGTCAGTGGCATGAGCTGTTAGGCCAAAGGCCCCTGCATACGGTGGTTGCCAGACGATGTTAAATGGCGGTTGGGTGACTGTACCTATAAGCGTCGATCCTTCATAAAATTCCACCTTTGCGACCTGGCCTCGCCGATCCTGGACCTGCGCTTCCACGCTGACATTTTCGCCCACGACTAGACCGGCATTTTGCACAGGCGAAACCAATTCGATCTCGGGCGGCGCGTTGGCGGCAGCGGCAACCGGTAGTTCTAATACGCTCTGATCTGCGATAGATCGCACACGCAACAAGCCGGCGTAGTTACCATCTGCCAAATGGGAGCCATCAGCCGTGGCCGTGATTTCAATCGTTTCGCCGGGCTCGATCTGTCCGTTGGTTGGCAACGTCTGGAGCCAAGAGTTGTCGCGGGTAAACCGGACCGCGAGGGCATTCGCAACATAAGGCTTGTCAAATGCGACCTCTACGCCTTGATCTTGAGTCAAATTCTGCAAACCGACTGATGCGGCGTTCAATGTGCCGGCCATCGATTTGTACTGGAAGGTTATCGCGCCAGTTTGATCGAGTATGATCTGGAACGTGACCGTCCCGCTGCCATCGTAATGCGGCACTTGATCGAATTGAACCACCGTGTGATCGGGAGTATTTAGATATAGGATGCGGCCGCCGGCAGAGGGATTGAGATCGGTATGAAACGCGGCGATCTCGCCTGGAGCCGACTCGCTGCCGGGAAAAGAACCGGGGACCGGATCAGTCGAACCGGAATCGACTGTTACGAATCCATTGCTGCTGACGTAAATTTTAGTGTAGGCCTTGCCAAAGAACGGAAAAGCAAATGGCAGGTCGATGGACTCGAAGTCATCATCGGCCTGGGACGCGACCGAAAGCACTGTGCCGGTGTTGCTGATGTCATCCCACTGATAAATGGGACCGTCCCCTGAGTTAGAATCCTTGAACTCATAAGATAACGCCTCTGTCTCGCAGATAAAATCGAGAGAATCAGGCCCGGTATTGTGAAGAAGAACGTTTTGAGACTGGGCGCCGGGCAGATTAATGGCAAAGTTCAACTCTTCAGGTGTCGCTTCCAGAAACGCGTCGGCTCTTTCCGTGAATGCCACGGCGACATTTTGATTTCCGCCCGGGCGCGCTTCGGCGACGATTGTCGATTTCGAACCGCGCGTTTCGGGAGCGATCAAGGCAATCGATGCCACACCGAACGCATTGGTGCGCACCTGGATCGAGGAAACGGGGCTTCCGTCTTCCACCGCAACCGCTCCGTTGCCGGCCTCTACATAAAAATCGACCGGTGCATTAGCGAGCGGAGCGCCTTGTTGGTCACTAACCAGCACGGTTGCGGGCAATGGCAGGGTGGATTGGGCCGGCCCCCGCTGATCGTTTCCGCTAACAATCGCGATAGTCGGCGATGCACTATTAAAATAATCGACCGGATCAGTTCCATTGAGGTATTCCTGCGCGTTTGTTAGGCCATCACCGTCGAAATCATCGTCGCCTGTTTGGTCGAGGTTTCCGAAATGGTCCAGCTCCCAGGCGTCCGGAAGGCTATCGCCGTCGCTGTTCGGCAACGCGATCAGGTGCCTGGCGCTGGAGATCGTAGTCGAATTTCGGTCGTCAATCGCCCGCGCGGTTAAAATGTGATTCCCGGCTGACGGATACTGCCAAATACAGGTGAAGGGAGCGACGGCGGCTTCGCCGATCAACTGATTGTCCGCCAGGAATTCCACTTTTGCCACCGTCCCATCTTCATCGCTGGCGTCAGCGGAAATCGTAAGAGGCAGATTCTCGAGACATTGAAAATTGTCTGGCGGTGCAGTGATCGCCACCTGCGGGGCTTGATCGATCGTCATGGTAACGGCCAGCGATTGGAATGCGGGCGTAGAAACGTCCGGTGACAAATCCAATTGCCCGGTGTAGACGCCGCTTGGCAAACTGGATGCGTTGAACGAGACAGTCACCGGTTCAGTCTCTGCCGGTCCCAGGCTCCCTTCTCCCGGCGAGACCACGAACCATTCGTTCGCAGTTGTAATTCGCACTGCCATGTTTGGATGCAGATAATTCTGCCCGTAGGAAATGGTCAGGCCTTCGTCGCGAGTCCCATTTTGAATACCGACGGTGGCGTCGTTAACAACAGCGGGGACGTTTTTATATTCGAGATCAATCACGCCGTCGCGATGTAAAATAATCTGGAAATCGATATTCCCGTTGCCGTCGAGACGAGCTACGTCGTCAAATTGGATGATGGTCCGATCGTTTTCGTTTAGATAATAGATTTCACCGGAATCTTCCGTAGTAAGATCGACGTGAAATCCGGCAATCTCGTTAGCCGGCATGTTTCCAGCCGGCAACGCATAATTGTCGTATTGATCGGAGCCTTGACCGAACGTGACAAAGCCGTTTGAGCTAACAAAGACAGTCGAAAAAACCTGGCTGAAATAAGGAAAAGAAAAGGGAAGCTCGAAGCTCTCGAAACCATCATCTGTTTCGGAAACATTGGGAAGAATCGTTCCAGTCGCCTTGATATCTTCCCAAACGTAGGATGGACCCAATGGCTGGTCCGAATCGATGTAGGAAGGGTTCTCGATTACGTTACCAAGCGGAGTTATTCGAAACGTCGAAGCGAAAAGTGATGTGTTAGTCAGTGTGAGTGAACCATCCCAAGTTTGACCCTGATTGAGAGTGATCGAGATGTTTCCCGGCGCAAGGTGCAACGAAACCGTCGAATTTGCGTCATTGGGATCAGTGCCACGTTGATATTCCTCTAGATTGCTGACACCGTCGCCGTCGGCGTCGCCGGCGGCATCGTTCGTTGTCGGATCGAGCCGATAAGCAAATTCCCACTGGTCCGGCATTCCATCGCCGTCACTGTCCGGATTTGAATCGCTTGTGCCTAATTGGTTTTCCTCCCACGCGGTTAAGCCATCGCCATCTTCGTCAATGTCGCCGGCAAGAAGGCCCCGGTAGATGGCGATACCAGCAGACTGATCGGGGCGTGGAACGACGATCTCCACAACACCGCCCGTTCCCGTAATTAAAGACCCAAGCCCGGACCAATTCGCAAAATCGTTGCTCGTTTGAATTTGATAGAGCTTGCCGAAGGCAGTGTCGATCCGCAGCTTGAGCGTGCTCGGATCGTCGCCAAGTTCGATCTGAAGAGGAAATGCGGAACCTGGATCGCGCGGATTGGTTCCAAGCGCGCTCTCCTGCCGGTTTGTCAAACCATCGTTGTCGTCGTCTCCATCGGCGGCACTCGCGTCCAAACCATAAATTCTTTCCCAAACATCGCTCAATCCATCGTGATCCGCATCGATCGCGTCTACGCTTAACATCGCTCCGCCGAATAATCCGGCGCCAAAAATGGCGCAGCGCTTGATTAATCGCGAAATCTTTGAGCGAGGCAGCGAAAAATTTCGCTGCGCCGCGGCACGATGAGCGTACACGGAGTTCTGAGGCATAGGGGGGAACCGCCGACCGACGCTATGCAAGTTAGGCGTTGCTTGCCAAGATGAATTTCGTTGGCGACGCGCGAAAGTTATTCACAAGGTATTCGTCAGCGTTAGCAGAAAGAAGACTAACAGTGACATCGGTGCAGCTGAGACCGCACAGATCAGCGATCTACGATTTAACAATCCGACGACTTTCAGAGCAGTCGAAGAATGACACTCCCTTCTACGGACATCGACTGATGTCACCAAAAGTCTACATCGATGGGAATCAATTTGCTTTCCTCGCGGGGCTGCCATGGATTTTTCCTCGGAAACATCCGATTCCGTTCCGGGACTCGATCTTGGAGAGAAAAACACGATCGAAGCCGGAAGAAGGCGGAATCTGCTCGTTCTGGTCAACGTTGCCGGCGTGAGCCGCGGTTAAATGTTTTCTTCGGGTCTCGTAAAATCGGACCAACCCGAAACCGCTTGTTCAAATCCCGCACGGGTTGCCCATGCCGCACAGAACAAACCCAAAGTGCTGGATGCGCTTCGTGATGTAATCGCAACGCGAGTCGGGTCAGCCCCCGCTACCGCCGACGGCACCATAGAACCATCGGTGGTCCGGTAGCCTCCTAGCAGGGCAGCAATTCGACACGGGCGAAAAGGCCGTAAGGAAGCAGGGTAAAAGGGCCGCAGCGGGGTGACCATCGTGCCGCCCTGTCTCGCTTTTTCCCCTGTTTTTTGAGCCCACTCAAGACGGTGGAAAAGGGAAGCAGGGTAGCAAATACCGTTCTGCCCGATTTCCTGAAAGCCGCAGGAGCCCAAGTCACTTGGGGTTTTAGCGGAACCGTGATTTGCCGCCACGGGCTCGCACGCGATTGATCGAACTGCAAGAGGGCACTAAATCACCGGCTGCGCAGGCGAATCGAATCAGGGTTGCAGGGCCGCAGTGCGCGACTGGGAAACGCCTACCGGTTAGATGTTGCGGGTTGCATCAGATGGCGCGTTGAAGTAAAATTCTAACAGTGGATGCCATCGCTGAAAAATTAGACACAAAACTGAGCAAGTGGAAGCCAGAAATCTCGCAGGAGGTGCGTGCGCTCGTCTCGCAGGTGATCGATGCTGCTGACAACGACGCGCTGGATCTGACGCGCTCTCGCGCCGCTGAGCAGGAAGTCCTGGACCAGCTCGATGAGCCCGCGTCCCGGTGAAGTCTGGCTGGCCGATCTCGGCTTGGCTGCAAAGACGCGCCCAGTTATAATCGTATCGCGACATGATCCCGGTGCGCCACGGGCACTGGCGATCTATGTGCCGTTGACGACACAAAATCGTGGAAGCAAATACGAAGTAGAACTCCCGAAGCTCTCATTCCTGCGCGAGATAAGTGTCGCGAACGTGCAAGGCATCGGCTCGCTGACTGCAAATCGGCTGGAACGCAAGATAGGCGAAGTGCCCGCTGACGTGTTGCAGCGAATTCGAGAGGCACTCGCGTTCGCGACCGGAATGGCGTGAGCATCGGTTCGCTGCGTCGCCTTGCTGGGCCTTGGACGTGGCCACGCGAAGCCGGCGAGGCTCAGAAAATGTATGCAATCTGTCAAGAATTGAACCCTGACCCCAAATCAATAGGGGTTACTGGCCGACGTCGTGTAATCCATTTTGATTATTTCTCCGGTTCGTAGGTGGCGATCACTACGCCGGCAGACGATGTGAGGCAGTGTGTCAACCGTAGCGGCAGCTTCACGTGTTCTGGGAAAAGCCGACGACCTGTGCCGAGAACCAGTGGGTGGATCATCAGCAAGTATTCGTCAATCACGTCAGCGGGCAACAGGGTTTTAACCAGTTCCCCGCTGCCCATGATTCCCAGCACGCCACTCGTTTGAGCCTTGAGCCTCCGCACGGCATCCGGGATATTGCCGCGCAGTAGCGTCGAATTCGGCCACGGCAGGGGTTCCGTGAGAGTGGTCGACACGACATATTTGGGCGACTGATTCAGCGCATCTTTGAATGGCCCACCCTCGCGGTTCCAGTGGGCAAGCAAATCATCGTATGTCCTCCGCCCGAACAGCCACCCGGCCAACCCGCCACCGGCCGACATTCGCTCGGCCATTGCCTGGCCCGCGGCATCACCCGCCGCTGCAGAGCGACTGGCCCAGCCACCCTCCCCAAACCCGTCTCGCGTGTCCTCGTCCGGGCGCCCCGGCCCTTGCATCACCCCATCCAACGTCAGATGGTTCATCACAACGATTCGACTCCCGGAAACCTCCCATGATCTGGCCAGTCAGTCATGTGCCCTAACGAGAATAAGCTGAGCTGCCGCCACTCTGAGCGAGCATACAATCGGAGGACAGAGGACACAAGACAGAGAACAGCCTGAACGCGCGACGGGTGGCGGTTAGCTCCAGCGCTTTGTTAGGCCTTCGGGGCCGGAGCAAGAGGAATGTGGCTAGTGACAAGCTCTCGTAAATCGAGCTTTCGACTCGCATGATCGATGTCGATGCCAACGAGCGTACCCTCGGCATCGTAATCCAGGACAACGCCGGGCGACACCTCTTGGCTCTCGACGCTCGGGCGCGAGGAGAAGTCAATGTAAAGCGAGTCGGTGTCTGGATAATAATCAAGCTTCATGGACGAAATCTCCGATCCAAAAATGCGTTGTGTATCGTGAGTTTATCAGAGAGTGTGACAACTCGCAAGAATCGGCCGCCCAGCTCCGGCACGGCTGCTCAGAAGCGGAAGCGATCTGCCTCCTGCGGCTCAACCCGCAAGGGAGCCTCGACAACGCGAATGCAGATTTCGCGGGTAAGATAAGGCCGCTCCCGCAAAATGCGGCTTTCGAAGTATGGCGTGAATTTATAGTCAGGCACCGCTGCATGCTAGCAGGGGCGTCGCTCGTCGCAAAGTGCTGTTTAGGCCCTAACGAGAATAATCACGAACAAACGGGGTCAGGGTTCAAGTCTTGACAAAGCGTTAGGATGTTGGGCAGAATCGCGGGGACAATTGGTCCAGAGCAAGGGAGCGGTCCTAGGAAGGTCGCGTTGGCTCGCCACATTTGGAATCATACCACTGTTTCCCAAGGATGGCTGGCCGAGCAGTTGCACATGGGCAGTGCCGCTAATGTTAGTCAGCAGCTTCGCCGGGCCCCGGTTTTCGCAATCCGGTAAGCTTCCAGCGAGGCTCAGAAAATTTATTCAATCTGTCAAGAATTGAACCCTGACCCCAAATCAATCACCTGAGAAAGATGTTTGCGGTGAGTGCACGATTAAGCAAATTACTACCTGATTATGAAAAAATTCATTCTGATTTGCATTTTTCCAGCGTTGGCCGCGATTCTTAGCTCCTGCGCCAGCGAGTACCCGGGAGCGGCATCACAGGCGCGACAGCCGGATGTTTTCGCGCCGCCGCGGGAGCCGCCGGCGCCTGAACACTAGGCCCGGAGCGGAATTCGATTTCCGGGCTCTTTTGCGGGTGGCACTGGGGAAGCCGAGGCCTTGGATGAAATCCTAGCGAAACCGCGTGCCGCTCGCAGTGGACGTGTCGAAGTCATCTCAAAAGGAAAGCGCTGAGCGGCCCGCGGTTCACTCCATCGTTGGTTAAACTCCTTCATGGTGGGCTGGGGGATGGCTGCGTGCCGGCTTGCGGCGGCAACAGCCCGTCGATCTCCGAGGCGAACAGCGGAGAATACAACGTCCGGACCTCGTGCCAGTAATTGACGAGCCCGACCGAGCTGGCGAATGTTGCCTTCCAAGCGGCCTTCTGCCTCGAGTACCTCGATCCCGTCATAGAGGCCGTTGCGATACTGGTAGTGCACGTCCTCCCAGTAGCGGAATAAGGCGTTCGAGCGAAGACGGAATTGAAACTGCTCGTCGTCCGTCAAAGGCTCACCCAGGCCGCCGCGACGCAAAACGCTCGCAAGTTGGCTATTGCTTGCAGGGGTGTTCAGCAGGTCGACGATCGTGCTGGCGAGCTCGTGCCTGACCTGCGCACGCATTAACGTGCGATTCTGCTGCAACTGCATGATCACCATCAGGAGGCCAACGATGGTGCCAGCATTGGCTGCGAGGGCAATCCACTGCATCAGTCGCTCTTTGCTCATCCGTTTGTCTCCGCTCTCTACATTTCGATTCTCGATATCTCGGCAAGAAATACGCCTGTGGGCTTAACGAGACCAAGTTGAGCGACGGCGGACGAGAATACGGCGAGCTGGGAAGCCGACGGATGACGGTCAAGCCGCGAGGGTAGCGGTAACAGAGCGGGAGCGAAGGAATCAACGCGTGTCGCTCGGAGTGAAAGTATCGAAGTCATCTCAAAAGTGGAGCGCACCGCGGTCCGCCAGCCTGCTCGCGAAAGCTTTCGGAGTTCGCTCCGTCCCATGGTTAGATGTTTTGTGCGCCGTGAAATCAAGGTCTAACATCTTGCGACCTCTGGAGCGCTTCTCTCTCTTCCGCGATGTATTGCCGGAGCGTGTTGGGCAAATTGGGCGGGATGTTGTGCCTGGATTCGGCGGCGAGTCCATCGAGAAAGGACCTGTATTCATCACCGATCCCGCCCCGCGCAAACTTCCAGACCGCGCGATAGGCAGGGTTGCCGAGCAAGCGCCTCAAGGTGGTGCCGTCGGACGCCCAGCTCTTGGGATCCAGCATGCCCAAATGAAACTGAAAGAAGCAGTCTTCGTAGCTCCAGAACACCGAGGTCATGTAACCATATAAGACGAAACAATCCTGATCGCTCAGAGTTTCGCCGTTGGCGGCGCGCGATATGACGTCGCTAACCCTGGGATCGCTCAGGCGAGAGAGGAGTTCGACGTTGCGCGCGCTTCGTCCCTGTTGCATCAACGATCTTTGGTTGCGATTGGATTGCCGTATCTGCAGGCCAAGAAAGAGAAGCGAAACCACAACGGCGACGCTGCTGGCAAGTGATGCGAGATCGGCAAGACTCATGGATGATATGACGATCTTAGCACTTGTCCCCAGAACTGCGATTCGTAACCGAACAGCTCGATTATTTCGCTCAGCATCTAACGAGAATAAGCTGAGGACCGCTACCGTTGTAAAACAATACGGCGGGAGTGCGTGAACGCGAAGAGGCGAATCGCACTAGGGAAGCCGAGACCTTGGATGAAATCCCAGCGGAACCGCGTGTCGCTCGGAGTGAAAGTATCGAAGTCATCTCAAAAGTGGAGCGCACCGCGGTCCGCCAGCCTGCTCGCGAAAGCTTTCGGAGTTCGGTCCATCGCCTGGTTAGGCGTTTTGGGGGGCATCATCATAGGCGTCGGGCCGACCTCACCGGCAACAGAGCTAAATCGTGATTAGCTCGGCGAGCTTGGCCGCGACGTCTGCCATCGGCTCTTCTGCAGTGCTCAGGCCGCTTCGCGAGGCTAGCAGGGGGCTGACTTCGCGGAGAGCTTCATACGTCGTGTCGTGCACGATGGGAACGAGCTGGTCACGCGCGAGGAGTGCCGAAAGTTCTTTGTCGGCGATGCCCTCTGCTGGGAGGCGGCGCAGCAGCGCAGGGGTCACCAGCACGATACCGATGCGTGAATTCGCCAAGCCCTTGTCGATGGCGCGGAGCAACGGCGTGCCTAGGCCAACGTCCTTCTCGCTAAACCAGACCGAGACACCGCGTGACTCGAGCAGATCATGCAGCTCCTTGGCGGCCCCCTGCCGGTCGTCCCACGCGTGGCAGAGAAACACGTCCCGAAGGTCAGGCAGGGACGCTCGTTTCTCGACGCTTTCGCGGACCGGCGTGAGCGCCCGCACTTCTGCAGGCGTGTACAGCAGAACGAACCGGCTCGCGACCATCTCGGCCTTACGCTTCTGCCGGACCCGCCGCCGCTGCTGCTCCCGCCGCCACTGCTCCGCGGCGGGGAGTAGGACGGATACGAATAAGACGGATACGAGTAGCCGCCGTAGCCGCGAGAGCGGCCACCACATGCTGGGCAGGCCGCTGCACCGCTCGCTGTGCGATGGCCATATACTGGTGCTGTGCATCTAGCCATGTAGCCGATCATACCGGTCATTATCTCCGCTTTCAAGCGACTTCGCCTCGATAAGCCACCCGCCGCGTCCGACGCCGGAGAACGCCTAACGAGAATAAGATCAGCTACGCCTTCCGAGAGCGAGCATGATCTGAAATATACGGGATTTAGTCATGTTGAAAAATGGACGTGGAACGGGAAGGCGTTAGCTGAATCGTCTGGTTAGGCCTCCTTGAGCTTCAAAATCCCTTCAACTTTTCCTTAGCATCTTTAGGTACTGGAAGCTTGAGCAGCCTTAGTGTACGCGTCGGTAGTGATGATCAGAGAGCCTCCCACGAAATTTGCCGTGCGACCGCCAGCTTCCAAAGACCAGATTTTTAGGTTGCCGGCCGAAGTCGAGAGCTTCCACTTCGAACCAGCGGAGTTTGCTTCCAATATCACGTTGATTTCATCCGCGGAAATCTCAGTCCGGTTCTCATGAGAGTAAAACTCGGCAGCCGACTTGCCGTCAATAAAAGCGACGCCTACTGTGAGACCGGCAGAACGAAAGACCTTTAGGGGTTGGCCTTGTATCTCCTTTGACGGGATTGAAAGAGGCTGCCCATACCTTGCGACGATCTGTGCTTCTGTCTCGCCGATCCGGGCTAGAGCACTGCTCGCTGTGATCAGCGCGCCAGCTCCAACGAGAAGTGTGGTGATGCGTGTCATAGGCCTAACGAGAACAAGATGAGCCACCACTGGCGAGAGCGCGCGTGGCGGCGGGAGTTGAGGTCGGAGTCATAAAAATCTTGGTCGTACGCCGGCCCGCCTCAGGCGGGTTGGCTCTATCGCCTGGTTAGGCCTCATTCAATTTTCAGATTCACTGGCTCTGTAATACGATTGCCTTCGATGTGAACGACGGCAGGCTCGGAGACAGAGATGTCGAAAGCCGTCACCTCTGCGCCCATTGGCAGGTACGTAAGCGTTGCGGACTTGCCGTCCGCAGACGGCTGGAACGATTTATCACCAGACTGAAATGCTCCGGCTTTTGTTGAAGGCCACACCTTGATAAGCTTTGCCGAAGCTGGCTCTACCACAGACACTTCAAAAGAGAGCCTACCAAATGATTCATTCTTCGAGGCTTGGAAAAATACCGTCGCACACAACTCTTGAACTTCGGTATTCTTAACTGCCTGCGCTAATGTGAGCGTAGCCGGTTCAGCTAACTTCATAGCCTCTGCGGTTTTTCTTTCGAGAAGGTTCACTTTTTCGTCCGCCTTCTTGTTAGCATTCTCAAGTTCTCCGAGTAAGCGTTTTGCATCCGCAGCCTCCTTGGCGACGAGATCAAGAGTCGCTGCCTGCGCCTCCACTCGCTGACGGATCGCAGAGACTTCGTTCGCGTCAATCGTCGCTTGCTGAGCGGCAGCTTTCAACGAAGCGACTTTGCCGAAGGTGATTTCAATCGCGCGCTCATTAAAGGTTAAGGCTAGACCCGCGACGATACCAATGATCACAAGCGAAACGCCGGTGTAGCCGAGCGGCTTATCGTGCGACATGGCCCAACCCGCACACGTGAGGGTGTTAATCATGATCAAGACACCGATTAACTGGAGGATTTGCATCGAAAGGCCTAACAAGAACAAGATGAGCGACGGCGGACGGGAGCGCGCGTCGATCGAACTGGAAGTGCGGAAGTCATCTCAAAAGTGGAGCGTACGGCGGTCCGCCGTTGGCTCCATCGCCTTATTGGTCATCCAACAGTTATTCATGGCCGAGCGGAACGGTAGGCAAGAGGTGGCGGAGCGAGGGTGTGAATAACTTTGCCGCATGGGAAATGATCATGGTTGATAAGGTTGGCCAGGAGCTTGTTGAATTGGTCTTGGGCAAAGGGGGCACGCACCGGTCCACTACGAATGTGCATCGCCGATCGCTCGACGATTTTAACCATACTTTCGAGTGGGCCGGGCGTGTTTTCATTCGTAACGAATCCTCAGATGAAGAACTCGCTCGAGGTCTTGTACAATAATGCCTTCGCCGAATGAAAGCCAGCGTGTTCAACCCTCCCCAAGCAAAAAAGAAAGAGAAACCATCAACCATCACATCGACACACACACAGACAAAAAAATAGAACTTATGAACACGATCACCAGCAGGAACCAATTTGGCGCTTTGATCGGCATCGATTGGGCGAGCCAGGAGCACGCCCTTTGTCTCTATGATTGCGCCACGGGAAAGAGAGAAAATTCCACGCTCAAGCACACGCCCGAGGCCATTGCGCAATGGGCCCAGGGACTCGAGCAACGTTTCGGGGGAAAGAAAATCGCTCTCTGTCTGGAGCAGGCACGCGGCCCCCTCATTTACGCGCTCCTGGAGTATCCCTTCTTTGTCCTTTATCCGATCAACCCGGCCACGGCGGCGCGGTATCGCCAGGCTTTTAAAACCAGCCGGGCCAAGGATGATCCCGCTGACGCGCAAGTGTGCCTGGAATTGATTTTGCATCATCGGGAGAAACTCACTCCCTGGCTGGCCAATGATGGAGCGACCCGGGAGCTGTTGCGTTTGCTGGAAGCGCGCCGCAGCACAATTGATCTGCGTACTCTTCTTACCAATATACTGCGCGATGCTCTCAAGAGTTATTATCCTCAGGCCTTAGAACTGGCCGGCCAGGATCTCTTTGCCCCGTTGGGCTGCCAGTTCCTTCTCAAGTGGCCTTCGCTCCAGCAACTGCAAAAAGCGCGTCAGGAAAGTGTGCGCAAGTTTTACTACGCCCATAATTGCCGGCGCATGGATCTGATTGAAAAACGCCTCCACACCATCGCGGGAATGATCCCACTGTGCCGCGATGCGGCCTTAATCGAACCAGCCCTTGTCCAGGTTAAAATGCTGGCCCGCCAGTTACTCCAACTCGGGGATCGCTCTCAAAGAGTACGACTCGAAGATCGAGCACCGCTTTGCCCAACATCAGGACGCTTCTATTTGGCAGAGCTTCCCCGGGGCCGGTCCTACTCTGGCGCCGCGCCTGGCCTGTGCTTTTGGGAGTGAACGCTCCCGCTACCAGAACGCCCTGGCCATCCAACAGTATAGCGGGATAGCTCCCGTGCAGGAGAAGAGCGGCAAAAACCAGCATTGGATCCATCGCCGTTGGGCCCGGCCGCACTTCGTCCACCAGAGCTTCTTCGAATACGCCCTCCAATCAGTCCTCCATTGCCAATGGGCCAAGCTCTATCTCAAGGAGCAGATCGCGCGAGGTAAAACTTATCCCAGCGCCGTGCGTGCTCTCGCTTTCAAATGGCAACGCATCATGTTTGTCTGCTGGCGTGACCGCGTCCCCTACGACGAAACAACCTACTTCAACAGCCTCAAACGCCGAGGCTCACATCTCGCCCGCAAACTCGACCACCAATTACCCAAAGCCGCCTGAAACTCTTGCCAATAACTTCTACCCAAACCCTTGACGGACTACCTCAGATGTATGGTTAGGCATGGCATAAAGCTCGTCCGCCAACTAGTGGAAGCTGGACATCTCAGCGAGGGCGTGAATCGGGCCTACCACAAACACGCATCGTTAAGATGAGCCGATGTCAGTACAGGCAAGATTTGGATAAACGACAAGACAGCACGAGAACGGCGGTAAAGGCAGACGTACATCTCAATAATTAGGATCTTCTAGAAACCTGATAGGTCTTTCTTGGCGGCAGCGGCTTTTGCTTTTGTCTGCCAGTCGTTATACCACGATCTCTCGACGCGGAAACTGCCTTTAGGGTGATCTTCACGGTGGGCGACAAGTGCTGCGGGCCCGCAAACATAATCTGCATAATCGCAGTACCCTAAGTTACAACCATCAGTAATATGCCATTGTTCCAATGGAGCGTTAGCTGACAAGAGTACTGGTTTCTGTAGCGGAAAATGCGTGGCGATCCTTGGACATGAAATCTTCGCAGGCGCTCTTACCGTCAACGAAGTCCACCATGATACGGTAATTTTTGGCATCATACATCCGGGTCTTGTGATTCGCGACGTAGCCGTTTGCGGTTTCATAGGGTTGCCCGTAACGCTCGGCAATTTGCTGCTCAGTCTCGCCGATTCGGGCCAAAACAGTGCAGGTACAACTGCGATGACGAGGACGAGAGAAAGGCACTTTTTCATCTTAACGAGGCACAGCAAAAACCAGGGGATAAGGAAAGAATAAAAAAGCAGGAATTGAGGGATCGTGAATCGTGAGTGTCACGGTTACGCTCTCGGCGGGTAAATTGCATCAAAGGATTTGCGAACGGAACATTCAATTTCGTGGCGGAAGAGACAGAGGAGCATCACGCGGTCACTAGATTCATGGCGTTATGTCGGGAATTGAATAGCTCTCAGCCAAGCCTTGAGGTGTATCAGGCCCAACCCGGAAGTTCTGGTCGGAAAGGCTCAAGCTGGCACCGCCTCTTCAAGGTCGCCAGCGAACTCCGTCCAAATCATGCGAAGCGCGAGAGAAATGCCATCAGAATCGCCCTGAACATGCAGAATCGCTCTGCCGGTGGCGTCACCTAATAGCGATACTTTCGTTTTTTGAAGCAGGGTTTGCCAAGAGCGCTAAGACCTTGCGGGACGGTCTCGATACTTACCGATGATGATAATGCTGTGCATGGTTGTGGATTCTGGTTGCGGATAGTTTCCGTGGGTGACTTTGGTGTCCATGGCTCACTCCTCCTTGTCGTCATCCTTCTTCTTGTCGTCGTCCTTGTTGAGGTATTCCAGCCGAGATACCCGCCAACCGCAAGGGCAAGTGGGGCTCCTAACAATAAGCGGGGCCCCAAGGGTGACGACTACTACTCCTGCGCCGGTGGCCATTACGACTTTGGCGAGTGTTTTGTTGGTCATACGATTTCTTTGTGTTGCTTGTTTTGTTTTCTGTTTTCGGGAGCGCGAGCAACGCCTAACGAGACACAAGATCAGCGACGGCGCCCCGAGAGCGCGCGTGGTCGCAAGCTGGAGGAACTAAAAACTTTAAAGTTACGCATCGCACAGGGGCGCGGTTCGCTTATGTGAGGGGTGTGGAGGGCTTGGATGTCATTGGGAAGTGAGTTGAGAGGGCGGCTCTGGTTTAATGATTTCGGTCGGTCTGAGTCTTCGCTCGTTCGCCATGCCCCGATCGCGGGAGCATTGGATGGAGAAGAGACCGGCCGACCATTCTTTAACCGGCCCTTGATGAGCTTTGATCGCCTGAAACGCCGGAGCGTTCACTTGGCCATAAGCTAAAGCCATCGCGGACCAATCTATTCGTTCAAAACTCAAAACCGCACCTCTCAATGAAACCAACCTATATCCTCGGCCTTGATGCCGCCAAACACAAAGTTCGCACCGCCCTCAGCGGAGCCAACGGAGCGTTTCCTCTTTGAAAAAGATCTGCCGGTAAAGGCCGCCGGCCTGCGCGAGCTGCTGGCCCGGCTCCGGGCCCACGTGCCTGAGCCAGGGCAGTTGCTCGTCCTCATGGAAGCGACCGGGGTTCTCCATCTCAACTGGGCGGCTGCGCTTAGCCAAGCCGGTTACCCGGTGGTGGTGATCAATCCCCTGATCGCGCGACGGCTTTACAGTCGTGGAAAATTCCATCCGCGACAACAAGAGCGATCCGATCGATGCGCGCGAGCTCTGTGGCATCGCCCGCACCCAGGGCGAGAAGCTCCTGGCGCTGTACCGCTTCAGAATCAAACCCGAGCAGTTTTGCTCTGCAGCGGCTGCAAAGTGCGCGCAAAGCGGTGCGCAAAAAGCCTGAGCAACCTAAAAAAGAGTTATCGCAGCCTGCTCGATGTCAGCTTCCCCGAATTGGGCCAATTGCTCGAAATCGACGG
Source organism: uncultured Verrucomicrobiae bacterium (assembly GCA_963728975.1). Classification (GTDB taxonomy): domain Bacteria; phylum Verrucomicrobiota; class Verrucomicrobiia; order Chthoniobacterales; family UBA10450; genus DATFCK01. Next base: position 17,048 of record CAVSMF010000007.1, read on the forward strand.
CGTAGGGATCCGCCAACTCCTGGAAAAGGCGCCCACCCCGGCCGCCATCGCCCGGATACGTCGCTCTACCTTGGAAAAGAACTGGATGCTGCGCCCCAAAGCTGCCGCGCTCAAGAAACTGGCCGCAGACTTCCATGGCCGATCCCGAACTGACTGCGGCGAGTGCGCCGGCCTTACTGGCCATGCTCCAGAGCTATCGCCGCGATGGAAAGCACGTCTGCGCGGAACTGGATCGCCAGATCGAAACCCTGGCTGCCTCAAAGCGTGGATCCTCAAAAGCAAAGCGTTGCTTGAAACCATCCCCGGCTTCGGCCCCATCAGTGCCGCCAAGGTCCTGGCCTTTTTGCCCAGCGAAGTCTTCCATGCCGGCAGCAATCGCAAGGCCGCCGCTCGCCTCCAGGCCTTCATGGGCAACGACCCGCGGCTACGCCAAAGCGGCCAATGGAAAGGCCAGACCAAAATGAGCAAGCGGGGCGTCGAAACGTTGCGCACGGCTCTGTTCCAGGGCGCCTTTAACGCTTCCCGCCACGATCCCGAACTGCGCGCCTTTTACCTGCGTAAACGCGGCGAAGGCAAACATCACGAAGTGGCCTTGAGCCATCTCATGCGCATCCTCACCCGCAGACTCGTCGCCGTCTTCCGCTCCCAACAACCTTATCGATCAAAGGAATTGGTCCCCCTGCAAAAATGCAGCCTAAAAAACCTTGCAACCAGTCATAGCCTGTCTCCATCGCATGGTTAGGCCACTTTCGCATTGGAGCGAAGATAGGATACGAACGAGGCACAGGCGGCGAGCATGAACTTCGCATCGACGTAGGTAAGATTGGATTCGTCGAGCAAGGAGTGCCGAATACCCGAAGCGTCACTCGTGAAACCGTAGAGAGCCAGAAAGCCCTTTTGAAGGGCTGGGTGAAGATCGGGGACTTTTTTCAAAGCGTCGCCGAGCGTGGCGTTCTTCATGCCGGTGACAAGACGGCAAGTGGCCTCCACTGCGGAAATCGCTTCCTTAATGGAGTTACGATAATCCGGAGACTTGCGGTCGCTCAGCATCGCAAGGGCTGCTTGAATATGAGCGCGAACGGGATCGTCGGGATGATTGAGGGCATCCTCAATCGCCGCGATCTCGTTCGTGTCTGTAATCTCTACGACTTCGGAGCCAACTATACGGTAGGCCGCGTTTTCTGTCTCGAGGACGGTGTTAAGCCACTGAATCACCGAAGACGTTGAGAAAAGTCTTCTTTGTCTTGAAGCAAAAACTCGATGAAATCGTAAACTTCAAACCACTTGCAGCCGAAGAATTATTTCTTAAACGCGCCGTAGGCGCTCCTTTGATTGTATCCGGCCTTGAATACCGGCAGCGTATCCATGTCGCGCTTGAAGTAGTGAAACCACAATCGCTGCGCCAGAAGATTGATTCGCTCGCTATCGGGGGTATAGCCATAGTTGTAACGCTTCCACCGGTCCCACGTCGAAAGGGAGAGAACGTTCCACAACGCAATGCGAAGGGCATCGTCTATGCGCTCGCGCTGGAATGCTCGTTCAATCTCTGTGTAACCGTATCGCTGTGAGAATTTGGGCATAGGAGATGCGGCCTAGTGGCCTAACGAGAACAAGATGAGCGATCCCGCGCTTGCGGGATTCGCCCCATCGATTGGTTAGGCCTCAGGATGGTATGCAAAATGGTTAGCGTTGGATTGGCTGTAGCGCGCGCTCCTCGAAATGCAGGTTCCCTGCGGTAGAATTGATGCTCGCCTGGGCTTCAGACGTTGCTGTGATGAGTTCCTCGATGTCACGAGCCGTCAGATCTCCATCAAGCGAACGGTGCCTAATGGCGTCGGCTTTATAGAAGTTCACCGCGATATCGGCCAAGCCTCCCTTCACGATCGCAATGACGTCATACATGTAGGTGTAGTAACGCAATTCTTCGTACGGCATGAGGCCGAGCGATCCGTTCTGTTTGGCGGCCTGCCATGCTCCATCTTGTGGCCAAGCGAAATAGCGCTTGGCGCTGTAAACCAGCTTAGGGGCGACTTTAGCAGGCGACCCTCGCGTGGCATGTAGCAGGGCCATGTTTGCGTCCAATTCGGCCGCTTTAGTCCGAGCCACCTCGAGATTTTTGTTTAATCGGCCACGATTATCTTCGGCCTCCGCTCGCAACTCGCGCCGAGCTTCGTCGAGCTGATGGCGATCGTGAAAATACTCGACAGACTGCTGGGCAGCCAACGCCGTGATTACGCCGAGTCACAACAATAATGTATTCCGAGAGAAACCCCCTCCATTTACGATGTGCTGCCAACTTCTCGGCTTCCATACCTGTTAATTGGCAAACACACCAGCGTTACCTTGTAAAAGGACGGTTGACTTCATCGCTTGGTAGGCCTAACGAGAATAAGATCAGCGACACCTTCCGAGGCGAGGCTGAACTGGATTGAAAATATCCTAATCATCGTGAAATGTAAACGCGTGCCGGGAAAGCCGTTCGCTGCATCGATTTGTTAGGGCTTCGATCACCCCGAAATGATCCCGATCGTCTTCAGCCACGTCTCCACTAAATCCGGCCACCGCGTTATCGGAAACTTTGTGCGGCGCAGCCCAAACGCATGCCCGCCTTGCGCATACAAATGCATCTCCACCGAAACGCCGGCCTTTTTTAGCGCAATGTAATAAACCAGCGAGTTTCTTACATTGTCCACTGGGTCATCTTCGGCCTGTAGCAAAAATGTGGGCGGGGTATTACTGTTAACGGGAATATTCGGATTTAACTCAAAATTGTTGTTGTCGTTGTTGTTGCACAGATGCCCCGGATAAAGAGCTATCGCAAAATCCGGTCGGCAGCTTTCTTTGTCGGCCGCATCGACAGCCGGATACAAACGTTTCTCATAGCGTGTGCTCATCTCTGCAACCATATCCCCGCCGGCCGAAAAACCGATGACTCCAATCTTGTGCGGATCGATGTGCCACTTGGCCGCGTGAAAACGCACCAACCCCACTGTCCTCTGCGCGTCTTCCAATGCCAATGCTGACTCTCGATACGGCCCAACTCGCGGAGTCGGCACCCGATATTTCAAGAGCACAGCCGTAATCCCTCGGGATGTTAGCCAATCACATATCTCAGTGCCTTCAAGATCAATGGCCAGAATGAAATAGCCGCCACCTGGAAACACGACGACCGCCGCGCCCGTATTCTTCCCCTTTGGCGAATAGACCGTCATAGTTGGCTGCGAAACGTTGTCAGCATAATACCAAGGCTTGCCAGCGACCGGGTTCTTAGGGTCCGTCTGTATAGTTTCCGGTCCCGCGACAGGCAGCGCATCAGGGACCGCCTTCGGCCATATCGGCACTTGAGTATGTCCCGGCGACGGCTGCCAGACATTCGCCTGCGCATGCAGATCGGCAAACGCAAACAAAACAGAGAAAGCAAAGAGCAGAGGAATTGCGATACGCATCGGCCTAACGACAATAAGCTCAGCCACCGCTGGCGGGAGCGAGCCTTGCTACGGAGTTGAATGTTGAAGTCACTGTAAGCTAATTATCGGAACGGCCAGCGGTTGGCTGCAGCGACTGGTTAGGTCTTTGTGGTGCGGCTTGCCCTTCCGCTTTTTGACCGATACTGAACGCGCCCATTGGCTTCGCGGCGGGGTGGGGCGTCCGTTTCATCAAATCGTTCTCGAAATGGTTGCGAAAATCCTGGCCAAATAGATAACCCCGTTCCTGCCAAAACGCTTTTCCACCGGGCGCGCCGGCAAGATTCATCAAGAGCTGTTCCCAACCGAGCCACAACGATGGCTCCAGCAAGCCTTGCCGCCATTTGATGAAGGCATTTTGCGAATAGGAAAGAAACGCCATGAAAACGGCAACGAAACGGGCTTTGTCCTTTTCGCTTAAGGAATGATAATCCTTTAATCCGTCGATCACGACCTGCGCGCACGACTCATCGGATGCGAGCAGGTGGTACCAATTCGCGAAGTGTTCGTGAACCGACTGCGCGGTGGCGGCGCGGACTGCGTTTGTATTTTGCCGAATCTGGAACGCGACGTAAATCAACGAGATGACGACTGCGATCGCGCCCACAATCTGGCCAAGATTCGCGAGGTCCTCCAGATTCATCGGCTGATCCTCGGAGATATTATCCAGAGTCGCATAAACCTAACGAGAACAAGATAAGCTACGGCCACTGGGACAGCGGCAACTTCGCAGCGAGAGGATACTATCGTGGAGAAAGACAGGTCCAAGTCGTACCGCGGGGTGGCCGCTAGCTTCATCGTTTGGTTAGGCGTTTCGCGTTGCTGCATCACTTCCAGTAGAAGGTGGGAACACGGGACAGGCCCTCGTATGTCACCGCGCTTCCCACAACCTCGATGGGAATTGCTCCATGATACTCTTCCTGTGGCTTGACGCGAACAAACATACGACGTGCATTCGCGACCGAATCACACTGAGCGGCTGTCATCTCCGCGACGAGGAATCCTGGATCTGCCCACATCTCGACGCGATAAACACCCTTTGCTACCTCGCGCTTCTCGATATCTTTGACAGCTTTCATCTCAACGATGTATCCGCGCAGGCTGAATGGGTTCTCGGCTATTTGCGCGGCCGTCATTACACCCGGCTTGACCAGCAAGCCGGCGTTTTGTTGGGCGATGACCTTCTTCGTGGTCGTCGCCTTGCTCTGTTGTTCCGCCCGCGCAGCAGCAGCTTGTTGCTGCGCGATAGCAGCGCGATCGCGCTGCGTCTGTTCGTAAAGGAGTTGCTGCTGCCGAGCATCGGCTGCAGCGAATTCTCGTGCTTTAACAGGATCGTAATTAAACTTTGCCCGTACGTCTTGCGGGAGCTCAGCGAAGTATAGCTTGATGATGCCCGAGTCAGAAGTGACGACGATGCCATCTGGCTCTGCCCTGCTGACGGTGACGTTCTTGTACTCTTTGCCGTCCAAGGTCTTGAAGTCGTCACCGAGCCCTGCACTTGCGAGCGTGAAAATTAGCGTGACTACGACGGAAAGTGATTTCATAGGCCTAACGAGACAAAGCTGAGCTGCCGTCACCGAGGGCGGGCTCGGCTCGGAGTGAAAGTGTTTTAGCCATTTGAAAAGTGAACGCGCGACGGGTGGCGGTTAGCTCCAGCGCTTGGTTAGGTCTGCTACGGGTTTGCAAATGTGACTGGAATCTTCACCTTGTGAGCTTTCGCTGCAAAGTCCTTACGAAACCGCCACTGACGGTACGCAGAAACGCACGCGCTATCAAGCTCACGATGACCTGTGCTTTGGAGGACATCAACTTTTGAGACAGTGCCGTCGCTGCGCACGTGCAGTAAAAACCATCCGCTGCCTTGAAGATGATGCGCTCGCGCCGAGTCGGAATACTGCGGAAACGGCGCGTATATAGTAAACTTGCGCATCGCATATGTTAACCCCGGCGTCATGATCACATGGCCTTGTGCCAGCAACTGCGTTAATCCGATGACTATTATGGCGACAGCAAACAGGGATGCGCGCTTCATAGACCTAACGAGGATTAGACGAAAGTTCGCAATTAATTGCGAACTGCTTTTCGTATAACATGGTTGGAGTTGGCTCATGCTTTGCGGGTGGGGCGGCGGAGACGCCGGCCAAAGCTTGGTTGTCGGGTCGACGCCGTCGATCGATGATCAGCTCTGAAAACTCGCTCATTTTCCTCCCTGCCGTCGCGCAGTTTACCCAGCCACAGAATGAGATGACAAGAATGAAAGTCTACAGCTGACCATGCTTCTCTCTCCACTGACGCCAAACGCTTCCGACGGCTGAAAGTGCTGGCCAGCGCGCATCAAACAGCATTCTCGTTTCGGAGCAGTCGAAGAATGACGCGCCCTTCTGCGGAGATCGACTGATGTCACCAAAAGTCTACATACGGGAGGCCTGGCCATTTGTCCGACGTGAGCGGCGCTTTATCTTTTCTTCGGGTCTCGTAAAATCCGGGCAGTCCTGTCTAGATAGTGTCTTTTAAGTCAACCGATGATTTTTGATTGCCCGCATTGCAACCAAAGCCTGGAGATTGACGACTCCTGGGCAGGAGAAACGATTGATTGCCCGAGTTGCCATCAATTTTTGACGGTCCCCCCTGTAGCGACGGTCTATGACCGCCCGACTGAGCCGGACCGTTCGGCTGGTTTGGGCGGTGGTAGGCCGCCGCTACAGGAGCCCACTGTTCCGCGGCCGCCCATGCACGTTCCGTTGCAACCGCTCGCCCCCAGTGAGTCCAAACCGCTCATTAAAGTAAGAAAAGGCCCCGGCTGCTTCTCCTTTCTCCTGTTGCTCATCGTGGCCGGGGCAGGCGCGTTCGGTTATGCCATGTACCGGTGGCAGGAATCGCCCGAGCAAGTCTGGAATCGCCTAACCACTGTGGTGCGGCATTTCGTTCAGGAACAATTTCCGGCGCCCACGCCGTCACCCGAAGAAACGCCGACCGCGACCCCCGCCCCGGCCCGGCCCGACCCGATTACGTGGTTGATCGAGCACAAGCAATATTGGCCTAACCAGGTTGCTCTGCGCGAACCGCTCGAGTTTCCGGCTGTGTCCCGAGGAAAAGCAGTCGGCTCGCTGGTGGTTCCGGCGGGGGCCACGGTCAAGGTAAAAGATATTGCAGGAAAGGAAATCGCAGCGGATTTCATGGGCGGCGCTCGCCGGATACCAATCGCGGCGACCGATTTGCCGGCGCGGGCCGAAGCGGCGCTGCGCAAATCCGAAAACGAAGCGAAACAGGGCAGGGGAACAACCGCACGGGTGGCACCGTCGCCGGTACCGGAAATTGCCCGGGAGCAGGCGGCTGAGAAGATCCGGGAAGCGACTCCGGAAGAAATTGGCAAAGGGCTTGGCGCGCTTTACACCCATGGAGCAACCACGTTCCGTATCTTCGCGCCGGCTGCGAAGACGGTCGGGGTAGTGCTCTACAACGAGGCATCCGGTAATAATGGCCGCACGGTTCGGCCGCTCCGGCAGCAGTTGAACGGACTATGGGACGCGGCGGTACCCGGCGATTGGCGCGGGAAATTTTACACTTATTTGCTCGACGAAAACGATCCGAAACACGCGCGTGAAGTGCTCGACCCTTACGCGGTGAATGCAGTGGCAAGCAGTAGCCGCGGCCGGATCACGCCGATGACGGATCCTGTTCCGCGCGGGCCGAAGCTGGAGTCGCCGACTGACGCCGTGATTTACGAGATGCACGTCCGCGATTTCACGATCGATCCAAATTCCGGAGTAAAAAATGCGGGGCTTTACCTCGGGTTTACGGAGCAGGGGACCCGACTCTCAGCCAATTCGGGTCCGGACGAGACCGGTTTTCGCCAATGGGGGACGGCTCGGCAGGGCGGCGCGTTTGTTCAGGCCGACGAGCGGGCGAGGGAAAAGGGCGGCCCGGAAGCCGCCCCTCCCAGTCAGATAAAGACGGCGCTCGATCATTTGAGCGAGCTGGGAGTGACCCACGTGGAACTGATGCCGGTCGAGGATTTCGAGAACGACGAGACGAGCGGCGCTTACAACTGGGGGTACATCACCACCGATTTCTTTTCACCGGAAGGGATGTTCGCGACCGATCCTAACGACGACAGCCGGGTGCGCGAATTGAAAGCGCTGGTGGCAGCCCTGCACAGGCGCGGGATGGGGGTGATCATGGACGTGGTTTACAATCATACATCGGGTAATGCGTCGCTCCTGTCGATCGGGCCGGACTATTATTACCGGCGCGGGTCTAACGGCGGCCTGGCCAACGGTTCGGGTTGCGGCAACGAAGTGAAAAGCGAAGCGCCGATGGCGAGAAGACTCATCCTCGATTCGTTGAAATACTGGGTAAAAGAATATGGCATCGACGGGTTCCGGTTTGATCTGATGGCGTTGATCGACCGGGAAACGTTGCGTGAGGCGGACCGGGAGCTGAAGAAAATCAATCCGAGCATTATTCTTTTTGGCGAGCCGTGGACGGGCGGCGCCAGCCCGCTCCAGCAAAAGACCGACAAAGGGGCGATCCGGCAGATGCCGGTGGGCGCGTTCAACGACGATTTCCGCAACGCATTAAAAGGTTCGCCGGACGGGAACGACCCTGGGTGGATCGAGAACGGGTCGAAGCGTGACGCTTTGAAAGGAGCAATGCTTCTGAGCGACTGGTTCGAGTCGCCCGGGCAATCGATCAACTACATGACGTGCCACGATAACCTGGTGCTCTGGGACAAACTGGCGGTGTCCATGCCGAATGCTGACGATGGGTTGCGGCTGGAAACGATGAAGCTCGGGTTTCTTGCCCTGTTCACGTCGCAAGGGGTGCCGTTCATGCTCGGCGGTGGAGAATTCGCCCGGACCAAGGGCGGGAACAGCAATTCCTTTGAAGCGCCGGATTCGGTGAACGAGATCGATTGGGCATTGAAACGCGAGCATCTGGACTTGTTTAAATACGTGCGCGACCTCATTGGCCTGCGGAAAGCGCATCCCATGTTTCGTTTGCGGACCCGGCCCGAAGTGCAATCGCGGGTGCAATTTCTAAACACGCCGGATCGCGACACCCTGATGTTTACCATCAACGGCAAAGGCGTGCCGGGCGAGAAGTGGAAACGGGTCTGCGTTGTGCTGAACAGCGCGAACGAGGCCGATGCTGCAATCAATTTACCGCCCGGGGATTGGATGATGGCGTTGGATGAGGGCGGGGCGCCGGCGGTTGACACAACCACTGCTACAAGCGCGTCGGGCAAAATCAGAGTGCGACATAAATCGGGGGTCGTGTTGTATCAGCAATAGGGGGGGCGGACAGAGGACAGAGGACAGAGGACAGGAGGACGGAGGACGGAGGACAGAGGACAGAGGACAGAGGACAGAGGGGAACAGTGACTAAGCGCGGGACGCGCTTAGTAAGCACCAAGCACCAAACCCCAATCACCAGGGAATATCTAAGATTCAATATTCAAGCGTTGAAGTGTAGCGCGGCGTCGCGGAGCTCCGCCCTCCAGGGGGAAGGCGAATTTCGAATTTCGGATTGCGGATTGCGGAACGGGGAAGGACGGAGGGAATTTCGAATTGCGGATTGCGGATTGCGGAATGGGGAAGGACGGAGGGAATTTCGGATTGCGGATTTCGGATTGCGGAATGGGGAAGGACGGAGGGAATTTCGGATTGCGGATTTCGGATTGCGGAATGGGGAAGGAAAGAGGACAGACGGTCGCGACCGGAGGTCCCTCCCACATTACGGCGCGGGCGACGCCGGTGTGTTTCCGGGGGGAGCTTTCCGCACGTTAGGCGTGCCCGAGGATCCCGGCAAAGCGCCAAACTTCGTGAAAGGTGTTGTACAGCGGAGTGGGCGCGGCCCGGATCACGTTCGGTTCCCGGAAATCGCATTTCACCCCGGCGCGCTCCAGTTTCTCGAACAATTCTTTCGGCTGTTTCTGAGCAAGGATCGACAGCTGACAACCGCGTGAATTTTTGTCGGCGGGAGTAATGACCGTGAAAAGATCGGAGCCGAGCCGGTTGAGCAGGAACTCGAGGTAGCCGGTCAGGTTAACGGATTTGGCGCGCAACGGCTCCATTCCGCCCGCTTGATCGAAAAGCGAGAGCGATGCCCGCAACGGGGCCATCGACAGAATGGGCGGGTTGCTGATTTGCCAGCCGTCGGCCGAGGCAACGGGAATGAACTCAGGTTCGAGCTGCATTTGGAAACGGGTGTTGGGGTCATTTCCGAACCAGCCCGCCAGACGGGGTAATTTTGGGTTGGTCGCATGCCGCTCGTGCACGAACGCGCCGGCAACCGCGCCCGGGCCCGCGTTGAGATACTTATAAGAACACCAGGCGGCGAAATCGACATTCCAATCGTGCAGGGCCAGGGGAATGTTGCCGGCGGCATGGGCGAGATCGAACCCGGCAGCGATCCCGTGCTTGTGGGCCGCGGCGGTGATTTGCCGGATGTCGAACGATTGGCCGGTGAAAAAATTCACACCGGGCAATAAAACGAGCGCGAGTTGATCGGCGTGTTTATCGATCAGTTGGATAACGTCTTCGGTCCGGACGGTGAATTCGCCCGGGCGCGGTTTTGCCAGAATGAGGGCTTCCTTTGGATCGAGTCCGTGATGGACAATCTGGGATTTGACGGCGTAAGTGTCGGACGGGAAAGCCGGATCTTCCATCAGGATCTTGAATTTCCCCGGGCGCGCCGGCTGGTAAAAGGTGGCCATCATCAGGTGAAGGTTCACCGTGAGACTGTTCATGCAGACGATCTCGTTAGGCTGAGCGCCGAGCAGGCGGGCGGTGGGCTCGCGCACAGTTTCATGATACGAGTACCAGGGCGTGTGCCCGCCCAGGTGGGCCGCAACCCCGAGCCGGGCCCAATCGTCCAGTTCCTGTTCGACAATTTGTCCGGCTGCTTTCGGCATTAACCCAAGCGAATTCCCGGCGAAGTAGATGGCCGGTTTGCGATCGGGGGCGAGAGGCAGATGAAACCTTTCTCGGAAACCGCGGAGGGGATCCGCGGCGTCCGATTCCAGAGCGAAATTTTCGTCAGGCGAGAAGGCGGTCATCGGAATATCTCTAAGGAACCCAGGAAAGCAGGAAAAGGAAACTGAATCTGAATCTGGAAACCAGGAAGCCAGGAAAGGGAATTGCTAAGGAACGCAGGAAAGCAGGAAAAGGAAACTGAATCTGGAAACCAGGAAGCCAGGAAAGGAATTGCTAAGGAACGCAGGAAAGCAGGAAAAGGAAACTGAAACTGAATCTGGAAACCAGGAAGCCAGGAAGGAGAATTGCTGAGGAACGCAGGAAATGCGGTTGTAGGGCGTCTCTGTGAGACGCCGGGAGAGAAGGGGACAAAGAAAGCACCAAGCACCAATAACCAAGCACCAGGGAAGCACCAATATTCAATCACCAATAACCCGTTAACCACAATAAACCAAATCCCAGGTAGGGACGCATCTCCGAGGCGTCCGGGGATGCGGTTGTAGGGCGTCTCTGTGAGACGCCGGGAGAGAAGGGATTGAATCTGGAAACCAGGAAACCAGAAAGGAGAGGAGGACAGAAGTCAGAAGTCCGGGGTGAAACTTCTATCTCCTAGGTGATGGCGGTTGCATCAGTTCGATGGTTGTGCCGTCTGGGTCGCGCACATAGATCACGCGTTTTCCGGCGTTGGGACCGGACTTGAGGGCTTGCGGTTTGCCCGCCGGCTTCCAACCGGATGCCGCGATCCGGCTTAAGAGGGCGTCGAGATCATTGATCAGAAGAGCGACATGGACCGAGCCGACATCGCAGGGTCTGATCTTGACTCGCTTGCGATCGGCCGGGGCGAGGTATTCGAGCAATTCGATTTTGTGTCCGTATCCTTTGAGGACGACAAGGCGGATTTCAGCGCCCGGGACGCCGGTAACTTCGGCGGCGAGATCGCCGGTATGATGGGCCTGATGCGAAAGTTCAAACCCGAGAATGTCCCGCCAGAATGCGAGGGATTGTTCCAGGTTGGAAACGGTGATGCCGGTGTGATCGACCGCGGTGATGTCAGTCATGTTGGTTGAGAGTTGGGTTTAGCCACAGATTTACACAGATTTGCACAGATGTGGCCATGAAGAAGGGAACAGAGACAGAAGATGGAATCCATTCGGCTTCGCTCAGGACAGGTTTTAGAAAGTAGGAAGATGAAGGACGAAGAACAAACAGGGAGACGTTAGGAAGTTAAAGGTTAAATTGGTAAAACGGCAATTGTGGGGTGCCTGTGCGGCTAGGTGGAAAGTTCTCTCTCCCTCTCTCTGCGGCCGCTTTTTTCGCGTAATTTCGTGTGGTTCGCCGACCAAGCATCGATTAGTGCGGCGGTCATAGACCGCCGCTACAAGGGGGGTACTGCGGCGATGACTTTGAGCTCAATCGCGATCGGGGTCGGCAAAGCAGTGACTTCGATGGTCGTGCGAGTGGGATTTGGTTTGCCGGGCCCGGCAAATTGTTCGGCGTAAAGCCGGTTGTAGATCGGAAAATCCTTTTTCATGCTGGTGAGAAAGACAGTGACATCGACGATGTCGTTCCAGCCGGCGCCGGCATCCTCCAGCACGAGCCTGACGTTCTCAAAAACGGCCCGGCATTGTTTTTCGATATCGTAGTCAACGATGTTGCCGGCTGAATCGAGGGTGACGCCCGGAATCGTTTTAGTGCCGCGGGTCCGCGGGCCGATACCGGAAAGAAACAGAAGATTGCCAACCCGCCGGGCATGGGGGAAAGCGCCGACCGGCTCGGGCGCGCGCGAACTTTCGAAGGATTCGCTCATGTCTATCTTTTACCGCGGATTACCCGGATGAACACGGATTTTTTGGAAAGGAACAGAGAAAAGAATTGGTCCGCGAAACACGCGAATGGACGCGAAAAAGGAGAAGGGCGGATAGCGGGGAGCAGGTAGGGGCGATTGACCACAATCGCCAAGGGATCAGGGGACAGAGAAGCGGGAGCTCGTCCCTCATTTTAATGCTTCGCGTTTCTGCTTTTAGGTGGTCCGGTCAAAGACGTCGCGTAATTCCTCTTTGGCCCGCTCAAGAATTCGCTTCCGCTTTTTAGGAAGGTTTTTTCCGGCGCGGTTGATGTAGAAGTTCAACATCGACATGGCCGACTGATAGGGCGTGCCTTTGCGCCGTTTGCTATCCTGGGCGGAACGTTTTAGCGACAGGGCAATCCGGCGCGGACTGCTCGCTTTGAATATCCTGGGTTCGAGATCGAGGGCGTCGCTGTGCCGGGTGACCCGGCTGGACCAACGGCCATTGGAGGAGCGACCGCGCTTTTTCGCCGATTTACCGCGTTTCCTGTTCATAGAGAACAACAAAGACCCACGCTGCCCAAGGCTCGGAAAATGAAAAAGGAGCAAGGTCCTTCATTGTTTCTTCTCTTGCGAGAGCCAACTCCGATTATTTTCGTGAGCCAGTGAAGCACCTTGCTTGTTAAGAATTTCGCAAGCGGCCAGGCGGGTGGTTGGAATTTTTTTGCGGGGCAATCGGGGCCGAGGGAATCTGCGGATAAAATAATCTGGAAGCCAGGAAACCAGGAAAAGATCTCTGAGGAAAGCAGGAAAGCAGGAATCTGGTTGTAGGGCGTCTCTGTGAGACGCCGGGGAGAAGGGGAATTGAATCTGGAAGCCAGGAAACCAGGAAAAGATCTCTGAGGAAAGCAGGAAAGCAGGAATCTGGTTGTAGGGCGTCTCTGTGAGACGCCGGGGAGAAGGGGGACAAAGAAAGCACCAAGCACCAATAACCAAGCACCAGGGAAGCACCAATATTCAATCACCAATAACCCGTTAACCACATAAACCAGTCCCAGGTAGGGGCGCATCTCCGTAGGCGCCCGGGGAGAAGCCCGAACAGGAAGCCAGGAAGGGGAATCGCTAAGGAAAGCCGGAAAGCAGGAATTCTTGCACAGGTAGGGGCGCATCTCCGTAGGCGCCCGGGGAGAAGCCCGAACATCACTCCATCACTCCATCACTGCTCTCCCTTCCCATCCGCGCAATCTGCGTAATCCGCGGTTCAAACCCAAGCGTCTTTCCTGCTTTCCCGCGTTCCTTAGACATTGCTTTGGGTCTCGTCAAAATCGGGCAAATCCTGTCTAGTAATAGTTCTTTTGCCATTGCACCGAAACAATTGCTCTATCTGTGCTTCATCTGTGTAAATCCGTGGCTAAAACTTCTCGATCCCACGACCCACGCCCTAACCGCCCTGGCGTCACGAATTTTTCTTCGGTTTGGCTTGGGCTCGTTCCAGATTTTCTCCGACCCTGAACTTCACGATTTGTGTTACCAGCGCGAAAGGAATCGGTTTATCGAGTGGAAACCGAACCGTTCCCGCCGCGGTTTCATAAGCAGAAAGTTCTTTTTTAAACTTCCTAATCGCGCTTGTCCGCGGATAGAGCCCGATATGCTTTTTGAAAGCGGCAAAATGAACCAGCTCGCCGTTGAGACTAAAGGCCGGGATACCGTAGCTGATCTTTTCTGTGGCGCGGGGAGCCGCTCTCTGAATCGTCACCCTTAGCTTTTCCAGAATCTTCCGAACATCCTTCGGGCGGTCGGCAATATACTCATCGATTGTCTTGGGCACGGTTGCTTGCTTGGTTCGCATATTATTTTGCGTTTAAGGTTCAGGCAGCCGGGTCGCGCCGCGTATTTTGCCAGTAATTGCCGGCTAATCTGCTTTTTCACCGGCTCTTGTCAATATGGTTCGGGGGCGGTACCGGGCCGGGCGCGGACTTCGATTTGTTTTTTGCGGGTGCGCACTTCCAGGCAGGGTTGGGCATAAGTGGCGGGACCGTTAATGACACTGCCATCGCAGAGGGCGAATTTTGATCCGTGCCAGGGGCAGGTAACGGCGCCGCCATCGAGTTCGCCTTCCGCCAGGGGGCCGCCAAGATGTGAACATTTCTCGGCCAGGACATGGATACGCCCTCCGCGCCTAACGACCAGAAGCGGAATACCGTCGACCTCCGCTTTATAGATTTTATCTTCGGAGAGATCGGATTCGTCCATGATTGGCACGAACCGCTCCGGCAATTCTCCGGGAGCGTGGTTCACGCCGATTCGTTCATGAAAAACCAGGTGTCCGCCAAGCCACGCCCCGGCAAAGCTCAGCGCATAACCGGTCAGCGCACTGGTTAGGCCGGCGCGCCGGGAGCCATTGCGGCGTTGATACCAGGAAGCAACGTAAAAGGCGGTGGCGGTTAGATTAAAGAGGGCGTGCACGACGCCGACCCGCTTTGGTTTGCCGGAAGTGGCCTGCCAATCGTTTAGTCCGCAGACTGCGGCGCCGGCGGCTCCGAGGAGGCCGACGCCCACGGCGACATCCGCCCCGGGGGCGAAAGTGTCATCGCCGGTTGCGAGCTCGTAGCTGTCCAGCAGAGCGGCGGCGGTCCACGCGCCGATGGGCACGTCGGTTATGACCGGGTGCAAAGGGTGGCCGAGCCAGGTGCCGTGCAGGAAATTACGCACCTTTTGGCCCAGGGTGTTAAAAGCAATGTTGGCGACCGTACCCAGAACCGCTTCCACAGGTGCGAGCCACTTCTGCCGATTAATGAAATCGCCGATGTGATCCATACACCTAAATCGCAGGTGACTGGGTGTGTGCGTGCTCGCCCTGCTTTTTGCCACAGATTTGCACAGATGAAGCACAGATAGGGCAACCGTTTCGGTGCGATGGCAAAAGAACTATTACTAGACAGGATTTGCCCGATTTTGACGAGACCCAAAGCAATGTCTAAGGAACGCGGGAAAGCAGGAAAGACGCTTGGGTTTGAACCGCGGATTAGGCAGATTGCGCGGATGGGAAGGGAGAGCAGTGATGGAGTGGGGGAGTAATGGAGTAATGTTCGGGCTTCTCCCCGGGCGCCTACGGAGATGCGCCCCTACCTGTGCAAGAATTCCTGCGTTCCTTAGAGATCCTTTGCCTCCTCTGAACATATTCCCCCCCGCCTTTGGCCGGAAAAGCCTCGACCTTGTAATCACGAAGGTGGTATGGCTCGCGAAACGTCACCATTATGGAACATCATCAAATTATCTTTTTCCGGAATTTATTTTTCCGGGTGTTTGTTATCGGTCTCCTCTTCGGCTTAGTTCTGGTGTTGATCACCCTGCTTCTTTGGAGCGTCTGGGCCGGCCGGGTGATGGGATTATTCAGAGTCGACGAGAAACAGCTGGGCGAAGTGGTTCTGCTGTTTTTTACCAATGTGCGAATTGTGCTGCTCTTCTTCTTTCTAGCCCCCGCCCTGGCTTTGCATTGGACGGCCAGGAAATATCGGTAGACTCGATCTTCTGTTGGGGTTTGAGAAAAGCGGCGAGGACGCGGCTTCTACTTGACACCCGGTGTCTGACCCAGACGCCCCTGAAATTTCTTGGCGTGGAAGGCGGCCTGCGACCCACATGTGCTCATCTTCCATCTTCTGCGTCGCGACGCGCGCCAGCAAACGAACTGATCTCGGTCAGGGGTTTGCGCGCAATATCGGGGACAACAGCATCTTGGGCGGGATGACCAACAACCAGAAGCACAAACGGTTTCTCGTGCGAGGGGCGGCCCAAAATTCGATTCAGAAAGCCCATCGGACTCGGGGTATGCGTTAATGCCGCCAATCCACACGAATGCACAGCCGCGATCAGGAGACCGGTGGCGATGCCGACCGATTCGATCGCGTAATAGGTCGGCGACCGTGTGCCATCGGGCAGGATCCGAACCGGTTGAGCGAACACCGCAACGAGCCAGGGCGCGATTTCCAGAAACGGCTTCCGGAAATCGGTGCCTAACGGTGCCAGCGCTTCCAGCCAGGCAGCCGGCGCTCGATGTTCGTAGAACTCTTTCTCCTCCGCTTCCGCTGCGACACGAATTTCACGTTTGATGGCCGGGTCGCTCACCGCCACGAAATGCCACGGCTGCAAGTTTGCCCCGCTCGGGGCTGTCCCCGCCGTGCCAATGCAATACTCGACTATTTCGCGCGGCACCGGGCGATCGGAAAAATCGCGGATCGTGCGTCTTCGCTGCATTGTTTCGTAGAATTGCCGGGCATGCTGAAGTAACTCGTGGTCGGATCGCCGCTCGATCTCCGGTGCCGGAACTACCCGGGGTGGATTCATGCTTCTTTCTTACCGCGGATGACACGCGTGGACACGTATTTCTTCAATCCTGGGTGATTTTCCTGGCTCTGCTTTTTGCCACAGATTTGCACAGATGAAGCACAGATAGAGGCAACCGTTTCGGTGCGATGGAAAAAGAATCATTACTAGACAGGATTTGCCCGATTTTGACGAGACCCAAAGCAATGTCTAAGGAACGCGGGAAAGCAGGAAAGACGCTTGGGTTTGAACCGCGGATTACGCAGATTGCGCGGATGGGAAGGGAGAGCAGTGGGGGAGTGATGGAGTGGGGGAGTGATGGAGTGATGGAGTGATGGAGTGATGTTCGGGCTTCTCCCCGGGCGCCTACGGAGATGCGCCCCTACCTGTGCAAGAATTCCTGGTTTCCTGGTTTCCAGATTCAATCCCCTCCTCCCGGCGTCTCACAGAGACGCCTTACAACGCATTTCCTGCTTTCCTGCGTTCCTTAGCAATTCTCCTTCCTGGCTTCCTGTTCGGGCTTCTCCCCGGGCGCCTACGGAGATGCGCCCCTACCTGTGCAAGAATTCCTGCTTTCCGGCTTCCTGCTTTGCTTAGCAATTCCCCTTTGAAAGATTTTACTGGGCAAGAAGGGGCGCGCCCGGGAAGATGCAGCCCGCCATGAAAATCCTCACTATTATCGTCCGGATCCTCCTCGGCCTCGTCTTTGTTTTTTTCGGCTCGAACGCCTTCTTCCATTTCTTGCCCGCGCCACCGCCCACCCACAGTCTGGCGGGCGATTATATGAACGTCCTTACCGCCAGCGGTTACATTTACGTCATCGCCGTGTTTCAAGTCGTCGCCGGCTTGCTTTTGTTGATCGGAGTTTTTGTTCCGTTGGCCCTGACCGTTCTGGCCGCTATCATCGTAAACATCCTCGCATTTCATGCCTTGATGGCGCCGGCCAGTATTGGACCGGGAATTGTGGTCACGGTCTTGGAGCTTTTTTTGCTCTGGCGCTATCGCGGTCGGTTTGCCGACTTGTTTCGGGGCCTCGACTGAAGCCGGCAAACGACCGGGGGAGTCCTCTGCTGGCGATTGAGGTCTTTCCGCCATTCCCAAACTGCATTCCGCATTCCGCAATCCGCAATGCCAGTTTCCTGCCCTGTCCTGTGCTGTGTTTCGTGTCCTCCGACCTCTCGTCCTTGTCGTGCCTCGCTCTTTGTTTTCTAAATTCTACTTTCTAATTTCTACTTTCCCTAGGATGCGATCTTTTGCAGAAGCGATCGCAACGTCTGGAAGTTGACCGGTTTGGTCAGGTGATAATCAAATCCCGCTTCCATGCTGCGTCGAACATCCTCCTCCGTGCCAAACCCGCTGAGCGCGATTCCACTTAACGGCTGCCGGCGTTTTGCCTCGCGCACCAGCTCGTAGCCGCTGATATCGGGAAGGCCGATGTCGCTGATGAGCGCATCGAATCGCTCGTTATCGAGAAATTTCAATGCCCCTCGCGCCGAATCGACCGTGGCCACGTCGTGCCCGCACTTGGTCAAAAGCCGGGAGAGGATCCGGCGGGTATCGGCATGGTCGTCCACGATCAAGACATGCAACCCTCGCGATGTTCCGGAGCCGCTGCCGTTCGGGCTGGGGAAAGCGGATCGGGGCGCGCTGACCGAATCCAGGGTGATCTTGAAGGTAGCGCCCCGGTTCTTTCCCTTGCTCGATACGCTGATGCTCCCCTTGTGCAAATCCAACAGCGTTTTTGAGATCGTTAGGCCAAGACCCAGACCGCCAAATTGGCGGGTAATCGACGGTTCGCCCTGGTCGAAAGCCTTGAAGATACGGCGCTGCTGCTCCGGTTCGATCCCAATCCCAGTATCGGTAATTTGAAGGACAAGGCGCTGTCCCGTGTTCAGCGTTTTAATCGTGATCCGGCCGCCCTCCTTCGTGAACTTGACCGCGTTATTGATCAGGTTCCAAAGGACTTGTTGGATTCGAACCGGATCGGCTTTGATGTGATGCCGCCTCGCTTCCAGCTTCATCACAAGCCGGATCTCTTTCTCCTCAACATCCTTTCCGACAATCTGAATGGTGTCACGCAAAAGGCGGTGCACATCCATCGTCTCCCGATGCAGCTCGATTTTACCGCGCGTAATCCGGGTCACATCGAGAAGATCGTCAATCAGTCGCGCCTCCAATTGCACGTTCCTCCAGATGGCGGTTACCTCTTCGCGAAACTCCGGCAATAGATCCTCGTGCTCGGCCAGATAACTCGCCGCCGCCAGCGCCGGAGCCAGCGGCGTCCGCAACTCGTGGCTTAGCAAGGCCAGAAAATCGTCTTTTGCCTTGCTCGCCTTTTCCGCCGCAATCTTCGCTGCCCGCAATTTTTCCTCAAACCGCTTCCGCTCCGTGATATCCCGGAACGTCCAAACTCGCCCCACGGTCCGGTTATCGATCTGCTGGAGCTTGGAGTAGCGTTCGAATACCCGGCCGTCGGCAAATTCCACTACGTCGAAAGTCTCCGGCACAGCGGAATCGTAAATGGCTTTGATCTCGGAAATAAACTTCTGCGGATCCTTAAATTGTTTGCTGAATATTTCCCTGAGCTCCCGGACGCTGGCCGACTGAATCGTTCTGCGGGAGACTCCCATCATCTCGACGTATTTTTCGTTGAAACCGGTTACCTTGTGGGCGCCGTCGGTGATCACGATGGCGTCGGTAGTGGATTCGAGGGTGGCCCGCATCATGACGAGCAAATTGGCCAGCTCCTCGGTTTTTTGATTCAGCGCTTTTTGCAACCGGACCAGTTCCCGCTCCGCCCGCTTGGTGGGAATTGCCATATTAACCACTCAGAAGAGATGCTGAGGTTATCGACATCCGCCGTCAACATACCACTCTCTCAGGGCCGGGAAAGCGACCCGAAATGCCCGGCCTATAGCGCGTGTTCCCGCCTTCCTCAGGGATTTTCCTGGGTTCTTGGCGTCCAGGTTTCCAGATTTTGGCCACGGATTTACACAGGTGAAACACAGATACGGCGAAGAGGGGGCTGCGCTCCCCCCGGCGTCTCACAGAGACGCCCTACAACGCATTTCCTGCTTTGCTGCGTTCCTTAGCAATTCTCCTTCCTGGCTTCCTGTCCGGGCTTCTCCCCGGGCGCCTACGGAGATGCGCCCCTACCTGTGCAAGATTTCCTGCTTTCCTTAGCGCGTCAGTCCGGCTGGTTGCGGTCGTAGGGAATAATGTTGTCCCATTCGTCGGCGGATGAACGGGCCACGAAGGCCACCACCGGTTCGGTGTCGCTCATATTAAAGACTTCGTGCGGCACGCCCGGTTTGATGTAAATGAAGTCGCCGGCTTCGTTTTCCACCGTTTGCTTGAGGCCGCGTCCGAATGCGTGGCGCACGTTTCCTTCGAGGATGTAGAGGATCACTTCGAAACCGACATGAATATGGGCATAAGCGATGCCGCCCGGCGGTATGGTGGCGATGTTGGCAGACAAGCCGGTTGTGCCGACGTTCTTGGCCGACATGCCCTGTTTATAATGAATGCCATTCCAATCCCTCCGGGCGCCGCCGCCGCGAATGGTCAATATTCCGTCATGATCTTCTACCGCGCTGAGTTGAATATTGTCTTTCATAACAGCTGATGCCGAGTCGTATTATCCGCAGATTACGCGGAGGCGGCGGTGAGCGAAAGTCGAATTCATTAGGCCAAACGAACGACGAGCGGCGAATGGCGTGGCTGGGGAGCGCTGGGAGAAAGTTTAACCGCGGATTTCTCGGATTTTACGGATTACAGCGAGCCAAGAGCGCCTGGCGCTTCGCCTCTGGTTCAAGAGTTGAGCGGCGTGTGTCCGGATGCGCTACAAATGGATCCGTTGCTCGGATCGACGGCGCCCCCCGCGATTAGTCGCTCGATGGACCGCGACGCTGACATCCGCATGCCTGGGACAAGTAACAAGATGGTCGTTAACCATACCCGTCGCTTGCATCAAAGCGTAGCAGATGGTTGAGCCGACGAACTTAAACCCGCGTCGCAGCAAGTCGCGGCTCATGGCATCGGATTCGGCCGTGCGCGCGGGCACGTCCGACATTCTGCGCCAGCGATTCTGCTTCGGTTTGCCGCCAACAAAGCTCCATAGATATGCGTCGAACGTCGTTTCCTTTTGCAACGCCAGAAGCGCTTTGGCGTTGCCGATTGTTGCCTCGATTTTAAGACGGTTGCGAACAATACCGGAATCCGCCAGCAGCCGCCGCACATCGCGCCTGCCATAGCCGGCGATTTGTTCCGCGCGGAATCCGTCGAACGCTTTCCGATAATCTTCCCGTTTCTTGAGGATTGTGGTCCAGCTCAATCCGGCCTGAGCCCCTTCCAGAATCAGGAACTCAAACAGCTTTCGGTCGTCATGCACCGGCACGCCCCATTCCCGATCGTGATAGGTGATATTTGGCTCGACCGCGGCCCAGGGACAACGCGCCATGCTCGAGGATCAGGCTTTGCCGCCGAAGGTGACGTGATCGTCCAGATCGAGGAGGTCGAACCAGGTTTTCACGTCTTCGCGGGTCTTGCTAAATTGACCGACGCGTTCAGCGAAGAACTCGAGCGTCTCAACGTCGCCATCCGGGCCGCGTTCGCTGAAGTAAGCGCTCCATTGCTGAATCTCCCACGGTGTTCGTTTGTGGGGCGCATTTTCCTCGATCCACGCCAGCATTTCGCCATCGCCTTTTCCGGTAGCGATCTCGGCCTTCAACGTTTCGGGAGTTATCCCGGTAAACCGGAACCAGTGATGATCGGCCGGGTTGTTATATTTGTATTCGCCCGCGGTGCCGGCGATTTCGGCCCGCCCTTTATCGATAATGCGGGGCAGGACGACATAGCCGCCGAGACGGGATCGCGGACTGCGAGGTGGCCGCTGGGTCAGGTTCGGTGCGTGATTCAATTTTGGATTCATGACCGAACTTATCAGTGCTCGTTAAGAAAAACAGCCGTCTCTAGCCGGGTTTTCGCCCGGGAGAGCGCGGCTTTTCCAGGACCACCAGCGCGATCCCGCCCAAGACAGCGACGGACGCGATTACAAAACGCAATGTCAACGACTCACCGAGCAGGAGAATCCCGCCGGCGGCAGCGAGGACGGGCACGCTAAGTTGAACAGTTGCGGCACTGGCTGCTTTGAGGCTGGGCAAAGCGCTGTACCAAATGACGTAACCGAGCCCGGAAGTGATTGCTCCGGAGATCAGAGCGTAGCCGATTCCCAGCCGATCGAGTTGCGCCCAGGGGAACAGAAGAATGCAGGCGGCAGCGGCGAACGGAACGGCGCGCAGAAAATTGCCGGTGGTAGCGGCGATGGCGTTACCACTGGTTCTGCCCAGGAGCGAATAAATGCCCCAGGCCACTCCGGCGCTCAGCATCAATGTCGATCCAATTAACGGGGGAGCGGAAAGACCGGGGAAGACAAGCAGGACAAGGCCGGCTACGGCCACGGCAAGACCGGCAATCTGGATTGCACGGAGCCGCTCGCCTTGACGGACGGCCCAGAAAATCATGGTGGCCTGGACTGCCCCGAAGAGGAGCAACGCCCCGGTCCCGGCCGAAAGGGTGTTATAGGCGAAGGAAAAGGCTGCCGCATATATATAGAGGGCAACCGCGGACGCCCAGGTCCCGGCTTCTTTCCAGCCAGGGAGCCTGATCCCGGCTTTCTCCCTCCGAGAGCCGCCGCTGGTGTCGGCAGGGCGCTGGGCCGATGGAGATTCCTGGCCGCTTTCTCGTCCATCAGCCAAAGGCGAAGCCGTTTTTTCAACCAGCAACCTTCTGCGAACCACCAGAATGATCCAAAGGGTGACCGCTCCGGAAAAGATCCGGACGAAAGTAAAGCTGGCCGCGTCGATGCCGGTTTGTTTGAGGGCAGCGCGGCAAAGGAGCGAGTTGCTGGCAAAGGCGATCATCGTGAGCGAGGTCAGGATGAAAATGCGTGCCTTCAAAGAGGAACAAGGATTCCGAATTGAGGCCTGTTCGGAAAGCGAAATAATGGGTGTCCGGGCCGATCCGGATGGGGCGTGAGCAAAGGGGCCACGACCATTGGTCTCGGCTAGGACGGGGGGGGCCATTTCATCGGCCGAAAAATTTCTCTTGCCCTGATGGAAAACAACGGTTAAATACTTAACCAGATGGTTAAATATAAGGCAACCAGATTAGATCGCACTTTCGCCGCCCTGGCCGATCCCACCCGCCGCCGGATCCTGGCTCAGTTGGCCCGGGGCGACCGCTGCGTTACCGATCTGGCCCGGCCTTATTCCATCTCCTTGCCGGCGGTCTCCAAACATTTGCGGGTCCTGGAAAAAGCCGGATTGCTCCGCCGCCGCCGCTATGGGCGCGTGCACCAGCTGAAATTGGAGGCGAAGCCAATCCGACGCGCCGCCCAGTGGGTGGAAGAATACCGCAAATTCTGGGAGGGATCGCTCGATCGTCTGGCCGACTACCTGGAAAAGTCGGAAAAGCGATCCGGCAAAAAGGGAAAGGCAGGGTAATTCGATGTGTCCGATTTGCGCAACGACTCTGGCTTTGGTCGCCTTGGGAGCGACCTCCAGCGGCGGACTTACCGCGTTGACCATTAACCAGCGTTCTCGAAGAAAGGAAAAAACTCAATCAGAGGAAAAACCAATGAAAGTCAAAGAGTCAGAAGCAAAAACAGAACAGATCATTCATCCACGGATCGTGCCGGAAACAGAGTGGCTGGTCGCGCGCAAAGACCTGCTGAGCCGGGAAAAAGAGCTCACCCGCCTGCGTGATGAAGTGACCCGGCACCGCCGCGAGTTACCCTGGGTCAGGGTCGAAAAGAACTATCTTTTCGATGGCCCCGGCGGAAAAGAGACCCTGGCCGATCTGTTTGACGGTCGGAGCCAGCTGATCGTCTATCATTTCATGTTTGGCCCGGGCTGGGAGGAAGGTTGTAAAAGCTGTTCCTATCTGGCGGACCACTTCGACGGGGCCAACTGGCATTTGCCGCATCGGGACGTCACCTTGGTGGCTGTCTCGCGCGCGCCTCTGTCCGAACTTGAAGCTTACAGAAATCGCATGGGTTGGCGTTTCAAATGGCTGTCATCGCACGGGAACGATTTCAACTTCGATTATCACGTCTCTTTCACCAGCGAGGAAGAAAAGAAGGGCAAAGCTTATTACAATTATTCAATGGGAGAATTCATGATGGACGAACTCCCGGGGCTCAGTGTCTTTTACAAAGATGAGAACGGCGCGGTGTATCACACCTATTCCACCTACGCCCGCGGACTCGACAGCCTGGTTGGCGCCTACAATTTTCTTGATCTCGTGCCAAAAGGCCGGGACGAAAATCCGGACGCAACCATGGATTGGGTCCGCCGTCACGACGATTACTGAAACCGTATGCGCCGAAGGGACGCAATGAAGCGGAGGACGTCTGGTGGCGGCGCCGCGACGAATACGACAAGCGCTGACTAAACGAAACCGATTAATAAACAAACAGGATATGGCAACAATAAACACACCCTTTTCAGGCGGATGCGCGTGCGGCGCGATTCGCTATGAATCCACAGCAGAACCGGTAATGATGATTCACTGTCATTGCCGGGATTGCCAGCGATCCAGCGGCGGTCCGTTCTCGTCTTACGTGATCGTGCCGCAGGAAGCCTTTAAACTCTTGCAAGGCTCAGTTCGCTTCCATGACTCTCCGAGCGAGGCCGGTGGCAAAGCACATCGGGGCTTTTGTCCGGAGTGCGGTTCGCCAGTTATGGTCAAGACTGACGCCTTTGCTCAGTCTGTCGCGATCCGAACTGCGAGCCTGGATGATCCCAGCTGGTTCAACCCGCAGATGGATGTTTTCGTTTCGGACGCGCAACCCTGGGACCAAATGGATCCGAACATTCCGAAATTCGAGCAGTATCCGCCGTTTACAGAATCAAAATGAAAGCAGAAGAAAAGACGTCACTCAAAATCAAGAGATTCATCAATGCGCCGCGCGATCGTGTTTACGCCGCGTGGACAGATCCCGTGCAACTCAAGGAATGGTGGGGTCCGGAAGGAGTTCGGACGCGTAACTTTGCCGCGGACGCGCGTCCTGGCGGCAAGTATCAATGGGACCTGGTCAATCAGGAGGGGGAAGAGATGACGGTGCGCGGCGAATATCGCGAACTGATGCCCGGCAAGAAAATCGTTTTCACCTGGCAATGGGATGACGATGAAGTTTGGGAAGGCCGCACCAGCGTCGTGACGGTGGAACTCGAGGACGTCGAGGGTGGAACCGAGCTTTGTTTGACCCACGTCCAACTGCCGAGCGAACAGTCACGCGATCGGCACAACGAGGGTTGGAACAGCGTTCTGGACAGACTCGAAAAACTTTTCAGCCGGTAATTATTGGTCTAACTAAATAATAAAGGAGGAAAAATGGATACGGAGGAAGTAGCAAGGAAAGTAGTGGAATTCGTTCGCAAACAAGCGTGGTACGAAGCGCTTGATGCGCTCTACGATAAGGATGTCGTCAGCGTAGAAGCGAATACGTCGGACGATAGCGGCAGCTCACCCGAAACGCGCGGAAAGGAGGGGGTGCGGGGCAAAATCGACTGGTGGGTCAATGCGATGGAAGTTAACAGCTTTAAAGCAAGCGAACCCTTCGTCGCGCACGATCGATTTGTCGTGCGGTATGATGCTGATATAACGGACAAAAAGTCCAAACAGCGGCACCAAATGTCGGAAGTCGGTGTTTACACAGTTAAGAACGGCAAGATTGTGCGCGAGGAATTTCTGCCGCGAATACAAAGCAGGGGCTGATGTTGCCGAATTAGGAAAGCAAAGCATTCGGCGGCCAAACCGAGCCTAGCTTGCCTCACCCGGCAGCGAAGAAGTTCGGCAGATTCACGGGGAAGACCCGGCATTCTTCGGCGCGAAGACCTTGGCAACGAGCGCTTGGAATCGCGGCTCGCCGCGAAGCGAGCTAAGCAGCGGATCGGTTTTGATGAAGGCAATATCGTAGCCGTTGTGATCTTGGTAGGCTTGTTCGAGCAGACGGATGGCTTCCTCCTTATTGCCTAAACCCATTTGCAGAAGCGCAAAATCGTAGGGCGAAATGTAGCGTTGCTTCGATTCATCGCGTAAGCGCGCCAAAATGGTCAGCGCTTCATTTCTCCGGCCGATCTTCCCATAAAGGCGGCCGAGTAACGCCAGCGGCAACGGATCGTCACTCAGGCTGCTCGCTTTCTTGTACTCCGCGATGGCTTCGTCGTTGCGACCTCTGAGTTCCAATGCCTGACCCAGATTCCAACGCGCATAATAAAAGTCGGGGTCCATCTGGAGCGTTTTCCGCAATTGCTCGATTGCTTCGTCGTACTTCCCCGCGTCGCAGAGAACGCTGCCGACATCGGCGTTGATGATGACGGAGAGTGGATCGAGCTCGAGAGCGCGCTTTATTTCGGCAATCGCCTCGTCAAATCGGCCGACCGTCGCCAGGCCGCTTTCGGCATACCACTGATGAGCCGTGGCATAGTTTGGATTGAGGGCAATCGCTCGCCGAAACTCCTGGTCGGCCCTGGCGAAATCGAAATCGTAAGCAAAAAGTGCTTCGGCAAGAGATGCGTGGGCTTCGCCCAAGGTGTTGTCCAACTCCAGCGCCTTGCGCGCGGCCGCTTTTGCCTTGGGCAAACTGTCGTTCGGACTGGCCGCGCCAAAGCCTGACAGCAAAACATAGGTGTCGGCCAGTCCGGCATAAGCAAGAGCAAAGCCCGGGTCCTTGTCGATCGCCTGCTGAAAATAACTGGTTGCTGTTTCGAAATCTTTCGCGGTCCGCTTGTTCCAGAAAAATCTGCCCTTCAGATAAAGTTGGTAGGCTTCGCTGTTTTCCGTCGGCCGGGCGGCCAGGGCGCGGGCTTCGGACCCGGTTAGCCTTGCCTGGAGTTTATCGGCAACTTTGTTCGCGATTTCGCTTTCGACCGCAAAAATGTCGATCAGCTTGCGATCATAGGTATCCGCCCAGAGATGGGCGTCGCTCAGGGCGTTGATCAACTGCACATTCACGCGCACGACATTGCCCGATTTTTGCACACTGCCTTCCAGGACGTGGGCCACCCCGAGCTGCCTGGCGATCTGGATTAAATCTCCGGGCGAACTCTTGAATTGCCGGGTCGATGTCCGTGAAATCACTTTGAGATCCGCCACCTTGGCCAGCCGGGTAATGATTTCGTCCTGCACGCCTTCGGCAAAATAAGCATTTTCGGGATCGCGGCTGAGATTTTCGAATGGCAGCACCGCGATCGATTTTTGGGGCAGGGCGGCACCGCCGGGCGGTCTCTCTTCGCGCGAAGTAGTGCGAAGCGCCGTATAGCGGCCGATGAAAAACAATCCTATGGAAAAGGCGGCTCCGATCACAGCGACATAAATCCAGGTGTGCTTTCTCAAGTGCCGCGCGGCGTCAGGGTCAACATCTTGTGTCCGCTTGATTCCTTCCGGCGTGAGCTCGAAGGCCCAGGCAATCACTAACGCGATCGGAAACCCTACCGCGACTAACACGATGACCAACCGCACCGTCCAATTTGGAATTTCCAGGAACGGGAAGACCTGGGTGGCAATTTGAACCAGGAGCCAGCCGACAATCGCGTAGGCTACTGCAACCTTGTAAACGTTGCGCCGTTTGACTTCGCCGAAGAAATTGCGCCCGTTCATTTGGGTGCCGTTCCGGTCTTCTTTAATATTGCCTGCCTGAAACGGGGATCGCTCCGAATCGGGTCGAACCCGGGCAAGGCGAGGCTTGGCAGCGTCACCCAGTCGGGCCCTCCGACACTGATCCGCCCAGCCCTGCAAACTGGTGATGGCCTTTTCATGCGCGCCCAGCAGACTGTACCAATAGGCGTCGGCCAAACCGAAAAGCAGGTAGCGCCCGACGACACCGCCCTGATCGAGTTTTTGAATGACAGGCGCGCGCTCGGCGGGGTCGGCAACCGCGGCAACGAGCGTTTTCGCCAGCGCCGGATCTTCTCCAGCCTCTTGCGCTCCCATGCTCGCTTGCGTGGCCGCCGCTTCGTATTTGCCTTGCTCGATGTAAACCGCTGCCAGCGGGAAACGAGCAAGCGCAAAATCCGGCCAGATGTCGAGCGCCTGGCGAAGCTGGACGACCGCCTCGTCCTGATGGCGCGCGCAGGCCAGAAGCCAGCCAAGAACAAAATGGGGATGGGCCGAAACCGGGTTGAGTGAAACAGCGATGCGCGCTCGCCCGATTGCATCGTCAAATCTGCTTACGGCGCCGAGCATTTCCGCGTACTGGTCGTATGTCTCGGCCAGACCGGGGTTGAGCTCCAGCGCCTTTGCGTATTCCTGGTCGGCCTCGGCGAACTTCAGGTGATCGCGCAGGATATTAGCCATCGCCAGGTGACTTTCGGCGGACTGGGGAGCGAGGGCCAGGGCGCGCTGGGCCGCGGCCTCGGCCTGAACAAGCGACGAAAACCACTCGCCGAGGGCGATGCGATTTGCGTCCGTATAGTAGGGTAATAATTCGTAGGCCAGCGACAAGCCGGCCCAGGCTTGCCCATAACCAGGGTCGATCGCAACCGCCTGGTTGAAGGCCGCGACGGCATCGCGCAGACCGGGTCCACGCGCCGCCATCAACCAGAGTCCGCGGAGGTAGAGGTCATGCGCTTTTGAATTGAGAGTTTTGGTGGCGACCAGCTGCTGGCCGCCGCCCAATTGCAACTTCAACTTGTCGGCGATGGTTTTGGAAATGTCGTCCTCAATCGCAAAGATGCTGGTCAACTTGCGATCGTATTTTTCCGACCAAAGGTGATAGCCACTGCGGGTGTCGATCAACTGGGCGGTGACTCGCACCGCATCGCCGGAGCGCTGCACGCTGCCTTCGAGGACAGTGGCGACGCCCAGAACGTCCCCCACCTTGCGCAGATCCTCGCCCTTGCCCTTGAAGGCAAACGCCGAGGTGCGCGCGGCCACCTTCAAGTTCGGAATCTGGGTCAGCGCATTGAGGATTTCCTCGGTGATGCCGTCGCTGAAATAGTCGTTTTTCGGCTCGCCGCTCATGTTGACGAACGGCAGGACGGCAATTGACTTCGGCGGCAGGGACGCATTTTCTGAGCGCTCTTGACCGTTTCGAGCTGTGGGCACCGCGCTGTAGCGTCCGAGAAGAAACAACCCGATCGATATCGCGCCGGCAATGACCACGACAAGAATCCATGTTCGCTTTGGTTGCTGGCGGGCAGACGGTGTGCGGTCGGCATCCTCGGTTCGTTTCAGTCCTTCCGGCGTCAATTCAAACGCCCAAGCCAGGCCCAGCGCAACCGGCAAACCGATTATGATAAGCAGGACAATCAAGCGGACGACCCAGTTCGGAATGTCGAAGACCGGAAAAACCTGGGCGATGCCTTGAGCAAGGGCCCATCCGGCGACCAGGTAAGCGGCCGCAACCTTGTAGACATTGCGCCGTTTCAGTTCGGCCAGGAAATGTTTCACATTTAAACCGATGATCTCAGGCCACAGCTTCATCTAATACGCAGAAATTCAAAAGCCCAGATTAGGCGTGGGAGGGGCGATGGTTTGGCGACCCCGGGCGGGCGGAGCTGCCGCTGTTTGGTTGATCGATTGAGACAAGAAACGTCCGTGGTTGACATATTGCCATACTAGATGTATGGTTTCCCATATCAAGACTACGCTAAATATCGACGATACCGTAATGGCCCGGCTCCGCCGGGAGGCCGCGCAATCGGGACGGACCATGTCCGAACTGGTGGAAGCGGCTCTTCGTTTGCTCTTTCAGTCCACCAAGGAAAACAAACAAAAAAGGCTGCCTCCGTTGCCGCGGTTTCGTGGCGGAAAACAGCTCCTGGACATCGCAGACCGGAACGCTCTCTACGATGTCATGGAAGGACGGCGCTGAGTGTTCGTCGTCGATACCAACGTCCTGGTTTACGCCGCTAATCAGGACTCGGAGTTCCACGAATCCTGCCGACGCCAGATCGAGCTATTTCGTGCCCGGGCTTCGCCCTGGTATTTGTCGTGGCCGATCTGCTACGAGTTTTTGCGCGTCTGCACCCACCCGGGTGTCCTGACCAACCCGTGGTCGGTCGCGGCGGCCTGGGGTTTTTTGCAAACGCTTCTGATTTCGCCTTCGGTCGGTCTGTTGTTACCGACTGCGCGACACGCGGATTTGTTGGCCGAAATTCTGGCCGAGATCCCGCACCTTCGCGGCAATATCCTGCACAATCTTCACACCGCGGTGCTCATGCGCGAGCATGGAATACGCGACATCTATACCCGCGATACCGATTTCAGCCGGTTCCCTTTTCTGCGCGTGATCGATCCGGTGACCTGAGTTCAGGCCCGGCGGGCAATTGCTTTCACCCCGGCCAGCAAACGCTCCACTTCCTGGTCCGTGGTGTAACACTCGCAGCCGGCGCGAACCAGCCCGTGTTCGCGTTGGCCGAGTCGCTCGACCACGGTCAGAGCGTAGAAGTCGCCATGGGAGACGAAAACGCCGCGCTCGGCCAATTTTCTTGCGACTTCTATCGCTGGCATCGTGTCGACGGTAAACGCAATCGTCGGCGTCCGGGCTGTGTCCGGTGGCGGTCCGTGGAGACACACGATTTTCGACAGACCGTTCCAAAGTTGGGTGAGTAATGCGTGGCCGCGCTCACGCAGGTGCTCGAAGCCCGCGCTTAGTCGTTCCCGTCGGGTGGGGCCCGGTGCCAGCGAGGCGAGAAAATCCACTGCGGCGGATGCGCCTGCGATCCCTTCGTGATTCTGGGTGCCGGTTTCCGCTCGTTCCGGAGCGGTATCGGGCGCCGGAAACAGTTTCGGAAAATCGAGCGATTCGAGGAGGTCGTGCCGGCCATAAAGGATTCCGATGTGCGGCCCGTAAAACTTGTAGGCCGAGCAGGCCAGGAAGTCGCAGTTCCAATCGCGCACATCGATTAATCCATGCGGCGCATAATGGACGGCATCGACAAAGATTTGCGCCCCTAACGAGTGCGTCATCTCGGCCGCGCGGCGGACGTCGTTGATCGTTCCGAGCGCGTTCGAAGCGGCCCCGACCGCGACCAGCCTGGTTCGTCCGTTCAATTGGCGGGAGAAATCTTCCCAGTCCAATGCGCCGGTTTCAGGAATCATCTTGACCGTGCGCACTCGTATGCCGCGCTCTTTCTCCAGCGCTTGCCAGGGGGCGACATTGGCATGGTGATCGAGCTCGGTGACCAGGATTTCGTCGTTAGGCCCATAGCCGCGGCCGAGGGCGCGGGCCAGGTGAAAAGTCAGCGTTGTCATGTTGGCGCCGAACACGATTTCAGTTGGCTCGGCGTTCAGGAAATCGGCCAGCCCGCTCCTGGCCGCCTCGATGATGGCGTCGGTCTCCTCGCTGGTCGGATATGCCCAGTGGGTGTTGGCGTTGTGGCGATACAGATAATCGTTCATCGCCTCCACCACGGTTCGGGGAACCTGGGTCCCGCCCGGCCCGTCAAAATAGGCGACCGGAAAATTGTTATGGGTGCGTCCGAGCGCGGGAAAACATTTTCGGATGTCAGCCGTGGAAATGAAGGCGGAGCGACTGAGGATCGGATGCATCAACCGGAACTTATCAGCGTCAGGCGCGAAAAAACAGGGTGCAGATTCAGGACATGGTTATACACCGCCAATCTGTGCTGGCCAGGCACAGGTTCCCGCTTCTCCGGGCTTGCGTCTGATAAAGATGCTTAAGAGATCTGACTTTCAGAATCCGCTGGTGGCAGCGCGCAGATAAATTCCGGGGAGCGCACGCGCCCTCGCGTGCAGTTGCCGGCGCCCCCGCCGGCAACCGAGTGGAGCACGGATGCCGAGAAAAGGCGGTATTTTCCCCTGGATTGACGCCTCCAGAACTGAGCGGCGGGGGCGCCGCCCAGATCACGCGAGGGCGCGTGCGCTCCCCGGACGGCAATCGCCGATGGCCTTATCTTCTTCCTCCCATCGACTCGGTACCTTATATATATAGAGAGAGATAGGTTAGTGCCATGGGCAGACCCATTTGTTTGATTCTCATCCTCCTTGCCGGCGGGCTCTTGCCGCGGTTCGAGGCGCGCGGCGATGGCCTCACTTTCGCCAGCGGAATCGCTAGAACGCATCTTTTGGAGCTCTACACCTCTGAAGGTTGCAGCAGCTGCCCACCGGCAGAGGCGTGGATGGGAAAGCTGAAGAGCAACGACCGGTTATGGCGGGAATTTGTGCCGGTCGCATTTCATGTCGATTACTGGAACAAACTGGGGTGGAAGGATCGATTCGCTCAACCGGAATGGACGCGGCGACAACATGCGTATGCCGATCGATGGAGCAGTAATTCGGTTTACACGCCGGCCTTTGTTTTGGACGGAAACGAGTGGCGGGAAGGGCCGGGCGACCTGTCGTTCCCCAGGGAGGAGAACGTCGGGCTGCTTAAGGCGAGCGCGAGCGGCAATATTTGCTCGGTAAGTTTCCAACCGGCAGCGAAATTCGGCGGCGGAGTCGCGCATGTGGCCTGGCTTGGATTCGATCTCGTTTCCAATGTGAACGCGGGCGAAAATGCGGGCCGCACTCTGCGCCAGGATTTCGTGGTGTTGGGCCAAGTGTCGGCGCCACTGGTGCGCGATGCCAACGGATTATGGCGGGCCACTCTGTCGTCCGCCGCCGGCCTGAAGGAGGCGGGCGCGATAGCATGCTGGATTGAAAGCGGTGGGATGCCGGTCCAGGCAACAGGCGGCTGGCTTTCGAGGACGCCAGAGGTTCACCTCAAATAATTCAACCGGGCGGAAGTCGGCACTCGTTAAGTTGGGGTACAAAATAAGGGCCGCCAAAGGCCCAAAGGACGGTGGCGGCCCTTTTTCAGATTTTCCAGGTCTTATTTTGGCACTGGATCGGCCCCGAAGTTGGCGTGGACCATCACCCATTTGCCGTCCTTCTTCACGAAGACGCGGGTTGATTTGGCCCGGCTCGGTGTCGTCTTGCCGTCCTTGTCCATGGTGGTTCCGGCGTAGTTATAGGTCAGGATGGCGACATCGCCGTTATAAACCTGGACCTTCTGGTTGAGCATTTCCGCCGCGGTCACCTTGCTCGAGTCTTTTGCGACCCCCTCTGCCAGCCTCGAGTTCATCGCCTTGCCGTCGATGCGCGTGGCGAAATCCGCGTTGAACTCCGTGTAGTCCTCCGACATGTCCTTCGACTGGGCGGCGACATTCGTCGGATCCTTCATCCCAGCCACCCATTGCGCCTTCGTCATTGCAATCACTGCATCGGCGATCTCCTGATCGGCTTTCTGAGCCGATGCATGCATCGTGAAAGTCGAGCAGAAGGCCGACGCGATTAATATCACTATCAATTTTTTCATTTCTATTCTCCTTCGGGGCAAACCCCCGTATGTCTGAGCCGACCACACTCAATGTTTAGGTCACGGCGAACAACGATTGTTAGCTGTCGCCACCGAACCGATTAAAAACCGGCTTCTTGTATTCGGTGATACGTCGCCGGCACAGGCAAGTCAATTCGTTTCGCCGGACCATCCAGCGAGCCAGAGATAACCATGATTCGGCCCGACCAGACATTTTTCCAGCGTTTCCGCCTTCCTTGGTCATGGCGGGTGTTCATGATCCCGCGGCTCCGCTCTCGTTTTCGCCCGGAGCAAGGAGGTGACCAAAAAGGCGGCCGGCCATGAGGAAAATAACGCCGGCCAGGCCGCAGAACGCCGCGTGCAAGAGCCAAAAGTGTGTCGCCGGCATTTTTTCCAGGAAGCCGCCGATCCAGCCGACGAGATTGTTTGCCGCAAAGAAGGCGAGATAATAGATGCCAATGATGGTGGCGGACAGGGCCGGCGGCGCCACCCGGGCGTAGAGCGCGAGAGAAACCGGGAAAACGTTTGCGAAGCCGATGCTGTTCAAGGTGTGAAAGGCGATCAGCCAGGCCACCGAAACCTTTCCCCCGGAATGCGCCGCGATTGCTGCGCCGGCGGCCAGGCACAGAAAGCCTGTTACCGCCGTGATGCTGCCGATGCCCATCTTGGTGATTTCGGCCGGTTCGGGAAATTTCTTCGACCAGAGCCGCCAGAAGACGACTGCAAGCGCGAGGAACGTGACCGAAAGAATGGAATCGAGCGTGATCAGCCACGTCGTCGGCATTTTCTTACCGAAGAAGACGAGGTTCGCGGTTTTCTCCGCCCAGACCAGGTAGGCGTTGAAGATTTGTTGGTTGCCGATGATGGCCAGGGTGAGGACGGGCAGGAGCACAACCAGGGCGATAACCCCCATTTTTTCGCGACGGGTTAGGGGAGTTTTGGCAACGTCGTGTTTTTCTTTCCTTTCCACCACCGGCGAATCGGGGGGAAGATACTTCCGGCCGGTGAGATAAATCGTTAGTCCGATGAGCATCCCGACGCCGGCGGCCCCGAAACCGTAATGCCAGCCGAAAACTTCGCCGAGGGTGCCGGCAATCAGCGGTGACGCAATCACTCCGCCGTTGATGAACAGGTAGTAAATCTGGAAAGCGTCCGCCCGCCGGTTGTCGCCGGTCGAGTAGAGCGCTCCCACCTGACTGGCCAGGTTCCCTTTAAAGCAACCGACTCCGGTAAGCAGGCAGGCCAGCGCGATCAGGAATGTCATGTCGAACGCCATCAGGAAATGTCCGGCCGCCATCAGAATCGCTCCGAGCGTAACCGTACGGGTGCGCCCGAGGACACGGTCGGCAATTAATCCGCCGCCAATCGGCGTAAGATAAACCAGGCCGGTGTAGAGACCGAAAATCGCCGAAGCAAGAGCCTGCACGGAGAGCGGCCCGCGATATGCCGTCTCCAGCAGATGCCGAAACGGGCCGAACCCCGCGATCCGCTCGATGTGCGGATGATACAGCAACCGGTTGACCATGTAGAGCACCAGCAGCGATTGCATCCCGTAATAGGAAAAGCGTTCCCAAGCTTCGGTGAACGCCAGATAGCCCAGGCCGCGGGGATGACCGATGAAACTGCGGTCCTCGGTGTTATGCATCGCAGCAGAGTGTTGTTTTCGCGCTCTTTTGGCAAGCCGCGCATGTTTCAACAATTGATATTACCGCCGCAACCGAGGGGGATTTCCGTTGCGCCAGATTTCGAGGACACAGGGAAACCAACTCCCCGCCGGCAATAGCCCGGCGGCACGGCTCCAAAGCCATCCGGCTTTTTGTCGCCCGGATAAATCGTTCGGGTTGACGAACTATTTTGCGTCCTCAATAAGGTAGGCATGCTTGATCAGCTGGCGTTTGAAATCCAGCGGCTTTACCCGCAAATCTACCTCGCTTGCCACGTCGATCATGTGCGGAGCGCGTCGACCAAATGGCAACTCTCGTCCCAGGATTCCTCCGTCCTGGCGCATCTCGATCCGCATCGATCCACCAGCCCTCGCACCCTCGCCAAACATCTCGGCGTCGCGCCTTCCACTTTGTCGGCTACCATAGCTCGCCTGGCCCGATTAGGGTATCTGACCAACACCGCCTCGCCCCGGGACAAACGCCAGCGCCATTTGCGATTAACAGCTTCGGGCGCAACGGCCATGGCCGAAACCTCGGTCCTCGACTCCGCGCGGGTGCGCCATCTCTTGAAAAAACTTTCCGCGCGCGAGCGGAACCTGGCCATTGCCGGGCTTCGGCTGCTGGCCTGCGCCGCTCGAAAAGAGAGGGCCCACCGATGAAAACGATGGTCGGCATTCTTCTTGGAGTGGGTGCTCTTTTTGTCGTCTCCGGGGCCGTCATCATGATCGTGGGCGCGCTCCTTCCGCGCCAACACCAGGTCTCGCGCTCGATCGTTTTACAACAGTCGCCGGCCACGATTTATTCTCTGCTCCGTGATTTCGTCGCCGCTCCAGGCTGGAGAAAGGATGTTAAACGGGTCGAAATGTTAACCGCTGAAGAGAGCGATCGAGTCCGGTTTCGCGAGTACGGAGGGCATGGAAGCGTGACCTACGAAGTAGTGACCGATGTTGCGGGCGAACATCTCGTTACCCGCATTGTCGACACCAACCTGGGATATACCGGTTCGTGGGACTATCGCCTTTCGCCCGCCGCTGCCGGAACCCGATTGACCATCACCGAGAATGGCGATGTTACGAATATATTCTTTCGGTTCATGTCCCGCTTCGTCTTCGGCCACACCGCGACAATAGACAGATACCTCCATGCCGTAGCTGCTCACTTTGGCGAAAGAGATGTTGGAAAGTAGCAAACGCGGGAGTGCGACGCTGCCGGGGCCCGTTCATTGACGGCCCGATACCGGCGTTGCGCTGCCGGCCGGTTTTGAGCGAAACGGCGCCGGAATGACCCCGAGTTGGGCCAGGAAATGTGCGACATCGAACAGATCGCGCTGCCCCGCGATCTTGCCGTCGCGGAAGTGGAAGATCGAAACAAAAGGGACGCGGACCGTTTTCCCAGTCGATTTTCCAATCATGGTTCCTTCTACAACCAGATCGTCGCCCGCGGAAGTTGTGTGGGCGATTTCCCAATCGAGCGATTCGTATTTGGGAAAGACCTTGCTCAGCAGTTCGCGGATCTGCTCCGCTCCTTTCAAGTTTAGCTCGAAACTGGGATCGACGAATGTCGCATCCGGCGTGTAAAATTGCGCCATGCGATCGGCGTCGCGTGCTTTGTAAGCGGAATAAAAGTCCCGTATGAAATTCTCCGGCGGCGCCGCCCCGGACGCGAAATGGACAGCTGCCGGGCCGGCAAGAAAGAGAAAAATGGCGCCGGCGGTCAGTTTCATTTTATTAGGCTGCAAGACTAACAACAGCAGGCTATGAAACGCGGTGAAACACCACCGAATCAATCTTCAAATGATCAACGCGCCGGACAAAAATACCCATCAAACGGACATGGCGCCCAATCGATTGTCGCGAACGAATTTGGTTATTGCCCGCGAATGACGCGAATCAAACGAAAGAAAAACGCCTCGGCGGAACGCGGAAAACCGGGCGGCAGCGGCCGACCGCCTTTGCGTCTTCAATTTTCGTGTTATTCGCGTGTTCCGCGGGCAAGAACTTCCCCGACTAAGGCGTGGAACCGCGGTGACTTGGCTCTCGCAGACTTACAGTCCGACCACGACCGCCTTGGTCTGGGTATACAGGTTCAAGACTTCGTGGCCCATCTCCCGGCCCCAGCCCGATTGCTTGTAACCACCAAACGGAAGCGCCGCGTCGAATACGTTGTAACAATTAATCCACACCGTTCCCGCTTTCAGTTCGGCGGCGATCCGATGGGCCTTGGCTATGTCGCTCGTCCAGACGCCCGCGGCCAGGCCATATTCGGTCTGGTTCGCCCGTGCAATTAATTCCTCCGGCTTGGTGAACGGTTCGGCCACCACCACCGGGCCGAAGATCTCTTCCCGGACAATGCTCATACCCGGTTTCACATCTTTTACCACGGTCGGTTGAACAAAATAACCGCGGTCGCCCGCGCGCGCTCCGCCGGTTACGTAACAAGCGCCTTCCTGTTTGCCTTGATGCATGTAATTAGTCACCCGGGACAGCTGTTCCTGCGAAACTAACGGCCCCATCTCCGTCTCCGAATTCAGTCCTGGACCGAGCTTGATCTTCTTGGCGTGTTCGGCCACCCCGTTAACGACCTCATCGAAAATGCCTCGCTCAACCATCAGCCGGGAGCCCGCGCAGCAACATTGCCCGTGGTTGAAGAAGATCGCGTTGGCCGCGCCCGCGATCGCGGCCTCAAGGTCCCCCGCATCCTTGAACACAATGTTCGGAGACTTTCCTCCCAGCTCGAGACTCACTTTCTTCAGGTTCCCGGCCGCGGCCCGCACAATAAGTTTTCCGACTTCGGTCGAACCGGTGAATGCGATCTTGTCCACATCCGGATGAGCGGCAAGCGCGGCGCCGGCTGTTTCGCCAAAACCGGTCACGACGTTTACCACCCCTTCCGGAATGCCCGCTTCCAGAATCAGTTCACCCAGACGCAGGGCCGATAATGGCGTTTGTTCGGCCGGTTTGAGAACGACGCAGTTACCGGCCGCCAGAGCCGGTCCCAGTTTCCATGCCGCCATTAGCAGAGGAAAATTCCACGGAATTATCTGGCCGACGACGCCGACCGGTTCCCGCACGGTGAAGGCATGGAATCGCGCCCCATTCGCATAAGGAACGCTGATCGGAATGGTGTTCCCTTCGATCTTGGTGGCCCAACCCGCCATGTAATGAAATAAATCGGCGGCCAGCGGAACGTCCGCCACCCGGGCTACGGCGCGGGGCTTGCCGTTATCGAGCGATTCGATCTCGGCCAATTCATCCGCGTGCTCAAGAATCAGATCGCCAATGCGCCATATCAGTTTGCCCCGTTCGCTCGGGGTCAGGCGACGCCACGGCCCGGATTCGAAAGCGCGGCGACCCGCTGCCACCGCGCGGTCAATATCCTCCTTGTTACTGTCCGGAACCCGGGCAATAACGGAAGCGTCCGCGGGGTTGAAAACATCGAAAGTCTTGTTGGACACGGCGGGCGCCCATTTGCCGCCGATCAAGTTCCGCTTGGGTTTTGCCAGCCAGCCTGCCGTCCGGGAACCGATCGCTATCCGTTTGGCTGAAGCATGTCCGTTCCCGCTGATCCGGGATTTCCCGGGTGTCCGGGCGCCGATCCGTCGATGAGAAGTGGTCGTCTTCATATAATTTGATGGGGCAGGGCGCCTTTCTGGCATCACTGTTTTAGAAGCCATCTCATAAATAGGGTGGGCCGGGCAAGAGCAATTTGGGGCGGATGGCAAGGCGCGAGTGACGAGCATGCCCTCAGCGGCCTGTGAGAAGCGAGCAACGCTGGCAGACGCCCCAAATTGCTCTTGCCCTTCGGGTAGCGTCGCTTTTCGGCTTGGCCTGCGTTGCTCCTCGGTCGTAGATCCATTCGGATATGCTTCCTCCTCGCGCCTTGTCCAAACCGAAAATCAATAGCCACCCGGCCCACCCTATTTATGAGATGGCTTCTAATCTATTCTTAGTCCAGACCCGGCTAATGCAATCCTTCTTTTTGGGCGGGGCCGGGCAGCAGGAATCGGCTTGGCTACCAGCCATTTGTTCGCGTACTGCCCACCAAACCTCTATCGGTCACTCGCTATTCAGCGATTAAACAATCATGCGGCCAACCTCCGGACCGCGCGCGAATGAATACTGACCATTATGAAAAGGAAGCTCGCAATATTGTTGACTGCTCTGCTGGCGGCCGGCGTTCTCGGCACGCGAACCGCCAATGCCCTCGATTTCTCAATCAGCATTGGCGACCGTCCCTACTATGACGGTCCAACCTATTGGGACGATGGATATCTCTGGGTCTGGGTGCCTGGCCACGAACATCATCACCATTGGGTCCACGGCGAATACGTCCGGCGCGGCGAATGGCATCGGGAACATGCTCGCGAACATCACCACCACCATCACCACCATCGCGATCACGATCGTTAGGATCGCGCATTGCTTCTAATCTGCGCGGCATGCTAGCCTTTGTCCGGCGGCTGCCGAGCCGGCGTTGAGAAAAGCATGGCTTCCGTCCGATTCGGAAGCGGTCGTGCCGTGTTCCGCTGTCTGCCGGCAGCGTTGCCTTAACGGGCGGGACGGCCCAGCAAGCTCGCAAACCAGGGCAACCCAAAGAAAAAATGGCGGCTTGGGCTCAGTTCCCGGAGAATACCGCCAAGGTGGAACCCGATCGACTGCATCGGACGGCGCCGGCTGATCTTTGATCCGAGATGCAGCCGGACGCACGTCCATCGCGTAGTGGGGTAGGGGTCGAGAGGGAGCAGACTGAAACTCATGCATTTGGTTTAAGCCCTGGATGGGCCAGAGCCCAGGGCGACCATTCTGTATTTCGGGCTCAGGGTTTTTGTGTAGATGCCCGATGACACGGCCTGCGCTTGACTTGGCCTGCCAGGTTGAGAAACTGCTTCGCGGAAAACGGATTTCAGAGAGAAAAACTTTGAGCGGAGTGAAGATTCTAATCGCCGACGACCACGAAGTCGTCTGCGAAGGCACTCGCCTTCTGATCGAACGTCAGCCGGGCTGGCATGTGTGCGGGATAGCCAACACCGGACGCGAAGCCGTCGAGCTGGCCCAAAAACTCCGTCCGGACATTGCCGTCCTGGACATGACCATGCCCGACCTCAACGGCCTGGATGCCGCCCGTTTGATCAAGCGTTCGCGTCCGGAAACCGAAATATTGATCTTCACCGCAAGCGATTCCGACGAGCTTATTCGGGACGTGTTCGCGGCCGGTGCGAAAAGTTATATTCGAAAAACCGACGCGGCCATCCATTTGGTGGCGGCGCTGACCGCTTTGGCCGAGCACAAACCGTTTTTTACTTCGAAAGCATCCGAGGCCGTTTTTGCGGGTATTCTCAGTCAAGACAGGGGCAGCCAGAGCGCGTCCGGGAAACGCTCCCTGACCGTGAGGGAGCGCGAAATTGTTCAGCTTCTGGCCGAAGGAAAAAGCAACAAGGAGGTCGCGGCCACCTTGGGAATCAGCGTCAAGACGGTCGAGACCCATCGGGCCGCGATCATGCGCAAGCTGTCGTTCGAATCGTTTAGCGATCTTGTCCGTTACGCGATTCGGAAACACATGATCGACGCATAACCTAATTACTTTCGCCGCTGATTGCAGTTCTGATTGTAGGGAGTCTCTATGAGACGGCATCCCACTTCGCGCCCCGCTATGAGATGGTATCCCTGTAGAGGTGTTTGTGCCAAACACCTGTCTTCGCGAGATTCGAGCCGCTATCGCGAGATGGAACGGTTTCCATCTAGTCGACGGAGCGAACCGCGCCCCGCTCCGATACGTAACTTTCGTGCAGGTAGTTTATCCACCTTGCAGCCACGCGCGCTGTCGGGAACGGTCGCTGATCTTGGGTCTCGTTAGGGGCCATGACGCCATATTTGCATCATGGTCTTTACGAGGTGCACCTTCCTGTAACTGACTTGGAGCGCGCAGTCGCGTTCTATGTTGACAAGCTCGGATTCAAGTTCGGCTTTGGCGCGACCGGCGGATCGAGTGCTCTGCTTCTTTACAGCGACGAGCGTACTCGCTGGATGCTTGGGCTGTTCCGTGTCGGCTCGGTTGTTCACCGCAGTGCCGCGGAATACCACATTTCCTTTCGGGTGGCTGCGGATCAGGTTGACAGCATGTTGCCTTGGCTGCATGAGCGCGGAATCGCGACTGAACATCCGCCTCGCGCGCCCGTGCAAGGCCCGATGAAGGAGCCGATTGTTCATGGCTGGATGCCAGCGGCGGCTGTATTTTTCAGAGATCCCGATGGGCATCTGCTCGAGTTCATTGCCGACTTGGCCGATAGCCCGCGGCCAGATTTCGTCTACAGGCCATTGAGCGAGTGGCGCGCGCTCGTCGGGAGAAAGGCCTAACCCCTATGTGAGATGTCAAAGGGTGACGGGCGCGGGCGTAGTTGGGTTGCTAGGTCATAGGTTTAGTTTTTGGTGAAGGGTAAAGTGGATTTTTGGAGCGCTTCCTTTTCCGATTTTGCTCGTTGGTCGGTGTTTCTGAACGGCTCTTACTCCTATCCGTGCCTGTCACTTATACTGTGTTCGCCGCGGCACAGACCGGTGTAACTGCCCACTTGCCGGCGATTACTAAAGCGATGCCAATTGGCCACCTCGCGATCGATCACGACGCTGCTCAGTAGACCAAAGCCGCGCACTTAGCCGGGATCGGCGGTCCAAGAGTCCCTGCTAGGAAGGCGAAGATGCGGCGATCTGTTTATGTTCCAGAACGTGATGCAACGTCTTGAGCAGTTGCTGTCTATCGTAGGGCTTGTTCAGAAAATGTGTGACATTCAGAGTCTGAAGCTCGGCCAGGTGGGCGGGCTCGCCATACCCGCTCGAGGCGACGAACAGCATGTCCGGTTCCATTTTCTTAAACGCCCGAATAAGGGAGACACCGTCCATGTAGGGAAGAACAATATCGGTCAAGACGACTTGGATGGCACCCATCTGTTTTGCGTAGGTCGCGACGGCGTCCGGAGGCTGCGGCCGTTTCTGCTTCAATCTGCACTGCTAAACGAAGGAATCAATAATGAAAACAATACTCATCGTCGAAGACGACCAGAAAATCGCCTTGGCTCTGCAAGTTCGACTCAGAGCAAATCGTTACGCCGTATCGGTCGCCTCTGATGCGATCGTGGGAGCGAGCCTGGGCCGCACACTCAAACCGGACTTGATCCTCCTGGACATTTCCATACCGGGAGGCAATGGCTTCCAACTGGCAGAAACCTTCTACCAGATGCCCGAAACCAAGGGAACGCCGATTATTTTCATCACCGCGTCCAAGAGTCCGGACCTCGTGCGAAAGGTAATGGACTTGGGGGCCATTGGCCTGTTCGAGAAACCATTCGACACCGAAAAACTGCTCTACAGCGTTGAGCGGGAATTAAATTGTCAGGACACATCGAACGCGCGGAAATCCGCTGCATCTGCGAGTCCAAAACAAGGTCAGCAGGGTCCCAAGCAGATTCTCATCATCGAAGATGACCAGAAGATCGCGCTGGCC
Organism: uncultured Verrucomicrobiae bacterium; assembly: GCA_963728975.1. Taxonomy (GTDB): domain Bacteria; phylum Verrucomicrobiota; class Verrucomicrobiia; order Chthoniobacterales; family UBA10450; genus DATFCK01. The sequence continues at coordinate 59,080 of CAVSMF010000007.1, forward strand.
CTGGCCCTTCGCCTTAAAGCCGCCGGCTATGAGACTACGACGACCTATGACGCGTTGACTGGATTGAACGCCGCCGTCAAAGATCCTCCAGCTCTGGTGCTGTTAGACATCTCCATGCCCGCCGGAGATGGTTTTTCCGTTGCCGAGAAAATTCACACTCTCATCCCCACGCATACGCCGATTATTTTTCTTACCGCGAGCAAGAAGCCCGATTTCCGGGCCAAGGCAAAGAGATTGGGAGCGGCAGGATATTTCGAGAAGCCATACGAGGCGGAAGAGCTTTTTGGCGCGATTCGACAGGTATTAGCTTGAGGAGGTCCGATAATAAGCGCCTCATCGCGCTGATCGTCGGGTTTCGATGCGCGGCGCGAGAGAGTTAACTCGAATCATATGTGAGATTGCGCGCTGAGTGTATCGCGGAGGGTCTCAAGGAGTTTTGCCGTATCGTACGGCTTTGTCAGGAAATTTCTTACACCCAGGCTTTCCAACTCGGCAACGCGCGTTTCCTCGCCCTGACCAGTGGAAGCAATGAAGACCATTTCGGGTTTCATCTTCTTGATCGCTCGGATTAGCGCAACGCCGTCCACGTAAGGCATCATGATATCGGTCAGAACCGCGTTAATAGAGCCCGTCTGCTGGGCAAAGGCGGCCAGCGCCTCCGTGCCGTCATTCGCTAAGAGAACACGGTAGTTGTGCTTTTCCAGGATCACCTTGGTGATACGACGAATGCCGGCCTCATCGTCAACCACTAGAATTAATTCGCCCTTCCCATTCAATGATTCGAGCGAAGCTGCAGATTTTGGAGAGAATGCTTCACTCACTTGCGCGGGCAGAAAGACCTTAAACGTCGTACCTGTTCCGATTTCGCTGTAAACGGAGATGAAACCGCCATGGCTCTTAATGATTCCGAGCGCGGTGGAAAGTCCGAGACCGGTGCCTTTGCCAACTTCTTTCGTGGTAAAGAAAGGATCGAAAATCTTGTCGATTGTCGCGCGTGACATGCCGGTGCCGGTATCGGTCACGCGGAACATGACGTGCGGACCGGGTTTAGCACCCAGCGTCATGGATGCGTAGTGCTCGTCGACGTCGAAATTTTCCGCGCCGATTTTAAGAGAGCCACCATTCGGCATCGCGTCGCGAGCGTTGACCGAGAGATTGAGCAAGACTTGATGCAACTGAGTCGGGTCACACTTGATCGACCAAAGATCATCGGTGTAACAGCCGAGGATTTCGATTGTCTTCGGAAAAGTGTTTTGGGCGATGTCGATCATTTCCTGAACCAAGTGGCTGGGCTTGATTGGGACACTTTCGCCTTCGATCCCACGCGCGAACGTAAGCACTTGCTTCACGACATTGGCACCGCGTTTGGCGCTTTCTTCTATAAGCGCAATGCTCGATGCCGCTTCCTCTCCCGTAGGATTTTCCCGCAAAATTTCCGCGCATATTAGAATTGGCGTGAGAATGTTGTTTAGATCGTGCGCGACTCCGCTGGCCAGCGTGCCGATACTTTCGAGGCGCTGGGCGCGCAGCAGGTGTGTTTCGAGTTTCTTTTGCTCGGTCACGTCGGTGCAAATAATCAGGACCGAATGCGGCGTGCCGTCCGGATTACGCACGAGAGTCGCCCGTTCCTCGGTAATCAATTCCTTGCCCTCTTTGGTGATCTGTTTGATTTCACCGCGAAATTCATCCGCGGACAATAGAGCCGACATGATTTTCTCGATTTCTTCCGGATCGGCGAAATTCGCATCGCCTGCCTCCCCCATGACCTCGGCCGCCGTCCAGCCGTATAAGCGTTCCGCACCGTTGTTCCAAAAGACGACACGACGATCTTCGAAATTGCGGATAATGATCGCATCGTGGGCGCGATTTATTATGTCTGCTTGCTCGAGCAGACGTTCTTCCCCGCGCTTCCGCTCGGTAATATCGCGATTTATTTCGAGGACATATTCCCGCTTCGGTTCGCGCACGAGCGCCATGCGGCTCTCCACCGTGATTTGACGACCGTCGCTCGTGGTGTGTTTCAATTCTCCCTGCCACACTCCATTTCGATCTAAAGATTCGATAAGCGTTTGCAAACCGCCCGTAACTTGCGTGTTCAACAGTTGCTGAGACGTCTTTCCAACCGCTTCTTCGTCGGTGTAGCCGTAAAGACTTCCAGCGCCACGATTCCAAAACCTAATCGGGCCTTTCCAATCCCACACTAGTACCGCGTCGTAGGTTTGATCAAATAACGCAGCTTGCTCCCGCAGAGTTTCCTCTGCTCTTTTGCGCTCGGTGATGTCGTTGATCAGCACCACTTTCGCGCGTCGTCCGAGCCAAGTCAGCTCGTTCGACGTGATTTCCACGTCAATCAGCTTCCTATCCTTCGTGCAGTGTCGCCATTGGCTCGATTGGTTCAGGTCGTCATCTTTTTGAGACAGATCATCCATCAGGGCGGGAATATCTTCAGACGGCCGGATGTCTTTAATGGTCATGGCCCGAAATTCGCCTTGGGAATATCCGTAATGTTTGACCGCAGCAGCGTTCACCGCCAGAAACGAAAGTGTCTCCAAGTCATAAACCCACATCGGGCTGGGATTGCTTTCAAATAGTGCTCGATACCGTTCTTCACTTGCCTGCATCAGTTCTTCCGCCTGTTTGCGCTCGGTGATGTCGCTTATCGTTCCAATGGCCAGGAGTGGTTGGTTGTTCGCGTCGTGAACCAGAGTACCGCCGTAGCTGAAGATACGCTGCCAGCCGACCTTGATATTTCTTACGCGCAATTCGAGATCGTGCAGGCTTTCGCCACGAAGAATGCGAGACAGCGGCCACTCTTCCACAGAAATGGGCGTCCCATCGATAGCCGACAGTTCGAATGTATCGACCAGCTCGGTCAACTTTCGCGCGCCGTCATCGACATTCGCAAACCCGTGGAGCTCTAGCGCGGCGCGATTCCAGTGCAATAGTTTGCCATTAAGATCGCTAACCACCACGCCCTCGTTAAGATTCTCAACGACCGTTTGCAGATGAGCTTCACTTACGCGTAATGCACCCTCCGCCTGTTTGCGCTCGGTGATATCGCGCGCCACTTTGGACACACCGATGACCTTGCCGTTGACATCCTTGATCGGTGATGCCGTGATCGAGACATCAATCAGCCGCCCGTCCTTGGTTTGTCGTAACGTCTCAAAACTCTCGACATTTTCGCCACGCCTGACTTTCTCCTTGATTCTATCTTCCTCCTCCTGGCGGTCGGTAGGAATCAGCCGCATGATTGAAGCCCCCATCATCTCGCTGGCCTCATAACCGAAAATCTCTTCCGCACCTTTATTCCAACTTGTGATGATGCCGTTCAGGTCTTTACCAATGATGGCGTCGCCCGAAGATTCAACAATCGCCGCCAGCCGGCTTAAAGCCATTTCCGCCTGCTTGCGCTCGGTGATGTCCAGATACGTTCCGAGCACGCCGCTGATATCCCCTTTGGAATCGCGCAGAGGCATCTTGCTCGTAAGAATCGTGAGCGCGTTCCCTTCGGAGGCCGTCAGGGATTCTTCGATGAGCAACTTGGAGCAGCCGCTCTCGATGACCTGGCTGTCATCGCTGCGATACAGTTCCGCCCGATCACGCCACCCCATCTGGTAATCATCTTTCCCGATGATGTCCTTGGGATCGGCAAATCCCGCATCGTGCGCGAATGCCGCGTTACAGCCCAAGTAAACGAGATTCTTGTCTTTCCAGAATACTCGCGCGGGTATCGCGTTGATAATTCCTTCGATGATCTGCTGTGATGCACGCAGCGCCTCTTCCGTTCGCTTCCGCTCGGTATTTTCCGCCTGCAACGCTTCATTGGCGTCTGCCAGTTCAGCGGTGCGTTCTTTGACTCGCACCTCGAGTTCCACGTGGGCCTTGCGCAGATTTTCCTCTGCCTCCGCGCGCCGGTGGAAGCTATCTAACATTTGGGCGTGCCATCGTCGCACGCCGCGCGCGGCCGACCACCAGGCCACCAACGATGTCCCACCGACACCCAGAGCACCGATTATTAAGAGCAAATCAACGCGTTTTTCCTCTCGCAAACTTTCATCCAAATTGCGCCTGATTTGGTCACCGAATGATGTGATTCCTTCAACGTAAAGTGTTTTCTGCCTTTCATATTCGGGACTGAACAATACAACCTGCGCCTCCTCCTTGCGGCCAGCGCGAACCAAAGCAAAGGCACGGTTTTCCATTTCCACCAACTTGACGTTGGCCGCATCTATCTTGGCCGCGGCTTCGAGGGTGGAAGGGCCAGTTCCAATTCTTGTTGCGTCTTTGATTGCGGCATCCAATTGCGGCTCGAATTGGCGGTACCGCTCTTCCCACTGCGAATCTCCCGTCGCCGCCGCCATGCGCGCGGACATGGTCAATACCTCGTCCAAATGGACGATGACGCCTCGGAGTTCTTCGACTCGGGATCCCTTGTCTAAGAAAATCTTCGCATCGCGACTCACATCGAAAAGAATCCAGCCGAACCAGGCGAAAGCCACGATCGTCAGGAAACAAACGAGGGTGAGAAGCCTGATCGGAAAATGGATGGCCGTTATCGCATCATCGCGGGCTATGTTTTGTGGGGCTGGCAATCGTTCCTTTTTTCGTCTGATGTGTCGAGCAAGTCTCGCACTTTGCGTAAAAAGTCGGCTGCGCCGGGCCAGATGCGGTGCTGTCTGCGTATCCATGGGGGGTCTTTGAGGAAAACCGACGGAGAAGCTTGATGGTTTTGGAGCATCGCTCGTTCCATCCCTTCGGCAACGGGGGATATGCGGCTTAAACTCGAAGCGCGCGAAGGGTTACGATCTCAGCCAGCGTCTCGCTTTCGCGCTCCTTTATGATAGCGTCGATGACGAATTGATTCAGCAAGCCGTCTGCTTAGGTTGGTTGGGGGTCGTGCAACGACAGCCCTCACAAAGTCGGCAGTCTTCCCAGATCGAAGAAGCGCGGCGCCTGCCGCCAGGCATTGGAGGGCGCTTTGCCCATGAAGTTGTAACCGATGGGGCTGACGGCGAGGGTTCTGGCCCCTATCGGGCAGGTGCAATTTCCGCGAGCGGCAAATTGCGCTGCTAGGCAGCGCGGGCAGATTCACATCCGAACAAAACTCTCAGGTTCGAATCGTAAATGCGGGCGGGAATCGGTAAAACAAGAGGTACGATTTTGTTCAAGATTCGTTTGTCTCTGGTTGGTCTCATTTCGAGCGGTGAACCGAGTGTGCATAATTCGCACCAATGCCGTTCCGCGCTGTTAAGGCGCGTTCTTGTGCCGCAAGTATCACAAATAAAAAATTCCTTCTTCATGACGAAGCATTGTCCGGTAGCAGTATCCTGTAAATCACGTTAATCCTTGTTTGTTTCCCGGCTCCTGCATCGCGGAATTATTTGCGGATCAAATCAGGCGAGGAGGAAGCCGGTCGGCAACCTCACTATACCACAGTTTCTATAAGTACCTAACGGTGATTGAACGGTTTGCCAGCTGCGGAATCCCGCTTGTCAGTGACATCGCGTTGCCAGCGCTAAACATGGACTGCGCGGTATCGCGATGAGCGGGTTTGGTTCGGACGCCGACTTGGCGCAGAGCATGGAAGCCGGTTTTCTAGAACACCCAGTCAAGCCGATCGACGCGAAAGCGTTGGATGACGTGATCCAGCGGCTGGCCACCCGCCTCTGACCAGCCACGCGCCGCCAAATGCGCGAGCGATCTCTCGTGGCTTCGGCAGTGTCCTAATTTGAGCCGGTGGTAAATACGATTAGGTAATCGGTGGTTGTGGCTCTATATTGAGTATTAGGGTCGGTCCTGATCGGGCGCCGGCGTCCCAGATAGGCTTAGGGATATCGCAGAACGATGGTATATTGCGATGCGGGAACTGCGGAGCAGCGGCATGAACCTACCTTATACGAAGCTACCTTATATGAACCTGCCTTATGCATTCAAACTCTTGCTCGCGGCCAACCAACAACCGCATGGCTTTCTAAAAATCCGCGGCCGACACGCTGATCGCGAAGTGCGGCTTATGGCTGAAGCTGGTTTGGTCGACGCGACGTTAAGCGATGGCAAAGATGAATCGTTTACCGCCATCAATCATCTAACGGATTTGGGCCATACGTTTCTGCGAGCGTTCAACAATTTCCCGCTTCCCATCGCCGCTCGCCCTGCACGGGTAGAGGGAATGGCCGGTGAATGGAATTTGAATCCTTAACCCCGCTCGCGGCGTGACTGTTAGGTCACCTGCGCAAACGCCTCGAAAATGGGGCGCCTGCTTTCCGCCGGAATCCCGACGCCGCTGCGTCCCCGCTGCGGCCGCCAACAAAGTCTGCAACGGTGTGAGTGAAGGTGTGCTCGAATCCGGTAATGTGACCGTGCGGGCATTGTGATAAGAGTTTAAAAGGTAAACTGTAATCCCAAATAACTTAGTACACTGCGATGTCCGCCGCCAAAGTCGGCCGGCAGAACGGAATGTAATCCAGCCATGATTTCGAACCTCTCGTTGATTGGCCAGGCGGAGATGAGACCGAGTGTCCATCGGTCCGCGGCGTCGTTTCCAACAACGTAGCCCGCCGCAGCATCGAATTCGAGTGGACCGGCGCGTCGGGCAATTTCGGCCGGCAAAATCAAGTCTGTTCCACGCTCGACCAAGCCGCGGCGAATCGATGATACTGCCATGTTCCATTCGACTCGCGGGTAGATCGACATCGAAACGCCGTTAGTCTCCTCATCTAGAAAGCGCCACTTAACGCCAGCCAATGCATTGCCAAGACGGCTCTCCGTCTCGCTGTCATTTCGGTCGCCTGCCAGATATGCGCCTCTTGGATCAATCTCGCTCGAGTCTTTGAGCCGCGGTAACATCGTTTCGCGTTCTTTTTGTACGTGGTGATAAGCTCACTTTATTTTAGAGTATCAATAAAGGAATAGAATGAATCCTATGCCGGCTGGAGAAAACCCGGAACCCAGAGTCCCAACCGATCTTGGCAAAGCGCTCGCGGCCGCCCCGATGGTGAATGTTAAATGGAAGGATCTCACGTCGATCGCGCGCAGGGACTTTATCAGTTGGATAGACTCAGCTAAACAATCGGAGACACGGAGACGCCGGATCGAGAAAGCCTGCTCGATGCTGGCGGCGGGAAAGCGGCGCCCCTGCTGTTATTCAATCGTGTCACTGGATCTTCACCTGGCGCTCAAGGTTACCCCGATGGCGAAGGCTCAGTGGAGCGATCTCACCCCGATCGAGCGCAGGGACTTTATTAGTTGGATGGACTCAGCCAAAGAACCGAAGGCACATAGACGCCGGATCGAGAAAGCCTGCGTAATGCTCGCGGCCGGAAAGCGTCGCCCCTGATGTTTTCAGTAAAGCCCCAAAAAAATCATGAATAATTCCGCCAAACGTACGATTCTTCGCTGGATTCACCTCGTCTTAACCATTCCGGTGCTCGGCTACATTTATGGTAAGCCTGCGGACGTGCAGCAGTACGCCCCCGCTGCTCGGTTTGTCTTCGTTCCTGTAATTATCCTTTCGGGATTTTGGATGTATTCAGGCGTAGTTTTCGCCATCATCGGCGTTGCGGTATGGCTGGGTGCCTATTACCTCTCTGGAGTTGGGACGGCTATCCTGAGCCAGGTCGCGCTATTCATCGCGCGGAAGACTTGGCTGGTGATTCGGGCGCGGCGTTCAAAGTAAGTCGGGCCTATCCATTTCCTGGAACGTGCTTGCCATCCACCGGAATGGGAAGGGGTAGGAGCGAGGGGGGATTGCGGATTGCGGATTTCGAATTGCGGAATGGAAAAGCAAAAAGCAAAGCGGTAAGCGCGAAGGGGGAGGTAGCGCGTCTCCTGCGCGGAGAAGTTAGGCGAGGGGAACTTAGAAAGATGGGGGCGGAGGACGGGAAAGGCAAAGTAGAAAGTAGAAAGAGAAGTAGAAAGTAGAAAACGGGGAGTGGGAATTTCGAATTTCGGAATGTGAGGTTGCGGCGGGGCGAGATATTTTGGTGGCCCTGGAGAGTCTCAACCAGGAATTAGGGGGGCGGGGACGCCTTCCGCTGCGGATCGGAATCGGGCTGCATACCGGGCCTGCCATTGTTGGCAGCATTGGATCGCCCCAACGGCTCGAATTTACCGCGATTGGCAATACGGTGAACGTCGCTTCGCGGATCGAGAATCTCACCAAGAAATTACATCGACCAATGCTGATCACCGCGGCGGTGCGGGACCGGCTCCGGCAAAGTTTTCCGCTGGAAGAATTGCCTCCACAAGAAATCCGCGGTGTAGCCGAGCCGGTGGTGGTTTTTGCCTGGCTTCGGGAGGAAGAGCCAATTGCAGTGTAGTCGGAAACAAGGGGGACGCGGCAGGTCTTTCTTCTGGATTCTTCGGACACGGGCTTCCACCCGCTTGCCTTCAGTTGAAGTCACTTTATTCTGCCCCCGATGCGACCGCTCTTGATTCGGCTGCAATCGGCGCTGGTTTGCCTGATTTTCACAGGCGCCGGGTTTCGGGTTTGCCAGGGTGCGGCGAGCCACGATGCGGCGTTTTGGAATGCGATTGTCAAAAACGGCTTTGCCGTTCCAGTGGGGACATCGGCCGGCCCGCTTGCGCTTGAGATTGCCGATCTGGCTGGCTCGACGGATCCGGCGCTCCGCGACAACTGCGGTTACGAGATTCTGGCAGCCTGGATTCACCGGCAACACCGGCTTGCGCCTAACGAGCTGGAGGCGCTGCGCGGGAAATTGATGCCCGGGATGTTGTCTCACATCGGTGAATCGAATAACGACACGGTTTTCAAGCGCTCGTTTTCCGCCCTTTACATGTCGATCCTGGCCGCGGAGGACCTGACCACGCCGTTTTTATCGGAAAGCACCTTCCAGGAAACGCTGGAGACGGCTCTTGGCTGTTATGCAAGGGAAAGAGATTTGCGCGGGCTATGTGCCGGAAAAGGGCTGGGCCCACGCTACCGCGCATGTGGCCGACCTTCTGAAATTCCTGGCCCGCAACGGGAAGATGACGCCGGAACGGCAAGGAAAGATCGTGGCCGGAGTGGCAGAACGCTTGCGCACGGCGAACACGGTGTTTGTTTGGGGCGAAGATGAGAGAATGGCGGCGGCGCTGTTATCGCTGAGTAATCGAAAAGACTTCGATCCCACCGGCTTTCGGGAGTGGTTCGGGAGACTGGTCCCGGAAAACAAAGAGCTTTGGAAATCGCCCCGGATCGATCCCCAAGCTTACGCGCGCGTGCGCGCCCAGGCGAATGTCCTGGCCCATCTTTCCGCGAAAATTGCCGCGCAAAACAGCGACCCCGCCGCTGACGATTTCAGGGCTGCGCTGCATGCAACCCTGACCCAGGTGGACTGAAGCTCGCGTGCCGGCTGTTAAACAACTCGTCGCTTACTGCAACGCGGAGCTGCGTACGGCTGCGGTTCGCGATTGGGACAACGCCCTCAATGGATTGCAGATCGAGAATTCCGGCCGGGTAACCAAGATTGGAGCGGCGGTTGATGTTTCGACCCGGGTTCTGGAATTGGCAGGGGAGCGGGAGATCAATTTCTTGATTGTGCATCACGGTTTATTTTGGCCGGGTTTGCAGCCGGTAACCGGTAGTCTGCACCGGCAGCTGCGGGTGGCCTTTGAAAACGATATCGCTGTTTACAGCGCCCATTTGCCGCTCGATGTTCACCCGAAATTGGGAAACAACGCAGCCCTCGCCACCGCCCTTCGGTTGCAATCAACCAAACCTTTTTTCGAGGAGAAAGGTCAACTCATTGGCCGGAAGGCCCAATCGTCGCAACCCCGCCAAACCCTCATCCGGAAACTGGAAGCCGCGGTCGGCGGCCCGATTCGCGCGTTCAACTTCGGTCCGGAACAAACCCGCTCGATTGGAATCATCACCGGCGCGGCCGGATCGGAGATCTATCGCGTGGCTGAGGAAAAGATCGACACCTTCATCACCGGCGAGGCGCCCCATTGGGCGGCGGTGGCGGCCGAAGAGTTAGGCCTGAATCTGTTGCTGGGCGGACATTACGCGACCGAGACTTTTGGAGTAAAAGCGCTTGGGGCGCGTCTCTCCAGGAAATTTCGGTTGCCCTGCGAGTTCATCGATTGCCCGACCGGTCTGTGAAAACGAACAGCCGCCGCTTCCTTTTGAAGGAACTCTAGAAAATGGCCGCTCTGGACAGTCGAGCTTCGAGCACGCGCGCGACCGGCGTGGTGGGGATCGCCATTTTATCCAGCCGTCTGCTGGGATTGGTGCGGGAGCAGGTGTTCGCCGGATTATTCGGCGCCACCCGAAGTCTCGATATTTTTCTCATTGCTTTTCGGGTGCCGAATCTGCTCCGCGATCTTTTTGCTGAAGGCGCGCTTTCGACCGCTTTTATCACGACATTTTCGAAAAAGATCGCGACCGGAGGCGATGCCACGGCCTGGCGGCTTGCCAACAAAATGGCGACGTTGACGGCGATTTTCATGAGCGGGGTTACGCTCCTGGGAATCATTTTTTCCGGTCCACTCATTGGGCTGATCGCGCGCGGGTTTGCTGCCGACGAGCGGGTGACGACCACGGCGCTTACCCAGATCATGTGGCCGTTTATCCTGCTCGTTTCCCTGTCAGCCCTGGTGATGGGAATGCTGAACGCCAAACACGTTTTTGGGATGCCGGCGATGGCGTCTACGTTTTTCAATATTGGGTCGATCGTTGCCGGCGTTTCGATCGGGTGGTGGATCGATCCGCATTTCGGGCGGCCCGCGCTTACGGGGTTGGCCATCGGGACCCTGGTGGGGGGCACTCTGCAGTTCGCCGTGCAGCTGCCGTCGTTATGGAAGGTGGGCTATCGTTTTCGGCCGGACTTCGCCTGGTTTGACGAAGGCGTGCGCACCGTCCTTGGGTTGATGGGCCCGGCCGTGATCGCGGCCAGCGCCGTTCAGGTCAACGTGCTGGTCAACAGCGCATTTGCGTCCTATCTGCAGAAAGGCGCTGTGAGCTGGCTTTCGATCGCATTCCGGCTGATGCAACTGCCGCTCGGCATTTTTGGGGTAGCGATCGGTACCGTGACCCTGCCGCTTGTTTCCCGGGCGGCGGCGTTGCAAAACACGGCCGAGTTTCGCTCGGTTCTTGCCCGGGGAATGCGGCTCGCGTTCTTACTCACAATTCCGTCGATGCTTGGGCTGATCATGCTGGCCCGGCCGATCATCGGTATCATTTACCAACATGGCCGCTTTACCCGGCACATGACCGAGGAAACGGCCGGCGCGCTTCAATTCTATGCCCTTGGTTTGGTAGCCTATTCCGCCCTCAAGGTCCTGACCCCGGCGTTTTACGCGATCGACAAGCGCCACACCCCGATGGTAGTCAGTTTTTTCGCTATCGGAACCAATCTGGCGTTGAACTGGTTGTTTACCTTTCGGCTCGGATTGGGACATCGGGGGCTGGCTCTGGCCACCAGCCTGGTGGCGATCACGAATTTTCTGTTCCTCTATACAATGATGCGCCGCTATACGGGGCGTCTCGAGACCGGCATGCTCCTCAAGTTGCTGGGCAAAATTATCGTTGCCGGATTTTTGCTTGCCCTGGTCTGCTGGTTGGCGAATTCGTTCTTCTTCGAACAACCTTCAAGACAATGGGTAAGGGTGATTGAAGTTCTGGTTACGATCGCGACGGCGGCCGCGGTTTTTTTCACGACTGCCTGGGCGTTAGGCGTACCCGAAATAAGCGAAACACTCGACATTATCCGCCGCCGGTTGGCAAGAAGACGGTCGTAGAAGGTCGGATTGCAGCGGAACCGGCTCAAATCGTGGCGATTGGGTTTTCCGAGCGGAGCGAGGAATCGGGAGTGATGGGAAAACCCCCGGCACAGCCGAAGGAAGCCTTCGCCGGTTCACGTCGAGAGCATCCGTAAACAGATACTCTCCCTGAGGGAGAGACAAAGCGGGAATCATCGGGAAGCGAGAGGCAGGACTTCGGGACCACTCGGACTTGCCGATTGAATATTGGTGCTTCACTGGAGCTTGGTGCTTATTCTTCGTGCTTCTCGTGGCCAACGCGGCGTCGCGCAGAGACGGCCTACAATTTAAGCGTTACAATTTCAGCGCCTGATCCAGATCTTCGATCAGATCGTCGGCATTCTCCAGGCCGATGGAAAGGCGAAGCAGGCTTTCCGGTGAAGTGGTTCCCGGTCCTTCGATCGAGGCGCGGTGCTCGATCAGACTTTCCACGCCGCCCAGACTTGTCGCCCGGATAAAGATCCGGGTCCGGCCCGCTACCGCCATCGCGGCGGCGCCATCGCCATTTACCTCGATGGAGAGCATTCCGCCAAAAAGCGACATCTGTTTTCTGGCGATATCGTAACCGGGATGCGAAGGCAGTCCGGGATAATGCACCCGCTCCACCCGTGGATGTTTGGCCAGAAAGGCGGCGACTTTGGCGGCATTTTCGCATTGGCCCCGGATTCGCCAGGGCACGGTGCGCATCCCGCGCAGGATCAGCCAGCAATCAAACGGCGAGGGGACAGCGCCTCCCGAATACTGAATGGCTCGGACGCGCTGGAAAAACTCGCTTTCAGCTTTTGAAACAACAATCCCGCCGAGGACGTCGCAATGGCCGCCAAAATATTTTGTGGTGGAATGCAGAATCAGATCCGCCCCGAGCGCGAACGGTTGCTGGATAATAGGCGCCCAGGTGTTATCGCACACAAGAAGAGCGTTGGTTTCGTGGCTAATGCCGGCGATCGCGGCAAGGTCGACCACTCGAAGGAGCGGATTGGATGGTGTTTCCGCCCAGACCAGCTTCGTGTTCGGGCGCACTGACTTTTTCACGGCCGGCAAATCGGTCATATCGACAAAGTCGGCTTCGAGGCCCCAGGGAAGAAATAGATCGCGCACCAACCGGGTGGTTCCGTAGTAAGCGTCGAGGTGGGCGAGCAGATGGTCGCCCGGGCGCAGCGCTTGCAGCAAAGCCATCGCTGCTCCGGTGCCGCTGGCGAAGGCGGCTGCGGCCACGCCCCCTTCCAGAGCGGCGATTCCGTTTTCCAGGGTCTGGCGATTCGGATTGTTGTTCCGGCTATACATGAACCCGCGGGAATAGCTCCCTTCCACGTCGCGCTCGAAAGTGGTGGAAAGATAGATCGGCGGAGCCACCGCGCCGGTGGCGGGGTCGATGGTGTGGCCGGCGTGAACTGCCAAGGTCTCGATTTTCATTCCTTTTTCATGGTTCCGGATTTTTTGCCGCTAAAGCCGTTTGGGCCCGAGCATCTTCCAGGATTTCGCCTGAATCCACCCGATTCGGGCCGGAGCATTTCAATTTGACGCCGCGGCAATCATAGGCAAATAGCATCCTGCGTTTTTCTCGGAAACATTCCAAGTTCCGTTGCGCATCATGCACATTTACGAAGACGACGTGTTTCGAATGGCCTGCGATCAGTTCCAGGTCATTGCCGATTATTTGAGCATCGATCGGAACGATCGGGACCGGCTCATGTATCCGAAGCGGGCGATTGCGGTGACGCTTCCGGTGCACATGGATGACGGCAGCACCAAGACCTTTCAAGGCTACCGGGTGCAGCATCACCTGACCCTCGGGCCGACCAAGGGGGGGACGCGATTTGCGCCCTCGCTTTCGATGGGCGAAACCGCCGCCCTGGCGATGTGGATGAGCTGGAAATGTGCTCTGGCGAATTTGCCTTACGGGGGTGCGAAAGGCGGAGTGGCGGTGGACCCGGCCAAGCTATCCATCAAGGAACTCGAAGCGCTCTCTCGCCGTTACATGCAGGAGATGATCCCGTTTGTCGGGCCGCACACCGATATTATGGGCCCGGACATGGGGACCAACGAACAGATCATGGCCTGGTTCATGGACACCTATTCGGTTTATCAGGGTTACGCCGTAAGCGAAATCGTCACCGGAAAGCCAGTCTCCATTGGGGGAACGGAAGGGCGGCGAGAGGCAACCGGACGCGGGGTGGTTTATCTGGTCGAGCGGGCAATGGACATGTTGAAACTCGACCCGGAGAAGTGCACCGCCATTGTCCAGGGATTCGGCAATGTCGGTTCCGTGGCCGCGCTTTCCCTGGGTCTCAAGAGCGGAGTCAAAATCGTCGGTATCAGCGACGCCACTGTTGCGCTTTATAACCCGAAGGGGATCGACGTTAAAGCAGCCGAACAACACGTCCGGAAAAAAGGTAACCTGCGCGCTTTCAATGAGGCAGATCGGGTGGACCCTAACGAGTTGCTTGTTCTGCCATGCGATATTCTGGTGCCGGCGGCGGTTGACCGCGTCGTTACCGAGAGAAACGCGGCCCAGCTCAAATGCCGGATTTTAGCCGAAGGCGCCAACGGGCCGACCACGCCGGAAGCCGACCGCATTCTGGAGCAGCGTTGGGATGAAGTGTTCCTCATTCCCGATATCCTTTGCAACGCCGGCGGCGTGATTGTCTCCTATTTCGAGTGGGTCCAGGGATTGCAAAGCTTCCTCTGGAGCGAGATGGAAGTGACCGACAAGCTGTTCCGGATTCTGGAACATTCCTTCAGCCAGGTGATCAGACGGGCGAAGGAGCACAAGGTTTCGCATCGGACCGCGGCGATGGCCATCGGGGTGGAACGGGTCTTGAAGGCGAAAAGCAGTCGCGGTTTGTTCCCATAGGATATCCGGCGGAGGGCGGAGCTTCTCCGACGCCGCGGGCGGGCTCGCGGGAGCTCGCCCCTCCATCCTTCGGGGGGCGAGTACACAAAAAAACCGCACTATGGGATCGAACCAGAGTGCGGCTTTTGGTCGCCTGACCTGTTCTTAGTTACCGCCGTGGCCGTGATGGTGTCCACGGTTTTGCTGATGGCCAGCCGTTGAGGATCCTGCGGTTGACGAACCAAGGGTGCTCGAGCCGAGGCTGTTACGGCCCTGGCTGCTATGGCCCTGGCTGCTATGGCCGCCGCCCTTGGCGTCCTTGGAGGGTTTCAGATCACGAACTTTGATGTTTTTCTTTGTTTTAGGCATATTAGCTGTCCTGTTTTGGGTTTGTTGTTTGTGTTGTGTCAGTAGCGCCGAACAACAACTGACGACCGCCCATGACATTTCCTTTTGGGATCAGATCATCCAGACGGATCAGTTTTTCTTTCCTGCGCTTAGGCCGATGATGTGTCTCTCCGGCCGGCGCATGTTTTTTGTCTTTCGGCGTGCTCACTTCAGTAGCCCTTTAACACCATTCGTGCCAGCTCTCAGATGGCCGCTCCTTCCAAAGCGTGGTGCAGTTGTTAAGCTCATATAATCAAGTATTTATACATCAATATTTTCCAAAAAAGATTGGGAATCCATTGCCACATGGCAAAACCGATGTCTCATAATAAGACCGCCTATGATTCATTTCTGGGCCGCCCTATGATTTACTATGAGCCCCGGCCCGAAGATGCCGGGCCAGGGTTGCCCGTGAGATCCGCAACAACCTCGCCGCCCGCCTCTGGTTTCGGTTCGTCTGATCGTAGACATAATGAATGTGCCGCTTCACCGCGCTGGCCAGGGAAAGATCAACCCCGGTGGCGGCAGTTTCGTGATTGTGATTTCGGGAGGCGTTTCCTTCTCTTTCCCCGTCGACGCCCCCGCCGGCTGTTTCCAGGTCGGGAGGAAAGACGACGTGTTGAGGCAAGATTACCGAACCGTCGCAAAACAGAGTCATGGTTCGCACGGTGTGACTCAGCTCCCTCAGATTGCCGCGCCAGGAATGCCGCACCAGCTTTTCCATGGCTTCGGGGTGAATCGCAGTGATCGATTTGCCCTCTTTCCGGCCGGCGGCTTTCAATTCGGCTGCAATCAAGGCGGGCAGCTCCTGAAGCCGTTCCCGCAGCGGCGGGATGAGCAAAGTGAGCCCATTCAGCCGCTGGTACAGGTCCTCCCGGAATTTCCCCTGTCGCACCCGTTCCCGGAGCGAGCAGTTGGAGGCGCAGAGAATGCGGGCATTGGAACGCAGCATCCGCTCCGAGCCCAGCCGTTCAAACTCCCCGTATTCCAGGACGCGAAGGATTTTGACTTGGGCGAGGGGGCTCATTTCCGAAATTTCATCCAGAAAAAGGGTGCCACTATCGGCCAGCTCAAACTTGCCCTTAACGCTTTGCTGCGCGCCAGTGAACGCGCCGCGTTCGTGGCCGAAGAGCTGGCTTTCCAGCAGGGTATCGCTCATGGCGGAAGCGTTGAAGGAGACAAATGGGCCTTTAGCCCGGGCCGACGAATTGTGAATGGCATGAGCCAGGAGTGTTTTGCCGGTTCCGGTTTCGCCTAACAAGACCACGGGCACATCCGATTTGGCGGCGAGGGCGGCCAGCTGGAGGCAGCGGGCCATGGCTTCGTTGCTGGTGGCGACGTCTTCGACTTTCAAAGTGGTTGGAGGCTCTTGCATGGGAGGGTGCGACTATTATTTGGTGGCTTCGCGCAGCTGCCGGATCGGCTCGAAGGCATATTCGATAAGGGTGCGCCGTCCGACAATTATGTGTGCCTCACCTTTCATGCCCACCCGCAGGGGCAGATTTTTTCCCGCTGATGCAATGGTGGTGCGGTCAAGCGAGCCGGAGGCCATGAAATGGGAGCCATCGTGGGAGCTTACGGCTGCGGGACTGATCCACTGGAGTTTGCCATCGACCGCGCCGTAGCGCTGGTAGGGAAACGCCTCAAAGAAGTAGCGCACCTTTTGCGACGCCGCGAGCTTGGGAAGACCGGACTCGTTCAGCATCATTCTGGCCAGCGGTTTGGCGTTCAGCGGGCAAAGCTGGCACAGGACCTGGCCCTGCTGGACCACGCTCCCGGCAGTCCGCTCGTCGAGTGAAAGCACCACCGCGTCGTAGGGGCTGCGCACAGTCAGCACGCTTTGCTTCGTGTTTTCCAGGTCCGATTTCAGCGCGGCCATGCGCATTTTCAATTTTTCTATCTCGGCTTTTTCTTCGCCGCGTTGACGGGCCCGTTCTGTTTCCATGCGCTGGCGGTCAAGAGTGACCTGCTGCAGGGTTCTCTGGGAGACGCTGTAATCTTTTTCCGACTCGGCCAGCTCGAGCTTGAGTTTGACCAGTTCCACCTGCGAAACGCCCCCCTGGCGGGCGAGCTTTTCCATCCGGTTGATCAGGTCGTGGCTGGTTGTGGCATGATTTTCGCGAAACTTCACTTCGCTCTTGGCCTGTTCGATTTCCGCTTTTTTGATGTTCAGCTCGTCCAAATAAGAAGCGTCGTTTTTCTTCAGGCTTTCTTCCTTGTTGCGTCAGATCGGTCTGCAACGTGCGATATTGCGTGTCCCACCCGCGAATTTCATCGGAGCGCAAGGCAAAGAGCTCTTCGCCTTTCTTTATCGTTTGTCCCTCGGTGACGGAGACCCGGCTGATGACGGCCTGCCGCGGCGATTGAATGGGATCGGCCCCGGTTGCGGGCACCAGAACGAACGGGCAACGCACTGTCTCCGGCATTCGCATCACGATCGCGATAAGAAAGGCAAACAGAAACGCGGCCAGCAGCATCCAGCCTAACGAGCGAATGATCCACGGAGGCGGATCCTGGGGCAGCATTTCCGATTCAACATCGATCGAGCCGCGTTGGGTCAAAGGGAAATTCATAAAAACCGGGCTAGATTCCGAGCTGCTGACTCGAGAGATAATAATAGAGGCCGCGCTGGGCCATCAGTTCGTCGTGGGTTCCAACCTCGGCCACGCTTCCTTTCTCCAGGACCACAATGGAATGCGCTTCCCGGATCGTGCTTAACCGGTGGGCTATGACGATGCTGGTGCGGCCCGCCATCAGACGACTCAGATTTTCCTGGATCGCCCGTTCCGATTCGGTATCGAGCGCGCTGGTTGCCTCATCGAAAATGAGGACCGGTGGATTATTGTAAATCGCGCGAGCAATCGCGATGCGCTGTTTCTGACCGCCGGAAAGCGACAGCCCCGATTCGCCGATCTTGGTTTCGTAACCGAGCGGCAATCGCATGACGAAATCGTGCGCGGCCGCCGCCTGGGCCGCCGCCAATACGCGATCGAGGTCGGGTTCCGAATCGCCGAACGAGATGTTGCGGGCGATGGTCTCGTTAAAGATGTGGTTTTCCTGCAGGACCATGCCGATGTGTCGGCGAACATCGCGGTAGTTCAGCGTTTTCAGGTCGACGTTATCGAACAGGATGGTGCCTTCGGTGGGCTCGAGAAGGCCGGCGATCAGCTTGATCAGGGTAGTCTTGCCGCAGCCGCTCCTGCCCACCAGGGCAAACATCCGGCCCGGGGCCAGGTCCAGGGTAATGTTCTTCAGGATATCGGGCGCTTCCGGTCCGCCATATTTAAAGCTGACCCCCCGCAGCTCAATTCTGCCTTCCAGGCTATGCACGGGAACCAGCCGCGACCGGTCGCGCCCCTGCTCCGGTTCCTGCTCGAAGATGTCGTTCAAACGGTTCAATAACACCGACGCAAACTGCATGCTGTCCCATACCCCGAGCGTTCGCAGGATCCCGCCATACGCCATGGCCGTCAGTGAGCTGAAGGCGACGAACCCGCCAACGCTCAGGCTCCCGTTGATGACCTGGGTCGCTCCCACCCAGAGAAACACCGCCGTGGACAAAAGCCCGATTGTTTGCAGGACACTGTCGTAGGACATGACAATGAAACTCGATTTAAAAAGCTTGTTCGAGACCGACAGGAATTCGTTCAACATAGCGTCCCGGAACGTGCTCTCCGCTGAAGCCGCTTTAACCGCTTCGATGCCCTTGATCGCGTCGATCTGATGCGAACTGTATTTGCCCTGGCTTTCTTCGACCCCGGCAAAGAGAGGGCGCAAGACCTTCACTGAAAAAATCATCAGCCCCACATAGAGCGGCGTAGTCGCCAAAAAGGCGAACATCAGCAGCGGACTGTAAATCGCCATCAAAGCGAGCGCGCCCACCAGGTAAATGAGGGCCAGCAACGCCCCGATGCCTTGTTGCACGACAAATTGACGAACCTGCCGCGCCCCGTCCAGCCGCCGCTGGATGTCGCCGGTGCGCCGGCTGGTGAAATAAGACATCGGAAGCGACAGCAGTTTTCTGCTCAGGAAATCAAGCACCGCGGTGTCGAGGCGGACCGCGGCGAAGGCGAGCAGGTACTCCTGGGCCAGGGTCGAAAGCTGCACAAAAATCACGGCTACGAACATCCCCAGCAAAATGGTTTTGAGGAGACCGAGATCTTTTTCGACAATCACCCGGTCCACCACCATTTGGGTGAAGACTGGAAAGAGAAGCGACAACAGACTGACGCCGACAGCCAGCCCGAGAACCTGTAACAGGATCACTTTGAACTTGGCCAGGAAAGGCAGGATCCAGGAAAGAGCGGGGCGGCTTTCCGGCGCCTGCTCAAAAGCGGTCGTGTAATCGAACAGCGCCGCGTATCCGGTCCATTTGGCCTCAAATTCGCGCCGGGGAATTTTTCTCAGCCCGAGAGCGGGATCGGCGACCCGGACGAATTCAGGGCCGACATCATAGAGCACAATCCAATGGTTCCCTTCCCAATGAACGATCGCCGGCAGCGGCAGCATCGGGAGATTGCGAAGCGATACTTTAAGAGGGCGCGCAGCCAAACCGAGTTCACTGGCGGCCCGGCAGAGCGCTTTCAAGCTGGTGCCGTCGGTAGCGGTGTGACAAAGTTGTCGAATTCGCGCCAGGCTTACTTTCCGGCCATAGTGCCGGCAGATCATTCCCAGACTGGCGGCTCCGCAATCCATTTCATCGATCTGCTCGATGTGTTCGATTTTTCGGATTTGCCCGGCCCGTTTTCGGAAGAAGCCATGCTCGTCCGCAAACGGTTCCTCTTGCCCCTCGGCCGCTTCCGGCGGTTCTTCGCCGTTCAACTCGACCTTGTCGTGAGCTTGCGTTTCGGCCGGCAGCATTTCCGTCGTGAAATCAAGCGGAATGCGCGCTTCGGTTTTAGCCTGATAGACTGCCAGCCGTTCGGCCAGTAGCTTGTCGAATTCAGGAAAGCGATGTCGCAAGTCGAGCACCGCGTCGGGGGCGAGCGCTAACAGATTGCAATCGGTAAAAGCTTCCACGGAAGCGGCTCGCGGCGACCCATTCAGGATCGAGAGTTCACCGAAGAAGTCGCCCTCGCGGTAAAAAGCCAGGTTGCGTTCGCGGCCGTTATCGCCGGTGAAAACGCGGGCCCGGCCTTTCTCGATCACATACATTGGCCCGGCTGCCTCGCCTTCCCGAATGATCAGACTGCCTTTGGTGAAACCGACTGGAGCAAGCTTGTCGATCATGCTGCGTAAAGCCGGAGCCGGCAAACGACCGAAGTTGCTGAACTGGTAGAGAAAACTCTGGAGCGCACGATTCCGGCCGGTCACCTCGACGTAACGCTTCATCTCCGGCTCGGTCCGGACGAGCTCGAGGAAATCGCTCCGATCGATGCGCAAGACATCGACCGCTGTGCTGCACCGGACGGTGGCGTTGCGGGTTCCACCCTCGGCCAGGGCCGCCTCGCCGAAACTGTCTCCCGGCTTCAGGGTGCCGAGCGGAATTTCCTCTCCGTCCGACTTAACTTTCAGGGCCCGGGCCCGGCCTCGCGTCAAAACATAGAAAGAATCCGCCGTCTCATCCTGGCGGACGATAATATCTCCGAAATCGTAGTGCTCCTCCTGCAACAGCGGTTCCAGAACGGAGAAATGTTCGTCGGATAGAAAACGAAACACCGACGATCGCCGCACGATCTCGCCATCTTGCGCTTTCATTCGTCGGAGCTGACCGGTCCCAATCGGTGTTCGACATGCTTGGCCACGAGGTCGGAAAAATGGCGGTCAAGCAGGCGCTCTTCGATCCGCTGTTGCACGGTCGGATCGTCCGCCAGCGGTTCAACTTTCTTGGTAATGCGGCAAAGCTCAAATCCTTCCCCGCGCGCCATCGGTTCGAGAAGGTCGCCTGGAGACACGCTCAGAAACGTTTGTTGGAGGTCGGCCGGAAGATCCTCCAGCACAAACTGAATTTGGCGATAGGGATAGCGCGCTTCAATCCCCACTTCCTCCATCGACATTCCATCCTCCCTGACACAAAAGAGCGCTTCCTGAGCGGCGTCCCGCGATTCCACTTCCAGAACTTCAGCTTCAAAATGAGTCAGCGGCAGTCGCAGAGCGCCAAGTTCGTGTTGACGAGCCTGCGGCAAAAGCACCGTCTTACACCGCGCCTGGTAGGCGCTCTCCATCGCCGCCAGCTCATCAAACCATTGCCGGTCGCGCCCAAGCGCCCCCAGCCAGTCTCCCAGTTTCTTGGAATCGAGCTGGTGTCGCTCGAAAAATTTTTGCTCTTCCGTTGCCAGATCAGCCGGATCGGTTTCCTTTGCCGCCATTTGTGCGGCCAGCCGCCACATCAGCTGGAGAGTGAATTGCTCCAGGTCCCCCGATAAAATCAAGTCTGTGCAAAACAGCTGCCGCAGTTCTCCATCCGCGGAAACATAATCCAACTTCGCGGGCGTCACTTCCTCGCCTAGCTGACGGTCGCAATACTGGCGGGCAAAATAATCGCCGAAATCCTCCAGGCTCAATCCTCGCGCGGTCAACCATTGCTCGGTCTCTTCCGCTGTGATCAGATCGTGTTCGTATCGAAAGTTCTCGGCGGCCGCGTCCAGATCTCCATCGGGAAACTCAAGCTCCAATTCGTCCGCGCGTTTTTCGCTTGCCAGCCGCCTGAGGAAATCCCCCCAGAGGCCGTCCAGCTCACCCCGCCAGAGTGCGGCATGGATTGCGTCGCGCGCCTTGTAATTCCGGCCTTGGCACGCGCAGACAATCAAATCGTTCCGCGCCATTGATTCAGTGCTCGGCATTAGAATTTGCGTTTGTATAATGTTTGATGGAAAAAGTCGAGCGAATCATACAAAGGTGCATCATTTTTGAGCCATTCCAACAACAGTTATAACTATTTATGGATGTGACACTTAACCGAAGGATTTTGGAATAACGCCTGGGAAGGCTGTTCAGTTTGAGTCATGGTTGCTTCGGCTCTGCACGCCCTCCTTGCCCGATCCATCGATTACGCCGGGCTGTTTCCGCCGGCCAGGCTCGCCCTGGAGCCGGCCTTGGAAAACCAGGCCGCTTATCTCCGCGCACCGGATGCCTGGATGCTCAACACCTTTGTGCTTCCGGTCGGTCAGTTCAACGCCGCCAGGGAGCATGTTTCCCGTTTCGATTCCGCCCACCCGCTCCGGATATCCGCTCTGGGTCCTAAAACCGACAGCCCCTCGGCTTTTCTTGATGCCTTGGAAGAAACCATCGTCGCCATTGATTCCTTTGCCCGTTACAGCGTCGATCTCATCTCGATTCACCAGCTCGAAATGCCGCTCCCTCCCGCTGTCACTGTCGATCTCTTGAACGAGGCCCGCACCATGACCGCCAATCTTGCCGCTTTCTGGGAAGCCCCTGCTGCCGCCGCCGAGGAGACGATCGGCTTGCTCGAAGAGCATAACTATAATGTTGGTGAGCCTCCCTTTGGATACAAATTGCGGACTGGCGGGGTGACTGCGGACGCGTTCCCGAGTTCGCTCCAAATTGCCCGCGCCCTGGTCGCGCCGGCCAGGCATCAGCTTCCGATCAAGTTTACCGCGGGTCTGCATCATCCGGTCCGGCAGTTCCGCGATGAGGTGAACGGGAAAATGCACGGTTTTCTAAATGTAATTGGCGCGGCGGTCCTGGCGGCGGAACACAGATGGAACGCTGAGCAGACCGCAGCCATGCTGGAGGATGAGAAGGCGAGCGCGTTCTTGTTTGACGATCAATTTTTCAGGTGGCGGCAGTGGAAGATCGAAACCAGGCGGATCGAAGACCGCCGCCGGTTCGTCGTTTCCTTCGGCAGTTGCAGTTTCGACGAACCCCGGGACGATTTGCGGGCCTTAAAGCTATTGTAGCCCCGGAGGGATGACCTTGTGTCGTCCCACTCTTTCCCGGGAGCGCGGCTGTTCGGCGGTTAACGTTTGACGCCGTTAAAAGAAAATTGCTGGTGTTAGCAGTGTCATTCCGAGCGAAAGCCTGCCCTGAGCGAGAGCCGAACGGGTCGAGGAATCTCTCATGTTTCGCTTCGTGACCGGTCATAAGAGATAGTGAGAGTCTCGGCTACGCTCGACATGACAAGTGAAACGGGCGTGAAGACATACCCCCCGCTTCTACGGTAGACGCGATCTCTGGTCGCGTGGGATGCGAGGGGAAAAGCGGCGAGGACGCAAATATCTGTTCTTAACTAAATGTTTGGCGTCCGGCACGGACGCCCTACAATTTGGCTAATGCCGCTCCAATCATTCGTCGATGTTTCTCCGGAGTCGGATTTTCCGCTGGAAAATCTTCCCTTTGGAATATTCCAGCCGCCGGGAGCCGGGCCGCGTGTCGGCGTGGCCATCGGCGATTTGGTGGTCGATCTATCGGTGCTGGACGAAGCCGGATATTTTCCGGGGGGCGGGACGGGCCAAAAGATTTTTTCCCGAGATTCGCTGAATGCTTTCCTGGCTCTGGGGCGGCCGGTCTGGAAGGAAATACGCGCGGTCTTGCAACATCTGCTTGCCGCCGACACGCCCGACTTGCGAGATAATTCCAAGCTGCGTTCCCGCGTTTTTCATTCCCAAAAAGATGTCCGGATGCGCCTTCCCGCCCGGATCGGCGATTACACGGATTTTTATTCATCCTATCAGCACGCCCACAATGTCGGCACCATGTTGCGCGGCCCGGAAAACGCGCTCATGCCAAACTGGAAATGGCTCCCGGTAGGCTATCACGGGCGCGCCAGCTCCGTCGTTGTCGGCGGCACGACGGTTCGGCGGCCGAAAGGTCAGACCAAACCGCCCGACGCGAACGCTCCCGTCTTCGGTCCGAGCAAGAGTCTCGATTACGAATTGGAAATGGCTTTCCTGGTCGGGCCCGGAAACTCGTTAGGCGAGCCGGTCCCGGTCGATCGGGCGGTCAATCACATTTTTGGTTTCGTTTTAATGAACGATTGGAGCGCGCGAGATATCCAGGCTTGGGAATATCAGCCGCTCGGACCGTTCCTGGCCAAAAACTTCGCCACCAGCATTTCTCCCTGGGTCGTTACCCTGGAAGCGCTGGAACCGTTCCGCCGGCCGCTGCCGTCCCAGGATCCTTCGCCGCTGCCTTATCTTTGTTTGGCAAACGATTTTACTTTCGATATCGAACTGGAGGCCCGACTTCAGACCGCCGGGATGAACGCTCCCCACGTCATCACCCGGACCAATTTCCAGAACCTTTACTGGAGTGTTTCCCAACAACTCGCCCATCACACCGTTGGCGGATGCAATCTCCAGCCGGGCGATCTCCTGGCCAGCGGCACCATCAGCGGCCCGAGCGAAGGGTCGCGCGGTTGCATGCTCGAGCTGACCTGGCGCGGAGCGAACCCGTTGACTTTGCCTAACGGCGAGACCCGCAAGTGGCTCGAGGATAACGATACCCTTACCATCGCCGGCTGGTGCCAGGGCAGTGGATACCGGGTCGGCTTCGGTGAAGTCGGCGGCCGAATCGTTCCAGCATGACCGGGATTGCCCTGGGCGACACTCCGGATCGCAAGGGCGCGGTTACGCTCCGGCGATGCGCCCGCCTTATCTCATGGATCGGGCATCCGCTGGTTTTCGTAACCGGCTCCGTTGGGGTGATCGTTAGTCTGCGTTTGGCCAACCGGGCCGGTTTTTCGATTTTGCTCGCCCTCCTGGTGGCGGTGGTTCTTCCCACGGTTCTCCTGCTCTTTCGCGGCGTCCGCTCGGGACGATGGAGCGATGCCGATGTTTCCATTCGGACCGAGCGCGCCCGGTTTTATCCGCCGGCAATACTGATCTCCGGTTTCGGCCTGGCCACGCTTCTCCTTCTTCATGCTCCGGCTTTTATTAGCCGGGGCGCCTTTGTCACGCTTGGCTTGCTTGCGATCGCGGCTCTCCTGAACCTCGGCATCAAGCTTTCACTTCATGCCTTGTTTGCCTTCTATTGCGCCTTCATTCTCTTCCGGGTTCATTGGATCGCCGGCGTAGTTGGTTTTGTGCTCGCCTTTCTTGTTTTCTGGTCGCGCATTTATCTGGGACGCCATGCCATCGGGGAAATGCTGCTCGGTGCCGCCCTCGGATTAGCCGGCGGAATGGTGGCCACCTCCTGGCCATGAACTAACTTGCTGTCGTCGTCCGAGCGCAGCCGAGGGATCCCGTGATACCGCCGGTTAGGGTCAGCGCGTCTGGGTTCCTTAAGTCCGCTCCGGAATTGCGGGAAGTTGCGCATGTCCGATTTGGCTGCATTACTGATAAGGTGAATGAGAGGCCGAGGATTGCCTCGGCAACGAAACCAAACCAACAGAAAGGGCATATGAAATCATTCCTTACAATCATTTGCGCCGGCGCGCTCGCGATCGCACTGGCGCACGGGCAAACTTCAAGCACGACCACAATGACTGCGACACAGGGCGGCGAGACAGCGGCTACCACCACTGCCACTACCACTGAAAACGTTGGGACCATCAGCGAGTTCAGTCCAGGCGCCACCATCGTGCTGAGCACCCCCGGCGCGGGCGAGCCGGTTCATTACAAGCTCGGGCCGTCTGTCACTTATATGAATGCCAAGGGCAAAGTGATTACCGCCGAAAGAATGAAAAAGGGGCGCAAAGTGCGCGTCCACTACGTCAAGGACGGTAACGACATGGTGGTGGACAAGGTGACGGTGGTTCGAGATTGATTTTGGCTGGCCTCCGGTGATTTGGGCCGCAGGCTTTGGTTTCCGGCATTTGCGTGTCCCAATGGCGGGTCTCGCTCTGGCGCATTATAGACAGGAATAGTAGACGCGGCGTCCCCGCCGCGTTTTGTAAGGCCCAAAGCGGCGGGGACGCCGCGTCTACTTTGTCCCGCATGATTCCGGATTGGTCATCGCGGTTGGCCATGCTTAAATTCGCCGGCAAGCACCGGCGGGCCTGTAGCTCAGCGGTTAGAGCAGGGGACTCATAATCCCTTGGTCCCAGGTTCGAATCCTGGCGGGCCCAGAAAGATTTCTAAGGCATGCAGGAAAGCAGGCAGTGCGACGGGGGGGTAGTGGAGTAATGGAGTAATGGAGTGATGATTTGTGATCCGAACCCCAAATCCGAGCCATCCGTGTTATCCGCGGTTAAAACATCAGAATGCCAGAAGCCTTGCCCTATCTGTGTTTCATCCGTGTAAATCTGTGGCTAAAATCTGGAAGCCAGGAAAAAACCTCTAGACTAAGGAACGCAGGAACGCAGGAACGCAGCAAAGACACTTGGGTTTGAACCGCGGATTACGCCGATTGCGCGGATGGCAAGGGAGAGCAGTGATTGAGTGGTGGAGTGCGGGACACCCCATAATCCAATCCTGTAAATCCTGTCTAGTTTTGTATCTTTTCCTGGCTTCGTGGTTTTGGCCACAGATTGACACAGATGAAACACAGATAGGGCAGCAGGGGAAGTTTATCCACAGATTCAATTTCCGTTTCCTGCGTTCCTGCTTTCCTTAGCGATTCCGCTTCCTGGTTTCCTGGTTTCCAGATTCAATCCTTCCTGCTTTCCTGCGTTCCTTAGCAATTCTCCCTTCCTGATTAAAAAATCCCCGCCTCAATTTCGGATTGCGAATTGGGAACGATGGATTTGAGATAAGGCGTGATCCGGCGCATCGGTGCTTGGGGACTGCTCGGTCTTGAGGTCTTGGTCCTCACCGCGCTGGTTCTGGCAACGCGCGCGGCCAATTATCAAGACGTCTTCGTCGGCGGTGGGATCTATTTTACCGATGCCGATTGTTATGCGCGGATGACCCGCGTCCGGCTCTGCGCGCGGCAGCCCGGGTTAGTCGTCCGGCACCACGATTTCGAAAATTTTCCCGAAGGGACAAATCCGCATACCACTGCACCATTCGATTATCTCGTGCTCGGCCTGGCCGTTTCCCTCAAACCGTTTGTTTCGCGGCCGATCGACCTGGCCGGCGCGTGGATTTCGCCGCTCCTGGCCGTGGTCGGCGGCTGGTTTTTATGGTGGTGGTCGCGCCGAATAAAACTTCGTCTGCGCCGGCCGGCTCTCATTTTGTTCGCGATCAGTCCGATCCTGGTTCACGGCACCGAATTGGGCCGCCCCGATCATCAATCGTTGCTCATCGTGCTGCTCTTGGTCGCGATTTGTGCGGAATGGAGTTTGTGGGCCGAGCCGTCAACTTCATGGAGCATTGTCAGCGGACTAGCCTGGGGAGCCGCCATCTGGGTGTCAATCTACGAACCTCTTATTCTGCTCGTCCTGCTTTTGTTAGGCGGATCGTTCCAAAATCGTAAGGTTCTTTTCGGCGAACGCAGGCGCCTGGGCTGGATCTGTTTTGGCGCGGTGCTTGTCCTCGCCTTCGTCGTTGAACGGCGTGTTCCCGCATTTCTCCCGCTGCATTCCGGATCTTTCTTTTATCGCTGGGCCGGCACGATCGGAGAATTGGCGCCGGTTAGGCCGCTCAATCCGATTTGGTTTCGCTGGGCCGGTTACACAATCGTTCTGGCGCCGATCTTGATCTGGCTTTCGGCAATGGGAAACCGGCGCGACACCGCCGCCCAAAATAGAAACGTTCCGCTCCCAATTTTTCTGGCGGGATTGCTGGTGGCAGCCTATTGCCTGACTCTTTGGCAGGCGCGGTGGGGTTATTTTTTTCTGTTGATCTACGCCATTGCTTTGCCGGCGTTGCTCTGCGTTGTTAGGCCGCGATTTCTTGGCTGGATTATTTTCTTGCTGGCGCTCTTTCCGATTTTGAGAGATTGGGACGACAAATTATGGCCTAACGATTCAGAGGCCGGGCGCCGTTTGGAGAAGCGATATGAAGCGGTCGAGCTGCGCGCGCTTGCTTTGAATATGCTATCCGCCGGACAACAGCCGTTTCTTGCTCCCTGGTGGATGTCGCCTTCCCTCGCCTACTGGTCGGGCCAACCCGGAGTGGCCGGCAGTTCCCATGAAAGTCTGCCGGGAATTGTCGATAGCGCCCGCTTTTTTCTGTCCACCGATCCAGACCAGGCGGCTGCGATCCTGCAGAAGCGGCGCGTCTTTTGGGTTGTGGCCTATGATGCCGGCCGGGTGGAGGAGAACTCGGCTGCGGTCCTGGGGAGTGGCACGTCCCCAGCCGGGGGCTGGGCCGGGTTCTGGACCGGAATCCGGGCCGGGCGCCGGTTTTTTTGCGTCTGGCCGCCCAAAACGGGACCGGCAAGCTGTTCCGGGTTGCGAATAAGTGGTGAAAAACTTGGCATCACCCTGTGAGAATCCGTTGACAGGGCAGCTTACCGCGCCAATAATGGCGTGTGTTGAAAAAATTCATCCCGCAAAAGCCCATGTCGTCGATCGGCGAAGGATCGTTGACGTCGGGCTCCGAGGACACCAACCGAACCGCCTACGGCGAACAACCAAGAACATCATTAACCGACCACCAAAAATTTATGGCTGAACATTCTGGCAAAGACATCCTGTCGAGCGACGTCGAAATCAAAGGTTCCATCAAGTTTCAGAAGGAATTGCTGATCGACGGCAAGGTCGAAGGCGAAATTAATTCTGAAGGGGTGCTGACGATCGGGGAGAACGCCGATATTCGGGGTGAGATCAAGACCAAATCGATCGTTGTTTACGGAAAAGTGCACGGGAACATCACCGTTAACGAGCGGTGCGAGTTGAAATCGAAATGCACGCTGCAAGGCGATTTGAAGGCAGCTCGCCTGGTCATCGAAGAAGGCGCCACCTTTATCGGCAAATCCGAAGTAACCAGTGGAATGTCGGTAACGGCTGCCAAGACCAGTTCGTCGAGCAGACCCGAAATCGTCCGCAACGACGAGTCGGCCAAGCCGGCTTTCGCTGCGCGCGCTTAGCCGAAAGGAAGTTCCGCCAGGCTAACCAGTGGCCAAACCGTCGCCTGCCAAGGTCAGTGTGGAATGTCCGCACTGTGGCTTTAAGCAGATGGATTATGCGGCGGCCAAGACCACCATGTGCCGCCAATGCGGCCGTTCTTTTTCGCCTTCGAGCCCCAAGGCCGGCCTGAAACTCCGGCCAAAAGAGGAAGCAGCGCGTCCAGCCGATCCATCCGGGATTCGCAAGATCGAGGAACTCTGGAACCGGCGCCGCAACCGGCTGGTCTCGTGCTTTGAGTGCAAACGGAAACACGAAGTCAGCGACGCAGCCACCTCTACCAATTGCCCGGGCTGCAGCGCCCATATCGACCTGCGTGATTACAAAATCACCACCAGCTTCAGCCGCTCCATCCGGACCCGGGGCGAACTGCATCTCACTTCCAAAGGCGATCTCAGCAGCACCAGCGTCATTTGCAAGTCGGCCCTGATCGAAGGCAAATTGCGAGGCAACCTGCAGTGCGAAGAATCGGCTACGATCAATTTCGTCGGTAAAATTCCCGGCCGTCTGATCGCCAATTACGTCAGTGTCGAACGCAAGGCGGATGTCCAATGCTTCCGGCGCATCCATGTCTCCAGCATCGATATTAAAGGAAGAATGTCCGGCGAGATAATCGCCACCGGCGCGGTCAATATTCACAAGACCGGCCTGCTCGAAGGAAATGTCACCGCCAAATCGATCAACATCGATAAGGGAGGAATATTTTCCGGGAGTCTCGTCATTGGCCAGGGAGACCTGACCCAGGCTGAACTCCTGCCCGAGGTGAAAGGGGCCGGGGCCGCCCCGGTGCAGGAAAAGGTGCCCGCTTCCGGCGCTCAGCCGTTGCCCGCGACTTAAACGCGGCAGCCAATGCGAAAACCGCATCCGCGCAGCCCCTATGAGAAACTCGGCGGCTACGTCCATTTGCCGCGTCTGATCGACAAAGCGAAACTCCACCGCCAGGGTTTGCTCAACGGCTATAACTACAAGACCGTCGGGTTCGACAAACATCTGCTCGCTTTTCTCAAGCTCGATCCGGATCAGTTCGAAGAAGCCGCCAACCGCCTCGACGACGACGGGGCCATTCTCAAATGGGTGCAGCACCGTGCCGTGGCCCATTCCCCGGAAGCCATCGAGGAATGGAACCAGGTGATGATTTCCCGCCATCCCGATACCGCTGCGAAAAGAGCGCGGTTCATGCACTTTCTAAAAGAAGCCGGCGGCGATGGCCGCAAGGACATCAAGACCTACTTCGATCTCATCGAATTCGACGAAGGCCGCCTCAAATAATTGCCCCGGGGAGCGCGGGCATGTTGCCCGCTCCATCCGGCATGTTGCCGGATGGTTCCCTAAACGCCGGCAAAAATCTTATTCGCTTCCTCGAGCGTCTCCCTGCTTCCGATGTCCAGCCATTTTCCTTTCAGCTGAAAAGTTTTGACCGGCTTTCGGGTGTAAAGCCATTGCAAGAAACGCCCCGGCTGATCCGGATTATTTCCATCAGCCAGGTAGGTGACAAAAAGCGGCAGTAACTCCCGCGAATAATAATAGAGCGCAATCGCTGCCAGCGTCGTTGTCGGTTTTTTCGGTTTCTCTTCGAAATGCCGGATGATCCCGGCCGGATCGGTGCTAACTCCGGCATACTTTTTCATGGCCTCAAGGTCGCCCACATCGTAAAGCGCGACAGTGGCCTGGCTGCCTTTGGCGGCGGCGACAAAATCCTGGAGCGAATCGCTGAATAGATTGTCTCCCGCCGCAATCAACAGATCGTCACCGAACAGTTTTTCCCGGGTCAAAGCCAGATGGATATCGCCGATCGCGCCTAACTTGTTCTCGTCACTGGTCGAGCCATCGTTGATGATCTTCAATTGGATTTTCGAATGGGTGCGCTGGTAGGCTTCAGCCCAGTCCTGAAAATCCTTTGCGAACTTGTCGTTCGACACAACCAGGATCGTGTCCAGCCCGGGGATGGCAGCCAGGCGATCGGCCAGCCATTCGATGATCGGTTTGCCCGCAACCTCGAGCAACGGTTTGGCTCGGGTAAGAGTAAGAGG
Organism: uncultured Verrucomicrobiae bacterium; assembly: GCA_963728975.1. Taxonomy (GTDB): domain Bacteria; phylum Verrucomicrobiota; class Verrucomicrobiia; order Chthoniobacterales; family UBA10450; genus DATFCK01. The sequence goes on from CAVSMF010000007.1 coordinate 89,942, forward strand.
ATAAAGGCGAGTGGCGTAGCCGGCGGCAAGAATCAAAGCCTTCATGCTAATAATGATGATCCGGTCGGGGCGATCAGGCGCTTCGGCGGGAGAACAGAAAAAGGCCGCAATCTAGATTCCGCTCCCCATCGCCGCGTGCAGCTTTTTTTGCAACGCATCGATGCGATGCGCATCCGTGATCTTGGAATGGCTGGCCGTGTCGGTGACATAAAAAGTATCGGTCGCGGCCCCATTTTGAGTGCTGATTCGGGAAAGCGCAATCGATACTCCCTCCCGGCCAAGACAGGTGAGCAAATCGTAAAGGAGCCCGAGACGATCCGGGGTCTGGATTTGGATCAAGGTATAATGCGGATGCGCCTTGTTATCGATGGCGATGAGCGTCGGAAACTCGAACCCCTGGCCCGGCAGGTGTACCGCCTGGCGCCGGACCTTTTCCAGCAACGGACCGAAGTCGAACCGCTCGTTCTCCAATGCCCGGCTCAGGGTCTTTTCGACCAACTCGAAGTCCCGTTTGTCCGTCACCGCCCGGCCGCGCGTGTCGGAGACGTGAAAGATGTTGAAAACGGTGTGATCGCCCCGGGCAAAGGTATCGACACTCAGGATATTGAGCGGCACGACTGAAAACGAACCTGCTATCTTGGCCAATAGCTGTTCTCGATCCCAGGTGCAAAAGACCGCCGTGGTATGACCTTCTTCCGGAAAGCCGGCCCAGCTCACCGCCGGAGCCAGCGGATGGGCCTGGTCTCCGGAATGGTTTTCTAAAAAAGTGCGAAACAACCGGATGTGCTCCACTATTTCCGGCAGCTGGAACGCTCGAAAGTAACTGTCGGGGAGGACTTCAAAATGCGCTTCGATCTCCTCGGCGTAATCCGGTGGCAGGATCTCGGCCAGACTCGTTTGCAAACTCTCCCGCTCAATCTTCGATTGTTCGTAATATGATTTCTGGTCGGCAAGATACTGGGTGGTGGCGTGGTAAAGCTGCCAGACAAGCGATTCCTTCCAGTCGGACCAGGCGCTCGCTCCCGTTCCCTGGCCGTCAGCCAAAGTCAGAAGCATGAGCGCGTTGAGGTTCGCCTGGCTTTTCACGATCGTGGCTAACTCCTCGATTGTGGCGGGGTCGTCCAGATTTCTCTGTTGCGCGATGTTCGACAAGGTAACGTGAAGGTCCACCAAAAGGATCAGCGATTTCCGTTGCTCGGAAGTGAGATGCAGCCGGGAAGCCACCCGCTGGGCAAACACGGCACTGGCTTCCGAGTGGGGACGGGCCCCGACCGCTTTGCCGGTGTCGTGAAGAAGCAACGCCAGGTAAAGCACGAACGGGTCTTCCAGTTCTTCGAACAATTTCCGGTATCCGGCGAACTTCCGTTCCTCTGTTCGGGCCAGGGCGTCCAGCTTGTCGATGCAGACCAGGGTGTGCTCGTCCGCCGTGTAACGGTGGAAGAATTCGTGTTGCACCATGCAGGTCAATTGCCCGAACTCCGGGATGTAACGCCCGAGAAAATCGACTCGATGCATGATTCGCAGAATCCGCCCCACTTCGCCCCGTTTTGACAGGATCGCCTGGAAAATTTCCCGCGGCGCCGTGGCGTATTGATAGGTGCGGGTAACGCAGCCAAGAGAGCGGTTAAACAAATCTTCGAGCTCAGGGCTAAGGTCGAGTTGATGTTCCTGGGCCAGCTGAAACACGCGCATCATTTGAAGCGGATCGGTCTGGAACAGGTCCCGCCGGCTGGCATGAAGCTTTCCATTCCGGACGAAAAATGATTCCAGCCGGGTCTCATCCGTTCCAATCAGCGGAAGAAAACTAAAGAGCGACCGGAGCCGGGGAGTCGCGCTGCCGGTCGCGAACTGTTCCGTGATTCGTTCCGTTACCCGAAAAATATTGCGGGCATGCTCGTAGTAATCGCGCATAAACGCTTCGCTCCGGAGCTGACCATTCTTTTCCCGGTAATGCAGGCGTTCCGCCAGTTGCTCCTGCATGTTGAGGCGCAGGACCTCCGTCGCCCGTTTTGTCGCGTAATGAAGATCCGTCCGGACCCGCAAAAGAAAATCATAGGCCGCTTCCAGATGCCGCCGTTCCGGTTCGCTCAGCCAATCCTTGCCCACCAAATGGGTGGTAGTTAGAACGCCCTCTTGAAAATAGGTCATCCAGAGCAGATTTTGATAATCGCGCAATCCGCCGCACCCGTTTTTTACATTCGGCTCCTGCATGTAAACGCTGTCGCCGAATTTGGCGTGCCGGGCAGCCTGATCTTCCATTCGCATTTCCACATACTTGCGCTCATGCCCGCTGACGCATTTTGCCCGAAACTGCTGCCGGAATTGCTGCGCCAGTTTGGCGTCACCGGCAACGTAGCGCGACTCGAGCATCGAAGTCTTGGTTAACATATCGCGGTTTGCTTCGGCGATGGCTTCCTTGATCGAACGGGTCGAGTGACCCACCTTGAACCCGATGTCCCACAGTAAATAGAGAATCTGTTCGACAATTTGCTCGATCTGGGATGAGACATTGCCCGTTTTTCCTTGCCGCAAAAACATGAAATCCACGTCGCTGAACGGGTTTAACTCGCGCCGGCCGTAACCGCCGAGCGCTATCAGGGCCAAAGGCGTCTCTAAAGGCTTTCCTTCAGCGCTGGTTGCCGCCGTGGTCGCGGCAAAAACATGCCGCAACAGCACATCCACCAAATCAACCCGCCGGGCGCAAATTTCACGGCCGCCGCCGCCCGCTTGATGTTGCAAACGCAAACGATGCTCCTCGATTTTGAGAAACTTCTTGTAAAGCGGCAGGACTTCGGTGGGACGCCTCGCCCCGCTGGCGGCCAGCTGGCTCTCGGCATGGGCCAGGACCTGTTCCAAATGGCGTGGCATGATGCCAACCATTGTCGAATTTGGCGTGCCGCTTTGCAAACGCCCCGAGTCATCGCTCAGGAAAGCAGGAAAGCAGGAATCTGATTGTAGGGCGTCTCTGTGAGACGCCGGGGGAGGGGGGCGACGAAAGCACCAAGCACCAATAACCAAGCACCAGGGAAGCACCAATATTCAATCACCAATAACCCGTTAACCAATAACCAAGTCCCAGGTAGGGGCGCATCTCCGTAGGCGCCCGGGGGGAAGCCCGGACAGGAAACCAGGAAGAGAGAATTGCTAAGGAAAGCAGGAAGGGAGGACGGGGGTGGAGTGGTGGAGTGATGGAGTGATCATTTGTCATCCGAGCCATCCGTGTTATCCGCGGTTAAAACATCAGAATGCCAGAAGCCTTGCCATATCTGTGTTTCATCTGTGTAAATCTGTGGCCAAAATCTGGAAGCCAGGAAACCAGGAAGAGGAATTGCTAAGGAAAGCAGGAAAGCGGGAGGGACGGTAATGGAGTGATGATTTGTGATCCGAACCCCAAATCCGAGCCATCCGTGTTATCCGCGGTTAAAACATCAGAATGCCAGAAGCCTTGCCATATCTGTGTTTCATCTGTGTAAATCTGTGGCCAAAATCAGGAAGCCTGGAAACGAGGAAAAGATTTCTGAGGAACGCAGGAAAGCAGGAAATGATTGGTGATTGGTGATTCCCTGGTGCTTGGAGATTGGGTTTTGGCGCTTTCCAGCTATAGCGATCCGCTTCGGATCGCTATAGCTGGATGGCATACCGCTTCAGCTTGTTATAAAGCGTCGGCCGTTGAATACCGAGAAGCTCCGCCGCTTTCTTTTTGTTGCCGTGACATTGAGCCAGCGCCTGGAGAATGGTGGTCCGCTCAACGTCATCCAGACTTTGCACTCCCTGTCTTGGCCCGGCGTTGCGCTCCGTCTGCTGCAATACCTTGGGAAGTTGCACTTCCGCCGGCAGCTCCTTCGTCCCGATCAAATTTTGCCGGGCCAGGACGACCGCATACTCAATCGCGTTTTGTAGTTCCCTCACGTTCCCGGGCCAGGCGTAGTCGAGCAGTTTTTGGAATGCATCCGGCGCAATCGAAGGTTCGGGCTTGCCTAACTGCTCGGCAAACCGTCTGACAAACAGTGCCACCAGCGGGGGAATATCCTCTTTTCGCTCCCGCAGCGGCGGCACCGTAATCTGAAATGTATTGAGGCGGTAATAAAGATCCGACCGGAGCCGATTCTCCGCCAGGGCCTGCGGAATGGCCCGGTTAGTCGCTGCGATCAGCCGAAAATTCGCTTTCAAAACCCGCGTACTCCCCAATGGCCGGTACTCACGCTCCTGCAGCACCCGCAAAAAACGGGTCTGCAAATCCGCCGGCATATCCGAGATCTCGTCCAGAAACAGCGTGCTCCCGTCCGCGGCGGCGATCATTCCGGAAAAATCGTTGGCCGCGCCGGTGAAAGCGCCTTTGACATAGCCGAAAAGCTCTCCCTCGATCATCGTTTCCGGAAAAGCGGCGCAATTCAGCTTTACCATCGGGCTGGTGGCGCGGCGGCTGCGCTGATGGATCGTGTTTGCGATTACCTCTTTGCCCACGCCGCTTTCGCCGGTGATCAGCACATTCGCCTCCGACGGAGCCATCGCGTCAATTAGTTCGTCGATCTCCTGCATTACTTTGCTCGCCAAAATCGGCGCCGAGCGGGTCTGCGCGATTTCCAGACGCCGTTCCAGCTGCTGGGTTTTTTCACGCAGTTCCGCGGTCTCGCGAAGCAGCGATTGTTTTTCGAGCGCTTTTTCGACCAGGCTCAGCAGTTCTTCCGCCGCATATGGTTTACTGATGAAGTGGTAGGCGCCGCGCTTGATCGATTCGATCGCGTTGTTCAGAGAATCGTGCGCGGTCAAAATGATCACCTGCACTTCAGGCCGATCCGTTTTGATCTGATCGAGCATGCGCAAGCCTTCCACATCGGGCAGCTGCAAATCGAGCAACACCAGGGCCGGCGATTTGCTTTCCAACAAACGCAATCCGTTGGCCGCGGTGGCTGCGGTGTCGACCTGAAAACCATGCCGGGTCAGAAGCGCCTCCAGGGTCAGCAAGATCGGCCGCTCGTCGTCAACGATCAGGATCCGGCGATTTTCTGTCAGCGACCCCGGGGACTGCCCGTTTTTGAGCTCGTGTGTTGCTTTCTTTTCCATGCCTGCGAAAAACGGCCCCAGTTTCAGCTATCGCTTCGAACTATCGGCAGAGTAATGGTGGTGATCAGGGTGGATCCCGGAGAATCGTACCGGGCCCGCATTTCGCCGCCGTGCGCTTCGACAATTGCGCGGGCCCGGTTGAGTCCGAGCCCGTAACTACCGTTCTGGACCGAGCGCAACGGTTCCCGGCCCCAGTTTTCGGTGGACAATTCGAATCTGTTCTTCGGCTCGTGCAATGCAAACACAAGCATACCATCCTCGGCGCCGGAGGTCACGCGCAGGCTGCCCCCGGACGGTTCGTGCTGGAATGCATTGTTGAACAGCTCAAGTAACGCCAGTTGAAACAGTTGCGGGTCGATCTCTATTTCTGCCGCCGGTCCTGCCGTCTCCCACTCGATCTTGCCTAAGTTCTCGGGAAAATCCGTCGCCAGCTTTTGCCGGAGGTCGTTGACGAACTCGTCTGCCTTGTATCGCATCAAATTCGGCTTCGCCTGCCCCAGTTTGCCCGTCAGTTTTTGCAAGCCGGCGCCGGTTTCGGAGATCATTTGCCGCAGACGTTTGATTTCTCCCTTGATCTCGGAATCCTCAGCCAGTTCCGTCAGGAGGGCCGCCTGCAGTTCGATCGCGTTTAAATGATTCCTAAGATCGTGGCTTAGCTGCCGGACGAATCGCACGACATCGCTCCACCGCACTTCGGGAGAACCTTCCCGAGACTTGTTATCGGCAGTGGATTTCTTCATGATTTTTCTTTAGAAAATATTCCTGGGACTAACGATTACCCGACTACCCGAGGACAAAACTGTCTTCTCCTGGGTGGTCTCCGGGCGAAACCCGGATCTGCGATTCGTTGCTCGCGAGGTGGTGCAGAATGTGAAAAACATCTTCGGGATTGGCATCCAGCGCCCGGGCGATCTCCTCGGCCGTCTTCGGCGATGAGGTAAGCTGGTCCCGCGCCTCCTTTTGCAGTTGCAGGAGTTTGGCGGCGGCCTTTTTTCCGGCTTCGACCCCGGGCTGATGGTAGGCGTTGATGTTGACCAGCGTGCCATAGAAGCCCACTGCCCGTTCATACAGGGCGATCAATGCCCCGACATGAAAAGGGTCGACCCTCGCCACGGTCAGGGTGATCGATTCGCGCTCGCTTTCGTAAAGAGCCGAGCGCGTCCCGCGCAAGAATCCATGCAGGTAATCGCCGCTGGTTACGCCCGGCTCTACTTCCAGGCGCGGCCCGTTTCGATCATTGTCCACTTCGATAAAGGTAACGAAAAAATTCAGGATGCCGTCGCGCAATTGCTGCAGGTAAGCATGCTGGTCGGTCGATCCTTTATTCCCGTAAACCGCGATACCTTGATGCACGATGTTGCCGTCCAGGTCCTTTTCTTTGCCTAACGATTCCATCACAAGTTGTTGCAGGTATTTGCTGAACAAAACCAGCCGATCCTTGTAGGGCAAGATCACCATGTCTTTTTCGCCGCGTCCGTTTCCGGCGTAATACCACATCAGGGCCAGAAGCAGCGAAGCATTCCGTTCCACCTCCGTCACCCGGGTGTGCCCATCCATCGCCGCCGCCCCTGCCAAAAAATTGTCGATATCGAAACCCTCCAGCGCCATCGGAAGAAGACCCACCGCGCTCATCACCGACGTCCGGCCTCCCACCCAGTCGTGCATCGGGAATCGCGCGATCCAGCCGTTCCTCTCCGCATACCGGTCCAATTCGCTTCCTGTCCCGGTCACCGCCACGGCATGTTTCGGGAATGGAATCCCGGCGCTCTTGAACCGCGCTTCCGCTTCCAGCATCCCATTGCGGGTTTCTTTGGTTCCGCCGGACTTGGAAACGATGATCACAAGCGTTTCCGATAAAAGCCCTTCCATCCGCGCGAATACCCGGTCGAATCCGTCCGGATCGGTATTGTCGAAAAAGTAAATGTCCATCGGATCGCCTGATCCCCCAAGCGCGTCCGACACAAATTGCGGACCCAGGGCGGAGCCGCCAATCCCGGTCAAAAGTATATGCTGGAATTTTTCTCCGTTTGCGCTCCGGATTTTTCCGGAATGCACGTCGGCTGCGAAAGTTTTAATGCGCGAATTGGTTTCTTCGATGTCGCGTCGCAGTTCGGGATTGGGGGCCAGGGACGGTTTCCGCAACCAGTAATGGCCGACCATGCGCTTCTCGTCCGGATTGGCGATGCCGCCCTTCTCCAGCTCCTGCATCGCGCGCAAAGCTTTGTCGCTCTGTGGCCGCATTTTTTTGAAGAAATCATCGCCAAAATTCATCCGGCTGATATCGATGGAAAAACCGACATCGTCGTAGCGGAGAAGATATTGTTGAAACCGCTGCCAGAGGGACGACGAAGCCATCAGGCGAATTGTAGGCCGTCTGGGTCAGACGGCAAATCCGGTTAAAATCCAGGAAAACGAGCAGGAGGCAGGTAGCGGCGATTCACTTTCCGAGCCCGCTTCCGGCCCGTAGGGTCTCCAGGCCGGAGGGTCGGCTTCTCCAAGCCAGAGGCCGAATCGCCATCTGGAGGGCGTCCGCGCCATCGGAAGAGGAAAGACGCGAAGCCGCAGCAGGCGTGGCCTTACATTTCGCCTGCCTCTTTTACTTTGACAGCCCATGTTTTCCAATGTCAGAATCGTTTTGCCATCGACCACAACGTATGAAGACTATTTTGCTCCTCATCCTTTCCCTTTTTTTGGCGGGCAGCCTCCGGGCCAATGTCATTCTGGTCGATACCTACAAGAAGACACCTGAAAATACCGCACACATCGTTTCCGTTGCCAGCAGCGAACTGGGTGAGGCCGACCTCCAAAATTTACTGAGGCTGGACGATCTTGCTTTGCCGACCGGCGATCTTTTCACCCTCGCTTACACGGCGGTCAATTCCGGAAAAGGATCCAACTCCAACAATGGCGCGAACATCTCCTGGAATCTGGCCGGGTCCGGCATTGAGTTGCTGGGCATCTATGTGTTTGGCGGCAGCAATGGAGCGAATCTTTACAAGGTGGAAGATCCCGCGCAGATGATTTCAGGTTCGGCGACCGTGCATACCCCGCTCACCGGTAAATCGGGCAAGTACGCTACTATTTCGCATATCCTGTTGCTGGGCATCCAAGGGGCGCCGGCGGTCCCGGATACAGGCTCCACTGTTCTCCTGTTCGGTCTGGGCCTCGGTTTTCTTTGGGTTGTGCGGCGCTAAAGTAGACGCGATCTCTGGTCGCGTGAGGGCCAAAGGGAAAGCGACGGGGACGTCGCTTCTACTTTTTCCCGGGACTGGACTTTTTCCTGGGACTGGACTTTTTCCCGGGAATCTCGGGCATCGGCACCGTTTGTTCGGGCGCGACTTCGTATTCCGGTTTCGATACCCCCAGCAGCCAGTGATCGAACCAGCCGACAATATGCTGGAGCCGTTCCACCCGGTGCCGCGGCTGTCCCGAGCGCGATAATTCGTGCGATTCGTTCGGGAACCGGACCATTACCGCCGGGATTTTGCGAAACTTAAGCGCGCGAAACATCTGCTCGCCGCCGGCCCCGGGCGGAGTCCGATAATCCGATTCGCCCAGAATAAACATCATCGGCGTCTTGACGTTCTTAATATAAGTGATCGGGGAGCGGGCCTTGAATTCCTGCTCGGCGTCGAATGGCGGCGCCTTGAACCAATTCGGTTGAAACAGCGTAAAATCGGCCGTGTACCACCAGTTGGCCCAACTCGCGATATCGCGCTGGGCCACGGCTGCGGCAAAACGAGTTGTTTGTCCCACCACCCAATCGGTTAAAAGCCCGCCGCCGCTCCCGCCGGTCACACCCATTTTCTTCTCGTCGATAATTCCTCGATGAATCAGTTCGTCCACGCCGGCCATAAGATCTTTGTAATCGTCGCCGGGATAACGGTATTGAATGATATTTCCGAACTCCTGACCGTAAGTGGTGCTCCCGCGCGGATTCGGATAAAGGACCACGTAGCCCTTGGCTGCCATCCATTGAAATTCATGCTCGAAGATGTAGCCGTAGGCGCCATGAGGTCCGCCGTGGATATCCAGGATCAGCGGGTATTTTTTGCCGGCCTTGAAATCGGGCGGCTCCTGAATCCAGGCCTGGATCTTTTTGCCGTCAAAACTTTTGTAGGAGATCTCTTCGGGCTCGGTGAGAGTGAGCTGAGAAAAGAGCGCATCATTCACGTGGGTTAACTGTTGCGGTTCGCCGCCGGCGCGCTCCATCGTGAACACGTCGTTGATTTGAGTGGGACTTGATACGGTATAAAGAATTCTGGAACCGTCGGCTGAAGCGCGGAATTGCATCACCGCCTGGTTGCCGTGGGTCAGATCGGACGCCGTCCCGTTCGCAACATCAAAGCTCGCCAGCGCTGTCCGGCCTTCTTTTCCGTAAATCTCGAGCAAACTGCGGCTGTCCCGGGTCCAGAGCGGACTGTTCCTGCCGCCGGCCCGCGGCGCGGCGTTATCTCCGAATACGCCATCGCCCAGACAAAAATCGAATTTCGCCGTCAGATTCCGCGGTTTCGCGTTCGGAGTCGCGTCTACCACCCAAAGGTCGGGTTGATTATAGGAGTGGATCGGGCGGGTGGCGGACGCGACGAACGCGAACTCTTTGCCTTCGGGACTAAGCGAGAGACTATTGATCCTCATTTCGATGGTGTTGATCTTGGTCGGCTCCCCGCCGCTTGCGTTCGTCGAATAAATCTCGGTCCGCGGCAGATCGTAATACGGCTCATCGATCCGCAACGACGTAAACCAAATTCGAGTGCCGTCGGTGGCCCAGGTAACATTGCCTTCATCGAATCGGCCGTGGGTGAGTTGCTTGGGCTGCACCTTTTGATCGGCGCTTTCCGGAGCGGTCACCGTCCAGATGTGTTGCGGATGTTTGAAGTCCAGATAGCCCTCGTCATCTTCTCGGTAAACCGCGCGGGTGATTACCCGAACATCGCTCTCCTTTTCGTCTTCGTTGTTATCCTTCTCGCCGCTTCCTGGAGAAGCCGCAGCCGTGGCAGAGGGTGAGGGTGGGCTCTTTGTTTCCGCCGCCTTTTTTAATTCTTCTTTCCGCTTTTTCTTTTCCTGCTTGGCCAGATCTTCTGCGTTGGTCGTGCTCGTAAACGCGATCGATTTTCCATCGGGCGACCAGCGCGGATTGCCCGCGCCTTTGGGCAGATCGGTGAAACTGAACGCGTCGCCGCCCGTCATGGCAAGCAGGCAAAGCTGGGCCGGCGCGGGTTTGCCATCCTTCTCGTTCGCCCGAAGAAAAACGAGGTACTTAGCGTCCGGCGACCACCGCGGCGTGGAATCGTGATGGCCGTTGGTCAATTGGTGCGGCTGCTCTCCGCCGGTTGTTGGAACGGACCAGATCGAAGTGTTGTAGCCGTCTTTTTTCTCGTTGACCGTGATCCGGACGAACGCTACCCGGGATCCATCGGGCGACACCTGGGGATCGCCAATCCAGACGAAATCGAAAAGGTCGGTTTCGGTGATGTTGCGTTTTTGGGCGGCTAACGACGCGGCCGATCCAAGGACGGCGAACAGGAAAAGGATGACGTAAATTCTAAGGCATAGCATCCGCCCAACTAACACGGGAGGGACGAGCTTGTCTCGTCCCATTATTTTCTGCAATCTTAACCGCGGATTACGCGGATGCGAAAGATGGGAGTGATGGAGTGATGGAGTGATGGAGGATTGCGGATTGCGGATTGCGGATTGCGGATTGCGGAATGCGGAATGCGGAATGATGGGGATCGGTGGGAGGGACTGGTGGAGTAATGGAGTGATGGAGGAGGGGGGATTGCGGATTGCGGATTGCGGAATGCGGAATGATGGGGATCGGTGGGAGGGACTGGTGGAGTAATGGAGTGGTGGAGTGATGGAGTAACGGAGACCCCATAATCCAATCCTGTAAATCCTGTTAATCCTGTCTGGTCCCCTCGGGCGCCTACGGAGATGCGCCCCTACCCGGGCAAGAATTCCTGGTTTCCAGATTCAATCCTCCCCTTCTCCCCCTGGCGTCTCACAGAGACGCCCTACAATCGCACTTCCTGCTTTCCTGCGTTCCTTAGCCATTCTCCTTCCTGGATTCCTGGTTTCCAGATTCTCCCTTCCCCTTCACATATGCTCGATAATATTATCGCCGAACTGCGAGCACTTGATCTCAGTCGCCCCTTCCATCTGCCGGGCGAAATCGTAGGTGACTCGTTTGCTTGCGATCGCCCCGTTCAATCCCTTCAAAATCAAATCGGCCGCTTCCGTCCAGCCCATGTAACGGAACATCATCTCGCCCGAGAGAATCATCGACCCCGGATTCACCTTGTCCTGATCCGCGTATTTCGGCGCCGTTCCGTGCGTTGCCTCAAACACGGCATGCCCGGTGATGTAATTGATGTTTCCTCCGGGAGCGATGCCGATCCCGCCTACTTGCGCGGCCAGAGCGTCGCTCAAGTAATCGCCATTCAGATTTAACGTCGCAATCACATCGAAATCTTCCGGCCGGGTTAATATCTGCTGCAAGGTGATGTCGGCTATGGCGTCTTTGATGACAATGCCGCCCCCCGGTTTGCCGGCCGGAATCTTGCACCACGGGCCGCCATCGATCTCTTCCGCGCCAAAATATTGTTTGGCAACGTCGTAACCCCAGTCCCGGAACGCCCCTTCCGTGAACTTCATGATGTTGCCCTTGTGCACCAGAGTCACGCTCTTGCGATTGTTTTGAATGGCGTAGGAAATCGCGCTGTGAATCAACCGGACACTCCCGGAGCGGCTAACCGGTTTGATCCCGATCCCCACTTCGACGTCGGTTTTCTCCGGCGCCCCGACTTTTTTCCAGAACTCGGCCGCCTTTTCTTTTGTGCCGAAACGGATTTTCGCAAAATCTTTGGGAAATTCTTTTGCCAGGAAATCGAGGATCTTCTGCGATTCCGGTGTGCCGGGGGCAAATTCAATTCCGGCATAAATGTCTTCCGTATTTTCGCGAAAGATCACCATGTTGACCTTCTCCGGGTGCTTGACCGGGGAGGGGACGCCTTTGAAGTACTGGACCGGCCGGAGACAAACGAAAAGATCGAGCAACTGCCGGAGAGCGACGTTGAGCGATCGGATTCCGCCGCCGACGGGGGTAGTCAACGGCCCTTTGATGCCGACAAGGTATTCGCGAAAAGCCTCCACCGTGTCGTCCGGGAGCCAGGAATCGAACTTGTCTTTGGCGACCTGGCCGGCAAAAACCTCGAACCAGGAGATCTTTTTCTTGTCCGCGTAAGCCTTTTTAACCGCGGCGTCGAACACCCGGACGCTGGCCGCCCAGATATCGGGGCCGGTGCCATCGCCCCGGATAAACGGAATGATTGGTTGATTTGGGACCTTGAGATTTTGGTCGCGGGTGATTTTTTCGCCCGGTGGCGGGGCAACATCTTTGTACGGCATAAGGAAGAGATTCTAAATGGAAATTGAAAATTAGAAAGTCTGCCCGCCGCGGCGGGGCCTGCGGGAGGGACGTGCTTGTCTCGTCCCATTTATTTGCCCCCAAAGTAGAAGCGGCGTCCTCGCCGCTTTTGGGCGCTAAAGGAATGTCTAAGGAACGCAGGAAAGCAGGAAGGACACTTGGGTATGAACCGCGGACTACCCTGATGGGAAAGATGGAGTAATGGAGCGGTGGAGTGATCGGCTGATGGAGTAATGGAGTGGTGGAGTGATGGAGGAGGGGGGATTGCGGATTGCGGATTGCGGAATGATGGGGATCGGTGGGAGGGACTGGTGGAGTAATGGAGTAATGGAGTGATGGAGTGATGGAGGAGGGGGGATTGCGGATTGCGGATTGCGGATTGCGGAATGATGGGGATCGGTGGGAGGGACTGGTGGAGTAATGGAGTAATGGAGTGATGGAGTGATAGAGTGATGGAGACTCCACACTCTAATCCTGTAATCCTGTTAATCCTGTCTGGTCCCCCCGGGCGCCTACGGAGATGCGCCCCTACCTGTGCAAGAATTCCTGGATTCCTGGTTTCCAGATTCAATCCTTCCCTTCTCCCCCTGGCGTCTCACAGAGACGCCCTACAATCGCACTTCCTGCTTTCCTGCGTTCCTTAGCAATGCTCCTTCCTGGTTTCCTGGCTTCCAGATTCAATTCTGTCTGATATTCCTGCTTTCCTGCGTTCCTTAGCAATGCTCCTTCCTGGTTTCCTGGCTTCCAGATTAAAATTTCCTCCTCTCTCTTCCGCGCGCCCATTGTCCACCGCCTTCTGGCTCCTGAACATGTCCGGCCTCGACCGGCAGACAAGTTCCCGGCTACCCTTTATAGTATAGGGATGACCGGGAAAGGTGTGCTCGCATGGGTGGGGATGTTGGCGGCGGTCGCCACGGCGCTTCAGGCGCAGACCAACCTCAACGTTCGGCTTCTCACTTACAATATCCACCGGGACATCGGTGGGAGCGATTCGAACACCGGGTCGCAGCCCGCCCTGGCCAAGATCGTCAATTATCTCGACCCGGACATCTGGACGATTAACGAGCTGGGCGGAAACAATGTCTCCTTCAACGCGACGACCGCGCATGACGACCTGGTTGCGTTTATCCACGATGACCTCACCATCTTCGGTCCCGATCCGCAGGAGAACATCGACTACTTCATCTACCTCAGTTCTCTCGATGACGGTTACGAGACCGTGGCGATCGTGTCGCGCTTTCCCTTTGCATCAACCCACACCTATTCGGATGCCGGCAATGGTTTCGGCGCGCTACGCGGTTTGGCCCGAGCGTCGGTGGACCTGCCAAACGGCGATATGCTGGACGTTTTCACTGCCCATTTGAAAGCCAGCAGCACCACCACGGACGCCGAGAAACGCCAGACCGAGGCCGATGCCGATGAGGTCAGCGTCGGGAACTGGATCATGGCGCATCCTGACGATGGCGTTGCTGTCACCGGCGATTGGAACGAAACGGAGGATCCCGGCGAAAGCGCCAACTGGACCGGTCACAGCATTGGCGACATCCTTTCCAGTCCGCACGAAGCATATCATCCGATTACCACCATGCGCTCGGCCGGACTGACCGACCCGGCGCCGGTCAGCATCGCCGGGAATGACGACACGATTGATTCGACGCATCCCACGTCGCGCTTCGATTACACGATGTACGCCAACACCGAACTGGTTACGGGCGAAGTGTTCGACACAAATCAGTACACCAGCACGCAGCTGGCCGAGCTCAATGCCGTCAACGGCACCGACTTCGTCGCGCGCGACTCCTCCACGGCGTCCGATCATCTTCCCGTTTTGTCAATCCTGTGGGTCGGTTTCGTGCCGGACGTTCTATCGGCCGCGCGCGACAATGGTTCGTTCTCGATTACTTACAAAACATCGAAATCGCCAAACCTGAGTCACATCGTCGAGGAATCAACCGACCTCCAGTCGTGGATGCCGGTGCAATCAACGGATCAAATCGTTGCCCAGAATGCCGACAGCGAGACCATTCAATCGACTGTTACGGCCGGAAGCACCGGCCCTCTTTTCCTGCGCGTTCGCGTGACCGTCGCACCGTGACCTTGCACGCTGTCGCGCCTGTCTGGTTCCAGTCTGGGTTTTGAATCTTTTACTTGGCTTCTGATTTTAGCCACAGATTTACACGGATGAAACACAGATAGGGCAAAGGCTTCTGGCATTCTGATGTTTTAACCGCGGATAACACGGATGGCTCGGATGACAAATCATTACTCCATTACTCCACTACCCCCCCGCCGCACTTCCTGCTTTCCTGCTTTCCTTAGCAATTCTCTCTTCCTGGTTCCCTGTCCGGGCTTCCGCCTGGGCGCCTACGGAGATGCGCCCCTACCTGGGACTTGGTTATTGGTTAACGGGTTATTGGTAATTGAGTATTAGTGCTTCCCTGGTGCTTGGTTATTGTGCTTGATGTTTTAATCGCCCCCCTCCCCCGGATGGCTCACAGAGACGCCCTACAATCAGATTCCTGCATCATTCCTGCTTTCCATTAGCAATTCTCCTTCCTGGTTTCCTGTCCGGGCTTCCCCCGGGCGCCTACGGAGATGCGCCCCTACCTGGGACTTGGTTATTGGTTAACGGGTTATTGGTAATTGAGTATTGGTGCTTCCCTGGTGCTTGGTTATTGGTGCTTGGTGCTTTCGTCGCCCCCCTCCCCCGACGTCTCACAGAGACGCCCTACAATCAGATTCCTGCGTTCCTGCTTTCCTTAGCAATTCTCCTTCCTGCTTTCCTGTCCGGGCTTCCCCCGGGCGCCTACGGAGATGCGCCCCTACCTGGGACTTGGTTATTGGTTAACGGGTTATTGGTGATTGAATATTGGTGCTTCCCTGGTGCTTGGTTATTGGTGATTGGTGCTTTCGTCGCCCCCCTCCCCTGGCGTCTCACAGAGACGCCCTACAATCACACTTCCTGCTTTCCTCAGCGCCCCCCCAAGGGAATGGCTCAATTTTTGTTGAAAACCATGGTGGAATAAGCTTGACGAGATGCCGGTCGATCTCTCATATCTGGGGTGTCTGATTCTTACGTATTACGTACTATTATTAATTAGAACTCCCAAAACCCCCACCCAAAATCCTATGAAACGACTCGCGCTGGCGAAAACAATCGTTTGCATTGCTGCCTTGCTCTGTGCCTGGACCTGGAATGTGAAGGCAAACCTCGTTGCCGACCCCGGCTTCGAGGCGAGCGCCGACGGGACCGGCCCGCATCCTTTTTCTGCAGCCTGGACGGACGTCGATCCCAGCGGGTTCAGCGGAGTAGGTGGTGATTCGGCCTTCGCCCACACGGGAAACAACTACGCGTTTCTGGGTGCGACTAACTATCCGAACACGCCACCGATTACTGGATCTTTAAGTCAAAATCTCGCCACCACGTCTGGAATCTCCTACACCCTGTCGTTTTTTTTGGCCAATGACATCACCACCGGCCCGAATCTCGGTTCCTTCACCTCTTTCGAGGTTTTGTGGAACGGCATCTCAATCTTTAGCGCCACCAATCAGCCTGCGTTCGACTATACCCAATTCACGTTTTCGGATCTCGTGGCAACGGGCCCACTGACAACGTTGGAGTTTCGTTACGAGCACGATAATGACTGGTTCAGGCTCGATGATGTCTCTGTTGAGGTTCCTGATTCAGGCTCAACCATTTGGTTGGCCCTGCCGATTTTTGCCGGCTTGGGCCTCCTGCATTTCCGGGTTAAAACAGGGAAAGCCTCGGCTCGAGTCTAAGAACTTCATCGATTTTCCTCCACCGGACTGACGGCGAGCCAGACGGGATCACTGTGAAGGGCGGCCTCTCGGGTCATTCCGAGCGGAGCGAGGAATCGGGAGTGATGGGTCATCCCGGAGATAGTCGAACCAAGCCCGGTTGTTTCAGATCGAGAGGGTAAGTAAACAGATACGAAAAAACCGGCGCCTTTACCACCGGCAGGGTTCCCTTTTCGGGAGATATATTCTACGATAGATCAAGCAAAATACCGATGAAGCGTTCCTTTTTCGTGGGTCTAATTTTACCCTTGTTAATTTCCGGTGGCACCATCGATGCCGCACTGATTTACGATCAGGGCGCTCCGGATCTGCAAGAAGGTTTTGAAATTACCCATTTCAAGGAGGCCGATCAGTTCACTCTCAGCGCGGCTGCCATTCTGGGAAATGTTAAGTTTTGGGATATAGAAGCCTCGGCCGATTTTCAAAGTTCCATCCTCTGGGAAATCCGCGCCAACAGCCAGAGCAATCTCCCCGGCGCGGTCCTTTTCAGCGGCACTTCGACCAACCTGACTCATGTGTCTACAGGCCGCAACGCATTCGGTTATCTGGAGTTCGTCGATAGCTTCGACATCGGCTCGGTTTCGTTGCCGGCGGGGACCTACTGGCTTGTCCTGCACAATGGGCCGCTCTCCTATAACGAGAACCAGAATATCTTCTGGGAGACGGTTGCGACCAACCGAACAGACCCGACTTATAGTGACGAGGCTCCTTTCATGAATGTCTGGGACAGTAACTTCGACTTCTCGCAGATGGCCTTCCAGCTCAATGGCGTTCCCGAAAGCCTCCGGCCGCGGGTCACAGCCCTGGGGTTCAACATCAACGGCGCTTTCCAGATCAATTTTACCACCGTCGCCGGTCAACACTACCGGGTCGATTACAAAAACAATATGACCGATGCGTCCTGGACTATTGTGTCTGGAGCGCAAAGTGTAGCCGGCACCGGCGCCGTAGTTCAGGTAACCGACCCTGATCCGACTCTTCCGAGCCGGCCGCGCCGGTTTTACCGGGTAGTCTTGCTTTAAGGTAGTGCAAGCGTCTCGCTTGCTCGCAAGCCGGAGGCTTGCGCTACTTTGCTCAACGGAAGTTAAGGCAAAGATCGACCTGGAATATCCATATTTGCCATAAAGATAAAATATTTGCTTGCATCGCCCCCGGGCATTTCGTAAAAGCCTTTTGTAAGGGTTCCTCCAATGAAAAATCTCCTCTTCGCCTCAATAGGGCAGCACCGCGTTCGGGCAGCACTGGCCGCTACCCTCATAGTGGCTTCGGTTGCCACTTTCTGGTTCGCCGCGGCGCCTCGTGCGCTTGCCTCCAGCTGCACCATTTGTCACAAACGAGTCCAAACCTTGACCGTAGTCTGCGGCAGCTTGACCTACCGAAGATATAAAGATGGGGGAGATACTGACGGTCCCTGTGAAGCGACTGTCGGCAATCACTTTTTGAAACCGGCCCGGCCAGACCGGCCAGGGCGGAAGCAGCCGACCAGGAATTGACGAACGGAGTGGATGGCAAAGCGCGGTGCGGCGCGCATCATTGTAGGGGAAGTCGTTAGCTTCCAGCTTCCTGGCGAAGGCAGCTCCACTCTCCCTTGGGAAAGCTTTCGGAGTTCGCTTTACTCTCCCTCGGGAAGGCAACGCCTTCGTCTGTGTTTATCGCCAGACATGCTATCTGTTGGGTGGCGCTATGTTGGGCCAAGGACGCCGAAACTCTCGCGGCCAAAGGCCCTTCCCAGATTTTTCCTTAGCACGCGGGAGGTAGTTTCAAAGTGGGAGGGGCCTTTGGCCGCGAGAGTTCTTCCGCTTTGCCAAGGGAGGGTTTGCCCACGATGAGATTGATCCCGCGCCTTGCCGTTAAACACGTACACGCCTTCCCCTACAAAACGAGATGGCTTCCAAGACATTTTTTGTGACGGATCGCTGGCTCCCTCGCATCGGGGGATTCATTGCTCTGCTTCTGGTCGGAGCGGCCCTTGTTCTCCTTCAGGTCTCGATCGCCGCGAACGGATTGCTTTTTTATCTTCCCTTTTACGGGCTGATTGCAATCGCGGCGGTGATAGCGGCTGCCACGCTGCCTCTGGCTTCCGGATCTGATCGCCTCTGTCTGGGCGCGACCGCGGTATTTGGTGGATACATCGTTCTTCGCGCCCTTACCTCTCCCGCAGGCTATTTCGCCCGGGCAGATCTTTACTCGGTTCTGGCCGCGCTCACCATTTACGGTCTGACCGTGACCGCGTTCAGCAGCGCAACCCGGCGGATCGCTCTGATCGTCGCGCTCCTGGCGTTCGCCATCTGTCACGTCCTGGTCAGCCTCGTCCAGTTCGGGATCGGTCAGAATTTTATTTTATTTTCATTTCTGCAAAATCTCCCGGTTGGCCAGCGCGGGCGCGGACTTTACGAAAATCCGGATCACCTGGCCGGCCTGCTCGAGGTCATCGGCATCCTGGGTTTGAGCATCGCCTGCTGGAGCCGGCGGCCAAGCTGGGCCCGAGTGCTCATCGGTTATCTCGCTCTTGTCTCCTATGTCGGTCTTGCTCTCACCGCCAGCCGCGGAGGATATGTCAGCGCCGCGGCCAGTTTCATTATCTTCGTGGCTCTGAGCGTCACTGCATTGCAGGCGGGCGGCGCTTCGCTATTTCGAAAATACGGAATCATTGGCCTGATCGTACTTGTCTCGGCCTTTGTCGGAGCCGGGTTCTTAATTCAACAAAGCGCCTCACTCAGCCAGCGGGTGGCGAACATCGTCGATCCCGATCACACCCGGTTCGATCTTTGGCGGGCATCGATCGACCAATGGAAGTTGCAGCCGGTCACCGGGACCGGCAGCGGCACCTACCGGTTCTACGGGAGAAAATTTCGAGCGCCACGTATGCAAATGGATCCGGTGGTTGTTCACAACGATTACCTTCAGTTGCTCTGCGAGTACGGGCTGATTGGCGCGGTGGCATTTCTGGTCTTCTTTTTCGCGCATCTCCGTCAGGGGTGGCGAAATTTTGCGCGGTTCGGTCCTGACCGGCTCGCCGCGGGATGCGATCCATTAAGCGACCGGCTTGCTCTAAATATAGGGGCCCTTTCCGCGATCGGCGCTTACGCGGTGCATTCAATCGTCGATTTCAATCTCCACGTGCCGGCGAATGCTCTGGTGGTTGCGTTCTTGTTCGGAATTGTGGGCAATGCCGGCACCACGCCCGGTTCGAAAATTCCGCAGACCAGCGCGACCCTGGTCCCCAGATTTGCTCTGGGCGTCCTTGGAGCAATTCTGCTCTTTCAGTGTGTGCGTTTGTTGCCGGGAGAATACTACGCGGAACAGGCGTCCATGTCCCTGGCGGCCGAAGATCCTGCCGACGCGGTCGCGTTGGCGAACAAGGCATTGGCTTACGATCGGCAAAATCCTTACAACTACTTTTATCTGGGGCGCGGTCTTCGCGCGCTCGGAGACGAAAAACCGCGGGGTGAAACCCGCGATTCGTATTACGAAGCTGCCCTGGCGGCATTCGGTAAAGCGCACCGGCTGGTGCCGCTCGACGGGACCTACCCGTTGGACATGGCTTTTCTGTATGACGAGCTGGGCCGGTTCTCGGAAGCGGAACGGATGTATGGCGTTGCTCGGGCGCGCGATCCGCGCTCGGAGATGATGGCGGAGCTTTATCAGAGCCACTTGGAAGCGTGGGAAAAAAGCAGGGAGCGGGGAGCAGGGAGCGCTGAAAAACTGAAACGCTGAAACGCTGAAATTGGGAGGAAGAAGCGGAGCGGGGAGCGGGGAGAATGGCGAAAAGCTGAGACACTGAAATGTTTGAACAGGAGGAAACAGAGGGAACGGAGGGCTAGAGTATTTTCTCAGTTATCTCTGCGGTCTCCTGTAAAGATGACTTATCGGGCGCTTGCGGGAGGAAGCTTTGTAGATTGGCCTGGTTTGGATAAGATGGTAGAATACCAAACCAAACAATGAAACAATTCACGCTCGAGTATTGGAAGGACGATGGCTGGTACGTGGGCCGGTTGAAAGAAATGCCGGCCGTTATGAGCCAGGGCGAGACTCTCGAAGACCTCCAATCAATGATTCGCGACGCTTACAAACTGATGGTTGAAGACGCCGCGGAGAGCACTTTCGTTCCGAGCGAGCGCAAGGAAGTGGCGATCTCGCTTTGAAGCGGCGGGAGTTTCTTCGTTCTCTGATTCAGCGCGGTTGCTACCTCAAACGCCACGGCGCTAATCACGATATTTATACAAATCCAGCAAACGGGAGATCAGTGCCCGTGCCGCGTCATTCTGAAATCCGAAATACATTGGCACGCGGAATTCGTAAGCAGCTCGGGTTGGAATAATCCGCGAGAACAGGGCAAACACTCAACCCCGAAAGGATTCGGGGCCGTCTGACGGCGAGCAAACGCTCAACCCCGAAAGGATTCGGGGCCGTCTCGCCACGGCGAGCAGGCGCTCAACCCCGAAAGGATTCGGGGCGGTCAGGTAGGGGCGCATCTCTTTACGAGCCCGCTTCCGGCCCGTAGGGTCTCCAGGCCGGAGGGTCGGCTGCTCCAAGCCAGAGGCCGAGGCGCCCGGGGGAGGGGCGAGCTCCCGCGAGCCCGCTTTTACTTCGCTTCGCGCAATCGACGCGATGGTTTAACCGGAAAAGTGTGCGCGTTTTGGAGGGCGATCGCGCCGTCGGCGCCCTTTTAAAGTAGACGCGATCTCTGGTCGCGTTGGGGAGCCCCAAGGGAAAGCGGCGGGGACGCCGCTTCTACTATTTCCAATCTTCCATCTTCCATCTGGTGCGCCGCAACACGCGCCCATCACTTGGACAACGGGAAAACTGTACGCGAATTGAATTTCGGATTTCGGATTGCGAATTGCGGAAAGTGCAACCGCAGATTACGCGGATGACACGGGTTTACAGGGAGCGGGAAGGAGGGGAAAGCGATCAGTCATCGGTGATCTGAGCTGCCGCCAACCGTGCGCCCGAATTTCGAAACCGCCGCTTTGGGAGTGAGGGACCGAACAAGTGGCGCAAAGCCTGCCCTGACCGGTATCGAACGGGTTTTCAACTTGCGATCCAAACCAAAGGGCAAGTTGAAAACTCGCCCCACTTTCCCTGACGGGCTGGAAGCCCCTGCCACGATCGCGTCTACTTTCCCCTTCGCTCTTCGCGCTTTGCGCTGCGCTCCCTATCACGCGACGCACGCTGCCCAGAATTGTCTAGGCGAGACAATTTGCACATTTCGGAATCGCCCGAGCACAAGTAAATCATCGTCGCCGGTAATAATGAAATCTGCGCTAGCCGCCAGGGCGGTGGCAATTACCAGATCGTCATCGCGGTCCCGGCAGATGCGTTTTTCGAGCGAAACTGGTTCGACGATCCGGATTTGATGGGGGAGCGCGGCCAAAAAATTTCTCGTCCCTGGAGTGAGACCAAACTTGCGCCGGATTACCTGTTCCAGTTCGATCAACAATGGCTGCGACGACGCCACGACGCGAGTTTTAATCAGCAGGGCGAACAGGTCGCGACACAAACCCTGGGCAACGAGCGAGGCGACAATAACGTTGGTGTCGAGAACGACGGTCAAGACACGATCCTAAACACATCTTCGTCCGAAAACACGCCGCGTTTGCGAGCGCGCGGGAGGAGCTCGCCCCGGGCGCTCTCGAACAGATCGAGGAACTTTTGGACGTCCAGCGCCTGTCGGACATACTGGCTCACCGTCAAATCGCGGGCTCGGGCCGCTTTCTCGATTTTACGCCGGGCGCCTTTGGGCAATCGCACGGTAAGGATCTCAGTCATGTATTACTCAGTAATACATATCCACCGGGCAATGTCAAACAAGGAAGCGAGGGCACCCAAGAACCAAACGCCCGCCTTCACCAAGGTGGAAGATAGGAGATCGAAGAATAGGAGCACCGTAGCGGCGATTTCCTGAATCGCCATCTGGAGGGCGTCCGCGCCGTCGGCGCCATTGGTAGAAAGTAGAAAAGAGAAAGTAGGAAGGAGGAAGTAGTAAACGGGAAGTAGTAAACTGGGAGATGGGTCGGAGGATAGAGGACGGCCAGGCAGAGGCGGGCATTCAACGCTCAACCCCGAAAGGATTCGGGGCCGTCCGATGGCAGGCGCTCAACGTTCAACGTTCAACGAAAAGCGATCAGGGGGCAAAGGACGGAGGACGGACGGAAGTAGAAAGTAGAATGGAGCGACTGGGGTGAGCGACGTGTCCGGTAAACGCCGCGAGGCAGCGGTGAGTGAGCTGGGAAGCGATCGAATACAAGGGAGGAAGTAGAAAACGGGCGATGGAGAAAGGTAGCGCGAGCTTCCAGCTTGCGATGGCGGGTGGATCGAGCTCTCCGAGCACGATGCTAAAGAACTCCGGCGTAGCCGGCTCAAAAAAACAGGGAATGGCGAGAAACGGTTAGAAAAAGTAGCGCGATCTTCCAGCTTGCGATGGCGGGTGGATCGAGCTCTCCGAGCACGATGCTAAAGAACTCCGGCGTAGCCGGCTCAAAAAAACAGGGAATGGCGAGGAACGGTTAGAAAAGGTAGCGCGATCTTCCAGCTTGCGATGGCGGGTGGATCGAGCTCTCCGAGCACGATGCTAAAGAACTCCGGCGTAGCCGGCTCAAAAAAACAGGGAATGGCGAGGAACGATTAGAAAAGGTAGCGCGATCTTCCAGCTTGCGATCGCGAAGGGCAAAGGCGAGGACGGGACGACCCGCCTCCGCCGAGCCGCCTTCATCAAGATTACGGCGAGCCATGGGCTACGGCGGGCGGCGGGCAGGCAGGACTACCGGACCACTGACTACGGACAGAAGACGGATGGGTGCCGACGGCGCGGACGCTTTCCGGATGGCGATTCGGCCCGCCTGCAACGCTATGCGTAGCATTGCGGGCAAGGTGAATCGCGCCGCTACCTTTCACTGCCGCAAATCTTGCCCTGTGATTTGTTGAATGATATCATTCATTCGATGAGCAAAATCTCCGTGGCGGACGTGCTTGATCTCAGTGTTTCCGAGCGGATTCAGCTTGTCGGTGATATTTGGGATTCCATCGCCAATACTCAAGCTCGACCTCCTCTTACCGATGCTCAACGCGCGGAGTTAGACCGGCGCCTGGAAGCTCTCGGCAAAAATCCTCTTAACGGATCTCAGTGGCAGGAAGTCAAGGAGCGAATTCTTAGAGCCACGTGACGGTCATCCTTAGACCAGAAGCACAACTCGATCTGGTCCAAGCATATCAGTGGTATGAAGAACGTTAGGAGACTGTTGAAAAACTGGGGTGGGCCGCGTTGCTGTCGATTTTGGCGTTGGCCAAGGCGCGAGCGGTCCGAGCCGGACTGGCATAGCCGATATCCGCAGCGATCTCGGCCAAGCGAGCAACGCCGGCCAGCGACAAAATCGACGCCAACCCCTCGGGCGCGAGGCAGAAGGGGCGTCTGGCGGCGTCTCTCGCTCGTTACAGCCCCATGAATGGGATGCGCCTCACTCCTTCCTTGCCATTCGCCCCTTCTGCCTTCTACGCGCGACCCGCCCCAGTTTTTCAACAGTCTCTTAGCGGTCTCGGTGCGGAATTTGTTCGGGCGGTCGAGGCGGGCGTCTATCAAATTCAGCGACATCCCGAAATGTAATCCCGTCGTGCATAAAGATGTACGCCAAGCAGATAGTTCGACGATTTCCTTACTCGATCTTCTACATTCAGTCCGGCGAGATCGTTCATGTCCTGGCGCTGTTCCATGCCTCGAGAAATCCAGAAAACTGGAAAGACCGATTGACCCGACCCGCGAAGTGACCGTTTGCCTTGCCCTTCTAATCTTGCCACAACATACGTGAATCACGTATGACAGGGTTGGGGAGTGCGGTAGGTGGTTAGACTGGATCCGGAATGGATTGCGGATGCTCGTGACAAAAGCGGATGCCTGGGACAAAGACATTTGTGGCGAAGAAAAAAAACAAACGGAAAACCAATTTGCCCGCTCAATTACGCGCCTGGCGTAAACGAGAACGTTTATCGCAATCGGCTGCTGCAATCAGGCTGCAAATGTCGCGGCGAACGCTCCAGGAGTGGGAACAAGGAAGAGCGATTCCGCCCGGCCTCGCCAGGGTTGCACTTTCCAAAATCATTTCGTTTTTCGTCATCGATCCGTAGGAGCCCGAGCTTGCTGCAGTCGAGGTTTTCTCTCATAAGGTTTTGCCCTGTGCAGTATACGTGAGTCACGTATGTTATGGTTTGCGCTTATGGTTGTTGCCGGGATGCAGTCCCCGTTAACCGATGGGCAAGTCGCAACGGCAATTGCGGTCCGATTAAGTGGGCGCGTTCGTTCTATGTTAACGGATCGGCGTAACCTGATTGTGATTGGTTTGTGATCGGCGCATTCTCTCGACGCCAATGTTTTCTGCGGGGGAGAGTCGGAAAAAAAAGTGAAAAGTTGCCCCTATCGTACGTGATACGTGCATCACGTAGTTACGGCTGCGGCGACAGGTTCGTACCGGCTTTTGAGGGATTCGGGAAAGCGTCAACCAAGGAGAGTCTCGCGCTTAGGCGATCGGGCTCGCGGCGGCAGGTTGGACCGAACTCCGCACCGGCCACCCTTGTATATTGAGAGCAGAGTCAACAAAGAAAAAGTAAAAATGTGGCCATGGCATACGTGATTCACGTATGCCATGGGATGTCGATCTTTCTCCGACGAGCCGCTAAAGATTGCGGATTGATGGTTGGGGAGCGCACCTGCCTGCCGGCCGTGGGCGGGCGCCCGCGCGTGTCATCTTCGGCGCCTCGCCGAAGATCTCCCTTCCTGGCTTCATTGGTCGCGCCGTCTTGTGACGCCGCAGTCCCGCGATTGCGCGACGAAGCGAGCAAGCCCTCGCGAAGGCGGAACCCTTCAGCGCTCAAACCCTGACGCGCTTCTTGAGGACGCGCCGGCGCTGAGAAAGGAGCACTGTTATAATTAATTTCGCCAGAGCATACGTGATTCACGTATGTTATGGTTTGCGCTGGGCTTGCGGTTCTTGCCGGCATGCCGCCGTCGCCAACGGATACGCAAGTCGGAACCAGAGTTTCAGCCCGATGAAGGGCGCGATCATTCTGCGTTAACGGATTGCCATAAACTTGTTCTTAAAATCGTTTTTGAGATCAACGCTCCGATCGACCCAACGTTTCCTGCGGGAGAGAGCGCGAAAAAAAGTTAAAATCTAAAGCATACGTGACTCACGTATGCCATGGGGAGGCGATCTCTCTGAGGAAGCGTTAACGGTTTCGGATTTTGGCGAGCTCACCTGCCTGCCCGCCGTGGCGGGCGAACGCTTTCGGGAGTAGTCCCGCGATTGCGGGGCGAAGCGAGCAAGCCTTGGCGAAGGCGGAACCCTTCAGCGCTTAAACTCTGACACGCTTGTTGAGGACGCGCCGGCGCTGCGAAAGGAGCAATGTTCCGAAGACCAACAGCCCCGCCGCCCAAGTGCCCGGCTCGGGAACAGCTGCAATCGATGTTCCGCTGAGAACGACATTATCCAGGTTCCAGAATTCCGCTGCATCGTTGTTGAGCGCGATAATCTTTAAAGCGACGGAAGTCGTTCCATCAGGTACAGTAATCGTTAGAGTCGAATAGTTACTTGTGTTGTTCCCACCCTGCGGTGCCTGAAAGCTCATTGGCGTGCCAGCAATGGTGGCCGCCGTGAGAGTTGCGTCATAACCCCACTTAGCATTGGTGTTACCGGACAGCGTGATATCGGGCGTAGCCGAAAACGATGCTCCATTTAGAGCCGCAAATGCACTGATTGTGTCACCCGAGTCCGCTCCGTTGCCTGAGTACCCGAGGTGGACGACACTCGGATCGTCAATGTAATGTTATCAAAAGCGGAGGTATCAACGTCGTCGAAGGTAAGCGTCGAACTGCCGTTGTTTTCCTGAAACGATTGTGAACCGCTCAAGATACGCTGGTTTGCTGGGAGATCGCCAGTTCCCGCATCCGAAGACGAGCTCCCACCGGTCCCGCTGAGGGTAAAGGACCACGTATCTCCACTTGTCTCAAATCCTTGGAAAACAATTGTATCGGCCAGCAGCAATCCTTTGCCTGCCACGATTAATAACGTAAGTATAGCGAGGTTTTTCTTCACTGGTCCGGTGCTAGGTCCGCAAAAGGAGTCTCCTGATCCGTTTCCGTTGTCTGAAAGCCAAAGTACCAAAGATCAGTAATCCGGCTGCCCAAGTACCCGGCTCCGGGATTGGAGTGAGTTCGAAGGATCCGTCGCCGAGCATGATTTCCATCGCTGAAATGCCACCGAAACTGAAGTTGGCAAGATTGGCGGATTGGTTAGTGGCAAAGATTAACCGATCGTCGGTGCCGTCGATGCCTGAAACCCCGCTGGGTCCATAGGCGTTGCTGGTCCAATTAAGGATATTGAGAACATCACCGTTCGGAATGTAATCGGCAAAGACGAACGTTCCTTTGCCGCCGTCGTTACCAAAATCGAGCGTGGAGTTTGCTGTCAACGTGAGTGCTCCCAAACCTGTGCTACTTGTGCCAGAATGCGTTACACCGCCGTTGGTTGTGGTCGCTCCCACGCCCTCACTGACTGTGCCTGTTCCGGAGCGGCTTAACGTGCCGCCGGCCAATGTGATTCCAGCAGCGTTGTTGACGCGGTTAAGATTTCCCGAACCGCTGAGAGCAAGCGTCCCGCCACTGTTCACTGTTATAGCCGATGTGTTGCCCAAGGCGCCGGCAGCCCCAGCTATTAACGTCCCGCCGTTAGTAGCGATCGTCGTCGTTCCGGTGTAGGTGTTAGCTGAGGTATTATTCAGTTGCCAGGTGCCCACTCCAGATTTCGTTAGCGATGTTATTCCACTGCTTGGATTAGCGATCACAGGAGCGAACGAATTGGCATCCGTGTTTGTGCCGGTTAATGTAAATGTCCGATTGCCAGTCCCCGAAAATGACTCGGCGTTTGTGTTGTTCACAACAAGCGCGCCGCTCCCCGAAGCATCCAGCGTTGCGCCATTAGAAGTGACGGTAAATGATCGGCTTGTTGTTTCTCCACTCCCGGAATATTTCAATGTTGATCCGTCAATGACAAGATTACTAGCTGTGCTACGTGCTGAGTTTCCGACGGAACTATTTCCGGTGGTTCCTAAACTCACAACCTCAAGTGTAGCTCCGTCTGTAATCGTCGTCGTACCGCCGTAGACCGCTCGACGTATTGCTGAATTTCACGGTACCTGTATGAGTCGAATCGCCGATCGCGACAGTCCGTTTGCCGTCGTAGGCGATGTGCTTCTCGTCAATGGCCCCTTGAAAGTCTACGGTGCCACCGCTGAACGCGACGAAAGTTGCCGATTCTCGGCGGTCCCGCTCGCGTGCCAACGATAATTGCACCGTGAATAGATCGATGCATTGCAGATGTCGCCTCCAATCGTCATCATTCCAGTATTTCCACTTTGAAGCGTGATATACATTCATTATGTGAAAAGCGCCCGTCGTCAGCAGATTCGCGTTCGCACTCCCGCTTGTCTTTCCCAGAAGGATGTCGTTGCCCTTGGTGCCGATCGTGCCGTTCGAGGTGCCCAGTGCATTATTTGCCCCAACGAAAAGCGTCCCTGAGTCGATTTCCGTTTTACCTCTGTAAGAATTCGCGTCATTCAAGGAAAGCGAGCCCGTCCCACTCATAATGATCGCGGTACCGCTACCGCCCGACGCGCTGTCATAGATGGTGCCGAATCCGGTCGGAGTGGTTGCTCCGACCACAAAATTCCCGGCGCCGGAGAAAGTCAACGTTTTCGCTTTAACGTCGGTGCCGCTGCTCGTGTTGGATCCACTCGAACGACCCTGTGTGATATTAAGGGTTCCTCCAGCGCTTTGCGTAATGTTCAGGGGCGAGTCCAGCGCGATGTGGCCGCTTAGGGTGTTCGCGTTGGTAGTGTTCTGGGAATTTACCGTTAACGCACCGGAAGTGTTCGCAGCCAAAGAGCCGAGGTTGCCACCAGCCGAATTGATCACACTACTAAACGTCTGACCTCCAGCGGCGGCTGTCAGATTAAAACTTGCGCCTGACGCGTTATTCACATTGCCGCTACCGATGTAGTCGACGCCCAGTCGGACTGCGGCATTTAGCGATCCGGCGCTATTCAAGTTTAGCGTTCCGCCGTTAATGACTGAGAAATTGTCGGCAGTGAACGAGCCGTTGATGTTTACCGTGTTTCCGGTGCCGCTCGTCGCGATTCCAACGTCACGACCCGACCAGCTAACCGTGTTGTTGAAGTTAACGATTTGACCGCCGCCGTACAGGCGTATATCGGCTATAGCGCCGCTTGCACCCAAAGTCCCCCCAAAGTCAAAGCTCCGTTAACCGCATTAACTTCCGCGAATGTGGCAGTGCTTGCGCCCAAAGTGAGGGCGAGATTCAGCGTTTGAGTGACGGATGAATTGTTTTCAATCTTTGATTGGCTACCTCCGCTATCGACCATCGTTAGGGCGGCTCCTCCGATGGTATACGCGCTGGCGCCAATATTAAATGTCAGCTTGCGAGCGGAGGTGAGTGAGTTCGTTAATGAGGTATTGCTACTCGTGCCAAAAGCCAGATCGTTTCCATTTCCCGGAGCAATACCTCCTGACCAATTGCCGGAGGTGGTCTTATCTATGTTGCCGTCTGTGCCACCGGTAAAGGTAAAAGTTGCGGCATTAACGGTGAATGTCGCCACGTAGTTATTGCCGCCATTGCTAATGTATGTATCCTGCGTGCTTCCAGTTCCGTGTGCGTGAAAATAGCCGCTAAAGTATGCGTGCCGACATCCAATCCATTTCCTAACTCAATACCGCTCGGAGGAAGAGTTTCCCATTGATCATCACTGCCGCCGTCCGGATGCCGTGCATACGGAAGATTTAGTGAAATAAATGAACCGTTATCCAACTTATAATGGACGTCAGCCGAGCCTGCGCCTTGTGAGTTGCCACTCCCCGGTGATGTAATCATCTGGCCGCCAAACCTGAAGCTGCCGGCAGTGATCGTGAAACCGGAAGTGAATTGTGGGTCGCTGCCGGCTTGCTGATCAGTGTAGTAGTAAGCGTTATTTCCACTATTTAGATTTGAGTTTTTTAAAATGACGTAACCGCGATATGACGTAAGCGTACTGCTTTCGGGTGTTACCATTCCGCCGCCGCCGCTGACCGGCCCTGAGTCCGCTTGGGCCATCGCCGCTCCGCTTCCAACGCTCCCGGACGATGTGGATATTACTGCGGATGCGGATTTCTTGTGCTTCCCTGAGGCCCGCTTATCCAGACTGGCTCGGATTTGATTTTCGTTTGGGCGAAGCTGGGAGTGATACTGGCCGCCACCAAAACGGCCCCGGCGATGAGGACACCCGCCTTCATCCAATTATGCGGCGGCAAGCCGCATGTACGGCGTGTAAATACACGCCGCGTCCGCCTCGAATAATATAGGGGTTTTCAACTTGGGAAGCAGGGCAGAATTCGGGTTGCCCGATTAGGCCAAGTTCCCGGGAAGAGTGTCAATGCAAAATCTCCATAGATTTTGCGACTACGAGACTACGGACCATCCGCCTTGGCACGAGCCTACGGCGCGACAGGCAAGACCAGGGATGGCACCCCGGGTCACCGCGTAAAGGCTTGGTCTTCCGCGGGTTTTGTGGGGCGGGGGGGTCGCACGGAGGGCGAGCCAGGGGAAGGAAATTTGGAATCCGCCTTCGCCCCACCGTGGCAGGGGCCAGGCGGCGACAAGTCGCGGACCTCGGAATGCTGGGAGCAGGAAGGCAATGCGGAGAGCCGTCGAAGTTAGGGATCCTGCAAAAATTTCCTTATTATTCAGTCCATTTAGGCTTGCTCTCGGTCCAAAATTTCGCTTTTATTGCATATTCAAAGCCCTTTGGAAACTATGGTGAAAAAGATTTCTTTGGCCTTGGCCGCGCTTATTTTGGGCGGAACTGGCGCATCGGCGCAAGTGATCGCGACCGATAATTTCGAAAACGACAACCCGAGTGCTGCCTATGACAACGGAATTCAATACGGCGACAATGGTGGATCAGGATTTGGCGCATTGACTTATCTTGAGGGAACCGGCGGTGGGCTCTTCGACGCCTCTCTTGATGGCGCAAGAGCTCTTGGAATCTACGCCGGCATTAACTCGGGCAACACCCAGGCGCTTGGACGAACGTCGCAATCATCTTTTCTGAGTGGTGTTTACTCGCTAGCCGGCCGGTTTGATTTGAACAACTCCGTCGGAACCAGCGGATTCAACATTAAGTCAGGCCTGGGATCCACGTTTGGTGCAAATCAGGAGCTGTTTTTCGGTCTGACACCCAGTAGCGGCAATGGCGTAATCTTCATTACAGACAGCACAGGAGATCACACGCTGGCCCTCCCGGGGGTTACAGAGCTGCGCGGACTCAATCTCACATTCGCCGTCGCGTTCGATACTCTGGCGGACTCTTACACGCTCAAGGTGAGTGAATTTTCGAATTCTTCGATAAACAACTCTTTCACAGGCTCGCTCACGGACACAAACGGAGCGTCCGCTGGTTCGGGGGCGATCAGTGCCATCGGCTTTATCAACTTTAACACTGGGAATGGCCAAAACTTGGTTGCAGACGATCTCGATCTCGTGCCTGAGCCGTCGACGTGGATGGCAGCCGGTTTGGTAAGTGCTTTCATATTGGCGTCAATTCTTCGTCGGCGCAGCGTCAAAGGTTGAGGGATTCGTCCAGCGGATCCCGCTACCCACTGACCCGTGGCGATTGAAAGCCTCCCCTAAGCTCGGGCCGAATGGGCTAATCGCCGCTATTTTTGCAGGCGGTGGTCAGTGGTCAGAAGTCGGAGACCACTGGGGCGCAGTCAGGACATCGGTAACACTTTTGGGTCATGCCGGAAGCAAGATAGTCCAAGACGTCATAGACCGTGATGCGTAAGCCGCGAATGCAGGGTTTCCCGCTGCGTTTGCCTGGTTCAACGGTGATGATTTTGGAGTAACCCACGGCGACAGAGTAAGAGAGGTCCAGTGAATTAGAAAAGAGAAAGTAGAAAAGGTGCCGGAAATGCGGATTGCGCCGCCTGCAACGCTATGCCTTGCATTGTGGATAGGGATTGCGGAATTGGGGGATCGGGGGGAGGGGGAATTGCGGATTGCGGATTTCGGAATGCGGATTGCGGAAGGGGGGGCGGGGGTGGGGGGAAGTTGAGAGTTGATAGAACCCCGAACGTTTTCGGGGCCGTCCATCGGCAGGCGCTTCGACGGGCTCGCTTTGGGACGCCACCGGCAAGCGCGCGCTGAATTGTAGAGCATCTGGGTCAGACGCCCGGGGGAGGAGGCTGGATTTACCGGTGGAAGGCGTCCGGCACAGACCCCCTACAACCCCGCTTTCCTGCCTTCCAAATTGAAACGTGGATTCCCTACGGCAAGATTAGGAGCCAGTTAGTCTCGTCCGCGTTGAATTGTTCCAAAGCGCGAAAGAATGAACGAAGAAGCCGTTCTATCACATCGGTCGAACAGTTCCCGGTGCGAAGCCAAATTATTTTCGGCGGCCCCGATTGTAAGACGCTGCGATCATGAAAATCCAAGTCTTTGGAGACAATGGCGAAGCCGTTATTTGCAGCAAATTCCCAAATAGTGGCGTCCGGTTGGGAGCCAAGCCCGCAATCGTGGACATGAGTGGAGCCTGGGAACCGATCCGCCAGCCGAGGAATAAGCCCAGGCGACAGATTCTCATCCAACAGGAGCTTCACCGGCCACAAAAACGGTCTTGCGTTCTCGATCGGCAGCGAAGGCGAGGCACGCTCGGATATCCTCAACGGTGAGGTAGGGGAAATCTTTCAAGACTTGCTCCTGAGTCATGCCGGAAGCAAGATAGTCCAAGACGTCATAGACCGTGATGCGTAAGCCGCGAATGCAAGGTTTCCCGCTGCGTTTGCCTGGTTCAACGGTGATGATTTTGGAGTAATCCACTGCGACAGAGTAAGAGAGGTCGAGGGAATTAGAAAGGAGAAAAGGTGCCGGAAATGCGGATTGCGCCGCCTGCAACGCTATGCCTTGCATTGCGGGGTTGGGGGATCGGGGGGAGGGGGAATTGCGGATTGCGGATTTCGGATTGCGGATTGCGGAAGGGGGATCGGGGGGAGGGGGAATTGCGGATTGCGGATTTCGGATTGCGGATTGCGGAAGGGGGAGCAAGGGGAGGGAAGAATTGCGGATTGCGGATTTCGGAATGCGGATTGCGGAATGATGGGGATCGGGGGGAGGGGAGAATTGCGGAATGCGGAACGAGGATGCGAACTCAGAAATTCGACTCTTCCCATTGACTGATTTCGGTTGGTGATACATAATGTTTCACAAATGAAAACAGCAAGCGTTCGAGATCTGCGACATCATTTTGCCAGTCTCCTCGCCTGGATCCGGGAAGGCCAGGAGGTGCAAATTACCATGCGCCGGCGAGTCATCGCCCGTCTCGTGCCGGAAAAACCGCAGACAGCGCGCCCGGTCAAAATGCCCGATTTTGTCCGGCGTTTGAAAAAAATTCACGGACCCCGAACGATCTCTGCCGACGCCGCCCGTGACCTTTTGGCCGAGAATAAGGGAAGATATTGAGCGCCTACGCTGATACGAGCTTTCTCTACAGCTTGTATGTGCAACAGGCTCATTCCGCCGTCGCCGCTGCTTATGTGAAGTCGCGCCCCGAGGAGCCACTTCCGATCACCAGCTTGAATCGGTTTGAGCTGGCCAATGCCATTCGTCTCTCCGTTTTTCGAAAACTGCTCGACCGCCAGAAAGCCGAAGCAGATCTCAGGTTGATTGACAAGGACCTGGCCGCTGGGGTCCTGCTCCTTATTTCGTGCGATTGGGTAGCGGTGCACGCGAAAGCGGAAGAGCTTTCGTCGGTTCGGACAATCAAAACCGGGCATCGCGCGATGGATCTGCTCCACGTCGCCTCCGCCCTCGTGGTCGGCGCTTCTCAGTTCCTTACATTCGACCGCAACCAGGCGGGCCTGGCAGTGGTTTCGGGACTGACAGTGAAACCGTGAGGCGACGGCGGCTGCCGGGGTGATGGGGACGCTTCGCGGGTTAATTGTTAATGGTTAACGGGGGAAGGGGGCCGCGTAAAAGGGCTGACGCCCTCACGCGGTTTTTTGGGCGCATCCGCCTTCGCCAAGGCTACGGCGCGATTCGTCCTGCGCGGCAGGCGAAGGGGGCGGGTTTTTGAAGTAGGAAGTAGGAAGTAGAAAAGTAGAAAAGCGGCGGGGGGCGGGGAGGGGGAGGCAGAGCGCAAAGGGCGAAGGGGCAAGCAAATCGGGCTACGGACTTCTTGCCGACTCTCGCAATTAGGAGATAATGATGAAATGAGCAACCGAGAAATGGTGATTGAACTGGTGGGCCAACTCCCACAAGACACTCCATTAGATGAGATAGCGCGACGAATCGAACTGTTAGCCGGCATTCACGCCGGGCGTGAGCAAGCTCGCCGCAACGAGGGCACCCCAATCGAAGACGCTCGCCAGCTCGTTGACGAATGGGTCTGCCAGTCATCCTAACGCCACAATCCAGGAACGATCTTAAAAGAATCGTTTCTTACATTGCTCGCCACAATCCGGAACGTGCGCGTTCATTTGGGAATCAGCTGATTGATCGCGCATTGGCGATAGGTAATTTTCCAGAATCAGGGCGAACCGTGCCGGAGATCAAGGATACAGCCGTGCGCGAGGTGATCTATGGTCCGTATCGAATCATTTATGAAATCTTCCGTCACCCCGATGCAATTTACGTTTTGCGATTCTGGCATGGGGCCAGGGGTGTGCCGCGAATCTAGAAAGGAGAGCGGACTTGCGAAGCGAATAGGGGGGAATCGAGGTCAGATTCACAGATCACGGGGCGGAACTCCGAAACGCCTGCCCGTTTACGGGACGGCCCGAATACTTTCGGGGCTGAAATGTGGAGAGGGGGAAGCGGGGTCGGGCTGGGCTTGCCCTGAGTTTTGTCATTGCGCGTTTTCCCGCTAACGTCGTTACCGCATATGCAGGCAGTTTTCGATCTGCTGGCGCGGAGTTCGCGGCCGTTTCTCATCGTGGGAGGTCACGCTCTGGCAGCGCACGGACTAATTCGTCAAACCATCGATATCGATTGCCTGATCATTGCTGAAGATCAGGAGGCTTTCGGAGCAAATGTGATCTCTGGGGGATATACAATGACTGCGCGAACGGAAAACTTCGCCCGCTATGCCCACGAATCGACACAGATGCCGGAGATCGATGTTCTTTTTGTCGACCAGAATACGTTCAGGAAACTCGAGCACGAGGCTATCCAACTGCATCGAGGTCAAGGCGAATTCCGGGTTCCAGGCTTGGCCCAACTCATTGCTTTAAAACTGCACGCGATTCGTAATCAACCCCATCGCCTAGCTCGCGATCTCTTCGATATTGCCGAGCTGCTTCGCCTCAATCCGGGGAAGCTCACCGAAGCCGACCTCGGCCACCTTTGTGAAAAATTTGGGCCACCGGGAATCCGCGCTAAACTAGCGGAGCTATCATGAACACGGATTTCGTTCTGCCCAAGTGGAATCCTCCGCCACCGTCGCAGCGGGAGACTATCTCAGATGACGTCTATCTGTCCTGGCTCGCGGAGCAGCGCGTATGGTTGATCCGCGATGGCCGCCTGAAAAGGATCCAGTCGGACCCGGCGCGTTGTCCGGTCGATCAGCGTTTCGTTCTCGACTGAGCCAAAGATTCGGCCGGGCAGCGAGCAGGGAGCAGGGACGAAGAAATTTCGGATTTCGGATTGCGGATTGCGGAATGCGGAATGCGAAATGCGAAGCAATACAAAGCCGAAGGGGGAACGGACTTGAGGCTTTCTGAAGCGCATTCAGCCTCTCCGTGTGCGTTTAGCGCTGCTTTGCGCGGCCAAAAACCGGGCGTCATCGAGATCTTTTGGACGTCCCGTCGCCCGTTTGTTTTTAAGGAGCAGCGGCAAAGCGATGTAGAAAGCGGGAATGACGCCCTTCTTCGTTTTGAGCCGAACCCGGAGACGGGAGGGCCACGCCCTTTCAAAGCGAACTCCGTCAATCCGGTTCATCAGATCGATGCGGTGCGGCGGACGGCCAAATTGAAATATCATTCCTTTCTCGCGCAGTTCGTTAGGGGAACCGACCCCGGGGATGCGGCCATGCCAAAATTCCAACAGGGCCCGGTACAATCGGCCCGCGTTTTTCTCGGTATTGTCGTAGAAAAAATCGACATCGCCCGTGACTCGCGGGTAGCCGTGGTAAATGACAGCTTCACCGCCGACGATGAGATAGCGGACGCGATGGACGGCAAGGAGCCGAAGGAAAGCCAGGATATCTTGGGAAAAACCGCCGCCTTCTATGATGATAGGCGATGGCATTCGCGAACATCTTTGGCATTTGCTGGATACGCGCGTTTGCGTAAAGCACGAGCAATTTTGATCCGTTCCTGTGGGGTGAGAGCAATGTTTTGGCGAACGTCGTACTGGTCAGCCCGACGGAAATTGCGGCTCTTTTTCACGATACGTTCCACAAAAATAACTTATCGTGACCCACTCTGAGACGCAAGGAATTCGGCGCGCCTGCCGCGCGCAGCTCACCGGAGGACGGAGTTGAGAGTTGAGAGTTGAGAGCGGGGAGCGGACAAAAAAAGCACCAAGCACCAAACCCCAAGCACCAGGGAAGCACCAATATTCAATAACCAAGTCCCAGGTAGGGACGCATCTCCGAGGCGTCCAAAGAGGAGGGCGAAAAAGCACCAAGCACCGGAGGACGGAGTTGAGAGTTGAGAGTTGAGAGCGG
Organism: uncultured Verrucomicrobiae bacterium; assembly: GCA_963728975.1. Classification (GTDB taxonomy): domain Bacteria; phylum Verrucomicrobiota; class Verrucomicrobiia; order Chthoniobacterales; family UBA10450; genus DATFCK01. Next base: position 126,015 of record CAVSMF010000007.1, read on the forward strand.
GGAGCGGGGAAAGTAGGAAGTAGAAATTAGAAATTAGAAAGTAGAAAGGGAAACTGAACGCTCAACGCCCAACGCCCAACGCCCAACGCCCAACGCCCAACGCTCAACGCTCAACGCTCAACGCTCAACGCTCAACGCTCAACGCCCAACGCCCAAAGCACCAACGCTCCAACACCCAACGTCCCGACGCTCACGCAAGTCGGACGAGGAGAAGAGGGGAGATTGCGGCCTCTGGCTCGGAGAGATTTCGGATTTCGGATTGCGAATTGCGGAATGGGGGGCGGGGGGAGGGGGAATTGCGGATTGCGGATTTCGGATTTCGGATTGGGGGGCGGGAGGAGGGGGAATTGCGGATTGCGGAGGATTTCGGATTTCGGATTGCGAATTGCGGAATGGGGGGAGGGGGGAGGGGGAATTGCGGATTGCGGATTGCGGAATGCGGAATGCGGATTGGGGGGCGGGGAGCTGGGGCGGGAAAAGCTGAAAAGCGAAAAACTGAAAGCGGAGACATAAGACAGAGAGAACCCGCCTCGGATTAGAATCGAATGATCAAAGAAGTCAGAATTCCCCGGGGCAGACACGGCAAACTTTTGATCAGCAGGAATTGGGATTGGAAGGCGTCTGTGCTTGCCACGCCGTAGCTCGCAAAGGCGGGTCAGACGCCGGCGCGCTGTGTAGAGGCGTCTGTGTCAGCCGCTGGTTTAATAGCTAGGTGCTTGGCACAAGCACCTCTGCACGACGAACCAAGGAACGCTGGAAAACAGGAATCTGAAAGCTGATCTTCTAACTTCGATCTTCTATCTTCCCCGGCCCGCCGTAATCTTCATGAAGGTGGCTGCGCGCGCCCTATCTTCTATCTTCCTGGCGCGCCTAAAACGGACTGATTAACGGAATTAGCTGGCGACGATTGCGGCGGTAAGTGAGAAAATCGCGGTCAGTAGTGAAGACGATTGAATCGCGTTCCAGCTCTGACATTCGCACCAGGCACGCGTCTGCAAACGACATCGGGACGCTTGAATAACGCTCTAGAAGCCGCAGGATTTCAGTCGCTTCCGCGGAATAAGAGAACCCCGGGCTGACCGATACCAGTCCCTCGCGTAACAAACCGGCCAGAGTTGCAATGCCGTGGCGGAGCCGGCTAATCAGGAAAAACGCTTCCGAGAGGACCGCCTCGCAGGTGAGAAGCGGGTCGTGCAGCTGAGCGAGTTCTCCCTGAACCCAGCGGTGATGGATATCACGCCGGTCGAGCAGCGCCACTAGCGGCCCGGTGTCAACGAGAACGCGACGTGCCATACCCGGTCATACGCGATTTGTTGGTAGATAGATCGGCTGGTCCGCGCAATTTCCCGACGTAGGGCCGCATGGCATCGAGCATCGAAGGCGAGCGCCGGCCGGGTCGCTTCAGCGCTTCACGCAAAACAGCGGACTTGGTTCGTCGCGACGCGGCAGCAGCCGCTTGGAGCCTTGCGTATTCCGCCTTGGAAAGTTTGACGGTAACGGTAGGCATGCCGGGGATGGTATTACATTTTTCAGCAAATGCAATACCAAAGGGAAGCCAGGCAGAGAGCAGGGGCGAAGGGAAGGGAATTGCGGATTGCGGATTTCGGATTGCGGATTGCGGATTGCGGAATTGGGGAGTGGGGGGATCGGGAATTGCGGATTTCGGATTTCGGATTGCGGATGGCAGGCGAGAAGGGAAGGCGCAGGACGGAGGGCATGGGGCGGGGGTGGGGGCTTTTCGGCGAGGGCGCCGAAAAAGGGCACGCGAGGGCGCGTGCGCTCCCCGGATCAGGTCGCGGCACGGAGGCCCCTCCCACATTGAGGAAACGAAACAAAGCGCCGCTACCATTCCAACTTCTCGCTTCAGCGGCTTATGAAATCCTCAAGCGAAACGGCGTGCTCTGGAAAGTTACGCAACACTTGTCGATCGACGGTGATAAGGGGCACTCGTTGATCGCGGGCCAGGGCGACGAATTCACAGTCGTAAGCGGAGCAGCCGGATTGATCGACCAGACGAAGAACGGCAGAGGAAGCGACGGCAAACTCGCGCCCGATCAGCAGAGACTCGGCCAGGTCCGTGATCTCGATCGCCGCCTCAATGGTCAGCAAGCGTTGTCGAAGCGGCCCGGCCAATGCATTCCGGAACTCCGAGCGCCAGAGAAGCGGGGCCATCCATTGCGAATCGCGCTGCCAGAGAACATCCGCCTTCTCCGCATAAGTCGAAGCCATGCAGCGATAACAGATGATGTTGGTATCGACGACAATCATCCGCCTCTTCTCAGGGCAGTCCGAAAGCTTTTGCGAGCGGGCGGCTTCCGACTCACAGGCGCCCTGCCCGTTTCCAGGCATCGATTTGTCGCGCGGTAACCGGCCGCTGAAAGAGAGATCGGGCGCGTCGGATTGATTCTTCCAGTTCGGCGGGGTCAATCGGGCGGGCAGAGGAAGTCGCGGCTTCGAGGGTGGCAATGACTTCGCTGTTCAGGCTGCGCCGGTGCATTTGGGCGCGGCTCTTGAGCTCGCGATGCAAAGCTTTGGAAAGGTTCTTGAGGGTAATGGTCGGCATCGTGCAACCATAATGGTTTCATTTTGGTTGTCAACTTCGATTTCCGGGAACAGGTGGTTGATACAACCACCTCGACAAGGCCTGACGCCGCCTTCCCCCATGGCGATTCAGCCCGCCTGCAACGCTATGCGTAGCATTGCGGGCAAGGTGAATCGCCGCTACCTGCCGTGGTCCGTAGTCAGTAGTCCCGTGGGCCGGAGGACGCCGGCGCTTCGGACGCCCTCTATTCCTGCGCCGTCTTTGTCGGCTTGGGAATCCGACTCTTGCTGATGCGCGCGTGTCATCACGGCCGCCACCAACATCAGGGCAGTGATTAGGATCAGAAGAACGTCGATCATCCTTTGGGATGCGGTAGCGTATGGATCCGCCTTCGTTTGACTACGGCGTGACAGGTCGGCTTTGGGAGGCATGGGAGGGGGGGAGGAGGGGGATTGCGGATTGCGGATTGCGGATTGCGGAGTGATGGAGGAGGGGGGATTGCGGATTGCGGATTGCGGATTGCGGAATGATGGGAGTGATGGAGTGATGGAGTGATGGAGGAGGGGGGATTGCGGATTGCGGATTGCGGATTGCGGGAATGGTGGAGTGATGGAGTGATGGAGTGATGGAGTGATGGAGTGGTGGAGACTCCATACTCACAATCCTGTAAATCCCGTTAATCCTGTCTAGTTTTGTATCTCTTCCTGGCTTCCTGCGTTCCTTAGCGATTCCTCTTTCTGGTTTCCAGATTCAATTCCTTCCTCCCCCGGCGTCTGACACAGACGCCCTACAACTCTTCCTGCGTTCCTTAGCGATTCCTCCTGGCTTCGTGGTTTTCAGATTCAATTTTTTGTCTGGTCCTCTGACTTCCAAATGGGCGCCGACGGCGCGGACGCCCTCCAGCCTTCCGCCGCAGGAGCGGCAGCATAGTAAGCATCAGCGCCCCGGCCGCCCACGTGCCCGGTTCCGGGATCGCTGGGCCCATGATCAGCAGGATCTCGTTCGGATTGTTGTAGTCGATGAAGTAGCCGGCCGGCAAATTCGATTCGTTATCGAACGTCCCGGTTAACGACCCGGTGTAAGTCGCCAGTTCGTAACTTGCCGCTCCAGTCGATCCTTGCACCTGAAACGCGATTCGGTCGAACGCGCCGCTCAAATCCAGATTGCCGATGATCACCAGCCGGTCGCTCGTCGGTACTATTGAGATCCACAATATAACTGGCGAGGTTACTAATATCGGTGCCGGAAAAGGTCACGCTGCTGGCGGTTAACGTGAGCGCGCCGATCGTTCCGTTGTCAGCCCCGGTGATGTTGCCGCCCGCGTTGATATCAATGTTGTTCGAGCCCGCATCGATCGCGCCGGTGCCGCCGAGAGTGCCGCCGCTGTTGACCATGACCGCTCCACTGCCGGTGGCTGAGCCGGTGGAATTGTTGGCCAGCAACGTCCCGGCGCTGACAGTCGTTCCACCAGTATAGGTGTTGCCGGTGGATGCGGACATGATGAGCGCTCCGTTTCCTGCTTTGGTCAATGTTCTCGAGTTGCCGGAGATGGCGCCGCTAACGGTCAGGTTTGTCCCCGAATCGGTGACGGTCCAGGTCTGGTTGGCGCCGAGCACGATATTGCTGTTGATGGCGTGATTCCCGGAGCCGCTCTCCACCATGATGCCGTTGCCCGGCGCGTTGCCGTTCGCGCCGGTGGCGTTGATGGCAAGTATGTTCCCGTCGATCCCGACCGAACTGAGAGCGTCCCCCATGAAAGTGAGACTGTTGATGGCGAAATTTTCTCCCAGAACGGTATTCGAAAAATTACTGGCGCCGGTTCCGCCGAAGAAGACATTGGTGATTGCGCCGGGAAGCTGGTCGGCATTCGCGGTGCCGGCGGCGTCGGTGGTGAAATTACTCAAAGGACCGGAAGTGCCGTTCCATCCGGAGCCACTGTTCCCTTGCCAATAAACCGCTGCCGGAGTCGGCTTTGTCCGCGATCGTTAAGGTGATCCGTGAACCGGTGCTGCCGAATCCGTAACTCTTGCCGAATACCGGATCGAGGACCGAAAGATTATTGGCCGAACCGCCGAGCGTGCCGGAATAACCGATAAGATTGTAAGTGCCGTTGCCGGTAAAAGCGGTAACTGTTCCTTCCTGGTAAAGGTTGATTCCACCGCCGTTAATCGTTAGCCGGTTGGCTACGGTCACGTTGGCGAAGTCGTTGGCCGGCGTGGTGTTAAATTCGTAGTCCAGAATCGAACCGGCGTTCAAAGTCAACGCGGTCGTACGACAAGGTGCCGACGCCGTTCCCGGGAGCGAGATGGGAGCCGCTGGCGACGATAACGCGCGCCATTGACGTTTCCGCCCCCGTTCAACGCCTGACCCGGCGCGAGAACAATGGTGCTGTTGCTTAGAAGAGTAACATCCAGGAGTAGCGCCGGCCGCCGACACTGATCGTCGACGACGAACTGATGTTATTGGTGCACGTGTCGCTGAAAGCTCTGAGAATGCCGGAGTTTACCGCGGTAACCCCGCTGTAGGTATTGATCGCGCTAAAGGTGGCGGTGCCGCCGCCGGTCTTGGTGATGCCGAAACCATTGCCGCCGTCCGAAATGTCGGAGTCGATCGTTAAGCGTGCCGTGCGATATCGAAAGTTGCCGCTTTGTCCCAAAGCGAGATAGCAGAGTGCCGGATGCCGTTAGGATTGCCGTGCCCTCAGATCTCTAATGTCGCCCCGCGTTGCCGACATAGAGCAGATCGAGCGGCGTTGCCCGAAACGCTGTTTCCAAGATTTCCCGGGCCGCCCAAGGTCAGGGTGCTGTTGGCCGAGCCCGAGCGCCTCGTTTCGAATGGAGAACGTTCCGCTGTTGCCGTGATGTTGAACGAACCAACGGCCAGGTTGCCGTATTCAGTTTCCTGGTGCCGTCAGCGTTTCCGGTATAGATTGCATCTTCGTTACCTCAGGCTGCATGCCCCAAACTCCAGAGGCTGTCCTTTAACAGATTGGAGCTGTCGCCGCCGGAAAAGATGTTTTCTGTATTTGCCCCGTTAGCCGGGCGGCCGGACAAAATAAAAATGCCTAACAAGGACTAAGCGAGTAATTAGCAAAACCGCCGAGACCCGGCTTTGCGGTCGCGCGGGTACGGCGGCATGGCCTGACGATGGGGGGATTCGACGGCACGAGTGTCTGGGGGGTTGGGGGGAAGCGAGAATCACATCAATCATCCTACATCGTGTCAATACAAAATCGTACGTAGTCGTTAGGCTACATCCGACAAAATGTGAATAGCGGTGAATAACTCCCCTGCGCCGTTAGCGGCGCAAGGCAGAGAAGATCGCCGCGTAAAAGGCTTCGCCTCACGCGGTGGGAGGGATGACCGCGTGCCAAGGAAGAGAGATTTGTCCGCCAAATACGCGAACAGGCGCGAAAGGAAAAGACAGCAGAGGGCAAAGAGCAAAGGGCGAAGGGAAAGCAGGAAAGCCTTAACCGCGGATGACACGGATGACACGGATCGGTGCAGGTTCAGGACATAGGTAACACAATAGGTTCAAGACATCGGTAACACTTTTCCGGGCCGGGAATATCGGATCAGCGCCACCCCACTGTTACCGATGTTCTGAACCTGGATTCCCTCGCCTCAAATCCCTGGGTCTCGTCAAAATCGGGCTAATCCTGTCTAGCTCTCCGGATTTTCCAGATTCCCGCCGTCCAGATGGCGATTCGGGTGAATCGCCGCTACCTCGCTTAACCGCGGATTACACGGATGACACGGATCGGTGCAGGTTCAGGACATAGGTAACACAATAGGTTCAAGACATCGGTAACACTTTTCCGGGCCGGGAATATCGGATCAGCGCCACCCCACTGTTACCGATGTTCTGAACCTGGATTCCCTCGCCTCAAATCCCTGGGTCTCGTCGAAATCGGGCTAATCCTGTCTAGCTCTCCGGATTTTCCAGATTCCCGCCGTCCAGATGGCGATTCGGGTGAATCGCCGCTACCTCGCTTAACCGCGGATGACACGGATGACACGGATCCACAGGGAGGGCCGCTGTCCTCTGCCGTCTGAGGCTTGGTTACTGGTTATTGGGTTATTGGTTATTGGTGCTTGGGGTTTTCTTCGCCCGCCCCGCGGACGCCTCGGCGATGCGTCCCTACCTGGCTGTCCTCCCATTTGAACGTTGAGTGTTGAGCGTTGAGGGCCTGCCATCGGACGGCCCCGAATCCTTTCGGGGTTGAGCGTTGGACGTTGAGCCTGGCCCACCCTATTTATGAGATGGCTTCTACTCCGTAGGCATCAGCGCGGCCTCTTCCGGCAATAGCTTCTCTTTCGGAAGGGCGCCGAATTCCTTTTCAGCGGCTTCTTTCTGATTGGTCGCCGCCAACACCGCCGCGTGCACGGCAACGCTCGATGTCGTTAGGCTGTTCTTCGGCACGGCGATCCCCCGGTAAACTTCCAGGGCCGAGTACGGCCGGTCTTGTTTCAGGCGCGCCAGCGCCAGCAACGTCCGGTGCGGCAAACTGGCGGGTTCCCGCCGAACCAGTTCCTCGGCCAGATGCTCGATCTGCCGCAGCTCCGACGAAACCGATTCTCGACCGTTTCCGCTCTGGTCCCCGCTTTTCATTGGGCGTTGGGCGTTGAGCGTTGAGGGCCTGCCATCGGACGGCCCCGAATCCTTTCGGGGTTGAGCATTCGCCTCTTTGCTCCCTGCTTCCGTCGTCCCTCCATCCCGGACGCCTCGGAGATGCGTCCCTACCTGGCTGTCCTCTGATCGCCGGCTTCTGAGCTCTGACCGGTGATCGCCTCCCTCCTGGCGATTGGGGTCAATCGCCGCTACCTCCTCGCTTTTCATTGGGCGTTGGGCGTTGAGCGTTGGGGGCCTGCCATCGGACGGCCCCGAATCCTTTCGGGGTTGAGCATTTGCCTCTTCGCTCCCTGCTTCCGTCGTCCCTCCATCCCGGACGCCTCGGAGATGCGTCCCTACCTGGCTGTCCTCTGATCGCCGGCTTCTGACCTCTGACCCGTGATCGCCTCCCCCTGGCGATTGGGGTCAATCGCCGCTACCTCCCCGCTTTTCATTTGGCGTTGGGCGTTGAGCGTTGAGGGCCTGCCATCGGACGGCCCCGAATCCTTTCGGGGTTGAGCATTTTCGCCGCTATCTTCTGCCTTCTGGTCGTTGTTTCCACCCTGGCGATTGGGGTCAATCGCCGCTACCTTTGCCCTTTGCCCTTCGCCCTTTGCCCCATCCGCCGCTACCTCCCCGGGCTCGCGGGAGCTCGCCCCTCCATTTTCTACTTTTCCTCCGTCCTCCGTTCTCCGTTCTCCGTCCTCTCTTTTCAACAGTAGCAGCCGGGTGTAGGCTTCGTCGTTCTGCACCGCGGTGTCGTTAGGCCAAATCTTCAACAGCTCTGTCAAAATCGCGTGGATCTTTTTTGTGTCGCGCTGCGCGTAAGCCACCCGTAACCGCCCTTGCTGGGCGATCCGCGATTTCGGCGATACCGCCACCGCCGCCTGGAACGCCCCGGCTGCGACATCGAGCGCGCCGTTCTTCTCCGCGTAATCGCCCAGCGTGATCAGCTTCTGGAGATCGCCCGCCGCCGCTTCCAGGGCGCGCCGCCAGTTGTTCTCCGCTCCGGCAGTTTGATTTTGCTGGGCGAAACAGCGGGCCAGATACATGTGCTCGACCACCGGATCGAGTGGGAATTGCTCGCTCTCGATCAGTTTCCGGATCTCATCCCACCGCCCGAGGGCGCCGAGCGCATCCACATGTTGAAAGAAAAGTTCCCGGGTCTGCATCGCCCGTTGCCGGGAAATGGTGTCGAGCTCGCGCTGGTATTCGCCGTGAGCATTCAACCAGCCGGCCAGCGCAATCAAGGTCGCGTTGTCGCCGCCCTTGAACCGGTCGATCGCGCTCCGCAGGATCGTTTCCCGCTCTTCCGGATGTTGATGAATCCGAAGATCGACCGCGAGCAGTTTATGCTCCGGTTTGGCCAGGGGATGGGTATCAAGGCCCTGGATCAGGTCGTCCACCGACATGCCGCCCGGACTCGGCCACGGATTTTTCGATTGAAGAAATGTCTGACCAAGCGCGACCAGCGCGTCGAGGCTTACGTCGTTAGACCCCCGCGCCAGTTTAACCAGATGATCAAACACCTCGGTTTGATTCTGAGCGCCTTTGTTCCGGAGAACATTGGCCAGGAGCAATGTGGCGCGAAACCGGTCGCGATCGGTCGCGGCCGCATTCTCGAAAACTTTGTGAATCGGAACCGTCGCATCATCCAGATCCCGGCGTTCGATCGAGAGTTCCGCGGCCAGCAATAAATCGGACGGCGGCGGCCCGCCTTTCTCGTTGAGCAGTTCTTTGATCGCGCCGGCGGCGACATCGAGCTCGTGCGCCTTTCAACGCCACCGCGGCCTCATCCCGTAAGTCTGTCCGGGTCAACTTCCCGCGCGCGCGCAGTTCCTTCCAGAAAGTTAAGGCATCAGTCTGTCCCGCCCGGGAAAGAAGCCGGGCCACTGCCCGAATCGCCTGCGGTTCGGTCGATCGCAATTGATAAGCCGCCACCGCTTCCGTCCGGGCCTCGGTCCATTTTTGTTGGTCGATGAACGCGAACGCTTTTTGAGCGTGACGCCGCGCCTGCCAGGCGCGCACCGCGTTAACGGTGGGTCGGGCGGAAAAATATCCGGCGACAGCGAGAACCAAAACTGCGCCGATGAGGAAAAAGATCCGTCGCACTTTGCGGCGTCGAATCTGCAATTCCCCTTCGCTGAGGGGGAGGTCGGAGCGCTCAAAAAACCTGGAAAACACGGGGAAACTGTAACGCCAATCAGGAAACCAGGAAACCAGAAAGGAGAATAGCTAAGGAATGCAGGAAGGCAGGAACCGCGATTGTAGGGCGTCTCTGTGAGACGCCGGGGAGGGAGGGCGAAGAAAGCACCAAGCACCGGAGGAGAGAGAGTTGAGAGTTGAGAGCGGGGAAAAAGGACCAAGCACCAAGCCCCAATCACCAGGGAAGCACCAATATTCAATCACCAATAACCCGTTAACCAGTAACCAAGTCCCAGGTAGGGGCGCATCTCCGTTGGCGCCCGGGGAAGCTAGGAAGGGCGGCGATGGAGTAATGGAGTAATGATTTGTCATTCGAGCCCCCAAATCCGAGTCATCCGTGTTATCCGCGGTTAAAAAAATCGGAAACCCTGGTGCTTGGGACTTCGTGCTTTATTTCCCCGCTCCCTGCTCTCAACTCTGTCCTCCGGGACCTGGTGCTTGGGGTTTTCTTCTCCCTCCCCTCCGGACGCCTCGGAGATGCGTCCCTACCTGGCCGTCCTCTGACTCCCGTCACCGCTAACGCGGGACTTGGTTATTGGTGATTGAATATTGAATATTGGAGCTTCCCTGGTGCTTGGTTATTGGTGCTTGGGGTTTTCTTCTCCCCGCGTTCCCCCGCTCGGCACAATCAACTTGCGCGCTTCGCGCGCGAAAATTTCCTCGGCTTCAGCCGCGCTGATTTGGCGCGGCTCGATCAATAAATACTCCATTACTTGCTGCCCCAGGTCGCGCCGGCCTTGCATAACCGCTTGTATCCGCTCTTTTCTCGACCAGGCCGATGGCGCCCCGGCCATGCTTCGCGTGACTGAATCCGATTCTCCCGTCGAAGTGTTCGCAGCAGCAGCCGCAGTGTCGGCGGCTGGGAAGCCGCCGTTCCGTGGACCGACCCGGTCCTGCCAGACACAATAAAACGCGTGGGCATACTGGGTTCGGCCCGGGCCTTCATGGGCAAAAACAAAATGCCGGAACGGCACGGCAAGATTCGGAGCGACTTGATAGGCGCGCACCCCGTAATCGCCGGTCTGATGCCAGCCGGTCGCGGGCAAACAGACATCCGGCCGGTGGGCATTCGCCAGCAACGCGCTGTTATGTCCGGGATGCCACCGGAAAAAATAGAGCAGCGACCTCGGTTCGATGAACGCGGCCGAACCCATGTCGCTGTTCTCACCATTGAGCGGTGCATCCCGCCAGAGCGCGCCGCGACCTTGATCGTAATGCAGAATATCGCGTGTCCGGTCGTTAATTCGCAGATCGCGAAATTCCGCCGCCGATTCCGGCCAGCGGACCGACCATTGGGCGTTAGGCCGGAGATTTGTTTCGTGGGCGCGGTACCAAAATTCGACGCCGACCTCGACCAGCAACAGCCAGACGAGCGCTGCGAGCAACAGAGCGGGTGAGGGGAGTGATGGAGTGATGGAGTATTGGAGTGATGGAGTTTCTGCACCTCTGTCCTCCGTTCGCCACGCCGTAGCTGCGCGAAGGCGGGTCCTCCGTCTTCTGGTTTTCTACTTTCCTTCCTGCCAACCATGCGGTTAGGCCAAGGCAACCGAAGAATACCAGTCCGACAATGGCGTATCCGGCAATGTCGTGCCAGCGTTCCAGGTCGTTCACCCCGCGCGAGGCCGCGATCCACACCAGAAAAAACGCGCGCGCGCAGTTGGCCAGGAAAGCAATGGCGATGGCCGCAACCACCAGCACGATCCGGCGAAACAGATTGAGCCGTTTCAATTCGCCAAACAACAGGCCCACCATGATCGCCGTTTGCAAGGAGCGCACCCCGCTGCACGCCTCGCTTACCCCGACCGTCCCGCTGCTGATGTGAATCAGGTTTCCCTGCACCTCGGCCGGAATCCCAAAAAGGGAGAGGACCCCGGTTGCGATCGAGGCCACGGTCGGCATCAGTCCCTGGACGATCGGCTCCTCGATCGCGCTGATCCACGGGACCGAGACCAGGAAGAAGAGCACCGGAAACGCAAAATGCCGGAGCCACGGTTTGCCGCCGATCCACCAGATGACTAACAACGTCAGGGTAACGGCGGCGATTGCGTGGATCCAGCTGATCAGCCGCCAATCGGGGTTGGCGACTTCGATCAAGCGCACGGGCAAGACCAAGAGCAGGGTGAGGATGGCGATCGCCAGAGCGATCCAACAATTGCGGATTGCGCCCGCCTGCAACGCTACGCCATGCATTGCGGGCAGGGATTTCGGATTGCGAATTGGAGTTTGGAGATTGGAGCTTGGAGCTTCCACTGCCGCTTGCGGCAGTGGTCTGTCTTCCCAGCGCAACCAGAAAAGATAAAGGGCGAAGAAGGGGACGAACCAGCCGTAGTTGTATTGCTCGTTATAACTCCATTCCGCGCTGAGGTGCCGGCAGAGGACGAACCAGAGGAAAAGGAGAAAGAGGACAGAGAACAGACCTGCCCGCAGTGCTGCGCGCAGCGTTGCAGGCGGGGGATGGCCGACCGAGCTGGGGGAAACGACGGTGGTACTGGAAGACACGGGGGTGGAAGTATAAATTAGAAAGTAGAAAGTAGGAAAGGAAATGGAGGGCGTGTAGAGGCGTCTGTGTCGGACGCAAGGGGCGTGTAGACGCAAAAGGCATTGTAGGGCGTCTGTGTCAGACGCCAGGGAAACGCTCAACGTTCAACGTTCAACGTCCAACGCTCAACGTCCAACGCTCAACGGTGAAGAAAGCACCAAGGGAAAAAAGTGTGGGAGGCGCCTCCGGCGGCGAGAGGTTTCTGACTTGCGACTTCTGACGACGGGATTTGGTTACTGGTTACTGGGTATATTGAATATTGAATATTGAATATTGGTGCTTCCCTGGTGCTTGCCCGCAAGCCGGAGGCTTGCGCTACATTTTCACTGTAGCAACCGGCCTGTGGCCGGTTTTGTAAGCAATGCCATGATACCGCACGGTTCGTAGAACGTTGGCTACATCGACCATCGTTGGAACCGGCCACAGGCCGGTTGCTACAGTGAACGCCGAATGCGCATCGTGTTTTGGGCACACGAAAATAAAATGAATCGGCGTTTCGGCGGAGTCGCCGAAACCGAAATCCTGGCTCTCCACTCTCAGCTACATTGTCTTTCCTCTTCGTTTTCTAATTTCTAAATTCTACTTTCTTCAAATGCCTGACACGGTCCAGATCCTCGGCCTCCGCTTTTTCAACGGCACCGCCGAAGAAGCAGTCGACCAGATGTGCCGGAACGGCGGTGCCGTCACCGTCCCGGCCGCCCCGGCCCTGGTCCGATTGCAGCGCGACGAGGTTTACCGCAGGGCCATGGTCACTGCTGACCTGACCATCCCTGATAGCGGATTGATGGTGCTCACCTGGAAAACTCTTCGGGGCGAGAAACTCCGGCGGATTTCGGGACTTACTTACCTGAACTCGCTCGTTAGGCAGGACAGCTTCAGGCAAGGGCGGCGAAACTATTTTGTTTTGCCCAGCGAACGGGCGAAAAAGAAACTGCTGGAGTGGGCCGGCCCCGAAGGCTTGGCCATCGAACCGGGCGCTTGTTATGTCGCCCCCTTTTATTCCGCGGTAGTCATCGACCCGGAACTGCTCGGCAAAATTGAGCGCGATCGTCCGGCCCACGTCGTGATTGGGATCGGCAACGGCCCCCAGGAGAAGTTAGGCATGTATCTGCGAGATAGTCTGTCCTACCGTCCGGCCATTCATTGCATCGGGGCCGCGCTCGGATTTTTGACCGGCGACCAGGTAACGATTCCAACCTGGGCCGACCGTTTCTATCTCGGCTGGCTGTTCCGACTCATCGCTCAGCCGCGGATTTTCATTCCCCGTCTGGCCCGGGCGGCGGCGCTGCCGGGCCTTGTTTTTCGCTATGGAGAGGAACTCCCTCCTTGCGGCGAAAAATAAGGCCAGATTTCGGATTTCGGATTGCGGATTGCGGAACAGAAGATAGGCCGTAATAGCCGGTTCGATAATTGCGTTATTCTGTCGGAGTCTCAATATAGTCAGCATGAAGAAACAATTAGAGATCAGGACAAAACAGCTCGCCCTGGCAATTATCCAGCTCGTCGATGGCCTTCCTAAAAGGAAGTCAGCTGACGTGTTGGGGTATCAGATCCTCAGAAGCGGTACTTCAATTGGTGCGAACTATCGTGAAGCTAATCGAGCGGCATCACACGATGATTTTATCCATAAAATCAGCATTTGTGAAAAGGAGTCCTCGGAGACGAGCTATTGGTTGGAACTTCTGGAGGAAGCGGGCATTGGCGACGCCGATCAATGTAGAAGATTGAAAACCGAAGCAGGAGAGTTATTGGCAATCTTTGTGGCCAGCGGTCGAACAGCGAAGTCACGACGTTAAGATCGCAACGCTGCAATCCGCAATCCCATGGTAGCGTTCGCATTCCGCAATTCGCATTCCGCGATCCGCAATCAATAGATGACCATCCTCGGCCTCAACGCTTACCACGGCGATTCCGCTGCCTGCCTGATCGTCGATGGCAAACTCGTCGCCGCCGCCGAGGAAGAACGTTTTCGCCGGATCAAACATTGGGCCGGCCTCCCCACCATGGCCATCGATTCCTGTTTGCGCGAAGCCCGCTTGTCCCTCCATGAGATCGAGCATATCGCGATCAACCGTCAGCCAGGCGCCAACAACCCGCGCCGGCTTGCCTTCGTTCTGAGTCATTGGCCCAGCCCGAGATTGATGTGGCAAAAAATCACAAACATGCGCAGCGCCGCCTCGGTCAAGGAACGCCTGGAACAGGCTTACGGCCACGCAATCGAAGCCCAGGTCCATCATGTCGAGCATCACCTGGCCCATCTCGCCTCCGCCTTTTACGTCTCCGGATTCAACGAAGCTGCCTGCATTTCCATCGACGGGTTCGGCGATTTCGCCAGCACCGCCATGGGATTCGGCCAGGGCGACCAGCTCAGCATCGGCGCCCGCGTCTATTTCCCGCACTCGTTAGGCATTTTCTATTCCGCCCTGACCCAGTTCATCGGCTTCCCCCACTATGGAGACGAATACAAGGTGATGGGTCTGGCGCCTTACGGCGAACCCAAATATGTCGAGCAATTGCGGGATGTGGTTCGAATTCAAACCGACGGCACGTTCCGGTTGAACTTGAAATATTTCCGGCATCATACCGCCAACGTCTCCTACAGCTGGAACGATTGCGCCCCGGAGGTCGGCCGGCTCTATCAATACGCCCTGGTCGACCTGTTAGGCCCGGCCCGGGTGGCGAGCGATCCTCTCGAACAGCGGCACAAGGATATCGCCCGGTCGGTCCAGACCGTTTACGAAAAGGCCTTCTTCGAATTGCTGGGCGCGCTTCATAAACAACATCCGAGCGATAACCTGGCCTTGTCCGGCGGATGCGCGATGAACTCGGTGGCTAACGGGAAGGTCTACCGGCGGACCGCGTTCAAGCGGATGTATCTGCCGGCCGCGGCAGGCGACGCCGGCGGCGCTATCGGCGCGGCCGCGGTGGTCCATTCGCGATTGGCGAATGCGCGCCCTGTAGAGGCGGTTGTGCCAACCGCCTATTCCGATAAACAATCCGCAATCGGCAATCCGCAATCTCTCCGAGCCCGCTTCCGGCCCGTAGGGTCTCCAGGCCGGAGGGTCGGCTCCTCCGAGCCAGAGGCCGAAATTCCAGCCGCCTATTCCGAGAAACAGGTGTCTGGCACAGACACCTCTACAAGCGTTTACGAGCTTCGCTCGGATCGACGTCTCGATTCCGCTTACCTCGGACCATCAGCGACTAACGAAGAAATCCATGCCTTGCTCGACTGGCGACGCAAGGAAATCGGCGAGGCCGGTTGTTCGGTAACGTTTATCGGGATGGAGGAGGAGTTATCGCAACGGACGGCCCAAGCCATCGCCGATGGAAAAATCGTCGGCTGGTTTCAGGGCCGGATGGAATGGGGCCCGCGCGCCCTGGGTAACCGATCGATCCTGGCCGATCCGCGCCGGGCCGATATGAAAGAGATCTTGAACGCGAAAATCAAACGGCGCGAATCGTTCCGGCCGTTTGCTCCGTCGATCTTGCGCGAAGAAGTGTCGGAATGGTTCGAACAGGACGACGATGTCCCGTTCATGATGGAAGTGTTTCAGCTCCGTCCGAAACATCGGGAACTGGTGCCGGCGATTGCGCACGTGGACGGGTCGGGCCGGCTCCAGACCGTGCACAAGGCGACAAATTCTCGGTATTACCGGTTGATCGAACTTTTCCGGGATCTGACCGATATCCCGATGGTGCTCAACACCTCGTTCAACGAGAACGAGCCGGTTGTTTGTTATCCGGAGGAAGCGCTCGATTGTTTTCTGCGGACCAAAATGGATGTGCTGGTGCTTGGGAATTTTTTCCTGGAAAGAATTGCCTAGGGGCAAAGAGCAAAGAGCAGACTTCTGCCCGCGAAACACGCGAATGAACGCGAAAAAAAAGCAGGAGTTGTAGGGCGTCTCTGTGAGACGCCGGGAGAAGAGGGGATTTAATCTGGAAGCCAGGAAGGAGAATTTCTAAGGAAGAGGAACGCAGGAAGAGCAGGCAGGGGCGCAACAGGCATTCTGCCCGCGAAACACGCGAATGACGGAAGGGAAATGGTAGCGGCGGCCGGTGCAAAGGGCGGGAGTAGGGCAAGTTTTCAACTTGCCATCTAAAAGGTTCGCAACTTGCAAAGTTGCGCTACCTCTGGGATTGCTGGAAAGAGAGCAGCCACCGATGGAAAATTACCTCAAAGAGATGCTCGTTACCCTGGCTGAGGCCCGCGTCGAATTTATAGTCGGCGGAGGGGTGGCCTGCGTTTTGCATGGGGTCGAACGTGTTACGCTTGATCTCGATATAGCGGTCGAGATGACTCAGGCAAATTTAAACCGCTTGATAACGGCTGTGGAAAAATTGAAATTACAACCGCGGGTTCCCGTGTCGCTGGCTGATATAGGCGATCCTGAATTTGTCCGCTCGATGGTGGTCGACAAAGGTGCGCTCGTTTTTAGTTTGGCTGATTTTGATCAACCGCTTCGACACCTCGATATTTTTCTCAGTCCGAAGCTGTCGTTCGAACGGTTGAGCGAAGGAGCCGACGCGGTTGACATCGGCGGAGCAAGGGTGCGCATTGCTTCCAGACGGCGTTTGTTGGAAATTAAGAAAGAGATTGTGCCGCTTCGTCCGAAAGACCTTTTGGACGTGACTGAGCTTTCGAAGTTGATCGAGAACGAGCCGAAATGAATCTGAGGAGAAAATCGACCCGGGAAGAATTCGAGCGAGCGCTGGCCCGGTGCACGCCGGAAGATTTTGACGGTCACACCGAATTTCACCGGTTAACGCCCGAGCAGCGGTTGGAATGGCTATGCCAGGCGGCGACGTTTGTTTACGAATTCAAAGGCAGAGCGCGGGAGCACGGGGGAGGCAAGAAGACAGGTAGCGGCGACGGGCACGCGTAGCGTGCAGGAGATGGAAAGTAGAACGTAGAAAACGCGAACGTTTTCCCGGGAGGGACTGACCTCGTGTCGTCCCACTTATTCCATCACTCCAATTCCCGTGCTCTTTGAAGTTAAGTTGCGAAAAGCTTCTCACTTTGTGAGCGCCTGTGGTCCGGTGGTCATTTCGCTTCCGCGAAATATGGTCCCGTTGTCCCGTGGTCCCGCCTCGGACGCAGATCATGCGGGTAGGTAGCGGCGGTTGACCCATGCGACTTCGCTCAGGGCAGGCTCTCAATCGGCAGGGCAAAGGGCGAAGGGCAAGGAAGGGCTAAGGGCCAAGGGTGTATTTGGTGCGGCACTGTGGTACAATGACCGGGCCCGACCAGTTCCGCCCCAGAATAACGCTGAAAATAACGAACTTTTCCCGGGCATTAATAATCCAAGATGCGCTGCGTTTTTCCTATTTCTTGCCCCTCCCTTGCCCTCTGCGCTTTGCTCTTAGCACTTTGCCCCTGGCCCTTGGCGCTTTGCATTTCGCTCCGCGAAATATGTGCATGTGGTCCGGTGGTCGGTAGTCTCGTAGTCCCATTTCGTAGTCCCGTGGTCTCGTTGTCTTGTGGTCCTGTAGTCCCGTTGTCCCGTGGTCTCGTAGTCCTGTCGTCCTGTCGTCCGGTCGTCCCGTCGCGCGCGCGTGCAACCCGACCGCAAAACAGTTCCGTGGTAGCCTCCTAGCATGTGTGGAATCGCCGCAGTATTCGCTTATTCCGGTGACGCTCTCCCCGTCGATCGCGACGAAGTCCGCCGGATGCGCGACCGGATGACCGCGCGCGGCCCCGACGGCGAAGGCGAATGGTTCTCCGATGACGCCCGGGTCGGCCTCGGTCATCGCCGCCTCTCTATTATAGATCTGTCGCCGGCCGGCGCCCAGCCGATGTTTAACTCCGAAAGCTTTCGCGAGCAGGCGCCCGACCGCTCCCTCGCCATCATTTTCAACGGCGAGATCTATAATTACGCGGAACTGCGGGCCCAGTTGATCGCTCAGGGCTACCCATTTCAATCCAACAGCGACACCGAAGTCCTTCTAGCCCTCTACGCCACGCGCGGGGAAGCGATGCTCGACGATCTCCGCGGCATGTACACGTTCGTGATCTGGGATAATAAAAAGCAGGAACTCGTGCTCGCCCGCGATCCGTTCGGGATCAAACCGCTCTATTATAGCGACGACGGCAAAACGTTCCGGGTGGCCTCGCAGGTAAAAGCGCTCCTGGCCGGCGGAAAAATCAATCTGACTCCCGATCCGGCCGGTCACGTAGGCTTCTTTCTCTGGGGACACGTTCCCGAGCCGTTCACCATGTTTCGCAACATCCGGAGTTTGCCCGCGGGGCATAGCATGCGCATCGGGCGCGATGGCGCGGACGCGCCGCGGTGCTTCTGCAGCATCTCGGCGATTCTCCGCCATGGAGGGGCGAGCTCCCGCGAGCCCGCTTCACTGTCCTCTGTCCTCTGTCCTCCGTCCTCTTCGCCAGATGATCTCCTCCGCACCGCTCTCGCCGAATCCGTCCGCTATCATCTGGTCGCCGACGTGCCGGTCGGCGTGTTCCTCTCCGCCGGGCTCGATTCCACCACCATCGCCGCGTTCGCCGCCGAGGCGCACAAAAACCTCAAGACCGTTACCCTCGGGTTCAATGAATTTCGGGGGACACCCGACGACGAAGTCCCGCTGGCCGAGGAAGTGGCCCGCCGGTTAGGCACCGATCATCAAACCATCTGGGTGTCGCGCGACGATTTCGAGAACGAATCGGACAATCTTTTCGACGCCATGGATCAGCCATCGATCGACGGAGTGAACACATACTTTGTGAGTCTGGCGGCGAAACGGGCGGGGTTGAAAGTGGCGATGTCGGGTTTGGGCGGCGACGAATTGTTTGGCGGTTACGAAAGTTTCCGGGATGTGCCGGCGATGGCGCGGTGGCTGCGGCCATTTAGGGCGATGCCGGCTGTCGGCGTTTTTCTTCGCAAGATGTTTTCTCCCTGGTTAGGCGGCCGGGTCTCGGCGAAGTACGCCGGGTTATTCGAGTACGGATCGACGATGCCAGGTGCGTATTTGCTGCGACGCGGCCTGTTCATGCCCTGGGAACTATCGTCGTTGTTGCCGAAGGAAATGGTCCGGCAAGGCTGGGAAGAACTGAACGTGTTAGGCCGGTTGGAGGGAATTGCCAATCATTCGGTAGGGCCGCCGCGCTGCGGCGGCCGGACAGCGCAGCGCGCTGTCCCTACCAACGATCGGGCGAAAATATCGGCCCTGGAATTGAACTGCTACATGCGCAACCAACTGTTGCGCGATTCCGATTGGGCGGGCATGGCCCACTCGGTCGAGATCCGGGTGCCATTGGTCGATATCGGTTTTTTTAAGGAAATCGCCCCGTTGCTGGCCGGAAACAATCCGCCGTCAAAGCGCGACCTGGCCCGGAGCGCGCCAATAGAATTTCCCGATGCATTGATGAATCGTCCGAAGACCGGCTTCGTCGTCCCGGTCCGCGACTGGCTGCGCGGCCGCCAGGTCGCGGCGGATCGAGCAAAGGGCGAAGCGCGAAGCGCAACGCGACGAGATGGAGGGGCGAGCTCCCGCGAGCCCGCTGGTGCGAGCGCCGATCTACTAACTTCTAACTCCGATCTTCTCCGCGCGAGCGAGCCCGAGCGCGGCCTGCGCGGCTGGGCGAGGAAAGTCTATTCAGATTACATTTCGATCGACCATCAGTCCGGCTCGGCCCGATTTGCGCGCCAGGATTGACATACGACAGAGAACGGAGGACAGAGGACGGCAGAAAAGTAGGAGTACAAAGTAGAAAGTTGGAGATCGAAGATAGGGGGAGTGCGCAGGTAGGGACGCATCTCTTTCCGAGCTGTCGGCTGCTCCAAGCCAGAGGCCGAGGCGTCCGTCCCAACGCTCAACCCCGAAAGGATTCGGGGCCGTCTCGCCACGGCGAGCAGGCGCTCAACCCCGAAAGGATTCGGGGCCGTCCCGCCACGGCGAGCAGGCGCTCAACCCCGAAAGGATTCGGGGCCGTCCGATGGCAGGCGCTCAACGCTCAACGAAAAGCGAGCAGGTAGCGGCGATTGACCTCAATCGCCAGGAGGGAGGCGATCACCGGTCAGAGGTCAGAAGCCGGCGATCAGAGGACAGCCAGGTAGGGACGCATCTCCGAGGCGTCCGTCCCGACGCTCAACGGTCAAGAAAGCACCAAGGGAAAAAAGTGTGGGAGGCGCCTCCGGCGGCGAGAGGTTTCTGACTTGCGACCTCTGACGACCGGACTTGGTTACTGGTTAACGGGTTATTGGTTATTGAAAATATTGGTGCTTCCCTGGTGCTTGGTTATTGGTGCTTGGTGCTTTTTCCGCCCTCCGTCTTCCATCATGAGTCTCGCATAACAGCATGTCTAAACCTGTCGTTGTTCTGATTTTCACGCACAAGGCGAATCTGGAATGGTATGAGCGGATCTCTTTGGAGCAATGCTGCCGGGTTTTGGGCGATCATCCCATCCGCTTGATCTGCCCGATCGGTCTTAATGTTGACGCTTATCGGACTATTGCGCCGGGCTTGGAGATAGACTTTATCCCGGCTCACTGGCTGGCTAGTCTTGGTGCTTACAATCGTCTGAAAATTTTGCCGTGGTTGTACCGGCGCTATTCAGAGTTCGACTACATCCTTACTCACGAATTGGATGCATTCGTTTTCCGGGATGACCTTATTCATTGGTGCGACCGAGGATGGGACTACATCGGCGCGCCCTGGTTTGAGGGATACGATTCGGCAGAACCGGATGCAAGGCCGGCTGGGGTGGGAAATTCAGGCTTTTGCTTGCGGCGGACGCAGGCTTTTTTACGGGTTTCACGCACCTGGCGTTATCAGCAGCCCGCCGGCGAAGTGCTCCAGGAGTGGCGAAAACGAAAGCGCAGCTTGAACGAAACTTTGGTATCGTTAACCTCGCGGAACAACTTTTTTGCCCCATTCAATGATTACGAAGGGCAGGAAGATTTTTTCTGGTGTCGGATTGTGGCCCAACGTTTCCCTTGGTTTCGGGTTGCGCCCTACGAGGAGGGGCGGCAGTTTTCATTCGAGACTAATCCGCGCCGGCTTTTCTCCGAGTGCGGCAATGTGCTCCCATTTGGGTGTCATAAATGGATGACCTATGAACCCGAGTTTTGGGCGCCGTTTATCGCGCAAGCGGGCTACTCGGTTCCGGAGCTAACCGCTGTCCTCTGACGACGGGACTTGGTTATTGGTTATAAGGCGGCTTGGCGGAGGCGGGGGGTTTGGTTCCTGGTGCTTTTTTCCCCGCTCCTTGCTCCCTGCTCTTACCGCTCCGTCCGCCGTCCGTAGTCCTGTCGTCTCGGATTCCTGTATTTGAACGGCCCATCGGACCGGCACGACTGTGCTCAGGCATTTCTCTAACTATCCGCAAAGTCTCCTAAGCAATTGCCGATTGCGCTCGGCCAGTTCCGGACCTGGAACGTAAAATTGAATGGTTTACGCAGTCAGTATCAAGAGCAATCGATTCAGCTTGATCACGAGCGACTGACGTCAAACCTGTTGATGCCTCGAGCGGCCACAAAATGTGGACTCGCGCAGCGATCGACTAACGATATTTAAACATTTTGCTGTCGCTGTAATTGGTCGTGACTGCTTAAAGCAGTCGCCTCATGATGCCGAGATGGCGACAACGAACCCAGAGACGCAAACCGACCTATTGCACCTCCTCTTTCCTCACGTTCGAGCTGAGATCTTGCGATTGTTGTTCTTTGATCCCACTCGAGAAACCTATGGGCGTGACGCGGCACGCGACACTACGCTTGCCCTGCGAACTGTGCAGCGGGAGCTCGCGATGATGGCAGCGGCTCGGTTGGTCACCAGTCGTAGGAAAAACGGATGTCGGCTTTTTCGCGCCAATCGGAGGCATCGGACATTCCCAGCTCTCCAACAGCTTGTAATCCACACGCTCTCGAAGCGACCATTTGTGAGTATGGCCAAAACACCTCGCCAATCCTGGCGTCGCTCCGGTCGAAAATCTCGCCCGCGTTTCATCAAAAACTAGCCGTTGCCTACACCGAGGGGCGTTTTCAGTCCGTTCTCTTGATTGGTTCGGTAACTCCATGCCAGACGACTGCTTAAAGCAGTCGGTTTGAAAATGGGTGGCGAGATGGCGAGATGTTGGGTGGCGATTGCCCCCGGCGTTTGAGGCCTTCCGAGCGGGAGATGGAAGCGAAAAGGATCTGTTGCCGCGAACAGGGTGACTGCTTAAAGCAGTCGGCAATGTAAATGATCCAAGGGTTTATGCCGGAAGGCAGGATGGATGAGCTGACTGCTTAAAGCAGTCGCCATTGCAAACGATCCAAAGGTTTGGGTTTATGCCGGAAGGCGGATAGATGATGAGCTGACTGCTTAAAGCAGTCGCCATAGAAACTGATTGGTGGCGGGATGGCCGGTGCCCGAAAATGGGTCACGAGATGTTGGTGGCGATTGCCCCCGGCGTTTGAGGCCTTCCGAGCGGGAGATGGAAATCGAAAAGGTCTGTGGCCGCGAGGAAGCTGACTGCTTAAAGCAGTCGCCATTGCAAACGATGCAAGGGTTTATGCCGGAAGGCGGAGGGATGATGAGGTGACTGCTTAAAGCAGTCGGCATAGAAACTGATCGGTGGCGAGATTGTGGTTGCCCGAAAATGGGTTGCGAGATAGTGGGTGGCGACTGGCCCCGGCGTTGAGGCTTGCGAGCGGGGGAATGGAAGCGAAAAGGATCTGTTGCCGCGAACAAGCTGACTGCTTAAAGCAGTCGCCATTGCAAAGGATCCAAGGGTTTATGCCGGAAGGCGGATGGATGAGCTGACTGCTTAAAGCAGTCGGCATAGAAACTGATTGGTGGCGAGATGGCGGGTGCCCGAAAATGGGTCACGAGATGGTGGGTGGGTGGCGATCGGCCCCGGCGTTTGAGGCTTGCGAGCGGGGGAATGGAAGCGAAAGGATCTGTTGCCGCGAGGAAGATGACTGCTTAAAGCAGTCGGCATTGCAAACGATCTAAAGGTTCGTGCCGGAAGGCGGATGGATGAACTGACTGCTCAAAGCAGTCGGCAATGTAAATGATCCAAGGGTTCATGCCGGAAGGCGGGATGGATGAACCGACTGCTTAAAGCAGTCGCCATTGCAAACGATCTAAAGGTTCATGCCGGAAGGCGGGATAGATGAACTGACTGCTTAAAGCAGTCGGCATACAAACTTGATCGGTGGCGAGATAGTGGGTGCCCGAAAATGGGTTGCGAGATGGCCGGTGCCCGAAAATGGGTCACGAGACGGTGGGTTGGTGGCGACTGCCCTGGAGGTTGAGGCTTCCAGACGGGGAGATGGAAGCGAAAGGATCTGTTGCCGCGAACAAGCTGACTGCTTAAAGCAGTCGCCATTGCAAACGATGCAAGGGTTTATGCCGGAAGGCGGAGGGATGAAGCTGACTGCTTAAAGCAGTCGGCATTGCAAACGATCTAAAGGTTTATGCCGGAAGACGAAACGCCCCACAACGGCATCCCCGGACGCCTCGGAGATGCGTCCCTACCTGGCTGTCCTCCGAGGACTTTGCTTGGGATTTTTTTCGCCCTCCGTCCTCTCCCCTCCGCCCAGCCTTGACTCGGCGAGAGGCACGTGGGATAATCCCACTATGACATTGACGGCAGACAGCAAGAAGCGCGTCGTAATCCCGGGGGCAGTTCCGGGGGACGTCTTCGCCTGCGAGCAAAAAGATCACGAATTGGTTCTCAGGCGGGTTTATCGGCGACAGCCGCGGAAAAAGCGGAGCAAGGCAGCCGTTCTCAAAGCAATCGGAGCTTCCAAATTCAAGCCGGCAATGAGCTGGGAAGAACTTCGCAAAATTACTCGCGAAGTGTGATTTTGGTCGACACGAACATCGTGGTCGATGCCCACGATCGCCGATCCCGGTTTCGCTCCTCATCCAGCGCCTTAATCGCAAGCGCGATCGCGGCCGGAGGTGCTGCAATCAATGCTGTTGTCCTTGCTGAGTTATGCGCAGGGCAAGACGATGCCGAGGCGATCGAGGACGCGCTACGGACTGAAGGTTTCGAGATCCTGGATGTTCCCGTTGGCGCTGCCGTGCTTTGTGGCCGGGTATACAGTCAATACAAATCAACC
The DNA here is from genome assembly GCA_963728975.1 of uncultured Verrucomicrobiae bacterium. Classification (GTDB taxonomy): domain Bacteria; phylum Verrucomicrobiota; class Verrucomicrobiia; order Chthoniobacterales; family UBA10450; genus DATFCK01. The sequence continues at coordinate 149,962 of CAVSMF010000007.1, forward strand.
CGTCGGCGATCGGGCGGCGGCAAAGCGTCGCCGATTCCGTTGCCCGATTTCTTTATCGGAGCGCATGCGCAGTTGATGGGCTGGCCGCTGGCGACACGCGATTTGGAGCGGTATCGACTCTATTTTCCTGCCGTTGAACTGATCGAGCCGTGAGCGTCACTCGCATTTGCGATTCGGCGCTGAGCCCTTCGCTCCCTGCGCCTGTTCGCCCAAGAAATGGAGGGGCGAGCTCCTGCGAGCCCGCGGTTTCGGCCCCCCCGTCCGTCCCGTCCACTTATAGGCTTGATCTTTTTCGTAAAAACAATACAAAGGTGGGCCTTTGGCCAAAGTTGTGGCCAGCCCCGGAAAAAAAGTTC